>FOBR01000032.1 GCA_900109895.1 bacterium A37T11
ACCCACTATCCCTCGCCGCACCCAGGCTTCGGGACATCAGTTGCTGATGAATAAATAAAAAAACCGGTCAGGCAGCAGCCTGCTGTGAAACAATGTTTTAACTAAGGCTAAGTTAAGGGGGGAGGGCGGTAATCGAAGTTCGGAAAACCGATGAAATAACTTCGGAAAACCGAAGGAATTTCATCAGTTTTCCGAAGTCGGGATAGGGGATTGTGCGATAGCTATTGAATCTCGCTAAAATAAGTGCTATTAATTTCCAGATAGCGGGCGATGTCTTTTTTTAATATCCGGGTTGAAAGACGCGGAAATGCTCTTTTGAACGCTGAAAATCTGTTTTTAATCGGTAGGGCAATCAATCCAATACGAAGGTTTAGCACTTCATACCACTCCTCCATCAGCTCATCAAAGCGCATTCCGATAATCGGAAAATGCGTACGAAGCGCAAGATAGTTCTCCCGGCTGAGGCGCAGCAGGGTACAATCTTCGACGGCTATGAGGAAACCTTGGTAGGAATTCAGGGTAATAAACAACGGGTCGTCTTCTTTGATAAAACGAGTAATGGTTAGTTTACCGTGCTGATCGTATTCTTCTTTCAGCAAGCCTTTACATACAAAGTAAAAATCACCAGGCCGGTTTCGCAAGGGATGTCCCTTTATACAGGATACGAGTTCCATACAAGGTCTGAGCCTATCCCATGCCGCGGGTGGGACTGCATTAATATGCTGAAGTTTTTTGAGGAAATATGGTAAATAGGTTTCCAAATCATTTCCGTAAAATGGGTGTTTTTGTAATGTTTTCATCGTATTTGTCAATTGTCACCATAATCTACAGGACCATAATAAATGCCTAGAAGGTATCCGTCCGGCTCATACCGCCACGGGCTGACAGTCATGTTATAATAATAGGATGAATATTCAGCATAATATGGAATAATAAGTGGACCTGCTGGAATGGAAGGTAATACGGTGGGAGGAATTGAAAATGGATAGATTAATTCCCCGTCGGCATCGTAGGTAAAAAAATAACTGACGATATCCTTGCTTTTATGACCGGCACTTTCAAGCGGTCTGCTCCACCCGGATACAAGGATGGTTAAAAATAAACTGTAACTGATTTTTTTAAACTTTTTCATGTTGCTACGTATGTTGGTTAATAAATGAGTGAATGACATATTATCGGGTGTTTTGGGGCATATCCGGATGAAAAGCCAGTTCTATAGCCGGAATAGGCCAGGTATAACGGGGAGAAGATGGTTCCAGTTGATAGACGTTTCCCTGATAGGTATGCGACAAATGGATAGCGCGTCCTTCGGTATTGAGTCTCCGCAGGTCAGTCCAGCGCAGGCCCCGGCCATAGAGTTCTTTTGGTCGTTCGTCCAGGACGAGCTGCAATACTGCTGCTGGGTCTTCTGGGTTGTTTAAGCTTGGCAGCGCTTCTGCTACATAGCGGTTATGGAGCAGCTGCTGCAGGGTAAGCAGGGCTTCTTTAGATTGACCCAACCTGACTTGGCATTCAGCCTTTATGAGGTAAACTTCATCTGTAGCCATACCAGCGAAAAGATAGTAACTACCTCCATAACTTCCGCAAAAACCTTTGCTGGTTTTTGTCAGTGCGTAGAAAAATAATGATTTTCTCAGGTCTGTGTCCTGGTAATTTGCAATAAAATGCGGGTTTACTTCGGCATGCAGATTAGACCGGCTCATCAAGGAAAGAAACAGTACTTCCTGGTTTTGCCCCGTAAATGGAAAACTTCCTGCTGATGGTGTCTTGAATAGGCGGTAGTCAAGCAACCCATCGTCAATCGTCAAACAATGATCGGCTGCATTTAATGCCTCAGCTGGTTGACCCATGGTCTGGTAAACACGTGCCAGCAATGCCAGCGCGGCAGCTTTGGATGGCCGTGTCTTATAAGCAGCAGTATCTGGCAAAATGGAGACGGCTTGGTGCAGGTCTTGCAAGATACTTTCATACGTTTCCTGAACAGTAGCCCGTTTGATCTCCTCATTGACATCTGACGAATACCGCAGGGGTACGCCCCAGTCGCTTGTGGCGGTGGCAGGTTGATAAGGTGGCGCAAAGACCTGTGCCAGCGAATAGTGCATGAAGGCCCTAAAGAATAAGGCACCCCCTTTAATGGATTTTCCTTGTTCCTGTTCCTGGTTGGTTAGCTTGGATAAGCCGTCCAGTACCACATTGGCATAGAGAATGACGCGGTAGGGGGAGTCCCAGTCCGGGCAGGCCTTACTGCCAAAGGGGTCGTCGCCCCAGGTGTACTGCTGAATGTCTTGTTCCGTCAGGTATTTTTGATTTAGCCCGCTCAGGGTGATTTCATCGGTGCCCGAGACCAGCAGGGAAGGTACGGTGCCGCTTTGCTGGCCTGTACCGTTCATGACCTCGTCATTGTCCAGCACCTGCTGCAATTCCTCCAACGTGCGCGGAGTATGGTTGGAGGTATCGGTGGGAGTGGTTAAGAAGGGTTCATTCCCGCAGCATACCAGCCCTGGGAGAATGAGAATGAATAGATAGGTAACGGTCTTTTTCATGTGTGTATAATTATAATGTCGCGGTTAGTCCCACGGAGTAGCTGCAGGCTGGCGTGGGTATGTCATTGTAAAAAGGATCTATAGTTGCTTTGTTGGCTTTCCAAAGAAGGCCTATGTTGGACGCATATACAAATAGGCGTAGCGAATGGATGTGATAACTTAATTTAATATCTTCCAAGCAAATGTGATCGCCCCTGAGCACATTGGCAGAGGCATATTGGTAAAACTGGTCCCTGTATTGGTTGGATTCTGTTATTAATGCGGGTACTTGTGTATGGTTCTCGTCACCGGGATGTTGCCAACGCTGTGCATATTCGCCATGCCCGGACCAGCTGCTCAGCAAGGTGCTGTAGGATAGGGCTGGTTTGCGAAAGTAGTAGCCCAGTTGATAGCTGAGCATGCAGGATAGCTCCCATTGCCGGTATTGGATTTGGTTCAGCAACGACCCAAACCAGGTGGGTACGGCCGATCCGTGAAAGGTCATCTCCGCTAGTGAGGTCTGCTGGACGATGGTTTTCCAATCGGAAGAGATCAGACCTTTATAAATCCCTTGTGGATCTCCGTATTGCCCGTCCAAGCCTTTCCAGGGATAGCTGTATACACCAAACAGGGGTTTGCCAGATACCGGATGGATAGCCCGCTGATTGACTGAAAGGTAGTCCTGGCCATTTGCGACTGAGACCGATGGGAATTTTTGTACGGTAGAACGGTGATGTGATAACAGCAAGGAGCTGCCCCATTGTACAAGGCGGTTTTTAAAAAATTGCCCCTTCAGGGTTAGTTCTAGTCCTTGGCCTCGCATAGAGCCTGCGTTGCTATAATATAAGCTGTTAGACTGAATATCTGCCAAACCCAGTGCCGGATCGAGCGGTGACTGGACCACAAGTTGGTCTGATTTTTTAGTGTAATAGTCCAGGCTGCCACTAATTATTCCTTTCTTGGTACCAACATCTACTCCCAGATTCCCCATTTTCGTCTGTTCCCAGCCGAGCTGATCGTTAGGGCCAGATACGATATAGAGGTAATTCAGGTTTGTCAGGGCCGAAATGCCCATCCGGGCGACGGTATAGGCCGATGCATTGCGGGCAATATTGCCACTCACGCCGTAGGAGGCCCTGAATTTTAAGGCGCACCACTTATAAGCGGTTCCCAACGACCAAAAAGGGGCTGTCTTCTTATTACTGGCAGCACCAAACAGGTTGGCGGCATCTTTCCGAAGGGTGGCAGATAGGAAATAGCTGCTGTCCAGCTGATAACTGGCTTGTGCAAAATAGGATAAAAAATGGTCTGTGGTAGTTCCGGATGTCAGGTGTTTGATCTCCATTCCTACGTGCGCTGCCAAAGCATTTCGTTTTTTCCAATGCTTATGCAGGTTGAACTGGAGTCGTCCCTGATGGGAAGTGAGCGAATCGGCGGTGAGTTTCGCTGTTTGGCTTTCAAACTGATAGTGCAGCTCCATTTGTATGACTGGAGAGAAAGTATAGGTGGTGCCGCTTTGGATGAGTACGTCTTGCACGCGCTGTTGATGCTGCTCTTCGTCTACATTGTCTGTCAGGCGGGCATAGGAATACAGCTGTTTGCCGTTCTGCTCGTAGTTGCCATAACCTGCATTGGAGCCTTGGCGGTTACGTTGGCTGCTGAACAGGATACTTCCATATAGTTGAAGTTTGGGGGTTAACGTAAAGTTCAGTATGCTCCTGAAGGTAGTGCGTTCTTGCTGATCTCCCACCAAGGATTCCTGCCCTTGATCCCTGCCTGCCGAGAGGTAATAATTGAGTAGGGGGATGTCTCCACTCAGGTCCAGTGCATAACGTTGGGTGAAGGCTGGCTGGTATAAATAACGGCGTACGTCCTGGCGCACGTCTACCTGCTTGAGTGCTTCGATCTGCGCATCGGCTACGGCCGCATCGATCAGCCCATCCCGCCGCGCGATGAGCAAATTCACCACGGGGGTCGTGGGCAAATGGTCCGTCTCTGCGGAGAGATATTTGTTTTCGCTGAATAACTGTTTCTCCAGCTCAATATAATCAGCAGAAGAAATACGGCTCACGGTGCTGAGGTCCGGCCGACCCTGCAGGCTAAAGCTGCTGTTGAAGGTGATTTTGGTAGTAGGCGTGGTGCCCCTGCGCGTGTTGAGGACGATGACTCCGTTGGCGGCCCTGACTCCCCATAGGCTGGTGGCCGCGGCATCTTTGAGGATGTTGACCTCCAAAAAATCGTTCGGGTTTAGGTTACGCAGGTCACCGTCATACGGGAAATGGTCCAGTACAATGAGTGGCCGGGCATCGGCCAGGATGCTGCTGCGCCCACGGATAAGCAGGGCGTCGGTCTGCAGGGCATCACCTTTATTAAACAAGACACCGCTGGTCATATGATCGATGTGATCCAGCACGTCACTGCTCACCGCCCGGTTAAATAAAGCATAGGGAATGACATCTGCTGAGCTGCTGGCTTGTACCCTGGCCTCCTGGTAATACCCGTTTGAAGTGCTGACAGGCACCTCCGGAAGAAGTGTCCTGTCAAAATACAGAATCACCTGATCAGGTAGACGGTAAGCTACTATTCGACGTGTGCGAAACCCTACGTGCGACAGGAAAATATGGGCATTGTCTGGTACTTTTTCCAACGAAAAAAGACCCATGGAGTCGGTACAAGTGGTTCGTTTGGTTTCGTCAATCCGGACGCTGACACCAAACAGGGGGCTGCCGCTTATGTCACTGATGCGGCAACGGATCAATGGCCTGATTTTTGGAAGCACGGCTCCAACGAGGTGGACTGGCTCGATGGGCTTTTCGCTGATGAGCAGCGTGCCATCCATGATGAAATAGTGGAGTGGAAGCTTGATAAAGATGCTGTCAAGTACCTCAGGCATGTTTTTGTCTGCTACATATAAAGTGACAGGGTTGGCTTTATCTAACAGTTCCTGGCTGACAAAAAACGAAAAACCGGTTTGCTGCTCAATAGACCGAAGTACGACTTCCAGTTTCTGCTCGCGCACATGCAGGCTCACCTTTTGCGCCAGGCACAACCCTGGAAATAATAAAAGAGAGGCAACAACGTACATAAAGCCAGGTGTTTTCATATCAGGGGACGATAAGTTGATGACCTTCCACTTGTAAGAACACGTGATAAGAAGCCATTAGCGCCAGTATGTGGCTGACAGGCATATTCCGACGCAATTTTCCGACGAAGGCGATATTGGGCACTTTTCCTTTATACACTACCTGTAAGTCGTACCAGCGGGCCAGTTCATTCAGTATTTGTGCCGCGTTTTTTCCCATGAAATCAAAATAACCATCTGACCACGCCAGGGCATCGGTGTCGCTCACGGCATGCTTGGTCAGTGTTCCTTTTTCACTAAGTATGGCTTGTTCACCGGGGTGCAGCAACAATGAGTTGCCTGCGATGACCTGCACCGCACCTTTCAGAAGGGTAGTACGGATCTCACCGTCTTCCCGATAGGCCGAGACATTAAACGCCGTGCCGAGCACCCGGATGTCCTGACCGCGTGTATGCACCACAAAGCTGTTTTTTCCTTTATCTTCCTCACCTCCGTTTACCTGAAAATAGGCTTCCCCGCTGAGTTTGACGTCCCTTTTACTGCCGGTGAATGCCGCTGGAAAGCGAAGGGTTGATCCTGCATTCAGACGCACCCGGCTGCCATCGGCCAGCACGACGTTATACTGTCCTCCTCGGGGCGTACTGATGCTGAGCATACGGCCGGTATGGTCCGGATAGTCATTAGACCTTATGGTACTGCCATCGTCATAGTGAATGCCACAAGCGTCTATCAGGAGGCTCCGTTTGTCTGGTTTTAAAGCGATCTGCTGTCCGTTGGCCATCTGTAGGGAAGCTTTGTAGTGACCACGAAGGATCAGGTCTGCATGGGATGGTGTGTTGTTTGTTGGCTGAAACAAGGTGTTATTTATGAAATAGATGGCAATACCCCCAAGAATGAAGGCTGCAGCAACCGATAGCTGCCTAAACCAAGGCTGTTTGTAGAACGGGGTATGCTTTAAAGAATGGATAGGAATTCCGGTATTTTGAGCGATCGCCTCGTCCATCTCCTGCTGAACACGTCGAAAATTACTTATTGGCGCTTGGTAGGGGCTCTTTTTTAGGTATTCCAGGAAAAAGCCTTCAACCCAATGACGCTCCTGGGCACTATTCGTTCCGTTCAGGTACCTTTTTATCATTTTAACTGCTTCCTTCTTTTTCATGGGAAATCAAATTTCTTCCTTTTTTACTAAGGCAGTTGAAAACGAAAAACGTCCCGAAATTTTTTAACTTTTTTTCAGGGAACTATGCCAGGTCTATTGAAGGAAAATAAATGCTAATAAAATGGCCAGGCCGGGAGTGGATCGGACGGCTTTGGTAGCTTCACTAAGCAGGTTTTTGACCGTTTTTTCAGATATTTCAAGTGCTTCAGCAATTTCAAGATGCGTATAATGTTCCAGGTAGCTCATGGTGAAGACTTTTCCCATTTTTCCGGGTAGGGTGGCAGCGACTTTTTCAACCTGGTTGATCAGGTCTTTTAATAATAAGGCATCGTCTGCATCACCGTTTCTTTGCGTGACATACTTCCTGAATTGTTCAGCGTAATCGTCCTTTACTTTCTCATGAGCCACCAAATTCAAAAATTTATACCGAACGGCGCTGAATAGATAGGCTCTAAGGGAGCTGGGTATCTCCATCGTTTGCCGCGCATTCCACAAGAAGGTAAAAATGTCTTGTACGATGTCTTTGGCATCGTCCTCCTTGCCACAGAGTTTATAAGCATAAGCGTATAATAGTAGCCCGAATTGTTGGTAAATCGCCGTAAATGCTTGTTCATCTCCCTGCTGCAAACGCTGCAAAAAAAATTTTTCATCATGGGTAGATATATGGATCATGGTAACGGTGGATATATGAATGGTAAAGGTATCGATAAAAAATGAAAAATGCAATATTATTATAAAATATATATAAATATAGTAAATTATTTTAGTTGTATTGATTTTTTTATAAAATATTTATACATCTGTTTGGATTTTTAATGTATATAAATAAAACTGAACAAAATGTAAAGTGCGTTTTTTTGGATAGGTAGAGTTTGGTATAATATCTTTGTTCTTAACCGGATAAGACTGGTCTTCAGAGAACACCCACTCTTGACCAGATACAGGCAGCAGCTGCACAACAGCTCACAGCATGAAAAACGCATTAATGGAGATCATCGGATTACTCAAAGAACTGGTCTGCTTATTCAAGGAAGTGTTGGCATACCTAAAAGAAAAAAGGGAAGCGGATGGTGCTGATCTTCCCGATCACATGGACACGACGCAAGTGTACACCTACCTGAAGATGGACAAGGCCACCTTTTACCGTTCAGTATATATGCATAAACTAATGCCTTGTACGTATGCTGGTTCTAGGCCTTATTATAAAAAGGCCGATGTCATAGCACTGATGAACGACTATGGTACCCATGAAAAAGGGGCGCAAACCTATGGAAAAAAGTCTCGCAAGAAAGCTCAGCAAAAGAAGAAAGCTTAATGGGATAGTTCCATTTGCTGGTTGAATACTTCCAATGCGTTGTGATAGGTCATCATTTAAGCGTTAAAAGGTTCAAAGGATGCAATTGAACCTTTCATTTACCAGGTGAATCTTTCCATGGCGCTCATGGAAAAATCCATGGATGCATAGAAAGCCTTCCAGGGTGAATCAGATAGTTTCCTTGACTGACTGGATGGCTTCAGTGCCGTATTTGAAGTTTTCAATACGGCGCTTGATGCCTCCATTGTGGCACTTAATGTCTCATAGGCTGCAATGAAGGATTCCAAAGCGGTGTTTGAAAGATGCAAAGATGCAAAGGATACTTCCTATGCTGCGTTGGATCTTTTGGCTATAACAGGCCAACTTTCCGTCGCATCACCGAATGCCTTCAACGGCTCATTAGATACTTTCTTTGCGGCACCGAATCTTTCCATTAATGTATTGAAGGTTTCCATGATCACTTAAAAAGGGTCAAAAGCTTCAAGGAAGCTTTTCAATGCCATAAAGAATGTATGGGTGGCGCTAATGGAACTATTCAATATTACGATCAATCTTTCAACCGCTGCAATGAATCTTTCCAATGGGTCAATGGAAGTACTCAATCAAGGTTAAGTGCGACAACTTTTGTCGCATGATGTCGCAATTAGTCGCAGTGTGTCGCACGTTTAGCATTTTTATAAATGCCTGTTTACTATTGCATCGGACATGGAAATACCTCCTATCCTAAAAAGAAAAGAAAATGAAAACATTTAACGAACAACATCTGCTGCCCGATCCGGAACGACTGCGGCAGCTGAACAAGGAACTGCGCTGGATGCGCTTTTGGAATTGGGTGGGATGGCCGCGGCTGATGGCTGCTGGTCAACTAGTGGTTTTATGGGGCTTGTTCTTATGGGGTGGGCCACTGATCCGGTGGTTTGACCCCACTGCAGGGGTTATTGATGCTGGCACATTGTCGGCGGTCATGTTGTCCATGCTCATCGTTGATAGCTGTGCGCTGTCAGCATGGGGCATTGTAAGATTGATCCGGGAGGGCCTGACAGGTTTCTACCAATGGGATAATGAACAAGCGGATGTCATTAATAAATTACCAGTATGTTTAGCAGCAAAAATAGTATCGGGGATCTTTTTTGGATTGGTTTTGTTATCTGTGGGATTATTCTGGGCTTTGGTTTAAAATATACTGAAAAGTACCAGTCCAATGGATTAAGGACCAGTATAGTATCTGACAAGCGCCAAACTCTACACCGCATCTACACCGCCGAAATAGGCGTGAGGGAGCCAACGGGCAGGAATGACGGTATTCGGGTGCAGGAATATCTGCAGGAAGTTGGCTTAAAAGGCAATTACTCGTATTGTGCCGCCTTTGTGTCGTATACGTTTTCGCAAGCAGGAATGGCTGAACCAAGGACGGCATGGAGCCCGGCTTTGTTTCCGGATAAACGGGTTGTTTGGGAAAGAGGTGAAAAGACTAACGTCATGCCGGGTAGTGGGATGCTTCGACTAGCACCGCTTGCTCAGAAAAACGTAAAAATGGGCGATGTATTTGGTTTGTATTTCTCTGAATTAAAACGAATTGCTCATTGTGGTTTTGTGGATCAATGGGATGGTACATGGTGTATTACCGTTGAAGCCAATACCAACAGTGTTGGTGCTGTGATAAGCGAAAACGACTTAGGTAATCCAATAAGAGCCGGCCCAGGTGAAGGTGTTTACCGGAAAAAACGCCTGGTAAGGACGATTTATAAAGTCGCCGATTGGATGTCCATTAAATAAAAATAGGAGTAAAAATAACATGAGAAAGAACAAAGTAGTAAGTAACTACGAACGATTAAATGATCACGAACTGGCTACCCTGGCAGGTGGGGTGATCCTGGGGTTGGATGGAAATACCAACTTGCCTGCCCCGGTACCAGCACTGGCAGATTTTACAACGTTAGTTGATGACTATCGGGCCAAATTGGAAGTGGCTAATAAAAGGGGAAGTGCGCTGGAGATCAGCCTGAAGAAAGAGGCGCGGGAAAATCTGCTGGAGGCGCTGATGCAACTGTCCAATTACGTGAATAACACGGCAAAGGGGAATGCGCCCATCCTTTACAGCTCTGGGCTGAAGCTGAATGAACAACCCCAAAGCATTCCGGTACCCGGTGTCAGTACGCGCCTTCGCCTGAGAGATGGTCAGCAAAGCGGGTATATGAACTTTGGTTTTGACCCAGTCAAATATGCGACCGAATATGAATACACGGTAGCCCATGAACGGAATGAGGAAGGTCAGCTTATCTGGGGCGACATTATCCGCACTACCTCATCCAGGGGCAACTTCATTAACCCGGTAATCCCTGGCCAGGTCTATTACGTGCGCCTCCGTGCCCGGAATGGCAAGGGTACCGGAGACTGGAGTGAAACGGTCTCGTTGATGGCCAGGTAATAAAAGTTAAAATGAGGACTTTGGGGGTGGGGACCTTGGCTGCGGAGCAGGCTCGGCCCCGGACCAAAGTCCCATTTAAAACTAACAACTCATAAAATGTGGGCTTTGAGGATGGGGACCTTGGCTGCGGAGCAGGCTCGGCCCCGGACCAAAGTCCCATTTTATATCAAAATAAAAAATTAATCATTTAATAAACAATAACATGAAACAAATTACAGCCCTCATTATATTCATAACAATAAACGCGTGTTCGGTTTTTAAACACAAAACCGAAAGCACCACCAGTGAAAAAGAATTAACCATCCACACATTCAATCAAAAGGACAGTTTACAGTTAAGAGAGGAGGTCCAGCATATTCGTTTGCTGTCTGATGATCAGTTGGAGCTCACCGAGATCATCCCCGCCGGAACATTTGTTTACCATCCTGATTCCGGTTTTGCAGGGGCAGCTACTCGTGTGCGGATGTATCGCCAGCATCAGCAGCGATCCATAGACCAGGATACTTCAACCCTGAGCTTAACAGCCATTAATAACCGGGTAGGGGTTGACAGCAATGTTCACCAGCAGGAGAAGCGACAGGTTGCAGCTACAAAAAAGTCAAAAACACGGGTAATTTGGGTCTATCTGGTAGGAGCAATAGGGGTGATAGGTGTGGTATTAAATAAGTTCATCAGACAAACAAATATACCGAACAAAGGTACCTGAAAAGGGGGGGTGTTACATGAAAAAATGCTTTTTGCTTAATTTTTAAAAAAAATATACATTATATATAAAATTTTGTAGTCTAAAAATTCAAATTTTTACGTATTTTCACGTATTTTAAGCATAAATACATTAATTAGGATAGAATATTTGAAAATTATTAACCAAAAAAAATAAAATAATTCTTTTTTTGTATTCAAAATATACATATAATTGCATACTAAATTAAAAGTTGGTTATTAATTGTTGTTAAATAGAAAATAAATGAATGCCAATCTAAACAAAATGAATAAGGTCATTATTAGCAAGTCATGGATCTTTGCTATAATGTGTTTTCTGCTGGCAAAAAGCGTGTGGGCAAATCCAGCGACGTTTGGTCCGATAAAAGGCGTAATTAAAGACGAACGAGGGCAGGTACTTAAAGGAGTAGAGGTGCGTAATTTGAATACTGGCGCAATGACTACTTCTGGATCTGATGGCTTATTTCAGATTGCTGCAGAACCAACAGACAGCATACAATTTCACAGCATAGGCTATAAGCAACTGGTCGTGCCAGCTTCAGTAATTAAGGTAGTAATCCTGACGGCCGAAGTCAGTGTGCTGGATGAAGTGGTGGTGGTGGGTTACGGAGCGCAAAAGAAGCAAAACCTGACCGGATCAGTGTCAAGTGTAAGTTTTGACGAAGCTACTACCAGTAGGCCTACCATGAATTTAGCTTCGACGTTGGTGGGGATGAGTTCTGGCTTAAATATATCTCAAACTGCTGCAACGCCGGGGGGAGAGGGATATACAATCTTGGTAAGGGGTCAAGGCACCATGAATGATTCTTCACCTTTAGTCATCATTGATGGTGTCCCCGGGGCCCTGAATGATGTAAATCCAGAAGATGTATCCAGTATAAGCGTACTTAAAGATGCTTCTTCAGCCGCTATTTATGGATCGAGGGCTGCGAATGGAGTCATCCTGGTCACGACAAAAAGAGGGCATAAAGGTGATAAATACACCTTTTCTTATAATGGTTATGTAGGAGCTGAGTCTGCAGCAAAAACGATTGATTACATTTCAGATATGGCTACACATATGGAAATGGTCAATGAAGCAGAAGGAAGAGAAAAATATGCTACTGAATTGATTGAAAAATGGCGTACAGAATCAGCAGCGGGTAATCCTTTATACCCTAATACGGATTGGTACAAAGAAATGCTGCATAGTTCTACGCTTACTGAACACAACTTATCTGTTAGTGGGGGAGGAAAAAACAGTAACCTGGCCCTATCATTGGGGTACCTCAATAATCAGGGCATCATTGATAATTCCGGGTATAAGCGATATAACTTTCGGGTGAATGCGGATGTTAAAATAAAGGATTTTTTAACCATAGGTGGTAATATATTTGGTAATTGGTCTGACCGTAAACCCATTGATGTTTCTACTTTTTTTTCAAGCATTCGTAATACAACCCCTGGAGTGATACCGCAGTATGACGACGGCAGGTATGGAGGCGAGATGTTTGAAGGATTACCGGCAGGATCTAACCCGAAAGCCTATATAGACAACATTAGAGGAAATACAGAACGGCAAAAGTTGGGTATGAAATTTTATGGTATTGTTAACATTTTAAAAAATCTGGAATGGGAAAGTAGTTTTGGCTTTAATTACAACAATAACCGTAATTGGCAATATGTAAACCCCTATTCCCTCTGGAATTTTCAAACCAATTATCAATACCCGCTTACACCCAGTGTGGATGAATTAACCAACCTTAGCCGCCGGGATTATTCAACAGTGATCAATTCGCTGCTTCGGTATAACCTAACAGTGGCCAATAGCCACCATATTGGTGCAATGGTAGGATTTGATCAGCAATATAACCGTATGGATACCTTTGACGCCACCAAAAATGATATATTAGGCGATGATGCGATATACATTTTAGATGCAGGGGCCAATATGGAGTCCATTAATGGCTCAGGAACGGATGATGCTTTGCGTTCTGTTTTCGGAAGAGTAACCTATGATTATAAACAAAAGTATTTATTGGAAGCGGATGCACGCTACGATGGGTCATCACGCTTTTCCAAAGAAAACAGGTGGGGATTCTTTCCTTCTTTTTCAGCCGGTTGGAGGGTTTCGGAAGAGTCTTTTGCAAAACCTTTAAAGTCCGTATTTGATGATCTTAAACTTAGGGGTTCTTGGGGTAAATTAGGTAACAATCGCATTGGTGATTATACCTACCAGGTTGTTTATGGATCCTATCTTTATCCATTTGGGGGGCAACTGCAACAGGGCGTAGGTGCTACTGAAATTGCCAATAACAATATTAAATGGGAGACGACTACAATCAGCAATATTGGGTTAGACGCAGTGATGTGGCATAATAAGTTAACCTTTAGCGCTGAGTATTATAACAAAAAAACAACCGACATTTTGGCAAAAATACCTGTTCCTCTTGTTTTGGGTAATTTTTCTCCTCCTTGGCAAAATATCGCTGCCATGCGCAACAGTGGATTTGAATTTCAACTTGGATATAAAGGCAATGCCGGCAAAGAGTTTACCTATTATTTAGGAGGCAATTTGTCAACGGTAAACAATAAGGTGCTTAAATTTAATGGTGATCAGTCGATTAGCGGTACCAATATTACCCAAGAGGGCAGCCCTTACAATAGTTTTTATGTGTTGCAGTTTGACCATATTATTCAGGATGATGCTGAGGTTAAACAGTTGCTGGCCGATGGTTATACATTTGGTTCTTATGTAGGCGGCACCCCCTCTGCTGGAGATATGCTATATAAAGATGTCAATGGCGATAAAGTATTTAATGAGAATGACCGTGTAGTGAAAGATTATTCTGCCCTTCCAAAATTTACTTATGGCATAAATCTTAGTGCCGCTTATAAAGGCTTTGACCTCAATGTGGTGGGTCAGGGTATAGGCGGAGTGAGACAG
The DNA here is from genome assembly GCA_900109895.1 of bacterium A37T11. Taxonomy (GTDB): domain Bacteria; phylum Bacteroidota; class Bacteroidia; order Sphingobacteriales; family Sphingobacteriaceae; genus A37T11. The sequence goes on from FOBR01000032.1 coordinate 14,156, forward strand.
TACTGGGGAAATGATGGGTATAATACTTTTAATATTAACGAGGGCTTTTTGCAGCAGGCAAATATTCTGAATCGGTGGACTGAAGAAAATAAATCGACCAAATATCCCAGGTTACGTACATCCTCTTCTGCTCTTAATACGGCTTACAGCGATTATTGGTTGTATAATACGGCTTATTTTCGTATTAAATCCATTCAACTCGGCTACGCGTTGCCAACAGCATTGTCTAATCGGTTTAAAGTAGACAGACTGCGGATATATGCAAACCTGGAAAACTTTTTTACATTCACCAAATTTGATGGGTATAATCCGGAAAACACCAGTGTTTCTTATCCATTAATGAAACAGTGGGTCTTGGGATTAAATATCACTTTATAGCAGCAAGTCATGGTAAGAAAAATTAAATATATATCGTTTTGTGTTCTTTCGCTAGCCTTGGTGGCATCATGCAAAGATTATTTGGACCGCAATTCGCTGGTTGGATTATCAGAAGAAAGTTATTGGAATACGCAAGCAGACGCGATTACGGGTATTAATGCTGTTTACGAAGCAAACAGGGAATTTACTAATAGTATCGTTGTATATGGGATGATGGATGATTTTACCGATATCTCTTATCAGTCTTGGGCTACAGGGTTAACTACGGGAACTTTTCCAGCCAATTCAACCTTTTATTCCTCTGAATGGGGTATTTTTTATAAAGGGATTTACCGAGCAAACACGGTTTTGGCAAATGTCCCTGCTATAGAGATGGATGAAACCACAAAAGACCGGATACTTGGTGAAGCACGGTTTTTAAGAGGCTACTATTATTTTAAACTCTGGGATTACTTTGGTGGAATTCCTTTATACGATACACCAATGAATGTGACTGATGCGTATAAAGCCAGGGCGAGCGATCAGGAAGTTTATGATTTTATTGTAAACGATATGACCGAAGCTTATGCAAAACTGCCAGGTTCGTATGATCAAAGCAATATTGGGAGAGCCACCAAGTGGGCGGCATTAGCAATGCGTGGCAAAGCACATCTTTGGGCGAAGGAATATGCTAAAGCTGCAGCCGATTTTAAAGAACTAATGGATAATAGTGACAGGGAATTACTCGATGATTACCATACCTTATTTCGGGTAGCCGGCAATAATAATAGCGAAGTGATCTTTGATGTCCAATATGTGGAGGAAAAAGGATACGGTATTGCTACCGACCGCAATTATGGTAATGCCATGGGAGTTACGACCGGTTCTCAGCGTACTAGGCCTACCCCAAAACTGGTTAATTCATATGAAATGGCTGATGGTTCAGCATTTGACTTTAGCCATTTTAAGAATTCAAGTGGCGAAACGTTTAATCCAAATAATCCGAATGATTGGAATGATGAGGCTTCAGTCAGGGCGCTGTTTCAAAACAGGGATCCGCGTATGAATAAATCCATTGTAGTTCCTTGGTCTACTTTCGTGGGTAAAGAAAATGTAGAATACCTGTACCGCTTTCCTGTTGTTTCATCCGATGCGACTTCATATGTGCCAGTTTGGAAAAGTGGCAGTTATGCATGGCGTAAATTTGTTGAAACAGGGTCTGTTTATACTTTGCAGGATAATATGCCGCAAAACTTTCCATTAATTCGATTGGCTGATGTAATGCTGATGTATGCTGAAGCACAAAATGAAGCCTTAGGTGCGCCTGATCAGCAGGTGTATGATGCAGTTAATAAGGTACGTGCACGGGCAAAGATGCCTGCTTTACCATCAGGGTTAAGTCATGAACAAATGCGCGAAAAAATTCGTCAAGAGCGAATGATTGAGCTATGTGGTGAAGGAGAACGGTATTCAGACATCCGTCGTTGGGGCATTGCCAAAAGCGTGGTAGATGGAGTTTGGATGACCGAGTTTACAGGCGTACAGATCCGTCAGCGTGGCTTTCCGGATAACTATTATTTATGGCCAATTCCACAGTCGGAGATAGACGTAAATCCAAAATTGGTTCAAAACCCAGGTTGGTAATTAATTGATCAATTTATGTTTCAGAAAATCATTGCAACACTTTTTCTTGGTTGTGTTAGCTATGTTTCAGTGGCGCAAATTAAGGTAAAAGAAATATATGCCTTGCAGGATGGGAAACGCTATAATAATAGTGTACAGCTACAAAATGGAGTGGTCCGGCTAGGGGATGATCATCAGGAAAAGTATAATGTTAAACCGGATGTAATCCTGGATTTAGCTGTGTCAAAACCTGGTTTATACCTTTTAACGGCTGAAACCATACCGGTCAATTTAGAAAGTCTGAAAAAGAATGATACGACCGGTATGCTTACACGTAGAGCTGGTTTTCAGTTGGGGACGGCCAGGTATACTAGTCGAATTGTATTTGACAGTTTTAAGGACGGTCATCAAGAACTTGGTAAGTTTATGTTTACGGCCAGGAAAGCAAAACTAAAAATATGGTTGCCAGCAAATTTAATTTTCTGTACGATTACCATTAAGCCATATGTGGCGCCTTTGCCTCCTCCAGAAGCGGTAGCTTATACGCCTGCTGTAGTGCCGCCTCAAAGTCATCCACGGCTTTGGGTGAATCAAGAAAGCCTGCCTGTGGTTCGGAACCGATTGGCGTTAGCCGAACACCGGGAAGCTTGGGAAAAGGTAAAACAACTGGCTCTTAAACCTTTCCCCTTTAAGTTTGACCTGAAGCATGAAATTTTTTATGATGAAGGTTTGGAAAAAGCCATCGAACAGAAAGCGTTTTATTATTTAATGACCAACAATAGATCGATTGGTAAGGAGGCTGTAGATTTGGCTGTCAACTATCTTTCGGTTCTTGAATTTGGCAATATAACCTATGGGGATATCACCCGCGAGATTGGAAGAGCCATCTATACCGGGTCTTTGGTTTACGATTGGTGTTACAACTTATTAGATAGTAAATCTAAGGCATCCCTACGGACAAATTTCCGGCGTTTAGCCAGCGATATGGAAATTGGATGGCCGCCATTTTACGGAAAGGAAAGTATTATTAATGGGCATGGCAACGAAGCTCAAATTTGCCGGGATATGCTCTCCTGGAGTTTGGCTGTGTACAATGAAGATACGGAACCGTATAAATATGTGTCATATACCATATTAAAACAGCTGGTTCCCATGCGCAGCTTTGAGTACCAATCACCAAGGCATAACCAGGGGATAGATTATGGTGGCTATCGTTTTGGGTGGGAAATGCATGCGGTTTGGCTATATTACCGGATGCTTGGATATTCGGTATTTGATGAAAACATTAAAAATATGCCTGCGTATTGGCTTTATATGCGTACTCCGGATGGCAAGATGCTGCGGGATGGGGATATGTTTAATGTGCAATATAATGCCAGTGAAGGATTTTATTGGAAAAATCCGCAGACAATGCTGTTGTGTTATGCATTTTCCAATAATCCGTTTATTAAGGCTGAATTTTATAAACAAGGAGGGTTGCCCAATAATCCGGTTCTTTTTCTATTGCTCAACGATCCCGCATTAAAACCAGATTATCGCAGAGATCAATTTTCGTTGACAAAAGATTTTGGCCCCATCCTTAGTGGAATGGTTGCGCGCACTGGCTGGGATGAACAACCGCGAAGTGCTAATGTGGTGGCCGAAGTAAAAGGTGGGGGGTATATTTTTGGTAATCATCAGCATGCGGATGCTGGAGCTTTACAGATATATTACCATGGTATGCAAGTAGGAGACCTTGGATTATACCTTTCCTATGGTTCTCCTTATGATTTCAATTTTAACAAACGGTCAGTAGCGCATAGCATGCTGCTTGTCCGGGATCCGGGTGAACCATTAAATTTCAGGACAAAAACGAACGATGGGGGTACGCGTTTCAGCCAGCGCTTTCCGCTTACTCCGACAGAAGCTAAAACTGATCCTTGGTTTCATACGGGCTATGTGCGGTCTTCCGATTTTGGGCCAGACTCCTTAAAACCTCTTTATAGCTATTATAATGCAAATCTAACCGCTGCCTATACTGCCAAAGTGAAAGATTATACCAAAAGTTTTTTATTTATCAATACCGGTAAAAAAGATAGGCCCGCCTTGATTTATTTATGGGATCAAGTAGAAAGTGCCGACAGTACGTTTAAAAAATACTGGCAAATAAATACGTTGAACAAACCCAAAATAAGACAGGATGGAACTTTGGTTTTAACGAGCAACCTGGATGGGCAAGCTGGAAATACCTATGTGAATATGCTCAGCCCAGTTCCAACAAAACGCAGACAAGTGATAGAAGGTGGAGATTCAAGTACGGTTGTATTTGGTGATACGTATCACGTGAATTCATCTTGGCCTGAATCGCGTGGATATCGCATCATGCTGTCGCCTGATTCATTAAAGAAAAAGAATAGTTTTTTGACTGTTTTTCAATTATGTGAAGAAAATATGGAGCCATTACCGGTAACATATACCGAAGCGAAGTTGTATGCATCATTGGTTATAGACGATAAATTGGTTGTGTTGAGTCGTCCGGATCAGTTCCTTCACGAGCAAATCACCATTCAGGTTCCGGCCGATAAAATGTACGATGTCATTTTAGCGGGTTTGCAACCAGGCTACTGGACCATAGTGCAGCAAGGAATGGCAGAAAGAAAGGTGTTCGTGCAAAAAGATAAAAATACATTTCATTTTATCAGTAAAGGGGCTAAAATAGTTATTAAACCACAAAGCTTGCTTTGAAATGTATACAATTTTAGGTAATATTGTGATGTTAAAATTTAGAGATATAAAAAGAAGCAAATTGCCTGCATTATGAAAGAAGATTCACTTTCCAATAAAGTATACCTGGAGATAAGACGTAAGATCCTATCCAATCAATTGGTTCCTGGAACACGACTAAAAGAAGATTCGTGGGCAAAAAAAATAAATGTAAGCCGCGTTTCGGTACGCGAAGCCTTAAATCGGCTATTAGGGGAAAATTTATTAGAAACCGGCGAGAAGGGGGGGTATTTTGTAAAGTCAATGAGTGCTGAGGATATTCACGATATACGTGAATTAAGGGAATTACTTGAAGTGGGTGCGATAAGGATGGGTATCAGTAAGGTGACGGATAGTGATATTGCGGAGATGGAACGGGTGTGTAACGATTTTACACAGATGGTGAAAAATGGTTATTTTTCCGGGGCATGCGAGGCGGATGTCAAATTTCATGAATCCCTCATTAATATGGCCAAAAACGCCAAACTTAAACAAGCGTATGAGCAAAGCAATATTCCACTGTTTCATTTAAAGTTAGGACAAACGCAAAGCCACATGGATGATTACGAGCTGAGCGATAAAGAACATCGTGAAATTTTAACAGCAATAAAATTAAGAGATATGAAGAAGGCTCAAGAAGCACTAATTACACAATTACGGAGGGGCGAATTGGCCTCCATTGAAATTTATTAGTAAAATTTGGGTATTTTTTTAAAAGTATTTTCCAATTAGTTCATGAAAAGGCCCGTTTTTTTTGTGTTATATTAAAATGTTTACAAAAAGTATATATATTTGCATACAAAAAGTTATGTGGTTGGGGTTTTTTATACACACTTTACGCTAACATTAAAATTAAAGAGGTGATTAATTAATTTTCCTGTTATATGGTTACTCGGATTAAAAGAAGAGAATTTATTAGGGCCGGTTTACTTACGGGGGCGGCTGTAGCGGTGAATAATTTACCTTTGTCGGCTTTAATAAATCCTGAAATTCGAATAAATACGGGTAAGCGTGTGGGAATTATAGGCTTAGATACTTCGCATAGTGTGGCTTTTACCAAAGCATTAAATGCTGCGGATGCCAATCCTGATTTTGCGGGTTATAAAGTGGTAGTGGCTTATCCATTTGGGAGTAGAACCATAGAGAGCAGTGCTAGCCGGATCCCCGATTATACCAAGGAAGTACAAAGTTGCGGTGTTCAAATCGTTTCTTCATTAGATGAATTGCTATTAGCGGCTGATGTGGTAATGCTCGAAACGAATGATGGCAGGCTCCATGTAGAACAAGCACTAAAAGTTCTTAAGGCCAGGAAACCACTTTTTATTGATAAGCCGTTGGCTGCTTCTTTTGCAGACGTAAAAAAAATTTTTAATGCTTCTGCTGCTTTTCAAACTCCGATTTTTTCTTCATCAGCACTACGGTATTTAGCTGGTTTACCCGAGATAGTTTCTGGCAAAAAAATAGGCCATATAACTGGTGCCGATGTATATAGTCCGGCTAGTATAGAGCCGAGCCACCCTGATCTTTTTTGGTATGGCATACATGGAGTGGAGTTATTATACGCCATAATGGGGCCGGGTTGTGAGTATGTGACAAGGGTGCATACTGCAGAAACAGATATCGTTACTGGTGTATGGCGTGATGGAAGGGTTGGAACTTTTCGGGGTACGCGCACCGGAAGAGATGGCTTTGGCGGAGTGGTTTTTGGAGAAAACGGACAAACGATAATAGGAGAATTCGCGGGTTATTTGCCGCTTCTTAAGCAAATCATTCATTTTTTCCAGACAGGTGTTTCACCGGTATCGCCTTTGGAAACCCAGGAAATATATGCTTTTATGGAAGCCGCCGACGAGAGTAAAAGACGGGGAGGCAAGGCTGTTCGTATTCGCTGAACTTGAGGAGAATTTTATCAACACGAGCAAATTTTAGGTATATCCATAGATGAATACTTTGTTAGATAGCTCCATGATCGTTCTTTGAATTTAATCAAAGGTTTACCTGCATAATTCCTTTGAATGGGAGGGGTATGCTGATAATTTCACCCCGTTGCGCTTCGGTAATGACCAGTCCAAGCCTGCCTGTGGGGTCAAAGGCACAATTCGTAGGATTTTTGCCTGGTAGGTAAATGGAATTCAGGTATTGGCCTGTTGAAGTATATATCTTTATGGCACCGGTACCATAGACGGCTACATAGAGGTTTCCGTTTTCATCGAATGCCATACCATCCGGGCCTACTTCGCCACCTGTATCTGTAAATAGGCGGGTGTTGCTCCAGGATTTATTTAAGGGGTCCCAATCACCGGCCCATATTTGTTTTTTTCCTGTCTCTGCAATGAGGAGGGTTGAGCCTTTGGGGTCAAAAACTAATCCGTTTGGATAATTTTTATGGTCGGCAATGACCGAAAGTTCTCCAGCAGCGGAAAGGCAACAGATATATCCTTCATCTGAATCCAGTGCTGGTCCGGGACAGGTAAAGAGTAAATTACCATAAGGGTCAAAACAAAGGTCATTGGGCATGAATAGGGGTTTTCCTCCCAAATGCGAAACTATCGTTTCAGCAAGTTGGTTAATTGGATGGAAGGTGCGAATGGCATTCATGCCTGAATCGCAGTACCAAAGGATATTATTTGAGGATAGAGCCAGTCCATTGGGGTTTCCACCAACTTGATGACGGAAAAGTCGGTTGCCGGTTAGTTGGATGAGACTTTCGCCATGTTGTTCCACACACCAAAGCGTACCATCGGCGGTAAAGACTGGCCCCTCCGGAAATTGGATATTGGTTGCTAAAACATGGATGGAAGTATATGCATTATTCATAAAATTGGATGGGTAAAGTTTAGTGTACAAAAATATAAGTATAAAATAAGATAAAATAATAAAATCATAATTAATATATGTATAAATGGGAAAAATCTGCACAGCTGTTGCAGGAAAATGAACGTTGGATTTCTGGTGGTATCGTTTCCTTAAATAGAAAATCGGAACCAAATATTTGTTTTAATACGGGTCGTGGGAGCCGGGTTTTTGATGTGGACGGCAATGAATATATTGACTACCAGGCAGGATTTGCAGCATCCTTTCTTGGGCATAATGATGCCGATGTCAATGAGGCTGTCGCGAAAACATTAACCAACAACTCCGTTTTGATGGGAGCTGGTCCTACAACCCTTGAAGGGGAGTTTGCGCAACTGTTTTGTCAATGTGTGCCCACAGTTGAAAGTATTCAAATAACTACGACCGGCTCAGAAGCTACGTATCATGCGATCAGGATTGCCAGGGCAGTTACGAAAAGAGACCACATTATTGTTATTCAGGGAGGGTATAACGGTTGGCACAATGATGTGTCTTGCAATGTCATTAGTGCATTGGACGATATTGGAGAGCGGGTTAGTCCGGGCGAATATCCATACGATTCATCGTCCGCTGGAGTTCCTTCATCACACAGTTCTTTGGTTCATATCATCAATTATAACGATCTGGAGTCTGTAAAGTATGTGTTAAAGCGTTACGAAATTGCCGCGATTATCCTGGAACCAATTCTGCAAAATATAGGTATAGTTAAACCGCAGGAAGGATACCTGGAAGGCTTACGGAGTTTGGCTGACGCGCATGGATTTTTGCTGATATTTGATGAGGTCAAAACAGGTTTTCGGCATGCATTGGGTGGGTATCAATCCATCTGTAAGATACAACCTGATTTGTCAACCTTTGGAAAGGCTGTAGCGAATGGATACCCTCTTGGAGTGATTGGAGGCAAACGAAAATACATGGACTATTTTGCACATCCGGATAAAAAAGAGCGCGTACTTATTGCAGGTACTTTTAATGCTTTTCCATTAACGACTGCTGCTGCAATTGCCACTCTCAAAAAATTATCATCTCCGGCTGCGGATGTTTATGGACATGTATTTAAATTGGGTGCTATCTTGGAGGAAGGGCTTAACGATATCTTTAAATCGACTGGCAGACCGTATTATGTCGCCAGGCAGGGCTCAGCATTTTGTACCTATTTTATGGATCATGCACCCGTTGATTTTCATGATATCCTCAATAACCATGATTTTAAATATGACAATCAATATAGAAGGAAATTAATAGAACAGGGTATCTTTAACTTTCCTTTGCCGATAAAACAAGGGAGCATATCATACGCTCATACCGAGAATGATATTGCCATTACACTGGAAAAAACCAAAAATGTTGTAGCTAGTATCTAGAAAAATGAAAATAACGGCTATCGAGACCCATGTGTGTCATGCACGTATGCGCAATTGGATTTTTATAAAGATCGTGACGGATCAGCCTGGTTTATGGGGCTGGGGCGAAGCTACCCTGGAGTGGCATACGCATGGCGTGGTGGGGGCTATTAAAGACTTGGAACAATTGCTTTTAGGAGAGGATCCGAGGCGCATTGAATACCTGTGGCAAATGATGTATCGCCAGCATTTTTGGCATGGCAATGGAATTGTCCGGGGCACAGCGATTAGTGGAATTGATATTGCCCTATGGGATATTTTAGGGAAGATCCATAACGTTCCTTGCCATGAACTGTGGGGAGGGCGTGTACGGGATTATATCCGCTTATATTGTCACTTAGGTGGTGGAAAGATGGAAGACTTCTACAATACTGACCCGGCTGATGCCAACCGTTTTGGGGAGCTTGCGCAAAATGCAGTGGAAGAAGGTTTCACCGCATTTAAATCGATGGCAGTGCCCGAAACCATGTCTTTGGAAGGATTGCAACCTATTAAGTATGCTGAAGCGTGTGTTAAAGCAATGCGGGAAGCGGTGGGGGATCAAATTGATATCATGGTTGATTGTCATGCTCGCCCGAGTCCGCGAATGGGAATGTTGTTTGCAAAGGCATTGGAACCCTACGGCCTTTATTTTTTTGAGGAGCCATGTTGGCCGGAGACTATGGAAGATATTGCATTGATTCAGAGAGCTGTAAAAACACCCATTGCAACAGGAGAGCGTTTAGTAGGTGTTCACGCCTTTAGGGAATTGCTTGAAAAAAGAGCGGTAAGTGTTATACAGCCAGATATTACGCATTGTGGTGGTTTGACCGAGGCTCGCCGCATAGGAGCATTGGCAGAAGCATACCGGGTTTCGATGGCACCGCATAATCCACAAGGACCGGTGAGTACAGCCGCATCTATTGAACTTGGCTTTGCAACGCCTTCGTATGTTATTTGTGAAAGCGTGCATAACGATGTGCCCTGGAGGGACGACGTCGTTTCAGAAGGATTTACTGTGCAAAAGGAAGGTCGCATTGTTTGGCCTAATAAACGGCCTGGATTGGGTATTGAAATAAACGAGGATGAGGTTGCCAAACATCCTTTTCAGCAAGAAATTTTACAACGTACATTCTATAAGGATGGTAGTATAGGTGACTGGTAGTTAACCGTATTGAGTATGTCTTTAAATAAGCAATATGAGGGTAAAAGCGTGATGATCAGCGGAGGCCTTGGTGATATAGGTACTGCGATTGCCGTTGCTTTAGGATCAGAAGGTGCACACATTGCACTTTCTGACATTTTTTCGGAAAAGGAAGCTTTAAAAAAGCTTCAGGTATTAACTGAGCGAGGAATTTCTTTTGAGTACAGGCAGGTAAATATAAAAGACTCGCAGGCGGTGGATGATTGGTTGGTTAGCCTTCCTGCCAATAAGGAGCTCGTACTAGCTGTTGCTAATGCGGCCACGGTAACCTTAAAAAGTTACCAAAGGCTGTCTGCAGATGACTGGTTTAACGAAATAGATGTTAATTTGAATGGTTCCTATTACCTGGCTAGTACAGCTTGCCGTTATTTTGTAGCGAATAAAATTAAAGGAAATGTCGTTTTTTTAGGTAGTTGGGCGGCCCATAGGGTTCATGCACATATTCCGGCTTATAGTGTTTCAAAAGCAGCCATACGCATGTTATGTAAGTCTATGGCGTTGGAATATGCCTCTTACGGCATCCGTGTAAATGAAATTGCGCCGGGTTATGTCAATGCGGGATTAAGTAAAGAGGTCTGGAAGAAAGATAAAGGACTGGCGGCAGAAGCACGTAACAAAGTGCCGGTAAAAGCTTTAATTGAGGCTTCTGAAGTGGCTAAGCAACTATTATGGATATGTGATCAGGATAATAAGCATGTTACCGGAAGTACAATCTTGATGGATGGGGGGCTCTCTTTATTAAGTTAGCAATAGAATCAAGCGTTCAATCTAGTTAAAAAAATCAATGGAATATAACACACCTTTAGTTTTTAATATGCCAAACTTTACAGGAAAATTTGCTGTAGAAGAGGCAGATATTACCCCTCCAGTAGCGATATATGCGCGTAATTGGGGTGCCGCATTAACTGATCAGATGACGGGTGTGCACCGTCCGCTCATGATGCAATGCTTAGCACAACAAGGTGAACAAATAGATAGTTTAACAATTTTAATTTGTGCAGATCTGGGTTGGTGGAAAAATGCCGAAGATGAAAAAACGATTCGAAAGTGCTTATTGACAACCTTTGGTTTGTCGGAAGAAAAGCTGATTTTTTGTTTGAGCCATACGCATGCTGGTCCAAGTATTTGCAGCAATGATGCAGACAAGCCTGGAGGGGAATATATAATACCGTTTTTAAAACACCTGGAAGATACGGCTATTCGTCTTATCAGCGCTTGCCTGGCCAAGTTAGTCCCTGGTACGATTTGTTGGGAATATGGCTCCTGTAACCTGGCTACCAATCGGGATCTATGGGTAGACAATGCCTACTTGGTAGGGTACAACCCTGCCGAAAGCGCAGATGATACGTTATTGGTAGGGCATATAACCGACCTACAGGGTAAGAGTATAGCCACATTGGTGAACTATGCCTGTCATCCAACGACATTGGCCCACGAAAACAACCTACTCTCTCCAGACTATGTGGGAGCGATGCGCGAAGTGGTTTCAGAACAGCTAAAGGCTCCATGTTTATTTTTACAAGGTGCCTCTGGTGATTTGGCGCCTAAAGAACAATATGTGTCTGATGCAGCGTTGGCTGATCGTCATGGTCAGCAATTGGGATATGCGGTGCTGTCAGTTTTGAAGGGCATGCTTCCTGCAAATATCGGATTAGCTTACGATAAGTCGTTGATTTCAGGGGCACCTTTAGCCTTGTGGAAACGCACGTCAGTTAAGGAGCAGACATTTTCTTCTGCTCAAATGATTGATATTGAAGTTTATCTTAAAGAATTGCCTTCGTTGGAGGAAATAAAATCAAAATGGGAGTTGTGCCAGGATAGGGTTTTAAAGGACCGGTTATGGCGTCAATTGAACACGAGGATGGTACTGGGTAATGAGCAAACCACCAAGATTTCAGTTTGGGCCTGGCGTTGGGGAAATTCGGTCATTATCGCCCAGGCAAACGAAGCTTATTCGTTATTCCAAACGTCTTTAAGGGCAGCATTTCCAAATGAAGCCCTATGTATTATTAATATAGCCAACGGGTATGTAGGATACCTCCCTCCAGCAAATACCTATGATCGGGATATGTATGCCGTATGGCAAACCCCCTATGCAGAGGGGGCATTGGAAACATTAATATCAGCGACTACAGCTGCTGTTAAACAACTTCTGGATACATGAATTTAGCGCCACTTGATATCGGTATTTTTGTCATTTATATCTTGGGAATTTTTGTGCTGGGTATGTATGCTTCCAGCCGAAGTAAACAAACTAAACGCGACTATTTTCTAGCGGGCGACAAATTGCCTTGGTGGATGATTGGGGGTAGTATTATAGCGGCCAATATTAGCAGCCATCACTTGGTAGGTGCCATGGGAGCTGCGTACAGCAGGGGATTTGTAGCCATCACGATGGAGTGGGGTGCCATATTGCTCGGATTTAATGCGCTTTTGTGGATATTTTTGCCATTTTATATCAGGAATGGTTTTTATACCATTCCTGAGTATTTGCAAAAGAGGTTTGGGACGGCCACCCGAGCTGTTTATGCAGTATTGATTTTGTTTACCTATGTATTCGTTGAAATTGGGGCGGTTTTATACCTGGGCGCACTATCTATTTATGCCTTATTTGGAATTCCTATCATCTATAGCGTTTTTGCTTTGGCTATTGTGACTGGTATTTACACTATTGCTGGAGGATTGCGTGCAGTGATTTGGACTGAAATGGTACAATTGATCATTCTGCTTGTTGGTGGAATGGCCCTTACCATTGCAACCATTCATGCTACAGGTGGTATAAAATCGGTTATCCATTCATCTGTTAGCTGGAAAATGTTATATCCGGCAGATGATCCTGATTTTCCATGGACGATGTATCTGGGTGGATTGCTATGTATTAGTGTGTTTTATTGTGCCACCAATCAATTTATTGTGCAACGGGTGCTGGCTGCTAAAAATGAATGGCATGCAAGGATGGGCGTTATTTTTGGCGATTATTTAAAATTTTTGGTGCCGCTTATCATTACCATTCCTGCGCTGGTCGCTCCTATACTGTTACCCAATCTGGCAAAGCCTGATTTGTTATTTGCTACCTTGGTTGAAAAACTGTTGCCCTCTGGTTTAATCGGTTTGGTAATGGCGGGTTTGATCTCAGCCATTATGTCGCACATATCCGGTGCAGTAAACTCATGTACGACTATTATAACGGTTGATATTTATTTGGAATATTTTAATAAGAAGGCGAGCGACAAGCAGGCTGTATTTTTTGGTCGGATGTCTGGCATAATGATTATTATCGTTGGAATTCTTTCGGCGGTACTACTGATCAGTTATTCAGATAGACCTGTTTTCCTTTATTTGATGAACTTGTATGGCCTCTTTACTCCTGGTATTGCGACCATGTTTCTGATGGGCATTTTTTGGAAGCGTACCACAAGTGCAGGAGCACTAACGGCTGGGATCCTTACCATACCACTGTCTATTTTGCTTGAAGTTCTATTTCCAGCAATGCCCTTTTTTAATCGTACTGGTATTGTTTTCTGGACATGTATGGCGGTATGTGCAGGAGTAAGTTTAGCTACGGCACCAATGGCTGCTGAAAAACTTCAGGGCCTATTGTGGAAACGTGAAAGCCTACAGCTTCCTGTTGCTGAACGGGTAAACTATAAGGGCTACAAAAAACCATTTTATTGGTGGTTGCTGATTACGTGCATCGTAATGTTTTTTTACATCCGCTATGCATAATTTAACTACAAAAATATATGAATAATATGAAAACTTCGCCAGCTAAAACCGGCAATCGTTGGTACAATGCACTGCTACCTGGTATCATCACCGCAGCAGTTGTTTTTGGTCCTAGTAAAATGACCATCACTTCAAAAATGGGCGCTGGTTACGGCACTAGTTTGCTTTGGGTAGTGGTAGTTGCCATATTCTTTATGGCCGTTTATACGGGTATGGCAGCACGTATAGGGCGGGCCAGTCAAATGTCATTTCTGTCTATTGTGCGTGAGAAATGGGGTAAAACTGTAGCTATGGTCATAGGTATTGGTATTTTTCTGGTCACTACTTCTTTTCAGGCGGGTAATGCTATTGGTGCAGGTATAGCGATGGCTGAACTGACTAAAACAAATACAACAATATGGGTTATTTTATTTACTGCAGCGGCTGTTTTACTGTTATTTCTGAAAGCGTTTTATCGTATACTTGAAAAAGTTATGCTCAGCATCATTATCCTGATGCTGCTTTCCTTTGTCACTACGTGTTTTCTTTCAAAGCCTTCTTTTTCCGAAATAGCAGCGGGTCTGCGGCCTATGATTCCTGATGGCTCCATGCCTTTGATCATTGCCTTTACGGCCTCGTGTTTTTCACTGGTCGGAGCCATTTATCAATCATACCTTGTACAGGAAAGGGCAAGGAATCTGAACATCCCGAATCATGAAATTAAGGATAAAAGTTTAACGGGAATTGTCCTTTTGGGCTTCATGAGTGCTTGTGTGATGCTGAGTGCTTCAGCTGTACTTCATTCGCGTGGGTTGCAAATTAATAACGCGGCCGATATGGGTAAATCTTTAGAGCCTCTTTTTGGGGGTGGAGCTACTATGCTGTTTCTTATCGGACTATTAGGGGCTTCTATTTCATCCCTTATCGGCAATTCGACCGTGGGAGGAACATTGCTTAGTGATGCGTTGGGGTCTGGGAACGGACTTGAGCGTAGTGGTGTTAAAGGTTATATTGCGCTGGTTATGGTTATCGGAGCAACTATCGCGGTGATATTTGGAAAATTACCACTTGAGTTAATCGTTTTTGCCCAAAGTGTCACCATTCTTATTGTACCTGTTATTGGTATAGCGATGTATTTGGTAGCTAATAACCAGCAAATTATGGGTAAACTGGTAAATACTGCATTTACCAAAATAGTAGGCGGTTTGGGATTGATACTAATTCTGTACCTGGCCGCTAAGAATATAATAAGTCTTTTTTGAATTAAAATAGGTATAACAAATGGATCAATTAGAATTAAAATACAAGGAAACGCTGGCACCTTCCAAACAACTTATTGCCGATATGGCCCAAACTCAGGGAGATATTCTCATTTTAGGGGTAGCTGGAAAGATGGGTCCTTCATTGGCCATCCTGGCAAGACAAGCACTGGATGCGGCAGGGCTCTATGATAGGAAAGTAATTGGTGTTGCCCGTTTTTCAACTATAAAGCTTAAAGAAATGCTGGAGTCGGCCGGAGTGATCACGTTGCGGGCAGATCTGCTGAATGAGGCAGATTTGGCAAGTTTGCCAAACGCTAAAAACATCATTTTTATGGCTGGGCAAAAATTTGGTACAACGGGAAAAGAATCGTTTACCTGGGCCATGAACAGCTATTTGCCAGGCCGGATCGCCGAAAAATATAAGGAATCACGCATTGTCGTCTTTTCATCTGGTAATATATATCCATTTACTCCCATATGTTACGGGGGTGCCTGTGAACGGGTAACTCCAGAACCTATTGGCGAATATGCTCAATCATGTCTGGGTAGAGAACGTATTTTTCAGTATCATTCTGATAAGTATCAAACGCCGATGCTGATCTATCGGCTAAACTATGCCAATGATGTAAGTTATGGCGTGCTTGTAGAGATTGCGAAATCAGTAATTGAAAGCAGACCTATTGATTTAAGTATGGGGAATGTGAATGTGATATGGCAAGGTGATGCTAACGAATATGCGTTGAGATCCTTGTTACACTGTGAAAGTCCGGCACGTTTGCTGAATATTACGGGTCCTGAAACTACTTCGGTCAGATGGTTGGCAGAGGAGTTTGGACGTCTTTTTGAAAAGGTTCCTGTTTTTTCAGGTGAAGAAAAAACTACGGCACTTTTAAACAATGCCGCTGAATCTTTTGAATTATTCGGCTACCCCAAGTTACCGTTAAAGTTGATGATTAAACTTATTGCTGAATGGATTATCCAGCAAAAACCGATGTTAGATAAACCCACCCATTTTCAAGAAAGAGAAGGCAAGTTTTAAATTTATTAAAATGGCATTAACAAAAAATATAAAAGAACTTCTTCACGCTGGGACAGTTATCCCTGCACACCCGCTCGCACTGACCGATAACTTACAGTTAGATGAAGAAAGGCAACGTAGGCTTACGCGTTATTATGTACAAAGTGGGGCTGGTGGTATTGCGATAGGAGTGCATACGACCCAATTTGAGATCAGGGATCCGGCTTTTGATCTCTATGAAAAAGTGCTTGATTTGGCTGCACAAGAAATTAGAAGTTCGGATATAAACAAGCCTTTTATTAAGGTTGCGGGAATTTGTGGAGCTACTGCACAAGCGGTTAGAGAGGCTGAGATAGCGAAAAAACATGGTTATCACTTAGGACTGGTCAGTTTGGGCGGGCTTAACGATTGGAGTGATGAATCGTTGATAGATCATGTAAAAGCGGTAGCTCAGGTGATACCTGTTTTTGGGTTTTATTTACAACCGGCGGTTGGAGGACGTATTTTAAGCTATAACTTTTGGCAACATTTTGCAGCTATTGAAAATGTGCAAGCAATCAAAGTTGCTTCTTTTAACCGATATCAAACGTTGGACGTTATGAAAGCTGTGAGTTTTTCGGATCGTGCAGACGATATTGCGATGTATACGGGTAATGATGACAACATCGTAGCTGACTTATTGACTAACTATACATTTACGGTGGGCGGAGAGGTTAAAACGAAGTATTTTGTAGGGGGATTGCTGGGACATTGGGCGGTATGGACGCAAAAGGCGGTACAAGTATTGGAGGAAATAAAAAAATGCCGGACTTCAGGGTATCATGGAGCTGAAGCGTTATTGGAAAAAGGGGCCATCATCACAGATATGAATGCAGCTATATTTGATCCTGTAAATAGTTTCCGCGGGAGTATTGCGGGTATTCATGAAGTACTGCGTAGGCAAGGCCTTTTGGAAACTATAGTATGTTTAAGCCCTCAGGAAAAACTTTCACCCGGCCAGTTAGCAGAAATAGATCGGGTTTGTGCAGCATATCCTAAGATGGTTGATGATGCTTTTGTACAGGCTTTTTTAAATGGAAGGTGATTAGCGAATCCATTATAAGTGTTTGTTGAATGAGGAATAGTTTTTATTTGTGCTGGGTAATTTTGGTATTAATGGCTGCTTGCCGCCATTCGGAAAGCATACAATCAACAGAAGTGTTTTATACGTTTGGTAAAGATACGTTGGCAGTAAGCACGGTAATAGATCAGTTGAAAGTGCCCTGGGAAATTTTAGAAGGTCCTAATCATTCGTTATGGTTTAATGAACAGCAGGGAAAAGTTTGGAGTTTTAACCCAAAGACGGGTAAGCGTAAATTATTGCTTGTTTTAACAGATACCTATCTTGATCGGACTTCCGGACTATTGGGTATGGCCCTATCACATGATATGGAAAAAGAGCCTTATTTATTTTTGGCCTATACGTCAAAAGTTCCTGGTAAAAAACAAGTTTCGCGTATTGTACGGTATACGTATTCATTAGACACGTTAATAAATCCGGTAGTGATTTTGGAATATCCGGCATGGACCTCTCATTTCGGGGCGAGGCTTAAGATAGCTCCTGATAACAAATTAATGGTTACTACGGGCGATGGCGACCAGCATGAAAATGCCCAGAATATAGGCTCTCCAAACGGAAAAATACTGCGATTTAATTTGGATGGTAGTGTGCCTGACGACAATCCTATACCGGGTAGCCCTGTTTGGGCATGGGGTTTACGCAATTCACAGGGTCTTACCTACGGTTTAGCTGGTAAATGGTATATTTCTGAGCATGGGGATGCTATTGAAGATGAAGTAAATATGTTGCGTATGGGTGCCAATTATGGATGGCCTGAAGTTGAAGGCTATGTAGATACCAAGAAAGAACAAACCTTTGCCATGGATTCCAGTATAGTACCTCCCTTAAAAGCATGGACACCTACCATTGCCCCTGCCGCTATCGGTGCTTATAATTCGGATAAAGTACCGGGTTTTCGCCATAGCCTTATCTTAGCCACCTTGAAGCAAAATGCCTTGCACATTCTCCGAATGGACGATAAAGGAGACCGAATTTTGGCTGATTCTCTGTTATTTGAGCATGAGTTTGGCCGGTTAAGATCAGTTTGTGTGACATCTGACGGAGAGGTATACATTGGTACCAGCAATAAAGACTGGAATCCGAATGGAGTTCCGCAGAAAAACGATGACCGAATCCTGCGTATCAGGATTGCCCATAAGCGTGATGTAAAAAATCAACGTGTATTTCAAGCTATCCGTCCAAATGCTATTAAGGTGGGTGTAAATGATGCTGAACACCTTTATCAAAACTACTGTGCCTCCTGTCACAAAAGCGACGGAAACGGGGTAAAAAATACCTTTCCATCCTTGAACGCATCAGTAATTGTACGAAAGGAAGATCCGCAGCTGCTCATCAGCACGGTACTAAACGGGCGAAAGGAAATGCCTGCCTTCAACTTTTTGGATAAGCAACAACTCGCTGCTATCCTGACTTACGTACGAGATCGTTTTGGGGATAAAAAAAGTGCCGTTACTGAACAAATGATTGCCGAATCAAAAAAATGAAATAACTAAGCGCTTGGACTTTTTCCAAACTGTTTTTTATACTGCCGGATGAAATGGCGCACATCGGTATAACCTCTTTGGTAGGCCACTTCTTTTACGGTCATGTGCTTATCGCGTAGCATACGCCGGCATTCTCCCAAATGGATGGCCAGGTAGTATTGTTTGGGGGTGATGTGGTA
>FOBR01000014.1 GCA_900109895.1 bacterium A37T11
GCTCTTTTAGTATTCGCATCTCTTCTGGATTTGAGTACAATTTACAAAATATTATCTTCATAAACAAATTTTTGTGACTTAAATGGGTAAGCCTATTAAATTAATTCATTTTTTTTGTTATTATTAAAAAAGCATATACCTTTACACTACTATTTCTATAGGATTTGAAATAGTTAGCATTAATTTTAGATTTTATTTAAAATAAACATACATATATGATACTATCACCATCATACACCACAGAAAGAAAGAAGAACTTGGTCAGGCTGCACTCTTTTGTTACCATTCGCGAATTAGCGGGGAGTCAAATTCTTTCATTCAGGCTGGTGAACGCAGGACCAGCCGCTCCAGCCAACGAACGCCTATCGGTGCATTCCCAATTTGGACAAGCTTTGGCGGGTTTGGAGGAAGGTGATCTCTTTGAATGGGTCACTTCGCCCCTGCACGTTGGAAAATACATTATCTTATCGGTACTATAAACAGGTATGAACAAGCTACGTAAATTTTTAAAAGCAGTGGTAAGGGGCGATCGAGAAAAAACGCAATGGCCATCTAAAATTAAAGATAATTACGGGATAAGTGTTAGTAGCATGACCTTTGAAGAGTTGTCTTTAGAAAAGTCTCTTTGGAAAGAGCTGCTGGAAACCTATGAGACCCATACACTACGTTCATAATTTTAGTGAATAACCTCATCCGGATAGGGAACAGTTGCTTTTCCATATTAGGAGTATGATATCGCTTGTTAAGTGGTGCACGTTCTTAGTAAAAACAGCATGATATTAGGCCGCTTCTGCGATGTGCAGCCATTGAAACTGTTAATAGCCATGCGAATAAGACCATATACTTAAATAGCTATTTTTAATCACGTTTCTTTCTCTCTTTTTCAAGAATATCAGCCAGTGCTTTTACTATATCCGGATGCGCCTCTGCCACATTTTGTACTTCACCTTCATCAGATGACAAATTATACAGTTGAGGTTTCTTGCTATTTCCAAGTTCGGTATTGGTTAGCCGACCATATGGGCTGGCCTTGCTCGGTTCTATGTATTTCCAAGTATCTTTAATTACACCCAATGAACGTGCATGCTCAATCAAATACTCCCTTCCCCTATCATTTTTCCCCGAGAAGGATAACCATAACGATTGGCTATCGGACGCTTCCCCATTCGGTATAGCTTGTTTGAGCAGTGCAGCGAATGAAGCCAGCAGATCTATCTGGCAAACCAAAGCACCTGAAGTTTGTCCTGCAGCGATTCCAGGCCCACTAATGAGGAATGGCACCCGGGTACCCCCCTCAAATATACTATATTTACCTCCCCGAAGGGGCCCTGCCGCCTTATGTCCCTGCCCTAGAACAACGGCAGAATCCTGATATCCATCGTCAAGCACAGGTCCATTGTCGCTCGTGAAAATGATGATGGTTTTATTTTTGAGGCCCAGCAATTCCACCTGATCCAAGATCTGCCCTACCGTCCAGTCGAGCTGCAAAATAGCATCCCCACGGTATCCCAAAGCACTCTTACCCTTAAACCGGGTAGCGGGCATCCGGGGCACGTGAGGTTCTGTCGTTGAAAAATACAGAAAAAACGGACTATCTTTATGTACTTTCATATATTCAAGGGCACTCCACAGAAATGAGGTTGATACCTCTTCATCTACCCAGCGAGCCTTATGGCCTCCACTCATATAACCAATACGTCCAATACCATTCACGATGGTTTGATTGTGGCCTTGACCGGGTGATGATGTTAACTTCAAAAGTTCCGGATGATCTTTTCCCGTTGGATCAATACCCACTGGCTTTGCATAATCGACTTCGATCGGATCCGCAGAATCTAGTCCTAACACGTGATGGTTCTCTACAAATACGGTGGGAACACGGTCTGCTGTAGCTGGAAATATAAACGAATAATCGAAGCCTACCTCATTTGGCCCGGGCGATATTTCATGATTCCAATCTTTACTTACAGTGGTGCCAAGGCCCAAATGCCATTTACCGATGATCGCTGTATGATAACCGGCATTTTTAAATACTTTAGGTAACGTTATCTGGTCAGTAGGAACAATCAGTTTAGCATCCCCTGGCAAAATTCCAGTACCTTCTTTACGCCAGGGGTAAACACCGGTCATCAAAGCAAAGCGGGATGGGGTACAGGTAGCGGAGCTTGCATGCGCATTGGTGAAACGAATACCTTCCCTGGCCAACCGGTCCAAGTTAGGCGTGTGGATCCTGGTAGCACCATAAGCACTAAGATCTCCATAACCCAGGTCATCTGCATAAATATAGATCACATTAGGCCTGTCAACACCCGTTTGAGCACCAACATTCAGGAATGATAAGCACAGCATTACCAATACACTATAGCTTTTGCGTAAAATATAATCTCTTTTCTTCACCTCAATTTCTCCTCACAAACGGGACATCCATTTCAATGCCTTTATCACCCTGACTTACCATCCACTTCCCTAATAACGATTTCAGATTTTCAATGGTATTGTGGTATTCCTTCTTTTCCGACAGATTATTCAATTCATAGGGATCTTTCTTTAAGTCGTATAACTCGATAGGAGGGCGTTTAGCTATGCGGTCTGTTAAAAATTTGTTCTTCGCATCCGATTGTGCTTTTGACAACCACGATGTATACGCATTATTTTCATTAGCCGGGTTCATCATGTATTTTATATAGTAGTTACTATCGGCTTGTAGGTTCAGAATAAGCTTAAATTTGCTATCCCGGATGCTACGGATGGGATAAGGCGGACCTTCCGGAAAATTGTTGTGAATACCATAGGCAAAATCCCTATGTTTTGTCGCCTGACCTGCTATTACCTTTAAAAAACTTTGTCCATCCAACTGGTCGATAGGTTTTCCTCCAGCGATATCAATCAATGTAGGCGTTATATCTTCATACTGGACAATCGCGTCTGTCTCCGTTCCGGCAGCCAGGTTGTGTGGCCACCTGATTAACATGGAGCTTTTCTGTCCGTTGTCCCATAAAGTCCACTTCCCACCCGGAAATTGCGGTCCTTGTTCACCAAGGAAGATAACGATGGTATTTTCAGCCTGTCCACTTTCATCCAGCATCCGCAACACATCTCCTACCTGGTCATCTAACCTTCTAACTTCGGCCAAATACTTTGTAAATTGCTTTCTGGTCAACTCTGTGTCGACCCAATGAGCCGGAAGTATTAACTTATCAGCATCAAATTCGGTAGGATCACCCACCGTCCAGGGAGCGTGAGGGTTGGTACTCATGACAAACAGGCAATACGGCGACTGGTTATTATTTATAAACGTCTTGATACTGTCAAGGAAATAATCGTCGGTTTTTGACACACAATTCTTTTCAAATCCAGGCACTATCTGAAAAGGGAAAACAGCCGTTGGCTTGGTCACATGATCCTTCCCGGTCAATCCTACTTTATAGCCTAAATCTGTTAAATAATGGACTACACTCTTGAGATTTTTATAGACTGGTTTATGATTTTGGTAAGCTCCATTTTTAGCCGGATACAAACCAGTAAAGAGGGACGCCCTTGTAGGTACACACATAGCTTCAGAAGCAATGATCTGATTAAACTTCAGGCTCTCTCTGGCCAGCCGGTCAATGTTGGTTGTTTGTATATTTTTCCCACCATAACAGCTCAGCTGTCTGCTGTCTAAATCATCGGCCATTATAATCACTATATTTGGCTGTACTTTTCCCGTGCGCACGGTCTGAGCCTTTAAATGAATGGCAAAAGGAATAATTAGTAAACAAAGAAAAGTTTTCATCATGTTCATCGTGCGAAACTTCATGGGACCGGTTAAACAGTCCCACATTTAAAAAATTATATGGCCAAATATAGCTAAAATTTAAAATCTACTAATTATATGAACAATATATTATATTTGAATGCGAGCTATGGTTTTATTCTCACCAAATAATCCATACATTTGTACCCTCGATGAGCAGCGCACTAATTATTATTGACATTCAACTGGATTATTTCAAAAACGGGGCAATGGAACTTGTCGGCGCTGAGGAGGCTGCCGCCAATGCTAAACTTATACTAGCAAGCTTTCGCAGTCAAAACCTCCCGGTCATCCATATCCAGCACATTTCGACCAGACCTGAAGCCACTTTTTTTCTACCTGATACCACAGGGGTTCGTATCCACCCAGACGTCACACCCCTACCTGATGAACGGGTCATTGTCAAACATTATCCCAATAGTTTCAGAGAGACTGGGCTTTTGGCCTACTTGCAAACCCTCCCCATCCAGGATTTGGTTATTATAGGGATGATGACGCATAATTGCATCGACTCCACTACCAGGGCTGCCAAAGACTTTGGTTATGATTGCACCATTATTGCAGATGCCTGTGCGACAAAAGACTTGCAACTAAATTCCAAATTAGTACCTGCGGAATTTGTCCAGAATGCCTTTCTGGCAGGCTTAAGTTATTATTATGCAAACATCGTCACGACAGAAGCGTTTTTAAAATAAGTTACTCACTAAATAATAAGACCTGGTCCAAGATCATTCCGCTCTCATCCCCGCGTCCTCGCCCCTGCACATTGGAAAATACATTATCCTATCGGTCCTATAAACAGCTATGAACATTTTAGTGAATGACCTCATCCGGATAGGGAACAGAAAGACCTGTTGTCCTAATTATAGGCATAGGTGATTTCCACTCCTTAAGTTGCTTACCAAGCAGTAGCGCCAGTTGCCGCACCTTTTCAGGATTATGTTCAGCCAGGTTATTCTTTTCGCCTATATCTTTGTGCAGATTGTAGAGCTCAAAACTTTGATCCCTCATATTATATAATAACTTCCACTCTCCTTTGCGGATGGCACTCTTGTAATTGATCCCAGGCCCGTCATCCTTTATCCATTTATTGGGATAATGCCAAATAAGCGCCCGAGACGAATCCACCAACGCGGGATCTTTCAGTATCGGCACGAAACTTTGGCCATCCAGACGCTGTATCATATGTTCAGGCCTGACACCAGCTATCTCAAGGATACTTGGGAAAAAGTCTTCAATGAGCATGTATTGATCAGTTTGAGTACCTACCTTGACCTTCCCTGGCCACTTGACCATCATAGGCTCACGAATACCCCCCTCATTTAGGGAACCCTTCCCGGCTTTCAACGGAAGGTTTTGCGTATGCCCCTCCCCACTTCTGGGGGGGACCAGGCTCAGCCCACCATTATCACTCATGAAAATGATCACCGTATTATCGGCCACATGTTTAGCCTTTAAAAAATCCATCAAGTCTCCCAAACTTTTGTCCATTCCTTCCAATAAAGCCGCATATTGTGCCTCCGCGCTATCCAGACCGGCATCCACATACTTTTGGTAAAAGCGAGCGTCCTTTTTCAACGGAACATGCACCGCGTAATGCGCCATATTTAAATAAAAGGGCTGACCGTCATGGATGGGCTTTTCAAGCGCCTTCATTGCTTCAAGCGTCAGTGCCTCCGTCAAAAAAGTATCTGTGCCATGGTATTCTTCCAGATCGGGTACTGCCTGCCAACTAGATTTACCTGGTATGTTGCCATAATTTTCCTGACCAAGATAGCTTTGGGGGTGCCCAGCCGCATGGCCTGCTATATTAACCATAAACCCCAGGTTATAGGGGTTTGCGCCCGGAGTACCAGCAGAACCTAAGTGGGCCTTGCCAACATGGATCGTATAGTAACCAGCATCCTTTAACAACTGAGGGTATGGCGTAGCATAGATGGTATGAGCAATACCTGGTACCGGACTAAAGCCATTGAAATTCCATGGAGCAGCAGCAAATTGATCATCCGGCGCATCCGTGTTATTATTAGCAACCGGAGAAGTCCAATTGGTAACCCCATGATGGGCAGCATTTAATCCCGTCATGAGGCTTACCCTCGATGGGGTACATACCGATTGCGCATAGGCATTGGTAAATTTCATACCTTCCCTGGCCAACCGTTCCATATTAGGGGTATGATATCGCTTGTTAAGTGGTGTACGTTCCCTCCAAAAAGGAACTGACGTATCCTGCCAGCCCATATCATCCACTAAAAACAAGATAATATTGGGGCGCTTCTGCGCCTGTGCAACAAATGAAAACGTTAATATTAATAGGCATGCGATGAAGGCAATTTTACTTAGATTCATGAGTGTCTTGTTGTTTTTTTCTGCATCATCTATTCGTTTCAGTACCCTGGGTTTTGGTCCTCGGATGTAAGTTCAGGATTGTTATCTATTTCTTGAGCAGGAATGGGGAATAAAAGAAAATAGTCGGGGATAGCAATGCCTTTGGCCTCAAGAACGACCTGCTTTACTGTACCCGTACGGATGAGGTCAAACCATCGTTTTCCTTCAATCATAAACTCATATGCCCGCTCACGAAGAACCAGTTGTCGAAAATCGGCAGCCGAACTGGCATTAGCTGTAGTTAAATCTATTAAAGATGATTGATCCGGATCTAAACCATATGCCCGCCGACGTACTTGATTAAGCCTATCAAAAGCTAAAGCCGTTGGGCCATTATTAGCTTGACTAGCAGCTTCTGCATAAATAAGTAACGCATCCGGGTACCGAAGTACCGGATAATCATTACCATGAGAAGGTGCAAAACCTGCATCTTTAAATTTACCAAATCGAATGGGTTGTGCCGCCATCTTGTACTATTTCCTCCGCTTTCGCTTGATCTTTCAACGCTGCATAAGCCATTCCCAACAGCGTCTTCCAATAACGATTGTAGATAGCGGTAAACGCAGCATCAGGTTGGTCTCTAAGGCTAGTTACCAGTTCCTCATCTGAAAAATGAACTAAACTATTACCTGACATCTCCCTTTTTTAAACTAACAAAGTTGATTATTTACGGGCCAAATATAGCTAAAATTTAAAATCTACTAAATATATGCACAATATATTAAATTTAAATGCGAGCTATAATTTCATTCTCATCAAATAATCCATGCATTTTTCACACCCCTACCTGATGAATTGGTCATTGTCAAACATTATCCCGCATCGAATGACAAAAGTCTTGCAAGTAAATTTCAAATTAGTGCCTGCGGAATTTGTGCAGAATGCCTTTCTGGCAGGCTTAAGTTATTACTATGCAAACCAGTGCCTTTATTTCTTTTGTGGAATCATACTTAACAAAAACCGCCATCACGTTTGGAAGTGTGATGGCGGTTTGTCAACTTTTAATAGCCAGGATTTTGCTTCAGATCTGGCTCAACCCGTAAAACTGTTTGATGAATCGGCCACAAATAATTATAAGGTTGAAATGTGCGGTCCTCAATTTTCAAGGATTTTTTTTGCCCGTCAACCAATCTGGTATACCCCAAGGCTGGCTGATTTAGTACATCTTCTGCGATGTGCCACCTAATAATGTCATCGTACCGCAAGCCTTCACCTGCAAATTCTATTCGGCGTTCATTTCGCAAGAGAGCTATCCATTGATCATGAGAGTATGAACTAAACGACGGTAATGTCACATCCGCCACGGTCATATCCAGTCCAGCACGCCGCCGTATCTGATTAATACAATCTTTTGACAAATCATCAAATTCATTGAGCATCAGCTTGGCTTCAGCATAAGTAAGCAAAACTTCTGCATAACGGATTAGCCCATAGGTAAGCGTTCCGTCCCTGAATGCATCCGCATCAGATACGAATTTCCGAAACCAATAGCCCGATTTACTAGCCCGTTGATTTTCGTAATACATGGGATTGTTGGTGTTAAAAATGTCGATTTTTTCACCGTAGAAGGTGTCTCCTTGGCCCATAATACTAGCAGCATATCGGGGGTCCCTGTTTAAAGCGGGGTTAAGCTCATACTCATCTTTCGTATGCAGCGGACAGTCGCTGATGGGCCGTCCCTGTAGGGTCCAATAAGTATCAACGAGAGACTTGGTGGGTACCGAATATGACTGTCCGTTTCCTGTGCGGAAAGGAGGGCCAAGATCCCGAAAAGAAGTGGTAGCGCTATTACCTACGCTTTCCCGTTCCATATGAATAATAAATTCTTTGTTTGAGTTGTCTCCTTCATATTGGAATAAGTTTTTGTAACTCGCATTTAACTCATACTGCTTACTATCCATGATCTCCTTTGCCAGCCTGGCTGCTAGTTCATACCTTTCTGTAAAAAGGGCATAACGCATGATAAGGGCTTTAAAAGAGTTTTTATTAAACATATACTTATTAGTGGTGTATTCGCCTTCAGGCAGGCGTGAGATCACGTCATCAGCCATGGTAAAAAGGTTGGTAAGTACTTCTTCCTTTGGCAAGGGGGCTGATTTAGCCTCTTCAATAGTGGCTGGAACCAGCACAAACGGGATATCTCCCCAACGGATCACTGCTTCAAAATAATGCCATATGCGTAAACCTTCAAGGATCGCTTTGTAACGTTGACGAACAGATTCATCTTCCACATAGGGTACATCAATATTGGCAATATAAGTATTTAAACGGCCGATATGTTTGAAGTGGATGGTCCAATAGTATTCAAAGGCCCGCGTATTGCTATTAATGGTACCGTTGGCAATACGTTGATGATGGTCATCTTCAGAACGGCTATAAGCGTTATCAGAACGCGCGTCTTGCATATAAAAAAGCAACTTCCGATCATTACGATTGGTGAATACATCGGTATAGGTGCTGTAAACAACGCGGCGCAGATCATCCTCATCTACAAAAAACTCTTGAAAGGTGGTGGCGGTAGGGTCTGTTTTGTCTAAGAATTTATCACACCCAATCAACGCCTGGCATCCTATCAATAAAATACCAAATATCTTTTTCATATATCTCTTTCTTTTCAATTATAAAATAGTAGCACGCAGGCCAATACTGTAAATAGCCATTCGTGGATAATACCCATTACCCCCGTTTCTTTCGGGTTCAAGCCCTTCCCACTTGGTAAAAGTAAAAGCATCCTGTGCATTTAGATAAATACGAAGTTGTTGGATCCCGCTGGTTACTTTGGGAATGGTATAGCCCAGTTGAATGGTTTTTATACGAAAGAATGCGGCATTACTGAGCCATACATCGCTTAGGACCGCGTTTGAACTGGCACCTGTCCATACCCTTGGAAACCGACTGTTTGGAGTTTGTGGCGTCCAGCGGTTATCCATATAATCCTGGCGGGGCGTGCCGAGGCTGTTGTTATTGCCATCCATTAATACGGGGTAGCCTTCTAGCCCGTTTATCCAGCCTGTTCGCCGTCCTACCCCCTGCCCCAGCAGGCTAAAATCAAAGCGTTTATAATTGAGATCTATGGTAATAGCGTAATTCATATGCGGAAAAGGGTCTCCAAGGTCCACCCTGTCCATGTCATTGATAACCCCATCTCCATTTTGGTCTACATAACGTATATCGCCAGGCAGCGTATTGGGAAGCTTGGCGGTAGTACCATTCACCTCATCCGGGTTTTGAAAATAGCCGTTACTTTTGTACCCGTAATAGTTGTCAAGGGCTATACCCCGGTACCAGATTTTATTCTCATTGTCTTTAAAGATCAGCGTATCATTACTGCCGTATCCTGCTTTCAATACTTTATTTCGATTGTCAAAAAGCATTCCGCTAACAGCGTATTGAAAGTCACCTACTTTATCAGTCCATTTGGCGCTGATCTCCCATCCGTTGTTTTCTACTTCCCCAATATTAACGGCCGACTCCAAGCTGTTAGACCCTGTTAAGGGCGGCACTGGAAAACGTCCATAAATTAAGTCGTAAGAAAATTTATGGTATACTTCGGCGGTAAGACTAAGTTTGTCGTTCAATGCGCCGAGGTCTATGCCGACGTTCCATTGCCGTTGCTTCTCCCAGGAGAATTCGGGGTTAGGCACACGCTCGCTCCATCCCCAATTATTCACATCTTCCTGCCAAAGGTAGGGATCAACGTTTTCATTACCAATAAGACCATAAGATACGCGGAGTTTCAGATTGGTGATGGCTCCTGATTCCCGCAACGATCTAAAAAAAGCTTCGTTTTGGGCGTTCCATGCAACCGCCGCCGACGGGAAGAAACCCCAACGATGTCCCGGGGCAAATTTGCTGCTGCCATCTGCCCTGGCGGTCACCTCTAACAGGTAACGGTTGTCAAATGAATAGTTGGCTTTTCCAAAAAAAGATGCTTTGCCTACTTCACGGTAATCTGTGTAGTTATAGTTCATGATTTCTGAACCGGCTATAAAATATAGTTTATCTTTCTTATCACGAAACTCTTGTTCATAATTCACGTTGGCACGCGCCGTTAATTGGCTTACACTTACTCCTTGCTTAGAACCTACATAATTGTCCCAGGTGGCAGCTGGTTTTCCGTTTCCGTCATAAAACATATAGGTAGAACGTTTTATTTTACTGGCCGATTTTTCAAGGGTATATGAAATGTTGCCTTCTAAGTACAAATTGCGTTTGATAAAATATTTTGGCCGCAGGTTAATGGTACTTACATCATATATATTGTTTCTTCTACCCCCATGAGATATGGACGCCAGCGGATTAAGGTTGTCATACAGCTCGTAGTGATCTTCCCTGTCTGAGTCGTAAAAAACAGGCTGGGTTGGGTTCATTTTCCAAAGATCCCGGTATAGCCAGTTTTCGTCTGGATCATCATCAATATTACTAAGCTGCAAACGGTCTACTTGTAAGCGGTGCACGTAGAAATCGGCTAACAGTACAAATTTGTCGGCAACGTTTATATTGGTATTGAACCGGGCACTGAATTTTTCGGTGCCTTCAAATTCATTTAAGCCACCCTCTTTGATATAACCTAGCATCAGGTTAAAGGTACCAACCCCTCCACCCCCTGAAATGCTGGCGGTGGTATTCTGCGATTTTGCGCGCTTTTGCATGGCCTCGCCGATCCAGTCTGTTTGGGTAGACTTTCCCTGGTCGGCCTGGCCGATCTGGTCGCTGGTAAACAAAGGCGTTTGCCCTTGAATGGTACGTGCCTCATTATTTAGCCGCATATAGTCGGCTGAATTGACCAGGTCGGGCAGTTGGATAGGTTCATCAAACGCCATCCATGAGTGGATATCGACTTTAAATTGCCCGGTTGAGCCCCGCTTGGTTTCTATAATAACGACGCCATTAGCCCCCCTTGACCCATACAGCGAAGCAGATGCGGCATCTTTCAGCACGCTGATGCTCTTTATTTGATTCGGGTCAAGATCGTTAAGGCTCTGCTCCATACCATCTACAATAACCAGCGGTTCTGAATTTTGCAGGGTACTGACACCACGAATGGAGATGGTGCCGGGCACACTTCCGGGAAGATTGGTGCCTTGCTGCATAGTAACCCCGGGCAAGGTACCGCTAAAGGCTTCCTGCAATTTAAAAATGGGCCTGTTAGTAGCCCTATCCATGTTCATCTGCACAACGGATGAAGCTAAGTGTCGTTTTTCAATAGTACTATACCCCGTAACCACTACTTCACTTATTTCCGTACTTTCCTGACTAAGCGCAACGTCTATCTTTGTGCGGTTGCCTACACCAATCTCTGTCGATTTATACCCCATAAAGGTATAAATAAGCGTACCGCCGCCGTTTACGTCAACCTTGTAAGTACCGTCATCGTTGGTCTGGACCCCTATATTGGTACCTTTCACCAATACAGATACCCCTCCCAGAGGAACGCCTTTCTCATCGGTCACCTTACCGGTAATTGGCTTTTGTTGGGGGGATTTCCAGTTATTGGATTTTAATT
This sequence comes from bacterium A37T11, assembly GCA_900109895.1. Classification (GTDB taxonomy): domain Bacteria; phylum Bacteroidota; class Bacteroidia; order Sphingobacteriales; family Sphingobacteriaceae; genus A37T11. The sequence goes on from FOBR01000014.1 coordinate 11,691, forward strand.
CTTCTTCTGCCATCGGACTAAGTACAATGGATCGCTCCATTATTTTATAGTTTAAGCGAAGTGGTAAAAAAACTTGTTTCAAAAATGTTTCCAATGGCATTTTATCCGCCCGCACAGATACTTTCTTTTCGGGATCAACAAGGTGGTTAAAATAGATAACCCGATAATTGGCTTGAATTTCAATAGCCTCAAAAACATCAGCCAACGAAGCTTTGTTTGTTTTTAATGTAATGGTTTGTGATAAGGATGAAGCACTGAGGTGCAGGCAACTCAGGAATAGCATCACAGCAGTTATTTTCATAACTAAAAATAGTTTATTTATGCGTTCCGGCTTTAAAAAAGGCGGATAATATTTAATATTGGTTATCATTAATTCTCCTTTTTTCACCATACAGGCTCTAATGTTTTTAGTAGCTTTGTATGCTTGGATATTTTACAATTTGGTTTTTAATCCCCTAGGCTTATTAACTAGCTGTATCCAGACATCACAGGGGGGTGGTAGCACACTTCCCTGTTTGTTGTTCTATCAAGTCTTCTCAATTACTTCATCAGTATTTCATCCTATTTTCTTTTAGTTAATGAATAGTTATTTCCCTTTTTATTACTTACGATCATTTTTTTACCTTCAAGTCGTATCTCATTTCCAGATTCGCCCAATAATTGTAATAGCGTCTTCAAGCTGACACTTTTATCAATTTTCCCACTTATTGAATCACTGGGGATATCGCCCCGATACACGATTTCTACATCATACCAACGGGCTATTTGCCGCATCATGTCCTGAAAAGGCGTATTTCTAAAAAAGAATACCCCATTTCTCCATCCGATTTCAGTCTCCATATCAGCTTTTTGTTTCTTAAGTGTACCAGCATGGGATAGCACAGATTGTTCACCTGGCTTCAATATAAACGCTGTCCCTAACTGATTGCTGAAAAGATTATTGATAGTAGATACACGCACCGAGCCTTTTATCAGGGTTGTTTTGATGTGATTTTCTTCTGCATAAGCACAAACGTTGAACGTTGTACCCATTACAGTAATCGATTGTCCTTTGTTCCGAACCACAAATGGAATGGTTGACCTCCTGTTTTGCGGTACATTAAAACACGCTTCACCCGTTAATTCAACAGTGCGCTCGTTATTTGTGAATTTGCTGGGATAGGTTAATGTAGATGCCGCATTGAGCCATACTTTGGTACCATCGCTTAAAATAACTTGATATTGACCACCATTAGGAGTTGATAGTTTCATTACAACTTCAGACGCAGTATCAGGCAACCTAACCGATGGAATGGAGCTACCGTCATTATAAACAAAGCCTTTTTCGCTCATCTGAATGCCGACTTTAGCGCTGTCAAGATTTATTTGCCGCCCATTGGACAATGTCAATGTGGCGCGGTTGCTACCGGGAGTTATATCAACAACCTGCTTTCCGTCGTTTTTTGTTAGCGTTCGGCTATGATAAAAGAAAAAGACGGAGCCCAATAAAACTATAGAAACGGCAGCCGCGTAAAATGCCCATGGAATAGGTTTTATAACTACATTTTGACGATTAAACAGGCGATTCTCGATCCGTTGGAAAGCGGCGCTGACTTCCGGATTATCTTGAATTGATATATCCTCTCTGCTACTTAGCTGCGCTTCGATCATTTCACGCAAAGGGCTTTCATTGCCCGCAAGGTTGAAATGCAGCAACAGCAGCCGAACTTCTTCGGGACTGCTATCTTTGTTTAAATAGCGTTCGTATAATATCTTCCAATCTATCATGAATTATTTTTCGATATCTATAAAAGGAAGATACGTACGAGATTGGAATTACATATGCTCGGTTCGGATTTTTTTTGATTTTTTTTTTGAGGCCTTTAAAACGAAAAAACAAATAGGATAATAAGCAGGTAAATCTCCAGGTTCTGGCGCAGCAATTCCTCCCGAAGAAACTTGCTGGCCTTTACCACATGGTCGTTTACTGTACCTGTACTGATTCCGAGTTGTTCTGCGGCTTCCGTATAGGTTTTGCCTTCAAGCTTGCAAAGAATAAACACCTTTTTTCGCTTGGTCGATAATTTATTCAAGGCTTTATAAAGGGCTTCTTTGTTTTCAGTGGCATCCATAGTGGAACTGATCGGATCATATAGCTCAGTTGCAAAATGGATAAGATGCTCTTCTAGTTTTTTGTGCTGGGCAGCCCGTCGATAAAAATCGATTGTGAGGTTGGCAGCTATCCGGTGCAGAAATGCCGGAAATGATCGTTCTGGAGTAATTTTGCTATGTTGCTCCCACACCTTCATAAACACGTCCTGCGTTAATTCTTCTGCTACTTCGGGCAAGTGAACCAGTTTTAAAATATTGTAATAAATGGGCCGTTTATAGTGATGATACAATTGCTCGAATGCACGACTATTACCTTGCTGAAGGTCTAACAACAGGGATTTTTCGTCAAAGGTTATTGGTGAAGCCACGTAAATCAGATTTATCCGGGGTAAATATAATCCTTTTTTATAAAAAGAAGAAATGGGACGGCAGATTTAACTTCGTTTGGTATTTATCGGTTTTATAAAAGTTGTCTATTCCTGAAATAACACTTTTCCCAAACATAAATGGTGATTTCATAGGACAAATATACAGTTTAAATTAAATAAACTAGTATTTTATGAAACCAAGTGGTTAACAACCGACTGGTTTCATTGAAAAACAGTTTTGCCAATTATGATGGAATAAATTAATAAAAATTGATTGAAACTCATTCTCCGAACATATTTTCGATTTTATTCGGATGTGATAAATTTTTATTCTTAAAAGTTGATATTTTAAAATGAAATCTTTAACTGGTGAGCAGGCAATAAAATCTCCTGTGTTTTACCTAGCTTTATCCCAGAATGTGAAACATGGAACCTGCCAAAGTTCTTATCGAAGAAAAAGCACTAAACATCGTCACGACAGAAGCGTTTTTAAAATAAGTTACTCACTAAATAATAAGACCTGGTCCAAGATCACCCCTTCGTCCAGTGCCTTTATTTCCAAACGATGCTTGGGCAAGTTTTTTAACCGCATATTCACCACACGTATCGCCTGATTGCGCAACACATTTTCTTTCCATTCTTCAGAGAATTCTTTGGTTTCATAATCAAACACCTTTGGAACACCCCCATCAAGGGAAAGCGAAAACCTTAACTGTTTTCCACGAATGGAATGACTTGGCAATAGTCTAATTTCAAATTGAACAGCATCAACTTTTAAATGATCGAAGGAAAAGGTGAGACTAGTACCCTTTGAAATTCCAGCAGCATTTCCTTGATAACCCAAACCATCATAAACAATTGGACTGCCGTCAGCACAATCCGCACCATTCCACACATGTACTGGAGCCCGTTCCACTACCATTGGCACACCCATTGATTCCCTCTGCACACGCTCAAACACCGGAAGTTTGCGTGGTTGAAAATCCATCATACGATTCCATTTCCCATTATTAAGTTCATTATACCGATTCGTCAAAACTCCGATGCTATCAAAAGCCTGGTCACTAAGCTGCCAAGAAGCTTTGCTATGCCTGGCAAGTTGCGCCCATAGCATTTTCCGGTTCATTTGGGTTGCCGCTTGTATTGGATATTGTATAAGTTCAAAAAAAGCATCCATCTTATCAGCCGGGACGTAAGCAGCTAGCCTTTCCACCCTATCAGAAAGCCTACCATATTCCATTAAGCGATCACTGATCTCTCGCTCACTCCATGGCAAGTCGGTCACCGCAGCCCGACCATCATCATAAACCCTGGAATGTCCTAAAAACTCTGGTTTACATTTATACGCCAGTTGATAGTGCTTCTGTATTAAAGGCACCAGTTGATTTCCTAATGTCTCTCCAAATTCACGTATCAAAAAATGCTTTAAATGGTCTGTCACATTTGTGACCGACGTGATATTCCAAGCCATATCCAAAAACAGTTCCATTTGGTATTCAGCAGGTTTTATGTCACCCACATTTACCATCCATATTTTTTGAATGCCTGACTTATATGCTTCACTTAATTGCTGGTAGATCAGAGCAGGACTAGTTGTACCTAGCCAAAGATAATCATGTGGACTTCCCCAATAGGAAATGTGATAGTAAATCCCATTTCCACCACTCCTTTTCTTTTCAGTATTATTTGGAAAATGGCGTATATACCCAAAATTATCATCAGGCCAAACTAATGTTACGTCATCTGGCACCTTTAAGCCAGCATCATAAACTTCAAGAACTTCTTTATACGGAATAAATACCTGAGGCACTTTCGTCACATCTCCATTCACATACGTTTTTATCAGTGTCCGCTCGTCTTTCAACACCTGTGACAAAACCTCCATATGTTGCCTAGTTGTTTTCACACCTTGCATCATACCATCATGCTTACCCCGCAAGCCAATGGTATATATGTTTTCTGAACCTTTTAATTCTTTGAGCCGCTCAGACCAATAAGAAAGTAAATTGTCTTTATTCGTAACGTAGTTGTAATCACCCTTACCAGCCACATCCCACTCCGTCACACTATTACGCATGAGCGGTTCACAATGAGAGGTTCCCACAATTATGCCATATTTATTAGCCATTTCACGCGTTCCTTCAACAAAATAAAAAGGGAGAGTTACTTCATGCATAGCCGGCCAAATAGTGTTTGCACGCAACCTTAGCAATAGCTCAAAGATACGGGCATAGGTCTTTGGGCCAATCACTTTTTTCTCAGCCAATTTTTTTGGGTCAATACCTACTTTCACCTGGCTAGTTGGTTCAAAGGTCTGGCTACTCCAAGGCGACAGGCCCCAGTCTTCATCATTCAGAAAAATACCCCGATATTTAATAGTTGGTGATTGGACCAACAATTCCTCAGGAAATAAAAAATTAGTTGACTTAGCAGGATGTACATCTGCCCACCATTCCCAAGGCGATACCCCAATAAGCCGTGACAATTCCAATAAACCATACGCTGTACCCCGCGTATCACTGCCAATGATCACTAATTTCTTATGCCCATCCGTTTCAACGGTTTTCAACAAAAATGCTTCCCATTTTCCGTTAATTACAGAAATATCTATCTTATCTTTCCTCACCAACCGGTTAATTGCACTATCCAAACCCCACGTCCCAACCACGATTTGTGCCTTAACTGAAAAATTTGTTATCGCTAGCGAAGCATCAAAAACAGCATGTACATCCCGCTGAAGCAGCGACAAAGCAGTTAGTACCGGATCCTTTTCGGAATGACCTATATAAATATTGACCTTACTTCCCCTTTCAAAAAGGATTGCATGATCAAGCGGTTTTCCCCCTAATAAACAAATAGGCATTGAGATACCTAACAACCCGATAAATATGTGTAGAATCCGGTTCATATGTATCCATTATTAAAAAACAAGCACGCTATCAACCGTTACAAAACAATCATCACTTCCATAAAAAATAGTTTTTGCTTTGTTTGACCACACCGGTTTTTCACCCGTCACCTCCACGGTTAAAGAATAAGTGGCATTCGGTAGTTTAGGGCTTAAATAGCGTATACCTTTTCCCGGCACCTTACTATAAAAATCTATCCAGGTGCTCCCATAAATTTTGCCGCGCTTATCCAATATCTGAACCCGTCCATAACCCCCATGCGGTCCGTAATCACCCACGATCCCAACACCACTTCCTGTAAAACTACAGGTCATACGCTGGCCTTTTTTATGAGAAACGAATGGCTTTTTAAACCCTTTCACCAGCATCTTAAACGAATCAAGATTTAGTTGACCATATGACTTAACATCCCAACCATTACCCACTGTTGGGATTGACAATTTTGTCCCTTCGGTTTTCATAGGCAACCATACATACGTAGCAGCAGAAGCCTGATGCGGGAATGACCAACGGTCTCCCATATACAGTGGTATCGTATCATTATCCCGAACCAAAGGAAACACAAAAGTGGTTTGTGAATTATGGGTTAGGCTTCCTGCCGGGGCAAAAATACCCTGATACAACCAGGGGCCTTTTATATTCGTAGCGGTATAATAAAAATTATCATTACGCTCCCAGCTTGTCAAGTGCGAAAACAAGTAATAATAAATTCCGTTTTTCTTAAACATAGCTGGCGATTCGCTCGCACCCAAAATATCATTCGCTATTTTTTCTACCGCCGCGTGATAAGTATTATTCAGCCTATAAATATCACCCCCATGCGTTAGTAAATAACCGCTCCCGTCCATATCCTGAAACGTGCCCATATCCCAACGTGCAATAGGCTGCCCATTATAAAGTAAAGGCCCTTTAAATTCATATTCTCCAGCAATAGTCTTAGAAGTCGCATAGCCAATGTGCGGATCGACATATCCCTTATTATCGGTATGCATAAACATCACATACTCTCCAGTTTCAGGACACTTCATCACCTTTACCCGTTCTCCAATACGACCAGGCCCCAATAATCCTTCTTTTTGAACAGGTAATACTAAGCGTTCAAATTTCCAGTTTACCAAATCAGTGGAAGAATAACAACTAAATCCATTAAACTGATTTACACTATCCGTTTTATACTCGCCAAAAAGGTAATAACGATCGCCATCCTTAACCATACAAGCCCCATGTGCATTCACAATACGGTCCTGATCATCAAACCAAGGAATGCCATTAAACAGGAATTCGTCTTTCATTTGGGCCGAACACCTCCCTAAAACAATCTCAATAACGAAAGCCAAAAATAATACCGCTCTTTTTATCATCACACAAATAGACCTTTAGTAACCCACCTTAGTAACCACTATTTTGAGGATATCCTCCGGAGTCGCGATCAATAACAGACTGCGGAATGGGCCTTAGGTAATATTTTTCAATCACACCATTTGGATTAGCCGCCTCCGTCAATATATTATGTTTAAATGCCCTATCCAACTTATGGGTACGTTTTAAGTCGAGCCATCTTTTATATTCTCCAGCTTGTTCCCTAGCTTTTTCGTCCAAAATAAAATCAATGGACACATCTGCGGCAGTGATATCCAAATTTTGACCCGCTTTAACAGCACGTCTTCGAACTACATTCAGCTTTTCAGCAGCTTTATCAGACTGCCCCAATTTAAAATAAGCTTCAGCAGCAATCAGGTAGGTTTCTGACAATCTAAATAAAAATACATCCTTGGTTCCAGCATATGCATATTCCGTATTATAGGGAAGCCCTGCGGCAGGATCATAAAACTTATTAATCATAGGAAATTTTTCTACCCCACCCACCTTATTAAAGGCCTGTTTCCACTTATCATACCGTATAATCTCTACATTTGGATTTTCTTTTTTCAGCGCAATGGAATCAGCCGTTGTAAAAGTTTGGTCCGGGTACGGAAAATAAAACCTAAGATCACCTTTCTTAATAGTTCCATCATCCATTGTAGCATAAAGTTTGCTTAAAAAAGTAGCGTCATAACGCGCGTCTTTTTTAGTATTATACAGTGAATATAAGAACTGCGTAGGCATAACATCCGATATTCGCCTATTATAAGTAGTCGTACCACTTGTCACATCAAATCCAGATTCACGCCAGTACCTCCACCCAAATAAAATATTCTGACCATTACCATTATAGCCTGACTGCGCTCCGTATTGCACTGCAAAAATAATCTCCTTATTTGTTTCATTCCCCACAGCAAAAACATCTTTAAAATTAGGAAGTAAGGTATAATAGTTACTATTAATTAAATCCTCAGCAATCTTCGCAGCCTGCTCAAAATCAGTACTACTTCCAAAAGATTTATAGCCACGTGTCAAATATAAAAGCGATAGCAAATGATTGGCAGCACCTTGCGTAACCCTTCCAGCATCTACCGCACCTGGATCAACGGGCAAATTTGGCAAAGCACTATTCAATTCAGAAATCATGAAGTCATAAACCTGCTGCTCCGTGCTGGGTTCAAAATGTGTAATTGCCGAATTAATCTCATCCGTAACAATGGGAATATTCCCAAAATTCTCTACCAGCAGGTAATACATATACGTCCGTATAAAACGAGCCTCAGCCACGCGCGAGTTTTTCGTAGCTTCGCTAAGGTCCGGAATGCCATCCGCCCTGTTAATGGCCGTATTACAACGCTGAATACCCGCATAAGCTGCAGAAAAGAAAGAATCTACCGGAACATTATCAGCCGTCAATGTTTTGTATTCATCCAGCTGTATAGCCGGTACTTCATTGGACTGCCCACTCACCAGCTCCATCTCACCTCTTGTGCTCACATCCGTTCCCCATTCAAATAAACTGGGATTAGGACTATATATTTTCCTTAAGGAAGAATAGCATGAAACAATAAGTGATTCATATCCTGTTGCATCCTTATAGTAATTTTCGGCTGTTATGGCACTTAAATTTTCCTCCGTCAAAAATTTCTGACAGGAAACTGTTGCTATAACGATAATAATTGAAATTATACTGAAACTCTTTTTCATGACTATAAGCTGATGTTAAAACGAAAGATTTACTCCAAAAAGATAGGTAGAACTACCGACTGCCGTTCCATATGTATTCTGACTGATCCATTCCGGATCAAACCCTTTATACGATGTGAACAAAAACGGATTATTAGCAGTAGCATAGATACGCAAACTATTAATTTTAACTTTCTGCAAGAAACTATCCGAAAATGTATAGCCCAATGTAATGTTGCTTATTCTTACAAAATTTGCCTTTTGATAATATGCCGCATTTACATAAGACCCCGGATTACCCGGCTGAAAATTGGTTTGTGAAGGATTAGTTGCTGTCCAATAATTAACATTAACCTGATTATAAATGGTGTTATAATTCATAAAAGAAGCATTGAATACGCTATTGAATTGTGCCCCTTGACGGGTATAGGCCATTACATACAGATCCACGTTACCATAACGAAACGTATTTGCCACTGATCCGGTCCAAGAGGGCACCTGTTTACCAATTATCTGGCGATCTTCTGCATTAATCACATGATCGTTATTTAAATCTTTTACACGGACTTGTCCAGGAGTTTGGTTGTAAACAGCAGCCTCTTCCGCCTCATCAGTTTGCCAAATGCCGTCAAAAACATACGAATAATTTACTTGGACAGGTTGCCCTATAAATAATAAATTACCCACATCATCTTTTTTACCATTGGCCGTCTCTAAAATTTCATTTTTATTGGCGTCAAATACGAAATCAGTTTTCCAGGAAAACTTTCCAGATTTGACATTCACTGTTGTTAATCCAAGTTCAATCCCTTTGTTTCTTAATTTACCCAGATTGTCTTTCACTGAGCTCCACCCTGAAGGAGCAGGTAGGTTGCGATCCAGCAAAATATTATCAATTTTTCGATTATATAGGTCAACAGTTCCGTAAATACGGTTGCTGAGCACTCCAAAATCCAATCCCAAATTGATCTCATGGGTAGTTTCCCAAGTTAATAATTTATTAGACAATCTATTTGGCGAATAGCCTTGTACTAGCGCATCCCCAAAAAAATAAGTAGATGAACCAAGTGTAGCTTGCGTAGAATAAGCATCAACCCGGTCATTTCCTGAAGCACCATAACTTAACCTAATCTTCAGATCATTTACAGCATCCGTACCTTTCAAGAAGTTTTCATCCGATAGCCTCCAGGCAAGCGATACAGAAGGGAAAAAGCCCCATTGATTTCCTTCAGCTAGTCTCGACGATCCATCCCATGTACCTGAAGCGGTTAGCAGGTATCGATCTTTAAAACTGTAATTAATCCTGGCCCTGGCAGAAGCCAAGGTATATTTAACATAGTTTGAACTAACAGTGGGGCCTTTATATGTCCCATTGGCATCCGTATTTGTAGCAGATCCCAAATTGTACCACAAAGATTTATAAGGCAAATTATATACACTTATGCCACTTGTTTCCGTCCGGTCTTTTTGCATACTTTGTATAAGCGTACCAGTTATTTTATGTACACCCCCAAACTCTCGCTCGTAAATTGCCTGATTATCCCAAAGCCAGGTAAACTGTTCACTGGTATTGTAGGTACCTTTATTATAACCGCCAACACCTGCTCCCTCTTTAGATAAAGCCCCAACATACCAAGCAGTCCGACCATTATCTATACTTGGTGAAAAAGTAGACTTCAATGTTAAATGAGGAATGGGTTGCAATTGAACATATAGTTGACCAAAACCTTTCAGTGACCGGTTTTCACGTATATCATTTTCCTGATCAAATAACGGATTTGTTACCCCATCACTACCCAGCACTCGAAATAAATTAGACCCATCGCTTGCATAGGGCAAAACGGTAGGTGGTAAGCGATAAGCAGATCTCAGGGTTTCATAACTACCTTCATTTTGCAAGTTCTGCCCAGCGTAAAAACTAATACCAGCTTTCCACTTAGCGTTAATTTGCCTGTCTACAGCCCCTCGAAAGGAATACCGCTTAAAATCTTCGGGGTTGACATTTCCCCCTTCCCGAAGCATACCAGCGCCAAATGAGAATAATGTTTTATCATCCCCGCCACTCACAGACAGGTTATGATTCATTTGCAACCCATTTTTCAACAGCAGATCGGGCCAATTGGTAAAATTTTGCTGATCAATATTTGACCATTGTTCAGCGGGGAAAAAAGCGGTATTTTGCCTGGATGTATCCCTGCCTTGAGCAATAAATAACTGTGTACGATAAGCTATGTATTCGGATCCATCCATCATATCCGGCAAATTTGAAGGTTTTTTAGAACCTACATAGCCATCATAAGAAATGGTTGTTTTTCCCATTTTCCCTCTTTTTGTCGTTACAATCACAACACCCTTTGCACCCCTGGAACCATAAATAGCCGTAGCTGAAGCATCCTTTAAAATATCAATTTTATCTATATCAGCCGGATTTAGGTCATTTAGTCCGGATGTTGTTGGAATTCCATCTATGACAAACAAAGGCGAGTTTGACCCTCCAAACGAACTAATACCCCGAATATTTATATTATAGCCTGAACCTGGTTTTCCAACATTTTTAACCACTACTGCGCCTGGTGTTTGTCCTTGAAGAGCGCCGGTTGCATCCGAAGTTGCCGATCTGGCAATAGCTGCTGATCCAACAGAGGCAATAGCGCCAGTCACGTCTGCTTTCTTTTGTGTACCATATCCAACCACCACTACCTCATTTAACTGTTGATTATCCTCAGTTAACACGATATTCATAACTTTATCAGTTGTTATGGGCGACTCTTTAGTACCGAATCCTACATACGTAAATACTAAACTATCAGTAGGCAAAACCGCTTTTACGGTAAATTGACCTTTATCATCCGTTTTAGCAGATACAGTTTTACCCTTAATGGCAACTGAAACTCCAGTTAATACGTTACCTTTTTGGTCTTTCACAACACCGGAGACAGCATTTTGGGCATAGGCCTCTTGTGCCCTTACCGTAATACACATCAAGAAAAAGGTGATTGAAAAATAGGAAAATAATTTTTTTGACCAGCCTACGCATTTTCCATAAGAAACTGGCTTTTTTAAGAATGGAAAATTACTAATTGTTATCATATATCCGATTTTTTTAGGTTCATAAATGCTAACAACCTGCTACAGCTGTCGACAATTTATGTGGCAAATGTATAAAAAAAATTAACAAAAAAAACAATCGGTTGCTTTTTTTATTTTTTTAAAAAAAAGCTTTATTTGATTAAAATCGTAATTTATACAATTTGCCTAATAAAAAAAATAAAAATATGTACCACTAAATTCAATATTATAACAATTGATTGCTTTTTATTAAACAAAAAAAATCTATTTTTGACCCACCATATTTATAAATTCGACAAATCTCATTATATACGGCATATGATAATTAAAGATATTACCATCTATGACATTGCTAAAAAACTGAATATAGCTCCTTCAACAGTCAGCAGAGGACTTAAGGGCTATTCAACGGTGAGTAAAAAAACCCAAAAAAAAATTCTTTCTACCGCCAAGGCCATGGGTTACCAATCCAATACATTTGCTGCGAACCTTCGTAAACAGCGTAGCAACACCATTGGGGTAGTTATACCAAAATTCAACAGCTATTTTATGTCTGACGTTATTGCAGGTATAGAAATGGTAACTAACGAAGCTGGTTTTAACCTGATTATTAGTCAATCTTTGGAAAATGTCGAAAAAGAAATTCGAAACTTACAAACCATGTTTAGCAGCCGTGTTGATGGATTATTAGTTTCCCTGGCAGAAAATACCGAAAATATAGACCACTTTAACATTTTCTTTAATAAAGGACTTCCTGTATTATTTTTTGACCGGGTACCTGCTGAAAATTCTGTGCCTGCTATCGTGATTAATAATGAGGAGGCAGGATATCAAGCTACGCAACATCTCCTTGCTAGCGGTGCTAAACGCATTTTCCATATTTCCGGAAATCAAATTAGCAGCGTTTATAGCGAGCGTTTTAAAGGTTACTTGAGGGCACTAAATGAGGCTGGGATCCAATTTGACGAATCACTACTTCTCATCGGCGATCTGAACGAAGCTACTGGCATTAAGGCCGCAGCCAATATTATACAAGCTCATGCTGATGGGGTTTTTTCTTCCAATGATTTTTGCGCAGCGAGCTGTATGACTGAATTAAAAAAGCGTGGTTTACGCATACCCGAGGATATTAAGATTGTTGGTTTTAATAATGATATGATTTCGCGAAATGTAGAACCAAGCTTAACCACCATTGATTATCCTGGCATTTCAATGGGCGAGATCGCCGCCCGAAATCTTGTCAGTCACTTAAGTGGACAACAGGACCTCCAGATGATGACCAAAATAGTCTTGCGCTCTGAGTTAATTATTCGCAATTCTTCGCATATTACTGCCCAGCATTCTTAATTCGGAAATTAATCCACCTTTTTATCCCTAGACCAGTTGCCCAAATGCCCATCCCATTGAATGCTGACGGACTTGGTTGTTACGTGTAGTTGCCGTGTTTCTTTTTGTGTTAATTGTTGCTGCTGGTGTTTTTGGGAAGCGCAGCTGGTTAGTGTCAGGACTATGATGGGTATGTAGTGTTTGAATTTTTTCATGTTGATTGAATTTTTATGGTTATTTAAAAAGTCCAATTGGTCTGGGGTCGAGCCTGCTTCGCAGCCAAGGCCCCCATCCCAACAGGACCTTTTAATTATCTCCTTATTATAAAATGGTGCTTTGGTCCGGGGCCGAGGCTGCTTCACAGCCAAGGTCCCCGTCCTCAAAGCCCCATTTTAATTATCGGGCCAATAATGAGACCGTGTGCGACCAGTCTGCCAGCCCCATTCCATTACGGGCCCGCACACGTACCCAGTAGGTCACGCCGGCCATGACCGGAGCTATGACGTTGCCCCGTGATACCCGCGTGGTCCTGATTTCACCCCAGATCACCTGGCCCGTGCTATCCAGCTCTGAGCTTATCTGGTACTCGTACTCCCATGCCCCTTTTATGGGCTCGAAGTCAAGCCTAAACTGACCCTTTTGCCGTCCATCCGTCAGGCTAACCCACAGCAGCACATCGGGAACGGCTAAGGATTTCATCGGTGCAGCCAATACAAAGCCTGAGCTGGCAAGCGCATTGGCATCACCATTGGCGGTTACATTGACATAAAAGGCCATTTGTTTCATGGCCAGCACCAAGGCCGCTTTGCTGTTATTGCGCGCTGTTATTTCCAGCTTCCCTCCCGTTTCCTTTGCAGCTTCGTTCTTTATCCTGAACTCATCTGCCAATGCAGTATAATCGGCAATGGGTATAGGCAGGTTTGGAAAGCTGTCATTGGCTGTCAGCGACTTGGCTGACTTGCCGCTTACGGTAGCCAGCAAATCTTCGCTGTACCGTGAATAGTCTGTTAATACGCGTTGTTTTCGCATGTTGTTTTTTCTCTATTTTTTAGTTAAATTATTGACTACTTTTATTTGTTTGAAACCCAGCCTGCTACTTTGTAAATTGTTTTGACCAGTCTCTTTTTCCGGTATACGCCTTCCCCAGGACCTGCACGGATCGGATTGCCAAAGCCATCCGCAGCTACGATGGAGCCGGTATCGGAAGTATTGGCTTCTACCGTTATACACCACCTCTCGTTCCACGAATCGACAAACCCACAGTGGCCAATGCGTTTGAGCTCCTGGAAATAAATTCCAAACACATCTCCGGTTTGGGGGGTATGCCCACCCACGGCCCGAGCCCATATTACGCGCTTATCCGGAAACATGGTCGGGCTCCAGGCGGTCCTTGGCTCCGCCATTCCTGCCTTTGAAAAAACCCATGAAACGAAGGCACTGCAATAGGAATAGTTTCCTCTACGGCCCACCATGTGCAGGTATTGTTGCACCCTTGGCCCATCGTTCTTTCCCGTCGCCTCCCTAACCCCCACCTCTGCGGAGTAAATACGGCGCAAAACTTCCCTACGTGCGGATTTTTCGCCTCTTTGGCCTTCAGGATCTTTTACGACAACAAAACCCAAAACCCAAAAAAGCTCAATAAAACCAATCCCCAAAATGTACCTGAAATGATTTTTGCCTTCAAACATGATGAAATTCCTTTCGTTAATTCTCCTTGTACCAACCTGAGCAGCAACCACGCAGAAACTACCATTGCATCCATTACCAAAATCGACAATACACAAACGCTCAATATGCCCGTATCCAAAACTCCAGCTGTTGGATCAAACCATCTGATCAGTGGCCCACAAATCAGATATACGCCTGACAGGCCCAAGACCTGTCCTATCGCAATCAGGTATTGCCATCCAGACCAGTACCAAAACGTCAACCAACGTATTCGTCTTACCGGATACCCGTCTATCCCTAAAACAGGAATACTTTGTTCACTTTTTCCACCCCAGGTGGAACCCAATTCTTTTTGCATTTTTTCTCCTTTCTTTTTTTAATATGATGAATCATGACACAAGGATAAGGAGGTCTTAATCGGTTTTATAAACGTGCAACGAACTGCTACAAACTACCACCAAGTACCACACTTTCTGTTGCACTTTGTCGTTTTTGCAGTACTGCATGAGGCGTTGGCATTCCCTCATGAGGCGTTTATATTACTGCATGTGGGCTATGTCATAAAATATAGCCCACATACAGTAAGGCATTTTAAAAAAACAGTACTAATTTTTTAAAATACCTTACTATAAAAACAATAAATATCAATACCAGTGCTATTTGATGAAATACAATGGGTACATGTTGTCCTGTATGTGCTGCATGTATTAAAACATATGCTGCATGTTCTATTGATTTTAAAAAATGCAATACTTCAAAATTGACCTGTTTTACTACCAATGCCCCATGTATCCCTGTTAATGATGATGGCAGTTATCCATTCAGAAAATGGTGTAACACACTACCCTCTTGGTGTATAACAAGGATCAGATACATTACACCATAAGCCATTTGTATTACTGCATGGGCTACATGGTTTAAACCAAACAGCCCATGGTTCAAACCATTCGTCATATGGTCTGCACCATTCCGTGCATGTCTTACATCATCACGGACATGTCGTATGGCAACCTGCTCCTGCTGTTTTACAAACCCATCAAACAGTACTGCAAAAAGCCCTATTTCTTTTTAGCTTTTCCAAAACGGTGGGTACCTTTCCCCTGATCCGGGTATTCATCCATCAGTTTTATGACATCTGTTTTTTTGAAGTAAGACGTGTTTCCTATCTTTTTACACGGCTTTAATAGGGTGGGTATCACATTACGATATAAGGAACTGCGTTCCCTTCCCAAGTAGTTGGCTACTTCCTGGACGGTCATCAACTCAGGGAGATCTTGCTGTGCCTTCCGTTTTTCACGCAGGTATTCACGCAGTTCATGGATAAAGGGACGCAAATCATCATCCAGTAAGATCGTGGCCAAACTGACCAGTTTTAGGAGAAGTTCAATGATTTTTAACAATAATGGGGTGATCATGATGCTGTAGATTAGCACCATCGCCTAAACAGGAAACCCGGCAATGCGAAAATAGCAAACACAACACCTTGACTAGCCGACAGACCGATTTGCCCTAAACACCACAAGTGCGCAGTCAGTAGATGGTTTTTGTAAAAAAATTAGTTAATTAATACCTACAAAACTACCGCAAACGTTTTATCTTTCGACCATACCACCATTTTTTGAATAGAAAAATTAAATGGCCAAGTAGTGAGTTCTGGCCGGATACCGCTAAGGTAATATCCTTTGGCAGTAATTTATGCGGATTTACATCCAATACTTTGGCGATCTTAATGATATGAATCAAAGTAATGGTTGTTTCCCCCGATTCTATTAAGCTATAGGCAGGCTGGCTCATTCCCAAAGCTTCTGCGATCTGGTCTTGTTTTATGTCCAGTTCTCTTCTTTTTTTCCGGATTATTTCAGGCACTCTGCGCATAAAATATAACTTAAAGTGTTAAAAATAGGTTTTTATAAGCGTAGCTTATATTATATAAATGTAGCTTGTTTACTATATACCAGCATCTTACGATCTTTGTTTTTGTCTTTAATGCAGAAGACGAACACATAAAAAAATCATGAAAAAAGCATTTAAACATCACCCGGAAAATGTAAAACTGATCATTCCGGCAGAAATGACCGAAATGACTGCAGAAGCACAGGAGCTCATCACAGGTGGAACGCGGAAACCAAATAGCAAGGTTTTTTTGGTAGCCCAGGCCATGATCTTCTACTTTACTTTTGGTATCCCGCTGTTTTAACATCTCCTGCACCATGTCAATGTTCATTTTGATGGATGATTTCAAGTACCAACGATGGATGCAGGAGCAATGCGTACACCAAGCCGATAAAACGCCGGTCAAATGAGGTCCGGCGGCTCTACCGGTCTTGAGCGTTGCCAACACTATCAATATACCCAAGAAAGTCAAAGAGAGTTGGTACCCACATATAAATGGTGTCTTGCTCCCCGGTTTCATCGGTCCCTCCATGGGATAATAGAGGCATGCAAACACAACCAATGCACACGTAAATGCAGACATTCCATAAATCGATACACCAGCATGCCTTCGGTATTTCAAACTGGTCAACCCATTAACGATTACCACTACACCCACCCAAAACAGCAGAAACAAGCAGATGCCGCCATATGGTCCAAAATCACTTTTCAAAAAATATTCAATATCATCCATGAGGTAAAAAGCAAAACCTATATTCATCAGCAAATGCTTCCATCCCGCATGGATAAGTCCTGCCGTAAACAAGGTATACCTGTGCTTCTCATGGAGTACATCTTCTGGCCTGCATACCAGGTTTGCAAATAACGGAGGATGATAGAAAGCAATAATACTGGTCATACATACTAACAGCGTTACTCCATAAGTCAGTGGCGATTCATTAAGTGAAGGCAATACAGAAAGGATAGATAGGGCTTTCATCTTATTTCATACCATAGTATAATTTATGGTTAAATTTAAGAATATTTCAGATAGCTAACAATTTTTTTGTCATAATTATCATCCATTTATGAAAATACTAACAAATTCATGAAAAAGCACCGGCAACATGATCTGAAAGATTGCGGGGCCGCCTGCCTTGCCGCTGTGGCCGATCACTATGGCAAGTACGTTCCATTGGCATCGATCCGCTTGCTGACGGGCACCGACCGAAATGGGAGTAGTCTGGCCGGATTGCGGTATGCAGCAAAAAAACTTGGTTTTCAAGCTCAGGCCGTACAGGGGAGTTATACCGGTCTTCAAAAAGCCATTTTGCCCGCTATTGTTCATTTAAAATTATCTGAAATGGATCATTTTGCGCTCGTTTTCCAAGCGGGCGCAAAAAATCTCCGTCTGATGGATCCAGTCAACGGGAAGCTAAAAACGGTAAAAACAAGTGCTTTTTTTCAACAGTGGGGCGGACATGCGTTGTTACTTCAACCCGGACCCACTTTTTGCAGCCAGGGTAAAGCACCTTCCCTATTCAGCCGCTTTACCCTGCTGCTCAGACCCCACCGGCATACCTGGCTTAAAGCACTTGCCGCTACCGCCTGTTGCAGCCT
This sequence comes from bacterium A37T11, assembly GCA_900109895.1. Taxonomy (GTDB): domain Bacteria; phylum Bacteroidota; class Bacteroidia; order Sphingobacteriales; family Sphingobacteriaceae; genus A37T11. Next base: position 29,662 of record FOBR01000014.1, read on the forward strand.
GCTCTCCTTTGGAAATGCCATTTTTGTCCAACTATTGGCAGACCGTGTCCTTGCCAAAGGCAATAGCGCTCTTTTAATGCCGCTCGTTTGTTTGTTTAGTGCGTTGCTTATTATCCAAACCGTACTTAGCGTCCTAAAAAACCTGGCCGTTTTAAAGACTGGCCGCGCTATTGACCACCAACTCATACACGGTTATTGCCGCCATTTACTCCAATTACCTCAACGGTTTTTCGACCAAATGCAGACCGGGGAGATCATCTCACGAATCAATGACGCTTTTAAAGTGCGTTACTTTGTCAATGATGTACTGGTGAACTTAAGCGTGCCGCTATTTGTCATACTTATCTCGCTCACGTTGCTTATGGGTGTCCATTGGCGCCTGGGCGTTGTCATCCTCGCCGCTCTACCCATATATATGATCGTTTATCGTATCAGTTATTTTATCCATGGCAAAGTGCAGCGTCGTATCATGGAACAAGATGCCGAGCTGGATGCTCAATTGACCGAGAGCCTGCGTGCTATCCGCACAGTAAAACAATTGGGACTAGCGCTCCCTATCTCGCTCAAAACAGAAAGCCTGCTTTCCAACCTGCTCCACACCTCCTCTATTTCTGGCAAAAATACCATCTTTACAGATGCCAGTACCGAATTTCTGGCACAAGCCATCAGCCTTGGCCTGTTATGGCTGGGCAGCCATCTGGTTTTGGAAGGGGGGCTCAGCCTGGGCGAACTGCTCTCCTGCTATGCGATACACGGCTACTTCAGCCGATCGGCCAGCCAGCTTATCGGGTTAAATAAAAGCTTACAGGACGCACGCATAGCTATGGAAAGGCTCTATAGCATTCTGGAACTTCCTCCAGACGAAGACCCCACGGCTACGCTATGTCAACCGGATCACCTGGCCGGTATCTGGTTTGAAAAGGTGACCTTTGGCTATAACCCGCGTCAACCCTTGTTATCTGAGGTCAATCTGCATATTCCCGCCGGGCAGATCACCTTGATCACAGGCCCATCCGGATCCGGAAAAAGTACCCTTTTCTCCCTCCTTCTCCAACAATATGTACCAGATGGCGGACAGATTCGATTTGGCATTTACGCCAGTTCGCTCATCAGCCATGAAGGTTTATTACGGCATATAGCCGTAGTACCACAACATACAGCGCTTTTTTCGGGGACCATTGCCGATAATATGACTAACGGAATTGGAGAGCCTGATGCAGATCGTATCCTTCAATTATGTAACCAGTTGGGCCTGCTGCCCTTTATAGAAAGCCTGCCTCTCGGCTTAGACAGTCCCGTAGGAGAAAATGGCCAGTTGTTCTCCGGCGGCCAGCGACAACGCCTGTCCATTGCCCGGGCGTTATACCGGCAACCGCAAGTTTTACTCCTGGATGAACCGACGGCAGCACTGGATGAGGATGCCGAGCAAGACGTACTACGATGCTTAACTGAAGCTTGCCGCCAAGGAATGACTATCGTCATCATCAGCCACCGCAATGCCTGCCTGACCATCGCTGACCATATACTCGAGGTCAGCCAAGGTCACATCCTACCCCGCACACCACAGACCGAATATAACAACATCATTCATTCACCCCTCAGCCCGCCCACCCCTGCCGATGAAACCCGCGGCCAGGCCGGCGGGCTGATACAAAAAAGAAAGGAAAAGCCCTATTAAACCCCGATTTATCCCTACCCAACAAGATTTTAGCTGGCGGCGTTTTAAAAAAATTGACAAGCCACCTGCAGATTGTGACCATCCCATCCCAGCTGCCAAACAGGCCGTGTTGGAAGACGATACAGCCCAGGTCCTTTGCCAACGCATTACGGGCGAAAATTTCAGCATGCGCCAGTTTTCCATAAAACCGGTCAGTGGCGCTATATCGTTTCCATTTAACTGCCTGCACCGAAGCCTAATACTCGTCTATGCCCTGAAAGGCCCGTTGATAGCTCGTTTTGTGCCCGATACAGAACCGGTCATCCTTCCCTCCCGCTTTTATTTGGGAACCTTGCTGGTGCCCGGCAGCTATCAGCTGGAGTTGCCCGCTACAGACAGTTCCTATCTATATGTCCAGATCCGCTACCGCTACCTGCGGTTTCTCAGTAAAAAGAATAAGGCACTCCGTCCCTTATGCCGGGCTTTTGAAGAAAGCCCCAGCCAACCCATTTACTTCCAGATGGCCTACATTGACCAGGAGGTATTAAAACTGTTTTCGCGCATCAAAGCCCTCGGTCTATCAGACAACCATTTGCCCATCGCTATTAAACACTACCTCGTTGACCTCTTGCAACACTATGGACAGCAACTCTTACGGTCAGACCCCATCGCCTATTTAAGAAGCGAAGAAAAAGTCCTGCTATTGATGCAGCATCTGCAGCTGCACTATACCGCACATGGTATAGAGAAACTGGACACCTTAAAAGCGCAGTTTTACTTATCGCGAAGTACACTCACCCGGGTATTTGAGGATATGTATGGTTGCTCCATAGGCTATATGGTCACCTACTTGCGCATGCACCAGGCCAAAAGACACATTCGGGATGGGCTCACGATAAAAAAGTCCGCCCAGCTCGTCGGATTTGAAAATGAATTTGCATTTAGCCGGGCTTATCATTCCTTCTTCGGCCATTCCCCACGCCAAAAAGATTAAAAATTGCCCAACGGGTTACTTTCTTGCCTAATGCCTTGAAATTATGAGCCAATCCGCCATGTTTTCAGGTCAAAATTGTGTGTTCCTTTGTAGTGTTAAGTCTGCCCAATGAAAGGATAGTTTTGACGACAAAAAATGAGAGATATATATAAGGCATAAAATAATAAAAATATGAACGCATCGGCAGACATCGGGATTACCACCAGCAACTATCGGGATTACCTAAAGAAAAGATGTGCGGCCTGTAAGGCGGATGACAAACTGCTTTACATTATGGAGCCAGTAGTAAAACCTGGATGGATGCTGTTCATTAGTTTGACCCTACTTGATTGGGAGACATTGATCGATCCGATCCTGGATATTTTAGTAGCCGAGCATGTGTCTTTTATCTTACCTAAAAACCGGGAGGTCCATAATCAGATTAACAGTGATGGATTGGGTGGGCAATTTACTGGGAAGGTCATCACCATATTTCCCAACAGCGAGTTGCAGCTTACGTATTTATTGGAACGGTTAGTATCTGTGACCCGGACGGCCAAGGGTATCCGCATACCCAAAACTTATTATCTCGGTGGCCAGGTATATGGTGGCTACGCCACTTCCCCTTCTGGCTTATATAAGGAAGCGATCTTTTCATTGCCAAAAATCCATCCGTTTGGTGAGAAGATCCACCACCTATCAGCCGGAAAACGACTGATTGCGGGTTCGTTTATTCCTGTACAATACATCCGCAGCGGTGCAAAAAGCGATATTTATAAAGGGGTATCCATCCGCAAGCCATTTATGCAATGGTGTTTTATTAAAAAGGGTAAGATTAACTCCGCCGCTGATGAAACCGGTAGGGATATCTATGATCGGCTGCGGTGGGAACACGAAGTACTGCTAAAATTGAAAGGATTTCCATTTGTTCCAAAAGTCTATGGAATGAGCAGTGATGCGGAGCATATGTACCTGATCACTGAGTTTATTGATGGAGTTACCCTTTCTGATAAACTGAAGGATTTGCTGGAAGGAAAAACCTATAAAGAGGCTGACCTTGCCATTAAAATAGAAGTATTGGATATTTTTAGTGACCTTCTCTATTCCATGCAACAGTTACACGACCTAGGAGTGGTTCATCGGGACCTCACCGACAGCAATGTGCTCTTTAGCAAAAAAGGTGGTATTCATCTGGTGGATTTTGAATTGGCTTATGACCTCCAAAATGACCGGCCTGATCCTGCTTTTGTATTTGGCACATTGGGCTATGTGTCTCCTGAACAGATGTCATATGCCAGACCCACTATCCAGGAGGATCTGTATTCTCTGGGCGCATTGTTGTATGCCGGCCTGACTGGCCATCAACCCAAAAACACATTACTTAAATCTAAAACCCACGCGCTCCAAAGGCTGACAGACCAAACCGGTTCATCCGGACTCTCGGCCATCATTCGGAAATTATTGAATGATACACCTGATGAACGGTTACCGTTATCTCAGGTAAAAACAGTTCTCGTAACTGAAAAACTGGCCATTTTAGCTGCTATTGTCGCAGGAAAGGAGGTCTATCATGCCTAAGCGCTGGGTTTTGGAAATTGTGGTAGCCTTTGTATTCTTATACCTGGTCATCACCGGCGGGGCCAAGCTTTTTGACTTTAAACAGTTCGGCTTTGACATGAATGCACAGCCAGTAGCCGAGTGGATCAAACCCTGTTTGAAATATTCTATCCCATTTATACAAATTATTTTGGCGTTTCTTCTGGAAATTGATAAGACCAGGTTGGCTGCTTTGGTGGGAAGTACCGTCTTGATCGCTAGTTACATTGTTTATATTTTAGCTATCAACCACGATTTCTTTCCATTTCAGCCTTGTTCCTGCACATGGATCAACAAACATTTGGCCTATACCCATACCCTGCACCTAAATGTTATTGCCATTAGCTGGACTGCTTATGGTTTATTAATAGTGCTTATAGCAGGCTTGATAAAGCGCAGGAAACATCGTAAAACTCAGAAATTACATTCATTTAATATTCATAAGGAGGAACTGGTATCATGAAAAAGGTGTATCATTTTAATACGGGCCATCCGCCCTAGGCACTTCGGCGAACACATTGGGGTGATCTGTCACTTAAAAAACAGCCCAAATTTTTATAAAAATAAATAACTCACAAAATGAAAACTTTAAGAATAGTAATGCTTGCAGTATTAGGACTTGCAGGCTATGTTGGAGCTGGCGCCGCTGCAGGCGCAAATCGGCAAAGTGGTACGTTGTACCACAAAATTGGGTCAAATAATTATGAGGTTGTGCTTGCTTCCAATATGGGAAGTGCTCCTGGAAAATGGAGTTGTACAACAAATCCGGACGCAACTTGCACTTATAATAGGAACAGCGCCGCTCCCATCAGTGATTCCAATGCAGTCCAGGCATCAGCCGGTAATTTTGTTCAACATTAACAATGCCTATCCGTTTTTGGTAGAAATTGCCAGTTAACTTAAGGGATAGGCTCAGCGGCCTATCCCTTTTAGGTTTTTATCAATGAGTTCCATAAGTATTTTGGAATCCGGGTGGATACCTCCACCTAAATCGTAAATATTCCGGCTGATGATATGCCCATTTTTGCCAATCAAAAAGGGAGCCGGTGCCCCATTTACCCCATAGGCCTTACAAACAGAATGATCAAAACCTTCCCCTTCGGTATATAAATTAATGGCGTGCTCACTGGTATATTTATTTTCTCTGATGGCGTTAATCCATGTTAATTTGTTTATATCCAATGAGATAGAAACAAATACAATGTCGGGATTGTCTTTATAACGATTTTCTATAGCTGCCAATGTATTGCTAAATAGCATCGCACATGGGATGCAACCTTTAAACCAAAAATGGAGGTATACCAACTTACCCTGAAATTTATCAAGCGCTATTTTTTGACCATGTTCATTCTCCAAGTTAAAGTTGTAAGCAACCGACCCATCCCCGAATTTTTTAGATATTTCGCTCAATAGTTTTCTATAAGGCTGGAATTGGATATGCCGAGTTTCCGCTTTCATCAAACTATCCAGGTTACTAACCTGATCAATGCTTAAAAGAAGATTATGGGTGATCAATTTGTCTTTCATGAAACCTACGTATTGTTGATTGGCCACATCATAATAATTCAGCTTTCCCTTCGTCAAAAAAGACTCAAGAGATAGTTCCTCAAAAGCAAATTCCATGTAGCTTGGTGAAAAACTATAGGTATCCTGAAGATCTTTATTAGTTAGTTTATTATACTTTTGCAGCAGGATTAAGGTTTTGTCAAAATTCTTTTTGCTGCTTTTTAGGTTTCCATTGGTGTAGTAGAACAAGGCAGCCGAAGCGGCTGCCTTAAGGGATTTACCGATCATTTCAGCAGCAAGCAGATCGTAACAAACCGGTGAAACCTGTTTTCTGAAACGATCCAGTGCATCTACTAATTTCCCTGACAACTCGTTGCCATTTCTAAAATAGATCTCCTGCGTTCTGATGACGGCGCTGTCGCCTTTATTTTTTAAAGACAATACTTCGCCGATCGTGGAGTTACTAAGTGAATCGCTTACGGTTTTTAAACGACGGGACAAATCTTCCATCAATGTATATTTTATGGAATTCCTTCCGGAAAATTCATTCCCTTTACTTTTACACCAGATCATGATGGAATCCCCGGCTTCCGCTACAAAGCGGTCCAGGAGGATTCCTCCGCTGTATCGCAATGAGAATACACAAGCCGGATCAGGAAGGACAAGATCAAAGGTATATTTCCCGTTTTTAAGTTGTGCATCCATTTTTTTAACCGGCAGCATACTTTCCAGATACGGCAGGTAGGATTTGTCGTAAATGAGCAAAGTCAACGATCGGTCGCTTGCCGCACTATCTGCAAAATGGACAGTGAAATGATACCGGTTTTCCGCAAACAACGACTCGGATCCCGTTAATGCGATAAAAAAAATTAAACTAAGAGCTCTTAAGTTCATGTGCTGATTATTTAGGGCCTTGGATTCTGAACGAGGTGATTTAGCCTGATCTCCTCGCCCGGGATGGGCAATGTATATAAATTGCTATTCGGAGGCAGTTGATAAACGGTGCCGTCCAGTTGCCGGCTGACGGTGATATGAAACCCTTCTTTGTTTAATCTCCGGAGGTCCTGCCATCGAAGACCTCGAAAAGCCAGTTCTTTTCTTCTTTCTGCCAGCACAGTGTTTAAAGCACTACTTTGGTCAGTAATTTGATAGGGCATGTATTTACCGGTCCTAAACCGGGTGATGAGGAGTTTGTTCAGCAGGCCTATCCCTTCTTCAACCTGATTATTCCGAATCAGGCATTCCGACCTGATGAGGTATAGTTCATCCATAGCGAAACCACCAAAATTATCGTACCCTCCATAGCTCAGATTGTTATTCGCTTTTCCAGGATAGGCGTAAGAGGGGGTATAATAAAAATCCTTTCTTAAATCATCAGGTAAATATGAATCGTATAGCGTTGAATCAATCAGGGTATTGGGACTTCCCCCGGCCGCATAGAATATAGGGTCATTAATGCCCAAAGCGCTTTGGCAGATCGTTTCCGGATTGTTATAGTCAATATAAAACGGCGTGGATTGTGTCGCCAGATCATTGTAATTGAGAAGCTGATCGGTTAAAGCCAGGCTTTTTTCTGCATAGGTACCTGCATACCCGTAGTCTCTCATGGCAAGATAAACTCTGGATAAGGCTGCATATGCGGCCTCTTTACAGGGACGCCCCCTCAATTTGGAGGGCAGGCCTGCCGGGAGCAAATCCGCAGACAGCGCGAAGTCTTTTATCAATTGGGTATAGGTCAATTTCAGTGTTGCCCGGCCGTAGGATTGGTCCACGTTCGGCGAAAGCCGGAGGGGAATGCCTAAATCCGTTTCGGCAGAAGAAGGATCGTATACCGGGGCAAACAGCTGTGCTAAATTAAAAAAGGCATACGAGCGGCAAAATAAAGCCCATCCTTTCACAAAATCCCACTGAAAGGCATTGATGTCGTTTCTTTGGACCCCATTTAAACCGTCTAACACAACATTTGCGATAAAAACCTGCTGATAGGCACTGGACCAATCCAATATTCCATAGGAACTTTCCTCAAAATCGGGTTTGAAAAGATAGGCGCTTCGTTGATACACCAGGACCAATGCTTCCAGTGCGCTCCGGTTTGCCAGGTAAAAATTGTCAGAAGAGATCTCCCCCAGGTTGGAGGTTGAATTCATGAGCTCATAATTGTCCAAAAGCCGGGTATAATCGTCCAGGGTTTTAGGTATAATCAGCGCAGTATACGGCTTTTTATCCAAATATTTTTGGCAAGAAGTGGTCAATACGGCCATCAGGCAGCAAATACATGCAGTTATTTTTTTAATTAATTTCATCTTCTGATCTTTAAAACGTGGCTTTCATCCCAAGTGCAATGCTTTTTTGTTGGGGTAGGTCAGTAAACTCTGGGTCGATGTCTGCTTTCTTCCAGATCTGGCCCAAATCGGATAAGTACAGATTGCAACTTAAGTCGGAAAACGGGAAACCGGAAATCCTGCTTTTGCTCCATTGATAAGAGAGCTGGATGTCCTGCAGCCGGATATGGTCTCCTCTGGCAACAAGTACTTCCGAATTGCTGTAAAATTGGTCCCTGCTACTGCTCCTTGGATAGGTCATCGAAGGTACATCTGTGGTCGCCTCATCCCCCGGTTGTTGCCATCGCTTGCTGTAATCGCTTTTGCCGGGTGTATCCAACGTGAAAAGCCCGCTGTAATTAATGGAAAGTTGCCGGAAATAATAACCCAGCTTGTACAGCACATTAAAAGACAAGGTCAGTTGCTTGTACTGAAAGGTGTTCCGTAAACTACCAAACAATTGCGGGCTGGAAGTGCCGTTATAAATCACGCTTTCTTCGTTGTCAGCTGTATTAATACTACTCCATGCCTTACTTGGCTCGCCGTTCAGATAACCTATGGGATCGCCAGTCGCCGGATCAAGCCCTGCCCACCTGTAGCTGTAAAGGGCGCTATATGGTTTTCCTTCGTGGAGCCCCAAGGCGGTCGTTGACGCCATATAATGGGTGATTTTGTCGGCACTATAGCTAAGCAAGAACTGTGTGGACCATGTAATATCAGGGCTTACTAAATTGTTGGAAGATACGTTGACATCAAGCCCATTTCCGGTCATATCGGCAGCATTCCCTTTGAATTGCGTAAAACCTGTGGACGCTGCCAGAGGACTAAAACCGATCAGATCTTTCGCGTTCCTGGTATAGTATTCTATACTCCCGAAAAGCCTGTTTTGCGTTATGGAAAAATCCAGGCCGTAATTCCTGACCGCGATCTTTTCCCAGCGCAGGGAAGGATTAGGCGGGTTAACGATCGTGGCGGCATTGGTAGCAAAGGTATAACTGTATTGAGCCTGTGCTGTTGTAAAAGCCGAAACGGTTTTGTCGACATTGCCATTGTATCCATGGGTGACGCGCAGGCGCAAATAAGGCAACCAATCCAGTTGGTAAAAGGATTCCTTGCTCAGTATCCAGCTCCCTCCCACAGACCACAGCGGGACGGTTTTTTGATTGGCTTTTACACCGAATAGATTGGAGGCGTCTTTGCGGCCGCTTAAGGTAAGGGTATACTTGCTGTCATAGGTATATGCTGCGTTTGCATAGTACGAGTAAGATCGGTCTGTCGTACCGCCTGTGGAAGCCACAAGGGGAATGGGCCGCTTTGCGCCTGTTATAATCGTTGGGTACGGGTTGACGTAATCCATGGCACTAAAAGCTCCGATATCTCCATCATAACCATACAACCTGTTTTTGTCAAAGGAGCTTTCGTAGTCCTTTAGTTCTGCACCGGCAATGGAGGTGACCTGGTGTTTTTCAAACGACCAATCAAAGTTTAGTTGCCCGCGCACATTGTGCGAGTAAAAACCGGAGCGGTATCGATCCAGGATATCCCCTTCCGGAATGATTTTGTTTAACGCACCAGTAGCCCGATTTACTTGCGTATACTGATTGACCAGATCACGTACAAAATACGTGTCCGCACCTTGCAGGTTGTCTTCTTCATTATTGCCGCTCGTATATTGGTAGAGTACACTGAGGGAAAACAGTTTGTTTATTTTGTATTTCAGGCTGCTGTTTATGGTGTAAGTGGTGATTTTGCGATGGTCATCATATTGGTTAAATTCATCCATGGGTTTCCTTGACCAATCTAACAAGGCTCCGCCTCCGATCGTGTCTATCCAGGATTTACGGTAAGGATAGTCTGTAGTTGGATTTCCGGCATCGTCTACCAAAGGAATATAGATGCGGATTGGGCGAATATTGGCGCTGTTGGAACTGTAGCTGATCTTGTTGACAACATAGTTCACCCCGATGTTCATTTCTAACCGGTCTTTTAATAGATAATAGGTATTCGCCGCATTCAGTGTAATTCGGCTGTCGCCGGCTTTTTGCATCTCTCCAATGTTGTCATCATACCCTGCAGAGAATAGATATTTGTTATGGGCACCCCCACCATTGATACTAACTGCGTTCTGTTGGTTGACGGCATTCCGGTAGAAGTATTTTTCCTGGTCTCGTCGGTAGTCATATTGCGATAGTTGAGCGATCTGAGCGCTGGCTTCATCTGCTGTGATACCCCCATCTCGTTGTTTGAACAGAATATCCTGTAAGGGGGAGATCGCCTGATAGGCTACAGCGGAGTACCAATCGAATACGTTTTTGTCAAACAGGAATTTTTCCACTTCGATCATATCAGCGGTAGACATTTGGTGCCTGCCCATCATATCGGCCTTCTCCCGGATAGTCACATTGGAACTGATAGTCACTTTTGCGGCCTGGTTCAACTGGCCTTTTTTGGTGGTGATCACAATGACGCCATTGCCTGCCCGCACACCCCAAATGGAGGCTGCGGCGGCATCTTTCAAAATGGTGACCGAGGAAACATCATTCGGATTTATAGTAGAGAGGTCTCCATCATAGGGAAAATTATCTACTACAATCAATGGATCGGCATTGGCCAATATGGTACTGCGGCCCCGGATGCTAAACCCGAGGGTATTGGTTCCGTTGTTTGGCCCGACACCAAATAGCACACTACTGGACACGCCTTTGAGGCGATCAAGTATATTTGTTGAAAAGCTCCGGTTTAGCAGGGTACTGTCAATAACGGTAAAACTTCCGGTGCTGCGCTCGGGTGAAAGTTTTTGATACCCCGTACTTACCTCCACTTCCTCCAGCTCATTTCCCTCTGATGCCAATTTTATGATGAGTGGCATCTTGGTATCCGGGCCGAAAGGGATTTCTTGGGCTTGGTAGCCAAGGAAGGTGACGAAGATGGTGCCTTTAATAACAGGCGTCGTTAACCTAAAGCTGCCGTCCTTATCGGTCATTACCCCTAAACCACCGGATTTGAGTTTGACGGTGGCACCTTCAAGGGGCTTGTTGTCGCTGGCGGAGATCACGGTGCCGGTAATGCTGCGCGGCTGGGTTTGTGCCTGGACAGAACCCGTTATTAAGCTGACTATGCATAGGAATGGCACGTACCATCCCCCTAAGCGTAAAATTTGCTTCACGTTATTTCATTTTAAGTTAAAAATTTAATAATTAAGAAATCGGATCACCACAGAGATGGGCAATTCGGGAAAGTGAAACAAATGTCAATCGGGGCGTTTAATAATGTTTTTGAAGCGGTTTTTTAAAGATGGGTTAGTTTTAGGGAAAACAAAACCAGCCTCTCTCCTGCTCTTGTGAGGGGTACTTGAGGCAACGGAAATGGTTTTGTTTTTTAGTTTCATTGCTCGCTTTATTAGCGAGCCTCTTTCAAAAACCTAAAAAAGCCATTAGGCCGGGTTTACTGATGCCCGCGCTCCTGGTGGTAACAGGGAGTGGCTTCCCACTCTGGACGCATCAATAAGTGCCCCGGCCTAATGGCTAAATGCCTTAGAACCGGGTGCTCACTTATTTCTCGCGTCCATATCAATTACCACATTGCGCGGACGAGGCTCTAAAGTGAACACCTCTTAAAATACAGAAAGTGTTCTAATGTATTTTATAATTACTATTTTTTATAATACATTTAATTATTCTCAGTTATTACTAAGGACAAATATAAAGCAAAAATATTCTATTGCAAATAAATATACATTTTATTTTTGCAATGGATAAAAAATCCAAATTTGAGTTAGAAATAGTGACTAGTTCAATAACTATCCGTGTTAAGCACGGCAAGTCCCAGGCATATATAGCAATGATCCTGAATGTATCTGAAGGATATATTGGACAAGTTGAAAGCCCAAATTTTCCATCAATGTATACACATGATCAGCTAAATGCCATTGCCATAGATTTAGGTATTTCACCTCAAGAATTTTATCCTAATCATGCGATTAAGCAAGAATTACCAAAAAAAGACCTATTCGCGAAACTTGCGAAACATAAACTGGTTGAAAGTGGCATAGCCAAATTGATAAAGAAAGGATATTTTAAAAATGAGAGATATGTCAAAGATATTATAACAACGCTTGGCTCGCTGGCCGAATTTAAAGATTTGATATTGATCAACAAAGATATAACCGATGTTTTAAGACCATTAACAAAAGGTGAGATTTTGGAAAGCAAAACGATTGGGGGCAAAAATGTTTATTGGAAGGGGTAGTTTCTTAGTCTAGCTTATGGAACTTGACCATTGGCAATAAAAAGAGTTAATTGAATTGAAATTAATAAAATGATCACGTTATAATAAAATAGATGCTATGGCTAGAAAAATCAGAAAAGATATTAAGGTAGGAAGTTTAGAAAAAAAATTAATTTTAGCTTCCGGATCAATAAAGAATCTTGATGGACGTGATGCCCGTAGCGACAAAAAATTGGGGGCTCTTCAAAAAGATGCAGAAAAAGTATTGAAAAAGCCTATTACTAATTTCGAGATACCAAAGTGAGTATTCTTAGGAAAAAACAGAACTATATGAATCTTGGAAAGATATCCTTGAACAAATTAAATTAATAGGTGCAAAATTAGTAGCCTCCGATTATTTTATCGGATCATTAGTACTTGTTGGTGATGACTTAAAAGACTCTTCATTTCTTGTGGATGATGGCCAACAAAGATTAGCAACCATAACAATACTATTATCAGCATTAACCGAAATATCAAAGAAGCATGATCGTAATTTTTCACAAAGTTGTTATTCATATGTCTAAGGGAAGGACAGAGATTAAGATTGGCAAAAATGAGATGGGGAGGTGGGTTTATGGGAATGTCATATAAAAATCAATTAATTTAACAAGTTGTAACTGTACTTCCATACAACCTAATATAGATGAATAAACTAATCATTATCGGAAATGGCTTCGATTTACACCACGGTCTTCCAACAAGCTATGGTTCATTTATAAAATGGCTGGTAAAGCAAAACTTAGAAAAGGTATTTACTAATGAACAAGGTGACGATGAATTGTTCGTGATTAAAAAGGAAAGCCTGTACGGTACTGACATATCACCATATAATCTCCAAACGCTGGACGAAATAATTGAACTTTTACTTCAAAATCAAACGGAAAAGGAAGGGACCGTTGTTAATTCCAATTTCCAGCTGTTTAAGTGCGGGTTACATCCCCACGGAAAATTCGCTACCGAAATCATTGAAAATATGAGAACGCATAATTGGGTGGACATTGAGATGGAATATTTCAGGCAATTGACTGTAATACTCAAAAGCTATAACCAAGAGAATACGATAAGGGATAAGGCAATAAATGAATTGGATACTTTAAATCGAAATTTAACTTATTTAATACAAAAACTCAGGGACTATCTGACCGAAGTTGTTGGAAATAAAAAGGCAAACGAGCACTTTGGAAATATAGCAGGTGACCCAATTCAATCCAATATAATACAAGACCAACACCATTTAAAACGTTTACAAAACGATGATTACGATGATCCCGAAAACAAACGATTTATCAAGCCAGGAGAAGTGTTGTTTTTGAATTTTAACTATACAACGCTTCCCAATAAGCTATTCGACAGGAATAAGAACTTCAATTACATTAACATCCATGGAACCATTGATAATAAAAATACCCCTCCAACATTTGGATTTGGTGACGAAGTAGGCGAAGAATACGCTGATATGGAAAAAACCAACGACAACAGATTTCTAATGTTTGCAAAATCGTTTGCGTATTCCCAGAACGGAAACTATTCTGAATTGGTAAAATTTATCGAATCTGATTCTTTTTGTGTTTATATATGGGGCCATTCTTGCGGCCTATCAGACAGGACACTGCTCAACATGATCTTCGAACATAATAATTGTGCTGCGATTCAACCTTTCTATTGGAAGCGGGCAGACGGCACAGATAATTTCACTGAAATAATTCAAAACTTATCCAGGCACTTCAAAAACAAGCAGAAATTCAGAAACCGGCTCGTACATAAAAAAGAATGTATACCTTTATAGAATAATCATGAACCGATTAAGTTTAACCATTTTTTGAACTTATACCAGATTTGACTTGTAATAGCCACTACTTGATCTGACAGTCACTGGTTTTAAAAAACTGTCAGTTGGTCCCTGCTAATATACATCATTTTCTTCAAACTCGACAGACACATTTTGGCCGACGCCCTCTCTCTGTGTGGAGGAGGGCTTTGGCACAAAATGGTCTTCGGCCAGTACTTCCAACAACTTTTCGTGCGCTAACGATTCGCTCTGCATAAATGTCTGCATTGGGGTCTTTCCATAACAGTACCTGCCCGTATGTGTGCGCTCCTCATTATAGTATGTGAGCCATTTATCCAGGTCTGTCTGCAAATCAACTATACTCCGGTATACTTTTTTCCGGAAGGCTACTGCATAAAACTCCTCTTGGATGGTCCGGTGGAACCGTTCACATATTCCGTTTGTTTGTGGGCTCTTAGCCTTCGTCTTGCTATGATCGATGTCTTCCAGGGCCAGATAGAGCTGATATTCGTGATGCTCCCTTGCCCCGCAGTATTCCGTGCCTCTGTCGGTTAGTACACGCAACAACCGCAGGTCATGTTCTTCAAAGAAAGGAACCACCCGGTCATTCAGCATGTCGGCTGCCACCAGTGCGTTCTTACGGTCATATAGTTTGGCAAAGGCAACTTTTGAATAGGTGTCAATGAAGGTTTGTTGGTAGATATGGCCAACACCTTTAATATTGCCTACATAATAGGTGTCTTGCGATCCCAGGTAGCACGGGTGATGGGTTTCGATTTCACCTATGGCCTTCTTCTCTTCCTTGGCCCGCTCAAGAGCGGCTAGCTGGGACTCTGTCAACAAAATGCCCTCCTGGGCCGATTTAGCCTCCAAGGCTTTCAAGCGTAGTTTAAAGGTGTGTAGATCGTGACGTAACCAAATACTCCTTACTCCTCCAGGGGATATGATGATGCCTTTTTTCTTAAGTTCGTTACTGGCTCTAAGCTGTCCAAAAGCCGGATGGGAAATGGCTATTTCAACTGCCGCTTTCTCCACATGCTCCTCCACCCGGTTTTTAAGAATAGGCTTTCTTCTGGATATCTCCTGAAGCGCTAGTTCTCCGCCCTGCTCATAAAGCTCCTTGAATCTGTAGAAGCTGTCCCGGGAATAACCCATTACTTTACATGCCTTCGATACATTGTTTAAATGCTGCGCAAGCTCCAGTACGCCTAACTTGTTTTTGATGATTTTTTGTTGTGTTGTCATATTACTTATTCTGTTTTAAAGTTACTAATTTATAGGTAACTGTCAGATTAAGTCTTGACTATTTCATTTGACTCTACGCCTTCTTGTGACTGAGGTTTTGAATTGTAAAGAAAGAACTTTGACACTCTGTATTCCATCTATACGAAAAGTTCGAATTTCTCTTTTGGCACAACAGTAGCCATGTAAATAGTCCTTTCCATTTTTTTCTGATTTAGGAACTATAAAATACCCTCTTAAAACTCTATTAGATAATTTATCATTGCTATTTTTGTATTGAATCAATATATATCTATTCTCAGCCGCAGCTTTATCAACTAATGCAATGAAATCCTCACGCATATCAGCTACCTTTGGTGCTTTTGCTCCTGGCGAGAAATTAAAGTTTGGATGCTTGTCTTTTGTAAACACATGTTTTTCGACAATTTCAATTAGATTTTCCAACATCTTCTGAGACAATGGGATATCTATTATCCTCTCGTGAATTATGTCATGGGCGGCAAGAAAATATGTTCCGTTTAGATAGTTCAGTGCCTTCGGTTTTAATATTATTGTAGGTTCAGCTCTAGGAATAGACTTCGGTAAATCGCAACTTTCCAATTGATAATATCCCCCACTTTCTATCATTTCACTTATATCATAAAGCTTTTGAAGATCTAATACCTCAATTAAACTCACTGCTTCTACAGGCAAAACGTTTTCAGACCATTTTTCAGCAATTTGGTTGTACCACCTACATTTGATCAGGCCAACAGAAATGTAGCGTTTGCGGGTGCCTGTTTTGGGATCGTAGTTGTCAAAATTGGTCTTGTTGTTCTCTGGAATTTTAACTTCAATTATCTCTACGGTCGGTGAAACATTATTCTGAGGGAACGTTGTTTTCGTTGTCCTGTATTCCGAATAACCAATTTCTGAAGATGAAATTTTTTTCTTACTCGTTTCTATCTCCGCTGTCTTTAATATCACTAATCTATTAAGATAGAGCTTTCTTAGTTCCTGCAATTTTTTTTCGCTTCCTTCCGGAATATTAGCCCATACTTCATTTTCAGAGATCTTTTTAAAGGTTTTTAAGCTTTTCGAAGAAAACCAGGCCTCCATAAAACCATGTTGTCTCGCTGCAAACCACACACATTTACATTGTGCGCTCCCTCTTTCGGCTATTTGCACACCTGTTTTTTCGTCAAATCTGTCTTTAATTTCTGACAGAATTTCAACGATTACCATTAGTGGGGATATTAATTGAGAATCACCAGCAATATTTACATTAGAATTTTCTTGCCAATAGGGATGAGAGTTTGCAACTACAATATCTCCAAGTTTAGGATCTGTTAACATAATTTAATTTTTTGCAATATACTTTTTTTTGTATATTTGGACAAACCCTGCAGAAATTATGAGGAGAGAGACAATTAGAATAGGCTGAAAATTAATTAAATTACTTTCTGCATAAATTAATATGGCAGAAAGGTATGTTATCAGAGATTTTGGCCTCTTTCAACCAAACCTTCAGCATAGCCCACGTGGCTACGGTGATTAACCCAACTACTGGGGAGGTGGATGCTAAGAGCAAACCAATTACTCCGTCAAGCAAATCTATTACAAAGGTACACATTCTCATTGAATTTATCTTATAATGGTGAAGCTTATTTTCTTTATCAAATAATAGTGCGACTCAGAATATCTGGGTAATGGCCTTAACCATATAGGTGGTATGTCTCCAATGATTCCGTAGCACCGTAATCTGCAGGGTTTATTTATTTTGAATATGAAACAACACAAGCATGAATTTGAATATTCTTGGTTAAAAAACAGAGGGTACTTACATCTAACCAATCAGCTTGATCTAAAACACGATAAAAGCAAGATAATTTCAATGGTTCGAAACAAAGATTTCGTAGCTAGGTATGCATTTTATCCCCTCATTCATGCTGTTATTAAAGAGCGTAGGTTTAAGTTAAACCAAGTTCATCCTGAACGGGGAAAATGTCACTCTTTCAAAAAACCTGATGGCTCTGTCAAGCATAATTCGAAAAAGCGGCCATTACATTATGCAACACACCTAGATGCAATCATATTTGGTTATTATTCCGAAATAATCATCGAGAAGTATGAAGAATATCTCAAAACTGTTCCTGGTTTATCTGAATGTATTACTGCATATCGACAAATTCCTACAGGAGTAGATGGAAAGAATAAAAGTACTATTCATTTCGCGCATGAATCAATTGAAGAAATAAAATCTCTGACAGCCGAAATGGAATGTGTCGTCTTAAAATTTGACATAAAGAGCTTTTTCAATGAGATTGACCATGATATGTTGAAGCGACAATGGGCTGATATTTTGGGAGAGTCTAGACTACCAGATGATCACTATAACGTTTTTAAGGGAGTGACTCGCTTCTCATACGTAATGCGGGATGATTTTCGAATTGATAAGAAATCACATGGAAGACGAGCCGGTTTTGATGAGCAAAAGCTATCGAAGCTCCGCAAGAAAAGAATCCACGCCTTTTTCGAATCACCCAAAGAATTCCGCGATGCTGTTAAATCGGGCGAATTAAAATTGCACAAGTTTCCATTTTGGAAAGATGGAAAGCCTGTAGGGTTTCCACAAGGGCTTCCTATCAGTGCAACTTTGGCAAATCTATACCTACTTAAATTTGATGAAGACATCTTTCAAAATATTGTCAAAATTCATGGAGGATTTTACCGACGGTATTCCGATGATATTATTGTATTATGCCGACCAGATGTTGCCGATTTTGTAGAAGATTATATTCGTAATGCTATACAAAAATGCAAAGTTGTAATTAGCGACGAAAAAACTGAGAGGTTCCTATTTAGATATGGAATATTGGCAAAAGGCGAACGAGTACTCCAATCGATTAAGATCAAAAGTGACGGCACGCACCATATAGGCTATCCTTTTACTTATCTTGGTTTTGAATTTTACGGCGATAAAACGTTAATCAAGTCTGCGAATCTTGCGAAATTTTACCGGCGCATGATCCGCTCTACAAAGACCAAAGCAAAGCGCGCAGTTCAAGCTGCCAAGAAAATTCCAGGTCGACCATTGAAAATATATAGGAACCAATTGTACAGGTTATATGCGCGCTATCCACTTTCCGCAGGCCAACTTAGTACAAGAATAAAATTTTGGGCGAAAAATGCAAAAGGAGAGTATTTTTTCAAAACCAAGAGTCGATCAGCAAAGCATAACAGTAATTATTTGTCTTATGCACATCGCGCCAGCCAAACGATGAACGAACCTGCTATTCAAAAACAAATAAACAAACATAAAAAGATACTTTTTTTCGCTATGAGTAAGCACATTAAGAGAGAGATTAATCGGAATTTGTAAGCGATTCCAATTAATTAATTTGATTCTCCTCTTGCGAAATGGATTGGCCATTAGAAAATGTTGATGCCCCTTTATAATGGATTTACCAACTCCGCTAACTTAGCAGCAACGTCTACCATTGATTCCTCTATAGTACTTAAACCACTTCTTGAGCCAAGTAAAGGACTTACCTCACGTAAATCTTCAAAAGTTGTGTTGTGAACGATTGGAACAAGCAAATCACGAGCCAGGAGAGCAGAAAGTTCTTTGTCAGCGATACCTTCACCTTTAATGCGTTTAAGAAAAGAAGGTGTTACCAATACGATACCCACGCGAGACTTGGCTAAGCCTTTATCTATTTCACGTAGTAAAGATGATCCCAGCAAAACATCTTTTTCACTAAACCAAACCGTGATACCCTTTGATTCAAGTAAATCGTGTAGCTCTTTGGCAGAATCCTTCCGATCATCCCAAGCATGGCAAAGAAAAACATCCCGAAGTTCAGGTAATGAGGATCGCTTCTCTACATTCTCGCGGACGGGTGTTAAGGTTCTAATTTCTGCTGGTGTGTAAAGAATTGATGAACCTGCTGAAGACCAACGTGCTTTGGTTCTAGTTTGTCCGCCACTGCTGCTAAGACTTCCCGAACTGTTTGAGAATGGAGAATAAGATGTGGAATAAGGAGAAAACGGACTGTAACTGCGATTATAACGACTACCACATGCAGGGCAGTTTGCCGCTGCACTTGCTGTTCGATGACCATTAATTGGCGCTGTACATCTTGCCATATTTTTATATTTTATTTGGAATGATAATTTTAATGAATTCTTTATGTTGATAATTATTGTGAATAGCTATATCTCAATAATGTGTCCCAGCTCGATGCTTTTACCGAGCTTGTAAGCAACAACAAGCTAATCCCTACAAACAACAGCAATGATCTAATCATGGATAAGGTATTTGTTTATATCGGTTAATCTTAACGTAAATTTATATCAATCCAAATGCTTTTTATTTTCAGCTTATTATCTGCGTTTAAAGGTAAAAATACAAATGCTTATTTGCAAAAAAAATTTTCATTTTTTGCAAATAAGCATTTTTTGGTGGTGAACAGGCCAATTTCTGTGGCGAAATGAAAAAATGCTTGTGACAAGCGCGGATATACGGGTTTTACTTCTTCCATGAAGCAAATGTATAGATCGGGTGTGTGGATACCTTACGGGAAACCGGAAAGAAAAACGCATTGCTGCCGCTGTCAATAGGGAGATTTATTTATAGAGTAAGGGCGAAATGACTTTGGTGATATCTTTAAAGGTGTATATTTGAGATCTGGATTCATTATAAAGATTCAATACGATAGATGACTTACCGCATAAAATTTTTATATAGGCTTACCGTAGTGTTAGGTATCTTCTTAAGTCCGAATGCCATGGGTCAGACTACAGACACGCTGATCTGGTCACCTACGGTCGGGAAGGATTTGGAAAAAGCGGAATAGATACCACTCACATCAGCATTACCAGTGAAGTGACCGATTTGCAAACGGGTCTCAAACAGTTAAATTTTGACGGCGACTATTTCCTTGTGGCCCATTCATTGGGAGGAAATTATGCCATGAAATTTATTTCGAATGCTCCGGATAAGGTTAAGGGTGCTGTTTTTATTGACATCGTCAGTCCGTATTTCATGACTGCGCAACGCGCAACGCAGACTAAACAAAGTTTTATGGATAGCTTAGCATCGATTAAAAAGGAAAGTATTGGGTTTTACTGCCCGGCATAGGTTTTTCATAACCAGTAACCTTTTAAAGGCACTTTTATTGCTATATCAACTTCTTAAGCTCGTTAATTACTATTAATATCCCAAACAATGCTAAAACTGCAGAACCAAGAAAAACTCTCAGTTTAGTAACAAATAGCATATCACTAGTTTTATATTTATAAAACTTATGCTTTATCATCATAATCACACCTACAAATAAGGAGACAACTCCTATAACGAAAAATGTAATATTCTTAATCAATTTTTCTTTTTCATAAGATCCTGAGATAATTTTTCTGCTACTTTACCTCCTATTACAGTTGTACCTTGAATAATAGACTCAGAAACAATATTCGCACCCGATGCAACAGCTGTATTCTCCGCCATCGGATCCACGCATTCCACCTCCCAATCACCAGATCATATGACCTTGCACCGTAGTCATAAAGATTACTGCCATCTTGCAGTTCTTTACCAACGCCTGTACGCCTCAGGCGGATAAAAGTAGCGGTTCTTGGGCGTAGTTACAACACCCTGGCCGTAACTTAAGCCAAATGGATAATAATTGCTTACAAACTTGGACGTAGTTTGGCTGTTAGCTGCAAATCCAGATCTTGTGTTGCCCAAGTGATCTTTCAGGAAGTATTCATAGGCATAGCCGTTACTGGTGGTATTGACCGCCCTTCCTTCCTCTGTCTGAATAATGTTCAGTTTGGTGTCTTCCCACTCAATGCCGTCAATGTAATCGGTGGCTGTTGTACCAAACACCGTTCTTAGCTTCCTGCCAGAGGCATCATAGGTATAGGTCAGCTAGCTGCCCTGCCGGGGTTTTGACAATCCGTGGTAGGTTGATGGCATTGTAGGTAATCGTATCCAGGTTATTGCCGTCATAGGTATAGTTCACCGTACCTGGGGGGTGATAGCCCGCCATTTCCCGGTAGCTGCTACCACTGAGACATCAATATCCCGGAACCCGGATAGGCAAAGAGCTCTTTATAATGAAAGAACAGGTTTAACCTTAAAAACGAAATAAAGGTTAAAGAAATAAAGCCTCGGCGAGGGTATTGTTTTGTAAAACTATTTATGTACATTTGTATTTATGGCAACTGTAAAAATATCAA
Source organism: bacterium A37T11 (assembly GCA_900109895.1). GTDB lineage: Bacteria > Bacteroidota > Bacteroidia > Sphingobacteriales > Sphingobacteriaceae > A37T11. The sequence continues at coordinate 51,237 of FOBR01000014.1, forward strand.
ATTCATTGAATGAGCAACAATTGTTGATGCTTAAGTTGTTCAAAAAACCCCTTCCTGAAGAAGATTTTCAGCAATTAAGGCGCCTTGCCGTCAAATTGCTCGGCCAGCAACTGGACAAAACCACCGAAGCTTGGGAAAATCAGCAACAAATCACTGCTGAACATTACGAAACACTTAGTAAAGGCCATTTCCGCAGAAGTAGCAAGTAGCTATTATGAAAATAGTCATGGACTCTAATGTCCTGGTATCTATTATAGGAAAAAAAAGCAGGCTGCGGCCAATCTGGGATGCTTTTATAGCGGGGCATTATTCTATCGCCGTTTCTGAAGACATCCTCAAAGAATATGAAGAGATTTTGCAAGAGCACTCCGCTCCCGGAGCGCATGAATATGTAATGGAAATCTTCACAGAAAGCCCCGATGTTTTTTTTCAAAACGTCTATTATAATTGGAACATCATACCTGCAGATGCTGATGACAATAAATTTTTTGATGTGGCAGTCGCTGCCAATGCCGATCTGATCGTGACCAATGACCGGCATTTTGATGCAGTCAAAAATCTAACGTTCCCAAAGGTCAACATCGCCAGTGCTGACGATTTTTTAAGATACACACAAGGCCTGAATCTCTAATTATAGGCGCCAGACAGAGCTTTTCCGGCAGTTTTACCTGAAATAATCAAGACTTAATCTGACAGTTACCTATAAATTAGTAACTTTAAGACAGATAAGTAATGTGACCACACAACAAAAAATCAATAAAAACAAGTTTGGCGTACTGGAACTTGCGCAGCATTTAAAGAATGTATCGAAGGAATGTAAAGTAATGGGTTATTCCCGGGATAGTTTCTACAGATTAAGGGAGCTTTATGATCAGGATGGAGAATTCGCCTTACATGAGATATCCAGCAGAAACCCCATTCTTAAAAACCGGGTGGAGGAGCATGTTGAGAAAGCACAGTGGAAATAGCAATTTTCCATCCGGCATTTGGACAGCTAAGAGCCAGTAAAGAACTTAAGAAAAAAGCAGCGGCCCAAGGAAGGAAAGAAGGCTGTAACCTTTGCCAAACTATATAACCGTAAGAACGCACTGGCAGCCGACATGCTGAATGACCGGGTGGTTCCTTTCTTTGGAAAAAAATGACCTGCGGTTGTTGCGTGTACTAACCGACAGAGGCACGGAATACTGCGGAGCAAGGGAGCATCACGAATACCAGCTCTATCTGGCCATAGAAGACATCGATCATAGCAAGAAGAAGGCTAAGAGTACACAAACCAACGGAATATGCTGTATTTGTTATTTTTCCATCTTTATCCATTCTAAAAGTTGAATGATCACCCCCAGCTTCCGTATCTGGTTTTAAATGATTGTCTCCTCGTCCTTCCACCATCGCTGGCGCCTTCGGAGTAGTTGTAGGGGTCTTGGTCACCGTTAAAGGATCAACAATATTAAGCTGGACCCTAGTATTGTCCTGTGCGGCAATATTACTATTCTTATCATAATTATTAATCCCATTTTTTATCACCAAAGCTGTTGCGGTGGCAGTTACTGCTGTCACAACAACCCGCCTTGCTGTGATTGCTTCAAGTACTTCCAAAATAAGGTAACATACAGGGCAATTGCCATCCGGATCGGTCAGTTTAACTGGATTTTATTCCAAGTATATGCATATGGGGATTTATTAACCTGATTTGGATGATCTGCTAGCTTATCAATAACTCCCCACCTCCCTATCACAGGGTTCCCGGGTCAAAGCCCGGGACAAGCTATACGATCTTGCACCGTAGTCATAAAGATTACTGCCATCCTGCAGTTCTTTACCGTTATAAAGGTAGCGGTTCTTGGGCGTAGTTACAACACCCTGGCCGAAACTTAAGCCAAATGGATAATAAAACCGGGAGATTATTTATAGGCTTACCGTAGTGCCATTTACACCAAAGAAGAAAAGATAAGGCTGATGCAGCAACTTCCTTTGCTCGCTGATCGACAAGGGACAGTAGAAATTTTGGAGCAGTTTTGGCCCGAAGAACTACAGGAAGTGCTTTCTGAACAGAAAGCGGTACCCCCACTCATTGCCTATGCAAAACTGATGACGAGTCTGGATAGCCGTAACCGGGAAACCGCTGAACGTATTAAAGCGCAATACCTGAACTAATATGAACTTACAATCTTCTTTTCTTTCTGTCCTTAATGATATAGAACCAGTATTGGTTCAATTTGGTATTGAGTACTTCCTGGTAGGAGCGGTGGCCCGCGATCTTCAACTGGGTATGGGAGCGGAGTCTCCCCGGCGGACCCTGGACGTGGATATGGCTGTTCTGATCGACGAAGAAGCTAAGTATTATGCCCTTAAAGATGCGTTAATTGCGACCTCAAAATTTCGCGCACACCCCAAGGAAGCGATAAAGCTATAATCAGTATGCCCGGGTGTTGGGCTGCGTGCCTGCCGATTTGGTATTTTCCTCATCCATACCGGAAGACGATATCCGCATCCTGGCTACCAAAACGGCATATCCCCACAAAATTGTTTACCGCGGGCAGCGGCTGTTGGATGACGGTAGCAGGGTAAAGCTGTAACCCTACTCCATTTCCCTGAAAGAACCTATCGTTACCCCTGCGGACGCTATACGCATGGAAGCCCTGCTGGATGAGCTACTAGGTACGGGTTATTAACGCAGTAAACACACTTTCTTCGCGCCGCAAGCGCCCCAAACTCCTACCCATGCGCCATGCACCGAAAACCGCGGAAAAATGGGTGGTGTATAAGGAGGATAGGTGAGTATTTTGACGGTTTTACTGCTTCCATGAAGCAAATGTATAGATTGGGTTTGTGGATACCTTCATGGAAACCGTAAGTCAGGAAAAAAAGAAGGTATATTGTCGATTAAGCCGTTAAAATCTTAATAAAGCTTTAATAGCTGTAAGTACCCTTTGGGTTAGTCTTTTTCGAAGGTATTATCTTTAGGCAGCGTTTTAAGCAGTTCATTAGCTGGTACATCTTTGATTTCACCATCAATCTTCACAATGAGACTGCCACCGTTTGCGGCTGTTTCTTCAGCAAGTTTTCTTAGGGCCTTTTGCACGCCATAAATCAACTTATCCGAAAAGGACGTTCCAAGAGGGAAGGATGTGGAGTTATTCATTGCCATCGTTTTGTTGCTGTATTATAGACCAAATTTCGTTATTAATTATCATTTCTCCAAATTCGTCGTTTTTAGCGATAATTTCAGGCTTTAAATCCATGTTGTCTAATACAAACCACTTGTCACAGTAAGAAATATACAAATGTATCAAATTTTGTAAGCCTCGATAATAGCGTCTGATAACAACTTCATCCGGGATATGATGCCCGCCATGCGATACACGTTTAGCTACCAATGTTACCTCATATCCTCTTTCCCTGGCTTCCTTAATCAAAGATACATAGCTGCGCGTAGCCAACGTAGTTTCAAATGCAAAATCAGCTTTTTCTTCCATTAGCTCACGGATACGTTTGAGCATGATCCGGCCGGCTTCTAAGGCAACACTTTCAGCATTAAAAGGAGAAATTCCTGCCGCGATGTTATCCGCATTCACAAACTCCTTGCAATACCAAATTTCCGGCAAGACAGTATAACTGGCTGTGGTCTTCCCCGCGCCGTTGGGAAAGATCATACTTAACGAGCTTCTTTCTGTAAAAGTACAATATTTTAGGAACAGTTCAATTTTTTGATTGTTCGTGCGGATGGATATGGTGGAAAGGACTGGATCAGGTATGCCCCCGCCTGAATTCTCATTGGAAGGTATGTTTGTTGCTTCAGTGAAAAGACCGGCACAACGGAAAGTTGTCATTGATGAGGGAGTAAATGGCAGAGTAAATGAGTTATTGGCCTTAATAAGGGCCTATCCGTGAAAGGTTGGGTAAACAAACAACTGGGGCCATCCTCAAATGAAAAATAGCAGATGATAAATTTGCTTTTGTCCAAGTGGCGGCGAAAAAACAGCCTGGGTAGTACTTTGAACAGCTATTTAAGGGGGTTGGGTTGAAAAGGAGAGAAAAAATAAAACATCGACGTATGCGCATTGTTTTTGTGAAACTCTTTATTTATATTTGCATCATGACATTGCTGACGATCAAAGTGCCGGATAATGCTAAAACCCGCTTAGCCAAGTTTGTAAAAGAACTGGGTGGCGAGGTTATGTCCGATAGTGCGAAAGAGGCGAAAGCCACGAAAAAGGAAGCTGTGTTAAATGAGATCAGACAGGGTTTGGCAGAAGTCAAACAGATACGTGAAGGGAAACTCAAGTCTTTCACCATGGCTGGTTTATTAAGTGAAAAATAGAATCCACCTTACTCCCTTCTTTTATAAGAAAGCCAAAAGGCTTTTAAAAAAGTACAAAACACTTCAGGCAAGCCTGAGCGCATTGGAGCAGGATTTACTGGCCGATCCGAAGCAGGGTGCGAATTACGGGGCTAATATCTATAAGGTACGGCTGACCGATGAATCGAAAGGCAAGGGAAAAAGCGGAGGCTTCCGGGTAATTACTTTTCTTGTGGAGGAACATCAGGACGGTACTGACATTTACCTGATCACTATTTTTGATAAATCAGAAGAATCGTCCATTACGAAGGATGATGTAAAGAAGATTATAAATTCTCTCGGGTTGTAGTCCAAGTTAGGCCGTAAATTACTTTTCCCAATCCTTTATGTAAATTTATCAATAATAAAGGAGGTACACATGGAGTGCCATCAATGTCGTGCTGGACGAGGCTATTATTATTATTGAGATCAACGAAAATCTCGCAGATACCTATGCCGAAATTGACGCATTTCCTAGCGGAGGAACCCGGCATAAGCCGATTATCCTTTTGTGACACCCCGGAATATGGGTAAGAATGACCTCTGGATCGCTTCCACCGTGGCATTGCTCGGATTAAAACTGATCACCAACGATGCTGACTTCGACCATCTGAACCGGGCTTTTATTGAAGTACGCAAATTGGGGCCGAGGGAATTGAGGGGGTCATAAAAAAGGGGTTCATGCAAACCCCAGTTTCTTCTACTTAGTTACATTTCTACAGAGAGAAAGAGGCTTTACCAAGTCTATATGATGCATATATAAAACAATTTTTTTAATTTAAAGCAAGAAAATAATTTTACGTAACCAATACCTCTCCCGACCAAGATACAACCGCTACTTAAGCGCAACTGCCAATGATACCGATAGGGCAAAACGACTGTACAATGGCAACATACGGCTGGCGCAGGCGTTTCATCCGCTATTTACGCAATTTGAAGTAGTGATAAGAAATTGTATCAACCTAAAGCTAACTGCCTTTCTCGGCGACTCCGATTGGATTATTAATCAGAAAAACGGATTTATGCATCACCCGTCATTAAAGCATTCACATTTTTTCTTGCGAACCAACGTGCTGAAAGCCGAAAACACGTTAATAAGGAAAAGCATCCCGGTAACCAGCGGCAAGATCAACTCCGATCAGACCTTTGGGTTCTGGCTAGCATTCTTTCTTGGTCACCATTATGCGCTGATACGTGGTCAGCCTATCCATATTTTCCGTTTACTCACATTCCCTCACCACAACAATAATAACAAGGTTATGATTTGTTCTTAAAAAAGACGGTATTTTGTCCTAAGGATAAGGAGTACTTTTGATATTGTTTAAACTTATTTCAGGGAAATTGATTACATAACTTTTCTATGGTTTTTTTCTCTTTCATTAACCATTAGGAGAAAAATTTAGAATTTTCAGCAAATGTCCTGTAAATATCTCTTAGTGTCGTTTCTAATTTGAATCCATACATGCTGTCTAAGATTTGATACGCCCTTTTTTTTTGCCAAAAAAAGGAAATACAGCTGACTTGCTTCAGCGCGAACTGGATTTTGCCGTCATTGAATGGACACATGAATGGCAGAAACGTACCGATAAAAAGGAATTTGATTCTGTTCGTGGTGTATTCTGGGAAGGCAACCCGCTATACCCGACTGCCGGTTTTCCGGAAAAAGACCACATTCAGATCTGCGTACGTAACCTTGACTGTATAAAAGGATACTTTTTGCCGTTGAACAAGATTTCGGCGTAATAGCATATAATCTAGTGTTCGTTTTCTGCATTTTAAATTACTTGTATATGTTATATGCTTTGTGAATTGTGTCAGCAACGTATACATAATTGTCAGTGTGCTGTCACAACAATTAAGGGAACCAAAACGATTAATTTTGATTATGAGAAAACACCGGGGATCGCGCCGATATTATAAGAATAAATGTCAAAATAATACAACCATAGCGTATGGCGCACTCATGGCCAGGCCGCTCACAATAGTTATGGAATAAAATGGGTATCCCCTCCCTACTTTCGGGGAGCCTCCCAAGCCTACGGCATTTCTTCCCCATATCCCTTTTGTAAGCATTTATAGAATCGCCCATATAAGAATAACTATATTTTTAAAAATCACAGTAAAAAAAATAATTATTTTTGCAGTAGATAAGCCTCTTTGCAGAAATGGCGGGTTTGGCTTTGAAAGGCAGAATTTGGCGTAAATTATTAATTTAAGCAGGAAATAATTATATTAAAGCCAAGAGACCTTATTGTCTACCCCAAAAAATAATCTGATTACAACTAATACCAATTCGGATACATTTCATCGCACGACAATTAAGAATTTTGTACTTGAGATTTATTCGGTTTTAGAAACAATCAAAAAAAATATTATGCAAAAAAGAAAATTAGGGAATAGCGGATTAGAAGTTTCCGCATTAGGTTTTGGCTGTATGGGTTTAAACTTTTTGGATGGCAAAGGTCTTGATAAAAAAGATAATAGATTAAAAACAGATTACATCGACAAGTGTTACAACTATTCGAAGAAATGTTACGACCGGCCAATTATCATTGGCTTGGCTCTTAGCTCAAAAGCCTTGGATAACACCAATACCGGGGACTACAAAATTGCATCGTTTAGCCGAAAATATGGACAGTACAAATATAGTATTAACATCCGATGAACTTGCAAAAATCAACACAACAGTAAATGGGATTACACTTGTGGGCGAGCGTTATCCCGAATTTTTAAAAAAACAAATAGACAAATAAAAACGAACAGCAATGCAAAATATTAAAGGGAAAGTTGTAGTCATTACAGGTGCAAGCAGCGGAATGGGCAAAGCCACTGCAATAGAATTAGCAAAAAATGGTGCAAAGGTTGTTTTGGGTGCAAGGCGAATAGAACAATTACAACAAATTGTCGACGGAATTATAAGCAAAGGTGGTGAAGCCTCCTTTGCTCAAATTGATGTAAAGGATAAAGACGATCTAATTAGGTTGGTCAATACAGCAGTTGAGCAATACGGAAAATTAGATGTCATCATAAACAACGCAGGTGTCAGTCAATTAAGCCGCATTGACGAATTGGATATTGACGGTTGGGAAGAAATGATTGACATTAACCTCAAAGGTGTTTTATATGGGATGGCGGCTGCAATTCCCGTTTTCAAACAACAACAATCGGGACACATCGTCAATATCATTTCTACTTCAGGAATAAAGATTGTACCGATGCAGGGTATTTATGCAGGTACAAAAAATGCGGTAAGAACTATCGCGGAAGCATTTAGACAAGAATCAGACGGAACGATAAGGATTACGGGAATTTCGCCGGGTGTTGTAAAAACCGATTTTGCTGAAAATATAAAAAACCAGGAAATGAAAACCATCATCACGAAGAATATGGAAAATTTGGCCATTAGCCCAGATGCCATTGCCAATGCGGTTGTCTATGCCATTAGTCAACCCAAAGATGTAGAAGTTGGAGATATAGTTATTCGTCCGTCAAAACAAAATTGATTAAATTAGTTAACGAAAAATGCAACAACAAACTAACATCAATCACATTAAAAGTATATCGCAATTGGTGCGGGTATTGGGATTTCCTGCGCCATTGCACCCACTGATTGCATTGGTTGACTATAATAATGTTTCCGTTGAAATGTTTCCAAAAGGGCAAAAAGTAAGTCTTGACTTCTACAAGATTTCCTTTAAGCCTACATTCACAGGACACATAAAATACGGGCAGGGATATTACGATTTTGAAGAAGGCGGATTAGCATTTCTGAAACCTAAACAAATTGTCTTTTCACCGGAAGACATAGAAAGTTATGAGGGAATTGCTTTGTATTTTCATCCCGACTTTATCCGGAATTATTCATTAGGAAAAATAATAAATCAATACGGCTTTTTCTCTTACGATGTTTCAGAGGCCTTATTCCTATCGGCAAAAGAAAAAGAAATCATAGCCAATTTATTTGCCACAATAGCCAATGAATTAGACAACAATATTGACAGTTTCAGCCAGGATGTTTTGGTGTCGCAAATAGAATTGTTATTGAATTACAGCAATCGTTTTTACAACAGGCAATTTATCACGAGGAAAGCAATCAATCACAACATCATAACTTCTTTGGACAAACTGTTAAATAACTATTTTGAAGAAGAAAACAGATTGAAAAACGGTTTGCCTTCCGTGAAATACATCAGTACAGAATTAAAGCTATCGCAACGCTATTTGAGTGACATGTTGCGTTCATTGACCGGACTAAATACACAACAATACATTCAGAACGCAATCATAGAAAAAGCCAAAGAAAAATTATCAACTACAAATCTTTCCGTTTCAGAAATTGCTTACGAATTGGGCTTTGAACATTCACAATCGTTCAGCAAACTTTTCAAGACAAAGACAAACGTTTCGCCTTTGGAGTTCAGACAGTCATTTAACTAACACTTTTAGAGGAATTTTAAAAGTTCTTTAAAACATCAAAAACCTTTAATTTTAACAGGTTATATAGGACGTTTAAGATTTGAAGCATTCTACCAACCTCAATATCCATTCTCGAAAAGGCAAACCATTTTTTGCCCAAGTCTTTTAACGATGCTTAATCTGACAGTTACCTATAAATTAGTAACTTTCATAAATAGACGTTCTGGGATGATTGGGAAAATTACATCCTGCATAAATCTGCCGGCTGTGTTTGGCAAATATGCGGACTGTACAATCATCTTAAAAAATGAAAATACGTGGTTTCATGGCATAGATGCCCTAATGATTAGTAAAACTGGGGAAACAGTTAGCTGCTTATCTTATCATATTAAAATTAGGGATGTAACAAAGTCAGTGGCCTATTTGCCTGCAGCATTAAAAAATATTTACTATTCAAATGCCTATAGCGAGTATGACAAAGGGATAGGGTTCAATACCTATTTACGTGTGCTGTTTATACACTCTTTTATTTATAGGTATAGGTATCAATAGTAGTAAAACTGCTGCCAGCTCCAACATAATATGTTAAGTTTTCTGTGATCTTTGTAGGATATCCGTACTCGTTATATTCATAATCGAAATGTTGTCTCGAGTAAATTTTAAAAGCGCTTTTACTTTTGTCCCAATCCTCGGTAACCACATCTATCGGATTGTTTGCACTTAATGCAAGGTGATTATCAAATTGATTATAAGTGGCTGCCCAAATTCCTGCCACGTTGACAAAAGGGGAGAACTTGTCATCATAGGTTTGATAGATAGTGCGTCTTCCTACTATGCCAGTATGTTCAAGCACCTCTATTTTTTTCAAGTTGAGGCTATCATTATAGGTAAAAAATGCACTGTTACCACCAGATACATTTTCACTTTTTGGTTTGCCATTTAGTGTATTATTTAAAAATATGGCCGAAAAGCCAACTTTGCTTTCGGAGGTATTTAAATATACGTAATTAAACACATCATAAGTGTCAACCTTAGTTGGCATACCGTTATATATGTCCACAGAACCACTACCTGATGTTCTGTCGGCAAGGGTAAAAGAGTACGTTGTAATGTATTGCATTTTTAAATATTTGTATGACTGATTGCCCGAATACTTATAATCATATTCATTGGTTATGTTTTGCACTTGGTGAGCTGTGATATTGCGCACTGAAGTTTCGCCCGTCGAATATTGGATAAGGTGGTTTTTTTCATCATAGTCAAATTTTTGAACAGAAGTCCCTCCATTTTGTTGAAGTCTAGTTTGCGTAATGGGATACATCACCTTTATAGGTGTTGGTGGGGTAGAGTCATCTCCGTCATCATCCTGACAGTTACTCAGCATTAAAACAGTACTAGCTATAAAGAAATAAAAGATTGTTTTGATGAAATTTTTCATAACATGTGATTAGTTAAATATTTATACAAAAATCTCTATTTGATATTCAATGCGTTTACGATTTTGTTGCAAATCCGTACGATTTTGTTGCATTTTCATTGAAAAGTTAATAAGACATTGGGTTAGTAGATAATGAATTTACACCCTGAAGGTGAGGTTATGGATATGCAGCCAATAGACGATGGTTGATAGGTTATGACGATCTATTTGCTTTATTTTACTTTGACATATGTTACGTCAATAAACACTTTATTGGGCTTTCCGTTTATCATATAGTCACGGACGACCTCTAGAAATAATTGTTTTTTAGTTAAGCTGATAATGTCAAATGCCTGATCGTCGTCATTATTCTTACCCAAATGAAGGACAAGTTGGCTATCTTCCAAGTTGTATTTTAATGGATCAGAACCATTCAAAACAAATGTACCATCTTTATTAAACGTATAATCTTCTGCCTGGTCCTCGCTTATGGATTTAGTCTCTGAAGTTGTTTTTACGCCATCTACATAGGTGGTTTCGGTATAAATTGTTTCATTCCAATGGCCAATGATAAACGTTTTGTAATCTTCAGGCCCTGTTTTATCGTCTTTTTTACTGCAAGAGAACGTGATTCCTATTATAAAAATGATCACTAGTATTGCTTTTGTCTTTATCATATTGAATGTGTTCGGATGCTATTTTATTTTGGTGAAAGTCTGTTGTACCACGTTTTTGTTAGCCTTATGGTCAACCGTGAATTCAGTAATTATTTGAATGTCAAATTGTGTCTTTGAAAGGCTAACAATATCAAATACTTCCGAGACAGGATCTTCTCCACCTTCATTTATGGTTAATTTATTTTCTTCAATACTATAGGTAGAGGATCCATCGGTAGAAGGGTCAACAGAGCCATCTTTATGAAATGTAATAACACCTTCTCCAACTTCATCAGGTCCTTTTATGTCTTCCTTGGTCTTAACACCATCTATATAAGTGGTCTGAATAATCCGGGTTATTTTCCAGGTACCAATAATCAAGGTTTTGTAATCGTCTGGCGATTTGTTTTCGTTCTTTTTGCTGCATGATCCCATCATCGCAGCAATAAATAGTAGGGTCAGTAATGTTTTTGTCTTTGTCATCAATTTTATTGTTTTGTTTTGAAATGTTCTTTGGTAACCCTGCAAAGTTCCTTAATTCATCAAAAATGCACTTTCGAATTTGTTGCAAATCCGTACGATTATGTTGCATATTGTATTAATGCACCCCAAAAATTGTCTGAATGGCTTGGTTAAAAACTACAAATTTTCTACAGAATTCTCTTTTAAGTTTGTTTTTAATATATGGATATGGACACGAATGAATGGCTTACGAATCTTTCCAGGTTTGTAGTAAAAATGTTTACTGAACAAAGTCGTCCAGAACTAGTATACCACAACCTGGAACATACAAAAGGCGTTGTTATACATGTGCAACAACTAGCAAATCATTACCATTTGTCTCCAAAAGATTATTTTATCTTATCTGCTGCCGCCTGGTTTCACGATATTGGACATCTGTTTGGTGTGATCGCAGGCCATGAAGAACGTAGTGTTGAAATTATGAAACATTATTTTTCAGAGCAGGCAATAGATAAAGAATGTATGGAACGGGTACAAGAATGCATTTTGGCAACCCGCATGCCCACTAATCCAACAACCCTTTTACAACAAATCATTTGCGATGCGGATACTTTCCATTTGGGCACGGATGAATTTTTTTCTACAGATCCGTTAATTTATCGTGAACTGGAGTTAAGATTGGGCTGTTGCATAGGAGGGCAGACACAAAAATCTATTGATTTTCTTGAAATGCACCAATTTTATACCGACTATTGTAAAGAGAGGCTTACGGAGGGAAAACGAAAAAATATGATTTATTTGGCTTCATTAATTCAAAAAGCTCAACCATGAAAATCCTGATTATTGAAGATGAAGAAGAATTGGCTCAAAGTATGGTAAAGTACCTTTCATCCCAACTTTACATGTGTGAGGTTGCTGCATCTTATGCTGATAGCCTGGATAAGATACATCAGTTTTCCTATGACTGCATCTTGTTAGATTTGATGCTACCCGATGGTAATGGATTAAATCTTTTAAAGGTGATTCACGAAGAGAAAAAACAAGAAGGGGTGATTATTATATCGGCTAAAAATTCACTTGAAGATAAATTATATGGCCTAAATACAGGCGCTGACGATTATTTAGCTAAACCTTTTCACCTTTCCGAACTCGCAGCAAGAGTATTTGCGGTAATTAGAAGAAGAGCTTTTGGCAATAGCAATATTATACGTCATCAGGAAATAAAGATTGATGTACTGGCAAAAACGGTTTTTGTTCATGAACGGGAGGTCATTTTTACCAAAAGAGAATTTGACCTTCTGTTGTACCTAGTGGTGAATAAGAACAAAGTAGTATCTAAAAATGCCCTTGCTGAACATTTGACAGGCGATTTTTCTGACATGATGGATGATTTTAATTTTCTGTATGCACACATAAAAAATATTAAGCATAAACTGACTGAGGCTGGTTCAAAAAACTACCTGAAAACAATTTACGCCTCGGGTTATAAGTGGGAGGAATGAGTCGATTACTTCAAAAGCCGTTAAAACTCATCATCATCTATTCGTTGATCGTTGTAGCTTTTAGCATACCGGTGTATTATTATGTCATCAATAATATATGGAATGCTGAACTGGATGAACATAATCAACTGGCTGCAGAATACACCAGGAATAAATTGGCTCATGTCAATTTGGATGAACATGAGCTAACCCGCTTGTTGAGCTTTTGGAATCTGGTAATGCCAGGTGCCCTCCTCGTGCCTGCGACCACGGCAAATTTTCCTGCTGATAGTGTGTATACCATTAGCAGGACCGATAAGCACGTTAGTTATGAACCTGTTGATTCTTTTAGAGGATTAATCACCTACATCCGCATCAATGGCAAACCTTATAAACTCACCATTGAAACCAATAGTGAAGAGGCTGTGCCTGCACTTCGGGTTATTACTTCCATTACATTATTGTTCTTTTTGGTGCTTATCGCTGGATTTATCTTATTGAACCGCTATGTATCATCGCGTGTATGGAAGCCTTTTTGGCAAACTTTATCCAAATTAAAAGAATTTGATTTACACAATGAATGTCAACTACTTTTGGAGAAGAGTGATATTGTCGAATTTGATGAATTAAACCGGGAGGTGAATAAATTAATAGACCGAAATGTGGCAACTTTTCAATCTCAAAAGCAATTTACAGAAAATGCCAGTCACGAACTGCAAACTCCCCTGGCAGTAATGCAGTCAAAGTTGGATTTGCTGTTGCAAGAAAAAAATTTAAATAAAAGTCAGCATGTGCTGATACAGGATATTCTTAAAGCATTAAACCGTACAGCCAAGATCAATAAAAATTTGTTAATGCTGGCTAAAATAGATAATCAACAGTTTGATTTGGTTGATGATGTCAATTTAAATTATGAACTGAATGAAATTATTCAATTAATGCCGGAGGATTTGCAAGGGAAAAACTTGAGGGTAAATGTGCGTATGAATCAGGATGTAATTGTGCGTATGAACAATGTGCTCGCTCAGATTTTAATCCAAAACTTGTTATCCAATGCGTATAGGCACAGTCTTCCCGGTGCCATCATTGAAGTTAGTTTGACCTCCGAAAAACTGGAAATAGCGAATACCGGGCTGGAAAGTTTAGCTAAAGAAAAACTTTTTAAACGGTTTTCAAAGCCTTCAAGGGGTAGTGGTACAGGTCTTGGTCTGGCCATCGTAAGCCAAATATGCTATCGGTATGGTTGGGCAATTGATTACGAGTTCAGCAATAAAAAACATGTTTTTACGGTCCATTTAAAATGATGGTAAGGAATTTAGATACGATTTTTCCTTTTCTTTATCATCTTTAATCATCATTTTTCCAAATTGGTAGCTTAGGCTGATTCCAAATGAACGATAAGGTATCTGCCTAAACGTACTGGATATATACCTTGCTGTATTAATGGTGGTAAGTTGATTGACATATTTATTAAATGGGTTGGTCGCAATGATACCCAAACTGACATTTTTATGTAATATCTGCTTCTTTATCGCTATAGTATACGAAATGGATTGAGGTTGCTTACCTTGAATGCTGTTAAATGATGATTTGTACTCGCCAAATGCTTCAGCGACTAAATCGTTTTGAAATTGGTAAGAAACATTCATGTTTAGCCGGTAATTGATACCGTCTGTTTTATTGCCCCCATCAAATTGGTTGACGACATGGCGGTTAAAAATCATTAGGTTTTCGCGTATGTTCAACGCTTTGGTTATGGGAACAGATGAGGTGATGAGCATACCCGTGTTATATTCAGTACCAATATTTCTGCGGTTGGTGATGGAAACTTGATGATATACAGAATCCCCGATCTGGTAGGTTGGATAATAAGCTGTATACGTCTTGATATCATTGCTATTAATGCGTTCAGTAAAGGCTATATACATATTTCCGCCACCGGTGAAGTCTTTGCTATATCCCAATTCAAAATTGTTGCTTATCTCTGGTTTCAGAAGTGGATTGCCGGTGGTAATGTTATAGGGGTCACTTAAGTCTAGAAATGGATTTAATTCGTTGTCTGGCCTTTCCAAGCGGTGGGTATATGCTAGTTTAACTAACTGATTGTTGGAAAATTGATGGGATATGATGGCTGATGGTACCCAATTACCATAAGATGGCACGACTATATTTCCATAATTCAGTCGTACATGTGTATATTCATAGCGTGTGCCAGCTATGACGTTCAGATAATGGAAAAGTGGGAAACTTGCTGATATATATGCGGCATAGATATTCATTTTATATGCAAAATTGTAAGACTGGCTGGGGTCAGAAACATAATGATCAAATTCCGGATCGAGCCTTTGGGCTGTTACCATATTGGCCAGATCTTGCAAAGAGGTCTTTAATCCTGCTTCCATGGTCAGTTCAGCATTTACAGGATGTACATAATCAATGGATAAATTTTGTTGACGGTCATGTCCGGGATTCATACTGGTCGTCCCGCTAAAGGGGTTTACTTCCCCTTGGTATACTTGATATTGTGAATAACTTGTATTTGGCGAGCCAAAACTGGCATCGTATGTTAAATCAAGTTGCCTACCCGGCTGGTCAAATTTCTTTTGATAGGCTATATTCCAATCCACCGAGTGAATATTACTCCGACTGTCTGACTGCCTGTATGAGCTAGCGCTGTCTATGCCGCCCGTAGCTAAATCATAGATCTGCTGTATCTGATCAGTGGTTCCAACCAATCTTTTCTGAAGATGATCGTAAGAAAGGCCTCCACTTAAGCTACTGGTTTTAGAGATATCCCAATTAATTCCAAATCCTGATTTGTAGGCTTTTCTGGTAAGATCGGCTTCACCATGCTGGGATAAACCGGTGGATGGCCTGCCGATGGAATCGTAGGTTGTTCTGGTTTGGCTTGAAGGTGTGGCTGACCTGAGTTGCTCGTTACCACTTATAAACAGATTTACTCCAAGGTTTTTATGGTGCAAATTTAGGTTTATGGATCCATTTTCGAGCTTGCTTCCGCCAGACAAGCTTACATTGCCGTTCAACCCTTCCATTTTGTTATCTTTGAGGATAATATTGATGATACCGGCAGTTCCTTGGGCATCATATTTGGCCCCAGGACTGGTAATGGCTTCTACACTTTTGATTTGGCTGGCCGGTATGGATGCCAGTGCATCGGACAGGCTGCTCCCAAACATGCTCGATGGCTTTCCATTTATTAAAAAACGAATACCCGTGTTGCCTTGTAATTCTACATTGCCATCCATATCTACCGTCACTTGGGGTACTTTTTTGAGAACGTCTGTCGCTACACCTCCTTGCAAGGTAACATCATTGCCTACCTGGTAAACAACCCGGTCTACTTTATTTCGGACTATAGGAGCTTTGGCGGTAACTACCACCTCGGTAAGAGCATGGCTTTGGGGTGTTAAATAAATAATACCTGCATCATATGTAAATTTATCATTACGTATGGGTATGCTTGCTATACTTTTAAGTTCATATCCTAAAAAATCAATTTTTAGCGTATATAAACCAGGTTTTAAATTTGCCAATACAAATGCTCCTTTGTCATTTGTTAGCGTGCCATTGACGGTTTTCCCTGTGGTTGCCTCTAATAAGGTTACATTTGCATATTCTAGCGTAAGTCGTGTAGTACTGTCAGCGATTTTTCCTTTTATAGTGCCCAGTTTTTGCTGACCGTAGGCATGGATAACAAATATATACAGGAAGACTGCTACCAACGTAGTTTTCATAAACTTTTTTTATGTTGGAGGCAAATCTAGGAGGGCATTCTGTAGAAAAATTGAATACATTTCTACAGCATTTTTTTATCATGGTGGCTTTGCTATTGAAAATAGCTGTATTGGCTAAAACCAAGCCTGATAAATGCCCCAAGAAGATGTAAGTACCACGAGTATACCTACCAGAATGAGTAGGACGCGCTGATTGATTCGAGAGGCTACGTAAGCTCCGATGGGTGCTGCAAAAACCCCTCCGGTGATGAGGCCTAACACGATTTCTATATGCTGAACTCCTAAAATGAAAATAAATACGACTGTGGCAAAATAGGTGACAAAGAATTCCGCAGTGTTAACGGTTCCGATGGTTTCCCGTGGATTTTTTCCTTGGCTCAATATGTTGGTGGTAACAATGGGGCCCCATCCTCCCCCGCCGATTGCATCCAACAAGCCACCAATAAAGGCTAAGATGGGAGCGTTTTTTACTTTATGTGGTTCGCTATTTTTCTTTTTAAACGCTTTGTAAAGAAGGTAGATACCCAAACCTAATAAATAAATGGAAATATACGGTTTGATGACATTACCATCCAACAAGTCAGACAGCAAATAGGCTCCTAATATAGCACCTACACTGCCAGTGATCACTATTTGGAAAAAAAGCTTCTTATCTATGTTTTTGAAACGTATATGTGATAGGGCTGATACGCCTGTAGTAAATATCTCTGAGGTATGTACGCTGGCCGAGGCAAACTTAGGAGGTATTCCAAACCATAGTAATAGACTGGTGCAACTTACGCCATAGGCCATACCCAAGGCTCCATCGATAAGCTGGGCTACAAAACCTGCCAAAATGAACCAACTAAATTTTGTTCCAAATTCAAAAGCGTGGTGTTGAAACCCTATATATAATAGATTTAGGAAATAGAGTAATACAAATACTTTGAATGCAATAATGAGCCATCCAACATGCTTTAGGGTAACTTTAGCTTTTATTTTACTTAGACTTGATGCCTGTATAGCTTTTTCCATGACCTGAAAATTTAATTGAATATATTATTGACTGTACAAATGTATAAATTAAAACAATTAAATACTATTAATTACATAGACTAAATATCAAAAAAATTTACTGATGGGTCATGAATCATTTTTGGGTCCGATAAATTTCATGTTAGGTTGATGATATACGGTAGTATATGGTTCTACACTATTCGTTAACCATACATTTCCGCCAATAATAGAATGATGACCTATTCGGGTTTCACCACCAAGTATGGTAGCGCCTGCATAAATCACGACATGATCTTCAATAATGGGGTGCCGCCTTTCGCCTGCTAATATTTTTTCAACGCTCAGTGCTCCTAAGGTTACACCCTGGTATAATTTAACATGATCTCCTATAATGCATGTTTCGCCAATGACCAGCCCTGTTCCATGGTCAATATGCAGGTGTTTACCAATTGTTGCACCTGGATGGATATCAATACCTGTGCGCTCATGGGCGTATTCAGTTAAAATACGGGGTATTAACGGCAACTTATTTAGCCACAGCTGGTGGGCCATACGGTATATACAGGTGGCCAAAAATCCGGGATAGGTACGTACCACTTCCTGAAGATTCTGTGCTGCCGGGTCTCCTTCCAATATGGCCTGAGCATCGGTCATCATGATTTCATAAATTTGCGGCAATGTTTCAAAAAATTGGGCTACAATGTAGGTGTAGTCGCAGTTTTCGCATGCTTTGCTGCTTAGCAACAGGTCATATAGCTCATTTTCGAGGATGCTGAAATGTGCTTTCAACGCCCCGATGGTCAGTATTTTTTTTGAACTTCGCTCTGGAAACAGTAAACGGAATACATCCCTGGCCCACTCCCATATGCGCACATTACTGGGCATGTCACGGGCTTCCTGATGCCTGATAAATAATTGTTGATAAAATTTCTCCACGTGTATATTATTTAAACAAAGATATCATATTATGGGTTTCATTGGATGTTTTATAAGGCTACTGTCAAGAGTTTTTCCAGGGCTGCTTCTAATGTTTCCTGCTTTTTGGCAAAGCAAATGCGGATAACCTGCTGGTTGGTTTCTTCCTTGTAAAATGCGGCTACCGGTATGGTGGCCACTCCATAACGTATGGTAAGATCCTGGCAAAAGTCAGCCTCTTTCATTTCGGAAATAGCGCTATAATTTGCCAGCAAAAAATAAGTTCCGTCACAGGTTAACGGCTTGAATAGTGTTTCAGACAGCCCTTTAAGCAAATAATCACGTTTTTGCTGGAAAAATTCTCCTAATTGCAAGTAGAAATCTTTATCACGTAGAAAATCTGCCAGGGCATACTGCACTGGTGTATTAACACTGAAAACGTTATACTGGTGTACTTTTCTAAATTCGGCTGTTAATGATGCTGGCGCAAGGGTATAGCCCACCTTCCACCCGGTAATGTGGTAGAGTTTGCCAAAAGACGCAACAATTAAGCTCCGCTCACGGAGTTCAGGGTATTGCAGTGCGCTGCGATGAGACAACCCGTCAAACACGATGTGTTCATAAACCTCATCACTAAGCAGGTAAATATTCGTTCCTTGGGTAAGCCGGATCAACTTCTGAAAGTCTGCATCGGTAAAAACACGGGAAGTGGGGTTGTTAGGGGTATTGATGATGATGAGCCGCGTCTTTTCAGTAACAAGGCTTTGTACTTCATTCCAGTTTATTGAAAAATCAGGTGCTTGTAAACTGACTGCTTTAACAATACCACCAAAAACTTCTACGCTGGGCGCATATGAATCATAAGCCGGCTCAAAGATGATAACTTCATCTCCTGGCCGTATAAGTGTACCAATGGCCGTAAATAGAGCCTGCGTACCTCCGGCAGTGACGGTAATTTCCGTGTCAGGATGATAGTCTACTTCATATAAATCGAACACTTTGGCACTAATTTGCTCGCGGAGATGTTGCACACCCGACATGGGTGCATACTGGTTTCGCCCACCCTGCATGTGTTGATTTACGAGCGATACCAGTTGGGGCGGGCAATCGTAGTCAGGAAAACCTTGTGACAAATTAATGGCCTCATGCCGGGCCGCTAATTGTGTCATTACGGTGAATATAGTGGTACCCACATGGGGTAATTTTGAATGCATTGGGTCCATTTGTTACTCCTATAATTGCGCAAGTTTACGAAATATTACGCTTTGATACTTTATTTAAAAAAATATTATCCATTATTACAATAGACATTATGTAACTTTGAGAACATTATTGGTAAACTTAATTATTTGAACCATGGAAAAATTCAACAAAATCAAAAAAATTGGTTTGCTATCCCTAATGGTATGGTTGCTTACGAGCCATTTGGGGTATGCACAAACGATCTCTGTGACTGGGGTGGTAAGTGATGAAAATGGTCCGCTAGCAGGGGCTACTGTGCGGGCGGACCCTTCGGGTTCTACGGTACCAACCGATGCTTCGGGTAAATTTAAACTTTCGTTGGCTGCAGGTAAATATCGAATAACGGCGAGCTATACGGGTTATGATGGCCAGACTCAAACAGTGACTGTGTCTGATGGGGCTGATCAGCAAATTAGCTTTACCCTTTCATCCACATCCTTAAGTGAGGTAGTTGTGGTGGGAAGCCGGGCTGAGCCACGTTCTCGCCTGGATTCGCCTGCCCCAGTAGATATTATTAATATTAAAAATATTACCAAAGATGTTGGCCAGGTTACGTTAAATCAAATACTGAACTATGTTGCGCCTTCCTTTAATGCAAATACCCAAGTGCTAGGAGATGCAACGGACCATATAGATCCTGCTTCGCTGAGGGGTCTGGGTCCAGACCAGGTACTGGTGCTGATTAATGGAAAAAGGAGGCACACTACTTCGGTTATCAATATTAATGGTACGTTTGGTAAAGGTTCTGTTGGTACTGACCTGAATGCTATACCCACGGCTGCCATCAAAAAAATTGAGATTCTGAGGGATGGTGCGGCGGCCCAATATGGATCTGATGCCATTGCCGGAGTCATCAACATTATTTTGGATGATGCTGTAAATAAATTGACAGCCAGTGCTACGTATGGGGGTTATGCGTCCAAAAATGCCGAAGATCACTATGATGGCCAAGGGTTACAGGCAAATGTTAATTATGGCGTTCCGTTTGGTCACCATGGTGGTTTTATTAATGTAGCCGGTTCATTTGACCGCCGTGACCCTACAAATCGTCAAAAGGAATTTACTGGGACCATTTTTAATGATTATAATAATCCTGAATTGTACCCTAATCCTACCGGCGCAGACATTACCGATGAGGAATTGAAGCGCAGGGGATTGACAAGGGCAGATTTTGTATCCCGTATTGGCCAATCAGCCAACCAAGGCGGCTCACTTTTCTTTAACGGCGTGCTTCCGGTAGATAAAAATGGCGCTGAAGTATATGCTTTTGGTGGCCTCAATTATCGTAACGGGCAGTCTGCAGCTTTTCGTCGGCAACCCGCACAGCTTACTCAAACAAACGCCAGTTTGTATCCATTAGGTTACCTTCCAATAATTGCGACTGACAACTACGACCATTCGCTAGCTATTGGTGTGCGCGGAAATGTAGGTGGCTGGCATGCAGATCTATCCAACACGTATGGTGGCAACAACATTGATTTTCGTACAGAAAATACACTAAATGCTTCACAGTTGGATGCTACGAAAACCCGATTTGAAGATGGTGGTTATCGCTTTTTGCAAAATACGACCAACCTTGATTTTAATCGCTATTTTGAAAATGCCTTATCAGGAATAAATGTGGCTTTTGGTTTTGAGCACCGCTATGAAAAATACCAAATCTTGCAGGGAGAAGAAGCTTCCTATGCCGATTATGGAAAAGCTCGTAAGATAGGTGTAGATGCAGATGGCAATGATATTACCATCCCAGACATCAATGGTAATATTCAAACCTTATTTGCGGCCAATGGGAAGGCTTACGCTGGCGGAGCACAATCTTTTCCAGGATTTCGCCCCGAAAATGCTGTAAATGCTACCCGATCTGAGGTGGCGGCATATACCGATCTTGAATTTAATTTTACACCGTCCTGGTTAGTTACAGGAGCGCTCCGATTTGAAAATTACAATGATTTTGGCTCTACACTGAATTGGAAGGTTAGTACTCGTTACAAAATTGATGAGGTTTTTGCTTTGCGGGGTGCAGCAAGCACGGGTTTTAGGGCTCCTTCGCTTCAACAGCGTTTTTTTAGTGCCACCTCCAGTATTTTTGTGGATGGAGAGATAATTAATTCAGGCACCTTTACCAATGACAGCAGACCGGCAAAATTATTGGGCATTCCAGACCTTAAAGAAGAAAAATCTAAAAGCTATAGTGTGGGACTAACAGCAAATTACGGCAAATTTAAGGCTACCGTAGATGGTTATTTCATCCGCATTGATGACCGGATTGTCTATACAGGCCAATTTACTGGAAGTAATGCTGCTGATGCTTCTGCACAGGATAAAGAAATATATACATTGCTCAATCAGGCAAATGCTTCATCTGCCCGTTTTTTTGCTAATGCTATTAATACCGAAACTAAGGGAATTGATGTGGTACTATCCTATGCAGATTTATGGGGGGTGGGCCATTTCAAGGCTGACCTTTCTGGCACGTTTGTAAAAACCATTCTTGTTGGGGGTGTGCATGCCTCGCCCACCTTGGCTGGAAAAGAAGCTATTTACCTGGACCAAGCCAGCCGCACGTATTTGGAATCGGCCGTTCCACGCGTAAAAGCTAACTTAAGTCTGAATTATTCCATCAACCGCTGGGGCTTTTTTTTAAGAAATGTTTATTTTGGTCCAGTTGATGCCGCTACCAATGTGGTGGCTGATGAACAAACTTTTGGAGGAAAAGTCATTACTGACCTAAGTGTCAATTATGGCATCACCAAAAATCTCAGCCTGACCTTGGGCGCCAATAATTTGTTGGATATTTATCCGGATGAAACCATTGGGGGCAACCGCGGTGCTGGCTATTTTATCTACTCCCGAACCAGCCAACAGTTTGGAACCAATGGCCGATATTTATTTACACGGCTGGCATTGACGTTGTAGTTAGTGTGTAAATTTACAGCCATGATAGATCGGCGTTGATAAATTATGTATATTTATCAACGCTTATCGCTAATTTAAAATGATGCATCATAAAACTTTATCGGTTATGGCTATTAAAAAATCTTTTTATATTGCATTTTACTTCATATTAGCTACTTTTTGGTTGCCAGCAGCAGGACAGTCTACCCACTTTAAGCATGGCGTGGTGGTCTCTGCCCACCCCGAAGCGTCTGCTATTGGGCTAGAAATTCTGAAAGCAGGAGGAAATGCCATTGATGCTGCTGTAGCGGTACAGTTTGCCCTTTCGGTTGTGTATCCCAATGCCGGGAATATTGGTGGGGGTGGTTTTTTGGTCTACAGACCTGCGCACGGTACACCCGTTACCCTTGATTACCGCGAAAAAGCTCCGGCTAGGGCCTCCAGCGATATGTTTCTGGACCCGGCTGGTATTCCTATTACCCAGCTTAGCTTAGATGGTGCTCTTGCCGCTGGTGTGCCTGGATCGGTAGATGGCATGGTACAGGCTCATAAAAGATATGGAAATTTATCCTGGAGGCAAGTGCTCGAACCGGCTATACAATTGGCAAAAATTGGTTTTCGCATTACTGAAAAACAAGCCAATGAACTTAACCATTTTCAGGAACGTTTTATTGCATTAAACCCGGGAGGTAGTCCATTGACCCGACAGGTTCCCTGGAAAAAAGGGGATACGCTGCGCCAGGAAGCATTAGCTCACACCATTTCGCTCATACAGGATAAAGGCCGGAACGGCTTTTACGTAGGGGAAACCGCCCAAAAAATTGTCGCTACTATGCAACAGGCAAAGGGTATTATTAGCTTGGAAGATCTGAAAAATTACCATGCACAATGGCGCAAACCAGTCATTGGAACTTATCGGGGTTATAAGGTGATATCTATGCCTCCACCTTCCAGTGGTGGTGCGGCGCTAATTGCGTTGCTTAAATCGGTTGAGGCGTATGCGTTGAGCCGCTGGGGTTTTCAACAAGATTCCACAGTGCGGTTGATCGTTGAGGCTGAGCGCCGTGTATATGCAGACCGGGCTACGCATCTGGGCGATCCGGATTTTGTAAAAGTACCCCTAAATCAACTTTTGGACTCTGCTTATAATGCAGGCAGGTTGGCAGGTTTTTCGTTTGAAAAGGCCAGCCCCAGCTCAACCATTAGCGCCGGGGCAATTGCTCCAGTTGAAAAGGAACAAACCACGCATTTTTCTATTGTTGACAAGGACGGAAATGCAGTCTCAATTACAACAACGCTTAATGGATCTTATGGATCGGGGCTGTTTGTAGCGGGAGCCGGCTTTTTATTAAACAATGAGATGGATGATTTTTCGGTCAAACCTGGATCGCCCAATATGTACGGGTTGGTAGGAGGTACTGCCAATGCCATCGAACCCGGCAAACGCATGCTGAGCTCCATGACACCCACCATCCTTGAAAAAGAGGGAAAACTCTATTTGGTAGTCGGAACTCCGGGGGGGTCTACCATTATCACATCGGTTTTCCAAACGATCCTTAATGTCATTGACTTTGGCCAGCCGATTCAAGAAGCGGTTTCTGCTCCGCGTTTTCACCATCAGTGGCTGCCGGATGAGGTAATGACTGAAAAAGGGGCTATAGCGGCCGATGTACGTAAAAAACTTCAGGCGAGTGGATATGTTATTAAAGAGCGTGGCTCTATAGGTCGGGTGGATGCGATTCTCGTTCTTAAGGATGGTATTTTACAAGGTGGTGCAGATCCCAGAGGGGATGATAAGGCCTCGGGATATTAATATGAACTGTTAAGACAATGAAGTATCTAGTATATACGGTAACTTTGATGGTTACTTTGGTGGTGGGGTCATTTTTTAATGGCTATGCAGGTCGGCATCCGCTTAAGGCTGGATCTGATTTAATTGGCCCCTGGCGTGGGGTTTTTACGATCAGGCCAGGTGTGGAGGTCCCTTTTAATTTTGAGATTTCGGGCAATCCGGCTGATCTTTCCATTAGCTTTGTGAATGGTGCAGAGCATTTGAAAGCAGGACGCATTTTGGAGCGTGCAGATTCGGTATTTGTCCAGCTTGACTTGTTTGACAATGAACTGGCGCTGAAAAAACAAGGCGACTTGTTGGTTGGTGTGTTAAGAAAACAAGATGGAAGCGGGCTACCAACCCCCATTGTGGCTCAAAAAGGACAACTTTATCGGTTTAAAGTTTCTAATGTTCCGCCGGCTAAAGATTTTTCAGGCACTTACGATATCTCCTTTAAATCAGCAGATGGGGAGGACACCAAATCTGTGGGTGTATTTACTCAAAAGGGTAATCATTTAACAGGAACGTTTCTTCGAGTGACTGGCGATTCGCGCTATTTGGAAGGATCCGTATCCGGGCAGGAATTTCAGCTGTCAGGGTTTATCGGCTCAAGCCCATCCCTGTTCAAAGGAACTTTTGGTAAAGACGGTTCGGTGAATGGTGAAGTTGTTAGCGCCCGGGGCAACCAACCCTTTAGTGGCGTGTTCAATAAAAATGCCGCCCTTCCGGATGCCTACCATCTCACTTTTTTGAAAGAGGGCTACAAAACGCTGGATTTTTCGTTTCCCAATGTCGATGGTAAGCAGATCTCACTGACTGACAAAAAATTTAAGGGAAAAGTCGTCGTGCTGATGATCACCGGTACATGGTGCCCAAATTGTATGGATGAAGCAACCTTTTTCTCTCCTTGGTTCAATAAGAACCGCGGTCGGGGGGTTGAGGCCATTGCCATCCACTATGAGCGTAAAACCGATCCTGACTATGTGCGTAAGGCTTTAAATAACTACCGCAAGAAATTTGACATTACCTACGATCAGGTTATAGCAGGCACTCCAAGCCCTGAGGAGGTCGCGAAGTCACTGCCCGCCTTAAAGAACTTTTTGTCGTTTCCTACGGCCATTTTCATAGACAAAAAGGGCAACGTAGCCAAAATCCATACGGGCTATAGTGGGCCCGCCACCGGAAAATACTATGATGAGTTTGTCAAAGAGTTCAACGAGGAGATTGACACGCTGCTTGCTCAGTAGGCTGCGTGTTCTTCTTCCTCCACAGGCCGTCTTCCATTTTTGAAAGCCTCCCGTGGCGTTAGTCCCAACGTTTCAAACATGGCCATATCATCCAGAAAATGGGGATTGGGTGTGGTCAGAAGTTTGTCTCCTGCAAAAATAGAATTGGCACCAGCCATAAAACAAAAAGCTTGTTCTACGGTACTCATCTCATTACGGCCGGCCGATAGGCGTACGACACTTTTTGGCATCACAATACGGGTAGTGGCAATCATGCGTACCATA
This sequence comes from bacterium A37T11, assembly GCA_900109895.1. Taxonomy (GTDB): domain Bacteria; phylum Bacteroidota; class Bacteroidia; order Sphingobacteriales; family Sphingobacteriaceae; genus A37T11. Next base: position 77,153 of record FOBR01000014.1, read on the forward strand.
TCCCAAATGGGTACCCGGGGCTGTTTTTCCAAGGGGGTACCAGGTATGGGTACCAATGCATTGATGGGCACTGATTCAGGATGAACGTGCATATTAGCCAAAGTACAGATCATCGAGACGCGGTCATCTACCGTTTCGCCCAGACCAATGATACCCCCACTGCACACCGTGATCTTTGCCTTACGGACGTTTTTGATCGTATCTAGCCGGTCATCATAGGTACGTGTACTGATAATGCGTTTGTAGTCTTCTTCCGAGGTATCCAAATTGTGGTTGTAGGCATACAAACCTGCATCTGCCAAGCGTTGCGCTTGGTGTTCATTCAGCATACCCAATGTACAACAGACCTCCATTTCAAGATCATTTACGGCTTTGACCATGTCTATGACGCGGTCAAAGTCGCGATTATTGCGCACCTCCCGCCAAGCAGCTCCCATGCACAAGCGGGAAGCGCCACCGGCCTTTGCCGTTTTAGCAGCCGCTATAACCGCGTCTACTTGCATCATGGCCTGCACTTCTACTCCAGTATTGTAGCGTGCAGCCTGCGGGCAGTAGGCGCAATCTTCCTTGCAACCGCCTGTTTTTATAGATATGAGGGAACTAATCTGAACCTCTCCATAGTCTTTATTTTCGCGGTGTATACTCGCTGCCTCAAAAACAAGGTCGAGCAAGGGCTTTTGATATATATCCAGTATTTCTTGTCTGGTCCAGTTATGTCTTACAATTGCCATTGGGTGTTGTGTTGTTATGGAACAAAAGAACAAAAAAAAGTGTATGTAACACTCAGAAATTAAAAATCCCTTATTTTTTAATTCGTGCTGAGCATAAATATTATTATCTTTAAATAATATTTAAATTGATTTTCAAGTAATTATAATAAAAATAAAAAATTAATTAAAATTTATACTACCATTTTAATAGACTTTATATATATTTGCATCATGAAACAAAAACAAAGAATAAAAAATAAACATTTGAATTTCTCTTATCATCATATAGGTTTACAATTGGGTTAGTAGAGGTGCCTGCCCATCGGGCACCTTTCTTTAACACGAAACAGCTATTGTGGTATATAACAAAGTCTCTCTCTCTCATAATATAGGTTTATAATTGGTTATTAGAGGAATACCTGCCCATCAGGTATTCCTTTCTCTAAAAAAGAACAGTAATAGTTAAAAGATGGATGCTTCAGATAAGAAAAATAATTCAAATCAACCTGTCACCATTCAATTGCATGCTACAGTTAAGATACGGGACTTTTACGGAAGGGACATCCATACCTTTCATTTGGTACAACCTGAAAAAGCAACTGAAGGACCCCAATATTTATCCATCGATATGCCGCTTGCCAAAAAAATACTGGGCAAAAAAGAAGGAGATATTTTTGATTTCCGAGTGATCTCAGGGGCGACTAAAAAATTTATGATCATTGAGGTCACGTAATGCCTTTTGTACACGTTCGTTTTCTGTGGGCAAACCTACCGTAATGCGAACCCAGGTGTGATAGGGTTCAAATACTTTGCCTACGACTATTCCTTGCTCTTTAAGTTTGGATATGACTTCTTCACTGGGTATTTTTGCATCAAAATAAATAAAATTAGACTGGGAGGTTGTGTGCTTAAGGCCCAAACCGTCTAATACCTGATCCCATTTTTTACGTTCTAAGATAATTTGTTCTGCTGTATTTTTTAAGTAAACCGTATCTTTTAGAGCGGCATCTGCCGCTACAACGGCTAGTCGGTTAAGGTCATGCGGACTGCCCAATCCCTGCTTTTTTAATAGCTTCGCTACAGGCGTGGGGGCTATGGCATAGCCGATAGAAAGGCCCGCCAGACCATATGCTTTAGCAAAGGTTCTAAATACAATCACATTGTCGCCGGCACGCGTGTTATTGATAGCCGAGCGCCCTTCAAAGTCATCTGTAAATTCAAGGTAGGCCTCATCGACTATTACCAGCGCTTTGGAAGATATACGGTGTAAAAATGCTTTGAAACCCTCTTTGTCACTCACCGTACCCGATGGATTATGCGGATTGACCAAATAAACAGCTTTTGTTTTGGGTGTAATAGCAGCCTCAAGAGCCGGCAGGTCGTTTTCCAGCTGCGCATCAAGGGGTATTTCCACAATTTTGCCACCTACCCTGGCAGCCGCATTTACCAAGGCGGGGTATCCGGGCACGGAATAGATAAACTCACTGCCTGGCCCTGCTTCAATACCTAAATAAACACCTAATAACTCCAGGATTTCACCCGTGATGACCTGGTCTGCAGATACCCCCTCCTTTTTGGCGATGTCTGCAATGAGGACATCACCCTCGTTTCTGGTATAGCGTGAAAGGTTTTCAAACTGTGCGGTGATCGCCTGCCTGACTGCCGGTGCCGGCCCATAAGCATTTTCATTGAGCGATAATAAAATAGGCCTCTTAGGTAATGATATTGTTTGAGCTTGGGCAGCTGCAATAGCCAGTGCCCCAATCAGGGCAAGCCCTATAGTTTTTCTTATTGTGTTCATGGAGTTAAATATCGTGAAAATTTATAAAAACCTTCCCAAAAGGTATTTTTCATTTAAGGTATCCAAAATAATTTGGCAGACACCTCATCTTTACCACCCGGCAGCGCACTGACCGCTTCTTGCAAATGAGCAGCATTGGAGTTTTGCTCTGCTGGCGGGTAATAAAAACGAAGCGGGAGTTTTCCCTGGGCTCCTTGAGGCGGGCTCACCACGTCCAGGCTGGGGTAACCCAGCCTTCTGATCTCCGTCCATGAATCCCAGTTGCGGTTGGCAAACGCAATCCATTTTTGATAGCCGACCTTCTGTTTCCAATCGCCGGCAGCCGTTGCATAGTTAACAGCTGGCTGTGCCAGGTACTGCACGGCGTCATCGGCACTACCCCCAAGGCTGGTGATCGAAGCAGTTACCGCTGCCTGGTAGTGACTGGCTGCAGTACCACTCACCGCAAAACCGCGTTCGGCAGCCTCCGCCAACAGAAATTCTACTTCGGCATAATCCAGTAATACGCCCGGTGCGGCAGGATCAAGCCACTTACTGCTAAACTTTGACAGTTCTTGGTTCACGCCACCAGCACCGGCAACAGCACCCGAGTATCCATTAGCAGCGTCTTTGCTGAATAAGATAGGCAAACGCGGGTCATTCCAAGTTATCAGCGTATTAATAAAAAAGGCTGCTGGCGCATAGTATGTTCCGTAAATACCTGTTACCAGATCCTGATATAGTGGGTTTGAGTTAATCACCACACCAGCTGCATAGGGAAAATTGGCGTTATTACTGTTTCCTTCTTCGGGTCCAAACACCCCGCTTTGGATCGCTTCAGCTACTTTTGTTCGCGAAAGCGCTTGATCGGCATCGGCCAGATACAAGGCCAGCTTAAGTTTTAATGAGGCGGCAAATTTTTTCCATTTAGCCACCTTTCCTTGGTAGATCTGGTCTGCACTTCCAAAGGAATCGGCATTTACATCCAGCCCTGCTATGTCTGCATCCAGCCTTTTAATCAGGTCTTCGGTGACCGTTTTGGCATCATCGTATTTTGGGAAAGGAATTTTACGGTCCAGCGCTTCAGAATAGGGTATGTTTCCGAAAGTGTTTACCAGTAAATGGAAGCTATATACTTCTAATATATCGGTAATAAACAATTTGTTTGTCTTTACAGCCGCCGGCAGTTTTTCACCCTCATACAGCCCCTTGGCCTGCTCCAGGTTACTCAAGGCTATGGTATAAATACGGTCCCACCACCCTCCGGGCGCATTATTGGTCACAAATTGATAGCGTGCCTCATTAATATTGGCAGTTTGGGTCCATACTTGGCTTAATACCCTAAATGGGGAGGACGTCCATATGCTGGTAGTGTAAAGATCTACCAAACCCTTTTCTCCTGCCAGGAATACCGAATTGGCAGGAACATCTACTGGTGATTTCGGGTCAATGTTCAGTTCGTCAAAACTTTTTTCGCAAGCTGTCAAAAAGGATAGCAGCGAAATTGCTAATATAAATGTGATTGTTCTCATGGTTATCTGCTTTAAAAATTAACCCTAACATTCAGTGCAAACTGCCTAACGGTTGGAAAAACGCCATTCTGGTATCCGATAGATGCATTGGCATTATAGATCATTGGGGCAGAACTGGTCAATGTGGTAGAGGGAGCTCCCTGTTCCGGATCGGCATAGGGTAGGTTTTTTTGGATGATCCATAAATTGCGCCCTGAAAGGGCAAACGTCACCCCTTTGATTTTTGAAGCCTCGCTAAATAAACGTCCAGGCAATGCATAAGCAATAGCTACTTCCCGGAGTTTGATATAGCTGGCATCATACACATATGACTTGGCTGCCAACACATTGGTAGACCCAAAAGGAAGTTTGCTCCCCAACACTTTTACATCGGATGCATCTATACGGATATCATTAGGTGTACCATCAGCCTTAACCCCGTCCAAAATAACACCTCCCCCCTCACTAAGCGGGTTTCGTAGCGGGTTGCCAAGATCATTGTTGGCCGCTGTCTCTTTCAGGATGCCTGCCCTGGAGGCATTGTCATTATCCAATGAATAAACGTTACCACCATGGCTGGCGTCGATCAGAAAACTGAGTGAAAATTCCTTGTAGTTAAAACGATTCGTCAGGCCTCCGATCCAGTCTGGCGTAATATTACCCAGGTCAGCATTGCGGTTATCAGATTTCACATAGTAGCCGTTGGCATCTACCAAACGCTTGCCGTTCAAATAGGTATAATCCGTCCCCCTGATCGTGCCATATGGCTGCCCTACTTCGGCAGCCAGCTGTATGGCATTTTGATAAGAAGCTATGGTATATGATGGCTGGCTACCATATAATGATAAAACCTTATTTTCATTTTTACTCCAGTTGAGGGTCAGCTCATAAGTAAAATTTGTATTCTTAACCGGCACCAGGTTCAGGACAACCTCCCACCCCTTGTTCTGGATGGTACCGCCGTTGACATAGAAGTTGCTATAACCGGTAGCAGTGGATGGCGTAATGGGTGTAATTTGATTTTTGAGCCGTGAATGGTAGTAGGTTAGGTCTAGGCTGATGCGGTTGTTTAACACGGCCGCCTCCAAGCCTGCCTCATAGGTTTGGTTGCGCTCCGGACGAAGGTCAGGATTGTTGTTGGTAAGCGGATTGCTGTAAATATTCTGCCCATTGAACGGTGTGCCAGCCACATAGGTATTTTGAATACTATAGATAGGCGCATCGCTTCCTACTTCGGCATAATTGACCCTGAATTTTCCAAAAGACAGCCAGCTTGCTTCAGGTAACAGCTTTGAAAACGTAAAGCTTCCCGACACTGCCGGATAAAAATAACTAGCATGGTCCTTAGGAAGGGCTGATGACCTATCGGTTCTTCCAGTCGCATCCAAAGCCAAAAAATCGCGATATGTCAGGGTAACCCCAGCAAAAAATCCATTCACCTGTTTAATACCGTCATACTCAAGCGGAGCAGCAGGGGCAGAAACCGAGTTAGAAATGGCATACAGGCCTGGCACAACCAGCCCCCCACTGGTAGTAGAACCGATCGACTGCGTATGTGTGCGGCGGATATTGGTTCCCAACAAGGCCTTTAAGTTAAAAGACTCATCCAAATTCCTGTCCAAATTAAGCAGGAAATCGTAATTGGTTTCGGCATACTTGACATCAGTACGTGCATAAGAGGATGTTTGGTAACTTCCCACTGCTATGCGGTTTTCAAAAAACTGCGTATAACTATCACGTGATATACGGCCCGTTGCCGTTAAACCTTTGACAATATCATAGGTGCCGTATACATTGCCAAAATACCGTTCTCGGGTATCGTTGTTGTAATTCTCATAATCATTCCAATAAGGATTATTGTGGTAAGCAGCCTTAATAATGTTACCAGATTCATTTGCGTAGCTCCCCGCTATAATGTTCCATGAGGCGTTATAGCCACGATTGTAATCTGCACGCTGCGCATCCAGGTTTACACTTGATGGAAACCATTGCCTCAAATCACGTACATTGCTGTTGGCTGCACGGTAGTCATAAGAACTTCTGTTATTGGCCAGCGCATTGGTATAATTGATGGCTGCACCCACCGTTAACTTCGTGGAGATATCATATGAACCGCCAAAGTTGAAAACGTTCTTTTTAATATAACTATTAGGTGCGATGCCTTTTTCATAATTGTTGGTATACCCTAATTTGAAAAAAGACCTTTCCTGGCTTCCAATCACTAGCAGGGAGGTATTGGATGAAAACGGCGTTTGAAAATAGTCTGAAGCTTTATTATTGCTAGCCGCAACCCAAGGGGTCGCTTTTCCATAATTAGGATTGCCTGGCACAAAAGAATCCCAATTGTATACCGATAAGCTGGCGTCATACGCCGGCCCCCAGGCCAAGTCCTCATTGGTTATCACGACAGGCACCGGTTGTCCGCCGGACCCTATAGCCGGCGTATAATAAAACCATCCAGACTGATCCGGATAGGCTGCATTCTTTCCGGCAGTTCCCCTTCCTTGACCATATTTCGTTTGATATTCAGGCAGCGTGGACTGATCAATACTGCCCGTTTGCAGGCTTTGGTCCAGCACGATATCCACCGTACCCTTTTTTGAAGGGCCTTTTTTCGTATTAATCAGGATCACCCCATTCGCTGCTCGCGAGCCATATAAGGCAGAAGCGGCAGCACCTTTTAACACATTAATAGAGGCAATATCGTCGATATTGATATCCGACGCCGCATTGCCCAAATCCAGGCCATTCCTACTCTGATTTGTATTATCAATAGGCACCCCATCCACAACAAATAGGGCCTGATTGCTCTGGGTGAGCGATTTAAACCCACGCAGGATCACGTTATTAGTACCCCCCAGTGTACTATTGCTCGAAACCTGCAAGCCGGCCACCTTACCAGCCAGATTCTGAATGAAATTGTTGGCGGGCGTGCGATTCAGATCGGCGGCATTTACCTGTTGTGCAGCATAGGGTAACTGACTCTTTTCTCTCCGGATGCCTAAAGCTGTTGTAATAAGCAACGTGTCAAGCGTATTGCTGTATTCTTGTAATACTACTTCATAAAAATTGGTCGTGCCGATGGTTATTTCCCGCGGACTGTAACCTAAGGAAGTGACCTGAAGCGTAGCGTTTACAGGTACCTGTAAGTAAAAACCACCAGTGGCGTCCGTCAAGGTCAAAGCCCTGCCATTGCCTTTGATACGAATAGTCGCCCCCTCAATAGCGCCGCCACGACTGTCATGCACCTTGCCACTGACAGGCTTCTCTTGGGCGAATCCTATTCCTGACATAAAAATGCAGGAAAAGAGTAATAACCAGTTGATTTTATACATATTTACTAAAATTTGAAATGGACTAAAAAAAGTAACGAACCGCTAGTGTTTATCAGCAACACATTCGGACCAATGAATCTGGCATAAGGAAAGAAAAATGGCTTTTCATACTTATTAAACTTATTGTCTATGTATTTAATATACATTTGCAATAATAGGTCATTTTTATCATATTTAGAAGAAAAAAAGTATTATCAATAAAAATGACATACACGTGAGTATATTTGTAAATAATAACCATCGATTCAAATGAAAATTCCATTGCCCGAGGTGTGGATGAGAGGCCCTGTTGAGGATGTCCCTCCCCTATTGCAGCCAGTAGCTCATGCATTATTACAAGCCGGAGAAGAAATACCGCAACACTTGCATGGCTTTCCTGAAGACCTTCTTTGGAAGAAACCAGCCGGTCTGGCTTCAGTTGGTTTCCACCTGCAGCATATTACAGGCGTCATAGACCGGATGTTTACCTATGCCAGGCAAGAAATGCTAAATGAAACCCAATTGGCCTACCTTGCGGCAGAAGGTATAGAAAAACCTGGTATAAATACCCCTCTACTTTTAGCAAATTTAGATTTGCAAATTATCGAGGCCATTGAATATATAAAAGGCACCGACGAAAGGCAACTGACTTCTACACGTGGTATAGGCAGGAAACAAATACCAACAACACTTATCGGACTCCTGTTTCATGCTGCTGAACACACACAACGACATACCGGACAATTGTTGGTTACTGCCAAACTGGTAGGAGTGGTGAACAGATCCTGACCAATATGAACTAGTTATTTAGTAGACTAAAATAGAGTTGAAACCTAAAAAATACCTTAAGCTTTTATAAATAGGTTGTATTTATGCTCAAAAAGGAATAAAATATATCTTAATACTTTAAAATATAAATAGTTAATTTGCTTCGATTTAAATCACTAGCATTTACATAGTCTTTAAATATAAAATCAAACAACATGAAATTAATAAATACTTTTAAAATTGTAAATTTAGTTAAAGCGATACCGAAACCCGTTTTTACTCCCACCAGTACCACAAAGGCATCCTATACGTTTATGCGCCAAAGCATCCGTATATGTTGTTGTTAATACCCTAAACCCCAGCTGTTGATACTGCACCCTTTGAAAGCCTAAACCGGCAGATGAGGTTATAATACATCCCTTATTAATCATTAACACCCTAGTAGCTGCCAATCGCAGCATACTGTCTATTATTAAAAGATAAAATGAGATACAGCTTAAAAACTATTGTATTATTATTAATGATCAGTCCTGTTTATTCTTTAGCACAAGAGACCACGCCACGTGTCAACTCGAACCTACATGGAAAGGTACTCGATTCATTAAGCCATGAGCCCCTGCCCGGCGCTACTGTCCAAATAGAAGGAGTCACTCACAGCGTAAAAACGGACGCTGAAGGAAATTATAATTTCGTGACAGGGCAAAAGCTACCTTATACACTCATTATTAGTTATGTGGGATATAAAACAAAAAAAGTAATTGCAAAGGTGAGTCCATTGAATATGTTATTAACTGCTGATGCAAATCAACTGGAAGATGTGGTTGTTGTAGGATATGGTACGCAAACCAAAAAAGATCTGGTAGGTTCTGTTTCCAAAATAGAAGCTGATGAAATAAATCGTATACCAGTCGCCAGTTTCGATGCACAGATACAAGGCAAATCAACAGGAATACAGGTAAACAATAACTCTGGGGTACCAGGTGATGGTATTAACGTAAGAGTGAGGGGTACAACATCGATATTAGCAGACAATAATCCATTATATATAGTTGATGGTGTATTTATTAATAACTCCAGCCTGCAAACCGTGCATACAGGAGGACGTACAACTTCGCCAATAGCCGATATAAACCCAACTGATATTATTAGCATGGAAGTACTTAAAGATGCAAGCGCAACCTCTATTTATGGGGCCAGAGGTGCAAATGGAGTAGTTATCATTACTACTAAAAGGGGAAATTATAACAGTGCACCAAAAATAAACTTAAATGTCTCTGCAGGGCAAGGGAAATTGTCTAAATACCATTTTTGGGAATTGAGCGATGGTCCAACAAATGCGGAAGCAGTAAATCAAAATTATATTAATACCAGACTCGACAAGGGAATAGCGTATGATGTAGCTTATGCATCTAGGCCGTTCCGCCCCAAAATTGAGGGTGGCAGGGGCAATCCTGCTGAACAAGAAACCTATGATCGCGTAGGAAGGGTTTTTCGAAATGCTAAGCTTAACGACTATGATCTATCATTACAAGGAGGATCAGAAAGTACTAAATATTTTATTTCAGGAGCGTATACTTCACAGGAATCTATATTAAAGGTAGCGGATTTTGAACGCGAAAGCTTAAAATTGAATTTAGACCAAAAAATCAACAATCATATTAATATTGGCGTCAGCAATACATTTAGCAGAACGGGACGCAGTCAGGTTGGGGCAGGAAACGGATCTCAGGGAAATATTTTATCAAGCGCTGCACTGGTGCAAGGAACTTATAATCCTATATATAATCCAGACGGCACACCTTCGTTATCAGGAAACAGGGATAACGTTGATGTAATGATAGAAGACACAGATATAAAAGCAGTAAGCACAAGATATATCGCAAATTTATTTGCTGAAATTGAAATACTTAAAGATCTTAAATTTAAAACGAGCTGGAGTCTGGACTACAATTTATATGACGAGAAAGGGTATTGGTCTGACCGCATGTTGCAAGGCCAAAATGGCGGAGATGCCATATCATCAATTTCCCAAGCAACGACCTGGATCAATGAGCAAACTTTATTTTACCGAAAAAAAATAAAAGGACATACATTTGGTATATTGTTTGGAAATACCTTACAAGGTAATACCCGCAAAAATACTACGGCTGAGGGCTCCGGATTTCCAAATAATTCCTACCGTTCCATATCCGATGCATCTATTAAAAGTAATTCTGAGTCTTGGACAGGGTCCAATTTGGCTTCCTTCTTTTCACGTATAGATTATAATTTTCAAAGCCGTTATTTCATAGAAGCCAGTATCAGAGCTGACGGCTCTTCAAGGTTTGGATCTAAAAACAAATGGGGTTATTTCCCATCCATAGGCGGATCATGGCGACTAAAAGAAGAAAGCATTCTTAAAGATGTTTCGGCCATTAATGAATTAAAATTAAGGGCCAGCTATGGATTAACAGGCAATCAAAATGGAATTGTTGATTATGCCTCCAGTGGATTATGGACTGGTGGTGCCCCGTATGCCAATTCGGCTGGCGGTGGTTATTCCGCTGGTACGGCACCTTATCAGCTCGGGAATCCTTACCTCCAATGGGAAAAAACAAGTCAGGTAAATGTTGGTTTGGATATTGGATTATTTAACAAAATAACAATAGATGCTAATATCTACAAAAAGTACACCACTGATGCCCTGCTTAGCGCTCCTTTACCATCATCATCAGGTCATAGCAGTTATGTTGCCAACGCAGGAGAATTAAGTAATAAGGGTTTTGAATTCGGAATAGACGCCACAATTGTTAAAAGCAATTTGTTTAGCTGGAATACCAATTTCAATATCTCCAGAAATATCAACAAAGTTGAAAAATTAATTGTACCCATTACTTATTATTCCAGGGACTGGATTCGGCTGGAAGAAGGCTATCCCGTAAATTCATTTTGGGTATATAATCAGTTATATGTGGATCCCCAAACCGGTAATGCTGTATATGAAGATGTAAATTCAGACGGTAAGATCACAGCAGATGACCGGAAAATTATTGGAACTGCCTTACCTGACTATTTCGGCGGATTTACAAACAAATTATCCTATAAAGGAGTTGACCTATCCTTTTTGTTTACCTATCAAATAGGAAATAAAATGCTGAACTTAAACCGATTTCTTAGTATGCATGGAGGAACACGGGCTGACAGATCGTTATATAAAGAAGATGAAAATTACTGGAAAAAACCTGGAGATATAACCGATATACCACGATTTACGTCGCAAGGAAACAATTGGACATTAGAGACAGTAAACAGATTTATTGAAGATGCGTCATTCTTGAGGTTAAAAAACTTAACTGTGGGATACGGTCTCTCAAAAGACTTAGCAAAAAAATTTAAAGTGCAGGATTTGCGGATATATATTACCGGAACCAATTTATGGCTTTACTCAAAATATAAAGGTCCTGATCCAGAATCCAACACAGATGCTGAGCAAATGGTACAAGGTATTGACTTCGGTACCCCTCCCCAACCAAAAACATTTCAATTGGGCATTAATGTAACCCTATAATAATTTGAACAATGAAAAGACAAGAAATAAATAGATTGCAAGCTATTTTACTAATTGTATTCTTAATAATGAATTCATGCAGTAAATTTTTGGAAGTTGAACCTAAGAATTATGTTTCTGATGAAATCACAATTACAGATGCCGCATCCGCACAGACATCGGTGCGAGGTATATATGATGCGTTGGCTTCCAGTGGATACTATGGCCGGTCTTTCCAGTCTATAGGTTATTTATCCGGAGATAATTTACAGTTTACTGGTACTGTGGTTTATAATCAGCAATTTATTATACACAACGTACAGTCTGATAACGGAACCATATCAAGCGTATGGACTGCAATTTACAAAGCGATAGACAGGGCCAATCATGCTATCGAAAAAATTCCAGCCATCACTGATCCGAAATTAACCAGCACATTAAAAGATCAGCTCATTGGGGAAGCTTACTTTATCAGAGCATTGGCCTATTTTGATCTGGCTAGAGTATATGGTGGAGTGCAATTATTAACTAAACCAACTTCGTCACTTGAAAATATAACCGAAACAAAGAGAAGTTCTTTAGAAGAAACTTACAATCAGGTTAAATCAGATCTGGAAAACGCGGAAAATCTTTTACCCAACACGTTGAACCGTGTTCGGGCAACCAAGAAGACGGCTTGGGCGCTATTCGCCAGATACTACCTTTATACAAAGGAATGGGATAAAGCGAGTAGTTACGCTACCCAGCTTATCGAAGAGACTACCAATTATCCACTAATTGCCCCATATAACTCGTGGTTTGCGAACAATATTGTAGCTTCTCCAGAGTCCATATTTGAACTCAGTTATGACCCTGCATTCATAACAGGTAATTCAGCGCACAGAAATTCATGGCAGCCCACTGAAAATGGGGGAATTAAGGATTGGATACCGAATGAAGATTTCCTGCAATTGATTAATAACCCACTAATCGGCGGTAATCGCAATACCCTTGTAGCTAAAACAGCGTCAACTTGGTATGGAAATTTGTACTATAGATCAAACGGTACCGACCCTGCATATGTATTACGGATTGCGGAACAATACCTGATCCGAGCAGAAGCATTTGCAGAACAAGGAAACTTAGAAGCAGCATATGAAGATCTTAATGCGATAAGAAATCGAGCGGGACTAGAAGCAATAGGCTACAAGGCCTCCAGTACAACAAAAGAAACCACCTTACTCGCTATAGAAAATGAAAGGAGGCTTGAATTCGCATTTGAACCTCACAGGTGGTTTGACCTTGTCAGGACAGGAAGAGCAGCAACTGTTTTGGGGATTACCGATACAAAAAAATACCTAATGCCGATTCCATTAGTTGAAATAAAAGTAGACAAATGGCTAGAACAAAATCCTGGTTACTAATACACATTTTAAAAATGAGCAACTCAGAAATTTCACCTTCCACAGCATGGAAGCAATGGGAAATAGACATATTTAGATTTACGTTTCTATTTATCATTCTTCTATCTTTCCCCCTACTTGATTACAAGTTTTATACCACCCTATTTTCTACAGAAATAAATGTCAGATCTATTTTGGATTTGACAAAATACCTACCGCAATACATTACTGAAATCGCGTTGCCAAAATGGGGTATTGGCAGTTTTGCTAATTGGGGGGTCAGTACAATAGTAGCTATTATTCTTGCCACAGTTTGGAGATTTTACGATAAAAACAAGAGAGAATATAATAAATTGTACTATTGGTTGCGTGTTATTGTTCGCTATCGGTTGGCAATTGGATTGATTGCCTACGGATTCGTAAAATTCTTCCCTTTACAAGTACCCTATCCTTCTCTAAGCAATCTGCACACCAACTACGGTGACTTTTATGCATGGAAAATTTATTACCATACACTTGGTATCGTTCCCAAATATGAATCGTTTTTGGGATTTGTCGAAATTGCAGCTTCAGTACTACTCGTGTTCCGAAAAACATCTACGATTGGGGCAGGGATCATCATTGGATTTTTGGGAAACGTAGTTATTGTCAACTTTGCGTATGATATTGGGGATCATGTATACAGTTCATATTTACTTCTGCTAGCACTCCTTGTTTTTGCTTATGATGCGCCCAGACTGTACAGCTTATTAATAAAACAACAAAAAACTTTGGCTAACAAATATATTCCGTTATTATCAAGCAAAACAAAACACGTTAGAACCATCTTAAAAGTTGCGTTTGCATTATTTGCATTAACCTTTGGATTGCTTGCTTTTCGTAATTACACAGGAAACCCTTATTTGCTGCCCAAAAATCCAGGATTATCCGGGGCATATGGATTTTATGATGTAAAACATTTTGTTTTTAATGGTGACACTATCCCATATTCCCTTACCGATCCCAATAGGTGGCAAAACGTTGTATTTGAAAAGTGGTCAACACTTAGCCTTAAAATTGCCCGGCCAATAAAAATAGACCCGACAAATGGGGATGAATGGCATGACAATGATTTAGATAGGAATTATGAACTTGCAGGCACAGGAGGAAGGCACTATTTTTCTTATTCTGCAGACACTGTAAACCACACGTTACATTTGAAGAACAAAAATAAATATTACAAAGCAGAGAAACTAGAACTTTCCTATTCTTTTCCAAATGACAGCACTATTATCCTATCAGGATATACTGAAAAAAAAGATACTATATATGCGTTATTGGAAAGAATTAATAAAAGGTATATGCTGTTTGAAGGTCGAAGAAAGCCGGTGAAGTTGTAAGCATTAGAAAAAAATGTGAATATGGCACATACAAATAGTTTAATAAATTGGACAGAACAGCAAAAATTAGTGTTCCGAATTGCCTTCGTAATGCTGATTTTTTTGTGCGTCCCAACCGATTTGGAATGGTATCAGCACCTAATCAACTATAACTGGAGTGCTCTTCATTGGAATTACTTATATAGCATTGCAGCTTCTGGTCGCCCCCTTGAAGTAGTTACAATACCTGGAGAAAGCGGCAGATGGGGATTAGCTAGTTATACGAATACATTTGTTATTTTCTTTATTGCCATACTTTTAGGACTCATATGGACACGTTTGGACAAAAAGTCGCGTCATTACAACAAATTAAATTACTGGATTCGGGTAGTTGCGCGCTATCAGTTAGGATTTGCAATTATAGCCTGGGGCTACCGAAAAATAGTGCCGTTACAAATGATGTGGCCACCTACCAACTTACTGAATACACCTTTGCTATACATACAAGAACAAAAGATATATTGGCAGTCTATTGGAATTGTACCGTCTTACGAAATATTTCTTGGTTTTGCCGAATTTTTTTCAGGTTTCTTTTTATTATTTCGTAAAACAACCGGATTAGGTGCGTTATTGACAGTAGTAGTTTTAGCTAATATTGTAATTATCAACCATACATATGATGGTGGGGTTCATATCCCTAGTTTCACATTTGTATTGGTTGCATTAATATTATTGTGGAGAGACTTACCAAATGTTTACGCACTATTAATAAAAGAAAAAACCATTCAACCTCACCATTATTATTATCCCTTTTCAAAAACCTGGGAAAAATATAGCAGGTACCTGTTAAAATTTACTGGCTTTGCGATATTTGTAGTTCTTGAATTTTTTTTGCATTTATTTGGGGAACCAAAATATCGCGTACCCGACAGGCCCGGGCTTAAAAACAAGGCTGGCTACTACCATGTAACTGAATTCCGATTGAACAATAGAACGATTGCTTATTCTCCATTCGACAGTTTGAGGTGGCAAGATGCGATATTGGAAGACTGGGCTACTTTGGCATTTAAGGTCAACCGCAAAGAAATAATAGACCAGTCAAATGGCCCTTCATTAAAACCAGGTGGTGGATTAGTAGATGATATTGACAGGGGCTGGGAATCAGCAGGGGTGCAGGGAAGGCATTTCTTTTACTATGTCGCCGATACAGTTAACCAAATTCTATATTTACAAAACAAAAACAAACTTTACCGCGATGAACGGCAAATATTGCATTATAGCTTTCCTTCAAAATCTAGAATCCTATTTTCCGGAATAAATGAATATAAAGATTCCATTTATGTCGTATTAGATAGGATCGACATGAAATATCCGGTAATAAGTTCCCGCCATTCTGCTCAGGCTTTTTAATCTCAATCAGATGCCAAACCATATATCTTTAACAAATATTATATCTGGAAGTTATGAAAATAGCTCATCAATATTAAAAATAATGGGTTTCCGCAGCATTTTCGTGTTTGTTGTTTTTCTGTGTATACCATTTGACCCTTTGTTCTATAGCGGACTATTTTCTATAGACTGGACTTCCTTAAGGTGGCCAACTTTGGCAGGAATAGCAAGCGGATTAGGTTCACCCAAATGGGTTAATTTGAATCCTGAGGATCAATGGGGATTATTAAGCTACATTAACCTATTAATTTCATACATAATATCATTTTTAATAGCTGTTATTTGGTCAATACTGGACAAAAAAAGAAGATCATACAGCACACTTTTCTATTGGATATTAGTGATAGCCAGATACAGGGCTGCATACGGCATTATTGCTTGGGGATATAAAAAACTCATCCCCTATCAAATGGAACTTCCTTCCATTTCTTATTTAAATACACCATTTGGTGATTTCAGAGCTCAAAAACTATATTGGCAAGGTGTTGGTATTGCTCAGCACTATGAAATTTTCCTAGGATTTGCAGAGGTATTTGCAGGTATTCTACTTTTATTCAGAAGAACTACTTCTTTTGGTGCAGCTCTATTATTCGCGATTCTAATGAATATAGCACTGGCAAATCATGCTTATGAAGGCGGGGTACACGTACACAGCTTTACCTTTGCCTTACTAGGATTGATTATTTTATGGCCACAATTGCCATCTATATATCAATTGCTGATACACGGACATGATGCCGAACCAAACATCTATTATCCTTCTTTTCATAATAACTGGGTAAAATATATCAGGTACCTGTTTAAAGCCACTGGTGCCAGTGTGTTTGTCTTTTTTTTATTTTACTTGTTTATAAAAGATGATCTAGGTTATCGCTTTCCTTACGAACAGCCTATACTCAAAAATGCTACAGGGAGATATGATGTTACTGAGTTTCGGGTCAATAATCAAATATTACCTTATTCCCCATTTGATTCTGTCAGATGGCAGGATGCGATCTTTGAAAAATGGTGTACCCTAACGTTTAAAGTAAACCGTAAACAGCAGATGGACCTGGACAATCAGGGAAATAGCCGGAAGAGCATTGAGATGCGGTTTGAATATGCAGGTGTTGGCGGAGGCAGGCATTATTTCGACTATCAAATAGATACCATTAAACAACTATTGTATTTGCAGAATAAAAACAGGGCACATCGAGATCAGCAGCAAATACTACACTATGAAAGACCCAATAAGGACAGGATCATCTTAAGTGGTATTAATGAATACAAAGATTCCATTTATGTCGTATTGGATAGAAATAAACATGATTATCCATTATATCAAAATAGAAGGCCTACCAACAAAATTATTAGAAAGTAATTAAAAAAAATAAAATGAACAAGTTAACTATAGAAAGTAACAGTTCCTGGTCCGGCAATCAGCTCTTTTGGTTTCGCTCGGCTTTTATATTCTTTATTATTATGTCAGTACCTCTACAATGGTCTTGGTTTGAGCGTCTTTTTGCTATAGATATCTTTGATTTAACCTATAGGGATCTTTACGAGATATCAGGGTATAATCCACGTATATGGTCCGTACCAACTGAAAGCGGAAGGTGGGGATTAGCCAGTTTTACAGATTGGCTGATCATATTCATTATTGCACTTGCCGGGGCAGCGATATGGTCGTATTTTGTCAGAAATAAAAAGACAAAGGCCTATAATAACTTATATTATTGGATACAGGTAATTGTGCGATACCGGGTGGCGGCAGGACTCATCACTTTCGGGTATGTGAAATTATTTCCAGTACAAATGCCCGCTCCTTCTATTACTGTGCTTAATACAGAAATTATAAATATTCTTTCCCAAAAACTTTACTGGTCATCTGTGGGCATAGTTACCTGGTATGAAGTATTTCTGGGTTTTGCTGAGATCTTTGCCGGGGCATTGATGTTCTCTAGAAGATCAAGTAGTTTGGGGGCTTGCTTGACCATCGGGGTTTTATTTAACATTTTTTTAGCTAATATTTATTACGATGGTGGAGTACATGTTTACGCCTTATACTTCGTACCATTATCTTTATTTTTGCTCATCCAGGACTTTCCTAAAGTATGGCAGTTGCTGGCTAATGAAAAAGACACCCTACTTAACAGGTACAGACCCGCATTAAACCGCACCGCATATTATACCACCAGGGGTCTTAAATATTTGTTCATAGGCATATACCTGCCTTTTCAGTTCTACATCATGTACTCCAATCATTATATAGAAGTCAAAGTTAGAAAACAACCCGTTCAGGCAGGGTTAAAAAATAGTGCAGGGTATTATGAGGTTTCTGAATTTAAACTCAATGGTAAAACTATCCCTTACTCCCCTTACGACACAGTGAGATGGCAAACCGCAACTTTTGAGAAATGGACCACGTTTACGTATAGGGTTAACAAGCCTTTTTTTCCGGATTTATCAAACGGCGGGCCGGCCAAAAAGGACATAGACCGGAATTTTGAATATTCTGGTGTGGCAGGGGGACAACGATTTCTCTATTACGAAGCAGACACCACAAATCATGCCCTGACTTTTTATGACAAAAATCTTCCACCAAACGTGATCAAAGGCAAGATACGGTCTTCAAAAAGGGAACGAGACCTGGCAGAGAAAAGTCGCATCACCTTTACATTAACTTATAGCAGACCCACTATATCAAGCCTCGTCTTATCGGGATTAAACGAACAGAAGGACTCACTCTATATAGTTTTGAACAAAATTGACAAAAGATATCCGCTGATAGATGGAAGGCGGCAATTAGCAACAAACAGCAATTAGCAAAGGAAAAAACATGAAAAAGAAAAACAGATTTATAATTTATCTATTCATGGGCTTGATGACCATGTCTGTGTATCAGATCCACGGCCAGATAAAAAGTAATAATGAAATTGAGTTGAATCAGTGGATTATACAAAGGAATAAATTCCTTATTTCGGATGACAGTCCTTTAAATTTAATTGGAATTCTCACCGTTAAAGCTGGAAATCAGACCTTCGGAAGCGCGAAAGATAACGGTGTCATATTCCCATCGGATGAGGTGCCTGCAAAATTTGGATCCGTTACTTTAGAAGATGGTCAAATCAACGTACACATAAACGACGGTTATCCCGTACGCATAAAAGGTGAGCTAATCACTGAAGACAAAATTTTTAATCCACGGTTAGAAAAGCCCGTATTTGAATATCGTTCATTCAGATGGTACTTTACGGAAAACAATGGAGAATATGCTGTACGAATTCTGGACACAGCAAGTACATACCGACAACATTTTAAAGGTGTAAAAAGATTTCCTGTAGATCTTCACTGGCAGTTTAAAGGGCATTTTACGCCTTATGAAGAAAACGTAACTATTCCTATTACAACTGTATTGGGCATTACCAATCAACGTCCTGCAGCTGGTTTGATTAGCTTTGAGTATGAAGGAAATACTTATCAATTGGAAGCATTGAATCAAGCAGGAAAACTTTTTGTTACCTTTTCAGACCTTACTGGCAATAACGAATCCTATGCCTTTCGGTTTCTGACCATCGAGCGGCCTGTAGGTACAAACGATATATGGATAGATTTTAATAGGGCCATCAACCCAAATTGTGCATTTTCACCTTTCGCCCCCTGTCCATTACCCCCAGCCAAAAACAATCTACCATTAGCCGTTAAAGCCGGAGAATTAAAGTATGTAACAAATAAAGAAAACAAATAATGGCTTTAGCGATTGAACAAAATAACAAAACCACATTATTTAGCGTCCTCAGTGTCCCTGTCATCGTAGCCGCATTAGGATATTTTGTAGATGTCTACGACATGCTTTTATTTGGTATTGTTCGTATTCCAAGTCTTAAAGCTCTTGGTTTGTCTGATATTGAAATATCAAAAGAAGGGGCAAGTATTTTAAACTGGCAAATGACAGGGCTGCTATTTGGTGGTTTTTTATGGGGAACATTGGGCGACAAGAAAGGTAGGCTCTCCGTCCTTTTCGGATCTATCATCACTTATTCCATTGCCAATATCGCCTGCGGATTTGTTCATGAACCATATACCTATAAAATTTGGAGATTCATTGCAGGTTTGGGGTTAGCAGGAGAACTTGGGGCGGGTATCACGCTCGTTTCTGAAAGTCTGCCTAAGAAACTGCGTCCATTTGGCACTTCCCTGGTAGGTGGGATTGGCATGTTAGGCGCAGTAGCAGCCTATTTTACCGCAGAATTGTTTGAGTGGCGGGTAGCCTATTTTGTAGGCGGAGGTATGGGTATTGCATTGCTCATTTTAAGGCTGGGAGTAAGAGAATCGACTATTTTTCAACAATTAAAAAAGAATTCAAAAGTACAAAAAGGAAACTTTTTATCCTTGGTAAATGACCGTGGAAGGTTAAAGCGCTATTTAAAATGCATCGGAATTGGTATTCCCTTTTGGTATATCATCAGTGTGCTAGCCACATTTAGCAATGAATTTGGAAAGGCATTTCATGTAGTCGAGCCTGTAGTACCTGGATTAGCTATTATGTGGGCCTATGTAGCTATATCTATCAGCGACATTTTTTCAGGAATTTTGTCATACAAATTAAAATCAAGAAAGAAAGCCGTTCTTTATCTCATTCTCTTTGCGTTTGTCAACAGCTTTATTTTCCTTTTCCATGGCTCAAATTCAGCAAGCCAAATGTACTTCCTTATCTTCCTGATGGGCATCGGTATAGGTTACTGGGCATTATTTGTCACCATCGCTGCTGAACAATTTGGAACTAATTTGCGTTCCACTGCAGCCACTACAGTGCCCAATATGGTACGAGGTACAGTCGTGTTGATGACTACGGCATATATATCTTTAAAAGATTCCACCGGCGTCGTCAATGCAGGGATTATTTTAGGAGCAATTTGTTTTACATTAGGAATATATTCCATTCTTACCATTTCGGAGACACACGATAAGGATATGGATTTTCTGGAGGAAATTCCAACATAAATTTATTTAGAAATCGATGAGCATTAAAAAAAACACTGAAAAACTTAGGAATTTTATTACCGCTTTCGCAAAGCTGCTGGAACTTACTTCGCAAGAGACGGAAATACTCAGTCAAGGCCGTATATTGCTCCTTGACCTACTAAAGACAGATGACTGGCTTGCCGATGATTTTGCCAAGCCCCATCCTGAACATTATTCCCAATATTTACTTCATGCAGATTCTTTGGAGCGGTTTTCCGTCGTCAGTTTTGTTTGGGGTCCTGGACAACAAACCCCTATCCATAATCACACCGTTTGGGGATTGGTAGGAGTACTTCGTGGTGCAGAATTAAGCCAATCCTACATCCGGAATGAGCTTGGATTGCTACAACTATCGGGCAATGAAGTAAGGCTGGAAAATGGAGAAGTGGAATCCGTATCCCCCAATATCGGAGACATACACCGGGTAAAAAATGCATTTGCAAACCAAAGTTCTATCAGTATACACGTCTATGGAGGCAATATTGGTGCCGTAAAAAGATCAGTTTATAATGATGATGGTAGCGAAAAAGTATTTATATCTGGCTATTCAAATCAATTTTTACCCAATATTTGGGACCGTTCTAACGAAATTTTGTCACTGTGAAAAGCAACAACCACATAATTCTTAGCATTATTTTTCTAATGACAACTAATATTCAGACTACGTTTGCCACAATCCCTACTTATACTTCAGAACAGGTGAGGGAGGCGTTAAGAAATAAACAAGAGATCGCTTTGATTGATCCGCGGGAAGAAGATGTTTTTGCAAAAGGCCATCCGTTATTTGCAGCCAATTTTCCTATTTCAAGTATTGAAACCGATGCTTATACCCGCATACCCCGCTTGCAAACTTTATTAGTAATATATGACAACGGCGAGGGACTAGCAGAAAAAGCAGCCAAAATATTTGAACACATCGGTTACTCCCAAGTTCATTTATTATCAGGGGGACTTAAGGGATGGAAAAAATCAGGAGGTATTATTTTTGAAGATGTCAACTCGCCAAGTAAAGCTTTTGGCGAATTGGTTGAATCAAAAAGAGAAACTCCGATGTTGTCCCCTAATGAAGTTAAGCAACTAATAGACAGTAAAAGTGACTATGTTATTCTGGATGCACGCAGGTTTGATGAATACCATACGATGAATATTCCAGGCAGTTACAGCGTTCCAGGAGCCGAATTAGTATTAATAGCAAGGGAACTTGCTCCCAACCCGCACACAAAGATCATTGTTAATTGTGCAGGCCGTACCCGAAGTATCATTGGGACACAGTCGTTAATAAATGCAGGCTTACCCAATCAAATTGCCGCCTTAAGAAACGGTACTATTGGCTGGACATTGGATGGTCAGACCCTGGAACATGGTGCAGACCGGCTTCCCCCAGAAGCAGAAGAAAAAAATAAAAATAAGGCTGCAACAGACAGTTGGAATGTTGCAGCAAAAGCAGGTGTTAAAAAAATTGATTTTCAAACATTAAAAACGTTTACTAAAGATCAAACACGAACTACATATCTGTTTGATGTCCGTACAGAAGAAGAATACAGGAAAGGACATCTTCCACATTTCCTACCCAGGCCAGGTGGACAATTGGTTCAGGAAACCGATCATTCTGCTCCAGTGAGAGGAGCAAGAATAGTCCTCGCGGATGACTTAACTTATAATGTCCG
The DNA here is from genome assembly GCA_900109895.1 of bacterium A37T11. Lineage (GTDB taxonomy): Bacteria > Bacteroidota > Bacteroidia > Sphingobacteriales > Sphingobacteriaceae > A37T11. Next base: position 99,622 of record FOBR01000014.1, read on the forward strand.
GGCAAATATGACAGCCTCATGGCTTCAACAAATGGGTTGGGAAGCTTATGTATTAAGCGGTAAAAATCATTTTAACAGTCAAGAAAAAGGATTAGCTCCTCTCCATTTACCTTCGCTCCCAATAATTCCGTCTGCTAGTTATATAAAAGCAGATAAGCTTGCTAAGTGGTTAGGAGAAAACAATACAGTAGTCATAGATTTTTCTAAAAACAGTGCATTCAGTAAAACCAGAATTCCCGGGGCGTGGTATATTCTCCGCTCACAGATTAAAGAATCTATCGCCAATCTACCTAATAAAAAGCGATATGTCCTTACTTCTGAAGAAGGGTTAAGAGCTATTTTTGCCTATCCAGAAATTGTTACACTACTAAAAAATAATGTGTACCTATTAGCAGGTGGAAATCAGGCATGGTCGATAGAAAATAGGCCATTAGAAGGTATTGAAGTGAAAGGAAACTATGCTTCTACACCCACTGACCGATATAAAAGACCTTATGAAGGTACCGACCATAACACAGAGGCAATGGAAAAATATTTGCAATGGGAATACGGTCTTGTTAAACAATTAGAAGCGGACAGCACCCACGGCTTTTGGGTTTTAGAAGCTACTAATCCTTCTCAATAGATATCCTATTTTCTAGGTTAATCATCTTTTAACCACAGTTTTTATTTACTTTACACTCGTAGGTAGAAATAAATAAAAAATGAACGGAAAAATCATCATCGCCGGCGGCACAGGCAGTCTGGGAACACACCTCCTGGACCGCTTTAAAGCGACAGATAGACAACTAATCGTGTTGACGCGTTCAGCAAAAAAGTTGGATGGCAGGGATGACAGGGTGCGCTACGTTATATGGGATGGTGAGTCAATAGGCCCCTGGGCCAGAGAACTCGAAGGAGCTACCGCTATTATTAATCTATCCGGTAGAAATGTTAATTGTCGGTTCACAACCAAAAACAAGCGGGAGATTTTAGATTCAAGGGTGCGTTCTACGAAAGTGATTGGCCTTGCCATCCAACAGTGTAATACTCCTCCGCAAATCTGGATCAATGCCGGAGGTATTTCCCATTATCCGGAAACATCCAACCCACTTAGTGAATATGACCAGACGGTAGTTAGCGGATTTCTAAGCGAAGTGTCGGAGCAATGGGAGGCTGCTTTCAATCAGGTAGACACGTCCAACACCCGTAAAGTACAATTTCGTATCGCTGCGGTGCTTGAATATGGGCAAGGCATGCTCAAACCACTCACTTGGTTAACCAGGCTGGGTTTGGGGGGAGCAGCAGGAAATGGCAAGCAATACATTTCCTGGATTCACTATCAAGACTTGGTTAGATTATTTGAATGGGCCATCCTAAACAATGATATTGCCGGAATCATTAACGCGAGCAGTCCAAACCCTATTCAAAACAAGTATTTTATGCGTGCCCTGAGAGCTGCACTGCACGTTCCATTTGGCCTACCAAATTTTTCTTGGACGACCAGGATAGGGGGCTTAATCATAGGTACTGAGGCTGACCTTATCTTACATGGAAACCGCATTATCTCCAAAGTTCTTGAAGAAAAACAATTCAGCTTTGATTTTTCAAGTGTAGATAAAGCCCTGAAAGACATATTTAACAAACACAATTAACTCATAGTTAAGTCCAAAATATTTTGCGTGTAAAAAAATAAAGATTATCATTGCAGTCAAAGAAATACGATAAACATAATAGATTATATTCCAATTATTCAAATGTCAGAAATTACCAAAAAACCCCTTTTTACCGAAGACTGGACCGTCGTCATCCTCGGATTTATCATTATCCTGCTGGTCGTAGGCGGGCTGGCTTTACCCAATCCCAAAACCGATTGGACAAACAGTGCTGAGATAGCCTCTTTTTTTGAAGCCGGCAATCTCAAAAACCTGGTTCTTCAATTTATATTTGCCTATGTGGTTGTCGTCTTTGGTGCCCTGCTCACCGGCAAAAAGGTCATATCCTATTTAAAAGCTTTCCCGATTATGTTTTTGTTAACCGCGGTAGCACAGCTTCTGGCAGGGAACGCCACCATGAAATTATACGGCATTGAAGCGGTCATCTTTAGTTTGCTCATCGGGCTGCTGGTAGGCAACCTGACCAAACTGCCCTCCTGGTTTAAAGAAGCCCTTTCTGCAGAATTGCTGGTCAAGATAGGCTTGGTACTACTGGGAACGAGCGTCATTTTTGGTGATATTTTAAAAGCAGGCGGATTGGGGCTTATCCAGGCCCTTGTTGTTGTGCTCTCGGTGTGGTACTTCGCATTCTGGCTATGCAAGAAGCTAAAAGTGGATGATGAATTAAGGCTCATGATCGCCAGCGCAGTATCCATTTGCGGGGTTTCTGCTGCCATTGCCACCTCCGGAGCTATCCAAGGAGACGCTAAAAAACTCTCTTATGTGGTGTCTATGGTGCTTATCTGTGCCATCCCTATGATGATCTTTATGCCCTATATAGCACATGCCTTGGGCCTGTCACAACAGGTAACGGGTGCCTGGCTGGGAGGTAGTATTGACACTACGGGTGCCGTTGTCGCTTCAGGCAGCCTGGTGGGCGAGGAAGCATTGAAGATAAGTACCATTGTAAAATTCTCTCAAAATGTATTGCTGGGTGTAGCCGCCTTGGCCATCTCTGTCTATTGGACCTATACCAACCATCCCGCTGGTGCAGACCCAGCCAAGAAACCAAGCCTGGGCATCATTTGGGAACGCTTTCCGAAATTTGTGATCGGGTTTGTGGCAGCTTCCCTCCTTTTTTCATTTGTACTGAACCCTCAAACAGTCGCCGCGGCTAAAGGCACCATCAAAAACATCCAGGGCCTTTGGTTTGCCCTAGCATTTACGAGTATCGGGCTTGAAACCAATTTTAAGGATTTGATCAAAAATAATAGTCCAAAACCCTTTTATGCGTTTTTGATTGCACAATTGTTTAATATTATTGTTACCTTAGTAGTGGCTTCCCTTTTATTTAAGTAGCGGACAGGTTATTTTCCTGAGGCCGCTGCGGGAACAAACCGAATTTTTATAAAATCGTAATTCTTAAATCAAAATGGCTAAATACGATGCCGTAGTAGTGGGTTCTGGTCCTAACGGGTTTGCTGCGGCTATTACGTTGCAACGTTCAGGTTTATCGGTATTGTTACTTGAAGGTAAAGATACGGTGGGCGGTGGCATGCGGACTGCGGAGTTGACGCTACAGGGATTTCACCACGATATTTGCTCGGCCGTTCACCCAATGGGGATTGGATCTCCTTTTTTCAGGTCCCTTCCACTGGCAGAACATGGTCTTGAATTTATTCATCCGGAGGTGATGGCTGCTCATCCTTTTGATAACGGGCATGCTGCGGCTTTGTATAAATCAGTGGAAGAAACTGCCGATGGGCTGGGTGTGGATAAGCCAGCCTACCTTAAGCTGTTCAAACCCTTAATAAACATTTGGCCTAACATTGACAGTGAAATGCTGGGACCGTTATTAACCATTCCAAAACATCCAATTGACCTTGCCACCTTTGGACTCAAAGCACTCCAATCGGGCAAACAAATAGCTGCCCGATACCAAAGCAAAGAAGCTCGTGGGCTTTGGTCAGGACTGGTGGCCCATAGTATGATCCCGTTGGACGACCTGACCTCTTCTGCTATAGCACTTATTCTTTCAACCGTAGGTCATATCAGTGGGTGGCCCATCCCGAAAGGCGGTTCACAAAGCATCGCCAATGCATTAGCTTCCTACTTTACATCTATTGGCGGCGAAATACAAACCAACCAGCTGATAAGCACCATCAGCCAACTGCCAGATGCCAAAGCCCTATTATTTGATACAAGCCCGTCACAGCTGTTGGAAATTTGTGGTGATCGGCTTTCAAACAGCTACCGTCGTCGATTAAACACCTTTAGGTATGGCATGGGTGTTTTTAAAGTAGACTGGGCCTTGTCAGAACCCGTACCTTTCCTGGCAGAAGCCTGCCGAAAGGCTGGAACTGTTCACTTAGGGAACACGTTTGAAGAAGTGGCGCTTTCAGAACGACAGATTTGGGATGGCAAACATGCGGAACGGCCCTATGTGCTTTTTGCCCAACAAAGCCTCTACGACCCAGCCCGAGCCCCACATGGCCAGCACACAGGCTGGGGTTACTGCCACGTACCTAATGGATCTCAAAAAGACATGACGGCGACTATCGAAGCACAAGTAGAACGCTTTGCTCCTGGCTTTAGGGACACCATCCTGTCACGGCACACGTATAATACAAGCGAAATGCACACTTATAACCCAAATTATATTGGCGGGGATATTAATGGCGGGGTTGTGAATATCGCGCAGCTTATCAACCGGCCTATATTGAGCTTATCCCCTTACAAAACCTCCGCAAAAGGCATTTATATGTGCTCAGCCTCTACACCTCCCGGCGGTGGGGTACATGGCATGTGTGGCTATTATGCCGCTACTCAGGCACTGAAAGATCTGTTTTGACCATAATTTTACTAGACTTTGTATAAATCCATAATAATTGCTAATTTAGCTACGTAAACGACGAATAATTTTATGTTAAAATATATTGGGAGTATGGTGCTTATAGGCTTGTTTTTATCCTGCCAGCAAGCAAATAAAAAGAGCAAAGACCATGCGTCTAACAAAATGAATGGTGACCATTGCGTAGCTGACGGAATGCCTACCCGCTCAGGTGCTATCCGCACGGCAGCCACGCAGATGCAAGATTTTCTCGGGTCGGATGATGCCAAAATGAAATGGATTGTCGGAGGCACCTATTCAATGGGATCTGATGAATTTGAAGATGCCAAACCCATCCATCAAGTAACCGTAAAGAGTTTCTGGATGGATGAACATGAAGTAACCAATACCCAATTTAAGCGCTTTGTGGAAGCAACAGGTTACCAAACAGTGGCTGAGCGCTCACTTGATCCGGCCGATTTTCCTAACGTGCCGCGGGATATGCTCGTGCCCGGATCAGCCGTATTTACCCCGCCAGATCATGCTGTGGACCTAAATAACTACATGAACTGGTGGAAATATGTGCCAGGAGCTAACTGGCGACACCCAGAAGGACCACGCAGTAGCATTGAAGGACGTGGCACAGAACCCGTCGTACAGGTTTGTTACGAAGATGCCGCCGCATATGCCAAATGGGCCGGTAAACGATTACCAACAGAAGCGGAGTGGGAATTTGCAGCCCGTGGCGGCAAACACAGCAAGTATTACTGGGGTGATGTCATGAAACCAGGTAACAAATGGCAGGCAAACATCTATCAAGGAAATTTCCCCGCAAAAAACACCTCTGAAGACGGATTCTTAGGGGCTGCTCCGGTCAAATCATTTTCACCAAATCCCTATGGTTTATATGATATGGATGGGAACGTCTGGGAATGGTGTGCTGATTTCTACCGCCCGGACTATTATAAAAACAGTCCAAAAGACAACCCACAGGGGCCAAATACCAGTGATGACCCGGATGAACCAGGTGCCGTAAAACGTGTGCAACGGGGCGGTTCATTTCTTTGCAATGAACAGTACTGTGAGCGATATATTGCGGGTAGCCGTGGCAAGGGCGAGATCAGCAGTGCAGGAAATAACTTAGGTTTTCGCTGCGTAAGTGATGATCCGGGGCCAAAGTAGCTATAGACAGTAAGCTTTAAGTTTTATGTTTTAGTGCAGCCGTTTATTGATTTGTTCTTCTACTGCTTTAAACAGCTGTATAGGTTTACTTTTTCTCCAGGGCAGGTCATCCAGTTGCCCGCCAAAATTAATGTAATAGTCAATATTACCTTGCCTGAACTCCTGAATAACATGCGGACTAAAATTAACGCCTGCAATCCAACCGTCTTCCACATCCTCAAACCACTCCTCATAGTACAAATCGTCAGAAGAATGGAAATTCAGAACATTTTCGCCAATGAGAATGAATTTATTGATCCCCTCGGCAGTCATCACTTCCAGCACTTCTCGCTTTAGATACATTATATCGTTATTAATCGCATCGTTCCATTCACCAATAAACTCAATGATGGCATACCCCTTATCGTAATCTACAAAAAGTATTTTTAAATACAAGGTGTTTGACCCAAAATTGTCCCATTGCGGGTGTAGCAGAAAATTATAAATCTGTTTATCAAACTCAAATTCATTGTATTCTATATTAAAAAAAGGAGACCGTTCGTCCTCCGAAGCAATATATTCATCCCGCCACCGGTAGAAAGGTTCTATCTCGTGCATATCCCATCCAATCAAAAAGCAAACATAATTAATTTTGTGGTTATTTAAATAATCATTGAAAACTGTTTAATTTCGCCATTGTTTTCAAGTATGCGTCCATCAACAAAAAAAAATCTCAAAACTGCTGCCATTTATTCTGGTATATTGTTTCTCGGGTTATTACTGGGACAAAACTTTGCTGATGAAAATATTCGAAATGGACTTAATCCGGTGCTGCCATTGGGTTTTACAGAAAAAACGACAAAACTGCAGCAGGTATTGCACCTGATCAATGATTATTATGTTGATTCCTTAAACATCGACACTATGCAGAATGTGGCCATTAATGATCTTGTCTCAAAGCTTGATCCACATTCTTTATATTTTGCCCCTGAACGCGCGCGCAGGATCAACGAAGATCTTGAAGGCAATTTTGACGGTATTGGCGTTGAATATTATACCATTAATGATACCTTGTTGGTAACTGGAATATTCCCTGGTGGCCCGGCAGAGAAAGGCGGTATCCATATTGGTGATAAGTTGCTTAGGGTTGATGACCAGTTAATTGCTGGAGTAAAAATCAATCAGAAAGATGTAGCTGCCATGGTTCGGGGAGACCAGGGTACCAAAGTACGCATATGGATAAAAAGGGACGGAATGGAAATTAATAACCCTTTCATCATTGTGCGCGATAAAATTAAAGTAAGCAGCATTGAAGCCGCGTATGTGATCGATACGGCAACAGCTTACGTTAAAATAAAACGCTTTGGAGCACAAACTGCCCATGATTTTAATACGGCTATCGGCCAATTAAAGAAACAGGGTACTAATAATTTGATATTGGATCTCCGCGAAAATGGGGGTGGTTACTTAACGGCAGCTACCGAGCTTGCCAGCCAATTTCTGCACGATAAGCAACTAATTGTATATACCCTCGGAGCGCACCATCAGCGTACGGATTATTTTTCATCGGCCACAGGCCAATTTACATCTGGAAAACTGGCCGTTCTGATCGATGGCGAATCTGCTTCGGCAAGTGAAATTGTAGCCGGAGCCATCCAGGATCTGAAAAGGGGCATTGTGGTTGGCCAGCCATCATTCGGAAAAGGCCTCATTCAAGAACAGTTTGAATTTGGTGATGGCTCTGCCCTCAACCTTACAGTTGCTCGTTATTTTACCCCCTCCGGCCGTTGTATTCAACGGCCTTACGATAGTTTTTACGGTAATAAATATTTCGCTAATGGGGGTGGCATCAAGCCTGATATTTATATTGCTGAAGATAGCTTATCACATAATGATTTTTATAAAAAACTGCTGAATCAGGGAATAATTTCAGATTATGTATTTGAAAACCTTGTTTCCGAGATTCCTTCCTTTTCGTCTGAACATTTCATAGCACATTATAAGCTGCCTTCAAACAATTATAGAAGATTTTTAAATTTTGCCCAAAAACGCGGGATTCATGTCAATAACAGAACTGCACGGCTATCGAAATTATTAGTTGAGAGTGACATGAAAGCACTGATGGGAAAATATTTTTTTGGAACACCTTCCTTTTACAAAATAAAAAATCGGACAGATCCTAACCTCATTCGTACTATTCAAGTGCTTAGGACAGAATAACTTATCTATTTTTGTCGGAAAAATACCTGAATGGGAACCCCTTCAAAATTAAAATTCTCCCGCAGTTTATTCTCTACAAATCGCCGATAAGGTTCTTTAACATATTGCGGCAGGTTGCAAAAAAACGCAAACATGGGCACACGGCCGGACACTTGGGTTATGTATTTAACCTTAATATATTTTCCTTTGGTAGCAGGAGGCGGAAAGTTTTCGATGATGGGCAACATGACATCGTTGAGTTTTGATGTGGGAATTTTTTTGATCTTATTTTCATAAACTTTGGCTGCCGCCTCTATAGTTTTGAAAATTCGCTGCTTTTCTATCACCGAAATAAAAACGATGGGTACATCCGTAAAAGGTGCTATTTTTTGGCGTATCTCTTCCTCAAAAACGGTACTGGTCTTGTTGTTCTTATCGATCAGGTCCCATTTATTCACCAATATAACCACCCCTTTCTTGTTTTTTTCAGCCAAGTGAAAAATGTTGATATCCTGCGACTCGATCCCTTCTGTAGCGTCAAGCATTAGCAGGATCACGTCGGCTTCTTCAATCGCCTTGATTGTGCGCATGACCGAATAAAATTCAATATTTTCCTTAACTTTTGCTTTTCTTCGTAAGCCGGCGGTATCAATAAGCATAAAATCATGCCCATATTGGTTGTAATGAATTCGGATGGAATCGCGCGTGGTACCTGCAATATCAGTAACAATGTTGCGCTCCTTGCCAATCAGGGCATTTATTAGGGATGACTTGCCTACATTTGGCCGCCCAACAATGGCATATTTTGGCAGCTGCCCCTCCTCTTCGGGTATATCCTCAAAGTGCTTTACCACCTCATCCAACAATTCACCGGTTCCGGAACCACTGGCAGAAGACAAGGGGTATATTTCCCCCAACCCAAAACTATAAAAAATGCTGGCATCATTCTGCAACAGCGCGTGGTCTACTTTATTGACCACCACGAAAACCGGTTTCTTGCTCCTGCGAAGTAGATCAGCCACTTCATCGTCCAGGTCTGTAATACCAGTGGTCACATCCACCATAAACAAAATCACGGAGGCTTCTTCAATGGCAATTAACACTTGCTCACGGATGGCAGCTTCAAACACATCTTCCGATCCATGCACATAACCTCCGGTATCAATCACCGTAAAAGTACGGTTTGTCCACTCCCCTTGACCGTAATGCCTGTCGCGGGTCACGCCACTGTAGTCATCCACAATGGCGCGCTGGCTTTCGGTAAGCCTGTTGTACAAAGTTGATTTACCCACATTTGGGCGCCCTACAATGGCAATGATATTTGACATATTATAAACAATTTAGCCGCAAATGTACGTATAGGAATTGGCGTAAAATAATTTTAAGGTACTATTTTGTTTTTAAATTTGAAAGCCTATCTTTGCAGACCGAAAACAGAGGCACCCTGTTTCGGTTACAATTTTGGCCCGTTCGTCTAGGGGTTAGGACGCAAGATTTTCATTCTTGAAACAGGGGTTCGATTCCCCTACGGGCTACAAAAACCTTTATATAATCAAAGAAGTTCAAAAAACCGTTCTGGTGCTATTTACGTGTAAAATGGAATGGTTAATGTTAAAAATACAAAACTTTCAGATTTTACCTTCATTTCTTTTATGATCATGCTGTTTAATATTGAAGTAACTAGATTTTTCAACCATATAATTTTGGTGATCTCCCTGCTTATTTTTTTTAATTGCCAGGCTGGTTTTGCTCAAAGTAAGCAATCACCAAAAAGGAAATATGATGTAGCAGCATTTTTATATCCCGCTTACGTTAGTGATGATCCTCGTTTGCGGCCATTTTGGCCAAAAGGTATGGGTGAATGGGAAACCGTAATGAATGTTCAGGAGCGGCTTCCGGGACACTACTGGAATCGGAAACCTTTATGGGGTCCAGTTAATGAGGCCGATCCTGCAATTATGTCCATGGAGATCAATGAGGCTACCAAACATGGCGTAAATGTTTTTATATTTGACTGGTACTGGTATGATGGAAGGCCGTTTATGGAGACTACGCTGGACAATGGTTTCCTGAAAGCTGACAATAAGGATAAAATGAAATTTTACCTGATGTGGGCCAATCACGATGTAGTAAATACGTGGGATACCCGCTTGAATGCATTTAATGAGCAAAATGTAATTTGGACAGGTGAAGTCAGCAGGGATGAGTTTGAAAAAATTTGTAAAAGAAACATTGAGAAGTATTTTAAACTGCCCCAGTATTACAAAATCAATGGTAAGCCCGTATTTATGATCTATGACATGCCGCAGTTGATAGCAGGGCTGGGCGGTGTGGACCAGACCGCCGATGCATTGGCTTGGTTTAAAGAAGAAACCAAAAAGGCAGGCTTTCCAGGGCTGGAATTACAACTGACCATGTGGTCTATCAATGTAAACCATAGCGGTTTCGATGGCAGCAAGACAAAAAATCCGGAAAATGCCTTTGTGAAAAAATTAGGCTTCACCAGTGCAACCCACTACCAGTTTGTGCATTTTAACAACCCAGATGATGATTACATGAACATTTTGGAACGCGTAAAAACAGAGTGGGCACGCATCGATAAGGAATTTGAGCTCACTTACTACCCACATATAAGCATCGGTTGGGACAACAGCCCCCGTACCGGAAAGAGCTCGGTAACGAGAAATAATACGCCCGAAAATTTTTCCAAAGCATTGCGAATGGCTAAAGATTATGCTGACGCACACCCTAAACAGGCACCATTAATAACGATAAACAGCTGGAACGAATGGACTGAAACCAGTTATCTGGAGCCGGACAATGTCTACGGCTATGGTTATTTGGATACTGTAAAAAAAGTATTTGTTGATGAGAATAAATAAATAACTACCTGAAATACCTTTACTGAAAGAAACGATGAAAAATAAAGAGGTAATAGTAAAACAATAACTAAAATCCCAAACAAAAGTTAACTATCAAACTTTAAAATTTACCCCATTTTTTGTCATTTAAATGCCCTAAACGCCAAAAACTAGTTATTATCAAACAAGATGGTTTGATATGAAACTAATATACCTTACCTTTGTACCGAATTCATGGAGTATAAAGAAACAGAAAATATAAAGAACCTGGTGGCCGCAGTACTGCAGCTCAGGGTGAACATGAAAAAATTTATCTGGCAGAAGATTCATGATGAAAAGTTGGACATTACGTATGAAATGGTCCAGGTAATAGGGATGCTAGGCATTATGGGTGATACTAGCCAGCAGGTATTGGCTGACCGGGTACATAAAAATAAAGCTAGTTTAACTTCATTACTTGATAATTTGGCCAAAAGAAAGTTGATTGTCCGTATTGAAGATCCATCGGATCGCCGGTATAAAATTATATCTCTCACCAAAGCTGGTCGTGAATATCAAAAACAACTGGAACCACTCATGGTTGATCTTTATCAAACACTCCATGAAGGAATCAATGTACTCAATGTAATAAACACTGTTGATACCCTCAAAAGTATGTATGAAAATATTCTTCCTGAGCATCCACAGCGTTTCGAAGAAAAATAAATGAAACAGTTTTTTTTAATTATAGTCATACTTGTATTTGGTCAGTTAAGCGGTATTGCACAAAGTTTGGATAGCACCTCACAGGTATATCCTATTGATCAGCTTTTTGATATGGCCATCAAAAACAATCAGGGTTTAAAAGTGGGGAATGCCGGGCTGGAAGTAGCCCGACAACGCGTAGTAGTAGCCAAAGCCCAAAAATTGCCTACCGCCTCTGCTACCCTGACTGGTGGATATCTGGGAAATGCTACAGTTATAGACCGCGATTTTTCAAACTCCACAACGATACCCCTACCCCATTTTTCCAATGCATTTTCCCTGCAGGCAAACCAAATGATCTTTAAGGGAAATGCTATAAATAATTCAATTGCCAGCGCCACTTTACAAGAACAGATAGCATCCTTAAACCTTCAGGAAGATCGTTTAGATATCAAGCTGCTGGTAGCAGGCAAATATTTTGATTTGTATAATCTATATAATGAGCGCCGAGTCTATAAAGAAAATATAGCAGCAGCCAAACTACGTTTAGCACAAATTAAAAAGCACTATGAAAAAGGGATTGTGACTCGAAATGACGTCATCCGTAGTGAATTGCAATTGGCAAATTTAGGACTTGCAGTGGTATCCATTGACAATGATATTGCCATTGTCAACCAACAACTAACGGTGGCTACGGGTCTTGCTGAATCAACCATCATCTTGCCGGATACTTCCATTCTTATCCATAAACCGATGGTAAGTAATGTGGGATCATACCAAGAGGAAGCGCAAGCCAAGTATCCTGGAATCCTTGCTGCTGCAACCAATGTAAAAGTATCTGAAAAACAGGTAGACATTGCTAAAGCAGATCGTGTACCTTATTTATCTGCATATGCTGGCAATAACCTGTCTCGCCCTATAACCTCATCAAGTCCGGCAGTCGACAAATATAGCAATGGATGGCAGGTAGGGCTTTCACTCTCTTATAACATTGCCTCTTTGTATAATACCCCAAAAAATATTAAACTAAACCGCTTGCAGCTATTACAAGCGCAGGAAGCAGAATTGCAGGTACGACAAGATAAAAAAATCGCTGTTAATACTGCTTATATAAAACATCAGGAAGCCATAGTCAAATGGGAAACCCAAAGAGAAAATGTGCGCTTGGCTACTGAAAATTACCGCATCACAGAAAAGAAATATCTAAATCAATTGGCATTACTTATTGATATGCTGGATGCTAGTAATGCCAAATTGCAGGCTGAACTTGATTATACAAATGCAGAGATAAACATTATATATACCTACTATCAGCTGCAAAAAGAAACTGGAAATTTATAATTTCAAACTATTTAAAGAAAGAATTAAAAGGATATGGCTAATACTGAAAAACGAAAATCGGGAAAAAACAACATCAGATTCATTCTGGTTAATAGCATTATTTTTCTGTGCATCGCTTCCGCCCTGGTATACATCCTGGTTTCTTACCTGCACATAGGCGATGACAACTATACCAATGACGCCCAGATTGAGGCCTATGTGAACCCTGTCAATACCCGTGTTTCTGCTTATATCAAGGAAATCCGTTTTCAGGAGTTAAAAAAAGTTAAAAAAGGGGATACACTTGTTATATTGGATGACAGGGAGTTACAAACCCAACTTGGGCAGGCCGAAGCAGCATATAGTAATGCTTTGGCATCTAAACAGGTGACTTTTTCAACCATCAATACCGTAAGCAACAACCTGAAAGTGATTGACGCGAATGTGACGGGTGCGAAAGCCAGATATTGGAATGCGGAAGAAAATTATAAACGGTATGCCAGCTTGCTAAAGGACGAAGCGGTAACTCAGCAACAGTACGACCAGATGAAAACTGAGAAGGATGCTCAACAAGCTTCCTATGAATCTTTGGTGAGCCAGCGTGAGTCTGCAAATTTTTCCATCGCTGAAGCAAACAGCAAGATCGCATTGAATGATGCAGAAATAAAGCGCACGGAGTCTGCCTTAGCCATGGCTCGCTTAAACCTCTCCTACACAGTTATAACGGCTCCTTATGATGGGGTTATGGGCCGGAGAACCATAAATACAGGCCAATTATTACAGGCTGGACAGCAGATTGGTTCTATTGTGACCAATGACCGTAAGTGGGTGGTTGCAAATTTTAGAGAAAAGCAAATGTCACGTGTCCGCGTGGGAACAAAAATGGCCGTAAAAGTAGATGCGCTGAAGGGTAAGTTATTTGAAGCCGAAGTTACAGCGATTTCCGAGGCTACGGGTGCCAAATTTTCTGCAGTGCCCGTGGATAACTCTACGGGTAATTTTGTGAAGGTGCAACAGCGTATACCTGTTCGCATTGAGTTTACGAGTGCAAATTCCTCCGAAGATTTGGCCTTATTGCGGGCAGGCATGAATGTGGAGGTTAAGCTTAAATAAAAAAGGCCATCTAAAATGCTATACGATAAAGGCAAATTTTATGCATGGGTACCTGAAAAACTCAGAGTGGTACTGCTATGGGTAATGATCTTGCCATTATTAGTAGCTGGCGGTATGTTTGCTGCTAATGCAACGGATATGTATTCGGGCCTTGGGCGTTATGCGGAGGATTTTGCCTTCGCCAATTATTGTGCTACTATCGGAATGGTTGTAGCCTTTAGTGTTATTTTTCCCATAAAAGCCCGCTTCAGAAGTAAAGAGATTGTGGTCTTTACATTCTTAACGATTGCTCTCATGAGTTATCTAACGGCTCAAGTTGAAGATCCTTATCTGATAGCCTTGTTTAATTTTGTGGTCGGATTTGTGAAAATCATGGGAATGATAGAGGTCGTCCTGCCTGTGATGGTGATGATCTCCCCAACTGGCGACAGGGGTAAATTTTATGCATATTTTTATCCCATCAGCATTGGATCTGGTCAGGTGAGTGCCTTTTTGATGGCATTTATGAACTATCATATAAATTGGCAGTATGTAAATTATGTAGCGACCTGCGTCATGTTGGCTTGTGCATTATTAGCTGTCGTATTTATGCATAATAAAAGGCCTGGAAAATTAACGCCTTTGCAGGGCATTGATTGGATTAGTATGGTAATGCTTACGGTCTGGATGTTACTCATAAACTATCTGGTGGTAAATGCCAAATTTGAGGGATGGGGTATTTCTACTTCCCTTAAAATAGCTTTTGGTTGTTGGATAATCACTACTGCATTATTTATATACCGACAGCTTCATATGAAAAATCCGTTCCTTCCCCTCGCTGTTTTTAAAAAACGAAATGTATTAACGGCATTTCTTTTAATTGGCTGCATGGGTATGTTTTCTGCTACATCCACTTTACAAACTGGTTTTTCAAACTTGTTGAAATACGACTCGCCAACCAATGCTTCACTGAATGCGGCTATGCTGCCTGGAGTAGTGACAGGCGGATTTCTGGCACTTTTCCTTTTCAAACAGAATGCCTCTATCCGGTGGATGTTTGCCATATCGTTTTCGGCTTTTACATCATATGCCATCATGATGTATTTTAATGTTGCACCGGTCATCCAGTATGAATATTTATTATTCCCAGCCTTTTTAAAAGGTTTGGGGATGGCGCTTACTTATATTGGGGGGGGATTTTATTTTGCCAACAAGCTTAATCCGTCTGAATTGATGAAGACTATCCCATTATTAATTGGAGTGAGGTCTTTCATTAGTACAGCTTTTTTTACAGCTGTTTTCCAATATGGGTTATTTGAAAGCCAGTGGGATAGTATTTATTCATTGGTAGGGAGAATGGATGCTTCCGATTATGCTGGCATAGATAGAGGTGGTGGCCTATCATTATATGCTAGTGTGCAAACCCAAGCGACCTTAATGGCCATTAAAAAAGTATTTGGTTACCTGAGTTTGGCAGGTTTACTCATTATCGTTTATACATTACTTCACCCCTATCAACGGATGCACCACCGCAATGTTATACTTTGGCGTAAACGTTTCAGGCGGCAGCCAGTAGATGGATATCGCAAATATGGTCATTCAAGCAATGGAAATGCTGAAGCTGCATCTGCAGCAGCGGCAGGTTAAATTTTCATATTAAAGTAATCCTTACAAGGAACATAAACAAATTGATTTCTGATACGTTTTTTTTTATATGAAACAATTTGAAAATAAGGTAGCCATTGTAACTGGTGGCGCCGCAGGTATAGGAAAGGCAACGGCAATAGAATTCGCCAAAAATGGTGCTAAAGTAGTTGTTGCTGATTTGGCAGATGCCACAGGAACGGTAAGCGCTATCCAAGAAATAGGGGGTGAAGCTATTTATGTAAAATGCGATGTATCTAAAGATGCAGAGGTAAAAGCTTTGGTAGAAAAAGCGGTTAGTACTTACGGCGCTGTGGATTTTGGTTTTAATAATGCTGGTGTTGAATTAGGAGGCATACCACTTGATGAGGTTACTGTTGAAGAATTTGACAAAGTCATTGGCATTAATTTGCGCGGAGTATTTCTCTGCATAAAATACGAAGCTATTCAAATGCTGAAACAAGGTAAGGGCGCTATCGTAAATACAGCTTCAGCTGCTGGTATTGTTGGTGTTCCTTCACTTTCGGCATATACCGCTTCCAAACATGGTATCGTGGGTCTTACCAAAACGGCTGCCCTGGACTTGGGTAAACGAGGTATACGTATCAATACAGTGTGTCCGGGCGCAATTAGGACGCCCATGCTGGAAGGAACGATGAAAAATAGTGAGGCGGCAGCAGCTCAAATAAATGATTCGCAGATTATGGGACGAATAGGTGAGCCTGTCGAAATTGCCAATGCAGTCATTTGGCTTTGTTCAGATGCAGCCTCTTTTGTAAATGGTATCTCCATGCCCGTAGATGGTGGTTGGGTAGCCAAATAACGACAAGGTTATTAACAATTTGCCGGTACCCAGCGTACCGGCAAAATTATTTTAAACTTTATGCAATGACTTTTTTCCCTCCCCGTTCAATAGAGAGTTTTCCATCCCCTTCCACCATAAATAACAGCAAGCCAAAAAGAACAATGACTGAAAGCCACATTTCTGAATAAGGCCTGAAAATATTTTGTTGAAAGTTCACAAAGAAAACGGCTACTAAGAGTACGGGTAGGTTAAGTAGGCAGAATAATCTAGTATTTGATCCTAACGCGATCATTAGCCCTCCCAAAATGTGCAGCAAGATAATCAGATGTGCCAGTAGGCTGAGTGAAATAGCTACCGGCACCATCACATGTGTCATCAATGTAGTAAATGCATGTAAATTAGTGGCAAAGGCAACGCCTTTCCAAATAAGGACGACTCCTAAAACTATCCTAAAATAGTCCAGCCATTTAGCGTGGTGCTGATCGCCCCAGTCCTGAATTTTTGTGATTACACTCATAATTTTACTTCTTTGGTTATACGATTATACGGAGAAAATTCATGATTTGCAAATTTCATTTAACTTAGAACCGTTAAAGGGCTTATTTGTTTATTTTGGCCATCATTTTATCACATTTGTAACACCATGAAAAAGAAAAATACCCTGAACGATCCTGTCCCGTCGTCATTAAAAACGTCGTTTGGCCCCATAGTGTGTGATCATACCCGGATTTTAATACTGGGATCTTCACCCGGTGACAGGTCATTATCCCTTCAACAGTATTATGGGCATCCCCAAAACCGTTTTTGGCGGGTCATGGCTTTTGTGACCAAAAGTGATGTGCCAAGCACCTATGATGAAAAAAAAGCGCTGATACTAAATAATGGATTTGGCCTTTGGGACGTGGCACAGCACGTGATCAGGGAAGGCAGCATGGACCATGCAATCACTTTTGATGAACCTAATGATATTTCCGGGTTATTAGCGGCTCGTCCGGCTATCCGTGTGGTGGGATTCAATGGTAAAAAAGCGGAGGCTTTGTTTAATAAATATTTTATAAGAAATGACCGTATCAGTTATTTGTCATTACCCAGTACCAGCCCAGCCAATGCAGGAATTGGATTTGAAGCCCTGTGTAAAAACTGGAGCCGTTTATCCAAAGACATATTTTAATTTAATTTGGGACTTAAGAAAAATCAAATTGATATGAAATTAAGTGCCGGGATATTGCTTTACCGTAAAAGGCTGGGTTTTCTTGAATTTTTCCTGGTCCATCCCGGTGGGCCCTTTTTTGCTAAAAAAGATAAAGGCTGGTGGACCATCCCCAAAGGAGAGGTTATGGCTGCTGAAAGTGCTTATGAAGCTGCCCTGCGTGAGTTTGAGGAGGAAACGGGCCACCGTCCAATCGGAGAAATGCTTGAATTGGCCCCCATCACCCAAAAAGGAGGTAAAGAAGTGCGATGCTGGGCGGTGCAGGGTGACCTGAATATAGATACCTTTGTTAGCAATACCTTTAAATTGGAATGGCCTCCCAGATCGGGTATTATAAAATCTTTTCCCGAAGTAGACAAAGCTGGCTGGTTTGATTATCTGGAAGCTAAACAACTGATTAATGACCGGCAGGCAGCCTTTTTAGAAGAGGTTTTAGAAAAAGTGTTTTAACACTCGCCTGCTATTTGGTACAGGCTTTGCTAGGGTGGGTGCATGCAGAAAAATAGAAATATCATCGCCCCAATCCTTGCAATGGGATTGTTTATATTCATGGCAAATAGCACATTTGGCCAACAGCGCAATACAGAGATCAGTACGAAGAATACCTGGATCAAAGCCGGTATAGATGTAGGTTTGCCCATCGGCGACCTGGCTGACCGAAGTACGTTTACGTTAGGGGCTGAGGTTAAGGGTCAATTAATGTCTACTCCACACTGGGGTTTGGGCGTAACCTCGGGCTACACCCACTACTTCCCCAAAGATGAAAATGAAAATTTTGGTTCGGTGCCAGTAGGTATTTTTGCCCGTTACTATCCTAAAACTACCGGTTTCTTCTTGGGCGCAGATGGTGGTTACAGCTTTCAGACGGGCAGCCACATGAACTCTTCCGGTGGCTTTTATGTAAAGCCCCAGCTTGGTTACCACAATAAATTCTGGAACATATTTGGATTTTACAACAACGTATTCCGAAGCGATGGTAAAGGTGGCAATATACAATATGCGGGTATTGGTACCACGTTTAATATTATGTTTGACTAAGAAAATAGTTTACTAAGATAGCGATCAATTTTGGCCGGGGTGGTAATGGGGCTAAAGCGTTTAATCGGGCTACCATTACTATCCAGCAGGAATTTGGTAAAATTCCACATAATCCTGCCACCAAATATTCCAGGCAATTGCTTTTTCAAAAATTTGAAAAGCGGATGGGCATGTTCCCCGTTAACATCGATCTTTGAAAACATCGGGAAGGTAACACCGTAGTTAACCAGGCAACTTGCGGCGATGGAGGCTTCATCACCCGGCTCCTGGTTTCCAAATTGGTTGCATGGAAATCCAAGGATGACCAAACCCTGATCTTTATATTTTTCATACAGTGCTTCCAAGCCTTCATATTGCGGCGTCAAACCGCATTTGCTGGCAGTATTAACTACCAATACGGTTTTGCCTATGTACGTATTCATGGGTACTGTTTCTCCCTGCAAATTTTTGGCAGAGCATCTATAGAATGGTGCTATCATTTCCCTAATAGTTTCAGGGATTAAAGTTAATCAATTTTGGTATCTTCGCGTTATATAAACATGAAAATTGATGTTAACAGTCATTTTAGGCATAATCATACTATTTGTTTTGGGTTATTTACTCGTAAAATTCCAAAACCCTGCAGTTAAAGCGGTCCCACCGGCTGATCTGCCGCAACTCTTGCAAACGCATGTCCGCTTTTATCAGCACTTGCCAGAGGTTGATAAAAAACGTTTTGTAAGCCGCGCGGCTGATTTCTTGTCTTACGTGCGGATTGAGGGGGTCGGTCTGAAGCCGGAACCTTTAGATAATGCATTGGTGGCTGCCAGTGCTATCATACCTATTTGGGCATTTGAGGGGTGGCGCTATCCAAACATCACCAATGTTATTTTATATCCGGACACGTTTAATAAAGATTTTCAGTTTGAGGGTGACGGGCGCAACACCTTGGGTATGGTGGGAACGGGCTATATGAATGGCCAGATGATCTTGTCGCAAAAGGGATTGCGAGATGGCTTTGCCCGCGATGACGGCAACAATACGGGTATACATGAGTTTGTTCATCTGCTTGATAAGACGGACGGTGATACGGATGGACGGCCGGAATATTTATTGGATGAACATCACATTGCTCCCTGGATACGGCTGATGCACCGGGAAATGCAGCGCATCGCTGCCGGAAAATCAGATATTAATCCATACGGACTGACCAACGAGGCTGAGTTTTTTGCCGTAATTTCTGAATACTTCTTTGAAAAACCTGAAAAACTAAAAGAAAAACATCCGGAATTATACGGGTTACTGGAGGAAATGTTTATAAAAAAAACAACGGAACCACAATAAACGCTTATGCAGTTCCTTTTCATCCACCCATCATCGTGTTATAGCAGGGATTGGTTGTTCAGTTATACTTGGTGTCTCTCGATCTATTACCGGCCATCCATCCTTCCAGGTCAAAGGGTCAAGCATCAGTACACGGCGGCTGGCTCCTGAAGGCAATTTACCCTGCTTTTTATCTATAGCGTGGTAAAGAAACCAATCACTTCCGGCATCATCGGTGATGATCCGGGCATTATGGCCTGGTCCCACAAACGACTCATTACCCTGAAGCAACAACGTTCCCTTTCCCCGCTGTTGGATGTCCTCTCCATTTTTATCCAAATACGGACCTTCCAATTGTTTGGACCTGGCAACCAATACATGGTAAGTACTGGTCACGCCCTCACAACAACTGCCTTTTGAACCGAAGAAATAATAATAGCCTTCGCGCTGATGGATCATAACAGCCTCATAATCGCCGGCGGCAACCTTAAACTTCGTGGATAAATCCGGTACCCGGAGCCCATCATCCGAGAGAGCAACCCCATAGGTCCCTTGGTTAGATAAGTTGCTGAAACTGCCCCAAAATACATATTTCTTACCGTGATCCTCCAAATAAAAGGGATCAATGGAATTGGGTACCCCGATCTCATTGCTCAGAAATAATTTACCGTGATCGGTAAAGGGGCCTTCGGGCCGAGAGGAAGTTGCTACGCCAATGCCCGGGTCAGAATCACCCCAGGTAGAATACGCGTAATACAAATTATACTGTCCGTTTACTAACACAACATCAGGCGCCCAAATACCCCCTTGTTGTTTCCAGGAAGGTTTTGTATTGAACGCCTGTCCAACAACCTCCCAATTAACAAGGTCAGATGACCGTATTACCGGTACAAGCCTGCCGCCGTGCCCATCTCCCCAATCATCTTCCGTTCCATACGCATAAAACATTCCGCTATTCGGGTCTCTTACAACACTTGGATCAGCCAGTACAGGTTCAAATACAGGATTGCGATAGGTTTTCGGTAGCGGTAATTCCGGACCAGGTTCAGGCTGCCCTGAAGAGGTCTTGCCGCAACTGATACATATCAAAAACAGCAGGGAGAACGGTGTGATCTTTTTAGTAGTTTGCATTTTGAGTCAAATTAGGATTAAGATCGATATCCTGTTGAGGTATGGGATAATATTCATGTTTCCCAATAATGAAATTTGTGAATTCAGGATCATGGTCCTTGAGCTGTGGCCCCAGGTCGCCCCAACGAAGCAGGTCTGCCCAGCGCCATCCCTCACCAGATAACTCTGTAATTCGCTCATGTTTAATCTGGGACAGGAATGCTGGCTGGTCAAGAGCTGGTTTGGCCATTGTTAAAGGTGTCAAGCCAGCACGTTTCCGTACAAGATCTACAAACTCATAAGCCTCTGACGTACGATTCAGGCCATTCAGGCACTCTGCATACATAAGTAGTACATCTGCATATCGTATCAGGCGGTAATTATTCGGAGAACGGAATCCCTCCTCATTTTTCCAGTCATCGTTCAGGAATTTACGGAACCATACGCCAGTTGCGTTCGGCCCACTCCCATAACGGCTGGCAAAACTTTGACCATATACCATGGTTGCCTGCGGCCCCCGCGAATCAGTTTGATCAAAAAGAAAAGAAGCACTTAGCCGGGGGTCACGTTGCCCGTCTGTCGTTTTTTCGACCAGAAACTCATCGATAAGCCATCGTCTGGCCGCCCCGTCACTAAAACCCACTCCCGGCGGCGCAAAAAATTGCGCAATGGATGAACCAGTGTTGTTCACCCTGGTTTCGTCGACATCGTCGTCAGTACTTTCAGCAAGGTTCTCATTAAACTGAATCTCAAATACAGATTCATTGTTATTTTCAGTTTTCACTGAAAAATTATCATGGTAATCAGGCCTTAAATGATAAATAGATTTCCCCTCACCCGTTACCAGCCATTCAAAGGCCGTAGCAGCTTCCTGATATTTTTTCTGTTGTAAAAAGGCCTTTCCCAATAAAGCATAGGCCGCTCCGCGGGTTACCCTACCCAGGTCATCACCACTATTTGATATGGGCAGGTCCGGAATAGCTTCATTTAAATCTTTTACCACTTGTGCATAGGCCTCATCAGCACTAGCATTTGCTGGAGCATCATCTAATTTCGAAGGTTGCAACTGTAGCGGCGGACGGCCATAGTATAAGGTTAGGTTAAAATAAAAAAGGGCTCTCAGGAATTTGGCTTCAGCAATCACCCTGTTTTTTAATGTTTCATCCATATCAATGGAAGGCACATTAGCAATTACCTGATTAGCCCTAAACACACCCACATACAATGTATTCCAGGTGCTAGCCGTCAAATCCTGATTATAGTTGGTTTGATTAAAACTAACAAGATTATTTAGCCCGCCGTCACCGCCAGCCCCGTAACCCTCATCCGATTTTAAAATTCCATGGTAATAAATCCATCTTGAATACAGCGCCGCAGTACGATAAAAAGTACTATACACCGCATTGACGCCTTTAACGGCATCCTCACTTGTCTTCCAAAAGTCAGCGATTTGCGGAGTATTGGGGCTGTACTCATCAAAATTCCTTTTACAGCCAGCGGCCAGTACCGCAGTCAGGAACATCCCTATTATTATCTTTTTCATGTTATCGTTCAATTTGACAAGAATATCTTCTGCCTAAAATCCAAAATCAATACCGAAAGATACTATTCTGGACGATGGATAATTGCCATTATCTACCCCTGGCTCCAAATTCACATTAGCCCCTACCACATCCGGATCAAGGCCGCTATAACCTGTAATGGTAAACAAGTTTTGCGCGCTGACAAAAACCCGGGCATTTTTAAACCTGGCCTTATTCAGAAAGCTTTGCGGCAAATTATATCCCAATTCCAGGTTGCGCAACCGTAAAAAGGAACCGCTTTCCAGCCAGCGATCAGAATTGCCGCGGGCGTTGGAGGTGATCCCCCGGTCAGCAGGTGACCCACCAACGGCATAATTAACCCCCATCCGGGGATCGTCCGTATTCCGGTTATCCGGGGTCCACGGGTTGAGGTCTTTCCGGTAATTTGAATAACCATAACTATCTATCTCCCTTAGCACATCATTGTAGAGCATCTGGCCAAAAGCACCATATAATTGAGCCGTAAGACTAAAACTTTTAAAAGATGCATTAAATTGCAAACCCGTGGTGAGTTTGGGCCAGGGCGAGCCAGCAAAAGCCCTATCCTTGTCGTTAATATCGTCATTGGTACCACCGTCTACCAAGTTCTTATACCGTATATCTCCCGGCTGTGCATAGGCGGCTTGGCTACCGCCGGCCGATACCTCCTCAGCATTCTGAAAAATACCGTCAGTAATCAGGACATAATATTCACCCACAGCCCGGCCAACCTGTGTACGAGTATTACCAGAAGTAATGTATGACCGTGGGAGCCCGGTATCAGTGTCTATTCCCAGATTACCTAGTTTAAGCACCTTGTTTCTGATAACACTGACATTACCCGATATATCCCATTTAAAATTGCCATTAGCAACAGGGTGGTAAGCCAAATCAAGTTCAATACCTTTGTTCTCAATAGATCCAATATTTACCAGCGGATCTCCCTGTAAATTTCCGAGATACCCTGGTAAAGGCTGGCCCACCAATACGTCCTTCGATACAGATCGGAATACATCAAACGCCAATGAAAAGCGATTATTAAACAGCGAAGCATCCAATCCAAGGTTCGTCGTTGCTTTTGATTCCCACTTGAGATCTTCATAAGCCAACTTGGCTTGCGTAGCACCTGAGAAAACAACCTGCTGAGGCCCCAAAACAACTCCTGGGGCCTGATTCAAATACCCAGTAAATTGGTAAGGTGTCAAATTAGCAGCCCCCAGCACCCCATACGATCCTCTGATCTTTAGATCAGATACCCAGTCGGCCTTGAAGAAACTCTCCCGGCTCAGCCTCCAGGCCAAGGCGGCTGAAGGAAAATTTCCTACCCGGTGATCCGGCGAAAAACGGGAATCCTTATCTGACCGGAACGTCAGGGTAGCCAAATATTTATCATCATACGCATAATTAATACGCCCTAGATAAGAATCGATCAAGTATTTATCAATACGGCCAGCAGACGTCATATCGCCTGTCGCTGAATTGATGGTTTCATAATATTCACCACCAAAATTTGCTAAATTATTCCTGCTTGCATAATTATTATCCGTCCGTGTAGTCTGCTGGGTATAACCAACCACACCATTTAAACGGTGTTTTCCAAATGTATAATCGTAGTTGAGCGTATGCTCAAACAAATAACTCAAAAATTGAGAACGATCTTCATTAAGCTGGCTAACATCCGGAGACTGGTTCTGGTACCATGATCCATCCCTCCGGATCGTTTTAACCTTATCAAAACTATTTTCCAGGCCGGCATTCAGACGGTAATTGAGGCCATTGAATATTTTAAAATCCAAGTAGGCATTACCAAGCAACTTCACATAATTCCCATGGACGGAAGTAATGTTGGCCAGAGCAACCTGATTTCTGGAAAAGGTATTAACAGTGCCGTTTGAACCGTATCCCCACCCCCCCGGATTATCAGTGGTGACCAAGGCGTCACTCCTAACAGGGATGATTGGCAGACTGGTCCACATATCATACCAGGGATTCCCTGCGAAATTACCACCTTGCATCGGATTATCCTTTGAAGAGCTGCTTACCGCAAAATTTTCCCCCACCTTCAGTCTGCCCTTAGTAGCTTCTGTATTGACGCGAAAAGACATGCGGTCAAAATCACGTGCAATCAACGTTCCTTTGTCTTTGAAATATCCACCAGACAGTAAATAATTTGAGTTTTCTCCGCCGCCAGAGATCGAAGCGTTGTAATCCTGGACAATGCCTGTGCGCAACAACTCATCGGACCAGTCCGTATTTAGGCCACCATCATAGGCAGCTACTGCTGGTTGAGCAACAAACCCTCCTGCCGCATAAGCAGCCTTATTCATGGCCACATAAGCGGGCGCATCCATCATATGATAACTTCCCGGAATGGTGGATAAGCTATATCTGGATGAAACAGCAATGGCAGCGACGCCGCCTTTTCCCTTTTTTGTCGTTATTATTACGACCCCGTTGGCAGCCCTTGATCCATAAATAGCAGCAGCAGAAGCATCTTTCAACACCTGAATGCTGGCCACATCACTAGGATTGACCGTTGTATTGGCATCGGCCAGCATACCGTCAATCACGTAAAGCGGATTTGCATTACCCGAAAACGTACTCAGCCCCCGAATATTTACAACGGCTTCCTGACCCGGAGCACCTCCATTGCGCACGGAAATGCCAGGTGACATTCCCTGCAAAGCCTCGGGCATCGAGCGGGCCACGATCTTTTGGGTATTTCCGGTATTAATTACGCCAGTAGCACCCGTTAAATCTCTTTTCTTAACTGATTGATAGCCGATGACTACCACCTCATTCAATTCATTTTGTTCATCCTCTAAGGTCACATCAATCTTGGTTTGACCATTTACCGGCACGGTCTTACTGGCTAGGCCTACTAGTGAGAACACTAATGTATCCGTTGCATCTACCCGCAAGCGGTATAATCCGTTGGCATCTGTACTACTCCCTCCGGTATGCCCCTTTACTAGCACACTAACCCCCGGTAGGAGGTTACCTTTTGAATCAGTCACCTTTCCAGTAACCTGCAGTTGAACACCTGCGTGCAGATTGCCATCCCCCGGACCAGCCATGAGTATCCTGCTGCTGATCAACAGCAAAAATATGCAGGTTATTCCAATCGTAATTTGAAATATTTTCATCATTAATTTGATTAAGTACTACGCTTTCATTCAATGGATTGATTGTTGGTCATTTTCCGGATGAAATCAACCTCCTGCTGCCTATAGGGCGTACCGTCTCCCCTAAAAATATCATGAAACCATACCGGAGGTTCAGCTTCATAGGTCTTTGACCAACTGTCCCAGGGATAAATCGTTTGGCTTTTTCCACTTACAAAACCCCAATTGACCATGCCAACGTGATATTTTTTAGCAATGGGGAGAAAAGTTTCAAATGTGCTACCCTGGGGCCGTGCCATATATTCGGTACACAACAATGGCTTATTATAACGCTGCAATTGCCGGATGCGTTTTTCAAAATCAGCAGGCTTGTCATAATTATGGAAGCTGATGATATCCGACTCGCTAAGCTGTAATTTTTCTATGGGCTTAAGCGTGGAATCAGAGGACCAGTCTCCGGCCCAGATTCCAGAGGTGAGCGGCTGCGAGGGATTTACTTCACGCGCCCATGCAAATGTCTTTTTTAGAAGGGGCAGTACATAGTCAACCTTGTTGGGAAGCTCCTGCTTTCCATAGGAAGACCCATTTGTATTGTCCGGTTCGTTCCACACATCCCAGCCCAGGATTCGGTCATCAGTAGCGAAATGACCAACCACGCCTTTCACATAATGCTCCAACCTGCTATATTGTGAACTATCTTTTAAGGCAACAATCCCTGGACTTTGTACCCAGCCAGAATTGTGGACATGAGGTTTAGGAGCCCGCTGTTTTCCGGCTTTTGGGAATGGGTCCCAGCAGGAATCAAAAATCACGAACAGGGGACGGATACCATTGGCCGATGCAATTTGAAGAAAGGTATCCATACGCTTCAGGAACCCGGTGGTATCCTGCCCATAGGCCAGGTCGTGTAAGTATACCCGCATGGTGTTCATACCCAAAGACCTTGCCCAACCCAATTCTTTGCGGATAGAGACTGTATCAAAGGTCTCCGCCTGCCACATTTCCAGTTGATTAATGGCCGAAGCGGGATTGTAATTGGCCCCTACCAACCAAGGTTGTTTCTTGTACCATGACTGCGCCTGTTCGGCAGTCCAAATGTCCCGTGGCTGTCCATAACAGCTAAGAAAGCTCATTAAGCCAATAAAAAATACAAATTTTGCTATTCTGAGTGAATACATAGATTTATAATTTATAATAATCGTTTACTTGGTTTTATAAATGCAAAGTTCGACATTCCATTTTTTACAAATCCTATCCGAATGATTCAATTATTCTTTAATTTGTCTCAAAAAATGATTTTTCATCAATTCTGGTTACTTTTGGTTTATTATAATCCTGTTGCATTTTGAAAATTCAGTGGTACTGCATATGGCTATTCCTATTAATTAGCTTTCGGCTGGGAGCCCAGCCTTACTATTTCACCCAATATCAGGTTGAGCAGGGCCTTTCCAATAATACCGTATTATGCGGCATACAGGATCACCGCGGCTTTCTATGGTTCGGCACCAAAGATGGATTAAATCGGTTCGATGGATACAGCTTCAAGACCTACCGCCTGGATCCGGACAATTCCGGAGAACTAAATAGTAATTTCATAAGAGCATTGCTTGAAGATGATACAGGCCAAATCTGGGCTGGCACAGATCAGGGGATCTATCTATTTAATCCGCAAAATGAAAAATTCAGGCTTTTCCGAGCCACGATAACCGGCGAAACCCTGGCCATAAAAAAAGATCGGGATGGGTCCATTTGGTTTATATCAAACCTCAATCTCTATCATTATGACCTGAAAAGTGATTCCTTGCAACAAATAAGAAACGTGGATGACGGGCCTGTACAAAACACGGCACTATGCATCACCGCCGACAAAAATGTATGGGTAGCAGGAATGAATGGAAAATTATATCATTTCAAACCTCAAACAAATACCTACGCGGGTTACCAATTATTTGATCATTCTAAACCAGTGATATCCCATTGGATAGAAAAAATAATTGATGCCAGAAACGGTTACCTCCTGATCGGTACCGGGAAACAGGGGCTTAAAAAATTTGATACCAAAACAGGTACCTACACCGACCTAATCAGCCATGACCAGGCAGGCGCTGACCTGTTCGTGCGGGACATTATTGAGCGGAAACCAAATGAATTTTGGATCGCAAGCGAATCAGGCATTTACATCTATCATGCAGATAAAGGTAATTTTACCAACTTGCGTAAACAATATAACAACCCCTGGGCACTGTCAGACAATGCCGTATATAACCTCTGCCCTGACAACGAAGGAGGGCTTTGGATCGGCACCTATTTTGGTGGGATTAACTATTATACCGACCAGCACCGCTTTTTTGAAAAGTTCTTTCCCATTCCTGATCAGAATGCCATTAGCGGTAATGCGGTGCGTGAGATCTGCAAAGACCACAATGGCCACCTTTGGATTGGCACGGAAGACGGCGGCTTAAATAAACTGGACGTGCAACAGGGATTATTCAGTAACCTGAAAGCGACCGGAAAAAAAGGTGCCATCAGCAGCAACAATATCCATGGGCTTATCGCTATAGGCGATACACTTTGGGTAGGTACCTTTGAGCATGGACTTGATTGGGTCAACATCCATTCAGGCCAGGTAATACGGCACTTTGAAGCGATGGAGGAAGATGGCCATCTTCACAACAATTTTATCTTAAATATCTTAAAAACCCGTACGGGGCAAGTTTTACTGGCAACCGGAAGAGGAATTTACCGTTACAAACCCGAAAACGAAACCTTTAACCTGGATCCGGACTTTCCGAACTACATATTTTATACGACCCTTTATGAAGACAGTTTCGGCACCATATGGGCCGGAACCTGGCGTGACGGCCTGTTCTTTTCAAACCCACAGCTGAAAAAAAACGGCAGCTATAGACGGAATGGAAAACAAAAGCACGGTCTAAGCAACAACCGCGTAACACACATTTTTGAGGATAGCCGTCAAAATCTTTGGATCGCAACCGAAGGCGGTTTATGTCGCTATTCCTATCAAACCGAAAAAATTGAATCATTGATCAATGGCTTAGCCCTGCCCAGCAATCTTATACTGGACATGCTGGAGGATAACAGCCGGCATCTTTGGATCACAACTTCAAAAGGATTGGTGCGTTATGACCCGGAAAAAGGTGAATCCACTACATTTACTATCGCCAACGGATTACTTAGCGATCAGTTCAATTATAATTCGGGTTTTAAGGACAGCAACGGAGACCTGTACTTTGGCAGCGTTAAAGGACTAATCCGGTTCAATCCAAAAAACTTAAAAGACAATTCTTTTAGGCCACCCGTGTTTATTACAGGCTTTCAGGTCAACAATAAAGAACTGGCGATCGGCCAGAAAGATTCTCCACTAAAAAAATCAATATCCTTTACAGACAGTTTGGTGCTTCATTACGATCAATCTACTATGAGTATTGATTTTTCTGCATTGGGTTTTTCCTCGCCAAAAACCCTGGGATATGCCTACAAAATGGAAGGATTGGACGAGGCTTGGACACCAGTAGCGGATGGGCGTAAAGCGATATTCACCAAACTAGCCCCCGGAGAATACTATTTCAGGGTAAACGCCGTTAATAGTGATGGTTCACCAAAGGGCCTGGAACGGCGATTATACATTCGTGTTGATCCGCCTTTTTGGGCCAGTATTCCAGCCTACCTGTGTTATTTGCTGCTTTTCACAGCCCTTATTGCATATATAGTACGCAATTACCACTATCGCATTAAGCAGAAGAACAAAAGAAAACTAGATACTATGCGCCACAAAAAAGAGGAAGAACTTTACCAGGCCAAAATGGAATTCTTTACCAACATTGCTCATGAGATAAAAACACCGCTTACGCTTATCAAAGCTCCATTAGAAAGTCTTGTCCGCCGGACGAAAGAACAACCCCAATTGCAAAAGCAATTATTTACGATGGAACGCAATACAGAACGGCTCATTGAACTAACCGGGCAATTATTGGATTTCCGGAGAACCGAGGTACAAGGCTTTAGCCTGCATTTTGAAGAAACCGATTTAAAAAAGCTGATTGAAGACAATTACAGCCGTTTTAAACCTGCCACAGCCGAAAAGAAAATGAGTTTCCAAATCCATTTGCCGGCAGCTCCACTTATGGTGATGGCCGACGCGGAGGCACTGCATAAGATCCTTAGCAACCTTCTGAACAATGCACTAAAATATGCCGATAAAAAGATTGTGGTGGTGGCAGGGCTAACTGACAGCACGTGCACCATACAAGTAAAAAGCGACGGGTACCTGATACCCTATGAACTGCGGGAAAAGATTTTTGAAACCTTTTACAGGCTTAAAAGGACCGAAAATAAAACTGGAACAGGGCTGGGACTAACCCTTTCACGCACCCTCGCCGAATTGCATAACGGCACATTGACGTTGTCACCTGCTGAAGCAGACCTGAATGTCTTTACATTGGTCCTGCCAATTCGCCAAAACAAACACCCGAACCCCAATACACTAACCAACCTATGAAAACAAGCAATCACCCAAAAGAAGCGCAGAGCAAACCGCCCATTTTGCTAATAGATGATCACGAAGAGATCCTGGATTTCCTGGCAGATGACCTTGGCGAAACCTATCAGGTATTTACTGCAAAAGATGGCAGGGAGGGCCTTGATCAGCTGTTTTTACACCCCATACAACTCATTGTAAGTGATATAATGATGCCTGGAATGAACGGTTTCGACTTCTGCCGCATTGTCAAATCGACCATTGAATACAGCCATGTACCCATTATAATGCTAACCGCTCAAAACACATTAAACTCTAAAATAGAGGGCCTTGAGCTGGGCGCAGATGCCTATATTGAAAAACCCTTTTCTCCTGAACATTTGCAGGCACAGATTGCCAGCCTGCTTAATAACCGGATCAAGATCAGGGAATACTTTGCCAACTCACCCTTGGTTCATATCAACTCCATGGCTCACACCCGTGCAGACGAAACCTTTCTTGAAAGGCTAAATGGACTTATTCAGGACCAAATTACCAATCAACGGTTGGGAGTTGAACAACTGGCAGACCTGATGTACATGAGCCGGCCAACCCTTTACCGCAA
Source organism: bacterium A37T11 (assembly GCA_900109895.1). Classification (GTDB taxonomy): domain Bacteria; phylum Bacteroidota; class Bacteroidia; order Sphingobacteriales; family Sphingobacteriaceae; genus A37T11. The sequence continues at coordinate 130,301 of FOBR01000014.1, forward strand.
AATAAAAGCCATATCCAACCTTAGCCCAAATGATTTTATCAAAATAGCCCGTCTTAAAAAAGCAGCGGAACTTCTTTGTAATGGCGATTATAAGATTTATGAGGTTTCAGAAATGGTAGGCTACAGTTCACAGACGCATTTTGGCCGCAACTTCCAGAAACAATTTGGTATTTCACCCAGTGAATACGTGCTTAAAGAGAAGAACAGATCCCGACAAGGTAATAAATAAAGCAGGTGGTCCTAGGTCACTTCGCCTATTTTCCCTATGCCGCTTCGGCAGCACCGGGACTTCCTCCCAGTTCCTGATTCAGTAATCGATTATCATTAAGGCGCTTAAATACTGAAATAATCGATCCGATGTTTATAATTGGTCATAAAAAAAGGAAGTTTAAAAACTTCCCTTCATTTCTTTAACCCCAGTTACCCACCACAACAGGCCTTTCTGCAGGGTGCACTTAGGCTTTCTTAGCTAATCGGGTACGGATGTTCTGAACGAAATCCATAGATACTTCGGCGATGTCGGCAGCCTGCTTGTTTGAAAAGCCAAGTTTGGTAATAAGGTTTTCGACTACTATTTCCTTACCTTCCAACTTACCTTCTTCCTTACCTTCTAACTTACCTCTCTCTTCTCCTTTTATATAAAAAGGGTCGCGTTCTTCTTTAAAAAATGATGCTAACTTTACCATAGCTTTCTCAAATAATGATTCAAATGTACGTAATTGGGTTAATATTCGCAACTGTTGTGTGCGTTTTTCTTTCTCGCTCACTTCTACTGGCTCCTCGTTGATCGCTTTTACGATCTGCTCTGTAACTTCGTATGGATCTGCGTCCTTTAGGTCTGCCAGCAATGCCAGCATCTTCACTTCCGTGCGGTCTGATTCCAGGAACAGCTCATAGGGCAGTTCTTTGAAGGATATCATTTGGAAGCGAAAGCTGAGGTTGGGCTTTTCAATCCTGTCTGACATATCCATTGATTCCGGGCCGATATATAGTACGTATTGCCTGATGGGTAATTCATGGGCGCCGTAAATCAGCACCCAATAATCCAGCATGATCAGTGGCATCCGTTTGTCATTGGCCCGATGGATTTCCACATGCAGAATATATGTGTCTCCTTTACGGTCGGTCACTTTGCGTAGCGTGTCTGTTTCCCGTTGTCGCGTCAGCTGCAGTTTGTCTTTTAGTTCGACTGATTCCACAATATCCAGCTTCAGTACCTTTTCGATAAACACCGAAAGGAATACCGGCGATATTTCGCGGAAAATCTTGTCAAACCGTTGGCTTTCGTTTAATTTTCTTTGCATATACAATTAATATTAACTGGTTAAAGATAAGGATAAAAAATTAATAAAACTAATAATTTTATCATTAAATACTATAAATATTATTTTTTAATATTACGTGATAATTTCTCGTCATTCTATCCCATTTCCTCCTCCATCACCCACCAAATCAAAAACTCTTCTCGTTGACGGTCGGCTATTTTTATTTCTTGGCCGGATCGTGGGGCGGCTAGCGTTACCATCACTACGCGGCCATCTTCGCGCATGGTGGCGATGGCTTTGCGGTTAGCAATCATTTCGCGGCGAAGGCGGCAATAAATTCCCCTTCTGCCCCATTGATGTCTGGGATGAATCCAATTAAAAAGAAGATTGCAAATTGAATAAACACTTGGACAATCAAAGGACCTGGAAATTGGACTGCCGGGAGTTTCCTTATGCATCAACAGTTGGGATTGGCTGATTGAGCATGGAGCAGTACTATCAAAACTGCCCGGCCTCAGCAGATGCTGAAGTAATATGCTTTAGCGTACCATCTACTTTGATAATTTACCCAATAAATATAATTTTATTTTTTCTGGGACATTCGCTATGCTTTGGGGTCTTTCATTTATATCATGGACAACAAGGCGTTTAACGATTTATTTAGAAAATATGAGGATAGCAGCCTTTCGGAAGCTGAAAGGGCCGTGCTGGAGAACTGGTATATCTGGCTCGCAAAAGAATCACCTGAAGGTCCACTCAGTGAGAATGAATTACTCGGGCGACTGCTTTCACTTTCACACAAACTTCCAATAACTCGTTCGCACGGTATGCGGGTGATGTTATACGGGGCAATAGCCGCATCCTTGGCTATCGTGCTGGCATTTGCGCTTTACCTATATAGACCCATAGTTTCCAGTAAAAAAGCAGATTCCGAAGTCCGGCATGACATAAATCACGGCTCCAATAAGGCGGTGCTAACATTGGCCGATGGGACAAAAGTTGATCTTAGCCCCGAGAAAGAGGGGGTGCTAATGAAAGGCGATGAACTGACCTATGAGGATGGCACCCCGATTATGCCGGCTGCTGAACAGCAGACAGCGGATGTATGGTATACCATGACTACTCCCAATGGTGGTCAGTATCAGCTAACGTTGCCCGACGGCAGTAAAGTATGGCTGAATGCCGGCACCACAATAACGTATCCCTCGGTCTTCAACGGTGAATCGCGGTTGGTGGAATTGCAAGGAGAGGCGTACTTTTCGGTAAAACCGGGCGTGAACAAAAATAGAAAGCGTATACCGTTTATTGTCCGGTCGGCAAAACAGGAGGTTAGTGTACTGGGTACTGAGTTTAATGTGGCAAGCTATGCCAATGAACGTAACTGTACAACTACCTTGGTTGATGGAAGTGTTAAAGTGAAAATGCGGGATCCTTCCACGACGGATAGCCCCCTTGATAAAGGGGAAGGAACGCTGTTGAAGCCGGGTACATCCTCCATACTTCACAATCGTCAGCTTCGTGTGGAAAATGCTAACCTGGACGCGGTGATGGGATGGAAAAATGGCGATTTTGTATTTGTGAACGAAGATATCAACAGTATTATGCGAAAGGTGGAACGCTGGTATGATGTGCAGGTGATGTGCAAGGATAATATGTGGAAAGGCCTCACGTTCAGTGGTCAGATCTCCAGGAAAAAATCGTTGACGGAAGTGTTAGAAGTATTGCAGTTGTCCAAAAATTTCAGGTATGAGATCAAGGATAAAACGTTGTTTATTTCAGCGCCTTTGTAAAAGTTTTCAGGAAATAAGTGTTTTATTTAAAATAAAAAATATGCAAAAGAAAAAGACATAAAAAGCCAGAAAAAAAAGCCATCGGAATGCTGGCCGCAAAGTCCGATAGCCTTAATCATGGATCACATTATTCATTCAACTCATTTCAGAAGATCAAATTAAATGTTAACCCAAAGTTTACAAAGCTATGTATTTTTCTTGTTTTAATAAAATATTGCTTATGATTAAGCTAAGTACGCTCCTGATATTGCTGGCATGTGTGCAGTTAAGTGCAGAGGTTCTTGCTCAGGATATCACCCTATCAGTAAAGGATGCCACGTTGGAACAGGTTTTCAGGGAGATCAGGTCTAAAAGTAAGGTGGACTTCTTATACCAGACGGATCAGATCGTAAAAACCAGGCGTGTGACCATCCAAGTAAAAAAAGCTCCCTTGGAAGAGGTGCTTAAACTTATTTTTAAGGGCCAGCCCGTGGACTATAAAATTAGAAACAGTACCATCATTGTGCTGGATAAGGAACCGGTTCGCTTATTGCGCGCCGATCCGTTAACCATCCGCTCTATGCAGGAAGTGCTGGCGAATGGAGTGGTCACCAATACGGAGGGTGAGCCACTGGCTGGTGTCAGCATACACGAAAAAGCCACTACGCACGGAACCACGACCAATGCAATGGGCGAATTTTCGCTTCGAGTATCCACTGCTTCATCGGTGCTTGTGTTTAGTTATGTGGGTTATTTGAACAAGGAGCTGTCGGTAAGCAAGTCGGTGATGAATGTGCAGTTGGCACCGGATGAGCAGGGGCTGGAAGAAGTGGTGGTGGTAGGATATGGTGTTCAGAAAAAAGTAGATGTAACCGGCGCCATTTCTTCTGTTAAAGGTGCTGATCTAAAGCAAAGTCCTGCTGCAAACATTTCCAATTCAATAGTTGGACGTGTTCCGGGAGTCATTATCAGTAACCGTTCAGGTGAGCCGGGCCGCGACGCTTCTGAAATACTGATTCGTGGCAAAGGTACGTTAAATGACAACAGTCCGCTCATTGTGATTGATGGTATAGCCAATCGCGGCGATTTTGACCGGCTTAATGTCGAAGATATAGAGAGTGTAACTATTCTGAAGGATGCCTCGGCAGCTATATACGGCGCACAGGCGGCAAATGGCGTAATCCTGGTCACTACCAAACGCGGTAAAATGGGTAAACCAACCATAAGCTATACCGGAAATTATGGGTTAACACAGCCTACACAAACTCCAAAGCTGATTGATTCGTATCAGTTTGTAACCTATAAAAATGAGATTAGCGATCGGTTAGGCGTACCCAGACAATATTCGGATGCTGAGGTAGAAGGATATAAAAATGGGAATGACCCGTTAAACTTTCCAAATACCAATTGGTACGATGCGGTGGTTAAAGATCTTTCGGCACAAACCCGTCATTCCCTTTCATTGACCGGCGGGGGTGAGAAAATCAATTACTTTCTGTCGGGCGGGTATTTGTATCAGGATGGCATTTTTCATAAATCAGCTACAAATTATAACCAGTATAATCTCCGGTCAAACACGGACGCCCAGGTCACTAAAGACTTAAAGATCTCGGTTGATCTTTCCGGCCGGATTGAAAACCGGAATTATTCCAACTTCAGTGCAAATGAGATTTTTTCAAGAACATTGATCACGTTCCCTACACTTGCTGCCTATTATCCAAATGGCTTGCCTGGAGCCGGTGTTGAAAGTGGCTTGAATCCAGCGTTGATGGCCACAAATAGTACAGGATATAACAAAGAGAAAGACTATTTTCTGCAAACAAATTTATCTTTTGAGTTAAAGCTGCCATTTGTGACGGAAGGGTTGTCAATAAGCGGAATTGCTGCATACGATTTCCACTTTAATAACAATAAATTATTAAATGATAATTGGCATGCTTATAATTACGATAAAGTTTCCAAACAATATATTGACATCATTAATAATGAAGGACCTATTGATTTAAATGAGGAATTCAGAAATTTTCAACTAACCACCTATAACGTCAAGTTAGGTTATGACCGTCGTTTTAATGATCATAGTATAGGTGCATTTGTTGCTTACGAACAAAGTGAAAATTACGATGAGGGTATAAGCGCATTTAGAACGGGTTATCAAACCAGTAAAGTTGACCAAATTTCTATTGGTGGAAGTGCAGGCCAGAATAATGAAGGTACCGCCTTTCAGTTTGCCCGCAGGAATGTTTTTGGAAGGCTTGTATATGGCTTTAAAGACAAATATTTAGCTGAATTTATATTACGTTACGATGGATCATTCAATTTTCCAAAGGGCAAGCAATGGGGTACTTTTCCTGGAGTCTCCCTTGGATGGAGAATTTCAGAAGAACCATTTTTCAATAACCATGTGACTTTTGTTGATGAATTGAAAGTTAAAGCCTCATGGGGAAGGTTAGGTAATGATAAAATTGATGCATATCAGTATTTGCAACAGTTTAATCCTGATGACGGTTATTATTTTGGTAGTGGCAATGAAAGGGTGCCCGGACTTTCAATGGGTGTGGTGCCAAATGTGGATGTAACTTGGGAAGTGGCCGATAATAAAAATATAGGGATAGAATCATCCTTATGGAATGGCATGTTATCTGTAAATGCCGATTATTTTTACTCGAAGCGATCAAATATTCTGCTCCCGCGCAATGCCTCTATACCGACCAGTACAGGGTTAAATAGCAGTAACCTATCGTCCGAAAATATCGGTAAAGTAAACAATCAGGGTTACGAATTGGAAATTTCCCACCGCAGGAGCATTAATGACTATTTTTCTTACCATTTGGGGGTTAATTTTACGCATGCTAAAAACAAAGTGGTGTATATGGACGAAGCAGCAAATATCCCGGATTGGCAAAAGATACAGGGACATCCGATGGATTCCTGGTTGCTGTATAAATCAGCCGGAATTTATAATACAGAAGCGGAGGTGGATGGATCAGCGCATTTGCCCGACGCGCTGCCGGGTGATATCCGTTATATAGATGTAAATGAGGATGGTGATATCACTTCCAATGACCAGATAAGGATTTACGATAGCCCCACTCCTATGAATATTTATGGTTTAGATTTGGGGATTAACTTTAAAGGATTTGGATTAAATATGTTATGGCAAGGGCAGAGCGGTGCGAAACAAGTTATATTGCCTCAGCAGATCAATGATAATGCCACCATACCCATATGGATGTTTCAGGACCGATGGACGGTTGATAACCCCAATGGCACAATGCCCGCTTCTTTTGACCGTACCGACTCAAAAAACAACCTGGTATCTGATTTTTGGATTAAGAACGCGGCTTTTATACGCCTGAAAACGCTCGAGCTTTCCTATGCCATCCCAAAGAAGATCGTCTCCCGACTGAATATGCTTGACCTCGGACTCTTCGTTAGTGGATTTAATTTGATTACTATTAGTGGAATTAAAGATTACGATCCGGAGTTAAATGCGGTTAGCGGAAGTTACTATCCTCAAACCAGGATATTTAATGTCGGTGTTCGTGCATCCTTATAACTTTAAAAATAGAAAGAAATGAAAAGGAATATATCATTCTTAGCACAAATAGGGCTATTCGCTTATTTGGTTTTAACACTTAGTTCGTGCAAAAAGGATTTCCTTGACAGGAAATCGCTAAACGCTTATTCGGAAGAAGATGTTTGGTCCAATATAAATTTGGTTGAAACATTTGTAAATTCAAAATACCGGAGCCTTCCGCATTTTTATTCATCATCGACTATTGTACCTAGTGTGTCTGGCCTCTCCGCTTCTTCCGATGAAGGCTACTGCCAATGGAACTATGAAGATGTTTGGTTTTTCAATTTGGGTCAGGTTACACCGGACAACTTGAGTATGGACGCATGGCAGGGCTATTATGGCTTTATTAGGGATTGCAATACTTTTTTTGATCATATAGACGCTGTAGAAGGTGATGCTGAGTTGAAAGAACGGCTAACTGCTGAGGTAAAATTTATCAGGGCCTGGTGCTATTTTGACTTAGTATCCCGTTATGGCGGCGTTCCATTAATCACCAAAGTATATAGCCTGTCCGATGACGATTACCTGGTCCCCCGCAATTCATATGATGAATGCATGGATTTTATAATTAGCGAGCTTGATGAAGCTGCCGCTATGTTGCCCCTTAGTTATAATGGTGCTGATGTAGGCAGAATTACAAAAGGGGCAGCTCTATCCTTAAAATCCAGGGCCATGCTTTATGCGGCAAGTCCGCTCAATAATCCAACCAATGATAGAACGAAGTGGACCGCAGCGCTGAATGCAGCGAAGGCGGTAGTTGACCTGGACGTATATTCGCTGTATCAGGGCGAGGATTATAGACGGGTATTTCTCGAAAAATTTAATTCGGAGGTGATTTTGTCGTTTAATATAAATGCAACAACCAATCCAAGTGGTGAATACGAATCAAGGTTAAATGTAATGATTGGCCCAAATGGTTATCACGGTTATTCGTCTTATACGCCTTCACAAACCATGGTAGATCAATTTCAAATGAAAAATGGGAAGATGATCACGGAAGAGGGGTCCGGATATGATTTGAACAATCCATATGCAGACAGGGATCCCCGATTTTATGCCGACATCCTATCTAATGGTGTTGAATTCAGGGGCAGGCCATATGAATCATTTGTAGGCGGGCTTGACAGCCCTCAGAGTTCCATAGAAAATTGGAATGCAAGCCTCACGGGATACAATTGGAGGAAATATTCCGATGATGCACAGCCCATCGATGAGAATGTGGGTACCGATCAGAATTGGATTATCTTTCGTTATGCGGAAATTTATCTGAACTACGCTGAAGCGGCATTCGAAACAGGCGATGAAGCAACCGCCAGGATGTATTTAAACCTTATTCGTTCACGCGTGAGCGTGGAAATGCCGGATGTAACTGCTACTGGCGCAGATCTGTATGAAGCTATTCAGCTTGAACGTCAAATTGAACTCTGCTTTGAAGGGCATCGGTTCTTTGATGTACGCCGCTGGAAGATTGCTATGGAAACAGAAAATAAGCCGCTGCGCAGTGTAACCATAGAAAAAGATCAGTCTGGTAATTTGTCTTATTCCTATTTCACAGTACAAAATAGGCGATTTTATGAGCAAAACTATTGGTATCCGATTCCTAAATATGAGTTGGATAAGAATGGAAATTTGGAGCAAAACCCTCATTATTAAATCGAAACTAGCATGTTGCAACAAATGAATTATATGGAAAACTCATCCAAACCCGTGGCACTTGCCTCCAGGGTAACCTCCGTTGACGTTTATCGCGGATTTGTCATGTTGCTGATGATGGCCGAGGTGCTTAACCTGTCTGCGGTGGCAAAGGCACTGCCTGGCAGCAGGTTTTGGCAGATTATTGCTTTTAATCAAAGCCACGTGGAGTGGACATGGTTGTCATTGCACGACATGATACAACCGTCATTTACATTTATGGTAGGCTTAGTGCTGCCCTATTCCATAGCCAGCCGAAAAAGTAAGGGCCACACGTTTAAATCACTGCTGTTGCACACTATAAAACGGTCGTTGATTCTTATTTTCTTGGGCATATTCCTCCGGTCTATCCATGCTGAACAAACAAATTTTACGTTTGAAGATACTCTTACGCAAATAGGGCTTGGCTATACGTTTTTGGTATTGCTGGCTTTTAAGTCGCCACGTATCCAACTGCTGGCATTACTCGTTTTGCTGCTGGGGTATTGGCTGGCTTTTGCCGTTTATCCCTTGCCTGGTCCCGGCTTTGACTATACAGCGGTAGGCGTACCTGTGGACTGGCCCTGGCTGCTGGATGGATATGCTGGTCACTGGAACAAAAACAGCAACCTGGCCTGGTCTTTTGATACCTGGTTCCTCAATTTGTTTCCACGGGAATCCCCGTTTTTATATAATGGAGGAGGTTATGCCACTCTAAGCTTCATCCCTACCTTAGGAACAATGGTTATCGGCTTATTGGCAGGCAACCTGCTGAAGTCGGGCAGTAGACCGGATAGAAATATCCGGCAATTTATCGTCATGGGTCTTGGCCTGATTGCTGTGGGGGCACTACTTCATTTTACAGGAGTTAATCCGGTGGTAAAACGGATATGGACACCGGCATGGACGCTTTTCAGCGGGGGGGTCTGTTTACTGTTCCTGGTATTTTTCTATTGGGTGGTGGACGTGTCGGGAAAAGATCACTGGTCTTTCTTTCTAAAAGTGATCGGGATGAATTCCATTGCTGCTTATGTCATTGCAGATGGGGGTATCCGCGATTTTATAAATAGTTCCTTGCACATCCACCTGGGGCAACAATTTGATCAAGTATTCGGCCCTACTTATCAAACGGTTATTTCGGGTGTTTTGGTGCTGTTCCTGGAGTGGTTACTGCTTTACTGGATGTATACCAAGAAAATATTCATAAAAATATAGTTATAAAAAGGTCCAAAAGAAAAGCAGGATACTCAAGAACGAACTTATTTTTGTTTTAAGTATTCGGATGGCATTATACACCTGATTGCGAACCGTTTTTTCGGAGATATCGAGCAGGAGTCCTATTTCCTTATAAGAGCGGTCGTTTTCGCGGCTTAGCAAAAAGGCCTCACGCATCTTTTTGGGAAGGGAGTCTACTTCCTTTTCAATGATGACTGACAATTCTTTTTCCAGCAATTTATCGTCGGCAAAGGCATGGCCCTTTTCAATAAATGTCTGCAGGGAATCCATGTAACGCTTGGCCACCTGTTGATGGGCAAATATTTTAAATATGCGATTGCGGACAGCAATGTATAAATAAGATGATAAGGCGTTGCTGATCTCCAAGGATTCCCGTTTTTGCCAAAGCAACATGAATACATCCTGCAGCACATCTTCTGTTTCCTCCTGATTTTTTAACATCCGATAGGCATGTTGGTATAAAATTCCGCGGTATCTCATAAAAATTTCATTATAAGAAACCTGATCGCCCGATTTTAACAAGTAAACAAGCTCATTATCCGAAAATTTTTGATATTCTCTCATTTATTTGGATGAAAACAAAGGCAAGTTAACAAATTGTTATAAAATTTCAACGGATGATGGATCAAAAAATTTCCTTATCCGGCTCCAAGGGTCATCACAAACGTTTGTTGTATTTTTTTTTAATAAAAAGCAAGGCGTGCCCCCCTGCATCATAAAGCTGAGCTGCTGGCAAAGTTAGCACTGATTAATTTCTTTTCATTCTATCCAATTTCCTCCTCCATCCCCCACCAAATCAAAAACTCTTCCCGTTGCCGGTCGGCTATTTTTATTTCTTCCCTCATGCTCCTTCATTCCTTTACACCCGACTATTTCTCGTCATTTTATTCCTTACTATATAAAAGCAGTACTACCCGCTATATAAAAGCACTACTACCAGCAGTGCATCCCGTGCTTCGTCCTTTTCCTCCTTTTGCTGACCGCTGGCCCTGCCGTTGGCAGTGATGGCTTGTATGGCTACAAAGCCAAGTGCCAGGGGCTCATAGACCGTAAATGGCGGCGCCAGGTCCGGGAAGTTGGTATTTGCGCGCAGGGCGTCTGTTGTGCGGTTGGCCAGGCTGGCCAAGTCCGTGTCACTTAAGTAAGTGTAGTTGGTGATTAATTTGGAGACTCTCATTTTGAATTACGATTTACGATTTACGATTTACGAATTACGATTTATGATTTTCGGAACGAAGTGGAGCTCCCGATAAAGCGAAGCGTATCGGGAACGATTTACGAATTTTGAGTTATTCATTTATGAATCAAGACTGATTACACCTTCAGGTGTCTCAATTAAACCACATCCTTTCCGGCATTGTTGCGTTCCTTTTTCGCTAGTAGCTGATGGTGAAATTCAGGAATAAGCGATCTGACTGGCCCAGAGGGCGCAGGTCGATTCGGGGAGGCTGGCCATGGATGCCAAAGAAAGTTGGAATGGATTTGCGTTTAAGCGTTTATATGAGCTTTATAGAAGCAGTAGTTAATATGAAATGAAATTTCGACTGAAAGTGTTGGTTAGTTGTGCGAGATTAATTCACAATTTCTTCCTGAAAGGCAATCTTACCCCGCGTAAAAGCCAGTGCCAACAGATGAATGGTTTTGCCTTGGTTTAGGTATGGCTTGTGGTAGCCTTTTTCGTTGATTTGTTTCATGCCAGTTGCCAAAGCTGCAGGTAAACCATCGGCATCCGGCGCGTATTTGATTTCCACGATATAGATATGCTTGTCAAAACGCAGTATGGCATCTACTCTGCCTTCCCAATGCTGGCTTTCGCCGCGATGGTCGATGCCAGATAAGGTCATCGCCAATTGGAACAATGCCTGGTAATGGCTTTCGTTGCCATTTGGAGCATGTGTGTTATAAGTTGTACCAGAAAGCAGCACATCCAAGTTTTCCACGGCAAATGCCGTATCGCCTGTACGGAAACCTTCCTCTATGTTTTTGCTTAAGGCATGCAGCTTAGTTTTGTTTTCCCTGGAAAAATCTGCTAGTACCAATTCTGATATCGCTTTCCTCACCTCCTCATTTGGTATCTGTAGCTGGTAGCTGCTGCCTTTTCGGTCAAATTGTTTAATGGTCAAGTAACCGGCTTGGAACATCAGGGCAATCGGATCCAGGTTTTCAAGGGCCTGGCCGTCAGTGAATGTTTCTGATACTTCGATTGATTCCTGCAACACCGTTTCCAGGTTATCGTCCATCTTTAGCAATTTCAACAGGAATGACGGGGTGCCTGTGCTGTACCAAAAAGGATTGTAACGACCGTATTCAAACGTTAACAGCACAGAATAAGGGTTATAAACAAAGTTGGCTGCATCCCAGCTGTAACCATTGTACCAATGTTTGATGGCTGCAAGCGTTTCTTTTTCATCCGTGCCATTAACCTGAGCACTTTTTTGTATAAAACCTGCAAAATCGTTTTCTAATTCCTGTTGAGTGTACCCGCAAATAGCTGTATACTCTGGATGGAAACTGAGATCTGTCAGATTATTAAACCCCGAGAATATGGATGTTTGGCTGATTTTGGTTATTCCCGTAACCACTAGCAGCTTCAGATACGTCGAGGAAGACTTCAAGGCCCCATAAAACGTGTAGAGCACTTTACGCATCTCATTGGCTCGGTCAAGGTCGTCAATTTGATCCAAAATTGGCTTATCATACTCATCTACAAGGACTACCACTTGTTTTCCGGTACGCTCCACTAACAACCTGATCATTTCCCTGAGGATCGCCGACGGGGTGCGGTAAGGCACTTGAACGTCATAATTAGCCGCGATACCTAATAACTGCGCCACCAAATCCTCCTCAAACTTCTCCCTACTGCTTACATCCAGCGTCATATCGAGCATGATCACAGGATGAGGCTCCCAATTGATCTTATTTTCGATATAAAGTCCTTTAAACAGCTCTCGTTTACCCTCAAAAATGGCCTTGACGGTACTTAAGAGTAGGCTTTTGCCAAAACGCCGGGGGCGGCTCAGGAAATAACTCCTTACGCCGGACGTAAGCATTTTATGGATATATGCGGTTTTGTCCACATATAAACAATCATCTGTTTTTAGATTTTCAAAATCCTGTTGTCCGACGGGCAAATTTTTCATGCTGCCTCAAAGATACACAATCTATCCCAATCTTTTAAAAGATCAGCCTCATTAGTCTTCCTCCTCCATCACCCACCAAATCAAAAACTCTTCCCGTTGACGGTCGGCTACCTTTATTTCTTGGCCGGGGCGTGGGGCGGCTAGCGTTACCATCACTACTCGGCCTTCTTCGCGCATGCTGGCGATGGCTTTGCGGTGGATAATCAGCTCCGGGCGTATCCGGTAATAATCAGGTCCCATCACTTTTTTGTAAAAGTCGCGCATGGTATAGGGCTCATCATCCTGCTTGCCTTCAAAGGTGGTTGACCGCGACTTGCCGGTACGCTGTTTGTTGGGTTCCAGTAGGGCTATTTTGTCTTTTACCTTTTCCAAGGCAGGCACCACATCTGTTGTTCCCCCCGTGTTCCACAGCTCTTCCATCTCCTCCTCCGTTTTGTTGTATTTGTGGCGCCATTGGCGGTATTCGTCCATGATCTCCCGCGCACGCAACCGGTAATACACCCAGATCAGGGCATTAAAACCCAGCAGCATGAGCACCACAAACGAAAAATCTTCGTTCAGGTATCGCCAAAATCGCAGGGGCTGCTCGCGGACGGTAAAGTAAAATGCATAGAATGTGAGCACAGCGAAACCGGGTATTAGCACACCATGCCATACCTGCAGCACTACCCGGGGCAACGGACCTCGCCACCAGGTGATGGCCCAGGGGAAGTATTGATCGAGCGGATACATTTTTTTGGCGATGTATCTCATCATTAGCCAGGCTGCGGCGATGCTTGGGATGGCTGCTTTGTAAAAAGCAAGCATAAAAATGGCTTCGCCGAAGCCCCGGTGATGTGCGTAAAGTACAATGAATATGCCTACGAAGATGGCCATTGGGGGTACCAGCCAGTTTTCATGGTAATTGACTTGGAAAGGGAGTGTACGCTTTCGAGGTTTTTTGGTTAATGATTGGATAAAGGATCTGATTAAAGTACTGATTTTTTTCATAAATAGAACTTTTTGGGCTACTTTTTAAACATAGCGCGGCCATCCCACCCCGGTTTTACGGAATAAGGTAGGGCGCTGCCAGGGTTTGTAGCTGTTTTACGCTTTAGTGTTTCCTAGAAGATCCTGTAATGCTTGGTTCGTTTGTTGAAGGGCGGCGATGGCATCTTTTTGTAATGCGATCAACTGTTGTTGCATGTCGGCTTTTTCTTTTTCGGCAGCTAATAAGGCTTTTTCGGCTGCCAAAAGGCGTTCGTAGAGTTTTTTGATTTCTTCTACCAGCTCAAGTATCTTATCTACGGGGTTAAAGTTATTGGTGTTTTGATTTCCAAATGCCTGCGCCTGGTCATGAACATGGAATACTGTCGCTCCAAAACCATTTTCATCCATTTCCTTAATGTAGGTAACTGAGGTATCCAATCCCTTTGCCAGGATTTCCAAAATCTCATCCGGCAATTCCTGCTTACTTTCAAATTCGGAGATATCCTGTTGCTTATAGCCTGTACGGTCACCCAGTTGTCCTTGGGAAAGTTTGTGAATATTGCGGAGCAATGCGATCCGGCGGCCATAGTGCGGTTTTGTGATATCCATTCTTCTTGATTTTCTTACTCGTGTACTCATGCAAAGATAAAGTTATGTTTATAAATTCTGTATTATTTTGTAATTGTTCCGTATAATGTATGTAGCTACGGTGATTTACTTCTAAAAAAACCAGCATTCTGCAAAGTCTGCTGGCTTTTCTAAAAACTGGTAGCCTATGATGCCTTTACTGTTTTCCTTCTTTTCTTAATACAATAGTTCGGTAATATTTACGCAGCTGTTATTCCTGTGTAAATACATTGTTCATAAATCTGTTTAATTTTTCTGCAATTCAGCTCAAGACCTAAGTTTGAAAAAATTCGGTCTGCGATTAATTTGTTGTGATACATCGTCTTTATCCTCCGCATGGAGAATTCCTCCCTCTTCTCTGGCTTTAATGACAACCATACGGCAGCCTTAGCCGTACTAACGGCACTTAAGGCCATATTGAAGTGGAAGCTTAGTTTTTTGTAGCTTCTTGCCTGGCAGTCTT
>FOBR01000024.1 GCA_900109895.1 bacterium A37T11
TAAAAAATTCCTGTTGGGCCCGCTGCATCTCAATGATGAAATACTCCCCTTTATCACCCGTACAATACAGGTCAAAAATAACCCCAGCCTCATCCCTACCTTCCCCAGTATGTTCGTTTTTGCCATACGTCAGGTCAACAATGGTTTTCCTGCCGCGGAATATGGCATTTAAAAATTTAATTAATAGGTCTTTGTTACTCTCTCTGGAGAATATTTTTTTGAACCCTACATCCGTAAGCGGATCAATAAAAGGGCCCTGCACGGACTTTTTTGGTAATTTATCTGCCATATGAGAAATTATTAATTAACTAAACAAAAATAGTTGAATGATATCAAAAACAAATCAATAAAGATGTTCATTTTATTCATTTTTAAAAAAAACAATCTTTTCAATGATTAAGGCTATACAGAATTGGATATGGAATTAATTAGTTTATTAACTTATTAGTGCAGTTCTTCATTTGATATTTTAATCGGAGGTCAAATTTTAATCTCACTCAAAATCAACTCAGCCGGTCAATCGAACGGCATGGGGATAATAGCGTAGCGGTTTTCCCCGCCGTGAGATGACCGGTTGAGTTATTAAGATGTAATAGTGAAAGATGACCTCGGAGAGCCACAGGCGAACCGAGGCTCCTGTAGCGGTTTTCCCCGCCGTGAGATGACCGGTTGAGTTATTATAAACAAAAAAAACCACCCGCTGATTTGCAACGGATGGTTTTTTTATGGTGCTCTAAAACGTTTAGTCTATTTCTGGTGCCAATGGCCAGTCTACGGGCACTTCCGTTAAATTGTGCAGGTAATTGGTGATGATTTTATCACCAACAATGACGGCGGTATCGATCAGGTTGCCGTTGGTATACCCTGCGGCAAAGAAATTATCAACCGTTTCCTGCGAAGCATTTCCCTTATTTTCGGTAAAACTTTTAACAAATTTTGCAAGAGCATCAAATTTGGGATCAAACGTTACATCAGCTTTACGGATTTCAATGATCTGCTCATCGGTAAAACCGTTTATTTTGGCCAATTGCGTGTGCGCACTTAAACAATATTTGCACTGGTTTACCTGGCTAACCACCAAATTAATAATTTCACGCTCTTTGCCGCGCAAGGAACTTTTGGCATTTTGCAAAGCCAAGTATGTACCCAATGCGTGCTCTGAATGAGCAAAAATGGCATATAAATTGGGTACGAAACCAACCATCTTATTCAGATTGTCAAAAATAGACTGATTACTTGCGGATACTTGTTCCTTTGTAGGAACCGGAAAATTTTCCATATTCTTTCTTTTTTTATAGGACAAAGTTCGGCTTAGTTTGCCGTGTGCGGAATGGAAGGAATTCCCGAAAGCTTATAAATTTTTCCTTTTGAAATTGGTCGGTGACAAACCGGCTTGCTTCTTAAAGAAGTTGCTGAAGTGTCCGGCATCATCATAGCCCAATTCATAAGCGATCTCTTTGGCTGATTTGTCGGTATACAAAAGTAGCCGTTTGGCTTCAAGAATGATACGTTCCTGAATGACAGCCAACGGTGATTTCTGATTGTATAGTGCAAAGTAATTGGCTAGTGTTTTAGGCGATTTATACAAACTATCTGCGTAGAATTTAACGGAATGTTCCTTTTTGAAGTTATTTTCTACCATAAGGTTATACTTGCGAAGGATGTCCAATTGCTCGTTGGGCAATTTGTTCATATCCAGGTTTTGTTGCTTGCCTAACCTGGTTACAATAATGATCAGTCTTTTTAACAACATTTGCAACATGTCTCGCTGTGCATGGTCGTGGGTATTTAGTTCTTCAACAAAAACCTGCTGCAATAATTTGATTTTACGTTGATGGGATTTATCCAGCCGGGCAAACAATATGCCGCCGGAGCCGTAAAATAAAAAGCCTACGCAGCCGACTTCTTTATCGTGGTCCACAATGCAATAGAAATCGCGGTTAAACTGCCAGGCAACAATTTGCGCGGACTTTTCAAAAGTAAAACTTTGGTTGACCATCAAGGGCAGGACAGATTGGGCTGGAAAAACATAGTTAACCCCGTCAATGTTCACGTGCTGCTCATCGCCGTTGTTCCAGGCAATCGTCAGAAATTTATCTTGTCGGTCGCGTGGAAAGAAAAGACGGTCGAAACGTTCCTCTTTGAATGTAAGATGTAGTTCGCCTTTTGCTGAATGATCATAGTAATGCAGTTTCATGAATATGTACTTTTGCCGACTAAAAATACACAATTTTCCTGTTATCAAGTAATTTGGCCTAAATAACGTAACAAATCAAAAAATTGTTTGGATGGAGCTGTTCATAATACTACATTTGTTAGCTTTATTAAGACATGGAACGGCAGATAGTGCATTGCGATTTGGATACTTTTTTTGTATCGGTGGAGAGGCTGCAAAACAGCAGTCTGGTGGGAAAACCTGTGCTGATTGGTGGTGGCAGCGATCGGGGAGTGGTGGCTTCCTGTAGCTATGAAGCCCGGAAATTTGGGGTGCACAGCGCGATGCCCATGCACTTGGCGCGGCAACTGTGTCCGGAGGCGATACTGGTAAGGGGTGACCATGACTTGTATAGTAAATATTCTAACCAGGTCACCAAGATCATTGAAGAGAAAGCGCCACTGGTGGAAAAGGCATCTATTGATGAGCATTACCTGGACATCACCGGTATGGACCGCTACTTTGGCTGCTGGAAATGGACGCAGGAACTGCGGCAGCGGATCATTCAGCAGACGGGTTTGCCGATCTCTTTTGGCTTATCGGTCAACAAAACGGTCAGCAAGATCGCCACTGGTGAAGCCAAACCTTGTGGGGAAAAAATGGTGGACGATGGTACCGAAAAGAGATTCCTGGCCCCCTTGTCCATCCGGAAAATACCCATGGTAGGAGGGAAGACCTACACAATGCTGCGCAACATCGGCATTAGCCGCATCCACACGATCCAGGAGATGCCGGTATTTACGATGCAGCGCATATTGGGTGAAAACGGCGTGTCGATTTGGAAGAAAGCGAATGGGGTGGATCTGAACCCGGTGGTGCCTTTTTCAGAACAGAAAAGCATGGGTAAAGAAACCACGTTTGAGGCCGATACCATCGACATACACCGGCTGCGGCAAGTACTCTATAATATGGTGGACGAATTAGCCTTTGACCTGCGGGAGGAAGGGAAGCTGACGGGATGTATTACCTTAAAGATACGCTACAGCAACTTTGATACGCACATCAAGCAAGTTTCTATAGGCTATACCAACTCAGAAAAAGGTATTTTTAAGGTGGTGATGCAGCTGTTTGAAAAGCTGTATTCCCGGCGTATGCTGATCCGGCTGATCGGTGTGCGTTTCAGCAAACTCATTCAGGGGAGCTATCAGGTGGACCTGTTTAACGATTCGGCCAACGATATCCAGCTAGCTGCAGCCATGGATCACATTAGGCACCGGTTTGGCAAGGAATTCATTATGCGGGGGATATCATACGAAAATGAGGAAAGGGAAAAACGAAAGCTTCCGTGAAAATTAGTGCCGTAGGTTATTCTGAATCATGGGTAAATATTTCCGTCTATTTTCATAGATAACCCATAAATTGATAACGAGTAACCCCAGCGCTATGGGTAAACCGGAAGGCACGGAGTAAATGTTGGCCAGTAGAACACCGATCATCACTGGAAAGATGACGATTGCCCCCAACGCCCTTGTCCTTGGAATGACAAATAGTATCCCTCCTATAATTTCAATAACACCCGTTAAAGGCATGAGCCAGGGTATTTGCATAAATGCGGCTCCCATTTTTTGCATTTCTGCCGGCATGTCTTTAGGAACAGGCATATAGTTAAAGAATTTATTAAGCCCGGCATTAATAAACATCAATCCGAATAGCACGCTTAATACAAAGATGATTTTCTGTTTCATAAGATGGTTTCATTTGTTAATTCGATACCGAAACTTGTGTAAATATAGTTGCAGTTGACTGGTTTTGCAAATTTATTTTAGTTAACTATATTTACTTTTGTAGCCAAATGAATGCAGGATGAATATAAACCCGGAAGTGAACCAGTTTTTAGTAGAGAAATAATAACCGCATGAATGCACGTGAAGACCAGTTGTTGGTCAAACTTTGGAAATATAATGACTGGGCCAACCGCTCTCTATTTTCCCAGTTTGGGGAAGATGGGTTTTGTGTGTCAGCAGACAGCCTTCGTTTGTTGAGCCATATTGTAAATACGCAATGGGCTTGGCTTGGGCGTATTAACGCTGAGAAATCAGTTCTTGGAGCGTGGGAAATCCATGAGTTAAACCGTTGTGTAGAGATCCATCAATTCTCTTCAGAAGGGTTGAAAGCGCATCTTGATCAGGATAGTGAATCTACAATTACCTATACCAATTTTCAAGGAGTTACTTATACAAATAGTATCCAGGACATCCTGATCCATGTGTTTAATCATGGCTCCTACCACCGGGCACAGATAGCACGGGATTTGCGGGAAAATGGACTTGTACCCATCAATACAGACTATATTACCTTTGTACGCTCATCTTATTCTTGACTATTCTTTAAGTATTGTAACTTATTATAAAATACTTTGGCAATGCTGTTTGCTCGAAATTTGGCCTCTTCCGCAACAGGCCCTGCATAAAGTTCATCCACTGTAGTCTGAAATAAAGCAAGCCAACGTTCAAAGTGTTCTGTATTTATTGGAAGTTGGGCGTGGGGTGGGAAGGGACGTCCATTATAGGTTTGCTCGCCTAGTAAAATTCCCTGCCAAAACCGATACATTTTGTCTAAATGCTCCGGCCATTGATCCTGGATCCTGTTCTTAAAAATAGGACCAATCAGCGCATCGTCTTTAACTTTAGCGTAAAATGTGTTCACCAGTTGTACAATGTCGGCCAGGGTAATTATATCTGCACTTTCCATAAGATTATTGTTATAGGAAGCATGAACATGGATATGGTTGAAATGGATGGTTTGTATCCATGTTCTTACAAAGTTTGATAATGATAAAAAACATCATGACGCGTTTTTGTTGTGTATGTAAAAGAATAATCGCTTTAGAAGGTCTGCGGTTATGACATAGACCAGCACGATGGACGCCACGATAAGTGTCTCTGTGCCATCTAGCGCGCAAAGCCCTAATGATTCAGCAAAGGGTGATGCCGGCAGCCAGAGCGTCAGTGCAAAACAGGCAATGCCGGCAATAAGCAGCCATTTTGCGGGCATACTTTTCAGAAAGAGTTTTTGAGTGCGCATGATGAACAGGATGAAAAGTTCGGTCAAAATCGATTCAACAAACCACCCCGTCCTGAAAGTGGCGCTTGTTAGGTGATAAACGTAGTAAAGCAGGTAAAAAGTCAGGAAGTCAAAGATGGAGCTATGAAGTCCAAATACGATCATGAAATTCCGGATCATCTTTAAGTCCCACTTACCTGGACTTTTTACCTGTTCAGGGTCTACATGATCACCAGAGACGGCTAAAAAGGGCATATCTGTCAGAAAATTGGTAAACAGGATCTGTTTAGGCAGCATGGGTAAAAAAGGCAGGAGCAAGGATGCACCCGCCACGCTGAACATATTTCCAAACGTTGCACCGGTGGTGATAAGAATGTATTTGACAGAATTGGCAAATGTCTTCCGGCCTTCTGCAATTCCGTCTGCCAATACAGAAAGGTCTTTTTCAAGCAACACAAAGTCGGCAGATTGCTTGGCGACATCGACAGCGTTGCTGGTGGAGATGCCTGTATCTGCTGCGTGGATGGCTGCTACGTCGTTGATGCCGTCGCCCATGTAGGCCACTGTAAGGTGTGCCTGCTGCAGCGCTTTGATAATGCGTTCTTTTTGATGGGGCTCCACCTCAGCAAATATGTCTGTCTGGGCGGCCTTGACAACCAGCGCCTCCGGCAGTATTTGGTCCAGGTCTTTTCCGGTTAATATACGGGGTTGGGGTATAGCCAGTTGATGGGCGACATAGGAGGCTACATATGGGTTGTCACCAGTAATGATCTTTACTTGCACATTTAGGCCACGAAGGCGCTCTATGGAGTCCAACACTCCCTCTTTGAGGGGGTCTTCCAAAACGACAAAGCCCAAAAACACCATTTCCTTTTCATCATCCCTGGTTACTTTGGGCCCGCTTGTTTCTTTGCTACATAATCCTAAAAGACGAAACCCTTCGCTGCAATATTTTTGGTATAGCGCCATGATATTGACGGTATCAAGCTTAATTTGTACACCTTGGGGATTTTGTTGGTAGCTGCATATTTCAAGGATGTTTTCAACAGCACCTTTGGTAATTAATAAGTGATTTCCGGTGCTTTCTACGACCACGCTGAGCCGTTTGCGTATAAAATCGTAAGGGATCTCGTCTGTCTTTTGGAAGTCCCGTTCTTCTAGTTTCAATTGTTGTATAGCCAGGTCGATGGGATTCAAAAATCCATTTTGTAGGGTCGCATTTAAGTAAGCATAGTATTCTGCCATTTTGTCTGGTAGTCCAAGCGCGTTGACCACTTCTTTTACTGCTACCGCGCCCTCGGTAATGGTACCCGTCTTGTCGGTACATAATACCTGGACTTCACCAAAATTGAAGATGGAGGATAGCTTTTTTACGATCACTTTTTTAGCTAGCATCCTTCGTGCACCTGCCGATAAAGAAAAAGTGATGATGGCTGGCAACAGTTCGGGTGCCATTCCTACCGCAATGGCCAAGGCAAATAGGATGGAATCAAAGACAGGCTTATGAAAATACAAGTTAATGCCCAGGATCGCCATAGATAGAACGATGGTGATCTGCATGAGGAAATATCCGAAATGCTTGATCCCTTTTTCAAAGGACGTCTCCACTGTTTGGCTTAGGCTTCCCGTCATTTGCCCGAAAAGGGTATTAGCCGCCGTGTTTACGGCGATCGCTTTTGCCGTCCCGCTAATGACGCTCGTGCCTTGCCAAAGACAATTTAGCTTCCCGGCGAGCGGCGCATCATCGGCCACCCCAGCCGGATTTTTTTCAACAGGATACGATTCGCCGGTCATACTGCTTTCATTTACATGAAGTTCGTTGCACGCCACTAAACGGCAGTCTGCAGGAATGATGTCACCAGCTCTTAATAAAAGCAGGTCGCCGGGTACCACCGCGTCTGTTTCGATATCCGTTTGTTTTCCCTCCCTGATCACCATGCAATGCAGACGGATCATGGCTTGCAATTTCTCAATGGCATTGCCGGCATTTAGCTCTTGTGCGAAGCCAAGGAAGCCGGTTATTAATAAGATCGAAAGCATGATCAGCGTATCTGTAGTTTCTCCCAGGATGGCAGAAAGGATAACAGCCACTATGAGCAATATTACTAGCGGACTGGTAAATTGAGCGACTAGTAGTTTAAGATTCTGCATAAAACGGGAGGACGTGATGCTTTTGTTTTTACCCTGATTGGCCAGCCGTTTTGCCGCTTCTGTTTCAGTAAGGCCTTGCTCAAGGGATGTATGTAAGCGTTCTGCCACCACGGCAGCCGGTAGTTGGGAAAAATGTTCAGGTATCATTGCCAGATTGCTTTTTCAAAAGTACAGATTATCTAATCACCATTTATTAATATTTAGTTTTTATTATCATGGAGGAAACCATGATGGTCATTCTGCTACCAGAATGGCAGGCGGATATAAGGAGACATTACCAAGTACTTAAGCGGAAATCCCGATAAATGTCACCTCAGGCATCCACAGCCTTACCTCCCTATCCAAACTTTTAGCTTTTCAAACTGTTATTTAAACAAATAGCCGAAAAGATGGCCGATCAGTTAAGCTTCTTTGATAATGGCCAAAGCCTCGTATTTCCGCAAAACCTGCTGGAATACTATCCGGATTTTCTGGACGCAAACGAGAGTGCTCAACTGTTGGATCGGTTTATCCGCACCGTGCCCTGGATGCAGCCAATGATCAAAATGTATGGTAAAAAATTGCTCACCCCCAGGCTGACCGCTTGGTTCGGTGATCCTAAAAGCCACTATAGCTATTCCGGCAGCAGATTTGACCCCATGCCTTGGACTGAAGAGCTTGCCTCCCTGCGTACTCGTATCCAACACCACACCGGCCTATCCTTTAATAGTGTATTGTTAAATTATTACCGCGACGGCAACGATTCCGTAGCCTGGCATGCCGATAATGAAAAGGAACTTGGCCCCAAACCAGACATTGCTTCTCTTAGCCTGGGCCAGCCAAGGTCTTTTGATTTCCGTAACAAGGCCAACCACCAATTAAAATACGAACTCACCCTCCAATCAGGTTCGCTGCTCATCATGCGCGGCGACCTCCAAAACTATTGGGAACACCGAATTCCTAAGTCCAACAAACCCATGCGACCCCGCATTAATCTTACCTTTCGCACTATCCGGGCTTACCTGAGTTAACTCGTTCATACTCCATAGCATGGCTATAAGCTGGTGCTATACTGTGTTGGATTAAATGTTTTGTATGAGTCTGCCTTCGTGACAATATTCACCTCCCATTTGCCCCGTTCAATCTTTTTAGCAGCATCACACCAGGTATCACATTTAAAAAACAGGTGTAAATTCCCGGGAAGTAACCATGTGCGGCAAGGCAAAACGCGACGTGGCCAACAGCATTACCCAGCATTCCATAAACAATAAAAAATATCCCGATAAACATCAATGGCCTTATCGAATTCAAAAATCCAATAGCACCCAGAATAAAAAGGAAATAAGCACACATATTAAAGGTGACGAACAAGTTGTGGTTGTAAGGATGGCCGTGGAAAAGCAACCCGAACTTTTTATCAAAACCAAATGCATGCTCTTCGGCAAAATGCAATAATTGGAATCCAAGGCCAAGTAAGTAAAGAACAATGATCTGGCCTGAGGCTGGGAGGTGCTTGTAACAGGTTTTATAATAGAACCAAAGTGAAATAGGTATGGCCGGCACAAATGTGACGATCAAAGATAGCCCTTCAGAAAGCATGGAAAATAGAACAGTCATGCTTATAGCCATGATGCATGGGATGATGAGATTCTTCTTCATATTTCGTAATCATTATTCTCCAAAAGTACACAGGCTTGTTAACTTTGCTTTTTACAAATGACAAAAAAGGAATGAGCGCAAACCTCTTATCTGCATTCCGGCAATTTGGTCCGGTTACACCTGAAGCAATGGCCGAATTAGAACAATCATGTGTAGAGAGAAGATACCAAAAAGGAAATTGGGTAATTCGTCAGGGAAAAATTTGTCATCATATCTATTTTGTTCAGCTAGGCCTACTAAAGCTGTTCTCACAAGGGCTCCAGCAGCAATTTATTATGCGCTTCGCCCCCGAAAATTCTTTTATAACCATATTGGATAGCTTTTGGGATGAAAAACCCACCAAATACGAGCTAATGGCCCTGGAAGAAACAACCCTTTTTTCTATCGATAAAAAAGCAATGGACCGCTTGTGTTCCCAGCATCATTGTCTGGATCGCCTGTTCAGAAATATCATCGCTTTGGCCTCCGTTAATATGATGAATCGCATTAACGAAATGTTGGAAGATGACGCAACTGTGCGCTACCACAATTTCTTAAAACAGCAGGCAGTGATTATCCAACGTATTAAATTGGGTGATCTGGCGGCATACTTAGGTGTGACGCAAACAACAATTAGTAGGATAAGGGCTAAGAAATGAAAATATTGCATTAGGCGATATCCACGGTGCAGCCAAGCGTCAGCCCCTCCCAATTAGGATTTGTTCACCTTTATCAGCCTGCTATCTATTGGCAGGCTTTCTACGGCGTTGACCTTCACGAGGTCATGATAACCCGGAAATAGCGGATTAAGCAGGTAATTATATTCTTTGGTATTTACGGCCGAACGCACTTTGATACCCAGGAATGCCTTTTCGTTTATCCAGCGGTCGCCTTGCTCCTGGGCTTTCCGGTTTCCGATCTGTTGCCAGTTTTTTGGATAGTCTTTATCGGATAAGGTATGGATCAACTTTGGTTTGTCCGGAATTTCCAGTACGGAAATATAAAGGGACGGTGGAATTAAATGCGCCTCAAAATGCATCAGGCTCTCCAAATAGGCCAATGAGCTGTTCTCGCTGGTATACAACATATAGGTGCCGGCGCTATTCCATCGTCCTCCAAATTTATAAGCACCCATACCCGAAAGGTCGGTGCTGCGCGCCTCCGTTTTGGCAATTCGGTAAAGCAGCATCAGGAATATACGCCTTCTTCCATCCTACCTAATACCTGGTCAACCATGGCCAGCCCGGTAGGGATATAGAAAAGATCGATCGGTTTCATCTGGTTAAGTGCCCGGTTTGGGGTATTGAGCCAGCTTTTAACCTTCTCGGCATCCTCAAATACTTTGAAAGCGTGTTCAACCACTTTGGCCACTTCGATGATATGGGAGGAGGTATGCCTGTCCAACGTATCGTCGCTTTTCTTGCGTTCGAGGGTCTTGACCGATATATCCAGGATGTGCTCGGCAAAATACTTTTTGGTCATACCCATAAAGCCAATCAGGGCATCCAATGATGCCTTTTTCAATCCCTGATTGCTCAAGGCAATCAGGTCAAAATCCGAATCGATGCTGGCCTGGATGGCACTGGACCCTCCCAGGAGCATTTCCATACGGAACATCGTTTGTTTTTTATTGACAGTTAATAATGACATAGCCGACATTTTCACCAAAAATAAGGATAATTTGTCGTATTTGCAAGTCCAACCCCCTCTATTGATATTGCTCCGGTTTACTTATTGGTTTCTACCTATGCGGCATGAGATCTCTGTACTAAAGTTCTTCGAGGGGGGTCATTAATTTGTAGCAGGACATCGGCGATCCATTTTTGGAGATCGATAATCATTTCTTAAACATTTTCGGGGAAGTTTAACACAAATTGTTGCTTAACTCGCGTTAACCATGGCTTAAACTGCTGCAGATATAACGAAAAAAGCCCGTTTACACACAGTAAACGGGCTTTTTGGGTTTGTGGTACCACCTGGGTTCGAACCAGGGACACAAGGATTTTCAGTCCTTTGCTCTACCAGCTGAGCTATGGTACCCTCCGCCTCAAAACACTTGGATTGTTTTGGGACTGCAAATGTAGCGTCTTTTTTCAGGAATGAAAATATTTTTGAAAAAATATTTTTATGCGCTTTTGTCTGTATTGAAAGATATCTTCTTAAGTTTGCCTGGAGTTGAACAAAAAGCTACATATCGCTATTGCCAGACTGTTGCTATTATACTTTGTGACAGCCATTGTTCCGCTTGATTTTTATCACCATCACGCCGTTCAGCACCAAAGTAGCAAGCAAGACCCTTGCCTCATTTGTCATTTTCATTTAGATGCACAAAGTTGTCCACCGACGGCCTATCATCATCTGATGGTGCCGGAAACAGCCCACATCCAATTTTTCACGGGATATGAGCTAAAAACCTTTACAATTGTACCTGCCTATTTCAATCTGCGTGGGCCCCCTATGGTTTTTGCCTAAGGTTACTTTCACACATTAAATAAAAATACTAAAATCAGATTGAAATGAACATTCCATATAGGGTGTTTTCCCTATTTTTTGCCCTGTTGTATGCAGCGCAGTTAACTGCCAGCGTAGCCTCCGGACTGAGAGGTACGATCTCAGACCTACAGGACAACCGGCCATTGACTGGCGCTACGGTTTCTATTCCAGACCTGAAAAGAACGGTAAATACCGATAATCAGGGAAGATTTGAATTTAAAAATTTGCCCAATCGGGGTCATTATATTATTGAGGTTAGCTATATAGGTTACAAAAGCTATACACAAGACATTAATATAGCATCGCCACCATCCCTCATTATTAAACTAGAGCGTGCCACTATCGAGACGCAGGAAGTAGTGGTAACAGGCACGGCCATATCCGGTAATAACCGGCGAAACAGCACAGCCACCACACTGGTTGACAAAAATGCCCTGCTGCGGCCGGCTGGTAATTTAATCGACGCGTTATCCAATGTGCCCGGCGTGTCGCAGGTAACCACCGGCCTGGCCATTTCCAAACCAGTGATCCGCGGTCTCGGATATAACCGTGTCGTGACCCTGGATAATGGCATAAAACAGGAAGGTCAGCAATGGGGAGATGAACACGGTATCGAGATAGACCAATATAAAGCCGATAGGGTAGAAGTGTTGCGCGGTGCAGCATCGCTGATCTATGGATCTGATGCGCTTGGTGGCGTGATCAACTTGCTGGAACCACTACCCGTGCCGGAGGGGGGTATCAGGGGAGAAGTGTTGACTAATTATTCCAGTAACAATGGCGAAACTGCCAGTTCATTGATGCTGACTGGCAACGAGAATGGCTTTGTATGGATGGGTAGGGGTACCTATAAAAATGCCTATTCCTTTAAAACACCTATTGGCTACTTTCCCAATTCCGGGTTTAACGAAACCGACTTCAATGCCATGTTGGGTCTCAATAAGTCCTGGGGCTACAGTCACCTCAATTTTTCCAGCTTCCGTAATAACATCGGTTTTTACGATCCGGCACTCGACGAAAACGGTAACTATGTGGACGAAGACGGCAACGGGTTCAGAAAAGACCAGCTAAAAAGCAGGGACCTAGATTATCCGAAGCAGGACATCCGGCATTATAAGCTTTCCCTGAATAACAATTTCGTCCTGGGTGAAAGCAATCTTAAGGTAGATCTGGCCTTTCAGCAGAACCAGCGACGCGAGCTGGAGGACGGCCCGGATCCTTCCCTCTATTTCAACCTAAATACCTATACCGGCGACGTGAAGTATTACCTGGCGCAAAAGAATGGCTGGCAAACCGTTTTCGGGCTAAGCGGAGAGATCGGTAATAGTGAGAACCGTGGCACCGAATTCCTGATCCCGGCTTACGACACCTATGGGGCCGGGGCTTTCGCCTACATAAAAAAATCGTGGGAGAACAGCACGTTAAACGGTGGTATCCGTTATGACTACCGCAAGAACAAGGGCCACTTGGGAATGGATGGTGATGAAGTACTTTTTGAGCCCTTTGAAAATAAATTTTTCAACTTGAGCGGAGCCCTGGGCTTTACCCATCAATTCAGCGATGCATTGAATTTCAAGGCCAATGCAGGTACGGCCTTCCGGGCCCCCAACCCAGCTGAACTCGGCTCCAACGGCCGTCATGAGGGCACCTTCCGCTATGAAGTAGGCAATCCGAACCTCTCGCCCGAACGCAGTTATCAGGCTGATGCCTCGTTGGACTTTGACAACAAATGGGTGCATGCCGGGTTGAGCATTTATAATAATTATATCCACAATTTTATCTATGCTTCCAATAATCATGAATTTATGGAGGACGAAGGGGATAACCTTCCGGTGTATCGATACGGTCAGGTTAATGCCAACCTTTATGGGGCTGAGGCAAGCCTCATTCTACACCCGGTATCGTTTATCCATTTTGAAAATACCTTCGGATATACACATGCCCAGAATGCCACGCTTGGCAGGCCGCTTTCATTTATACCTGCTGCAGTATTGCGCAATGAATTGCGTTATGAACCAACCATCGGCAGGCTGCAGGAGCCCTATGTTTCCGTTGGTATTGCCAATTACTTTGCTCAGAATAGGGTAGACGAGGTTTTTGAAACGCCTACCAACGGTTATACCCTACTAAATGCTGGTATTGGCACTACGGTCAATATTGGCCATCAGCCTTTAAAACTATACATCGCTGGCAACAACTTGTTAAACAAGAAATATTACGATGCACTGAGCCGTTTCAAACCCGGCCGCCTGGATCAAACCCAGCCTGGCTTTGGTATTTACAATCCTGGAAGGAACATCTCCTTGGGGTTGTATGTACCACTGCTCATAAAAAAAGGGTAGTACTTTAGAAATCTCAAAGTTTTAATGCTATAGTAATCGATTTTTCAAGACATGCTATATTCAGCAAAATTCTAAATGCGTTCCCAGCATCTTTAAAAAGCAAAAGCCCTATTTTTGATTGAAAATAGGGCTTTTTTCAGCGATTTAATGCACTTCTACCCCAAGTAATTTTACCCAGCCATCTCTTGTGATTTCCCCGTTAATAGCCAATTTAATACCGGGGGTGTTATCTTTTGTGGTATCAACAATGGCTACAGCCCAAGAATAAGATCCCGCAGGTACATCTACCTTGGTTTTGAAGTCATAGACTACCGGATTATCTTTAAGCCAATCAGAAGGTTCGCTATCTTCATTTACGAGAACTTTTTTTACATTGTCTTCACCATCCAATAGTGCAAAAGCAACTTTATACTTATGATTCCACTGCGGGATGTTATTTGGTAGATATCCCCATCCCATGTTTCTCCAACGATGGGTTATGGTTACCTCGTCACTGCTTTTGATGTTTTCTGGCAGATACACTTGGTCGGGATATAAGCGATATCCGCCTTCAGAAACAAACCTTTGTACCAGGGTATAGGCATCTTCAAACCAGGAGGAGGTTTCTTCTCCTGCACGGAAATCCATCATATTTACGTGTGCCTCGGCCGATGCATCGAACTCTCCCTGGCGTACATCTTCGGGATGCCCTTCTCTATACTTACCGCTTGGATCGTTCCAATAGCTATGCTGGCTTACTATCCATCCTCCTTCCATAACTATTGGACGTTTATTATTCCAGGTTTTTGCAAATTGCTTTTCCCAGGTTTGATA
This sequence comes from bacterium A37T11, assembly GCA_900109895.1. Lineage (GTDB taxonomy): Bacteria > Bacteroidota > Bacteroidia > Sphingobacteriales > Sphingobacteriaceae > A37T11. The sequence continues at coordinate 14,635 of FOBR01000024.1, forward strand.
ATACCCCGTCATGCCAAATGCATCATGACGTAAACTATAGCCTTTATTAATCGCTTCTGTTAATAAGCGATCAGTGTTTGGATCAACAGCTCCGTCACTGGCGGGATTACCTATTACACGGTGATAGTTTATCAATACGGGCACTTTGGTGAATGTCTGTGTATACAAATCGGTAATCCAGTCCCACACCTCTTCTTTTAGTGTTTCGGTATTGGCACCAGTTGAAGTATTGGGATCTTCATAGATGACACCATGCCCTTCTCCCCATTTTCCCAATCCATAACCATCAATAAAGGCCATGCGATCCGAATTATTAAAATCTTCTGCTAAAGCCTGAATAAATTTGGTGTAATATTTTTGAAAAATAGGATCTTGTGGGTAAGGACTTAGCCGTTCAGGAAATTTACTATTGGTTACATAATATTTAGCCCCGGCATCAATGACAAACCTGGGGGTATTTAACCCCTGATCCTGTCCGTCTACCACGAAACGGAAAGCAATAGGCAAACCTCTATCCTCAGCGCCTTTGATTAGCTTGCCAAGTTGTGAATTCGGATCGCGCCAGGTGTATACGCCCTCTTCAGGATTCATAGAAGCCCAGCTAGTACGGATATAACAAGCGGATGCATAATCGATGGCTTTCACTTTTTTGCCTAAGTCCGATACATAGTATTCCGTGTCCCAATAGGATACATCACTTGTACGTCCTGCATACATAACCCACCCATTCATTGGGTTTTTTATCACGGGGGTTCTGCTATATTTCGGTTTAACCAATGTATTATTTCCATGTCCAGTATTCGCAACGGTGTCATCTTTGGACGAACAAGCCGTGGTGTTAAAATAGATACAACACATCAAGACAACTTTAATTATGGTCTTAAAATTAAATTTTTTCATACTAATTATCAAAAATTTATAATTGATAGATACATTATTCAAATTTATCGCTTTTCAGCAAGAATAGTCATATTTCGTAAGTCAAGTACTATTATATTCGTCCCTGTAGGAATGGTATAATAGGAGTTGCGCTGAGCACTTGAGTATCCACCAGACAGATCGGCCACTTTTCCTAACCTGAGCGTTTGGTCTTGTTGGGTGCCGGTAGCCGTCAACGGACAGCTAAATGCATATGCCAAATTTTTGTTATTGTCATTCCCTCCGTAGACTGTAAACTTAGTTTTTCCTGTCTTTCCACCTGTATATACAAGCACTTGCGGATCGGCCAAGCTTACCGTGCACTCCATTTTAATTGGAGTACCCCAACTGTTGATCGCTCCATGCATCCACAATTCTGTTATTTCGGTGGTCATGGCAACACTTTGGTCACCAACCCACTGGACCACTTTTGGTGTCAGCGCTTTATTGGGCGAATAAATGGCTACTGTAGCTTTCGACATATTAACTACGATACGGTATTGTCCCGGAGTAGAGATTTTCCAAGAAATTGGGTTTTCGCGCATCACCACGCCTTCGGCCTCACCGTCTTGTAATGTTCCACTGTTATTGGCAGGGCATATATAGTTGGTTTCATTATTAAATTCCACTGGAATCTGTAGTTCTCCGGCTTGCAGATCGATCAAATACGCGTACTGATTTTCATTTTCCAATGTTTTGCTGATTTCTACTTTAGTTAATCCTGGTATTGCAGTGCCATCCAGAAATATCTTATCTGCACCAAAAATCACCGTTTTGATAGGCTGTACATTTATAGTCACTGTACGAACTTCCGGCGCCTCGAATGTAGCGCCACCTTCAAATTGAGCCACTACCCGAAACTCTAACGTGAAAGATTTATTGGGAGGTAGCTTCCATTTTTCGTTCGCCCAATTTTGTAATTGCTCAGATGAAAAGCTTCGGCTGTATATCCCTTCATCCTCATAGTTCACAATTGCGGTAGATGAGCCAAAGTTGTTGCCTACTACATCCAGTTTGGTGGTGTATGAAATAATATGATTTTCAGATACGGGCCTCGCTTCCGTCCATTTGAAGGTAAGGATGTCGTCGGTTATATGCTCTTCATCCAACGTTATATCAGCAGCTGAAGCAGAGAGTTGCAATTGTTCCTGAATCTTTGCAATATCTTCAATTTCGTATTTGCAAGCATTCAGGCACAACCCATATATTAATAATAGTCCCGTTTTAAAAAAATATGTTATCCTTTTCATAAAAATGTTGATTTATACTATTATTTCACTTACCATACCCTGGATTCTGAGGAAACTCTGCATCCCGGTTGGCATCAATAATCGTTTGTGGAATAGGCCATAGCGCATCACGATCCTGTATTTTATCTTTGATAGCATTGTTGTACTTTTTCACCCTTTCTATCAGTTTATTGGTGCGTACCAATGTAAACCTTCTGCTTTCTTCTCCGGCTAATTCGCGGATACGCTCATCGAGCAGAAAATCCATGGTCACATCAGCCGAAGTTATAGGCGAGGCACCTGCCCTTCTGCGCACCTCATTGATTGCTTCGGCGGCACTGGATGTTTTACCTTGACCTAAATCAGCTTCTGCCAGCAAGAGGTATGTTTCAGCCAACCTGAACTTCATACGGTCTTTATAACTTCCAGTTAGGCTTAAGTTCTCGCCACGACCGTAAAAGAATTTTGTTGGGGTAGGGTACAGCGTCTTTGTGGAAAGCCAGGTTTGGTCTGTGATATTTGATTTTTTACCGTTTAAGGATACATTATCGATATTGTTGTAATACCAATTCCGTTTAATATTGTAGTTAGAATTACGAATATCTGTTGCATCAAAAATACCCGCTATATCGCCAGTTGCATTGGTGCCTTTGGTGCCTACCCACCATTTCATCGGCACGATTTGGGCCAATCCCCGACCGCCCAATGTGTCTGCAAGCACAAATCCGGATATTTCATTATACTTAGGAATCCAGGCCCTTCGTGTCCAATCGTCCGAATTGGTACCGCCACCTACTGTATTAAACTCAAATTGTAACACCCAGATACTTTCCTTGTTGCCATGACTCTGTCTGTTTTGGTTATTTTCTATGAAAAGGTCACTAAAAACATCTCCCGGATTATCCTTATTCACGCCATAACGAGTTTTCATTAATGAATAATAACCACTATTGATAACCGCCAAGGCAGCTTGTTCTGCCAAGGCATTTTCTCCTTTCGAAAGATACATTTCGCTTAATAAATGATAGGCGGCCCACTTAGTCAATTTTCCATCTTTTACTTCATCTGGGTTTTCTGGGAGGTGTTCTGAAGCAAATTTAAGGTCCTCAATAATATGACCTACTACTTCAGTCTTGGGGGTACGGGTGAAATTAAGTTGGAAATCATATAATATAGTCTCCACATAGGGAACATCCCCAAAGAGATAAACCAACGTACGGTAAGCATAGGCACGGAAAAAACGGGCCTCAGCCTGAAAACGTTCTTTATCGGATGGCTCATCCCAGTTTTTATTATTTTCTGCATATATCAATATTTCATTTGCAGAGGAGATTAGGCTATATGCCCAATTCCAATAAGAGGCTACAAATTTTTCCTCAGAAGTTAAAGTTAGATTGGCGAATGCCGTTAAAGATGCGTCGCTGTTTATTACCTCAACCAGATCAGTGGCTGCCTGCAATGCTTCGTAAGGGCAAGCCCCGTTATGAATGTATGCCCCACCTTCACCAAAGGTATTATATTCGGAACGTGTTATGGCATATAGCCCAGCACTTCCAACCTCAAATCCGTAGGTACTGGTAAAGGTATTGGTTGGGGCCAGCTGAGATTTTAAATCTTCTTTAAGAAAGTCTTTGCAAGCAGTTGCGAAGGGCATTAATATAGTTACTATCCCTATATGTATGATGTTTTTTCTTTTCATATCGTATATTGCATTAGAAAGTTAAATTTAATCCTAGCATGTAGGATCGTGCAGTAGGGTAGGAAGCCATCCAGCTATTGTCATAGTTAAGCACTTGCCTGACATTGGAGAACGTGTGTAGATTGTTTACGCTCAGATTTACGTCAATTGCGCTTAAACCTATTTTTCCGGCAATTTTTTGTCCTATCTTGTAGCCAAAGGTTATATTCTTGACTTGTAAATAAGATACTTTTTTGTAGTAGCTATGCCCGAAATTATTGGTATAACCCGGTGAGACAATGTCGGCATTAGGGTTTTCAGGTGTCCAATAATTGGCATTATGTATATAATTAGTTACGCCATATGTCCAAGATCCAATATTAGCCACATTGTCTTCGCGCCAGACGCCAAAAACGCCATTTATTAAACATGATAAGTAAAAATCTTTAAAGGCTATACGGTTGCCCAGAGAGGCTGTAAAGCTTGGCATTTTAGAGCCAATTATTTTTTTATCACTCGCATTTATATATCCATTCCCATCTACATCTTCCAACTTGGCCGCTCCAGGTGCTGCTCCAGCTTGAATTTCACGTTCATTGCCATTAGCATCCTTAACGAAATATTCATCGTCCTTTTGCCAGATACCTACCATATTATAGTCGTAATAGACTCTTAGGGGCCTGCCAATAAACCATAAGTTATTTATGTCATCAATATGATCACCCCTTAATTCAATGATTTTATCACGATTAACGGAGAAGTTGGCATTTGAAGACCAACGAAAGTTATGTTTATCTACATTAATGGAGTTGAGGGATATTTCAATGCCTTTATTGCGGGTTTGGCCGATATTGTCCCAAATCTTGTTGTACCCGTTCATGATAGGCACCGTCCGTGTCATTAGCAGATCATGTGTATTGGATTGGTAAACATCGATTGTTCCACTAAGTCGGCTATTAAAAATTTGAAAATCCAAGCCAATATTCGTTCTATAAGTAGTTTCCCATTTCAGATTTGGGTTTCCAATGCCATCACCAGCCAAATAGGCCGTATTGACAGCTGTGCCGCCATCACCCCATATATATTTGACATTAGAATAGAGACGGTCCAGTGTTTGGTATGGGCTGATGGCCTGGTTGCCATTAGCGCCATATGATGCTCTCAGTTTAAGCGAATTTATCCAAGTTACATGGTTTTTTACAAAGTCTTCATCACCTATTTGCCATGCTAAGGCCCCGGAAGGAAAAAAAGCATATTTATTGTTTTCTCCGAACACAGATGAGCCGTCTGAACGGCCTGTGAATGTTAACATATATTTACTTTTATAGGCATAATTTAATCGAAACATGTAAGATAACATAGCCGTTTCAGACAGAGATGAAGAAATTACTTGATTTCGAGCTGCAGTACCTATCATATTATAGCCTGCGTCGTCCGTCACAAATCCATCTCCACTTTCTGAAGAGGAAATAGTTTTCGTCTTTTGCATGCTGAACAAACCTGTTGCATCAAATCGATGGCTCCCTATCTCGCGTTCATACTTGAATACATTCTCCCAGGTATAATCGGTATAATGTCCATTACTGATACTGGCTTTACCACCCACTTGCCCACCTTGCTCTCTTCCCTCAAAGGTATTACGTCCATAGTAGGTGCCGGTAAAACTGCTGCGATAGTCATAGCCATAGTTAGACCTAAATGTTAAGCCTGTAATTGGGAGTAGTATATTTACATAACCATTAAGGAAAAAGTTTCGGTTAGTTCTATCTTGGTCGGCATTGACATTGAGCATTGGATTGGTCATTAGCGAATACTCCATAGGTTCCTCCACATAATTGCCGGAATCATCTTTATATTTTCCATATGGGCTCTGTTTGATGGCGTGTTCAATATTGGGAGTGATGCCACCATCATTACGTTGTATGAATTGAGTCCCTATACCCGTAGTCAACCACTTGTTAAAAACCTGGTCAATATTGACAGAAATATTGGTGCGCTTGAGTTTAGAGTTGTAAACCACACCATTCTGATCCAGGGAAGCAATTGCAGCTGCATATTTGGTGTTTTCTGTCCCTCCAGATATGCTTAATTGGTGATCCATCGTAAAGGCTTCTTGAAAGATATAGTCCTGCCAATTGTTGGTGACGCCATTTTGGTAATTCTCACGTTCCGTTAGACTGATAATGTTTCCCGCAATAGGATCGAGTAAATCTCCCGAGTACCCTTCTTTTAACCGGCCGATGTCTTGTTGAAAACGGATATATTCATTAGGCCCCATTACCTGTATCCATTGCATAGGCTCTGCAAATCCAAGTTGCCCTTTGTAATTAACCTGCGGTTTTCCATTCATACCTCTTTTGGTCTGAATCAGAATAACTCCGTTTGATCCACGTGAGCCGTAAATTGCCACGGCAGAAGCGTCTTTTAAAATAGTTAGATTGTCAATGTTATTTGGATCAAGATCAACTAGCGAACCGCTATATGGAATTCCATCCAGCACAATCAAGGGTGAATTGTTAGCTGATAAAGAATTTTCACCTCTTATGAGCAGAGATTGGTCCTGGCCTGGAGCCGCATTGGTAGTTGTTATGCTAAAACCAGAAACCTGTCCAACCAGTCGGTCCATCACATTAGGGGTAGATACCATTTCCAGTTGTTCTTTGCCAACCACCGATAAACCACCCGTCAAATCTTTTTTTCGCTTTGTACCATAGCCCACTACCACTACCTCATCCAAGCCGCTGACCGATGATTTCAGCTTGATATTGATGGTTGGATTTTCTGTAATCACTGATTCGGCCGGTTCAAATCCTAAAATAGAATAACTCAGCGTATGTTCTCCTTCTGAAACAGTTATTGAGTATCTACCCTCAGCATTGGTAGCTACGGTTTTGTTCTTACCTTTCACATTAACTGTGACACCTTCCAATGCTTTCCCATTTTCATCTGTCACTTGGCCGGAGATTACACGTTGCTGGGCAGGTGTTGAAAAGTTTGAGGTTTCAGAATGCCGCTTAATGACAATTGTTCCATTATTGAGGGACCACTCCAGCCCACTTCCAGCCAGAATAATAGCCATCGCTTGCTGCAGATTGATGTTTTGGATATTGGCAGTGACGGGGATAGACGCGATCTGCATACCACGAAAGAAGTAAGGATATCCTTGCTGCTTCTGAATTTCTTTCATGACCTCACCAAGTTTGGTGTTTTCTGCCTTTAAAGTAATGTTTTGCGCTATACTTGTCGCAAATACCTGTATGGAAAACACAAGGGTTAATAAAATTGTTAATTTCATCACGAATAATAATTGTATTGCTAAAGGCCGTAATTTGCCATTAGCATAAAATATAAAAACCATATATTTGTCCTGTTTGGATCGTTTAAAAATTTGGTCATAGCCTTAGTCGCATGACTAGGCAAGAATGAGATTATCCAACCATCTTGTCCGGATTGGTGTACCAGCACTATCCGGATTTTAGTTTGGCTTTATGCCAATGGATTCAGTAAATTTATGTTTGTATGCTCATCATTTAATTCGCTGTAATCGGTTTATCATAATATAGTTACTTACTTTTATTTTTCCTCTATTGGGTTACTCATTTGTGACAATCAATTTGTTTTTATTGTTCGTTTTTTCGATTTTAAAATTTAGTCCACTTTCCTTCAAGATTTCAAGTACGGCATTGAGACTTTTATCCCTGCTGATCATACCATAAAAGCGGACAGTAGGAACCCTACCCTTAAACTCCAAAACCAGGTCATACCATCGACTCAACTGGTTAAATGCATCCATGGGCACTGTGCCATCAAATTGGAAGAATCCGTTCTTCCAAGCAGTAACCACTTCCACATCGGTTTTCTTTTTTTGCAAGATATCCCCAGACAAGAGAGATTGCTCTCCGGGGCTTAATAATAAAGTTTGCGTTGTCATTCCAGGTTGTGTGGGTTTGTCGATGTTAGTTACTTGTATGGCACCCTGAACCAAGGTGGTTTTGATAGTGGCTTCATCCCCATAGGCACTGAGGTTAAATGAAGTGCCCAAAACCAAAATCTCCTGATTTTTGCTTTGAACCCTGAAAGGCTTCATTTTATCTTGCTTAATTTCAAAATATGCCTCACCTTCTAAATACACAACCCTACTGTCGCCATTAAATTGGTTAGGATATGTTAGTTTACTTGCCGAGTTAAGCCATATTTTAGTCCCATCTCCCAAAACAACATGGTATTGGCCACCTTTAGGTGTTGTTAAGGTATTATATGTTGTGAAGGATGACTGATGAATTGGCGCTTCAATTTTGGTCCCATCATTATAATTTAAAATGCCATCTTTTATCTGGATTCCGGCTTTGGAGCTGTCAAGATTTATTTTTGTACCATCAGCCAAGGTGAGTATTGCTTGGTTAGATCCGGGGGCGATATCGTTTAAACTGACAGTAGTTGGTAACCGGTTTACCTGTTGACCTTGATAAAAAAATAGCCCTGTTACTATTGAAACAATCAATATAGCGGCAGCTACCAAATACCAGGGGTTAATTAAGAAACGTATTGATGTTTTGCGATTGGCGGCTTTTTGCAAGTTTTTGCCCACGCGTTCGGTAAAAGCATCTACTTTTTTCACCAATGTATCATCGTGAGGCTTACTGCTGTCAAGCGCTTTGCAGATTAGCTCCCTTAACTCCTCTTCATTGCCTGCATTATTAAAATACAGGTAAAGAGCGGCTATTTCAGCATCATTACAATAGCCGTTCAGGTATTGTTGAAAAAGGTGGTTTATACCATTATTTGGTTCCAATTGTGCATCGCTTTCCCCATAATACAAATAAGCTTAAAAAAGTCATGGCTGGAATTGAAAAAAAATATGAATTATTGAAAAAAAAATAAAATCAATGCAGAAAAATAAGCTTCTGGATGATTTTTTAGCTGTTCTTTCAAAAACTTCCCCGCTTTTTGAAGGTGGTCGTTTACTGTATTAACAGATATATGAAAAGCCTGGGCCGCTTCCTGATAGGTTTTACCATCTATTTTGCAATAAAGAAACACCTGTTGCCGTTGCTTCGGCAACTGACCAATGAGGTGGTATAAAAGTGTTTCGTTTTCTTTTTTATAAATCTGTTCCTCAACATGGCTGTAAAGCTCTGTATTAGCAGCCATGATATTTAACAGGATGGCTTTTTCACGTGCTGCCCTTGCCATAAGATTAAAGCACAGGTTTTCTGCTATGCGGTATAAGTATGCTTTAAAAGATTTTTCAGGATCCACTTGTTCCCGTTGCTCCCAAAGCTTCATGAAAAGGTCCTGCAAGACCTCCTCGGCTAGTTCCTCAGACTTAAGAAGCTGAAGAATGCGGTAGCCCAAAGGCCGGCGATAATATTCATAGATTTGACCAAAGGCCCTTTGGTCACCAGCCCGTAACTTTAATAAAAGTTCGTTCTCATCTGCTAGAAGGGGAGTAGAGGTCATTTTAATCAGATTTATATCTGAGGGCAATATTAAGGATATTTATATTCAAATCAAAAAATGTTCTATTCAGTGAAGAATTATCACTTGGTTACGTCAATGTATACTCAATCGCCGGAATTTCTATCGATGGTTTTTTTTGGAAAATCCGATTTAATCGTAATTGTTATTGCTTGCCTATTGCCCATCAGGATCTTGGTCCTCCTATAATTGATTGAACACATCCTCAGCTCCGCCATCAAATATTGCGTTGATGAAAAAGCTTGGCGAGCCATTGCGTATTCTGTAACACATTCTTTACTGCACTCAATCATCTACCATGTTTGCTCATTAAAACATAGGGTTTGCTCATTGCCATCCAATGCTAAAAATTATAAATTCTACTTTCGGACTCATAATGTGACACTTTTATGATCTGCCAGTAGATGAAAAGAAAAAATAACCATATTGCAAAACATACCTGTAAAATAGCTTTGGTACTGGTTTGCCTGATTCCCGGCATTATACCTTCCTCCGCACAAGACCTTTCGAGCTTTGTAAATCAAAAACCAATAGCATTTAATGGTGGTTTGGAGCTGCGGGGTATTTTTTACAACGCTAGCGGCATAGCTGTTCGGCGTGAGCCGTTTACCTATCTGCTAAGCGGCAGCCCTACCGTAAGCCTGTATGGATGGAGCATCCCTTTTAGTTTTACCTTAAGCAAAGACGACCGTTCCTTCCGCCAACCATTTAACCAGTTTGGGCTAAGTCCCACTTATAAATGGATCACGGTGCATGCCGGCTACCGCAACGTTACCTTTTCGCCCTACACCCTTGCCGGTCACACCATGTTGGGTGGAGGATTTGAGCTCAACCCCGGCAAGCTACGGGTTGGTTTTATAGTTGGCCGGCTGAACAGGGCCACCGTTATAGACACCACCACACAGGCCCTAGTGCCCTTCTCCTTTAGCCGCAAGGGCTATGCCGCCAAGTTGGGGTACGGTACGCAGGCCAATTACTTTGACCTTAATTTCTTTCAGGCTAAGGATGATAGTACCTCGCGGCCGGACATCCGCATTCCAGACAGTACCAATGTACTGGCAGAAGCCAACACCTCCATGGGTTACAGTACCCGCTGGACAATCAAAAACTTTTTTATAGAAAGCAACGCTGCTATCAGCATCTATACCCGCGATATAAATTCTCCAATCAAGCTTGATTCTATTGACAGCGACCTATTGCAACGCGTCAAAGGATTCTTTAATATCAACGGAACCTCCGAATGGTTTCTGGCAGTAGATGCCGCTGCTGGCTACAAAGCCAAAACCTACGGGCTGAAAGTAAATTACCGGCGCATCGACCCGGACTTTAAAACCATGGGCTCCTACTTCTTTTCAAATGATGTAGAAAACTGGACCATAGCACCCGACTTTAGCCTTCCAAACGGGAAGCTGCGCATGAACGCTAGTGTTGGCATACAGCACGACAATGTGCGCAACCAAAAGCAGGCCACCAACCGGCGGTTCATCGGCTCAGGAGTACTGAGCGCAGAGATCACCAAACAGCTGGGGCTGGACATCAACTACAGCAATTTCTCAAACAACCAAAAGCCCAACACGCTCAAATTTGCCGACTCCCTCAAGATCGTACAAACCACTCAGGTCATTAGCCTGATGCCGCGCTACCTCATCCAGGGCACGCAAACCAGCCAGATGATTATGCTTTCCGTCAATATCAGTACGATGGATGACTATAATAGTTACTATGGCTCGGAGGCCGCCAGCCGCAACATCAGCACGGGCCAATACTTTCTGAACTACACCATCTCCATCCCGGCCAAACGGCTCAGTCTGTTCGGCAACCTTAGCTATACCTCGCTCAAAAGCACCGATGTAAAGAACAGCTACCAGGGTTTGAGTGCGGGGGGCAACTACACCCTAAAAAACAACAGCCTCCAGGCCGGCCTGAACACCAGCGTGATGCAGGGTGATGATGGAACCGGTAACAAAAGTCTGATCATTAACGGCACCGCCAATCTCAACTACCGGTTCAATAAAATCCAGACCCTTCGCTTCTCTTTTTACATAACCAACAATAACCCGGGCAGTGCAATAACGGGGGTTAACCCCGCATTTACAGAAACCCGGGGCGAGCTGGCCTACCAATTAAATTTTTGATTATGAAAACTTGTACCATGTACGCATTTAAATTTATTCCAGGTTTTTGTTTACTGCTGTTGCTGGCTATGCAGCAACTTGCACAGGCACAGATAAACGTGCAGATACGCATCGTTCCCCCTTACCTAAGTCGGGTAAGCGACTATGCCTCCAGGCCAGACCTAATGATGCTCACGCTGACCAACACTAGCCGAAATACCCTCCAGTTACAGCTGCATGGCAGCATCACCGGCGACAATGGAGTTTCAGCCATAGTCAAGGACAGTTATCGCAGCCCCCGGCCCGTTGAATTGGGACCCCTGGAAACCAAAAATCTCAATGCGAATGACATTGTCAGCTTGTTTAATCCCAATACCATTACTTATACGGGCATCAGCGCTGCAGATATAAACAGGGGTTTTATTCTGCCTGAAGGCACTTACAGCATTTGTGTGCGCGCGCTCGATTATGACACCCATGAGCCCTTGAGCCCCGAGGAACCAATTGGCTGCACCCAGTTCAACATCAGCAACGTAGAGCCGCCGACCATCATCTCACCGGCCAATGAGCAGGAGTTGAGCAGCCTGGGGCCACAGGCCTTCCCAATTACCTGGAGCACCCCACCGGGTGCCTCACCAGCCACCCAATACCATGTGCGTATTGTGGAAATGCTTACACCGCGTAACCCGAACGATGCCATGCAGTCGGCCACAACGCCACCTTTCTTTGAACGTACCGTTCAAGGCAATACCCTTTTGTATGGCCCAGCCGACCCGCAACTCACTCCCGGTCGTCAATACGCACTGATGGTACAAGCCGATGACCCTTTTAATAGCGTTACTTATCGTAATGGGGGGAAGAGTGAAGTATATACTTTTACCTATAGTACAACAGCCTCTGGCACTGCCATAGCTGGAGAGGTTGATAACAAAAAGGCTCCAAAGAAAAATGAAGAAACCACTAAGCAATATACAACCAATAAAATCACCGGAAAACTCTCCTGGGCTTTCAAAGCTTCGGAGCAAAACTATCGGCAAAATCCGACGTTGCAATTTGCTGCAGCCTCGCAGGGAATGCAGCAAATGAGCCCCGCGGTCACTCCTATACAAGGCGCCCAAGCTTTGGTAAAAAGCGGTGGCCAAACGAACATCCACTACATGAACATTCCTGGAGGCACTCCAGCGAGTTACTATCTAGGTCAAAATCCCCTCCAGGCAGCGAAAAGCGTAGCTTTAGCGCAGGCAGATCCTACATTAAATGTATCGACGGTGTTTGCTATGTTCACAGGAAGTATCCCTGTAAAGGTTCCCGTAAACCAGTCTGTCAGTCCTTCGGGTGTGATTAGTACATCCGGCGCATCGTCTTTAGACATAAGCTATACGACGGTAAAAGTCGATACAGGCACACAGCGTTATCCGCTGGCCAATATCACCGTGACCATTCGCGGTGAAGAGTCAGGTATACCCTCTTTAAACTTACCCTCACCGATTGGTGCGCCTGGCAAGACGACAGTGATCCGGGAACAGGATATTCAGAACGCTGGTTTGCGGACCTCTGGTAGCTTGGAAAACTTGCTGATCGGTCAGCAAGTCCCTAATCAAAAAAAAGAACTGACAGCGTCTGCTTCTATTGAGGCAAACAACGTAAATAATCCTGCTTCAGCGCCAGTTAGTTCTTCTTTAGGTATGGAGCCGACATCCAATGTATTGGCAACAGCAAAAACAGATGCGGAAGGCAATTTTACCTTTCAGTTGGTCAACCCGCAATATCAAGGCAAAAGTCCTTATAAAAACGTCCTTGTTACCGTAAATGCAGATGGGTTTGAGCCTTTTGAATATAAGCTGCCCGAACAGCGACTAAATGACCTGACCCAGATTGACCTGGGCGAACAAACGTTGCTCGCAAAAACCTATCGCCTTAACCCTGTGGTTACGATTGCCGGCGATGACAAGGGCGCCTTGGGGAATCCGGGTATGCGTATACGGGTATATCGCGAAGCGAATGAGGCTGAGCGATACCCCTATCTGCAACAGGAAGGCAATATAGCCGCCGAAGACAAAATTCCCGTAAGTATCCAGGGCAGGCGTTATATACCTGTAGCACAAGACAGCGTGCCAGCCGGCGGTAACCCGGTCAAGTCATACCAGTTTGCTATGGGACGGCTGTTTTACCAAGGCAGTTTATACGTCGAAGTAGACGGATTGTCCGGCAATGTCAACAAGAAAGCAACCACTGTGCGTATCATCGATCAGAAAGTAGCGCCCTCCAGCATATTGCAGGCCAAGCCCGGATATCAATGCAGCCTTAAAAATCCCGCGGTTAGCGGGCAGGTCATATTAAGCGCCGGTGAGAACCTTCAGCCCATTGAAGGGGCGGTGTTGCAGGTTACGTTTAATGAGGAAGACCGCTTGCCAGTTATGACAGGAGCTGTCGTCATGATGCCTCTGCAACAGGGTGGCAGCCAGACTCACAATGTTTCCATGGTTTCCGCGGTGCTTGGCAACAGCTCATTTGGCAAGGCAAACTATGCCGTGAACTCTTCGTTTAACCTGGTCAATGTAGCAGCCGCCAAACCATTAAATGGTGTAGCGCAGCCTTTCGCCGTAACATCCGCATCGGCGCTGGTAAGTTCAAATGTGATGAACAACACAAGCCCATCCTTCAGCTTCCAGTCAGTATATGCACAAGATGGTACCATGAGTGAAGCCCAGATACAGAATAAATATGGGTTGTATGCCGTTAAAACAGACGCATCGGGTAACTACTATATTGGTGATCTGCCTATCCTCAAGGGAGGAGCCAGTTATACGGTAAAAATTGTTAGCTTGCCTTATAACTATCAGGACATGGAGGTCGTCCCCGGCAATGAGCAGACGTTCATTGCTGATAAAGGCGTGACCGAGACCCGGTCATTTTCCATTAGTCCGGAAGTCTTCAACCTGGTAGGGCGCGTAGTAGATGACAAGGGGCAGGGTCTCCCGTATGCACGCTTACATTTTAAAGAAAGTTCTACCTATTTTGATGCAGGAGAAGCAGGCCTCTTTCAAACCAGTTATTACGCAGGCGACCATATATTGGTCATTGAAAAAGAAGGATATATCGCCAAAGAGGTGCGTGTGAAGCTTGGTGGACCGGCCATAGATCAACAGACCAAAGACAAACTCGCAGAAAAAGGAAAGAAATGGACACAAAAGAATCCGGTAAATCCCGGTGAGGAAGTGATGAACTTGCAGTATCCGGGCGAATGGGTAATGAGCATGCAGCACACCAATACCGTGCAACAGGCCGTAAACGCTGGATACAGCTTTTCACCCGCCATGTTTGGCAATGCCGGCAGCTCACCACTCATTGCCGATGGAGGCATCCAGGCGCCTCAGCTTCCCGGAGGTATGCGCGGGCCGTCGGCCCCAGGTGAAACTGGTTTGGAAAATACCATACCCATACCACTCACCACGGTCTTTGCCGCACAGATCACGCAAACGTTCCATGCCAATACATTGGCCTTCGCCCAAACCAACTCGGTTGATCTGGGTGATGTAGGGCCGCTGCTTCCACGCCAAGGTAAGGTAAGCTTTACCATCATGGAAAAAAACACCACCCATCGCATAGAAGGAGCAGAAATCCAATTGTTTGATACAACCCATGTCACAGACGCCGCAGGGCAATGGCTGTACGAAGGGTTTGGAGGGCAGGCAACCGTTACAGTGCGTACGCCCGTAGGGCAAGGATACGTCAGTTTGCAGCAAACCGTACAGATCATGGAAACCGGAGAGCAGACAGAAGTGCTTCTGTACCTTGAGAAAGGCACCCGTGTACATGGCCAGGTAAAAGGAGAAGGCCAGCCGCTTGCGGGAGCCAATATTAACATCGAAGGCCGGCCCTATTTATCGGCTGTCACCGGCGACGACGGCTCTTATGAAATCTTTCTTCCCGCCGGAGAGCAAACCATCCGGGCAGCAAAAACAGGATTCTTCAGTAAGCAGCAGAACAAAACTGTACAAGGTGCTGACCTTTTGCTTGATTTTGACCTCGAAGGTGGAGGGAACAAGAATATTTCTACGCTATTAGGATTTGATATTGAGCTTGATAAAGCCTTGCCTGACGGCAATGGAGAGCAATGGAGCGGACGGTTTGTGCATTTGACACCCGCATCCGATATGGTTGGTAACGTGGCAGATCAAAGCCTGTCGTTTGCAAATATCTACGTAAATTTTGATGCAGACGGTAACGCCATCCCGCAGGGAAATCAGGTGGCCACGGATGCTACCTCTTTATCGCTTAAGCTTTTCGGCTTTCTTCCAGTCACCTTCAAGGGCGATCCACAGATCGTCGTCAAGAAAAATGCAGCCGGTAAGGGCAGTATCAGTGGTCAACTGCAACTGGCTGTTGATCAGATGCAGGGCAGCCGCGGTTTCTCCTTCCCCACAGACAACCCCATTTATATAGCTCTCGCTAACGGGGCAGGTGCCGAAGATATCGAAGTTTTTCGGGAGGCTGGCAGCACAGGGGCGACTGAAATTAGCCTAAAGCTGTCTAAATTGGGGTCCAATGATGTCAGCATGAAACTATACGGCTTTTTACTGAGCGTTGACCTGGATAAATCACGCATAAGCAACACAGGGCTTAGCCTGGCAGGAACCATCCATACACCCGCACTGGGCCCCATTTCATCGGCCGATATCACCATTGAAACCTTCAGCATCAGTAAAGACTTGCGCATACAAACCATCCAGATAAAAAACGACAACCTGCCGTCTATCGGCATAGGCAATTGGTCTGCTGCGTTAACCAATGTACTTTTCAATGAAAACGGATTCAAACTTGGCGGTAAATTTAAAGTGACCATACCGCAGTCGGGTGAGTCCAATGTAGATTTCAGCAATCTTAGCCTGGGCATCGATGCCTTGTATGGGGGTCAGTTCAGTTTTCCAGGCGAAGGCATTAATGTATACAATATTGTAAAGCTCACTACTGGTAATACGCCCCTCAGTTTTGGCCGGGTTGGCAACACCCAGGTATACAGCCTGGCCGGAAGTGCCAATATAAAATTTGATAAACTAATCACTAAGGAAATTAAGATACCGTCGTTCCAGCTGCAGACAGACGGGCGGTTTCTCATTGAGGCTCCCATTAACTATAGTGCAGACCTGTCGTTCGCCAAGTTCAAGATTGCTAATCTCACCGTGAGCACCCTTTCCGGACAAGTGCCCTTCATCAGCGTTCAGGGAGAATTTGTAGTTACGCTACCAGGCCTCAAATTTAATGTGGCCGACATCCGGTTTAAGGCAGCGGCCAATGGAGGGGCTGAATTTTCTGTAGTGACCATCAGTGGTGAACTGGAAGTGGCCGTTATGAAAGTAGGTGTAAGTGTAGGACTTAAGGAAAATGGTTTTGAAGGTGGTGGGAAATTAGGCATTCCAGGTATACCTTTTAGTGCAGATGTAGACTTTCATTATTATAAAGTATCCGGAGGGGTAGACATTGGGGCCAGTTTCAAAGCCGGGGTTGTCATACCCATCGGTATCGTGACAATTACTAAAATTGGCGGTGGATTTAGCTACAACAGCGGCAACGGCAAATTTATGATCAACATTAATGGTGGGGCTTCCATTACTGGTTTTAGTACTGTGGTCAGCCTTGATCCCATTAGCCTTACGGTTACAGACGGGCCGGTTATTGTGGGAGAGGTTGGCATCAAGATAGCCAATGCCTTTGCGCTGGCGAACGCGCGGATAGAGCTTAATGTACCCGGAAAATTTTTCAGCATCGGCGTTAACGCACAAATAGACCCCTTAAAAGGAGTGGCTACGGCAAAGGTGAACGGACTATTGCGCATAAAATGGGATCCTCAGGAAAGCTATATTTTCCTTGGATCTAATATAGACGTTAATTTATTTGGCTTCTTCCATAGTTACGGCGAGTATGCGCTAGGTATCAACATTGACAACCCAAAATACCGGAATGACGATATTGCACCATTCTTTGCTCATTTGGACAACGACCTTTACCAGCAGGGCCAGCAATATAAATTTTCGGGTGTTTACCTGCATTCCATAACTAGTTTAGGTATGCCAAAAGAAAGGGCTGCCAGCATTGATCTGAAAATAGTAAGCGGAAAAGCCTGGTTTTATTCCTATTCAGACGTTATGTTGTTGTTAAATTTTGCAGCCAATGATTACCGATTCCGGCTAGCAGGCGGGCTCACTGCCGGAGCAGAAGGGTGTATAGGGCCGGGATGCATTGGGGCAGAATTCAGCACATGCTATTCCTTTACAGGAGGTAACAGCAACACGAAAGGCTGGTTTCTGAACGGAAGTGCGGCAGGCTCATTCGAAGGACAAATCGGATGCCATGCAGATTGCAATAGTATTGGATGGAAGTGGATATTTCCCTGTGGAGGTCGTATCTGTATCGGAGCACATGCTTCTGTTGATGTCAGTACAGTCCAAGGAGTACACTTTGGTGTTGGGCTAGGTTCCAGCAGCGCGAATAATGGTTGTTCAAATTAATTTATGAAAACAAAAATGAGAAGATTGTTTTTTATAGCCCTCATAGGCTTTATCATCACAGGTCAGTGCAAGGCGCAGGAGCAACCTGGCCAGCGTATCCTGCCCGGACCCCACTATACGATGCTCCTGTTGCAGAGTATTGCAGAAACATCTGATAAAGCCGGGCCGCCCGCATTTCCCAAAGCCGGCGAGCATTTTGATATTTTCCGCGCAGATGGTGACCAGGGCAAAGAAAAAAAGGTGGGTAGTGTTTCCTTTCCAGGTTCGGCCGAAGGACTTAAAAAGAGGCTGGGAGAAAGCCTTACGGCTGACGTATTGAACCGTTTGCAGGTAAAGAATCTGGATGAGGCTTATCGGTTACTATTACAAAAAGGCCCAGACACCCTGGGATTGACCCTCCTGTCGCCCGGCCTGCTTGAAGCTTTTGGCATGGTGTACCTTGACCATGATCGTAACCCCGCAGTCACTTCGCTTTATCGCGTGGATCAGGTGGCTGATGAAGGGGCAGTCATTAAAAGCGGAACAGCTCGTATAGCGGGAAAGCTGCCCGTTTATCCTGAACGGTATCGCGTTCATTCTTTTCTGGTGACAGACAGTTCGGCCATGGTTAAATGGGCCAATCCAACAGATAATGGCAGTGGGGGCATGCCGTTGTTTGCCAATATTTACCGGCGAACTACCAGCCGCGGATCTTTTGAGCAGGTGCAAAAATTGTTCATTCTTTCTAATACGACTTCTGACAGCAGTTACGTATCTTTCAGTGAACAGGTAGAACCAGGCGTGCAGCTTTCTTATTATATGCAGTTGGAAGATTTAGCCGGAAACCTGGGGCCGGTATCAGATACACTGAGTGCGCTGGCCATCGATGTGTCAAAGTTAAGTAGTATTCAGAACCTGCAAGTAGCAGACAGCACAACCGGTCTTTTGCTCACCTGGGATCCACTTCCTAGGCAGGCTATATATACGGGCATACAAATCCTCAAATCGCGGCAACCAGGGTCAGACTATGTCGTGGTAGATACTATACCCGCTACAGATACCGCTTACCTGGATGAAAAAGTGATCGCCGCATCCTCCTATTACTATAAGGTAAGGCCGCTTATTTATAACCTTCCCGGGCGAGACCCTTTAATGTTCGCCGAAGCAAGTGGCCACAAAAGTGAAGGTGAAAATGCCACTCGGCCCGTCGCCCCCCGCGAAGTGCGTGTCGAAGCAACACAAGGCGGCGTGAAAATAAATTGGCAACATGGTGATGAGCTCAACCTGTTTGGCTATTTTGTATTGCGGGGAACCAGTGCCAGCAATCTGGAGATCGTATCCCGCCCAGTTAAAGATACCGTATATATAGACAGTACCTTTTCTCCGGGCTTTTCAGGCCAACTTCAGTATGCTGTTCAGGTGATGAACCTCAGCCAAGCTATGAGCGATACCTCCGAAATCGCATCCGTTACCTTACGCCAACCAGTGGTCCTTAGTGCTCCGGGCGGTATACAATCCAAACGCACGGTTGATGGCGTCGCCTTGCAATGGGAACAAACCAGTGATCGTGACAACAATGTGCAGGGATATATTCTTTATAGACGTTCCAGCAGCGATTCATCCTATAAAACTCTTAATAAAGCATCTTTGGTACGTTTGCCTTTTTATACAGACAGTACCGCCTTTGCAGACAGCAGCTATACCTATGCCGTTTCTTCTGCCGATACGTGGGGCAATCAAAGCATCCTTTCGCCACTCACATCAATCGGTCCTGACGATAGTGCCAACCTGCCGCCGGCATCTATCTACGTTCGAAATCTAACTGAAGGTATTGAAATATCCTGGCCACAAGATTATGGAAAAACAAGCCGTCAATACGTCGTTTATCGCCGTCAGGTAGGTGAGAAAGAATTTGTCAGCCTTGGAAGTGGCGATGCTACCAATACCTTTATTGATAAAAAAAGCCAGAAAGGTACCTTATATGAATACGCCGTAGCTGTCAAAACCGGTATTACCGAAGGTTCCAAAAGCGCCGCCCAGTCTATAAGGCGCCAATAATGCTTATTTCCCCCAATACAGTTCTTTAAGCTGGGGGTTACTTTGCATGGCATGGGTAATCTCCAGCACGGTTTCTGGCTTAAGGTCTGTAAATTTTAGTTCCAATGACCAGCTGGTGTCATTCTTACTAAGTTGAAATCCGCTGATGTTTACTTTTTCCATGGCAGACACCTCCCGCACAATTTCCGCCGCGTCGGTATCGGCCTTTAAGGAGATAAATAACGTGCGTTTTACGTATCGCCTGGCGATAACTGCTTCAAGCGGTTGTACCGCGTAAAGAATGGTGAGCGCAACCACCGTGGTCACCACGGCGGCAAAATACATGCCGCCACCCGTAGCCAGGCCGATGGCCGCCACGGTCCACATGCCCGATGCGGTCGTCAGTCCGCGGATGATGCCCTGCCTTAAAAATACAATGGTACCTGCCCCTATGAAACCAATACCGCTCACCACCTGGGCAGCTACGCGCGAAGGGTCCAGGCTCACATGATCGGAGCCCAGAATATCCGAAAAGCCAAAGGCAGAAACCATCATAAATAGGGAAGATCCGACGCAAACCATCATGTGCGTTCGCATGCCGGCAGTCCAATTTTTACGTTCACGTTCCAGGCCTACGGTAGCGCCTAGCAGTGCTGCCACTACGATGCGGATCAGTATATCTTGTTGAGAAAGCATATTATTTAAGTTGCACAACTACCCTTTAATGAACAAAAATATCTTCATGGCTAATGTAGCTTTCCGGATAGACTTTCTGGTAAACATCAAGCATGGTGTCCACCGCTTTGTATCCTTTTGTTCCTAAAGCGCGCGAATATTCATTGACATATAAATTAATGTGCTGGTACATGACCGATTCTTCCATTTCCTGCGCGTTATTTTTGACAAAATCGGTCAGGTGGTCTTTATGGTGGGCAAAGGAGTAATCAACACTTTGGCGTATCAGGGAATCAATTTTATCCAATACTTCTGCTCCCAGGCTGCGTTTTCCGATGATGCCGCCAAGTGGAATGGGGGCCCCGGTTGTTTTTTCCCAGTAATCTCCCAAATCCATCAATTTTACCAGTCCTTTTTTTTGATAAGTAAAGCGGCCCTCGTGTATGATCACGCCAAGGCCCTTTCCTTGTTTAACAAAATCCTCAATTTCGTTAAAAACTTTGAATACCTTTTTTTTGGCTTTTGGGAAGGCCAAAGAAAAAAGCATATGGGCGGTGGTATTTTCGCCTGGGATGGCGATGGTCATTTCGGAGACATTTTCAATTTCTTCGGGTTGTAAACCAATAAGCAGGGGACCTACGCCAATCCCGAGAGCCCCGCCACTGTTTAGCACCGAATATTCTTTGCTAAGCAGCGGCAAAGCTCCGTAGCTGATCTTTGAAAAGTCCAGTTTTCCGTACTTTGCCCAATTGTTCAGCGTTTGCACGTCTTCCATCACTACATCAAATTCAAACACTCCGGTATCTATATCGCCATTGACCAAGGCATCAAAAATAAATGTGTCATTGGGGCAAGGGCTAAATCCTAACGTAAATTTCATTTTTGTGATTTTATAAGATACAAATATACTGGAAGTAATTGGAACTCGGAAACGAGAAGCCCGCACCGGTAAAAGCCTACATCGATATCGGGGTATATGCCCAGAATGCAAAGACCGGTTACCGAAGATATCCGTGCGGTGGTGAGCGTAACTCAGAACTGAATAATAACTACCACCACCGCTGGATTAAAAAAAGAAGGTTCAAAGGACGAAATGAGGCCTTTTCGTTCGTAAACACGTAGTTCGTGGTATACCCGTTCCTTTAAAGTGCCTTTGCCATGGCCGTGTATAAAACGGATTTCTTTTATTCCCTTATCCATAGCTTTGTCCAATTCTTTGCGCATATGCCGGATGCTCAGATCCACCATTTCTTCCGCATTGAGTCCGGCCGTATTAGGGTGAAAAGCCTTTAAATGCAGGTCTATTTCCAGAAAACTAGCCATCTATTGATCTATTTTTGCGTGATAAAGGTACGATTTTAGTACGTATCCTGCAATAGTAATAGCGGTACACCGGTTTTTGACCAGTTTTGGTTAAACGTGATTAGCGATCAGCCACACACCTGAAACCTATCGTACCCGCCCTGTCTATGCCCGGAGACATTAACAGATATTTCCCATATTCATTAAGGTCATGTACCTGCGGAAAGTACCACTTGGAGCCTTTTGCTACATAACTGCTACCACCCTTTAAAATAGCTGCACGGGTGTGTTCATCCTGGTATTCGTCCGTCCATTGCCAAACCTTACCAGTCATGTCCATCACCTCATGGTTCTGAGCAGTATATTGCCATTCCCATTCATGAGGCAACCTCTTACCAGCCCAAGCGGCATAGGCCCTGGCATCTTCCAGGGAAACCCAAGTAACAGGCTTTTCTTCCCAACCATCGGGGAAGCTCTCATTTTTCCAGTCTGATAAAAAATTAATGGTATCTTTTGGTTGATAATGGCTGGAATCCATGAATTCTTTAAACTGTCTGTTTGTCACCGGAAATTGGTCCATATAAAATGAATCAATGTCCATCACATGCTTTTGTGATCGGGCAGGATGTTTTTCCCAAGGATGCTGTATGCCGACAGATTCAGGAAGCTCATCGCCTTCTATCATGATGCCTTTTGACTCAAAGTTATAACCTTTTACTGCTGGGATGAGTACCATTCCCTCAGGAACCTGTTTTTTGGATGCTGTTTTAGGAATGTCTATCAGGTGCTGGCTTAGCGGCAAAGAAGATGCAGAAAGGCTATTAATTGAGATTTTTGATAATATCTGTAGCTGAGTTAAAACCGCCCTTATACTGTCATTTACGTTTCGGGACGGGATCGATAATACCGCTCCAAACCCATTCCCCACAATAGGAAATCCTAATAAAACCTTATTCCCCTTTTTATATGGAGTCAGTTTGGAGCCATTCCACAAATCATAATAGGACATCCCCTTTTGGTACGGCAAAATCAACTGTTTGCCAAATTTATTTAAACTGTCGCGGTTTACCAGCGTATATACCGTTAGTTGACTGGCAGGAAATGCGGTGGCAAATATACCCTCTTGTACAGTGGGAAAAAAGGGAGTCCAAGATGAACTGCTCCAAACCTGGGGAAATGCCCGGTATATAGCTACCATCCTTTTAATGATGGCCGCATATCGGTCAGGAATCTGGTTCCATATTCCCCAAATATTTTCCCAAGTATTGTACCCAACACCGTTAAAGAAGGCATATTGAAGGTCGTCTGTTTTATTGACGGCCCACCGGTTGGTCACATGTACTTGATGGCGAGGCTCCATCCATTTATAGATGCTCACTCCCGGCTTATATGCGTAATTCCAGAAATAACCCCAACTTAAATGATTCCACGCAACCATCTTTAGGTCACTTATATTATTTTCAGGCTGTAAAGCCACAGGGTAACCGAGACTGTCGTAAGCATTTTTAAAATTTTCAGTGACACCAAGCATAGTGTCTCCGTTCAAACCATCAGCCCCAATTGTTTTCATTTCTGCTACCAACGCTTCCGGCATAGCTTGCGCAATGGGTCTCGTACCCGTATCCCAAAACATAATTGGAAAAAAAACGCGTACACCTCTCTTTTTAAAATCTTGAACCATTTGTCGGACCCCCTCCAAACCTCCGGGCATAGCCGCCACCAGATCATATTGATTGCGATCATCTATTCCCATATTAGGATATGTTGGCCAAACCATTACCGCATCCAGCCCACCATACCTGTTTTTTACATCATTCAAATACCGGTCTACCGTATATGATCCAGCTACCGGATCATACAGATACCGGTCGTGAGCCATTACCTGCGCATAGATAAAGGCCGTTTTTACCCAGCTTAGCTCAGGCCGTAAATATTCAGTATCTGTATATTCCAGTTTTTTTCTTTCTTCGGATCTCCAATGCTTCATGCGGTTCAGCCAATTTTCATAGTCAGCCAGATGGGTTGGACCAGCAAATAACTCTTTTAGGTTTCCTTGCAAAGGCATATCCTGAGCAAAGTTTTTGTGAACGAATAGTAGCAGGCAAATAGCAGCAAGACCAATTTTCTTCATATTTTAATGAGTTTTTATGCGGAGGCTAGTTAACAGTTATCTCATCCACAAAAAATTGTTTTTTTACTTCTTCTGTTTTAACGTTTGGAATAAAATGGATGCATACATACCTTGCCTGGCCACTATGAGTGCCGGTATGGATATGTTCCATATGCCTGAGCGGATTTAACCTTTTTTTTGGGAAATTTTTATTCAGTAAAGTTTCATAGTGCGTTGAGTCTGTAGATATCCCAATTTCTATATGTTCGGGCAGGCTAATATTGCCCACTTGATCTACCATCATGCACAATGAGACCTTACTGATAGGTTTTAAACTGCCAAGATCAATCAGCAAACTAACCGAACTATCGGGCATAGCAACCCACCGCCCGTCATAAGGCTCTATGCTTCCCGCAATACCATCACATAATTTGTTAGTAATTTCTGACAAAAGACCTGCATCATTGCGAATGGTTTTCCCCATGGCTATGTGGTGGTAGATGGTATCTTTGGTTTCTTTTCCCAACAAAACTTCATTCCGGAATGTGGCTACACGAATGCGGGCAGGTTGGGTAAGTTTGATGGGGCCCTTGTATAATAACGATTGGCTGTTGGGTATGGTGCCGTCAAGACTATACCGAATTTCGTCCCGCTTAGCCTGGTTGGTCATCGTTACATTTACAGTGCCGGCTACATTGTCATAAGCAGCACTGAGGTGAACATTATACAGACTTTTTGAATAGTTGATGCCCAATTTGTCAAACCATCCAAACTGCTGTTCTACCGCTGATATAAAACGGGTGTAATTCTTTTTGCCTGTAGGAGTCCATAAAGCTTCAGAAAGTGCTAGCAAACGGGGCAATAACATATATTCCGCATGAGACGTGCTTGCAATGTTTTCGGTCCACAGGCAGGCCTGTCCTCCCAAAATATAGGAAGCTGCTTGTTGGTTTAAACTGCTATCCACCGGTTCAAAGGCATACACAGCGTCCAGCCAAACAGGAGCATAGGTGTAAAAAGGCTCTAAGGCTGCATCCGATTGGTAAAGGTCAAAGTAGCAGTGGCGGTAAGGGGCCATGACTACTTGATGCCCTTTAGCCGCCGCGGCTAAACCACCTTCCTTTCCGCGCCAGGACATGACCGTGGCATTGGGGGAGATGCCCGCTTCGAGAATCTCGTCCCAACCAATCAGCTGTTTCCCATGAGCCGTCACAAATTGGTCAATCTGATGGGTAAACCAGGCCTGCAATCCTTTTTCATTGCCCAATTTTTCGGTAGCAATGCGCTTCTGGCACAAGGGGCAATGTTCCCAGGGTTCTTTTCTCACCTCATCGCCCCCGATGTGAATGTATTTGGAAGGGAACAACTCCATGACCTCCTTTAGTATGTCCTCCAGAAATAGCAGGGTTGAGTCGTTGCCTACGCAAAAATTATGCTGCAGGTCGCCAGGATACCCACAGGGGATTTTCAAGGGAGGTCCGCCGGGACAGGCAAACTGCGGGTAGGCAACTAATGCCGCCGTGCAGTGCCCAGGCATCTCAATTTCAGGAATAACCGTAATAAAGCGTTCTGCAGCATATTGGATAACCTCCCGTATATCCTCTTTTGTGTAAAAACCACCATAGGTAGCAGGCTCTTTAGGATCAGTAGGGGGGGCTACCGTAAAATCAATACCGCTTCTGTCTGCCCGCCAACCACCTACACTGGTAAGTTTTGGATATTTGTCTATTTGCATGCGCCATCCGTGGCTGTCTGTCAGATGCCAATGAAAGACATTTAGCTTATACCTGGCCAAAAAATCCAGATATCGCTTAATGAAAGCCACGTCAAAAAAATGACGGCTCACATCTAAATGCATGCCTCGATACCCATATTGAGGAAAATCAAGAATATAGCCACACGGTACCCGCCAGTCAGGAGTTAATGGTAATAATTGCGTAAGCGTTTGTAACGCATAGAAGACCCTCGCCGGGGAAGCAGCATTTATTTTTATCTTATCCTGTTGTATATCCAGCGAATACCCCTCAGGAGGAATGGTCCCATGCTGGTCCATATCAATCCACAACGTCCCTCCGCGCTCCCGGCTCTGTTGACTAACCGTATCCAGGTCAAAGCCACTTGTTTGTTGAAAAGCTTCTATAAAATGAAGCACAGCCTGGTGGACAACAACATTACTTACACGCTCGATAAGTCGGGTATCTTTTGTAAATACAAAAGCACCCGCTTGTTTTTGATATACGGCTGGTTCCGGAATGATCAGGCGTTCCTGCTGGGCACAAAGCTGATCGCATCCCGCAAGAAGAAAAAAAACGACCAATAGTTTTTTAGTAGTCATGATGTCCCTTTTGTAGTTATTACTTAAGGATTCCACCATAGCCTGGTAGTTGGTTTGTCAGGGCCGCCAAGCAGTTCCACACCTTTTTGTTCCGCCAGTGCATTGGTTTGCTTTTCGTAGTCCAGGTAAGGAAAACGCCTGATGAGCTCCGTGGCAGCAATATCCGGATTGTCAGAATTAACTACAGGATACAGCTTGGGGTAACCCGTACGCCTCACTTCTGCCCATGCTTCTATGCCGTCCGGATAGATGGACAGCCACTTTTGGGTGCCAATTTGCTGACGTTGCTGTTCTTCTATAGCTGCAAATTTTACAGGGATATCACTCACGGCCGGAGATTTCAGGTAATCACTGAGCGCAATTGGCTTGCTTGTTCCATTTATATAAGCATCAATCTTTGACTGGTCGGTAATGCCCCATTGCTCCATGGAGGTCTGGATGCCCTGCCGGTACAGATCTTCGGCTGTACCGCCCATGTTCCAGCCGTTAACAGCACCTTCTGCCCGCAAGAAGAAACTTTCGGCCGCATACATTACAAATAACGGATTAGTAGTTTGCTGATCTGCCAAAAACCGGGGCCCTAAGTTGGAGGCCGCCCCAGCAGCATTCAATGGGCTGCTATTCATTTGTTCGGCCGTCAATCCATTGCGAATACCCCTATACACTCCACTTACACGACCCGGGCTAAAATAAACAGGCATCCGTGGATCCTTAAAGCCTCTTAAATAGCTCTCCATCGTTGCACTCATTACGAAACCCTCTCCCCAGTCCGTTATAACATTTAGCCCATTGACAGTATTGGCGTTAACCTTCATAAAAGCACTGTGCAGATTGGTTACCATCACGCCTGCTGCTACCGCTTTCTCAGCCTCTTCCTTTGCTTTTTGCGGGTCTATTTTTGAAATGCGTAGCGCCAACCTGAGGCGCAAAGAATTGGCAAAACGGCGCCATTGGCCTATATCACCATGAAAGATGAGATCGTTATCGCCAAAGGGTTTTTTCGTCTGGTCTGCCGCAGCCAAACTGGCCGTGGCTTCGTCCAGAAGGGTGAAAAAATCGTAATAAATATCGTGCTGACTGTCATAGGGTATCGATACTTCCCCTTTGCCGGCTTGCGAATAAGGAATGGGTCCATAGAAATCAGTATTAGAATGAAATACAAAAACCTTCCAAATTTTGGCCAGGGCATTGGCTTCCGTATCCGTCTTGGCGGTTAATTCCAATATTTGTTTCAGCGTAGGCCAGGTTACCGTATACATGCAGTTCCATTGAGATATAATCCAATCCTGTACGATGACGTAACGGTCTGAGCGAATGCCGGCATCCCTGACTGCAAAAAGCTGGCTGTAATAGTCAGCAAAAAGGTTGCGTGCCAGTTGATATAAACCAGGGTCGCCATAAAGCCCACGGTATATGGTCAACGCAAACGCGTTGCCAACAGTAGCGGAGGTCATTTCACTAAGTTTAGTAGGGTCTGTATTGGTGTTGTCAAAATTTTTGGTACACCCGGCCATTAAACAGGCTATTATTAGTAAGGTACATACGTTCTTTTTCATGATCTTCCTGTCAAAGGGTTAAAAATCTACTTTTAAATGAATACCATAATTTCGGGTGGACGGCATGGAGGTATATTCAATCCCCTGGTTATTTCCCGTTCCCAATGCAGACTCCGGATCAAAACCATCTGCGTCATTATGGAAGAAAAAAAGATTTCTTCCTATGAGCGACAACGAAGCGTGCTTAATAACTGTACCTATAAACCACTTTGTAGGCAGGCTATACGTTAGTGAAATTTCACGCATCCGGATGTTGGTGCCATCATAGATAAACAATTCACCCACTGGATCACTGGCCCCACCTACATAAGACCAGTAATTCTCGGGCGTGATGCCCGTTACATTGGTCGTACCATCCTCATATACCGAATTGGGTATAACAAAGGTTTCTCCACGACTTTTGACAGTCTGTTCAGCAACCCCAGCTCCAGCCATTAGTGCCTGCGTGTGCGACACAATGGTGCCCCCTTTGCGCATATCGATCAAAAATGACAAACTGAGGTCTTTGTAAGAAAACGTGTTTGAAATGCCCGCTGTCCACGAAGGGTTGTAATTACCGGCGTAAAAATCCTTATCGGTAATTAACGGCAGGCCATTAGCCCCGACCAGTATCTGCCCGGCCTCATTTCGTTGGAACCCTCTGGTATAAATGTCTCCAAAACCGCCACCCTCCTCGGCCACGATGACAGCGATGCGGTCTGGAGAGGAGAGGTATGGTTTCTTTTGAAGGGAATCCAATTTTAGTACTTTGTTTTTGTTGCTTCCGAATTGACCAATTAGATCCCATTTAAAATCAGTGGCCTGCACTGGTACCGCGTTGACCTGTATTTCAACGCCTTTATTCTGTATATTACCCGCATTAATGATTCTGGAAGCATATCCGGAAGGGTTGGGCAGATCGATGGTGAGAATTTGGTTAATGGTATTTGACTTATACAACGTAGCCGATACCGAAAGTCGGTTTTGCCATAAACCCAAGTCGATGCCCCCTTCGATAGACTTCGTTTGTTCTGGCTTTAAGTCGTTATTATATAAGGTGCGGTCTATCAACAAAAAACCAGAATAACCGCCTGGCACAATTTCGTAGGATGGTTTTAGGTTATTAAACTGGGTGCCATTACCCACATAGGCATATGAAAACCGTGTTTTCAGCATATTTATTGACGCTGGGAGTTTTAGCAAGCTATTCCAAAGTACGTTGGCGCCAAATGAAGGGAAGAAATAAGACCTGTTTCCGGCTGGTAAGGTAGAATTCCAGTCATTCCTAGCGCTGACGTCCAAGTAAATAAAATCCCGATAGCCCAGGTTAGCGGAAGCATATACCGATTGCTTTTCTATTTTTTGAAGGGATGAAGAAGCCACTTGCGACAAGGCATTCCCTAGTGAAAATAAATTGGGAACACTCAGTCCTTGATTGTCGGTATAGGTTCCCTCAAACTTAAATTGCTCTAAGCTGGCCCCAGCATTGATGCTCATGTGCAAATCTTCACTAAGATCGGTTGAGTAGTGATATAATAGATCGTTATTAAACTGTCGTGTAGATTCCTTACCCGTTATAAAATCACCTTTTCCTGGTGTCTCGAGCCAATACGTGTCATTATAGTCGCGCTCTTCCGTTTGGTCTGTATAGTAATCCAGGCTGCTCCGGTATTGCACATACATGTTGTGAGTGATGTCATATTTTAACGAAATTAATCCGATCAGCCGGTTCCTTAGCCGGTCATATAAATTACGGTTGATACTCCAGTACGGGTTTTGCATGCTGGGAGAACCAGGCTTCCAGTAGTTTTGGGTGAGAGTGCCATCCTCATTTAAGGTTTCAAAATCTTTCATATCATCCAGCCGGATATTGCGCGGCACACGAAACAAGGTTGAAACAGCCCTGTTTGCTTCTCCGGTGGGTTGCCGATTGATCACATGTTCATTGATGTAGTTGATCTTGGCATCTGCAGTCAGTTTGCTGCCGATCATTGTCGTTTGTCGGAGATTAATATTATTCCGTTTGAAATCATTTCCAGGGATGATCCCTTTGCTATACGTATTGGTGTATGAGAGATACGTTTGGGAAAGCTCATTTCCTGCCGATAGTGTCAAGGTATTAATGGCCTCCCCGCCGATTCTGAAAAAATCCCTGAAATTGTTTGGTTGC
This sequence comes from bacterium A37T11, assembly GCA_900109895.1. Lineage (GTDB taxonomy): Bacteria > Bacteroidota > Bacteroidia > Sphingobacteriales > Sphingobacteriaceae > A37T11. The sequence continues at coordinate 44,704 of FOBR01000024.1, forward strand.
GGAGTAAAAGCCTCTGATTTGCCTGTCCATGAATCGAGCATTTGACCATCCATGGCAGGCCCCCAGCTCTGGTCACTTTCAGCAGAATAGAGGCCACCTTCTCCTTGTCCATACGTGTTTTGGAATTTGGGGTAAATCATCGGATTCTCCAGCATATAAGAGGATGATAATCCTATTCCAACCCGACGATCTTTCCTGCCACTTTTCGTTGTAATGATGATCGCTCCATTGGAAGCATCAGATCCATATAATGCAGCAGCTGAAGGACCGGTCAGCACGTTCATTGACTCAATATCTTCAGCATTTATGTTGGATATCCCATCCCCATTGTCCCTAGCCCCAAATAAGGTAACGTCGGCCAATGCCTTGGGCGTATTGTCTATACGAACTCCATCTACCACAATCAGCGGTTGGTTGTTGCCAGTAATAGACCGGTTTCCCCTAAAAACAATCCGGTTAGAGCTGCCCGGTCCTGAATTCGTTTTATTGATGGTCAGTCCGGCCACACGTCCGTTTAGGGCACTGGTCACATTGGTTTCGCGTGCATCGCTCAGGGTTCCCCCTTTTAAGGTCTGAGTGGCATACGTAAGGCTTCGCTTTTCGCGCGGGATGCCCAGTGCTGTGATCACCACGTCTTCCAATTGTTCGGCATAAGGTTCAAGCACTACTTCCAGTGTACGTTGACTGCTAATCGTTACACGCTGAGTGGTATATCCCATATAGGCTATTTCCAGTTCTGTTGTTGCCCTGGGTATACGAATACTGAAATGCCCATTTTCATCCGTTACGACCGCTTGTTTCAGTGAAACCGTTCTCACAGAAACCCCTGCTGATGTAAATAATTTTCCGTTATTGTCTCGCAGGCTCACCCTACCTGTCATTAAGCTGTCTTGTTGTTTCGAAGCAGGATCAGGTAAGATGACCATGAGTTTATCGTTCACCTGCCTGTACATCAATCCCCTTGGCTGCAGGATGTTTACTAATAGTTCAGAAACGAGGTAATTTTTAACGTTTACATCCTGCACATCCGTTATAGGCAGCAGGTCGTCGTTATAAATAAACCGGCAATCTGTGGATTCTGAAATTTGTGTTAATATTTGCTTGACCGATGCATTTTTTAGATGCAGGGTTACTCTGGCCTGCGAGTAAGATGCGGCTGCATAAACCTGGATACTGAAAAGCGTCAATAGGTAAGCAATTTTCATAATAACAAGAATCCTCAACGATTTTTTTGCCCTGGCAAAAAATTTGCGCATACGCAATTTTTTCATACTTTTGAAATTGAAAGGTGAGACCATCATATACCCTCCTCCGTCCAAAGATGCAGGGTATATACATTTACTTTTTAAGGGGGATGGTTTACGCTATCCCCTTTTTTAATTACCTGTTTTTCTCTCTGTTTTTTCTTTGTTTTTCTCTCTGGATATCGAATTAATATGGTGCAACATTTTTTGTATTTGGTTTATTCCCTATGGAAACTTTTCCTATACCCTGCTCCTTCGTTAAAGAATAGTTAAAAGGCGCAGAAAGTTTCATGGCTTCCAGCGTTTGCTGAAGGGTCTCTTGCTCTATCACCGCAGAAAAACGCAGTTTTTTAACCCCATAATCCTCAAAGGAGATCTTTACATTAAACCAGCGTTCTAATTTGGGAGCCAACTCTTCAAAAGGCTCATTATCAAAGATTAGTTGTTTGTTCATCCAGAGGATTTCGAGCGGGGGGGTGCTCGCATTAGTCGCTACTTTACCAAGCTGGTAGGTCCATTCTGAAGCTTTCTTTGCTGACGAAGTGGTCACCTTCTGGCTGGGGGATAGCGCGATCTTTCGGGTAGGATTATCCGTTAGATACACTTCCACTGCTCCGCGGATAAGGGAAGTTTCCACTTCACCCTTTCCATTCAATGATTTCACGTTGAATGTCGTTCCCAGTACCTTAATACCTACGTTTCCAGCGTAGACGGTCATTGGTACATTTTTATCCTTATGTACATCAAAAAAGGCTTCCCCGCTTATATATACTTTGCGGTCGTCTTTTCCAAAATTTTTCTTATCATAACGTATGGTGCTGTGCTGATGAAGCCATACATGGGTGCCGTCTGGCAAAATAAGTTGAGTCTTGAGCGAATTCAACGAACGGACCATTTCGTTATTTCTGTTATTAAGGAAAAAGAATAGGGCAGCGCCCGCTACCAAAACGATTGCAGCGGCCATTGGAAACAGGGAAAAGCGTTTCTTTCGCACGGGCATATACCATATGTTATCCAATAGATCCAAGTCTATTTTTGGCGCATCAGGCCTGCTTAGCAGGTCATTCAGCTCTTCCGCTTCCGATTGATTGGTTTCACCGCTTTTTTGTTTTGCCAGCAAAACCCACAACCTGTCTTCTTTATCTTTTCTCACAATAAATCGGGTATTCTTTAATAGTAAGACACGGTTTTAGGCCATTTACCCCCAAAGAAGTTTAAAAAATATTTTAGCTGGATTTGGTTAGTGCCTGGTATATTTTCTTTAAGGCAATACCCATTTGATTTTCAACAGTTTTTATGTTTATCTGCAATAACTCCGCTACCTGGCTATATTTTAGTTGTTCCTCTTTTACCAGTATAAATATCTGCCTGCATTTGGGAGGCAGTGCATTTATGGCCCTATTGATCCTTTGTACATTTTCTGCAGAAATCAATAGATCTTCCGGGCTGCATTCTGGTATCACCTGAACTTCTATATCATCCATATCTACAAATGGTCTTGTTTTGGTAGATCGCAGTTGATTGAGGCATTTATTTTTGACAATAGTATGCAGATACCAATTCATATGGTTGATTTCAGGCAGCTTATGGCGGTTTTCCCAAATATTAATGAATGTATCCATCACCATCTCTTCTGCAATCTGATGGTTATGGAGAAATTGATTAGCTAATTGTATCAATTTCACATTAAAATGCTGGATGAGCTCACTTAATGCTTGTTCGTCATCCACTTTAAGCCTGGAAAGGAGATTTTTTTCATCAATTCGCATATCGGGCTGAAAAATCGATTGCAAGTTAATGTAAAATTATAATAATTGCAAAAAAAGCAATGAAAAATTAACTTAAATCTTGAGAACCCATTTCCCAAGCACTTTTATAACTATTTAACTGAGCTGCATATTCTATAAAACCCGAATAAAACGGGTGTTTACCCAGGGTAGGGCTGTCGCCTATTACCACCAGTTTTTTACGGGCACGGGTCATGGCAACGTTCATCCGGCGGATGTCGGCCAGAAATCCGATGGATTGCTGCGGGTTGCTGCGCGTCATGCTGATGAAGACCACGTCGCGCTCCTGGCCCTGAAAACTATCCACGCTGTTGATGGCGATGTCTGCCTGCCTAAGCACATCCGCTTCCACAGATGATAATACCTCCTTTAATAACAGCACCTGCTCTTTATAAGGAGCGATGATGGCTATGCTGGGGGATGAAAGCCCGGGATGTTGTGCTAGTTCGTGCAGCAAGCTGTTCACTTGTTTCACCACAAACAAGGCCTCATCCGGATTGCGGATGCTGGTGCCCTCAGCCTGCTCCTCATAGCCGCAGCCAGCCGTATCAATAAATAGGAGAGGACTATCGTCTGTAAAAAGTCGCTGCGTAGCCACCGAATGGTGGGCATGTACTAAGCCTTTATAAAAAACTTGGGACGAGTAACCCATTATTTCCTCATTCATACGGTACTGCTCGTCGAGCAGCGTCACAGCATCAGGATGCAGTAACACACTTTTTTCCAGCAGCGTATTATTCAGTCCTTCGCGGGCAGCTTTTTCTGATTTAATAGTCGGGGGAAGCTGCAGGTGATCACCCGCCAGCACCAATTTTTGAGTTTTTAAGATGGGTATCCAGCAGGCAGGCTCTAATGCCTGGCCCGCCTCGTCAATGATGGCTGCTTTATAGTTGCGGTTTTTTATCGTGTAGTGGTTGGCTCCAACTAGCGTAGCCGTAATGACCTGAGCCTTATCCAGAATGCTGTCCATTAGGTATTGCTCTGTTTTATCAGCATCCTTAATAATTTTGCGCGCTTCATTGAACAGCGCCTTGCGCTGCTCCCGCTCCGCCGCCCCAAAGTTTCGTTTGTATTTGCCGGCCATCTGCCTGAAATCATTGGCCTGTTTCTTTAGCTGCTTAACCAGCTTCATCTCCGGATGGTCGCTTAGCTGTTCATCCAGTGTGAGATGCATGAGCTTGGCAGATACACGGATCGGGTTGCCAATCCGCACCACCCTTAAACCTTCGTCGGCGAGTTTTTCGGTCAGCAAGTCAACCGCTGTATTGCTGGGAGCAACTGCCAGGATCTGTCCGGGATGTTCCTGGTGGGTAAGAGCTTTGATTGCCTGGACAATTGTAGTCGTTTTTCCGGTACCCGGCGGGCCATGTACAATGGCTAAATCTTCGGCATCAAGGATGCGCTGTACCGCCGCTTGTTGAGAGGGGTTAAGGGAAGGGACCGTAGGCGCTAAATTCTTTTGTTCAAATCGCGTGGGTTGGCAGCCGGTCAGTACCTGAACCAAATGGCCCTCTTTCGGGTTCTCAACCAGGTCATTTGCCTGCTTCAGGGCATTTTCCATTTCTTTATAGCTGGTATGGTCAAACAGCAGGTCAACACCCAGTTTGCCATCATTAGCCCAATCAGGAAACTCATCCACCCGCAGGCTTATACTAAGTTGGTTACCCTGGATATAGCAAACTGTGCCCTCTATCCGATCTTTGGCATCCTGTAGGTTTGAAAAGAGGGCTGCCGATCCCCCAAAGCGGAACTGGTGAGGGATTTCATGATGGGTGGTTCGTTCAACAGTTACTGTAAGGTAGTCACCCCGGCCAATACTGGTATCTCGGATAGCAATGGGGTACCAGCATTGGCCATTGGCCCTGCGTGCTGCAACCGATTGTTGGCCACTTTCTCGCTCGTAAAGCGCAAGGTCTGCGGCTTGCTCTATGCGAAGTAGTTGCTGCTGATTTTCAAAATAAGGGTATGCCAAGAGTAAAAGTTAAATAAATTAAAGGCGAAGGTACTTTTTTATAATGTTCCACTGTCATAGTATTGTCATAGTATTGTCATAGTAAAATATAGTAGTTGCTGCTTATGAAATCCTATTTATTTTTAAAAAAAACTTATCGGTATTATTTTTAAATCCTTTTATATGGAGACCATGAAAGTGCACACAACCAATTATTTCAATACGCTGATCGAAGTTGCAGATGATTGCCCGTTAAATAAGGCGGAGATCCCTCCTATGAAACAGACAGGTAAAACGGTCGCTAACTTACATTTTGAACTGCTAAACGACTCGCCGTACAAATTCACTTCAGACGATGTAATCTTCTCGACTTATGCCGCCAGGCAAGATATTCCTGAGTTTGAATGGAAACAGGAAAGACAGCGTTTTTTTTCAAAAGGGCAAGCGTGTTTGCGGAGCTCCCCGCTTACGAAGCGTTATGGATGGGGCATCCATTGCAATGAAGATGCCCGGGTGGCAATCTACCCGATGGAATCTGAAGAATACCAACGCTTGCTAAGTGATATGTTGCTTAAGAAAGTGAAGGCCATGCGGTCTAAAAGGGTTTAAGCTGCGCCTTTAGCTATGCAGGACAATGACAATGTCGCTAGTATAACAAAATAGGTTGATCCATAAAAGGATCTGCCTATAAGCCTATTATTAAATTAAATTGATCTCTTATTATTCAATTTAAATATCCTACAGTGGTCTATTTCAGGGCGCGGTATCTTAGTCTTAAATTTTATTTGCAAATCCAAATTTTTTCCTCACCTTTGCAGTCCTAAAATTTCAGTACGAAAGGGGGTATATAAAAACATGATCATAGTTAATGTAAAAGACGGCGAATCGTTAGACAAAGCGTTAAAACGTTTCAAGAAGAAATTTGAAAAGACCGGTGTACTTCGTGAGTTGCGTTCTCGCCAGGCTTATGAAAAAAGATCTGTTACCCGTCGCACGCAAGTGAAGAAAGCAATTTACAAACAAGGCCTAAATCAAGAGATTGTTTAGTTTTTGTTAAAAAATATTTTCATTTCAGGAAACTATTTGTATATTCACCGTTTGAATATATAAATAGTTTTTATGTTTATAGACCGTTTTAGAAGTTATCTGCAATTTGAGAAACGCTATTCTGCACATACGGTAAGTGCTTATGTTACCGATTTGCAGCGATACCATACGTATCTTGCTAATCATGGTCTGACAGATGCTGATGCAGATCATCGGGATGTGCGTAGTTATTTTGCTGACCTGATTGAGGCCGGGCAAAGCCCATCGAGTGTAAACCGCCATATATCGGCCTTAAGAACCTATTATAAATTCCTTAACCGTGAGGAATTGATTCATAACAATCCGATGCCGAAGGTAAGGGTGCTCAAAACTCCAAAAAAACTACCTGTTGTTATTAATGAGGAAAAGTTAATCAGTTTACTGGATAGCCGTGAATTATTTCCAGAAGGTTTTGAAGGTTTGCGTGACTTGTTAGTTCTGGAATTCCTGTTTGGAACAGGTGCCCGGCGTGCTGAGTTGGTTTCCATTGAGGAGAAGGATGTAGATCTTTACAATAAAACGGTCCGTGTGCTGGGTAAGCGCAATAAAGAGCGGTTAATTCCATTGAACCGCTCGTTGTTATTGCTGCTCAAAGAATACCTGGAAGAAAAAAAAGCCCAGCCTTTTGAAAATAAAACATCTTTTCTGATCGTTACTAATAGTGGGAAACAGGCTTACCCTGATTTGGTCTATCTGATCGTGAAAAAGTACCTTTCGCTGATCACGTCCCAGCAAAAGAAAAGTCCGCATGTATTGCGTCACACCTTTGCTACGTCGATGCTTAACCATGGGGCTGAATTAAATGATATTAAGGAATTACTTGGGCATGCGGGATTGGCCGCTACCCAAATTTATACGCATAATACAGTTGAGAGGTTAAAATTGATTTATAAACAAGCCCATCCAAAGGCTTAAAAAAAAGGAGGAATCATGAATATTACGTTGCAATCCATTCACTTTGATGCAGACCGCAAGTTGATTGATTTTATACAGAGGAAGGCCGATAAGCTCGATCAGTTCTTTGACCACATCATCGGAGGTGAGTGCTATTTAAAACTGGAAAATGTGGAGAATGAGGTCAACAAAATTACCGAGTTTAAGCTCAATATTCCCGGTAATCAGTTGTTTGCAAAAGGTCAGGGAAAAAGTTTTGAAGAAGCGACTGATCTGGCCATTGAATCACTGCGAAGACAAATCAATAAACATAAGACAAAAACAAGGACCAAGGCCAGCAACCACAAAGAGGTACTGACTGAACCTGAAACTAACGTGGCCTGAACATTTGCCGGCATCACGTAAGGGGATATCGTGTAGTTTATTTCTTTTAAGGAGCATGAACGTAAAAATCATGCTCCTTTTATATTAAATCCGATTTTTTTTATTTTTTTTTGTTTTATTACAAGTTTGTATATCTTTGCAGTCCCTAAAGAGAGGGGGGTATATTTTGCCTCATTCATAATGGATCTTTAAGGTCGCTGGTTCTGCGAGAGAACCGGTTTGTTTATAAAGAATTGATTGCCTCCTTAGCTCAGCTGGTAGAGCGACTGACTTGTAATCAGTAGGTCGCTGGTTCGATCCCGGCAGGAGGCTCAATAAAGTTGGGGGGATACCAGAGCGGTCAAATGGGACGGACTGTAAATCCGTTGCTTCGGCTTCGAAGGTTCGAATCCTTCTCCCCCCACTTTTTTTAAAAGCGGAAGTAGCTCAATTGGTAGAGCGATAGCCTTCCAAGCTATAGGTTGCGGGTTCGAGACCCGTCTTCCGCTCTTGACGGTGAAAAGTTGATTCAGTTTGGATTGGCTTTTTGCCTGTTCAAACAAGCCGATGTAGCTCAGTGGTAGAGCACTTCCTTGGTAAGGAAGAGGTCATGGGTTCAAGTCCCATCATTGGCTCGTAAGTGTAAATAATGATTAAACAACAATAAAAATTTACTTACTAATTTTAGCATAAAAACAATGGCAAAAGAGAAATTTGACCGCAGTAAACCCCACTTAAATATTGGTACAATTGGTCACGTTGACCACGGTAAAACAACGTTAACTGCAGCTATTACCAAGGTATTGGCTGATGCAGGTTTATCAGAAGCCCGTTCATTTGATTCTATTGACTCTGCTCCTGAAGAAAAAGAGCGTGGTATTACCATTAATACAGCACACGTTGAATATTCAACGGCTTCACGTCACTATGCACACGTTGACTGTCCTGGACACGCTGACTATGTTAAAAACATGGTTACGGGTGCTGCACAAATGGACGGTGCGATCATCGTGGTAGCAGCAACAGACGGACCTATGCCTCAAACGCGTGAGCACATCCTGCTTGCCCGCCAGGTAGGTGTACCTGCACTGGTTGTATTCATGAACAAAGTGGATTTGGTAGACGATCCTGAATTGTTGGATTTGGTTGAGATGGAAATCCGTGAACTGTTATCTTTTTACGAATATCCTGGTGATGATATCCCTGTTATCCGCGGTTCTGCCCTTGGTGGTTTGAACGGTGATGCAACTTGGGTACCTAAAATTATGGAATTGATGGACGCAGTTGATGCAAACATTCCTATTCCTCCACGTTTGACCGATCTTCCATTCCTAATGCCGATTGAAGACGTATTCTCCATTACTGGCCGTGGTACAGTAGCTACTGGTCGTATTGAACGCGGTGTGATCAACTCAGGTGATCCGGTTGAGATTTTGGGTATGGGTGCTGAAAACTTGAAATCAACCGTAACAGGTGTGGAAATGTTCCGCAAGATTCTTGACTACGGTGAAGCTGGTGACAACGTAGGTTTGTTGCTGCGTGGTATTGAAAAGACCGATATCCGTCGTGGAATGGTTATCTGTAAACCAGGTACCGTTACTCCTCACACCGATTTCAAGGCAGAAGTATACGTATTGTCTAAGGCTGAAGGTGGCCGTCACACGCCTTTCTTCAATAAATACCGTCCTCAGTTCTACTTCCGTACGACTGACGTAACTGGCGAAATTTCTTTGCCTGAAGGTGTAGAAATGGTGATGCCTGGTGATAACGTAACCATCAATGTAAAATTGATCAACGCTATTGCTATGGAAAAAGGTCTTCGTTTTGCTATCCGCGAAGGTGGCCGTACGGTAGGTGCTGGCCAAGTAACTGAGATTGTTGCTTAGGACCTATTAATTTATTATACAATTAGCTAATTGGTTTGTTAGACCGGTTAGCTAATTGTTTATGCACACGGGAATAGTTCAATGGTAGAATAGAGGTCTCCAAAACCTTTGATCAGGGTTCGAATCCTTGTTCCCGTGCCATGTTTTTAACAGTTTAGAAAGCTTTTATTTTTAGTTAGAAGACAAACAATTTATGGCAGCATTATTCGATTTTATATCAGATTCGTATAAAGAAATGACTCAAAAGGTCTCTTGGCCTAATTGGTCTTCTTTGCAAAGTTCCGCTGTTGTGGTGCTCATTGCTTCTTTGATCATTGCCTTATTGATTCTGGCAATGGATGAATCATCCGGAAGGATCATAGATCTGATTTATAAATCAGCAATCTAAGCAAAAATATTTTATGGCAGATCAACAGTTGAGATGGTACGTGGTACGTGCCGTAAGTGGTAAAGAAAAGAAGGTTAAACAATATATCGATGCTGAGATTGCCCGTCTTGGTATTTCGCATTTAGTTCCGCAAGTTTTAATACCGATGGAAAAATATTACCAAATGCGGGATGGTAAGAAAATAGCCAAGGAACGTAATTTTTACCCGGGTTATGTATTGCTGGAGGCTGGTTTGGATGGCGAGCTTGAGCACATCATAAAAAACATTAACAGCGTTATCGGTTTCCTCGGCGATAAGGATGGTACGCCACAACCTTTGAGGCCTGCTGAAGTAAATCGTATCCTAGGAAAGGTTGATGAAATGGCCGAACAAGGTGAATCGATGAATGTGCCTTATTATGTGGGTGAAAACGTCAAAGTAACAGATGGTCCTTTTAATGGATTCACTGGAGAAATTGAAGAGGTTAACGAAGAAAAGAAGAAACTGAAAGTTATGGTAAAGGTCTTCGGCCGTAAGACACCGCTTGAGCTAAACTATATGCAAGTAGAGAAAGAGTAGCGACTATTAGTAATTCATAATTGGCTAATCAACCAATTTTTGTATTTAAATTACTTTTATAAGTATTTTTTCCTTACCTTTGCACTCCCTTTTAGGGAAATAAATGTTACGTTATATTGCTTCCAACTTACTAACAAACATTTAGTAATTTTAATTATCATTCAAAAATGGCAAAAGAAGTCAGTGCGTTAGTGAAATTACAAGTAAAGGGCGGCGCTGCAAATCCGTCACCTCCAGTTGGCCCTGCATTGGGTGCAAAGGGGGTGAACATTATGGAATTTTGCAAGCAGTTCAATGCCCGTACCCAGGATAAAGCTGGTAAGGTATGCCCGGTTGTGATCACTGTTTATGCTGATAAGTCGTTTGAATTTATTATCAAAACCCCTCCCGTAGCCATCCAATTATTGGAAGTTTCGGGTTTAAAAGGTGGTTCTGGCGAACCTAACCGTAAAAAAGTAGGTAAGGTAACCTGGGAACAGGTAGAAACCATCGCTAAGGATAAATTAGTCGATTTAAACGCTTTTACTGTAGAGAGCGCTATGAAAATGGTCGCTGGAACAGCGCGTAGTATGGGGATTACCGTAAGTGGTGATGCACCCTGGAACAATTAATTAACAGAAATCAGTTTAAGAAAGTGGCTAGATTAACAAAAAATCAAAAGGTAGCACATTCCAAAATTGAGGCTGGTAAGGTATATACTTTACAAGATGCAACGGCATTAGTAAAAGATATTACCATCGCTAAATTTGATGCTTCTGTCGACATTGATGTACGCTTAGGTGTAGATCCGCGGAAAGCAAACCAAATGGTGCGTGGTATCGCAACCTTGCCGCATGGTACAGGCAAAACAGTACGTGTATTGGCTTTAGTAACTCCTGATAAGGAGGAAGAAGCTAAAGCTGCTGGGGCCGACTATGTGGGTTTGGACGAGTTTATCAGCAAAATTGAAGGAGGGTGGACCGATATTGATATCATCATCACGATGCCCAGTGTCATGGCTAAAGTAGGTAAACTTGGCCGTATTTTAGGGCCTCGCAACCTGATGCCTAACCCAAAATCTGGTACAGTTACCACGGATGTGGCTAAGGCTGTTACCGAGGTGAAGGCAGGTAAGATCGATTTTAAGGTGGATAAGACTGGGATCGTTCATGCTTCCATTGGGAAAGTTTCTTTTGCCCCTGAGAAGATTTATGAGAATGCGTTGGAGATACTCCAGACTATTTCAAAATTGAAACCTTCCTCGGCAAAAGGTACGTATTTTAAAAGCATTCATATCTCATCGACGATGAGCCCTGGTTTGCCAGTTGAAACTAAATCAGTAGCAGGGATCTAATCATGAGAAAAGAAGAAAAACAAGAGATTGTTCAAGCTTTGACTGATCGGATCCAGGCTTTTGGCAATTTTTACATTGCTGACACGGCCAATTTGTCAGTCGCTAAGGTTAACACCATTCGTCGTAAATGTTTTGAAGACGGTATTCAAATTCAAGTAGCTAAAAATTCCCTTATCCGTAAGGCTTTGGAAGCTGCTGGTGTTGATTCGCCGGAATTAGTGGGTGTACTAAAAGGTTCTTCAACCCTGTTATTCTCTGAGGTTGGGAATGCACCAGCTAAACTGATCAAGAATTTACGCAAAACAAATGATAAGCCTCTTTTAAAAGGTGCATTTATAGATTCAGCTATCTTTGTTGGAGATAATCAGCTGGATGCATTAGTGAACCTTAAATCCAAAAATGAGCTTATTGGTGACATTATTGGTCTGTTGCAATCACCTGCTAAAAATGTCATCTCAGCGCTTCAGTCTGGTGGCAATAAGTTAGCGGGCATTGTAAAAACTTTACAGGAAAGAGGCTAGTCGAACGCCTGATAGTTCGAGCAAAATAATTAACAAGAATTTTAAAATACAGTAAAAATTAAAAATAAAATGGCAGATTTAAAAGCGTTTGCTGAGCAGTTGGTAAACTTGACAGTAAAGGAAGTTAACGAGTTAGCTCAAATCTTAAAAGATGAGTATGGTATTGAGCCTGCTGCAGCAGCAGTTGCGGTTGCTGGTCCTGCTGCTGGTGGCGATGCCCCTGCTGCTGTGGAAGAAAAAACAGCATTTGATGTTATTTTGAAAGAAGCAGGTGGCTCAAAGCTAGCTGTGGTTAAGTTGGTAAAAGACTTGACTGGTCTGGGCTTAAAAGAAGCAAAAGACTTAGTTGACGGAGCTCCTAAAGAAGTGAAAACAGGTGTAACCAAAGAAGAAGCTGAGTCTTTGAAGAAACAGCTTGAAGAAGCAGGGGCTGTAGTTGAGGTTAAATAATTGCCCTTAAATACAGTTCAACGATTTAGACTCCGGCATGGTTATTGCTGGAGTCTATTGTCGTATATGTATATTTCCCCTTACATGTTTTACTGTACATGCTCCAGTCTTCTGGTTGGAAACAGTTACGCAGTTTAATTAAACTAAATTCTTAATCCCTTGGCAAACAAAGATATTCGTACCGAAAGAGTAAACTTTGCGACCAGTAAAAAGGTTTTGGACTATCCGGACTTTTTGGACGTGCAATTACAATCTTTCAGGGAGTTTTTCCAATTGGAGACAACTTCTGACAACCGCCATCAGGAAGGGTTGTATAAGGTATTTTCTGAAAACTTTCCTATTTCTGATTCGAGAAACATTTTCGTGCTTGAATTTTTGGACTATTTTATCGATCCGCCTCGTTATGATATACAGGAATGTATAGAGCGGGGCTTGACGTATAGTGTCCCATTAAAAGCAAAATTACGGTTATCATGTAATGATGAAGAGCACGAGGATTTCGAGACGATTGTGCAGGATGTTTATTTAGGAACCATTCCATATATGACGCCGAAAGGCACATTTGTGATTAATGGGGCAGAACGTGTTATTGTTTCACAACTTCACCGTTCACCCGGTGTTTTCTTCGGACAAAGTCGTCATACTAATGGTACCAAGCTGTATTCAGCGAGGGTTATTCCTTTTAAAGGCTCTTGGATTGAATTTGCTACGGACGTTAATAACGTGATGTATGCTTATATTGACCGGAAAAAGAAATTCCCACTGACGACACTGTTGCGTGCCATCGGTTACGATTCCGACAAGGACATTCTAGAACTTTTCGAATTGGCCGACGAAGTAAAGGTAAGCAAATCTGGGCTTAAAAAATATGTAGGCCGGAAACTTGCCGCCCGTGTGCTCAAAAAATGGGTAGAAGATTTTGTGGACGAAGATACAGGTGAAGTAGTATCTATTGACCGGAATGAAATTATCCTGGAACGGGAAACTGTACTCGAAGATGATCACATTGATCAAATCATTGATGCTGGGGTAAAATCCATCATCCTAACCAAAGAGGATTCAGTAAATAATGCCGATTATTCGATTATTTACAACACGCTTCAGAAGGATACATCGAACTCTGAAAAAGAAGCGGTTGAACATATATACAGGCAGCTGCGCAACGCAGAACCACCTGACGAAGAAACTGCCCGTGGAATTATTGAACGGTTGTTTTTCTCTGATAAACGCTATGACTTGGGTGATGTAGGTCGTTACCGCATTAACCGTAAGCTTCAATTAGATACGCCGGATGAAACCAGGGTATTGACAAAAATGGACATCATTGCCATTGTTAAGTACCTGATCAACCTGATCAATTCCAAAGCTGAAGTGGATGATATTGACCACTTGTCCAACCGTCGTGTACGGACGGTAGGTGAGCAATTATATTCACAGTTTGGTGTAGGGCTTTCGCGTATGGCGCGTACGATCCGCGAACGGATGAACATTCGCGATAATGAGGTGTTCACCCCAACTGATTTAATTAACGCACGTACATTGTCGTCTGTGATCAATTCGTTCTTTGGAACGAACCAGTTGTCACAGTTTATGGATCAGGCCAATCCTTTGGCTGAGATTACGCACAAGCGTCGTCTTTCAGCTCTGGGACCTGGTGGTTTGTCACGCGAACGTGCCGGCTTTGAAGTTCGTGACGTTCACTACACGCACTATGGTCGGTTGTGTACCATTGAAACGCCTGAAGGGCCAAACATTGGTTTGATCTCTTCATTGGCTGTGCATGCCAAGATCAATAACCTGGGCTTTATCGAAACACCTTATCGTAAGGTGCGGGATGGTCGGGTTGTGGTAGAAGAACCTGTTGTGTATCTATCTGCTGAGGATGAAGATGGAAAGACCATTGCCCAAGCCAATGCAGAATATGATGAAAAAGGCAATTTTGCCACGCCTAAAGTAAAAGCACGTTTTGAAGGTGACTTTCCGGTTATTGAACCTGAAAGATTGGATTTGATGGACATTGCGCCGAACCAAATTACTTCTATAGCTGCTTCACTTATTCCATTTTTGGAACACGATGATGCCAACCGTGCGTTGATGGGATCGAACATGCAACGCCAGGCTGTGCCGCTTTTGCGCCCGCAGGCGCCTATTGTAGGTACGGGTTTGGAAGGACGTGTGGCACGCGATTCCCGCACGCTGATTAATGCAGAAGCTGACGGGGTGGTTGAATATGTGGATGCCAATGAAATCAAGATCCGTTATGAAAGAAGCGAAGATGAAACGTTGGTTTCTTTTGATGATGAGATCAAAACGTACAAACTGATCAAGTTTAAGAAAACGAATCAGAGTACTTGTATCAACTTGAAACCCATTGTTAAAAAAGGCCAGAAAGTTGAAAAAGGACAAGTGCTTTGCGAAGGTTATGCTACTGAGAATGGTGAGCTGGCGCTTGGCCGTAACCTGAAGGTAGCGTTTATGCCTTGGCAAGGATATAACTTTGAGGATGCCATCGTAATTTCTGAACGGGTGGTAAGCCAGGATATCTTTACCTCTCTTCATATTGAGGAGTTTGAGTTGGAAGTCCGCGATACCAAACGGGGTGAGGAAGAACTGACGGCAGATATTCCCAATGTTTCCGAAGAAGCGACCAAAGACCTGGACGATAATGGTATTATCCGTATAGGTGCCGATGTGCGTGAAGGAGATATCCTAATTGGTAAGATTACGCCGAAAGGTGAATCAGATCCTTCACCGGAAGAAAAATTGTTGCGGGCTATCTTTGGTGATAAAGCAGGGGATGTAAAAGATGCATCTTTGAAAACCCCTCCATCCATCCAAGGCGTTGTCATTGATACCAAATTGTTCTCGAGAGCTAAAAAAGTAGAGAAGAAGGAGGAGAAAGCTGCGCTGGATAAATTGGATACAGATCACAATAGGGCCGTAAAAAACTTGAAGGATAAATTGGTTGACAAACTGTTTATTATCCTGAATGGGAAAACGTCGCAGGGTGTGTACAATGTATACAAGGAACTGTTAATTCCGAAAGGAGCGAAGTTTACCCAAAAGATGTTGGCTGACCTGGAATATGCAAACATTAACCCTTCTAAGTGGAGTACGGATGATGATAAAAATGAATTGGTGAAACAAGCCTTGCATTTTTACAACATCAAAATGAACGAGGAACTTGGGGCTTATAAGCGCGATAAGTTTGCGATCAGCGTAGGTGACGAATTGCCTTCGGGTATTGTGCAGATGGCCAAAGTATACGTAGCCAAAAAGCGTAAGCTGAAAGTGGGTGATAAAATGGCAGGCCGTCACGGTAATAAAGGGATCGTAGCCCGCATCGTTCGCGATGAGGATATGCCTTTCTTAGAAGACGGAACACCTGTTGATATCGTATTGAACCCACTTGGGGTTCCATCACGTATGAACCTTGGACAGATCTACGAAACGGTGTTGGGTTGGGCCGGTCAAAAGTTGGGGATGAAATTTGCAACCCCGATCTTTGATGGTGCTACTACTGAAGAGGTGGAAGGCTGGATTGAAAAAGCTGGCTTGCCTGAATCCGGACGTACTTATCTTTACAATGGTTTAACGGGTGAGCGTTTTGATCAGCCAACAACCGTTGGGGTAATCTACATGCTGAAGTTAGGACACATGGTTGATGATAAGATGCACGCCAGGTCTATTGGACCTTACTCGCTTATCACGCAACAACCCCTGGGTGGTAAAGCTCAGTTTGGTGGTCAGCGTTTTGGTGAAATGGAAGTTTGGGCATTGGAAGCTTTTGGTGCAGCCAACATCCTGCAGGAAATCCTGACCGTCAAATCTGACGACGTGGTAGGCCGGGCCAAAACGTATGAAGCCATCGTTAAGGGAGACAATCTTCCGACACCTTCAGTGCCTGAATCATTCAACGTATTGGTTCATGAACTACGCGGTTTAGGTTTGGATATTACATTGGAATAAAGTTTTAAGTCTTAAGTTGTACGTTGTTAGTAAGCAACGTACAACTTATAACGTATAACTTATAACTCAAAAGAGCTATGTCTTACAAAAAGGAAAATAAAATAAAGAGCAACTTCACCTCCATTACCATTAGCTTGTCTTCTCCGGAAATCATTCTGGAGCGATCAAGTGGGGAGGTGCTGAAGCCTGAGACCATCAACTATCGCACGTACAAACCCGAGCGTGATGGTTTGTTTTGCGAACGTATTTTCGGGCCCGTAAAAGATTACGAATGCCACTGCGGTAAGTACAAACGTATCCGCTATAAAGGTATTGTTTGTGATCGTTGCGGGGTGGAAGTTACCGAGAAAAAAGTGCGTCGTGAACGTATGGGACACATCAGTTTGGTAGTTCCTGTTGCGCATATCTGGTATTTTAGGTCTTTGCCCAATAAAATTGGATACTTGCTGGGTCTTCCGACGAAGCGTCTGGACATGATCATCTACTATGAACGGTATGTAGTAATTCAGGCAGGTATCAAGGAAGATGATGGTATCAATTACATGGATTTCCTGACGGAAGAAGAATACCTGGACATCCTTGACACCCTTCCGAAAGAAAATCAATTCCTGGATGACAAGGATCCGCAAAAGTTCGTTGCCAAGATGGGGGCAGAAGCATTAGAAGATTTGCTGGCACGCCTTGATCTGGACACCTTGTCATATGATCTACGTCACCAGGCAGCTAATGAAACTTCACAACAACGTAAAAACGAAGCTTTAAAACGCTTGCAGGTGGTTGAGGCTTTCCGCGGTTCTAAAGGTCGTATCGAAAATCGTCCTGAATGGATGATCGTAAAGATTGTTCCGGTCATCCCGCCTGAATTGCGCCCGTTGGTACCGTTGGAAGGTGGTCGTTTTGCTACTTCTGACTTAAATGATCTGTACCGCCGTGTCATCATCCGCAACAATCGTTTAAAACGGTTGATCGAAATCCGTGCACCGGAAGTGATATTGCGTAATGAGAAGCGTATGCTGCAGGAAGCTGTGGACTCTTTGTTTGACAATTCCCGTAAGGTGAATGCTGTTAAGACAGAAGGTAACCGTGCGCTCAAATCCCTTTCAGATATTTTGAAAGGTAAACAAGGACGTTTCCGTCAGAACTTGCTGGGTAAACGGGTCGATTATTCTGCGCGTTCAGTCATTGTTGTAGGGCCAAATTTAAAATTACATGAATGTGGTCTGCCCAAGGATATGGCCGCAGAACTCTATAAGCCGTTCATCATCCGCAAAATGATTGAACGTGGGGTAGTTAAGACGGTTAAGTCTGCCAAGAAGATTGTGGACCGGAAGGATCCTATCGTTTGGGACATTCTTGAAAATGTATTAAAAGGTCACCCGGTATTACTTAACCGCGCGCCAACATTGCACCGTTTAGGTATCCAATCTTTCCAGCCAAAGTTGGTAGAAGGAAAGGCTATCCAATTACACCCATTAGTCTGTAGCGCATTCAATGCTGACTTTGACGGTGACCAGATGGCCGTGCATTTGCCACTAGGCAACGCAGCTGTTTTGGAAGCCCAAGTATTGATGCTGGCCTCGCATAATATTCTGAACCCTGCCAATGGGGCTCCTATTACGGTGCCTTCTCAGGACATGGTGCTTGGTTTGTACTACATAACCAAAGGTCGTAAGACCGACGAAGGCCGTGTCATTAAGGGTGAGGGAATGACCTTTTACTCTGCGGAGGAAGTCATTATTGCCTACAATGAAAAAATGGTAGACCTGCACGCTTTTATTAAGGTGAAAGCGAAAGTGAAGGAAAAAGATGGCAGCATTGTTAGCAAAGTGATAGATACCACTGTTGGGCGCGTATTGTTTAATCAAATGGTACCCGAAGAGGTTGGCTATATTAATGAGTTGCTCACTAAAAAATCCCTGCGTGACGTTATCGGAGAAGTGGTAAAGAACACAGGTATGGCTCGTGCTGCCCAGTTCCTGGACGACATCAAGGAACTTGGGTTCCAAATGGCTTTCCGTGGTGGTTTATCCTTCAACCTGAAAGATTTAAATATTCCGGATGCGAAGGCAGGGCTCATTGAGCTGGCAACGAAAGAAGTGGAAGAGGTAATGGCCAACTATAATATGGGTTTCATTACGAATAACGAGCGTTACAACCAAATCATTGACATCTGGACTCGTATTAACAACCGGTTAACGGCCAATGTGATGGATATTTTATCCAATGATAACCAAGGTTTCAACTCGGTATATATGATGCTTGATTCCGGTGCACGTGGTTCTAAGGAGCAGATTCGTCAGCTTTGCGGGATGCGTGGATTGATGGCCAAGCCTCAAAAGTCTGGTTCTTCTGGTGGGGAAATCATTGAAAATCCCATTCTTTCCAACTTTAAGGAAGGTTTGTCCGTATTAGAATATTTTATTTCTACGCACGGTGCTCGTAAAGGTTTGGCGGATACTGCCCTTAAAACTGCCGATGCGGGTTACTTAACCCGTCGTTTGCACGATGTGGCGCAGGACATGATCATTACTGAATACGATTGCGGTACCTTAAGGGGAATTTACACCACTGCGTTAAAGGATAATGAAGACATTATTGAACCGTTGTATGACCGTATCCTTGGCCGTACCTCTTTACATGATGTATATGATCCATTAACCGGTGAACTATTGGTTCCTGCAAACGGTGATATTACGGAAGAAGTGGCTCAGCGGATTGAAAATTCTCCGGTGGATGGATTGGAAATTCGTTCTGTATTGACCTGCGAAAGTCGTCGCGGTGTTTGTGCCTACTGTTATGGACGTAACCTGGCAACAGGCAAGCGCGTGCAGATGGGTGAAGCCGTTGGTGTGATTGCAGCACAATCTATCGGTGAGCCTGGTACGCAGCTTACCCTTCGTACCTTCCACGTGGGTGGTACCGCTTCAAACATTGCGGCAGAATCTCAGATTTTCGCTAAGTTTGACGGAACCATTGAATTTGAGAATGTTCGTTCCGTTGAACATGAAGGTGAGGAAGTACTTGACCGTGTTGTGCTTGGCCGTTCAGGTGAATTCCGCATCATTGATAATGAAACCCGCAAGGTGGTCATGACCAACAATATTCCATATGGTGCTTATCTATATGTGAATGATGGCGACACCATTACCAAGGGCACCCGTATTTGTTCATGGGACCCTTATAATGCTGTTATCATTTCTGAATTTGGTGGTAAGGTGGAATTTGATGCCATTATTGAAGGGGTCACCTTCCGTGAGGAATCGGATGAACAAACTGGTCACCGCGAAAAGGTGATTATTGATACCCGCGACAAAACCAAGAATCCGGCCATTAAGATTAACGATTCGAAGTCAAGCGCTATCCGTACCTACAATATCCCAGTAGGGGCACACATTGCTGTTGAGGATAAACAAAATGTTAAAGTGGGTGAAGTTATTGCTAAAATACCTCGTTCAACGGGTAAAACCCGCGACATTACAGGTGGTTTACCACGGGTAACCGAGTTATTTGAAGCGCGTAATCCTTCCAATCCTGCCGTCGTTACTGAAATTGACGGTGTGGTAACCCTTGGTGGTGTAAAACGCGGTAACCGCGAGATCTCTATCGAATCAAGGGATGGACAGATCAAAAAGTATCTGGTACCCCTGTCAAAGCACATCCTGGTACAGGATAATGACTTTGTAAAGGCTGGGATGCCGCTTTCTGATGGTTCAATCTCTCCTGCTGATATCCTGGCAATTAAAGGCCCTGCTGCCGTTCAGGAATACCTGGTGAATGGTATTCAGGAAGTGTACCGTTTGCAAGGGGTTAAGATCAACGATAAACACTTTGAGACCATCGTTCACCAAATGATGCAAAAAGTGCAGATCGAAGATCCGGGCGATACGATCTTTTTAGAAAAAGATGCTGTCAACAAATGGGATTTTATCGCAGAAAATGACGATATTTTCGATAAAAAAGTAGTCACCGAGCCAGGCGATTCAGCCACACTTAAGGCAGGTCAAATTGTATCAGTGCGTAAATTGCGCGATGAAAACTCCATCCTGAAACGCCGTGACCTGAAATTGGTGGAAGTGAGGGATGCTATTCCGGCTACTTCAAGCCCTATCTTACAAGGTATCACACGTGCTTCGTTGGGTACCAAGTCCTTTATCTCCGCAGCTTCCTTCCAGGAAACTACGAAAGTGCTTAATGAGGCGGCCATTGCAGGTAAACGTGATAATCTCTTAGGTTTGAAAGAGAATGTCATTGTTGGTCACTTGATTCCATCGGGTACAGGTCTTCGTAATTACGAACGTATCATTGTTGGTTCTCAGGAAGAATACGACCAGTTACTGGCTTCCAAAGAAGAAGCTTAATAAGGTCCCTAATATAAGCCCCGTTTGTTTATACATTCGGGGCTTTTTTATAAGTTAAAAAATGGAAGAACAAAACGAAAACCAACTAAATATAGAACTATCAGAAGAAATAGCTGAAGGTACTTATTCCAACCTGGCCATTATTACACACTCTAACACCGAATTTGTGCTTGATTTTATTCGTGTAATGCCGGGTGTTCCCAAAGCACGTGTCAAATCTCGGATCGTACTCACGCCCGAACATGCCAAGCGGTTTATGCAGGCTTTTGCAGATAATGTTAGTAAATATGAGGCGCTGCATGGTAAAATACACATCAATGACGTTCCTCCCATTCCGATGAATTTCGGTGGACCTCCAGCCCAAGCCTAGTAAATTAGCGAATCGACAAAGGTAATAATTGCTTCCGTATCATCGGGATCAACCCAGTATGTATCTTTATCCTTTTTAAACCAGGTGATTTGCCTTTTAGCATATCGCCTGGTATTTTGTTTTATTTTAATAACAGCCTCGTCTAGCGTGGTGTTCCCATCTAAATAGTTAAACAACTCTGAATAACCTACGGTTTGTAGTGGAGGAAGATGCTTATGGGGCCGCAGGTAGTTCGCTTCTGCCAGTAGTCCGGCTTGCATCATGTGATCTACACGTGCATTTATGCGCTCGTATAGCGTATTCCGGTCTGGGTTAATGCCGATTTTGATGACGTGAAAATTTCGAGGAGTAGATGTCTTTTTACGATAGAAAGAAAAGGGTGAACCAGTACTTTCAAAGACTTCCAGGGCCCGGATCACTCGTTGCGGATTTTGAATATCAGCCTCTGCATAGTATTGAGGGTCTACCCGATGCAGCCATTCTTGCAAATAGGCCAATCCTTTTTCTTCCAAGAGGTCATTGAGCCGCTCCCTGACTCCGGGTAGCGGGCCGGGCAGATCGTCCAGACCTTGGCATACAGCATCCACAAAGAGCCCTGAACCTCCAGCTAATATCACCATTGGGTGCTTTACGAAAAGCTTGTTCAATAATGCTAAAGCCTCCCTTTCATAATCGCCAGCAGATATAGGTTGATGAATACTGTGCGAATCAATAAAATAATGTGTTATTCCACCCTGTTCTTCAACCGCAGGTTTTGCCGTTCCTATGATCATTTCCCGGTAAAATTGGCGAGAATCGGCCGAAACTACAACCGTATGGAAATGCCGTGCTAACTGAACAGCTAAAGCCGTTTTGCCTGCAGCTGTGGGGCCTACGATACAGACAAGGCGGGGTGTATTAATAATCTTCTTCGTAATTCTGGTTGTCTGAGAATTCATCCGAGAATTCGTCTTTCTCCTCCGTCATTTTGTTAGGCTGGTCACTTTCGTCCAGCATATCCAGGTCTTCAGCCTCATCAATGCCATACAGAGTTTCGTTCAAAAAGTCGTATTCGTTTTCCTTTTTTTCATCAATTTCGGAAGGCAGGATAACCGAACCACGCGGCCGGGGAGATGCACCAACAGTTTTAAAAATTGTAGGATAAGCAGCCTCATCGTCCTCTTTAAAAATTTTGATCAGCTGCACATGAAAATCAAACGGGTTATCAAAATTGTAGGTATAATAAAACTTTTGATGAGGATCGTCAATATAGGTGGCCAATTTGGCGTTTTCCATCAAAATAACCCCTTTGTCAATTTTTGGAGCACTGGGCAAAAAAGCCAATTCAGTGCCTTTTATCCAATGGTCATTGCTCACGTAAAATGAGGATGCCCGGTCAGGTTTGTACCCCGTGGACTGTTGTATGATATAATGCAAGTCAAGGAAGGTGTGTTTGGACAATACGTCGATCTCCCTGAATACTTCATCAAAATCTTCAAATGTTACCCTAAATCTGTAAACAGCCATTTTTTTGCCTAGTAGTTTGATTCAAATACAAATGTCGTGTTAAATTGGAAAAGTTAAAAGAAAAAAAGCGGAAAGCTTAAAGCAGTAATCTTAATGATTACTATTAATCGCATTCAATCCAATATCTGCACCTTTTTTCATCATAAAGGAATATCCTTCATCGTGGTTATTGGCTATTTCGCCTTCTAGTATGGCTTCTCTGATCGCATTTTTAATGATCCCTACCTCACGTCCAGGCCCAATTCCAAATGCTTTCATGATATCCTCCCCAGAGATGGGCGGCTGCCAGTTCCTGATCTGGTCGCGTTCCTCCACATCCTTAAGCTTCTGCTTGACAACTTCAAAGTTATCCCGGTATTTTTTCTTTTTATATTCATTTTTGGTGGTCACATCGGCATGGCACAACATCATCAGGCTATCAATGTCATCTCCCGCTTCAAACAAAAGCCTCCTCACGGCAGAGTCTGTCACGATCTCCTGCGCCAAAACGATAGGCCGTAAATGCAGTGCAACCAATTTTTGTACAAATTTCATCTTTTCATTGAGGGGTAGTTTCAATTCTGCAAAAATGCGGGGCACCATGCGCGCTCCTTTATCTTCATGCCCGTGAAAGGTCCATCCTTGTTTTTTCTCAAATCGCTTGGTGGCAGGCTTGGCTATGTCGTGCAAGATGGCTGCCCAACGAAGCCAAAGATCGTCACTCACCTCACAAATATTGTCTAACACCTCCAGCGTATGGTAAAAGTTATCTTTATGGCCTTTGCCTTCGATGATATCTACCCCTTGCAGATGTGCCATTGCCGGAAAAATAAGGTGCAGCAACCCGGTATCAAACAGATATCCGAAGCCCAGGGAGGGTTTTGGCGATTCAACGATTTTGTTGAGTTCATCCGTTATCCGCTCCCGTGACACGATCCTGATCCGCTCCCTATTACTGGCGATAGCCATAAACGTTTCAGGTTCGATCCTAAATTGTAGTTGGGAGGCAAAGCGGATGGCACGCATCATGCGCAACGGATCGTCTGAAAATGTCTCATCCGGGTTTAGTGGGGTGCGGATGGTACGCAGCTCGATGTCATTTACCCCGTTGAAAGGGTCTATCAACTCCCCATAATTAGCCTTATTCAAACCATAAGCCATCGCGTTGATGGTAAAATCCCGTCGTTTTTGGTCATCTTCCAGTGTCCCGTTTTCTACGATGGGTTTCCTGGAATCACTTCGGTAAGATTCTTTACGGGCTCCTACAAATTCCAATTGGATGCCTTCATAATGTAGCATAGCTGTTCCAAAATTCTTGTAGATGGTAACCTTGCTGTTTAACAGATTTCCGGCTTTTTCAGCAAAGCTGATGCCATTGCCCAATACCAGGATGTCAATATCGTTTTTAAATGGACGACCCATTATCCGATCGCGCACATAGCCACCTATAACAAAAACAGCTGTTTGTTCTTTGTCTGCAAGGTCCCCTAAGCGTTTGAATACAGGAAATTGGAGGTATTCGTTCATTTGCGGCAAACATACAAAATTGTGCCCAGCTATTTCCGGATAAAAGTAAACTTTCCACCAGGTTCCAATTTCATAATGACCGATGGCTGGCGCTCGTTGCGATCTTCCCGGCCGTAGGATACAACATAGTCTACCCCGGCCATAATCTCTTCGGCGATCTCTCCATAATGCCTTGGGGCCGGCATTCCACTTATATTGGCCGAAGTAGAAACGATCGGTTTGCGGAATCGCTGTAGCAACTGGTCGCAGAAAGGATGCGACACGATCCGAATGCCGATGCTGCCATCCTCTGCGATCAGGTTTGGTGCCAAATTTTTGGCATGGCTATACACGATGGTAAGGGGCCTATCTGTATATTCGATCAACTCATAAGCTACCTCGGGAATGTCATTCACATACGAAGCCAGCTTATTTTCATTTTCCAGCAGGACGATCAAGCTTTTATCCCTTTCGCGACCTTTTAGCGCATATACTTTCTCAACCGCGGTTTCATTAGTGGCATCGCAGCCAATTCCCCAAATGGTATCCGTAGGGTAGAGGATGAGCCCTCCATTGCGTAGAATGTCGAGGGCATTGGATATATCTTCTTTTAGCTGCCTCATTTTTCGCTCGTCTGAATTCCATTTTTAGTCCAGCATAATCGCTGATCAATGGTCTTTTGTAATAACCCATCGTGGTAATCTTTATCATCGCGGCTGTTTTCAGGGTGATAGAGATGATAGGCAATAGCCATAAATTTAAGGAATCTTTTCCGGATCCCTGCATTGATCAGGCGGATGGCCAATTCTGCATCTTCCCGACCCCATCCCTTCATATCCGCATTATAACCATTTACCGCTAATAAATCTGTTCGCCAAAATGACATGTTGCAGCCTCTCAAGGCTGTCGGTTGATTTCTTTTGTAAACATCAGCCAGGAGTTTGCCTGCAAACGGCAGGCGGATGCTATTGAGCACATAACCCAGGGACAGCTGCCTTCGGTGCAGCCTAACCGATGCCTGTCCCAGCAACCTTTTGCTCAGGGCAGGTTGTAATAAAACCCGGCTGCCGCATAAAAAAGTATTCTTTTTGGCCATTCTTAGGTGATCAGCTATAAAATGCCGTTCCATTAGGATGTCACCATCAATTTGTATGATATAATCGCCTTTTGCTGTTGAAATAGCTTTATTGCGTATCTCACCTAACCTAAATCCTTCATCCGGATGCCAAACATGGATTAGGGGTACGCTACTGCGCGTTTTCATTTCCGCAATTAGCTTTGCGGTCCGTTCATCTGAACCATCATCGGCAATTAAGATTTCTATAGGTTGGTATTGTTGTTCAAAAGCGCTCTCCAAACATTTTTGAAGGGCCTCTGGCCAATTGTAGGTAGCAATAATCAGGCTGCATGAAAACAAATCATTCATTGCTTTCAGGGTATTGATCTAGTCCAAACCTGGCCTGGATAGTTTGCTGTTGAAGTGTGGCTGCAAGTAGCGCTTTATTATGAGCATCTGCCTCTTTGGAAGAATGAACCGCATGAAACAGATGGTAGGCAACCGCACAAAATTTCAGCACACACTTTTCTACTCCTGCATTCAATAAGCGAAGTGTCAGATCACTATCTTCGTGCCCCCAACCTTTGAATTGCTCATCATATCCATTGACAAGCAATAAGTCGGCTTTCCAAAAAGACATATTGGCCCCACGGGCAAAGTAAATTGGATATCGGTTGCGGTAGCGCCTTAGCAGATAATTCGCCAATGCAGGAATCCGAATTGCATTTTCCCTACGTTTGATGTCGGACTGAAATACAGAAATCATCACTTCTTTTTGATGAAGTAATCGTTCTGAACGTTGCTTACCTAACATCACCCTTGAACCCTGCAACAAGCGGCCTTTTTTTGCAAAGCGCAAGTGATCTTCCACAAAACGGGGATGCAAAATAATGTCTCCATCTATTTGAATGATATAGGGATTTGATGCCCTGACAAACGACTTATTCCTGACAGCGGCCAGACGGAAACCCTTATCTTCCTGCCAAACATGTATCACCTTTGTATTCATCCTACTTTTGAAAAGCCCGATGAGTGCTTTTGTTCTATCCTCTGACCCATCGTCAGCAATGATCACCTCACCGGGTATTACACTTTGCAGCATCACACTCATTAGGGTCAGCTCCAGCGCCTCCGGCCAATTGTATGTGGAAATGATTAAAGAGCAATCGCTGCCGGTCAATGATGCCATGGATTGGGGTGATTTGTTATTTTATACGGCCACGTGATGTTCTCTCAAAGCTTCGTTCAAAGATGTTTTCTTATCAGTAGAAGGCTTACGCTGGCCAATGATTAGTGCACAGGGCACCTGATAATCACCCGCAGGGAATTTTTTAGTATATGAACCCGGAATAACCACAGACCTTGCCGGCACCACACCTTTATATTCCTTCGGCGATTCACCAGTCACGTCAATGATCTTTGTAGAGGCCGTCAGCACCACATTGGCACCCAGTACCGCTTCTTCTTCTACCAATATTCCCTCAACGACTATGGCACGGGAACCAACAAATACATTATCTTCAATAATCACCGGTGAGGCCTGCACGGGTTCCAATACACCACCTATACCCACACCACCACTTAAGTGCACATTTTTGCCTATCTGTGCACAAGAACCAACCGTTGCCCACGTATCTACCATCGTACCTTCATCCACATAAGCCCCTATATTGACATAGGAAGGCATTAAAATGACTCCTTTGGCCAAATAGGCGCCATAACGGGCCAATCCATGTGGTACAACCCGTACACCCTGTTCTTTATAATTGGTCTTCAGTTTCATCTTATCATGAAAGACAAATGGCCCTACCGTAATTTCCTTCATGTGGCGAATGGGGAAATACAAGATTACGGCCTTTTTTATCCAATCGTTGGTATGCCAGCGTCCAGCCACCTTTTCGGCCACGCGCAGTTCCCCGGTATCCAGACTTAAGATGGTTGCTTCAATTGCTTCCTGATATTCTTTATATTCTATTAATTTCCTGTCATCCCAGGCTGCTTCAATTAGTTTTTTTAATTCTGTGGTCATTGTTATTTATTGAAAAGAAGCACAAAGAAAACATTTTTTGTGCTAAATGGCGAATACTCTTTACTAGATTTTGCTATTTTTGCCCTCATTGACCCATAAAATTCCGAGCAAGAGATGAACCTTCGCAAATTAATTTTCGGACATAAGAACAATAAAATTGCTTATTATATCCGTGTTATTTCGCGTGAACTCCTGCCTAAGGTTTTATATCGCCGCAAGCTCAGTAAAATTTTATCTAATGTTCCCGTTGAAGACCGGGAGTACATCCGGAGTAGGGTAAATTACTATAACCAACTAAATCAAAGCAACTTTGTTAATGAATCGTTCGTTAAACTGAAAGAAATCAGTATTCCTGATAAAACCAGGGTTTATTATTTTGATTCACAGGAATTTTTCCGCTATTTTGACCCGGAACTTACCATAAGCTACCATTGGGGCGATGTTACTTTTGTACCTCCTGAACCGGCCATCGTTAAAAGCCGACCGCTGGTGCCCGAAAACAGTAACTCGGTTTTATTAAACTTGAATAAAATACGTCATTTTAACTTTATCAATGATACAAGGGATTTCCGGACAAAAAAAAACCTATTAATTGGCCGGGCCAATGTGTTTCAACCACACCGTATCCGCTTTTACGAATCATACTTCCATCATCCCCTGTGTGATCTGGGTCAGATTAATCAAAACATGAATTTGCAGTGGGTTAAAAAGAAGTTGACTATTGAACAACAATTAGATTATAAATTTATTCTTTCACTGGAAGGGCATGATGTAGGCTCCAACCTCAAATGGATCATGTCGTCCAATTCGGTGGCGGTAATGCCTACTCCCAGATATGAAACCTGGTTTATGGAGGGCACGCTCATTCCTGACCACCATTATATACATATTAAGGACAATTATTCAGATCTGGAAGAAAAGCTAAT
Source organism: bacterium A37T11 (assembly GCA_900109895.1). Classification (GTDB taxonomy): domain Bacteria; phylum Bacteroidota; class Bacteroidia; order Sphingobacteriales; family Sphingobacteriaceae; genus A37T11. The sequence goes on from FOBR01000024.1 coordinate 72,866, forward strand.
TTATTATATTAAATTTCCTGAAAAAGCGCAGCAGATCATAAATAATGCCCATACTTATATTAACCAATTCAAAAATAGAAAGAGGGAAAAATTGATATCCTTGATGGTGCTTGAAAAATATTTTTTCAAAACCGGGCAGTATGAACCTTATAATCAGAGGTGGTATTATTGAAAGCTATTACTAAGTTAATGTAATATTTTTTCTACTTTTGTTTAATGAACAATGAGCCTAAAAAACTACGAATTGACAAATATTTATGGGCTATACGTCTATTTAAAACGCGGAGTTTAGCTACTGACGCCTGTAAAGCAGGTAAAGTAAAGCTTAATGGGCAAAATGTGAAACCTTCCTATATAGTTAAGGTAGGAGATACTTATCAAGTGCAAAAAGGTACCGAACGGCGCATACTAAAGGTGATTTCCTTGTTGGATCGCAGGATGGATGCCAAGTCTGTTGCACCCTATTACGAGGACCTTACTCCGGTTGAAGATACGCATAGTTATCAATCTATGTTTCAGGCCCCACTCCTGAAGCGGGACCGTGGGTCAGGAAGGCCAACTAAGCGGGATAGGAGAGAGATTGACGATCTGCAAGACGGATTTCAGGGTCTCAACCAATAAGAAAATGCATATTATGGTAGCGAATCGATCTTTGGCTTCGTCTTTGTTAGAAATAAATCGCTATTACACTTTGATGGAATTATTTGATGATGAATTTAAATGTATCACTTGTAATATCTACTTATAATTGGCCGGAGGCGCTCGATTTGTGTCTTAAAAGTGTTATGGAACAACACCAGCTCCCTGATGAGGTGGTTATTGCTGATGACGGGTCAGATGATCGCACACTAGCCATAATTCAAAAATACCAGAAAAACGTTCCAATTCCACTCAAACATATCTGGCATTCCGACGAAGGATTTAGGAAATCACTTATTTTAAATAAGGCAGTAAAGGAAGCTAATTGTGAATATATTGTGCAAATTGACGGAGATGTCATTTTGGATGTGAATTTTATTAAAGATCACGTGGGCATTGCTGAGAAAAGTGCTTTTGTAAGAGGTACCCGTGCGCACTTAGGCCGTGAACAGTTGACTACCGTATTTGGTAACGGGCAGATTAAGTTTAATTTTTATTCAAAAGGTGTTTTTAATCGATTCAATGCGGTACGCATTCCCAGCTTGTCCTGGATTATGACCAAAAAATCGTTTAGTTCTAAAAGTGTACGTGGTAGTAATTTAGCTTATTGGAAAGATGATTTTATCCTTGTGAACGGTTATAATAACGATTTGCAGGGTTGGGGACACGAAGACGAAGAGCTTGCGGCTCGATTTATTAACAATGGCGTCATAAAAAAAGCCGTGAAGTTTAAAGCTGTGCAATACCACCTCTTTCATAACCCCGAGTCCCGCAAGCATGAGCATTTTCATAAGAAATGGGTAGAAAAGACTCTATCGGAATGTATTAAAAAATGTGTAAACGGTTATAACCGGATCCACGAAACCCAGGAAGAAGTAATCTTAGCACCGGTGGTGCTTAAATAGTAGGTATTGTGTTTAGGAATATATTTCAAATAAATAATATACAAGCAGGACATATAAAACCCACTTAATTATTTTGGAAGTATTAAATTTAAAATAAGCCGGCCCTCCCGAATTTCCTTGAAAGTTAAATCGTTGCCCGATCCCATTAAGGCGTAAGCGGGATATATTGCCCCATAAAACACCCCATTCATACGCCTGTCTTATGCCCAGATGATTTAGCCATACCGATATGCTTAATTCTTTCTCCTTTTTTCGAAAACGAATGAAACTGGCTATTCCTTCAGCCAGAAGCACCCATAGGGCCGCTAGGGTCATTAAAATTAACGACTTTGAAAAAAACGGAGCGATTAATATAGTTACCAGGCTAATAACCAACAATGTTTCGGGAGTATTTAAAAAATCACGATAGGTATATTGCGGCATCCGCTCGCATAAGTAACTTTCACCAATACCATACCTGAAAGGGCGTTTAAAATCGGAAACTTCCTGATTCCACCACGGGTGATGAACTATGGCTTCCGGCAGTGTCCTGTAATTTTTACAACCATTTGCCGCCCTCCCGGCAAGAAAAAAATCCACATCTTCTCCACCTCCAAATTTTGGATAAGCATTGGAAAATCTTATATTTCCAATTGCCTTCCGGTTAATAATGAAATTGGCCGTTACTCCCCACGGACAAGCATCCAGTCGGGCGGCAAAACTAAAAGCATCCATAAGTGGATCTACTTGCAATGCTCGGCCAAAATTTGTATGGGGTTCAGGTAAACGAACCAATCCGGCGAATCCAATCTCATGCTCCCCCCATTTTTCCAGGGCATTTACATAAGCAAACAAGAGATTTTTCTCTGCTACGATGTCGTCGTCCAGAAATAAGATCCAATCACCATTTCCCATCCCGATCCCTTTATTGCGGCTTTCTGATGCGCCCAAATTACGAGGATTAACAAATAAATGAACAGATTCTTCATGGAGGATTCCGGAAAGGCCCGATGGGAGAATAATTGAGGGGTTATCGCAAATAATATAATAATTAAAAATCCATCCTTCTGGTTTCGCCAAAAGAATAAGCGGTATTAAATACTGCTCTTCCAAACGATAAGAGGGTATGACTATATCAATAATCGCTGATTTTAGCATTATTAACCGGAAAATAGCGCAGAAGAAAGATACATCCTGCGAAGATACAAAAATGAAGGCTATTTGAAAATCTCGTTCGATATGGTTAACTTTGAGCACATGCCCTTACCAACAATTAAAACGGAATCTCAACCAATTTTTGGGACAAAGAAAATACTTTATTTTTTTCCCGCAAACCCCAATAAAAAGGGGACTGGTAATGCTGCAAGGGCATTAGAACTTCTAAAATATTTTAATAGCAGGAAAATCCAAACAGATTTTATTTACAATCTTGATCATTGGGGAGGTCCAATAGACGAAAAAGAATTATGTAAATTAACAGAATCGGGTCTAGTGAATGGTATTTATAGTCTTAAAAAGAAGCCAGCAATGAGGGAGATGCTTCCTTATCTATTCCAATATAAGTTACCTAAAATATACCGGTCCATTTTTAGGAAATTCCATCTTTCTAACTTTGTGACTATATATAGTAAATCAATTTTTAATAAGATTCTTAAAAGGGAAAAATACGATTATATTATTATCAGTTATGCTTTTTGGGCACACTTAATAAAAAATAATCCGTATGTAAATAATGCCAGGCTTATTATAGATACCCATGATTTGCTTACATCCCAACAAAAGCAGGAGTCTTTCAACTATCATTTAGGACGTGCTTTTGGAGAGGAAATGGAGCGTTTGGACTTCTTTGATGAGATATGGGCAATTTCTTCTGACGAACAGTTTATATTTAGCCAATTTTGCCGCAAGCCAGTTCGCTTAGTGACGATTGGATTTAACCAAAATTTTAAAATGCAGGGGTCTAACATTTCGGCAAAATATGATCTTATTTTTGTAGGAGGCGACAACCCGCATAACATCACCGGAATGAATTGGTTTTTTAAGGAAGTTTATCCCCTTTTACCGCATTCATATAAAATTTGTATTATTGGCAAAATCAACCAGTACATAAAGCCTTTGCCTAATTGTATACAAATTCCATTTGCTGAGAACTTGGATGATTATTATTATCAGGCAAAAATAGCCATATGCCCGCTTTTAAGTGGTACTGGTATTAAGGTAAAGGTGATTGAGGCTCTTTCATATGGACTGCCGGTGATTTGTACACCAAGGGGAGTAGATGGTATGCCCAATAAATTAAATAATGGGTGCTTAGTTTCTGAAAATGCAGCACAATTCGCTGACAATATAAATCATTTGATAACTGATTCTGAAAGCCACAGAATTCAAGAAAAAATGGCACAGGAAACATTTAGGACCCAATATACAACCGATGCGTTATATCGAAAACTGGATGCTATATTTTTTTAGTTGAAAGGCTGTCAAATTTTTTTTAAACCCAAATAACAGAGAAAATGGTAGGCAAATTTGGGAATAGGCTTGCCAGAAATATCATATATGCCCATATTAAGGCTCATATAAAAAATAGTTTCTAAAGTTTTGAGCTTTGATTTACCCAAATTTGAGCGGATAAATTTTTTTAATGATCGTCTAAAGAATTTGGAAGGTGAAAGTAGATCCCTTGCCATAATATCTCTTTGTTCAGGAAAAACTTGGCACACAGAGAGAGCATAATCTCGTATACCACCATATGCATGACGTTTTAAATAATTGTAATTAGCTCTTTTCGAAGGAATAATATGAATTACTTTTAAATTTGGTGCAACTCCGGCAGCATAGCCTAATTCAATGCAGAGCAATATCATTTGCGTGTCTTCACCACTAGTCAATTGGCGGCCCTTGCGGCCGGTAAGTGTATATGTACCATCTGAGATACGGGCAATATATTCCAGGAGCAATTCGTGCTTTATACACAATCCAGTCCCATTGGGATAGATACTTTGGGATTTCCTGATATTGGCATAAACCAGATTCTCCTCATGCCTCTCCTGGAATGCTTCCCTCGCATAAGTTTCAAGCTCGGTATCCACGCCATCAATAAATTCAACCGCTACATTGCCTGGTCCCCAAGCCCCCACATGAGGGTACCCTTCATGCAACCGTTTTAATACTTGCAAATAGTTAGGGTCAGGCTCATTATCGTCGTCAAAAAATACGGTGTGTTTTCCCCTGCTCACTTCAATACCCGCTTTTCTTGCATAGGAAAGTCCTTGTTCTTTGACAATGATATATCGGGCATTCGTGATAAGATTTAGATAAGACAGCACATAAGGCAGTGTATTCAGGGGTTGAGTACTATTATTATCTACTAGAATAACTTCCGTCTTCAATCCTTCTAAATCCAGCTTGGCAATTGCCTTCAGGCATCGATTCAATAGCCGCTCATCAGGATTATAGGTACAAACAATCAAAGAATAATCCATCGTTTCTAAAAAAACGAATTATTAAGAGTATTTAAGTTCGTGCCAAAGCACACTAAATAAAAAAACCTTTCTATAATTCACCTTTGGAGATACAGGAATTCTAAAGAGTTGCATAACTTCATTTTTTATACCTTTGTTGAAATTTTTGCGTTTCATCCAAAATTCCTTAAATTTTTGTTTAAAAAGTCGTTTATATTCGCTATCACCAATGAGATGTTCATTGTAGATAGTATTTATAACGTTCATCTCTTCCACATAATTAAATCCTGTACTGTATGCTTTACCGCTGACATCATTTTTATGTTTCCTAAAGTAGTTTAGCACGCGGCCATTGATGGCTACCCTGCCCATTGATGCAAGCCTGATCCAAAACAACCAATCACCACAAAACCTAAATCCCAGGAAGTCTTTTGAAATAGAACGAAATGTTTCCTTTCTCCATAAGGCCATACTTGCATTAAAAATGCCATTCCCCGACAACATATGCTTTCTAATAAATAGCTTCCCATCAATCACTTCATTGAGTTTTTTATGCTGAGAATACCATTTAATATTGTTGTTTTCTTCCACACAATACGATTGACAGAAGCTGATGGAACAGTCTTTTTGCTCTTCTAAAGGTTTTATCAACCATTCCAAAAATGTTGGCTCACACCAATCATCGCTTTCAGCAATCCAAATATATTTGCCAGACGCCAAGTCGATCCCTTTATGCCATTGTTTAAATGTACTTCCGCTATTGGAGTTGTTATACACAACATGGGTAACTTTTGGGTGATTTCGGTATGATTCTATGATCTCCCTACTGTTATCGGAAGAATAATCGTCTAATATAATTAGTTCAAAATCCTGATAGGTTTGCGTCAGCACACTATCAATACGCTTCCGCAAATAGTTAGCGTGATTGTAATTTGGAATAATGACTGAAACTTTGTGCATATCATTAATAGCTTTCAATTGTAACGAATAAAGGTATACAATTGCTACAGTTAGTTATTAACATGCATTTTTAGTGCCAGCATGCGGTAATTGGTCAATATTTTGTATTCTTTCTGAAAAGCTGTACAATATTAGCCCAATGCACGTAATTTCCAATAAATTATTTCCTGTACTTTACTAAATAGTTGATCAGTGAAAAAAGTAGACGATATCCTACTTGATTATACAAATTTCGTTGGCTTTTCAGGAGTTTGAAAATTTGGAGTTTGGAATATCCATACTTAACCATTGTTCCTATAGCGTCTTTAAAAGCAGCTTTTTCTAAATTAAATTGATCCTTTTTTGATATTCCGGCTTTATTAATAGGAAGCATGTCTTTCCACTTCTCGTGCAATTTTAAGGTTTCTTCAAACCAAGCCCGATCATAGTTGCCTTCTGAGTAAAGTACTCCCCATTGTTAGGACAAAATACTCCTTAAATTAAGAACAATAATCAACCTTGTTGTTATTGTTGTGGTGTGGGAATGTGTGTAAACCCGTAGGGTTTTCCACATTTCCACACCTTTTCTTTCTTTTTTGGTTCTTTTTTCTTTGTGAATCATGCCGCCGCCGGTGTATAACTTTCCTGCGGGGT
>FOBR01000031.1 GCA_900109895.1 bacterium A37T11
ACAATTCTGGACAAAATCATCATCCGTTGCGCTAAGCATAAACCGATGACTTATGCTCAAGTAAAAATAGTTGAGAACTAAATGGGTAACCCTATCAAATTATTTATTAAATTAATCTTTTCAATATCTTTGCATCATTATTTTATAAATATATGAACAAATTAAACGTACTATTATAAATATATGATATTTATTTATTTCATAATTAATCTTTTTTATCAAAATTAATTTTTATGCACAGAAAAGTACCAAAAGAGGAAAAGAACGATGCTGATCATCCGGAAAGAGCGGAAAGCCAGCAATACGATAAGGTGTTCAGGCAAAAGATGCCTTTCATCCTTCCCGGAATTCTGGAAAAGGTTTTTGGACTGCACATTGTGGAATTTATTGAATTAAAGGACAAGTTGCAAACCACCAAATAACTGGAGGTTGATGCCGTAAGACAAGTAACGGATAGCGAAGGAAATACCTATATCGCCCATTTAGAGGTGCAAACTAATAATGACTCCAAAATAGCTCCAAGACTGATCGAATACCGTGGGATGTTTTACCGAATCTACGGTCTGCCCGTACGACAATTTGTACTCTATCTGGGGCAAGATCCCTTAACGATGGCCGATCATATTGATGATCCGCCTAATTTACAGTTCAAATTTCCATTGATCCCGTTTTACACATTGCCTCATGAATGGTTCCTTCGTTCGGACAATCCCGAAGAACAGATGCTGGCTATATTGGGTAATTTGGGACAGGAGGAGCCCGTCAAAGTGGTTGAAAAAATCCTTAAGAATATTGATCAACAACCTACTGACGTTGGAACAAAAAATAAATATTTTAACCAGTTGCGAATAACAAAACCAGATACCGCCAAAAAACAACTCACCGACACCATTTTCAACCTGGACACGGTTCAGATCAGCACCGCCTACCAAAAACTTAGCGTAGAAAAGTTGACTGGTTCATATGAAAAGATCAGCAATACCCTTTTCAACCGTACAGTGGGTTCGGATGTGCTTAGCCACCTGGAAAACAATAGAAGCATACTGTTTGACAAACGGAACGCTTCCCAGCCAAACCTTCAAATAAGGGGGCTGGCAACGCTTACGGAAACCATTTCCCAGCCGCTGATCATTCTGGACAATTTTCCTTACGAGGGCGAACTATCGCAAATTAACCCGAACGATGTACTTGATGTCAGCATCCTGAAAGACGCCGCTGCTGCCTCCATCTGGGGTGCTAAGGCGGGTAATGGGGTCATTGTTATAACTACTAAACATGCCGCCCTGCAACAGTCCATACGAGTGGAGGCACACGTCAATTATAGCTACCAGCAAAAGCCCGATCTGTTTTCCCTTCCGGCACTTCCCACCGATGCTGTAATTACTTTGCAAACAGACTTATACCGCTTGGGAGCTTTTGACAGCTATCTAGATTTTCCGGGTGTCGAACCTGCCTTAACCCCGCTCATTGAGCTGCTCCATGACAGGCAATTTGGCCTGATTAGTCCGGAAGATTCCGCCATGCGCGTGCAATCGTTGCTGAAACAGGATGTACGGCACGACTTTGAAAAATATGTTTACCGAAATTCCTTTAACCAGCAATACCAGGCCGCCGTTTCCGTAGGGGGATCGCAGGTGAGTGACCGTTTCTCGGTCGGATTGGATAAAAATATGTACAACCTGGTTGGCAATGATTACCGCCGACTCACCCTGTCCAATACAAACCACCTGCAATTGAACCCTAAACTTAGCCTGCAAACCGGCTTGCAATACCAATACAGCCTTAGCCACGACAATAGCCTGGGACCCTATGGCACTCCAAACTATGACATGACCAACTCTGTGTACCCGTCCGCCTCTTTTGCGTTGCCTATCTATGCAAGGCTCGCCGATGATCAGGGCCGGCCATTGGCCATCGGCCGTTACCGGCAAAGCTACATCGACACCGTGGGTGGCGGCCAACTACTTGATTGGAATTTCAGGCCGCTAGATGAGATCCATAACAATGACCAATCGGCAAAAACCACCGGCCTCATTCTGGATGCCGACCTAGCTTACCAATGGAATGCCGGCATCCGCTTTGACGCCCTCTATCGGTATCAGCAGCAGAACATACACAACCGTGATCTACACAATTTAGATTCTTACTATGCCCGTGATCTGATTAATTTGTTCACCAACCTGACCGCCAGCACCGAGGCTGCTAAATATCCTGTACCGGTAGGAGGCATCCTGCAATCGGTATATAGTGAAATGGCAAGCCATAACCTGCGAGGGCAGTTCAGCATTGACCGGACTTTTCATGACAAGTATGCTTTTAATGCCATTGCCGGTGCAGAGCTCAGGCAGGTACAGCGATCCGTACAGGGTGCCATGACCTATGGGTATGACCAACGGCTCAACGTGAGCAATGTAGACTTTGTCAATTATTTCCCTAGACTGCTGGGCTCGGCATCAGCCATTAGCAAAGGTGATTATTACAGCGATTATCAGGATCGGTACGTGTCCTTCTATGCGAATGCATCTTATGCCTACCGTAAGCGGTATACGCTTTATGCCAGTGGTCGGAACGATGCCAGTAATTTATTTGGAGCCAAAACTCGCAACAAGTGGCGCCCCTTATGGTCGGCTGGCACGGCGTGGAACCTATCGGAAGAGTCTTTCTATCACGTTGACCTATTGCCGCTACTTAAGATCAGGGTTACCTATGGCTATCAAGGCAACATCAACAACGCCTTCTCTGCCTACACCCGCATCAGTTACAATTCCGCCAGTGGTAATGCGCCGATCAACGTACCTTATGCTAATGTGAGTCAACCCGGCAACCCTGACCTCCGTTGGGAAAAGGTAAGCCAGGTCAATGCAGCTGTAGACTATTACGTTGAAAAACAACTGGCTACGGGGCAGTCTGGACATTTACGACAAGCATTCGGCCGACGTTATCAGCATGGAAACAATGGATATGACCACGGGTTATCCCGCGGTTTACCGCAACTCAGCCAACCTGAAGGGCCATGGGGCTGAATTGACGCTCACCGCCACCCCGGTGCAACACCATGACTGGCATTGGGAAACAATGCTGCACTTAAATTCGGTGCAATATAAAACGAGCTCTTTGTCACCATAAGACAGCGTGCCGTTAGTCCCCCCCGGGAAATATTCCCGGCGGAGGACAAGGGTGATGTTATTTTCCATGTCCATCCCTTATCTGGCAAGACGTGAAACCGTCTGACTCCAATCACTAACCCCCTTCCCATTACGGCTGCGGATTCGCGCATAATAGCGCGTGCCCTCCGTAAGCCCGGAAACAACGGTGTCTCGGGTGTTAGTGGTACTTTGCATTTCGCCCCACACCGGCTCACCAGCCTCATCACGCTCAATGGCAAACTGGTACTCATACTCCCAGGCATTGTCAATGGTTTCATAAAGTATCTGCAGCTCACCATTCTGCTCCCCATCCTGCAAGCGCACGAGCAGCGGCTTGTTTGGCCGCTTCAACGCCTGTGGTTGGATGACCTGGATAAAGCCCGAGCTGGCTAACTTGTAAGCGTCGCCCGGGTGTGAGGCAAAGACTGAATGTCTTTCAAAAGATCCGGCAATCTAAGCTGTATAGTATCCCAAACAATATCATGATTTATTCCGAAGTAGTCGTGAATAATAAAATTACGGAAATCTTTCAAAATACGCCATTCAATTTCCGGATATTTATTTTTAAAATCTGTAGAAATCCTTGCTGCAGCTTCTCCGATGATTTCAAAATTCCTTTCAACAGCATGCCTCGTTTTAAGGTCCTGCTCATAATCAGAAAATGAATATCCGTATGTATAATCGAGAATAGACTTAACTGCTTGCTCGATGTCCTGCAATAATAAAGAAAGATCTCTCTCAGACATGAATCAGGCTTTTTTCAACGTACGGTAAATATGCAGGTTTAATTCCGTGCCTAGATACCACATCCACCTTGGTTTTAAATAAATCTTCTAATTCATGGGCAAGACGTATATATTGAAATCCATCTATCCTGGATTTAAAATCAACCAGAATGTCAATATCACTCTGATCACTAAAATCCCCTCGGGCATAAGAACCAAAAAGCCCAAGTTCAGAAAGCTGGTATTTTTTTTCCAACTCTGGCTTTTTTGCCTTTAGCAAATCTAATATATATAACCTCGTATACATAAGCATCAAAAGTACAAATTCCATTCTGATATCCCAAATTCATCTATTTTCCATTAGCTCCTATCAGAGCTAAAAAATGATTTGGGAAGAATTTACCACAAGAATTATCTCTTTACACCTCATAAAATTCCTGCCCAGACCGGAGAGTGGCGATTAGGGTCTGTAAGTACCCGGGCCACGACCGGTCAGGGAGGAATTTAAATTAAATCTTTCCTTTCGGTACGGACTACCATTTCGTAGCTTCCAATACCTGCCGGTGATCCAGCCGGACACTCCTGCATTTGTAATGCGATTTCAGTTTATTGTTCTTACGCAGGTTATCCACCGTGCCACGACTACCTTTCAACATTTTCGTGGCCTCATCAATGGTGATGGCATTCGGTCCGTCAAACAAAAAATCCTCCTCGGCCTCCGTTTCAGGAAGCAAAACAGGAACAAGCGAATATACTGTAGAAAATTTCATTCTTTCTTTGTTACTTTGCAAAAAAAAATAGACTATGGCGACCATCACTTTTAAAGGAACTGAAGTACATACACAAGGCAGTTTACCTGCCGTGGGTAGCCCCGCACCTGATTTTACATTAACGGCTACAAATCTTTCTGACAAGACATTGGCTGATTATAAAGGCAAAAAAGTGGTTCTCAATATTTTTCCGAGTGTGGACACGAGTACCTGCGCCACATCGGTACGGACTTTTAATAAAGATGCAGCTGGTTTGGAAAATACAGTTGTATTAAATATATCCCGCGATTTGCCTTTCGCGCAAAGCCGTTTTTGTGCTGCAGAAGGCATCAATAATGTCGAGGTTCTTTCTGAGTATAAAGACAGCACTTTTTCAGATGCCTACCAGCTGAAACTGGTGGATGGACCTTTGGCTGGCTTATTAAGCCGATCGGTTGTTGTGATCGATGAGGCCGGAAAAGTTGTCTATACTGAACAGGTAGCTGAGATCAGCCAGGAGCCTAACTATGAGAAGGCTTTGGCAGCGTTGTCATAAATACGACGACAAGCCGCTGGTTCGGGTTATTCGATCACTTTTAGTGTGATCGGTACCGGTGCCAGTGGTTTATCGGTACGGTCAGTCGGTAGGCTCCCAAGTTTATCTACAAGCGAAATTCCTTTCTCAATTTCCCCAAACACCGTATAGCCCTGGTCCAGGAAGGGTATGCCACCAATGGTTTTGTAAACCTCGCGCTGGGCTTGCGGGATTTTATGCCCTTTGAGCCTGGGAGTATTTTCAAGAGAATCCATTTGGCCATCCGTCCAGGTATGTCCCTGAACCAAGTAAATCTGAGTGCTGAATGATCGTTTGCCAGGGTTATCGTCTCTACCGGCAGCCAGCACGCCTTTCTTATGAAATAGATTTGAATGTATTTCTGGATCCATCCAAAACTGCTCCGGTTTTAGGGATGCGGCATTAAGATAAAGGGAATCCGGGTCACCACCCTGTGATACGAAGTTACGGATGATCCGGTGAAAGCTGGTTTTATTAAAATAGCCTTCTTTAACCAGCTTCAGGAAATTATCCCGGTGTTGCGGGGTTTCATCATAAAGCCGGATGATGCAACTGCCATACGGCGTTTCTAGCCTGACGCGCTGTTGTGCAGATACCGTTGCCTGCCCAATTATTAACAGCAGGAAAGCTCTGGCAACAATGAGATGGTACCTGTGTATATGGCTTTTCACGGTTTTCTTTATTTTAAACCCCGATTCTTAAGCAGGGGCTCTATGCTGGGGTTCTTTCCACGGAAGCCTTTATATAAGGTGGAAAAGTCTTCCGTATTGCCACGTGATAAGATCTTGTCCCGAAAGTACTGCCCATTTTTACGGGACAACCCGCCATTCTCCTCAAACCAGGCATAAGCGTCGTCGTCAAGCATTTCGGCCCAGCTGTAGGCATAGTATCCTGCTGCATATCCACCACCCCAGATATGTGAGAAATAGGAAGTGCGGTACCTGGTTGGGATATAGGGAACATCCATACCGATATGTTTAAGTGCATGCGTTTGGAAGGAATCAACATTTTGCTGCGGCGTATCGGACGTCAATGTATGCCACTGCATATCCAAGCCCGCAGCGGCCAGGTATTCACCAAACGCATACCCTTGGTTAAATGTACCCGCTTTTTTGATCTTATCAATGAGCGCCTGCGGAATGACTTCGCCTGTCTGGTAATGCTTGGCATAATGGGTTAGAATGCTTGGATAGAGGGCCCAATGTTCATTGAATTGAGACGGGAATTCGACAAAGTCCCGCGGGCTGTTCGCACCGGATATGCTGGGGTATTTTTGTGAACCGAACATACCGTGTAGTGCATGACCAAATTCGTGAAACAGGGTGGTTACGTCATCAAAAGTTAGCAGGGCCGGCTGGCCTTTGGCAGGCTTGCTAAAATTACATACATTATATATGACGGGTTTATGGTTGAGTAGATACGATTGATCTACCAGATTACTCATCCACGCACCTCCATTTTTATTATCCCTTTTAAAATAGTCGCCATAAAACAGCCCCATGGGGGTGTTATCTTTGTCAAAAACTTCAAATACACGCACATCTTGCTGATAGACCGGTATGTCTTTACGTTCCTTGAAACTGATTCCATATAGTTGGTTGGCAGCGTAAAAAACGCCGTTTTCCAACACGCTGTCCAGCACAAAATAAGGTTTGGTTTGGCTTTCATCGAGGTCATACCTGGCTTTTCTCACCTGCTCTGCATAAAAATCCCAGTCCCACGGCTCAAGCGTGAACGTATCTTTTTGGGATTTAATGAGCGCCTGGATATCTGCAGCCTCTTGCTGCCCCTTTTTGACGGTGGCCGGAATGAGTTTACTTAGAAAATCAAGAACGGCTGCAGGCGTTTTGGCCATTTGGTCTTGCAGCTTCCAAGCGGCGTAGGTAGGGAAACCAAGCAACTTGGCTTGTTGTGCTCTTAACTGCGCAAGCCGCGAAATGATTTTGCGGGTGTCATTGGCATCGCCCTTTTCTGTGCGATTCCAGGAGGCTTCAAACAATTTTTGACGGGTAGTCCTGTTTTTCAGGGCAGACAATAAAGGTTGTTGTGTGGTATTCTGCAGGGAGATCTGCCACTTACCCTCGTGACCATTTGCCTTTGCTAGTGCGGCTGCGGCTTCAAGTTCGGCATCGGATAATCCATCCAATGCTGCTTTATCATCTACCACCAATGCACCTGCCTTTGTTGCTGCCAGCAATTGCTTGCTAAATTTAGTGCTCAGCGAAGCTTCTTCTTCATTTAGCTTTTTGAGCTGTTCTTTGTCTGCATCCGCAAGTTTAGCACCTGCGATGATGAATCGCTGGTAATAATCTTCTACCAAGTGCTTATCCTCAGCATCGAGGCCCATGCTATCCCTACGCTCGTAGATACTTTCCACGCGCTGAAAGAGCAGGTCATTTAAATAGATGGCATCCCGGTGAGCTGCAAATTTGGGGGAGTAGGTTTCATCGATGTTTTGTAGCGAATCATTGGTATTAGCACCTGTAAGCAGGCTAAACACCGATCGAGCACGCCCTAGCAGCTGGCCGCTTTTTTCCATAGCGGCCAGTGTGTTTTCAAAACTGGCTGCTTCGGTATTATGGGTAATAGCAGCTATTTCTGCTAATTGTATCTTCATCCCCTCATCAAAAGCAGGAGCAAAATCAGCATTTTGTATGCTATCAAATGGAAATGTATGATAGGGTAAGGTGCTTTCTGCAGCGAAGGGATTTTCTGCCGTAAATGCAGCTGGATGATCGTTAGTTTTTTGTCCTTCGTGGCACGCAGACAATAAAAATCCTACAGAGAGGGGAAGCAAGATCTGTGTTTTCATTAAAAACAAAGATATTGTAAATTTTTAATAATTATAGCAGGGTTCAATTTAAATCCCGTCTAAATTATTTTGTTATGCTTGCATAGCAAATATTTATCTGTAATTTCGTCTGGATACCCGGGGATATATGGTAAGTCAACTTATTTTTGCAATCATTTTAGCTTTTGCTATTGGGCTTTTTAGTCTGAACGTGCGTAAGATTATACGCAATATCAGGCTGGGTCGGGCAGTCGACCGGTCTGACCGGCCAGTAGAACGCTGGAAAAAAATGGTAATGGTAGCATTTGGCCAGCAGAAAATGTTTAAACGTCCATTCCCTGCCCTGTTACATCTATTGGTATATCTTGGCTTCGTCATCATAAATATTGAGATGCTCGAGATCATTATAGACGGTCTGTTTGGATCGCATCGCGTTTTGGCAATTTTGGGTGGTTTTTACAATTTGCTACTTGCAGCTTTTGAATGGTTGGCACTTGGTGTATTGGTTGGATGTTTAGTATTTCTTATCCGTCGAAACATTGGCCGGCTTAAGCGATTTTCCGGAAAAGAGATGACTTTTTGGCCCAAGACGGATGCCAACCTGATCCTGATTACCGAGATCTTATTGATGGCAGCTTTCCTTATAATGAACGCCACAGACCACAAGCTGCAATTGTCAGGAATGTCTCACTATATTACGGCTGGTTCTTTTCCGGTAAGTAGTTGGCTGATGCCCCTCCTACCAGAAGCCTCTGGGCGGCTTATGTGGATTGAGCGGTCGGCATGGTGGTTTCATATCGTCGGTGTACTCACATTTTTAAATTACCTACCCTATTCAAAACATTTGCATATTATATTGGTATTTCCCAATACGTATTTCTCTAAGCTTACACCTAAAGGTCAGTTTACCAACATGGATAGCGTAACCAATGAGGTGAAGGCCATGCTCGACCCTTCATTCGCGCCGCCATCTGCAGATGGATTGCCCGCACGTTTTGGGGCGAAAGACATTCCAGACCTTACCTGGAAGAACCTGATGGAAGCTTACACTTGTACCGAGTGCGGACGTTGCACCTCCGTGTGCCCTGCCAATATAACAGGAAAATTGTTATCGCCGCGCAAGATCATGATGGATACGCGCGACCGCATGGAAGAAATTGGAAAGAACATAGATCAGAACGGCGAATTTAAGGATGATGGCAAATTTTTGCTGGATTCCTACATCTCGCGCGAAGAAATATGGGCGTGTACTACCTGCAACGCCTGTGTGGAGGCCTGCCCGGTAAACATTGACCCATTAAACATTATCCTTGAATTGCGCAGATATGCGGTCATGGAAGAATCGCAGGCTCCGGCCAGTATCAATGCGATGTTTGGCAACATTGAAAATAATGGGGCACCATGGAAATATGCCCAATCAGACCGCGACAACTGGAAAAACAGTTAATATGGGAACACTAACCGTACCAACAATGGCCGAAATGGTAGCCAAAGGGGAGACACCCGACATCTTGTTTTGGGTAGGATGCGCAGGCAGTTTTGACGAGCGCGCCCAACGCATAACACGCGATATTTGTAAGATATTGGTCCATGTAGGCATCAAATATGCGATTTTAGGCACTGAAGAAAGTTGTACTGGGGATCCGGCAAAACGGGGCGGCAATGAGTTTTTGTTTCAGATGCAGGCCATGATGAACATCCAAGTATTGGATGGCTATGAAATAAAGAAAATAGTGACCGCCTGCCCGCACTGTTTTAATACCATAAAAAATGAGTACCCTGCTTTGGGTGGCCATTATGAAGTAATCCACCATACGCAACTCATCCAACAGCTGATCGACGAAGGAAAACTCAAAGCCAAAGGCGGGGAATCGTTTAAAGGGCGACGCATTACCTACCATGATCCGTGTTATCTTGGACGGGGCAATGGGGTTTTTGAGGCTCCGCGCCAAACGTTGGAAAGTCTGGATGCGCAGCTCACGGAGATGAAACGCTGCCGTAGCAATGGTTTGTGCTGTGGTGCGGGCGGAGCCCAGATGTTTAAGGAGCCTGAAAATGGGAAAAAAGACATCCATGTGGAACGTATTGAAGAGGCCATGGCAACCAAGCCTGAGATCATTGCGGCGGGGTGCCCTTTTTGCATGACGATGCTGCGCGATGGTGTGAAGGCGAAGGAAAAGGAGCAGGAAGTACAAGTGCTGGACATTGCCGAAATAACTGCCAGGGCTAATGGGCTTTTTTAAAAAGTGCGTTTTTATATACTTTCTTCATTTGTCTGAGGACAAACGCAGATGGAATAAATGGAGAGAAAACGCCGCTCAGGCGGTTGAAAAATCCGGGAATATAACTTAACTTACGTTTTTTAAAGGCGTATAAACCCTCTTTGGCCACTTGCTTTACGGGCATGAGGTAACTGCTGAGGCTAGAAAAACTTTCGGTATTGGTCATTTCCGTGGCAATGCCACCGGGCATAAACACCGTGAGTGAATAATGGGGGTTTTCTAATTCCTGAGACAAAGCTAGCGTAAAATTGTACAGAAACCCTTTGGTACCTGAATAGGCAGCCTGATAAGGCACCGGCCATTTGGCGGCCATGCTGGAAACGATCATGACCCCGCCTTCTTTTCCAGGCTGGTCAAAATAAGTAGTGAGCCGGTTCGTCATTTGTACGATACTGACCACATTCGTTTTTAACATTTGTTCAAATTGCTCCCAAGCCAATTGTGTATGGACCCCGAAATAGGTAACGCCGGCATTTAGGATGGCAGCATAAAATCCGGGCTTTTGTAGGCAAATGTGCAAGACATTTTTTATTTCTTCATGATTGGAAAGGTCGGCTATAATAAGTAGCACTTCTGAAGAGGTTTTCGATTCGATTTCGGCCTTTAAAGTTTCTAGTTTTTCACGTCTCCTGGCCACCAGAATCAAATTAGCGCGATAATTTGCAGCCAGCTGCTTAGCCATTTCATGCCCTAAACCCGAGGAAGCACCGGTTACCAGAACCCATTTACCTTCAAATTGCAAATTACCCATATAAGCATATGTATTATTTGCCAAAGGTACTAAACATAATTGGCCCCCAAACATCTTTGCAGATGATGGGGGCCATCCAAAAAATTATTTTATTCAGCTGCGGCTTCCTCGTTCACAAAAGAACCTGCCAATTTAGTTAAAGCTACATCAGTGGCTTTTTCAACGTCCAATGTTTGTTGTAAAAGATTTGCCACATCACTGTGACCCATGATTTGTGCAAAGGCAATCAGTGTGCCGTAAGTGGCAATTTCATAATGCTCCACCTTTTGTGCAGCCAGGATTAATCCGGCATCGCGCGTCATGGACCCTTTTTCGGTGTCTCCAACAATACTGTCACCTTCAGCCAATAATCCTGCCATAGCTTCGCATTTCTTGGCTTCTGCTTTTTCACCCAACAGCGAAAACACCTGTTCCAGGGTATTAATATGCGTCTGTGTTTCGCCAGTGTGCTTTTCAAAGGCTGCTGCAAGTTCCTTGCTTGTGGCTGCCTTTTGTAATTTAGGGAGTGCTTTATACAAATGCTGTTCAGCCCAATAGATGTCTTTCAATTCATCTACAAAAAATTCATGGAATTCAGAATCTTCCATCTTTCCAGTTACATTTCCATTACTTTTCATCATTGCCATAATTTCACTGTTTAATAAAATTCTTTTATTTGTTGAGTTATGAGAATAACAGCTGTTACGGAAATTTGTTTGGTAAAGAATAAACCTTTAGGATTGCGGTATTAACCGAATTTCGTGGTCACCCAGGGTAATAAGCCGCTCTTTATATAAGCCGCCGATGGCTTTTTTAAAGGCACTTTTGCTGATTTGAAAACGAGCCTGTATGGCTTCGGGTGTACTTCTGTCGCCCAGGCCGATCACGCCTCCTTCTTCTTGGAGGGCTTGCAGCAAAACTTCTTTGGTGTCAAGCACATGTCCAAAACCCTGAGGTCGAAGGCTCAGATCTATCTTTCCTTCTATACGGATATTTTTGATCCAGCCTTTGCGTTGCTGCCCGACGCTCACATCAGTAAACAACTCGTTGTGATACAACAGACCAATATAGTGGTTATTGATGATAGCGTTAAAACCGAGGTCGGTGAGCTCACTGATCAGCAAACTCACTTCATCGCCTACTTCCACATCTACGTCTTCTGCTTCTACAAAATTATATAGGCGCGAGGAAGCAAGCATGCGCTGGTTGTTGGGATCCAGATAAACGTATACGACATAACTTTCGCCCTTTTGCATAGGCCGTTTTTGCTCCTTAGCCGGCACGTATACATCCTTATCTATGCCCAAGCTCAGGTAGGCACCACCATCTTCGCTTACATCCACCACGGGCAGGAAAGCAAAATCGCCTACTTCGGCCAATGCGTTTTTGGTAGTGGCAACCAGCTGACCAGCCTTATTGACAAATACAAATACTCGGATCAGGTCGTTGAGGTCAGTATTTGCCGGTACTTCGGCCAGCGGAAGCAGGATCTCATTTTCCCCATCAGACAAGCTCATCCCGTCTTTATTTTTGCCTGCCACACGCAGTCTATTGTAATTTCCTATTTCGGCCATATGGAGCAAAGATAAGCAATCCTTTGGTTTACTCATTAAACCCCGTCTGTAGGATAAAGTAGAAAATATATATCTATTACGGTAGTGCTGCTTTTAAAAAGGATATTACAAATTAAAAGCAGTACTGCCAGATGCGGATTGGGGAAAACAGCGGAGTGAGACCTACAAAATTATTAGCTAAACATAATTAGTGGCGTTATTATTCGTTTGCTTCATTTTTTTTTGATATTTTCGAACAATCGTTCACAATTTCAAATTATGAAGATAAAATTATTGCCTAATCGTTACTTCAGCTTTCTTTTTTCTATCAGCTGTTTTACCTTTCTAAGTTCCTGCCAATCCAATCCTAAAAGGTCCAGTGGCCATGCACAGTCACTTAATAATAGTGTTAAGATTGGCATACTGCATTCACTGAGCGGAACCATGGCTATTTCAGAGGTGTCCCTGCGGGACGTGGTATTGATGGCCGTTGACGAGATCAATGCAAAGGGCGGAGTCCTGGGGAAAAAAATTGAACCGATTATAAAAGACCCTGCCTCTGACTGGGACCTTTTTGCCGATAAAGCAAAAGAATTATTGTCTGAAGACCAAGTGGCGGCCGTTTTTGGTTGCTGGACGTCGGTTTCGCGAAAATCTGTTTTACCGGTGTTTGAACAGCTAAACGGCTTATTATTCTATCCGGTTCAATATGAAGGGGAAGAATGTTCTAAAAACATCATTTACACGGGGGCTACCCCTAACCAGCAATTACTTCCCGCAGCTGAATACCTAATGAGCGATGCTGGGGGCGCCTACCACAAGTTCTACCTGCTGGGCACAGACTATGTTTTTCCACACACGGCCAATAAAATCCTGAAGGCTTTCCTGAAATCAAAGGGAATTCCTGATGCAAACATCATTGAAGAATATACGCCGTTTCACCACCAGGACTACCAAAATATTGTTTCCAAGATCAAAAAATTTGCCGCAAGTGACAAGGCCTGCGTACTTTCGACGATCAATGGCGACTCAAATGTTCCTTTTTACAAGGAATTTGCCAATCAGGGAATGTCTGCCGCCACTTGCCCCATTATGGCCTTTTCTGTGGCAGAGGATGAACTTCGGTCCATGGATACCGAATTTTTGGTGGGCCACCTGGCCGCCTGGAATTATTTTGAGTCCGTAAAATCGGAAGAGAATACGCAGTTCGTGAAAGCTTTTAAAGCTTTCTGCGTTAACAAAAATCTGCCTGGTGGTAAGAGGCGGGTAACCGATGACCCTATTACCTGGGCCTATACGGGGGTTTATCTGTGGGCTAAAGCGGCAGAAAAAGCAGGTTCCTTTGAGGTGGATAAGGTGCGGAATGCGCTGTTTGGCCTCGACTTCAATTCGCCAGACGGCTTAGTAAAAATGGATCTGAGAAACCAGCACCTGGCCAAACCTGTTATGATTGGCGAAATTAAACCCGACGGCCAATTTGACATAATCTGGAAATCGGATGGGCTGGTATCTCCAGAGCCCTGGTCACCCCTCACATCTCATGGAAAAGGCTGCGACTGGGTAGACCATGAAGGAACCTATTCTACTTTTTAAAATTTATTTAGAAATTTCATACATCACCTCCCATTCTTGCCATTTTAGGGTTAATTTTTTTTTAAAAAATAAGTTATATAAAACAATTTATCTACATTTATTGCGAATTATTTCAAAAAAGAACGCAGCTCTAAGCAACATTATGCTTAAAAATATATCCGAAGACCTCAAAGTTTACAAATATTTTACAGCGATGTACCTGGTTGCCCTGTTTATTTTAGCAGTGTTATTGGTATTAAGCCATCTGCTTACGCAGCGGTACCTTTCCCATCAATTAGATGATTCGCATATCGTAAATTTTGCAGGCCGGTTACGCACATATAGTCAAACGCTCAGCAAAACTGCTTTATTAATTGAATCTGGAAGGGATGTGTCCGAAAATACCAAAGAATTTTCAAACACACTTAATCAGTGGGAAAAATCGCACCAGGGCTTGCTTACGGGCAATACCTTTTTAAATCTGCCCGCAAATAACCGGGAAGATATCAGCCAGATGTTCGAGATCATCAGTCGGCCCCACCTTGAAATTTGGAAAGCCGCCAGTAAGATGCTTTCCGTGCTTCAAAACGGGAAGCCCTTTGATGTAAAACAGATAGAACCTTATATACATACCATATTGGCCTACGAACGCTCGTACTTACTGGGTATGGAACTGATTGTTTTTGACTATGACCGGTTTTCGCGGGAGAAAATAACCAACTTAAAAAACCTGCAACATCTCATTTTGGCGTTGTCCCTTTTATTATTGGGAGCAGAAGTAATGGTAATTTTTAAACCGCTATCCTTACGCATCAAACATACCATTAAAGGCTTGCTGGAGTCTGAAGAAACGTCTAAAAAATTGGCAGAACAGGTACAACAAGCAATTCGCGATCTGGAAAAATCACACAATGAACTTCGTGAAATGACTTTTGCACTTGAAAAGGCCACCTACCTTGTTAAAACTGACCGTACCGGAAAGATCATATACGCCAATGATAAATATTGCCACGTGACGCGATACCCCTTATCTGAACTCCTTTCAAAACCGCTATTCCATAACCAGCAAACTGGGCGGGAAAATGACATTTATAAGCACCTTCAAGACCCTATTCGTAAGCAGGAAGTGTGGCAGGGAGAGGTATTTGACCACGCCTTTGACGGAACCGGGTTTTGGTTAGATGCCGTATTAATGCCGGTTTTTGATCAGTCAGGAAAGGTATATCAATATATGATGATTGGCAATGATATTACCTTGCGGAAGCAAACTGAGCAAAAGTTGATGCAACTGACCAAAGAAAAAATGGCTTTTCAGAATCATGAACAAAAGATACGTTCTTATGCTATTATAAGTGGGCAGGAAAAAGAGCGTAAACGCATAGCCGCCGAGATCCATGATGGCATTGGACAGATGCTGACAAGCCTGCGGATGAAAATGGAACAACTGGAGGACAAACAGGTCGGCATAGATGGGGAAGTCGGCACCATGAACAACATGCTTTATCAGGTGATCAATGAAACTAAGCGCATCTGCTCAGACCTGCTTCCAAGCGTGCTTGACGATTTTGGGCTTCTGGCAGCTATTCGCGCATTGATTAAAAGTTGCCAGGACGCAGCCCCACACATTGCTTTTAACCTGGAAGATGCCCTGGAAATGACCCCACTTGATAAGGAAGTTGAGATCGGCGTGTTCCGGGTGCTGCAAGAATCATTGCATAATGCCATGAAACATGCAGAAGCCACGGTGATTGATATCCATGTAAATGGTAGCGACCAATACCTTAACCTGATGGTACAGGATAATGGCAGGGGTTTTTATTTTGATCATTTGCTTTTGTCAAAGGCGCAAACAAAAAAAGCCAACGGGCTTCGCAATATGAAAGAACGTGCAGAACTCCTGGGAGGCGAACTGTTGATTAATTCACAACCCGGTCTTGGCACTAGTGTACAATTAGAAGTAACTTTAGCCCATGAATATGATTAAGGTGTTTTTAGTGGATGACCACGAAATATTTCGTAACGGCTTGAAACAACTGATCAGCAGTGAAGCGGACATGGAGGTGGTCGGGGAAGCTGTAAGTGGGGAAGATGCCCTGCAAAAGTTGGCTATGCTACACCCTGATGTGGTCATTATGGATATCCGGATGCCTGGCTTAAATGGCGTGGAAACCAGTAAAATTTTATTAAAACAACAGCCTGATTTAAGCATTTTATTTTTCAGCCTGTTTAATGACCCCAATTACGTGGCTTCGGCCCTTGAACTCGGGGCCAGCGGATACATCCTGAAAGATACCAGCAATAAGATATTTCTGAACGCTATCCGCGCCGTACATAATGGCCAGTATTATTTTATTGGGGAGGTAAGCGATGTTTTGGTGAGAACGTATCACGCCGCTAAAAAACAAATTACCCTTCCGGCTAGCACTACCGACGTTTCTTTATCCAAACGCGAAAAAGAAATTGTACAGCTCGTTTCGGATGGGATGGCCAATAAAGAAATAGCCCTGAAATTGGAGCTCAGCATCCGTACAATAGAAGCCCATCGTTTTAACATTATGCGAAAATATAAGGTTAACACCATGGACGATGTCATCAACAAGCTGGAACATTAAGCTTCCCCTTAATTAACAAGGTATATAAACGATGTATTTTGTTTCAAAAAACGGCTTCGGAAAATAAGTACTTATAGGGTATAACTCGGCTTTAAGTTTGGATTCTTTAAGCTCATCCTGCAAATCGCCTCCTTTTAAATACAAAATTCCATTGGGAATAGCATTTACAGCGGTCTCCTTAAATTTATGCTGAACCCACGGGTAGAAATCAACCAGCCTGGTCACGGCTCTGGAAACCACAAAATCATATTTTTCATCCAGCTTCTCGGCGCGGATATGGTCGGCTTCTACATTTTGCAAACCCAGCGCAGAAGCTACTTCCCGCACTACTTTGATCTTTTTACCAATAGAATCAACCAAGTGAAAAGAAACATCCGGAAACAAAATTGCGAGCGGAATCCCCGGAAAACCACCGCCCGTACCCACATCCAGTATCTGTGTTCCGGCTTTAAACCTGATAAACTTAGCGATACCCAGTGAATGCAATACATGCTTTTCGTAAAGACTGTCAATATCCTTGCGGGAGATCACGTTGATCTGCTCATTCCAATAACGGTAAAGCCCGTCGAGTGCGGCAAATTGTTCTTTTTGCTTTTCGCTAAGCTGCGGAAAGTACGTATGAAGGTCTGCTGAAAGGTTTATTTCCACCGTATATCTTTTTTGAACCTTCCCAGAACCCCGTTTAGGCTTGTGTAAAAATAATAAACTACATCCAGCAATGGCAGCCACCAGATGAGGTCAGGAACCTGCAACTTTTTCATACATCGGAAGTAAATAAATCCCTGAATAAAAAACCGGACAAACCAAACGCCCAATGTATATGGCCAATATGGCGGATAAACGATCGCTAGGAATATGACCAATAAATAAAATAGCAGGGCACTCACCACTTGGCTGCTCAGCATTAACTGGTGCCTTTTGCGGTATGCACGCGAGGCACCTGCATGCCGGGTCTTTTGCTGAAAATAAGCCCCAAAGCTTGTTTTTGGATAACTCCAGACCTGTGCATCCGGGTGGATGCGGATCGTTGTATTGGTGCGATTGGCATTTTGGTTGACAAATAAGTCGTCATCTCCTGAGGGGATGTGCATGTGTGAGGCAAATCCTTTCCCTTTAAAAAATAGTTCTTTGGTATAGGCCAGGTTACGCCCTACCCCCATATAGGGGTCGCCACCGAGCGCATAGGAAAGATAGCTGATCGCGGTATGGAAGGTTTCAAATCGGACCAGGGCATTAAGAAAGCCCGGAAGCTTTTGGTAAGGCGAATAGCCCAAAACGATGTCTTGGCCTGCTATAAAACCAGTAGCCATGTGCCGCAGCCATTGGCTTGATTGAGGTTCACAGTCGGCATCAGTCAATACCAGATGCTCGTATTTGGCCCCTTTTATGCCAAGGGTAAGTGCAAACTTTTTTCCATGTTTTAAACGAACATGTTCAGCAATATCAACTACCTTGAGGTGTTTATAGTTTTCAACCAAATCTTTTAACATCCACTTGGTTTCATCCTCCGAATAGTCGTTCACCAGCACTACCTCAAATTTTGGATAATCTTGTTCAAGGATCGCGGGCAAGTGTTTGCGTATATTTTCCTCCTCATTGCGGGCACATATAATGACCGAAACCGGCGGGTAATTGCCGCCCTCTTCAAGCTCGGTAACCTTATATCGCCAAAGACGGCTATATACTGCTAACAGGTAATAGAGCTGGATAACAAAGGTAATTCCCAGCAATGCCAGTAATATATAAGGCAGGTATTCGTATATCAATGCGCTCACTTTTTACAGAAATTTGTCTCAAATATAGCTTACTTTTGCGCATTCATCATAACAAGATAGCAGAAACAGGACAAATGAAGTTTACGTTACAGGCAAAAGACCGCATGAGCAACGCCCGCGCAGGAATGATGGAAACTGCACATGGCGTGATAAAAACGCCTATATTTATGCCAGTAGGAACGGCTGGTACGGTCAAAGCCGTGCACCAGCACGAACTGAAAGAGGCGGTTAAAGCCCAGATTATTTTGGGCAATACCTATCATTTGTATCTGCGGCCCGGCCTGGACGTATTAAAAAATGCCGGAGGACTGCATCGTTTTATAAGTTGGGATCGTCCTTTATTAACAGATAGTGGCGGCTACCAGGTGTATTCGCTTAGCGAAGTGCGTAAAATAAAAGAAGAGGGGGTCACGTTCCGTTCGCATATTGACGGCTCAAAGCATTTATTTACCCCAGAAAACGTGATGGACATTCAACGGGTAATTGGTGCTGACATCATAATGGCTTTTGATGAATGCACTCCTTATCCTTGCGAATATGAATATGCCCGGAAGTCATTAGACATGACGCACCGCTGGTTAAAAAGGTGCTGCGGGCGGTTTGACGCCACCGAGGGAATATATGGCTATGATCAGGCTCTTTTCCCTATTGTGCAGGGCTCGGTTTATCCGGATCTGCGGAAACGTTCGGCAGAGACTATTGCTGCTTTTGGGCGAGAGGGGAATGCCATTGGCGGTCTTTCGGTGGGCGAACCTGCAGAAGAAATGTATGCCATGACCGAATTGGTATGCGGCATTTTGCCCGCAGAAAAGCCCCGTTATCTCATGGGTGTTGGTACACCCATCAACCTGCTTGAAAATATTGCGCTGGGTATTGACATGTTTGACTGCGTTATGCCAACCCGAAATGCCCGAAATGGTATGCTGTTTACCCGGGAAGGGATTATTAACATAAAAAATAAAAAATGGGAGGCCGATTTTTCACCCATAGACGAAACTAGCGATCTGGCCACAGACCAGTTTTATAGCAAGGCTTACCTGCGCCACCTTATCCACTCGAAGGAAATATTGGGGGCACAAATTGCCACGTTGCATAACCTGCATTTTTATTTGTGGCTGGTGGGCGAGGCCCGGGAGAAGATATTGGATGGTACTTTTTATGCGTGGAAAAAAGAGATGGTCAAAAAACTAGGTCAGAAAATTTGAATGGGAATCATCGATAAATATATTATTAAAAAATACCTGGGCACGTTTTTATTCACCATGGCCATTTTTACGGTGGTGATGGTGATCTTTGATGTGTCTGAACACCTCGATGATTTTCTAAAGCATAAAGCGCCGTTTTATAAAATTGTATTTGAATATTACGCCGGGTTTGTCCCTTTTTACCTCAACTTTCTCTCACCCCTGATCAATTTTATAGCGGTGATCTTTTTTACCGCCAAGATGGCCGACCTGACCGAAATCGTGCCCATATTGAGCGGAGGCATGAGTTTTAACCGTTTCCTCCGGCCTTATTTTATTGCAGCTGGTATTGTTTTCATCATAACCTTTGCCTTTAATATTTACATTATACCGCGCACTAACAAGATGAAGAATGATTTTGAAAATGTCTATGTGAGCCCGCCGGACAATACCAATAAAAGCTCTACCCATATGCAAATTGACAAAAATACCTATGTATATATTGATAATTTTGACAACAGTCGAAAGATAGGTTATAATTTTGTATTGGAAGTGTATAATAAGGATACCCTTAAACAGCGGCTTGTTGCCGACCGCATTACTTGGGACTCGGTAAAGAACAAATGGAAAATAGATAATTATTCCATCCGCGACATCAATGGCCTTAACGAAACCATGAGCAAAGGTAACCAAAAGGATACAACTCTTGATATGGATCCGAAAGATTTTGAGGTGTACGACAACCTGTTTATAGCGATGAATATGTCAGAATTGAACAAGCGCATTGATAAAGAAAAGATCAGGGGAACAGGTCTTCTGGATACCATGCTTCTTGAAAAATACAAGCGTTTTATTTACCCACTTTCGTCTTTTGTACTTACCCTGATGGGCGTATCATTGTCTTCAAAGAAAGTACGTGGAGGCATCGGACTAAGCCTGGGCATTGGCATTGGCCTTAGTTTTACTTATATCCTGTTTATTCAGTTTTCTACGATGTTTTCGATCAAAGGAGGGCTTCCTCCCATTATCGCTGTTTTTATACCCAACATTTTGTTCGGGCTTCTTGCCTTGTACCTTATGGTTAAGGCGCCCAAATAGTCCATGGCTGGCTTTACCCCCAACAAAAACATGCTCTTGTTGCACCTAACGGTGCTGGTATGGGGCTTTACTGGTATTCTGGGCGCTCTTATATCCATATCGGCCATGCATCTGGTATGGTACCGGGTACTGATTGCCGCCCTATCCCTGTTTTTATATTTTCAAATAAGTGGACGCGATTTACGAGTCAATAAATCCGATCTTTTTCGATTTTTAATGACCGGAGGGCTGGTGGGGTTGCATTGGTTTTTGTTCTTTCAGTCCATTAAGGTAGCTACCGTATCGGTTACCTTGGTCTGCATGTCATCGATCACGCTGTTCACTTCAGTGCTGGAACCACTGTTTTATCGCCGGAAGATAGATTCCGCAGATGTTATCACCGGTATTTTTATCATTGCCGGCATTTACCTGATCTTTACGTTTGAAACGCAGTATGTGCTTGGTATTGTTCTTGGCCTGCTATGCGCCATCTGTGCCAGTATCTTTTCCATCATCAATTCAAAACTCGTTAAATCTACACAGGCAACCGTTATTAGCTTTTATGAAATGGTGGGAGCCTGGGGGTGGATTAGTTTGTATATGCTGGTAAGCGGTGGCTTCAATGCCGGCATGAAATTGAATCAGGCCGACCTGATCTACCTACTCTTGCTGGGCACCATTTGCACTTCGGTAGCATACGCGGCAGGTATTCTGGTCATGAAAAAATTGAGTGCTTTTACAGTGGCACTAGTCACCAATCTGGAGCCTGTTTATGGCATCCTTCTGGCCTTAATCATCTTTAATAAATCTGAGAAAATGAGTAGTGGTTTTTACCTCGGCGCACTCATTGTTTTAGCCGCCGTGTTTGGATATCCATTCATCAAAAGTGGCTTAAAAAATCGCTCTAAAATACAGCCATCGAAAATAAGCTAACTATCGAACCCGATAAGGAACTTTTAGCTCAAAACCAACCTCTCCCTTCTTTCCTTTAAAATAAAAGTCTTAGATCGCCTTATTTTAGTTCTTTCTCCGGGTAAGCTTTAGAATATTAGATCAAAATCGCGCATACGGCCTAAGAAAATTGTAACAATTATTAAAATAAATGGATCGAATAACGCTTTTCAAAATGGATACTTAGTGTAGTTTTAAAGTAGAAAATTCTCATTAATTTCTGCAGACCATCTTAAGGTAAGTATAAATGTCCAATGCCACATTTATCAAATTAAAAAAGTATGGGGTAAACTGAATTATATGAACGCTAAATACCTGCTTAAAAAATATGATTTTGTTATTTTCCCTGGATCCAAAACATTCTCCAAATTTTGAATCCAAGGATGCCTTCAGCCATAAAGAGGTTCAAAATTTTTAGCAAAAATTTACTGTGGAAATGGATCCCCTCACACATCCTGTAGTTGAAAATAAAAATCATATTATCCGGTATGCCTGCGATGAAAAATACTTACTGATCCCGCCTCTTACCAAATGAATACTTACTGATCCCAACACCTATCTGAAGCTTCTATCCTTTATTTTAAAAAGGTCTATTTTGAGCATGTTGTGATTGATGAATTAGATCTTCTTATAAGTATTGGCTCCCTGAACATAACACATAATTTAGAGAGTCATTTAAGTAACATCCATTTCTTAGGATTTAGCATTTTTATAAATATGCCAATTTGACACAACTAAATTTCTACGAGTAACTAATAACCCCGACCTATTACGGATGATCAAAATTCTTGAAATTGCCCCACCATGGAGATCCGGTCTAACCCTAAATCCAGATGGTGAAGGCTATTGTGTTTAGTTTATATACGACGCTACATTTCTCCTATTTGTCAGGGTAGGGAAGACTTCAAACTACTAGGCAAAAAATATTTTTGAGAAAATTTAATAAAGAGGTTCTGAAGATAGTGTACATTAGTTGCACAAATTACTCAAATCAAAAAAAGTTCATTGCATGATAAAGATAAGCGGTTATTTACATTTTTTTAAGTGCTAAAAGTTATTTTTTTCAAATTTAGTTAAATATATAGTTTGTTATGTATCAGTATAAAAACATATACACCTAAATAATAAAATTAAATAACCAATGCACATGAACACTCAAATTAGCTAACTAAATTAGTATAGGCATTAAATGTTATCTGTTAATCACATTAAATTACTATATATCAGAATAATTATACTTATTACTTTAAGTTTATATTCACCATTGGTATTTTCGCAGCTTATTGACACTGACCAGAACCCTCCTGGTGTAAAATGGCGGCAAATTGAAACCGTAAATTTCAAACTGATCTATCCAAAAGAACTTCAAACAGAGGCTGAGCGAATGGCCAACACGTTAGAATATGTCATCGGAAAAATTAGTTATTCTCTCCACAAAAAGCCTCGTAAGCTTTCCATTATCCTTCAGAACCGTGGGGTTGAATCCAATGGTTTTGTCCAATTAGCTCCCCGCAAATCAGAGTTCTTCAGCACGCCTCCACAAAGCATGGACCCTCAGGATTGGCTGAACAGCCTGGCCCTGCATGAACCCCGGCACATTATACAAATGGACAAAATGTCAGTATATTTATCCGCGCCTTTTTTTGAGCAACTGGCCCTCGCCATCTTCGGAGTACCCCTCCCTCCATGGTTTTATGAGGGCGATGCCGTGATTACAGAAACCCTTTTGAGTAGTGCTGGCCGGGGCCGGATCCCCTCATTTGAAATGGCACTTCGCACAAATTTGCTCAGCGGCCGGAGGTACGGTTACCAGAAGGATTTCTTCGGATCCCTAAAAAGTGTAACTCCCGGATACTATCCTCTCGGTTTTTTTATGACCACTAAACTAAGACGGGATTATCCCATGGGGCACGACAGTTTGCTCAGCGCCGTGGCGCATCAGCCTTATTGGCCCTACAGTTTTAGCAAAAATCTGAAAGCCATTACCGGCTTTCGCACACGTGGCTGGCACTACCAGACCATGGATGAGCTTCGCCAAAAATGGCAGCAACAATATGCCTTGAACAAGCCCGATTCAATACCTATATTACCAGCCAATCCAAAGGGAAAAGTGATGGATTTACTATTGCCCCAACAGGCTCCGGATGGCCTGGTCTATGCTCTACATAAAAATTTAGTTAGTGTACCTGAGGTTGTCGTTATCTTTCCAGATGGACACTTACAAAAGGTGGTTGCGACAGGTGTACAATTGGCTCCCCATTTCTCGTATGGAGGTGGTAAGCTCACTTGGGATGAAATGCGCTACCACCAGCGGTTTTTTAAGGAGAATTACAGTGTGGTCAACTTATACGATTTGCGCCTTAAAAAGTACCGGCAACTGACTCATAAGACCCGTCTCTTTTCCCCTGCCCTGAATGCTGATGGCACCAAGATTGCCGCAGTAGAAGTAGGCTTGGATAACCGGATATCGGTGGTGCTGCTTGACACCAAAGGTAAGCTTCTGAAACGTTTTTCAGCTCCACCGAAACTGATGCTGCAAACCCCCGCTTTTAACGCGGCCAGCACAAAGCTGCTGTTGGTCGGAGTATCTCAGGACGGCGCATCACTGCTAGAGCTGGACGTGAATACCGGCGTTTATACAACTTATCTAAGCGGGCAAAAACAACAAATTGAACGACCGGTATATGCCGGAGATGACATTCTTTTTAAAGCGCATTATAACGGTATTGATAATCTGTACCGGATGAGCACCGGAACCAGGCAGATTGCCCAGGTCACCAATGCACCTTTTGGAGCCTTTAACCCTTCATATCGCAGCAACACGAACGAACTATATTTTAACAATTACCGCTTGGGAGGTTATGGCATCAGCCATCTGAACCTATCAGGGGTAAAACCCCTGCCGATTGAAAAAATCAAAAACACCTTTACAAACTACACGGAGCCCCTGCTCAAACAGGAACTGCCCCCGGTAGCATTTGATAGCGTACCTCAGGTAATTTACCCTAGCAAGTCTTACCGCGATGTGCCACATATGATCAATTTTCACAGCCTGTCGGTAAACAACGGAGATTTCAGCTCCCTGGACAATTTCAAGCCCGGCATCCAATGGATTTCCGACAATTTACTGAACACTACTTCCGCGCAAATTGGGTGGAATTATGATCCGGATATACACAGCAGTTCCTATACCGCAAACCTCACCTATCAGCGTTTCTTGCCGAAGATCTCGCTATCCTATGCCAATCAGGGTGAGCTTAGCAGCGCCATCCTGCACAAGAACGACAAAATGCCAACATCTTTCCGTTGGAGGGAAAATGTAGCTTCTCTCAGTGTGGAAATCCCTTTTCGATTTTCTCAACTAAACCATGTTTATACCTTTGGTTTCAATGCGGCCACTTCTTATACCTCTCGTTATAACTTGAGTTTGCCAGAATTGGAGGGCCGCCTGGCCTCCACGATCAGTTTTCCCCTGGCCTACCAAATCTACTTAAATCATAACCTGATGAGGAGCACCCGTGACCTCGCTCCGCGTTGGGGGCAGAACCTCACCCTCATCTACCGGATGGCTCCTTTTGACAAGGGCATGAATGGCAATATGTCTTCCCTGCGTGCTACACTCTATTTTCCGGGTCTTTTCCCTAACCATTCATTCCAGGCCCGTTTTGGTTATCAGCGTAAATTCGGGATCTTTGGAGCCAACAACGATATCTTTAGGGTGAGTGGATATGATCAGCTAAAGGCCACCCGTCCTGACAACAGCCTTCTTTTCAGTTATCGCTTGCCCCTGGCCTATCCTGACTGGGGAATCGGAAACCTGGCGTACATCAAACGATTTTACGGGGGGTTCTTTGCCGATTTTGAGGACGTGAACAGCCACCATCGTTTTTCACCGCGCACGTTTGGGGCGGAATTGCGTGCCAGCATGAACCTGATGCGATTTTACTTGCCCGATTTTGATGCGGGCATTAAACTGATCTATGTGAACGAAACTGCCCCAAACAAGATTATTTGGA
Organism: bacterium A37T11; assembly: GCA_900109895.1. GTDB lineage: Bacteria > Bacteroidota > Bacteroidia > Sphingobacteriales > Sphingobacteriaceae > A37T11. Next base: position 25,738 of record FOBR01000031.1, read on the forward strand.
CGTATGGGGTGACGTATTCTTATTAGCTTTCGAATTCTAGGCCACTCATGTGCCAAACAAATTATATGTATGATTAAAACTATAATTTCAAGTCTCCATCTATTAAAAATCCAGCTGGCCCAGCAGCAGCATCGGGAAAATTGCGGAGAGAGACCGAGGCTCACGAAGCGGTTTTCCCGGCTGCAAGGAGCCAGCCGGATTTTTTATATCTAAGCAACTTATTAAAAATCCAGCTAGCTGGCCCAGCAGCATCGGGAAAATAGCGGAGGGGCACGTATTCGTTTAAATTAAACAAAATTTTGCAATAGTTGTTAAACAAGCATTCGTTCCTTTAAATAGGAATGTTTAAACTTGTATGTCAATTCAACTATAAGTAATGAAAGTTAAAACTATATTCATTGTTATCATCGCGGTATTGGTGACCATCATCTTAATGAAAAATACAGATGAGGTTAATTTTTGGTTGTTCGGAGACACCAGTGTACCTAAACTGGCCGTATTGGCTACGATGTTCCTGTTGGGCCTGATTGTTGGTTTTATTCTTGGCCGGCCACGTAAAAAAACCAATACAACGACTGTGACCCCTCCTGTTATTTCCACACCGCCGCTTGAAATTAATCGGCCTGATCATCCAAGCCGTTTGAGCCCAGAAGATGAGGACTACATTAAATAGCTATTTTCTTTAAGTCATCCAAAATTCCTTATCTTAGCGGCACTTTCAGGAAGCATATATTAGAATAAATTTTGGATTATTTACAAGGACTAAACCCCTCACAGCGCGCAGCAGTAGAACAAACCGAAGGGCCGGTAATGATCGTAGCAGGAGCCGGATCGGGAAAAACAAGGGTCATCACCTACCGGGTAGCACATCTTATCCATAAAAAGGTAGACCCTTTCAACATCTTGGTGCTAACTTTTACCAATAAGGCGGCCAAAGAAATGCGTGAGCGTATTATGCACGTTGTCGGCCCCGAAGCCAAGAACATTTGGATGGGTACCTTTCACTCCGTATTCGCTAAAATACTTCGGGTTGAAGCCCATTTTATTGGATACCCTAATAACTTTACCATATACGATACAGATGATAGCAAGAGCTTGCTCAGGGCTATCCTCAAGGAAATGCAGCTGGACGATAAATTGTACAATGCCAATTTTGTGTACAACCGCATCTCCTCTGCTAAAAATAACCTGGTCTCCCCGGCTGAGTATGCCAGCAACCAGCAGATCCAGGCCGATGACATTTCCTCTGGTCGTGGCCAGTTGGGGCAGATCTACCAAACGTATGCCCAGCGCTGTTACAAAGCGGGGGCCATGGATTTCGATGACCTACTGTATAAAACCAATGTCTTGCTCAAAGATTACCCTGAGGTGCTGTACAAATACCAAAATAAGTTTAAGTACCTCATGGTGGATGAGTATCAGGATACCAACTTTTCTCAATACCTCATCGTTAAAAAACTGGCGGCCATCAATGAAAATATTTGCGTGGTAGGCGACGATGCCCAGAGCATCTATGCCTTTCGCGGGGCAAACATCCAGAACATCCTCAATTTTGAAAAGGACTACCCCGACCTGCAGGTGTTCAAACTGGAACAGAACTACCGTTCAACCCAAAACATTGTGAATGCCGCCAACAGCATTATCGCTAATAATAAAAACCAGCTGCAGAAAAACGTCTTTTCCGAGAATCAGGTCGGCGAAAAAATAAAGGTTATGCGGGCCTTTAGTGACAATGAAGAAGGCAAAATCGTAGCAGAAGCCATCGCACAGGAACGGTCAGTACACGGGCTGCGTTATCGCGATTTTGCGATCCTTTATCGTACCAATGCTCAGTCAAGGGCCATGGAAGAAGCGTTGCGTAAAACCAATGTGCCTTACAAGATTTACGGTGGCACCTCGTTCTATCAACGGAAAGAAATTAAAGACCTGCTGGCATATTTTCGGTTAACATTTAATCCGAATGATGAAGAAGCACTAAAACGTGTCATCAATTATCCCCGCAGGGGTATAGGAGATACCAGCGTAGAGCGTATAATCATTGCCGCAGACCAGCATCAAACCACTTTATGGGAGGTAGTGACCAATGCCTCGAAATACCTGGACGGACGCAGTGCTGGTGCCGTTAGTGTGTTTGGCACCATGATGCAAAGTTTCCAGGTAGAGGCAAAGAACCACAGTGCCTATGACACCGCCCTACAAATTGCCCGCCATTCAGGATTGCTTAAAGAACTTTATGACGATAAGTCGATCGAAGGCCTGAGCCGCTACGAAAACATCCAGGAACTGATGAATGGGATCAAGGAATTTAGTGAACGGGAAGATATTGAAGAAAAAGGGCTGGACGTCTTTATGCAGGATGTAGCGTTATTGACCAATGACGATAACGATAAAGATCCGAACGCTGACACCGTTTCGCTCATGACCATCCACTCCAGCAAGGGGCTTGAGTTCCCGCAGGTTTTTATTGTGGGATTGGAAGAAAACCTCTTCCCCTCGCAGCTGTCGTTGAACTCCCGCACAGATCTGGAAGAAGAACGTCGGTTGTTCTATGTGGCCGTAACCCGCGCCATGGACAAGCTATCTTTATCCTATGCGACCTCACGCTACCGGTGGGGTACGCTGAACAATTGCGAGCCCAGCCGTTTTTTGGATGAACTGGACCCCTCCTACCTTCACTTGGACTTTAAACCACGACCCGTACTGGGAGCCAGCAATGATTTTGAAAGCGAGCGCAGCGCCTGGCAACAAAAAGACGTCTTTACGGCACCAAAACCCAAAGTTGCACCTAAAACAACTGCCATTTTGCCCAAAGCACACGTGCCAACGGCAGGGTTTGTCCCTTCAGACACCTCTAATTTACAGGTTGGCATGGAAGTTGAGCATGAGCGATTTGGATTTGGCAAGGTCATCACCCTGGAAGGCAATAAACCTGACATTAAAGCAATAATTTTTTTCAAAGAATTAGGACAGAAACAATTGTTGCTTAAATTTGCAAAACTTAGAATCGTTGAGTCATAGGAAAAGACCGAAAACCCGACTAAACACTACAGCATATGAATTTTGACTACAATAGTACCCGCCCGCACCTCATCCTGTCAGAATATGGCCGGAACGTACAAAACATGGTAGATTACATCTGTACCCTGCCTACGCTGGAAGAGCGCAATGCACACGCACAGGTTGTGATTGACCTGATGGGTTTTTTAAACCCCCATTTGCGTGATGTCTCCGATTTTAAACATAAGCTTTGGGATCACCTGCACATCATTTCTAATTTTAAGATCGATGTAGACTCCCCCTATCCCATCCCCAATCCGGAAATGATCCATGCCAAACCCCAAACAGTGCCTTATCCACAACACCGCATTCGGTTTAAACACTATGGGCACATTGTGGAAGATATGATCAAAAAAGCCAAAGAAAATCCAGAATCTGAACGCAAACAACAGATGACCTATGCCATTGCCAATTTCATGAAGATGGCCTACGTAACCTGGAACAAAGATTCTGTAGCCGATGAAACGATCATTACAGACCTTAAAGAACTTTCAAATGGCGAACTGCACTTGGACGAAGGCGTTAGCCTGACCCGATTGGAATTTAAAACCCCGCCCCCGGGTGTGCGTAGTAAACCGGTTTTGGCAAATGCACAAAAAGTACAACCCCACGGGATGAAAAGCCGGAATAATGGTGGTGGTGGCGGTTACGGCGGTGGCGGTGGATTTGGCGGCGCAAGTGGTGGCAAAAATCGAAAACGTACGACCAGCAATTTTAAAAAGCGCTAATCGCTGAATGAACGCATTTGAAATTATTGGCGGAAAATCCCTAAAGGGTGACATCATTCCCCAAGGTGCAAAAAATGAAGCGTTGCAGATACTATCTGCGGTATTGCTTACCGAAGAAAAAATAACCGTTAGCAATATTCCTGACATCAAAGACGTCAATAAGCTGATCGAACTGTTGAAGGACTTAGGCGTTACGGTTGAACGCCTGTCGCCCGATACCTATGCCTTTCAGGCAAGCCATATTGATACTGGCTATTTCCAGTCAGATGCTTTTAAGACCAAAGGCGGCGGATTGCGCGGATCCATCATGATCGTAGGGCCTTTGCTCGCGCGGTTCGGTAAAGCGGCCATACCTAAACCGGGTGGTGATAAAATTGGGCGGCGCAGGTTGGATACCCACTTTCTGGGTTTTGAGAAGCTGGGGGCCAAATTCCATTATGATGCCGACAAGAGTTTTTTTCAAGTGGATGCCAGCAACCTGCAGGGCACCTACATGCTGCTGGATGAAGCTTCCGTTACAGGCACTGCGAATATTGTCATGGCGGCTGTGCTGGCTAAAGGCACAACCACCATTTACAATGCCGCTTGCGAACCGTACTTGCAACAACTTTGCAAAATGCTTAACCGCATGGGTGCACGCATCACGGGTATCGGCTCCAACCTGCTGACCATTGAAGGCGTGGAAAGTTTGGGTGGCACAGAGCATCGCTTATTGCCGGATATGATCGAGGTAGGTTCGTTTATGGGAATGGCCGCCATGACCGGTTCTGAGATCACGATTAAAGATGTGCACTACGAGGAACTCGGCATCATACCTTCCGTTTTTGCCCGCCTCGGCATTCAATTTGAACGGCGAAACGATGACATTTACATACCGGCACAGGATTCTTATGAAATTGATACCTTTATTGACGGTTCTATTCTGACCATTGCCGACTCACCCTGGCCCGGTTTTACACCCGACCTCATCAGCATCATCTTAGTAGTGGCCACACAAGCCCGCGGGAATGTGCTGATCCATCAAAAAATGTTTGAGAGCCGGCTCTTTTTTGTCGACAAGCTGATCGATATGGGTGCACAGATCATTTTATCGGATCCGCACCGCGCCGTTGTGATGGGTCTGAATAAAAGCGTTAAGCTTAGGGGCATTGAAATGACCTCTCCAGATATACGGGCGGGTGTCGCTTTGCTGATTGCCGCTCTCTCAGCCCAGGGAAAATCAACTATCTATAATATTGAACAGATTGAACGTGGATATCAGCATATTGAAACCAGATTAAACGCGCTTGGTGCGGATATTAAACGGGTTGAGGCGACTTTTTAGATGGTGAATTATAGATGATGGATGAGTCTCGGATAGTAAAACTATTTAGGCATTTTTAATAATAAAAGAGCCTGGAGCAATAGATTGTTCCAGGCTTTTTTGTTTTTCATAATGAAGCAGCGTTTTCCTTGCGGTTGAACTGCTTCACTTCATTAACCACCACTTCGGTGACGTACCGCAGGACTCCTTCTTTGTCGGTATAGCTACGGCTTACCAACCGCCCTTCAATGGAGACTTCTGAACCTTTGGCCAGGCTCTCCTCGGCGAAGATTGCCAACCTACCCCAAAATACCAGGTTGTGCCATTGGGTATCGGTTACCCATTCACCCCCGTGATTCTTGTAAATTTCATTCGTGGCGATGGATACCCGGGCAACACTTTTGCCTTCACCAAATTTTTTGACCTCCGGATCATTACCTAAAAACCCGGTTAAACGTACACTGTTTCTTAAAGTGCTCATGATACTTAAAATTAAAAAGTAAAAATTTAAAAAGATGAAAGCCTATAACGTACAAGCTTACTACTATAAAGAACGATGGCGGTGCCTTCCCTGACCGACAGGACAAAATTGAGCAACCCTAAAAATATTAGCCGTATGTTAATCGGATATAAACGTTTTATCCGTATATATCCGGATATAATCGGCTACATTCAATATTCTTTCCCTAAAGGAAGGTAAATTCGTATCTTAAAATTAATCTTCTTCAATATAATAATGAGTAAGAGTGCGTTTCATTCTTACACAGTTTGTCAGAAAATTATTTAATTTCGTTCTAAATAAAATTGTATAAAAATCATTTACTATGTTTGCAGGAATTAAATGTTTAACCATATATTTCAAAAACATGCATAAAATCTTCTTATTATTTGGGGCTTCGGCCCTGGTGGTTGCTTCTTGTGTGAGCAATCCAACTGGAAAAAAAGCAGAGACCACTGACTCTGTTTCAACAACTTCCGATTCAGTTGCGGTGACATCCGGAGAATCTTTGACTGTTGATACGGCTAAATCGACGGTAGCTTGGTTAGGAAAAAAGGTGACCGGTGAACATGACGGGATTGTGAAGATCAAATCTGGCAGTTTAACAGTAAGCAATAATAAACTAACCGGTGGAAAATTTACGATCGACTTGAACACGATCAGTGCTAAATTAGATGGCGACATGAAAGGTAAATTGGAAGGACACTTAAAGTCACCAGATTTTTTTGATGTAGCAAAATTTCCTGAAGCCACCTTTGAGATCACCAAAGTTGAGCCAGGTACTGCTGATAGTTTGGTAAAAATCTCTGGTAATCTTACTTTAAAAGGGGTTAGCAAAAACATCACATTTGACGCAACCCTCAATGGCGTATCTGCAACTTCCATTACGGCCGATGCCGATTTTAACATTGCCCGTGAGGACTGGGGTATTACCTATGCTGGTAAAGCAGATGACCTGATCAGTAAGGAGATTAACCTGAAGGTCCATTTGGTGGCTTCAAAATAGCGTTATTGCACATTTTTAGTGAAGGGCTGTCTCATTTTATTTTGAGACAGCTTTTTCTTTAATGTACAAATCTTCTGTATGCGGCATGCTCAAGCCTTTGTGAAATTATATGTTTACCAAGCCTCCCCGGTAAAGAAATGTTGGTTTGCACTGCAATTTTCTATTTCTGAGAAAAATAAAAAAATTATTTCAGTTGGGGTAATTTTTTAAAATGTACCGTATTTAATTCAAGTGTGAATTACGGTCACTATATTTTCACTTAATCTGGAGCCACTATTCATCTAATTATTTTAATCGGAAATTAAAAAATTACACAATGAACAAGTTGACATTATTTTTCGTAACAATTTTGAATACCAACTGGTACGAGCCTAGTGGAATTGGGAAATGCAGTTTTAAATTCGGCGAAAGCATCAAAGAAGGCATCCACAATTGTACTGGACCTTGCCTCGATTTATGGAGTTGCCAAATGCGATAATAGGTGGTTGGGAGCAAGAATAGAAAAAAAATAATGGATATGAAAAAATTATATTTATCGCTTGGGATAATTTTCATTGCATTAAATTTAAATGCACAAAAGCATTCCTATTATAACAAGGAGCGGATTGGTCTTTTCAGAGTTCTATCGGGAGATTACGGTGGCCTTTCAGGGTCAACTACCAATGGTATATATCTGACAAACCAGTTGGCTTTAGGCATCAACCTCGCTATACAGGCGTACAGGGATATTCCAACATTCTATCCGATATCTGCCGAATTATCCTATTTCTTTAATAATAACAGAATGACGCCTTATATTTATGGAAATTTAGGATATTCTTTAACTTCAAATCAGTTTTATAAAGGAGATGTTTCTTCTGAATTAGGCTTCGGGTGGATATTAAAGTTCTGGAAATTGAGGATTTCTCCCGAATGAAGCATCCGAAATGAAAATTACAAGGTTCGGACATTTGAGTATGTTGGAACGGGGGATGGTTGAGATCATTACATGTCATCCGGACCATACGAATCCGACCATGTATACCAAATAAATATTTGATTTGGGATATTTCTGTAGGCTGCAATCGGGGAATTTTTCATATCGATTGTGAGCTCTGCAAACAGGTTTGTTAGTTTGATGATGCGGCCTTCTTCCCATTGGTTGATCTGCCAGGCCGCGACGCGGTTTATCAACGTGCGTACCGAGTCTGGCTGCAACGGATTCCCAGGTTGCGCCAGCACATTTGTTAATATCAGCCCAATTAACATGGCACCTACTGCTTTGATCCTGGGCTATCTTTTTAAATTTGCGCAGGTTTTTGCCAGGCACCACTAAGTAGGCATATTGCTGGCCTTTGGGATTGGAGCCATGGCTCAGCCAGGCGCTAAAGATCGTTTGCTTTATAATCCCTGTCTTGCCCATGGCATTGATGCCCTTCCAGGATCCTTCCTGCTCTTTGCGCTGTCCGACAAAACTCCCATTTGGGAAGAGGTAGGCGAAATGTATGATGTTACAAATGAACGGATCAGAGTCCAGAATTATTGAATTGACTTACAGTTAAATCAGGTGAAACGATATCTGTGGATCCCACACCTGAGGAGTATTAAGCTATTTATAGCTGCAATTTTGTTTGACTATTCTGGTTTTTCTATTGCGACATATTCATAACCTGAATATTTTGATTTCACCCTTTTCAATTTGGGGTAAGTTTTCTGTTTGCTAAATGCCGTGAGCGCATGATAGATGTTGATGAGTTTGATGTGGTCGTCATACATTAACGATTGGCATCTAAGCAATAATTGGTAAGGCGACCGTTCCTTTCGGAAATATTGGAGATCAATCAACGCCTGTATGGCAACGTTGATCGATTTCTTTTCTTTTTCTGATGAATCTGGATAATGGTATCGTGCGGCAAATTCGGCGTAAGAAACCCTTTTCATCATGGCATTCAGCAATAGAAATTCATTGTTAAACGTGATTTTCGTTTCTTCATCGTAGTATATCACACGCCTCATCGCGAAGGCCATCGATACAGATCCGTGCAGGTTGCTGAACCAATTGTATGCAGATTTGACGTTACTCACAGAGGAATAGTAAAATGATCACAGGCTGGAAGCTCACGAAAAAATAAGTATGGCACTAAGCGTGAAGTCGTGGATTTACTTGGAATCCAGCAGTTGAGCAATCGTATTTGAAAGTTCCGATAAATCGTTATGGATAATGTTCCAAACAATTCCATCCTCCAGGGCGAAGTATTCATGAACCACGTAATTCCGGAACCCCTTTATTTCCCGCCAGGGTACATCCGGATATTGATCCTTATATTCCTGAGGTATTTTGGAGACCACTTCGCCTATTATCGTGAAATTATGGAGCACGGCATGCTGTAGCTGTAGATCTGTACTGAATTTCTCGTAGTCGACCCCTTTCGTACAGCTGCTAGCAGAAGCCACTGACCGGTCGCCTGCCAACGACCGGCGCGAATTTCCGTTATTAAACGACGAAAATTGATAAACACAATGGTGCTATTTGTCGACACTTTCTGTAAAAGTGTAGCCATCATTGGAAAATGTCTGCACATACTTTTCAGGAATGTCATAGCAAATAAAAATAACGTCGAAACATGTCCGGATTCAATGGACATATTTTTCGAATGTGTTGACATACTTCAAAAATATGTCA
>FOBR01000027.1 GCA_900109895.1 bacterium A37T11
CCATCCAAAATCCAGACTTCGTGTGGCTCAATCGAGTGTGGGAAAAGGGAATGGAGCAACTTATCATCAGTGATGATGGGAATGCTTAATCCAGCTAACCCCTTTCCAAATTTACCCCCAAACCAGTCATCCACTGCCTGCTTGAATTCATAGGTAACCCAATAAAATTGAAAATGCGCTTTGAATTTATCCTGCAAGGCGATCATTTCGGGTAGCTTTTCGATACATCCTGGACAATGGGTAAACCCAAAGTCCAGAATGACGAGCTTATCGCCAAAGTTTCTGAGGCTGACGTTCTCCTTGTCGATGCTTTTATCCCGATATTGAATCACATTTTTAATGGCTAGATCAGGAACGGAATCTCCAACTTGAAGAATTTTTTGAGCAAAAGTTTTAACGAATCCCGATAGGATGGCGATAATTAATAGCGCTATTTTCATATGAGAAAATAATTGTCATTAACGAGCGTTCTGTTGAGCCCCGCTAAGAGTTACAGCACTTTCCGGGATCAGTAATGCATACCTTAAATCATTAGGTGGCAATTCTGAAATAGTTCCGTCTATCGAACGTTTTATAGTAATCGCAAATGCTGGCTCTAAATTCAACCGCCGGAGATCCCACCAGCGACGATTCCCTCTAAATGCCAATTCTTTTCTGCGTTCATGAAGTATAGTCGTAAGGGCTTCCACCTGTTCAATAAAATTGTACGGCTGAAAGCTACCAGACTTATATCGCTTTACTAATAAACCATTTAATATACTACTAGCTTCTTTAAGATCATTTAATCGTGCCGCACATTCTGCTTTTATAAGGTACATTTCATCCACGGATATTCCACTAAATAGGGTTTGAGAGGTATTTCCATCATATTGACCTTTAAAATAATGAGTACCGTCGACATTTGCTTGATAAAAAATATTTTTTCGCAGATCATTCTGTTGATACGATAAGTATAACAATGAATCAACTCTACACCCGGTAGTGCTGAATACAGTAGTATATGTGAGACGGGACTGATAAAGCATTTCAATATTTCCATTTGTGATGGGTGTACGGGAATTGCTATCTAACGTATTAAAATCCAGTAAGGTGTTTTCTATTTTCAGACTAGAATCAGCGTACGATTCAGCCAATTTCCACTCTTGCATTTGCAAATATACACAAGCAAGAGCGGCATAAGCTGCCGCCTTACTAGGCCTAGTGGCAGGACTGTTTATGGCTGGAAGATATTGACAAGCTGCTTTTAAATCGTTCGCAATCCAGTCATAGGTATTTTTTAATGTCGACCGTACAGTTGGATCGTTAATGTCAGATGTTTTCTTAAAGGGCATCCCTAAAGATTCATCATTCTTTCCATTTTCAAAGGGTACAGTATATATTTGTGCTGCTGAAAACAACGACCATCCTCTTACAAAATATGCTGCCCCTTTAATCGAACTATAGCTTGATTCTCTATTGCTTTCTGACACCCTATCTATATTATCCAACACTGTATTAGCCATATATATCTTTGTATAGTTATTCTGCCAATCGGCATCAAACCTTACACCAGGATTCCAATTATATACGCCTTGAAATAAAGTAGATATATTGGGTAAAAAAGAGGCATTAATATAATAATCGTCACATCCGACATCTCCGGCGATTGGGTCTTGCCTATTTATAGTTTGATCGTTATCAAGCAATGCTTGTAGATCATTTAAACTTTCTGGAATTACTAAAGACTTATCTGGCTTGGCATCCAGATATTTTTTGCAAGAAGAAGCGAAGATCGATAATGCTAATATCAGTAGGGATAAATATGTATTTTTCATGCTATTTTTCTAATTTCTATAGTTTATAACTGAGAGCTTCATAAATTTGCTCTAATTCCAAATCCAATGGATCGTGGAATTCGAATACCATTGGCTGTGTCCGGATCAATTCCTTCTTTATTTGCTTTCCAAATGATACCAATGTTATTAATATAAGAATAGATCTGTAATCCGGACAGGTAAATTGATTTTGCGAATCGATCTTTTAAGTGATACGATAGGTTACAATCCTGTATCCTTATATTATCTCCCTTAATGATATTTGTGGATGAATAGGCATAAAACTGATCTCTATAATTGTCTGCCGGAAATACCATTGAAGGCACATTTGTGTGTTTTTCATCTCCGGGTGCCTGCCAACGCTTTTCATAATCAGAATGTTCCATTGCGCCATTAAATAGGGCTGTGTAATTTATGGATGGTTTTCTGAGCACATAATCAAAGTGATAGGCAATGTTAACTGATAATTCAATTGACTTATAGGTAAATGTATTCAACCAGGAACCATTGTAAAGTGGCAAGGAAGATCCAGCATTAACAATATCTTGCCATTGACCCTGATTGATAATGGTTGAATAATCTTTACTTACCTTCCCATCCACATATCCTTGCGGGTCGCCATTCATGGGATCCAGCCCCGCCCATTTATAAGCGAAGATGCTATAAAAATTTGAGCCTTCGATGGGTGAAGTGGAACCTCCACCGACATAAGCTGATGGGAAACTTTGCTTAAGGTAATATCTGGACACCACCGTTTTATCATACGAAAAATTGAGGGAAGATAACCAGTTGAATGCCCGATTAATAATGCTTGCAGCCAAATTAACATCAAGCCCCCTTCCTCTTAATGATGCGGCATTCTTTGTCAACGTAGGTGAACCGGTAGCTGTAATATCAGCCGGAACTCCTGATATTAAATCCGTAGAATTTTTAAAGTAATATTCGATGTAACCTGATATAATTTGATTCTTTAATGCGAAATCCAATCCAATATTATGCATCGCCACTTGTTCCCATCTCAACGAAGGATTTGCATAACTTCCTATTGTTGCATAAGGAAGGTTTGTTATTCGTCCTGAACCCACAGTTCTAAATATCAATGTAGGTAATGCCGTTAATTGATTATTCACATTCCCACTTCTGCCATACGTATATCGTAATTTAAGAGACGGTAAAAATGAGCTGCTGTAGAACTTTTCATTAGACAAATTCCATGCTCCTCCCATTGACCAAAGAGGTACCCCTTTTTGATTGGTCTTAACCCCAAATAAATTCGACTGGTCTCTACGAACACTACCAGATACCGTATATTTATCACTAAAGTAATAAGATGCATTGGCATACATGGACACAAAACGATTGAGCAATTGCGTAAGCTGAACGGGATTAGGAATAATATCAGTATATTGCAGATTATCATAGGTCTGATAATAATTTAAAAAATCCACGTTTTTAGCAAACGTAAGTGTATTGTCGTCATAGCCATACAGCCGATCACTTTGGTAATTAGTTTGACTTTGCTTTAACTCAAAACCTGCAATAGCTGCTATTTTATCCTGCTTAAAACTTTGTGAATAATTAAGCTGAACTCTTCCTGAATGAGAATTAATTGTACCCTGAGAACGATCTAATATACCTCCCATGGGAACAGAATAATTAATAGACGTTGCACCAATTGCTGTAAATAGATTGATTAAATTTCGCGTAAAATAGCTATCTAAATTGTGATTTTCCCTGCCTGTAGATATAGATGACTCATATTGATAACGGCCTTCAATATTTAAAAAAGAAGTGATCTTATAGGTAGCGGCTAAATTAGCCAACCAATCATTATTTTTACTCTTGTTGTCGTTATTGGCCAATTCATTAAGGGGGCTATAGTTCCAGTCCAGTAGTCTGCCAGCTCCGGCAGTGTCCGTAAACGCCTTGGAATAATCCTGTGGAATATATGAATTATTTCCATCAGCATCTTTCAGTTGGGCATACGGATAGAGATCTGTCCTGCTATAATTTCTAGTCTGCACCAACGAACCACCAAGTGAGTTATTTTGAGCCTTACTATTGGTATATTGTAATGCCAGGCTAATATCCAATTTATCCGTAGTCTTGTAATTGGTTTGATTTTTAAAGGTAAACCTTTGCGTTTGATTGCCCACCAGGCTTGCCAAGCTTTTATCGTACCCAGCGGATACGTAATAATTAACGGCCTTGTCTCCGCCCGAAAGATTAAGGGCATATTGTTGGTCCACATTTGTTCGGTAGAGGTATTTCAGATAGTCATTCCGTACATCAAGGTTCCGCAACTGATTGATCTGCGACTCGGCATCTGCTTCGGTGATCAATTTTTTCCTTTCATCCTGAAGGATAAGCGCTACTGGAGATACGATTGGGTAGTTAAAGGTGTTTGACAATGCACCATCAAAAGCGCCATTTTTAAATAAGAATTCTTCTACATCAATATAATCAGAGGTAGACATTTGTTTGGCAGCAAGCAGATCGGGTTTTTCCTTAAGATTAACGGATGAACTTGCCGAGATCTTCGATTTCTCCTGATACTGACCTTTCTTGCTGGTAATGACAATGACTCCATTGCCGGCACGTGCTCCCCAAATCGAAGTGGGCGCCCCGTCTTTTAAAATCGTAATTGACTGAATATCATTAGGATTTATATTTTCTATGTCTCCGTCATAAGGAAAATTATCCAGGATAATGAGTGGTTTGGCTATTTCGGATGATAAAGTGCTAATACCTCTTATCGTAAAGTTTTCTACACTTGAATTTTTTATATCAAAATAAACCCCCGGCGTCAGATTTTCAATGCGGCTGATGATGTCGCTGCTGATCTTCCGTTCGATTAATTTTTGGCCGACTTTGTCGAAGGCGGCAGTCCCGCGTTCCTTGGACAACACTTGGTATCCATTGCTCACCACATCCACCTCATCCAACGATGCCTCTGCGCGTTGCAGTATAATGGTAGTGAGGTGATCGGATATAGGTACTTCACGCGTGGCGAAACCGAGATAGGAAATTTGCAGGGTGGCGTTGTCTTCGACGCCTCTTAAGATGAATTCCCCATTTTTGTTGGTGAACGTGGCGCGCGAGGTGCCTTTAACGCGGATGGTAGCGTTTTCTAAGGGTGTGCCGATGGAGTCGGTGACGCGGCCGGTGATGGTTTTCCCGTCCTGCGACGGGACTCCTCGTTCCTCGTCGGTTGCCCTACCACCAACTATAAAAAAATCTTTTACCTTGTCCACCATTCCTTTCTCCTTCTCTTTAATCAGAATAGTTTGTTTTTCGATCGTAAAGGTAAAGGGTTGTCCTTCCACGCATTTTTCCAACACTTCCGTTAGCCCGGCATGCACAAAATTGGCATTGACCTGGCGCAGGTCGTCTAATTTTTTGGCGGAGTAGAATACTGAGTAATCGGTTTGTTCTTTGATCGCTAAAAAGATATCTTTAAGTGTTGCGCTTTTCTTTTTGATGGTAATATAAGGCTGCGCCAGCGTCGCTGCGCTGACCTGCATAATGGCAACTAATACAATAACGGATGTAATATTAACCCGCATAAGCACTCCTTTCGTAAATTTTATATACATTTGGACACATGTTTAGTGTAATAAATGATTGTTTCCTACAACGTTTTTCCTGAACATTCCTGCCTGGCAGGATATAGCCGGTGGTGTTGGTCGCACTGCCGGCTTTTTTTTATCAGGTGCATTTTCCCTGTTTTCTGTTTTTAGTTTACCTCCATTTTTTGGTATGGTTAATATTCATTTTCGTACCTCCCTTATGCTTTTATTTCCGGTATACTTTTACATTTCTTCCATTGACCTCAAAGCGGATATCCCCTACTTGCTGCATCATATCCAGCAGGATGGCTACGTTGTCATACCGGGATAGCGTCCCTGAAAAGGTTTCGGAATCGGGTATCTGTTCTGCATAGGATACTTCAAAATTGTACCACCGGGCCAGTTTGCGTAAAACGGCTTGTACGGGTTCTTTGGTAAAGACAAACTCGCCGTTCTTCCAGCTGATGGCTTCATCCAGGTCGGCTTGCTGCTTGGTGAGGCCGCCGTTTTCCTGTAGGGTGGATTGCTCGCCGGGCACCAGTGTGATACTTTTTCCCTGTAAATTAGCTACCAGTACCGATCCGCTGGTGAGCGTGGTTTGAATAGTTTTATTTTCCGCATAAGCCTCGACATTAAAAGAAGTGCCCAGCACAGAAATTTCCTGGTTTTTACTGATCACATTAAATGGTTTGGACTTGTCTTCTTTAATTTCGAAGTAGGCTTCGCCTTCTAAAGAAACTGTTCTGGTATCGCCGCTGAAGCGGCTTGGATATGTTATGGTGGATTGGGCGTTGAGCCAAACTTTGGTACCGTCTTCGAGTATGATTTGGTATTGGCCGCCTTTGGGAGTGGACAATGTTAACATCGTACTATTTACGATTGCTTTTGCTTTGATTGCTGTTCCATCATTATACTTTATGTCTTCGTCATTGATTTGGATGCCGGCTTTGGCGCTGTCGAGACTTATTTTACGGCCGTCGGCCAGGGTGAGTACGGCCCTGTTGCTGCCGGGCTGGAAGCCGGTTTGTTTGGTGTTTTGCTTGTAGTAATAAAATGTGATGCCACAGGCTATTAATAGAATTGCTGCCACTTGTACCCATCGGTTGGTATAGAGGGGCCGGGGTTTTTTTGATAGGGGCTGGTCTTTTTGGGCGATTATTTTTTTAAATACATCGTGTTTAATCTGGTCATAGTCCCAATCGGCCAGTGCTTCAGCTTTTTGACGGGCAAAGTAGTCATTATTCCAGGATTCAACGAGCGCGCGTTCTTCGGCCGTGCAGTCTCCTTTGAGGTACCTCCTGACTAATGCTATGACTTCTTTTCGTTTCATTCTATAGGTATAACAAATAAGTCGAGGGTAGGTACTAAAGGTTTTTAAAAAAAATATTTTCTCAAAGCCCTAAATGGAGGCGGATGCGCTTTAGCGCATTCGTGATGTGGTTTTTTACCGTGAAAACTGAAATATTCATTTTTACGGCTATTTCTTTATGGCTGAGCTGTTGGTTCCGGCTTAGTTCAAATACCTGCCGCATTTTTTCGGGCATGGACCCCACTTCTTCTTCGATCAGTTGGTGAAGCTGGTGGGTTCGGGCCAGTTGATCGGCCTCAGGCACTGCATTATCCATATAGGAAGTCAGATCGGTCAAGTGATCTGCCTTTAGTTTGTCTTTGGCGATGACATTTAAGACCTGGTTGCGTACCAGCGTATATAAATAAGCAGACAACTGGGTATCTGGCGATAATTTGGGCGATTTTTCCCACAATTTTACAAAAGTATTTTGCAGTACATCCCGGCATTCCTCTTCATCATGCAGCATTCGTTGCGCATAACGCAGCAACACCCCCCAAAAACGCTCATAAATTTCGGCAAACGCTCGCTCATCGCCCTTTTTTAATAAGGTAAGCAACTGTTGATCTGCGTACGAGCGATAATCTGCCACTTGATTTAAGTTTGTTTCACAAATCTATTATATATTTTGATTACTTTTTGAAAAAAATGAAAAAAAATTTAGTGATGAACTTAATTTGGATTTTTTACATATGTTTCGAATTTCCCCCATGTAGCGCTATGGGTATGAATTGCGTTTTAAAGCAAATCAAATTATGTTATATGAAATTTTACAGCATTTATTCTTTATTCATTTTTGCAGTCCTGTTGGGTAGTTGTAGTAAGGATAATTCGACACCTAATAATGGTCCTTTGGCTGCCGGATACTCCATTCTGGTCAATAACGGTCAAGTGCTTGTGAGCGGTTTTTTAAGTGAAAACGGCCGGGTAACCACCAGATATTGGGTGAATGACAAAAAAGTCGATTCAACCGGTTTTACGGGTCTTGTTGGGAACCAATCCATTTTCCGGGTGGCCGTTGACGATCAATTCAGAACTGGGTATACCTATAAAGACAATGCAGGCGTCATTCAAAGCTATCGTTTTAACCAGGGAACTGGTGCCGAAAACGGCCACATATTTTATTATCTAAACAATTCGATGGTGCGGATGAATAACGACAGCATCGGTATTTTGTCTACCGTTTCTTTTCACGATAATACACCCATATTTGCCGGTTCATTGGGTGTACTTATAAATAATGCGATGAACAGATCGATACAACCTAAAACCGCCTTTGTGTGGGACGGTCATTCTCCGATCAATGAGTTGGTGCGTCCGGAACAAAGCACGCTGTTTTGGGGGGTTAGCGCTGTTTATGCTGTTGGTACCAATGAAGTGTATGTAGGCGGCTTATGCGGCATACCTATGTACTGGAAAAACTCCGATCCAGTTGTGCTGGATAGCCGTTATGGAGAAGTTTGGCAAATTACCAAATCAGGCCCGGATGTGTATGCAGTAGGGTTATTGAATAAACACAATTCAAACAGCACAGGGCATACCGCCTGTTACTGGAAGAACGGCACGCTATACGAACTTGAGGATAATGCGCAAGCATATGCTATATGTATTGACGGGGAAGATGTCTATATATCCGGGGCTGTTGGGAATGTTCCCGTAAACTACCATCCATGTTATTGGAAAAATGGCGTAAGGGTTGACCTGCCGATGATTTAAAGATATAACTTTTGTTCTATTGCGGCCTGGCAAGGGACCTGATAATTTTACAGCATTATTAAACTTTGTAAAATTATCATCATGAGAACTATTAATTTACTTTATTTAATGTTGTTCCTGCCAGTTTTTGCCCTGGCACAAACTGAACGAAAGGGTACCTATGGAAGTATTTCTGCGGCCTACGGCACTTATTCCATTGATTTGTATGCGTATGCTGGCGGAAGTGACCTTTATAACGACCAGGATTTTTCAGGGCCTGTGTTTTCCCTGGGCATTGAAACAAAATCTGCCTGGCAGAAAAACAAATTTGTGTTTGACGTGGGCGGCGAGTTATCTGCCGGATTGGGGATTAAAAAAACCAGCGTGTCCAGTGGCAACTACCACACGAGTAACAGCGGTGGGCATTTGTATGGAATAAACGCCTTGCTAAAAGCGGGGTATCTGGTTGCTGAAAGTGGCAAGGTAGTTCCTTTATTCGGTCTAGGCCCATACTATGACTTCATTACCCAAGGCGGTGATAGTGATGATAATTCTATATACGGCTTGCAAGGTTTTGTGGGGGTTGATCTTTCTGTCTCCAAGTTTGTGATTACCCCACAGCTGAATTTTGGTCTGGCCAGCTGGGGAGGTTCTGAAAGTATGGACCAAAATGGCCAGCCATCCAAATTTGAGGGGGGCGTAAAGTTTGCTTATAAATTTTAAGGGGATTATAGGTTTTTTGTTTGTTTAGTATTTTTTGTTCTAAGTGAAAAAGCCCCAGCTTACGCTGAGGCTTTTTTGTGATCCCGCTGGGATTCGAACCCAGGACCCATACATTAAAAGTGTATTGCTCTACCAGCTGAGCTACGGAATCATTTTATTAGAACAACTTCCCTTTTTTTGAAAGTGGTGCAAAGATAGAATTATCAGGCTATACGTGCAAGGAATAATTTAAAATATATGCAAATTATTTATATTTTATTCATAATTAAGTATTTATTCCTTTTACAATTCGTTCTGCCCCTTGCATATCGGTGTAAACACTAACCTCACTGAAACCCATACTACGAAATAGTGAGGCCGTTTCCTGCCCAAACCGACGATTAATTTCTACGTAGATACGCCCTCCCGGCTTTAGCTGCTGCCGTGAATAGTGTGCTATTTGACGATAGAACAAAAGCGGGTCATTTTCCGGTACAAACAGCGCCAGGGATGGCTCCTGTTCTTTGACGTGCGCTTCCATGCCCAATTGTTCAGATGGGGTAATATAGGGAGGGTTGCTCACAATGACATCAAACAGTGGCATGGTGGATGGAAGGCTATTCGGGTCCAGAATATCGGCCTGCAAAAATTGAACAGCGGCCGAAAGGTTT
Organism: bacterium A37T11; assembly: GCA_900109895.1. Classification (GTDB taxonomy): domain Bacteria; phylum Bacteroidota; class Bacteroidia; order Sphingobacteriales; family Sphingobacteriaceae; genus A37T11. The sequence continues at coordinate 9,800 of FOBR01000027.1, forward strand.
TGAGCATTTTGCCTTGCTACCTCCAAAGCCGTTGTTGAAATATCCAAGGCATATACGACAGACCCTGGCAATTGTTTTTGGAGGGCGATGGCTATGCAACCGCTGCCTGTGCCAATGTCCAGGATGTGCAGGTCCTGAGCATTGGCGCGATAATCCTGTATGATTTGATCGGTCAATTCTTCAGTTTCTGGCCGTGGTATAAGCACGGCTTTATTTACCTGAAACAAGTGCCCCATAAACCAGGCATTTCCCAATATATACTGCACGGGTATGCCTTTTTTTAGTTCGGTAAGTACTTCATTTAAACGATGTATAATGTAATCTGTTAATGGTTTATCTTTTTTACTTAAATAATCACTTTCATCATTCCCCATCAAATCTGATAGAATATGGCGCACGAGGCTGCGAGCTTCAGCAGGGTCATAATTGTCTTTAAGCTGCTCCGTATATAGGCTTTCGAAATGTCGGATACTTTGGTTCATTTGCATAAGAATATTGGCAAACATACAATAACGTTATCAAAGTAAAAATTATCTTTGTGCACAATGGATGGACATGAAATCTATATGCGGCGTTGCCTGGATCTGGCCGCGTTGGGTACTGGCTTGGTAAGCCCCAATCCGATGGTGGGTGCGGTTGTGGTGTATAATAACCGGATTATAGGTGAGGGATGGCACCAGGCTTTTGGCGGTCCGCATGCTGAGGTACATGCCATAAATGAGGTTATGGATAAGTTTAGCAACTATGCTGAAATATTCAAAAATTCAACACTTTATGTAAATCTTGAACCATGCGCTCATTATGGCAAAACCCCTCCTTGTGCCCGGCTTATTGCTGAACATCAACTAAAGCGGGTGGTTATTGGCTGCCGGGATCCTTTTGATGCTGTAAATGGAAAAGGCATTGCTTTGTTGCAGGATGCACGTGTAGAGGTGATAGAAGGGGTATTGCAAAAGGAGTCTGAATTCCTGAACCGGCGGTTTATAACCCGCGTGCGACAGCACAGGCCTTATGTTATTTTGAAATGGGCACAGACCGCTGATGGTTATTTTGCCCCGGATGATGGCAGCCAGCAATGGATCAGCAGCCCTCAGGCACAACAGATGGTGCATCGCTGGCGTAGTGAAGAAGATGCCGTTTTGGTAGGTAAAAACACGGCTTTGATAGATAATCCCCGTCTTAATGTTCGTGCATGGAATGGACGCAACCCGTTGCGCATTGTCATTGACAAAAACCTGGAGGTTCCGTCAACCCATCATCTTTTGGATGGGTCCATCCATACATTGGTTTTTAATGCCTTGAAAAGCGATTGGAGCGAAAACCTCAAATACATTTCCCTTGAAAATTTTGACTTATATCTTCCACAACAAATCCTTTATCAACTTTATTTAATGGATGTACAATCGGTCATTGTGGAAGGCGGGTTGCACACGCTGAAGGCTTTTACAGATGCGGGATTATGGGATGAGGCCCGCATTTTTAAAGCTCCTTTGACCTGGGGAAAGGGCAAATTAGCTATTAACTTAAAAGAAAGTAATTCTGTAAATCAGAAAGTTGGTATAGATAACCTAACTATTTACTATAAGTCAAAATGATCTACGTTCTTTTAAGTGTTTTGTGCAGTGTTTCGGTATCGGTGGTTATTAAATTGGCCCGGAGATACTCGGTAGATGTACAACAAATGATTATTTGGAATTATCCGGCCGCGGTGTTGTTGACCGGTTATTTTTTGCATCCGGATCCCGGCAGCGTTTCCTGGAACCTGGCCCCTACCTTAATTTACCTGGCCTTGGCAGTATTGCTTCCGGGTATCTTTGTGGCGACTGCGCAATCCATCCGCTATACGGGGATGGTACGCACGGAGGTGGCCCAACGGTTATCGTTATTCCTGCCGCTCATCGCCGCCTTTACCATTTTTCAGGAGAAGCCGGAGCCACTTAAAATTTTGGGGATTGTGGTGGGTATTGCGGCGATTGTTTGCTCAATTAATTGGAAAGGGGGTAAAAGCTGGCGTACGGGCAGCAAAAATAGTTGGTTGTACCCACTGATTGTATTTGCTGGAATGGGCCTCATTGACGTGCTTTTTAAACAAATTGCGTTGAACAAGGCGGTGCCTTATACCACTTCCATGTTCTTGGTGTTTTTTTTGGCTATGCTGGCAGCCGGTGGATATTTGGCTTATCTGTTATTAGTAAAGAAGAGACGTTTCTCGGTTTCAGGGATGTGCGGAGGCTTAATTCTTGGCGCTTTTAATTTTTGCAACATTCTATTTTATATGAAAGCCCACAGGGCCATTGCTGGTAATCCATCCCTTGTTTTTTCGGGAGTTAACATTGGCGTAATCGTTTTTGGTACGTTGGTTGGCGTGTTCATTTTCCGTGAAAAATTAAGCTTGCTAAATAAGATTGGCTTGGTACTGGCCGTTGTTTCTGTGCTGATTATTTATTTTTTACGGATTGGATGAGCTTATTTGAGGATACATACCTAACGATTGAACAGGAGGCGGAAGGTCAATTTAAGGATAAGGGCAGTAAATTTATAGCTTATGCATCCCCAATTAATCACGAGGGGCAGGCCAAAGAGTTCTTAAATCGGATAAAAGCAGCGCACCCAAAGGCAAGGCACCATTGCTGGGCGTTGCGATTGACTCCTGACCGAAGTATTTTTAGGATCAACGACGATGGCGAACCTTCCGGCACGGCCGGTCGCCCCATTTTGAATGCCTTGCTTTCTGCCGATCTGACAAATATTATGGTGGTGGTGGTACGATATTTCGGCGGCACGTTATTGGGTGTGCCAGGTTTGATCAATGCCTACAAAACAGCTGCCAAAGCGGCATTGGAAGCGGCAACGGTGGTTAGCCGGGCGCTAACTGATTTTTACAGGGTTGAATTTGCATACGATAGAATGAACGATGTGATGCGCTTGGTGAAAGAGGAAGATTTAGTGACCGAAAAACAAAGTTTTGAAAGCCAATGTAGCCTGGAATTAGGCATCCGGAAGTCAAAATTGAATGTAATATTGGGAAAACTGGATAAAATGGAGGGGGTTAATGTGGTATTTATAGCTAGCAGGTGAAATAGTCTTTAACATAATTTTAACACACAAGCTATTAAACCATTTGATCCGCAAACACTCTATTCTTCCAAACAACCATATATGGGTTGTTTTATAAAAAGAGTAGAGAAATGAAAAAGATGTTATTATCAGTTGCGTTGATCATTGGAATGGGCGCAGCAGGGTTTGCACAAGAAGCAGACAAAAAAGAACATGGGCATAAGCCAAAAAGCCCGGAAGAAATGGCTCAGGCCCAAACAAACAAATTAGCCGAGAAGCTTTCTTTAAATGATGACCAGAAAAAGAAGGTGTATGCCCTCAAACTTGAGCGTAGCAAAAAGTTTGCGAACGAAATGAAGGGAAAACACGAAGAAATGATGGGGAAACGGGATGAAATGCTAAAGGACCAACAGGCTGAGGATGAAAAATTGGAACAAATTTTAACTCCGGCCCAAAAGGAAAGTTACGAGAAGCTGAAAGCTGACCGGAAAGAAAAAATTCATTCCATGCAAGGAAAGGGAAAGCGAATGGGGAAACGCCCTGGCAGAATGTATGACCTCCCGGGCAAAAGGGACAGTTCAAAAGTGATAAACTAAACCGAGGCCAGCAAAATGCTGGCCTTTTTTTTATCTTTGCCCTACCAATTTAAGACAATTATGCATCATATTTCTGTGATAGGTTCTGGCACGATGGGCAATGGTATTGCGCATACCTTTGCTTTATTTGGCTTTGAGGTGGCGTTGGTAGATATTTCGCAAGCCGCTCTTGACAGGGCGATTTTAACCATCGAATCCAATTTGGAAAGGCAGGTTAATAAGGGTGCGATTGATAGTGCCGCTAAAATATCGGCTTTGAGACGCCTCCATCCGTATAATCATTTGAAAGATGGCGTTGCTGATGCAGATTTAGTAGTGGAAGCGGCAACTGAAAATGAAAAAATAAAACTGGATCTCTTTACCTCCTTGGATGGGTTTTGTAAACCGAAAGCTATTTTGGCATCCAACACCTCTTCCATATCCATTACGAAGATTGCCTCGGTTACCAGCCGGCCTGAACAGGTAATTGGTATGCACTTTATGAACCCGGTACCGCTTATGAAATTGGTTGAAGTGATAAGAGGCTATTCCACCAGCGACGTGGTGACAAAAAAAGTACTGGATGTGGCTATATTGCTTGAAAAAACGCCGGTGGAGGTGAATGACTATCCAGGTTTTGTGGCTAATCGCATTTTAATGCCAATGATCAATGAGGCCATTTATACGTTATTTGAAGGGGTAGCCACCGCAGAAGCCATTGATGCCGTGATGAAATTGGGTATGGCTCACCCCATGGGGCCGTTGCAATTGGCCGATTTTATAGGTTTGGATGTTTGCTTGTCCATTATGCGTGTATTGCACGAAGGTTTCGGCCATTCAAAGTATGCGCCTTGCCCATTGTTGGTCAATATGGTGCAGGCCGGTAAACTTGGAAAAAAAACCAAGTCCGGTTTTTTTACTTATTGAACGTGTTTTTTTAATTAAATAGACCAGGCATCGGCTTTTTATGACCCCTGGTCTTTTAATGAAAGTTATACTATACCAGCTAGCGCTTTTAATTTTTTAAACTGTCTACTTGTTTCTGCATCTGTGCCATCATGTTTGTCAAATTTTCAAGCGTTGGTTCAGAAGTGGGATCGGGAAAATGGGTACTGATAAATGCTTTGGCTTTCCACACTTCTAAAACATCATTGGAGGCTACATAATAGGGATCATAGGTCTTGTTATCGGATACTAATTTAAATCCTTTGTCTTCCCTGAAACGGTGGGCAATTCGTTTATAAACGATTCCTTCATTTTTTGAAATGACCACATAAGTTTCGCCGGGTTTTACATCGTGCCAGTTTTCAACATATTCACTGATGACAATGGTGCCTGGTTGTAGCGGCAGCATGGAGTCGCCTTTTAACTCAAAAGCCCTATAGGTGCCTTGCCGAAACATGGGTAAGCTGAACTTGGGTAATTCACTCACAAATTCCGGATCGGCATAACCGTTTAAATAACCGGCGCTGGCTTTGACCGGCACCAATTCAATGTTCTCTTGGTTATCATTGTTAACGGTCAGGCTCAAAACCCGGATATTGGAACCGGAACTCTTTGTAACAGGCTTCCACTTTTCATTGATCTTATCATGGGCCAATTCATCCATGGTAATCTCAAAAAAATGTGCCATTTTCTTTAGCAGCTCATAGTTAGGTTCTGCCCTATTCTCTTCATACGCACCAACAGAAGATCGCTTAATACTCATTAAATCAGCAAATTGTTGTTGCGTAAGCCGTTTTTTTCTCTTCCGCAGGAACTTAAGGTTTGATGCAAAATTTGACATTTTTTTAAATTTTATTTGTTTTGACTAAAACTATTAGTATCATTGTGCCAATAAAGTTAGTAATAGTTTTTGACTTCACAAATTTTTAGTTAATTTTTTTTAATATGAACAGATTCATCTATATCCTGACTGATTGCAAACGGAAAAGCCTGCATGTGGGAATGGCTGCCGACCTGTTACATACCGTGACGTTTTACCGGGAAAATGCCCATTTGTTTTTTGACGCTGCCATAAATCCTACGCGCTTGGTCTATTTTGAGGAATTGACGGACGATACTACGGCCTGTGCTCGCTTTAACCAGTTACAGCGGTTTACCCGAATGCAAAAGGAACGCCTTATCCGTGCGGTCAATGTAAATTGGGTGGATTTAATTCAGTAAAAAACCGCTATCTTTGTTCCCATGGACGATGTTGCGCAGACAACGGAATTTGGCAAAGTTTTACTCATTGGCATTTGCGGCACCTTATTGGTGCTTTTTACGTTGTGGCTTGGTAAATTGATAGCGCCTGCTAAACCAAGTAAAGAGAAACTTAGCACCTATGAATGCGGTGAAGAGCCACAAGGTACTGCCTGGATCCAGTTTAACGCCCGCTTCTATTTAATAGCCCTTGTTTTTTTATTGTTTGATGTGGAGATGGTCTTTATTTTTCCCTGGGCCACTGTGTTCGGACAACCTTCTCTTTTGGCAATGGATAACCGGTGGGGTGTATTTACGTTGCTTGAGATGTTTACATTTATCGGTATTTTGTTGATCGGGTTAGTGTATGTATGGAAAAATGGTGATTTGGAATGGATCAAACCAAAGCCTCAAAAGCCGACCGTATCAGTTAATATTCCGGCCAGTGCATACGATAAACTGAACAAGGAAGTTCATATTGTAAAATCGGGAGGTGTTTTATGAGCGCTGGTAACCAACCCGAAAGCCAAGGCATAGTAGTGGCTAAATTAGACGACCTGTTAAATTGGGCCCGTCTGTCATCTTTATGGCCGGTAAGTTTTGGTATTGCCTGCTGTGCCATCGAGATGATGGGTTCCATGGCAGCAACTTACGACCTTGACCGGTTTGGTGTTTTTCCGCGCCCTTCGCCTCGTCAATCAGACGTTATGATCATAGCCGGTACGGTTACGTTTAAAATGGCTGACCGCATCAGGCGTTTATATGCACAAATGCCGGAGCCAAAATATGTAATATCGATGGGTTCATGCGCTAATTGTGGGGGTCCTTATTGGCAGCATGGCTATCATGTGGTGAAAGGGGTAGATCGTATTATTCCGGTGGATATTTATGTGCAGGGATGCCCGCCTCGACCGGAAGCATTGATCGGGGCTTTTATTGAACTGCAGAAAAAGATTGAGAAAGAACACTTACTAAAAGATAAGTTATATACAAACAACGAATCCGTAACTTAATGATAAAAGACTTTTATGGTGATTTGAGGTTAGGCATTTTAGGCGGTGGCCAGTTGGGACGTATGCTAATTCAGGAAGCGATTAGCCTGAATGTAAATGTGTATGTACTTGATCCGGATCCGGATGCTCCCTGTAAAAACTTATGCGAGCGTTTTGTTTGCGGCCGGCTGGACGATTATGAAACGGTTTACCAATTTGGGAAACAGTTGGATATGCTAACCATTGAAATTGAAAAGGTAAATGTGGATGCCTTGGAGAAACTGGAAGAGGAAGGGGTATTGGTTTATCCGCAGGCCAGGGTAATCCGCCTGATTCAGGATAAGGGTTTGCAAAAGCAGTTTTTTAAGCAAAACGATATTCCTACAGCCCCTTTTCAGCTGCTAAACTCAAAAGAAAGCCTGCGCGATGAACAGTTGATACCTCCATTTATTCAAAAATTGCGCAAGGATGGGTATGACGGTAAAGGCGTACGGAAAATAGTGACCGAAGCTGATTTTAAAGACGCTTTTGATGCTCCTAGCGTGATTGAGGAATGGATAGATTTTAAAAAAGAGATTGCTGTAATCGTTTCACGCAATGATAGTGGTGATATAAAAGCCTTCCCTTGCGTGGAGATGGAATTTAATCCGGATGCCAATTTGGTGGAGTTTTTGATTTCTCCGGCGGCCCTCGACCCCGGAATTCAGGCGCGTGCAGAAGAATTAGCAATTAAGATAGCCGAAGATTTGCAGATTGTAGGGCTGCTGGCTGTTGAAATGTTTCTGACCAAAGACGGTGCTATTTTAGTAAATGAACTGGCTCCCCGCCCCCATAACAGCGGGCACCAAAGTATTGAAGGAAATTATACTTCTCAGTTTGCACAGCATTTGCGCGCTATTTTTAACTTGCCTCTGGGAAATACGGAGGTGCGTTTGCCTGCGGTGATGATTAACCTGCTTGGTAGCGATAACCACGAAGGCCTGGCCCGCTATGAGGGATTGGAGGAATCAATGGCGATAGAAGGAGTTTATGTGCACCTGTATGGAAAGAAATTTACAAAGCCTTTCCGTAAGATGGGGCATGTTTGTATTATCCACGAAGACCGGGAGGCTGCGATTAATAATGCACGAAAGGTTCAGGGTTTGATTAAAGTTATTGTTTAGATTATATGAGTTCAGAAGAGCAACCGCTGGTTGGTATTATTATGGGCAGTAAATCAGACCTGCCGGTATTGCAGGAAGCTGCCTTGGTGCTGAAGCAATTGGAAATCCCTTTTGAGGTAAGCATCGTATCGGCACACCGCACACCCGACCGGATGTTTGGTTATGCTAAAAATGCAGCATCTAAAGGCCTGAAGGTTATTATTGCCGGGGCGGGCGGTGCTGCGCACCTGCCGGGAATGGTGGCAGCCATTACACACCTGCCGGTGATTGGCGTTCCCGTAAAATCGTCCAATTCCATTGATGGGTGGGATTCTGTTCTATCCATCCTGCAAATGCCCAACGGAATTCCTGTAGCAACTGTTGCGTTAAATGCGGCAAAGAACGCAGGCCTTCTGGCTGCTCAGATCCTTGCAACGGCCGATGCGGACTTGAGTGTAAAATTAATAGCCTATAAAGATAGCCTGCGCAACCAGGTGGAAGAAATGGCTGCTGAAGTTGAAAGTATAAAATTTTAAGTTACATCCGGAAAATTTTTTTCGATCAGGGTTTGTACCATGCCGTCGGCCAGGCCAATGCGGGGTATATATAGGGTGCGCATATTTACCCATTTCATCAAGGTAATGAATATTTCGCAGGCCGGAATGATCACGTCAGCCCGGTCATCGTTCAGGCCAAGGACATGAATGCGGTCTTTCAGGGTGAATGCATTTAAATATTCATAAGTGGCTTTCAGTTTGGCAAAGGTGAGCGGCTTTTCTACATTTTCATTGGCAATGCGGGCTATTTTATTGATGTTGCCCCCGGTGCCTACCCCAATCACTGTTTTGAGTTTGCCAGCGTATTTTTTTACCCAACATTTCATAGCCGCCCAGGTTTCATCTTTGTCTTGATTATCCAGGATGCGGATGGTGCCAATATCAAAGGAGCGTGATGCGATGAGTTCTGTATTGGAAAATAGGGAAAGCTCAGTACTGCCGCCACCTACATCAATATACATCACTGTTTTTTTTCGGTCAAATTGTTTTTCCAAATGGCTGTTGTAAATCATGGTGGCTTCCTGGTTGCCATCAATGATGGTTAGCTTGATACCTGTTTTGGCAACTTCCTGGATGACGCTGTCCCCGTTTTTTGCTTCGCGCATGGCTGAAGTGGCACAGGCCATATAGTCTGTCACCTGATATACATCCATCAGGTTCCGAAAGGCGGACATGGTTTTTGCCAGGTCTTCTTTTTTACGGTCAGAGATATATTTATGCAGAAACGCGTCGTCTCCTAAACGCAAGGGCACACGGATCAGGGTGTTTTTTTTAAAGGAAATGACTTTTCCATTTTTTATGATATCGGCAATCAGCAGCCGAACTGCATTTGAGCCTATATCTATAGCAGCGTATCGTAGCATGTTCAGGATTTGTTTTTTAAATAATCGTAAATAGCTGTTTGGGAGCGATGTGGGGGTTCCTTTTTGCCATTTATATATTGGTTGTTATTCTTTGCATTTATGTCTCTGGCTTTGGTGTTATCCTGAAGCTGCAAAAAAATCATGTGCCTAATCTCTTGTTTTATAGCGGGGTCTTTAATAGGGAAGGCAACTTCTACCCTTCGGTCAATGTTACGTGTCATGAGGTCGGCTGAGGCCAGGTAAACCAATTCATTGCCTCCGTTGCCAACTATCCAAACGCGGGCATGTTCCAGAAATCGGTCAACAATGCTGCGCACGCGTATATGCTCGCTGTAGCCGGGTAGCCCCGGAATTAAACAGCACATGCCTCGGATGATTAAATCGATCTGCACCCCGGCATTATTTGCTTCGTAAAGTTTGGAGATCATCCCTTCATCCGAAAGGCTGTTCATTTTAAGGATGATATACGCGTTTTTCCCTGCTTTGGCATGGGCTATTTCCTGATTTATTAACTTGTATAATTTGGGCCTCGTTTCAAGTGGTGACACGATAATGGCTTGATAACCTTTATAAAAAGTATTGCGGTCCAGCCCCCGGAATAATCGCCTCAGATCGCTGGTTATTTCTTTATTGACGGTAAATAAACTGTGATCGCAATAGATTCCGGCAGTTTTTTCATTAAAATTGCCGGTTGCCAGATTGGCATAATGAACCAGTTTACCTTTTTCTTTTCTGGTAACCAGGCAGATTTTGGAGTGTACCTTATAATCGGCGATACCGGTATTGACCGTAACTCCGCCTTCTTCCAAACGGTTACTCCAATAAATATTGGCTTCTTCATCAAAACGTGCTTTCAATTCAAGCAGGCAGTTTACCTTTTTTCCGTTGGATGCGGCATTGATGAGGGCATTGATGACGCGCGAATTTTCTGCAAGCCGATACAGGGTAATATGGATTTCCGTTACTTTTGGATCAATAGCTGCCTCCCTTAAAAAGTGTACGATGTAATCAAAAGATTGATAAGGCAAACTGACCAGGTAATCCCGCTTGACCATCTGGCTAAATATGCTCTGACCAAGATCAAGGCCTTTTACAGGAAGTGGCGGCATGGGTTTGTACTCTAAACTTTTATCGCCTACATTGGGGAAACTGACAAAATCTTTAAAATTGTGATACCTGTTGCCTGGGATGAGCGCTTCCTGTGACAAGTTCATCTGATCAACCAGGTAGGTTAACATATCTAAAGGGATACTACTATCGTATAATAAGCGCATTGGCTTTCCTTTGGATCTTTTCTGCAGGCTTTTAGCCAATATATCGATAAATTTACCACTTACATTGGCATCGATATCCAGTTCAGCATCCCGGGTGAGCTGAATGGTATAGGCCTCTATACTATCGTGCTGAAAGATAAAGAACAGCTCATCCAGACAGTAACGAATGATGTCATCCAGTAATATTATAAACTTTAGATCATTGGTTTCTGGCAGGACCAAAAAACGGCTTAGGATCTTGGTTGGCACTTCAACGAGTGCAAATCGCTTTTTTTGCTTGCGGGTTAATTTGACCAGAAAATAAATACGACGGTCTTTGAGTTCAGGAAAAGGCCTTTTGCTGTCTTTTTCAAGCATAATGGGTACCAGTCGTGGCAACACGCTCGCCCGGAAATAATTCCTGACAAACTCGCCGCGCGATACGTTGAGTTGCTGTTCATTGATGATGAATATGCGGTGAAGCTCGAGTTCTTTAATTATTTCATGTTCATAAAGGTAATCAAACCGGCGCTCCAGGCGAATAACGACCTCTTTAATTTCGCCAAGTACTTTCCTTGGATTAAAGCCCAGTAATTCTTTGGTTTTTGCGTTGATGTTTTCCAGACGATTCAGTGTAGCCACCCTTACTCTGTAAAATTCATCCAGGTTAGCCGAGAAGATAGCCAGGAAACGCAGGCGTTCAATGAGCGGAACATTTTTATCTGCCGCCTCCTGGAGTACGCGCTCGTTGAAGTACAACCAGCTGATCTCCCTATTAATGATGGGTAGTTTTTCTTTCACCGTTGTTAACATACAAAAAAATGCGTTAGTTAACAAAAATGAATTATTAATGTTAACTACGCATTAAGATATTATTAGCAAAAAATAGATTACAGAACTTACGCTTTTGACGTGGTCCCGCCCTCTTTTTTGTTTGCTGGTTGAGCAACTTTTGTTGGTGCTTTGGCCTTTGCTGCAGTTTTTTCGACGGGCGCTGGTTTTGCTTTTACTGTTCTTTTAGCTACAGGTGGCTTAACAGGTTCATCGTTTGACGGTGTCGTTGCAGAACCTAAGCTCTTGGTTGCTGTTTTTTTAACAGGTACGGAAGCAGCAACGGGCTTTGCGGAAGCAGCGGGTTTTGCGGAAGCAGCGGGTTTTACAGTAGCAGTAGGCTTTGCGGAAGCAGCGGCCTTTATAGTCGTAGCGGGCTTTGCCGGTGCTTGGGCTACGGGAGCTTTTGGCTTCCTAACCGTGGCTTTTGCCTTTGCGCCAGTCAAATCTTTGGCACTTTTCACCACAGATGTACCCACCTTTTTTACCGAGGTAACATCCACGGCGGCAAGCGCTTTTGACACTTCTTTCTTGGCTACCTTTGCAACTTGTTTTTTGGTAGCTTTTGCCTTTTTCTTGCTTTTCTTTTCGGCTTCTTTAGCCTTTTCTTTGATGGTGTTACCTATATCAGATAATTTATCTGAAAATTTGCCCGCCAAGCGTTTACTAACGCGTTTTACATCATCTGCAAAAGCTTCAGCATTTTGTCCCAAATTGGACAAAACTTCTGAAAAGCGTTCGCTTAATGTGGCTTCAATGTGACTTTTATCACCTTTTTTTACTTTTTTATCTTTTTTCTTTGCCATGAACAATACTCATTTACAGTTTGTTATAATGTTAATAATGGGCGCAATTTAAAAAAAAATTATTTTAATTGAAAATTTTTTATAGCGACAGAATCATAGATTAACACAAACCATGCCTATTAAAGGTTATTCCAGTTCTTTTGTTCAAGGATCTCTAATTGCCAGATAATTTGATCTGGCTTTATGGGATAGGGCTCATTTTTCCGGATCTGTTCATACACTGCTTGAAAAAGCCCGGCATAATTCCCTTTAAGGCCTTCTCTGAATTTCAATTCCTTACGGTTGTTGTCGTGTATAATGGTCAAAAGCCCCTCCTGCCCTGCGGGTTCTATACCGTATCCGTCTTGTGTTGGTAGCATTTCCTGATCTAACTGGGTTTCCTGCACATCTGCCCGTGACTTTTGAAAAGATCCTTTGGTGCCGTGTATGACATATGCTGGCAAAGGTTGCGCAACCAATAAGCTGGTAGTAACATACACGGTTGGCCCCGGGTGGTAACTCAAAATCAGGGATCCAAAGTCATCCACTTCTGACCCTTCCCTATTGATCGTGTTAATTTTTATGCTTTTATCTGGCTTGCCAAATAAACAGATTACCTGATCCAATAAATGGGAAGCAAGGTCGTAAGTAACTCCGCTGGCAGGTATAGGAATTTCCTTAAATAGTTTAGGGCCTTTTTCTTTCCGGTAACGGTCAAAACGAACATGAAATTCAATAATATTTCCGAGCACACCTGTGTTCAAAACCCGTTGCACAATTCTAAAATCACTGTCCCATCGCCGGTTATGAAACACCATCAGGTGCTTTTGCTGTTGTTCGGCCAGTTCAAATAATTCCTTAGCCTCAGCACTGGTAGGCGCGCAAGGTTTTTCTACTAATACATGCTTACCAGCTAATAAGGCTTTTTTTGTATAATCTACATGGGTGTCATTTGGTGTATTGACAATAACCAGTTCAATTTTCGGATCGTTGATCAGCTCGTCTACACTATTATAACTGATGATGTTCGGGTATCGTTCCTGTGCCTTTTTCTTGGTTCGCTCTGTAACGGCCCGCAGCGTAAAATGCTTGTTACTGTCTGTAAGTGGGGCATGAAACACCCTTCCCGACATACCGTATGACAAGATTCCTGTGATAATTGGTTTACTTACTGACATGGATTATAATAGTGTATAGTAGCTCGGTTTATTTAGCTAATTCTTCTTTAAGTTTTTCCATTTTTGGAAGTTGGAGCCGTGCATAGGCATTTAAGCCCGGAAGCGTATTTTCAGACACGACCTCAAACTGTTCGGTTAATTCTTCCTGGGTTTTTAATGCTTCTTTTAAGTAGGCTGCCTCATTAAAGGCTACGCTATCTTTACCGCCAATGGCTGCGGGTACTTCAAAGGCTGGCATACCGGGATCCGGAAGGAGCACGTGGTTTTTTTCGGCCAGACTGTAAACCGTGGGCAGGATGCTGTCATAGGTACTGGCTATTTGACCTGCCAATTCTTTAACACTGGCAGACGTATTAAGGGAGCCTACAAATTTGGCCAATTCTGCACCGTGGGAGGCTTTTTCGTAGGTGGTTTTAAAAAAACGAAATCCTTCGGTGTCAACCCCGGTAACGTTATTACGCAAGTGGTTATTGGTGGTAAAATAGCCTGATCTGCCACAGGAACTCAAAAAATTTACCCCGGCAAAAAGAGCTAAACTATATAATGCTGTCTTCTTCATGAATCGTATAATTTTTTAAAATATGAAATGCTCAGCAATAGTACTGAATTATCTTATTTTTTTAAAACCTATGGCCATTTTTTTCTCTATGCCATATCATTTTTACGCCAAATTGCGCCCGGCATTAACCACTCCATAAACGGTTCTTGTGATTAATTTATTATAGATCGTATAGTTGGGATCTGTTACAGGAAGCGCATTGAGTTTTTGAATAGCAAAATGCTGAATCACTAAAAGCGGCAGCACTATCCGCTCACGGATAGCAATGGAATGGCGGTCAACCGGATAATGTTCCATTAGTTTTTCGCTGCGGCTTAATTTCAGGGTATATTGCAATGAGAGGTCATATTCTGCCTTTAATTGTCTCCAAAATGCACCATAGGTTTGGTCATTCTCCAAATGTGCTGTAATGTCAAAATTGGATTTGGACATAGACATCATACAATTGTCAATAATCGTATTAAACATGCCGGATGTATCATATAATTGCTGCACTTCATCCCATTTTCCTGCCTCTTCTGCTTTCTTTAATGCCGTGCCTACACCATAGAATCCAGGTACATTTTGTTTAAGCTGGCTCCAGGCTGTGACAAAACTGATGGCCCGGAGGTCTTCTAATTTGAGTTCTGACCCTGAATTTCGCTTTACCGGCCTGCTACTGATATTGATTTCAGATAGGAATTTTAACGGGCTTAGATCTTCAAGGTACGAGAGGAACAGTGGATGATGCCTTAATTGCATGAACACCTCATGGCTGTTGGCCGCCATTTGGTCAAATAACTGTTTTTGATCTTCACGCAGTGTATCGCCTGGTTTGGGGCTGATTCCTGAAACCAGGCCTGCGTGCATCAATTCTTCAATATTATATAAAGCAGAATCAACTGAGCCGTATTGACTACTGATGGTTTGCCCCTGAATGGTGAGCTGTATGTGGTCATTGGCTATTTCACGGCCCATGGAGGCGTAAAAGCGTTGGGTTTTGCCACCGCCACGGGCAGGTGGGCCTCCCCTGCCATCAAAAAAGGTGAGATCGACGTGATACTTTCTTGCCATGGAGGTAAGTTCAATCTTGGCTTTGTAAATAGACCAATTGGCCATGAGATATCCGCCATCTTTGGTGCTGTCAGAAAATCCAAGCATAATGGTTTGCCGCTGATTCCGTAAGGAAAGATGTTTTTGATAGGATGCATTGGTGTAAAGTGCTTCCATGACAGCGGCTGCGCGCTTAAGGTCGTCCACCGTTTCAAACAAAGGCACAAAATCAATACGTAAGTCGTTTTTCTTCCAACCGCTCCAAAGGAACAATTCCATCAGCTGAAGGATGTCTGAGGCCTGCTGGCAATTACTGATGATAAAACGATGGGCAGCCCGCTCTCCGCCGGCTTTCTGGATATGTTTTAAGAGTTTAATGGTATCAATGGTATCTTTTACCAAAGGTTCCGTGGCTTTGGCGGCATCTACATCAAGCTCTTTGTATGTCAGCTTATCAGCCTTATCGGCTTCATTTAGTTGATCGAAATCTGCGGGGATTTCTGTTTCGCTAGCATAAGCCGTCCGAAAAAAGGCATGCGTTTTCCGGAGAACACTGCTGTCTTGCCGGATATCCAGTGCGGCAAAATGGCATCCAAATGTTTTAACTTTTAAGATAAGATCATTTACAACGTCTACAAAGAGGCCATCGTGATAATCGCGCAGAACACGCCGGATGTTTTCAAGATTAGAAATGATGGTGTCGGTTTCATTTTCCGGAAATTCCTGCGGGTTAAAACTATTTTCGTAAAATAGCTCCTGCAGTTTGTCCATGTATTTTTCGACGCCTTTAAAGGTAATACGCCGCCTTAATACTCTAAAATCACGGTAGTAACAACGAAATAAAACGGTACGTAGCAGGCCAGAGACCTGCCTGGTACTTTCTACCGTTACATTTGGGTTGCCGTCCCGGTCGCCTCCAGGCCAGAATCCAAGTTCTACAAGCTGTTTATCATCCTGTACGGCAATGTCAAATTCTTCTTCAATACGGCCTTTTATATCAGAGGTCACCTTATAAAATACATTTTCAAGAAACCAGGCCAGGCTAACGGCTTCGTCAACGGGGGTTGGGCTTTTCTTTTTTAAAAATGGGGTTTTCCCTAACTGCTGCAATAATAAATGAACAGTATTGATATCATTTTTTTTGAGGGCTTCTGTCAGGTCAGTTATGATGGCCAGGACCGTACCGGGATAAAATTGGGTTGGATGCGCGGTAAGTACCAGTCGCAATGAAAAATCTTCCAACCGCCCTGATATGGCTTTTTGTAACTCAGGATTATTTTCGGTTTGTGATAATAACTTTTCAAGTGATCCGCTTTCAGCACTCCGGCCTACTTTGGTAAGCGATGAGTCTTCAATGGCATCAAACAGCACCACCTGCCGTTCGATATACTGTATTATCCTAAAAAGAAGGTCAAAACGGTCTGTTTCCTGTACATATTGTTCATACTGGCCAAAAAAACTACTGATGATCACTTCGGGATTTAATTTTTGCCGCACGCCGTCTTCACAATGCTTGGTAAAAAACGGCAATAACGTCCCGGTATGTTTAACCCTGTAAAAGGGCAGGGTTAAAAACAGACTGTTAAACAACTCAAAGCGGGTAACCACTTCGTTGTGATAGATCGATTCTTTTTTGTTTAGCTTCATCAGAATTTATTTCATTTTACCGGCACAAAGTCGCAAATATAACATATTATTTACTTTTTAAACCTTTATTTAGCATAATTGCAAATTGCATTAAGTTTTGTTAAAATTAAGTAAAACATTTATTGTTTTCTATAAAAATATTTTAAATAAAACAGGCATGTAAATTGTGTAAAGCCTGTATATTTATATGCGTATATTCGCAGTTTAGTACATAATGAAGCAAGCCCGCGAAATTAAGCAATTTTTATATAGCCAATATTTTGCCGATGGACTGCGCATCGCTTTCGGTGCACTATTGCCTGCTTTATTATTTTCTTATTTCGGAAGCCTGCAAATAGGCATTGCGGTATCGCTTGGAGCACTGAATACCAGTATTCCAGATACGCCCGGTCCAACCAGCCACCGCCGCAATGCAATGCTGATTACGATGTTGTTGTTATTCCTCACGACAACGCTTACCATGGCCATTAATGACCATGTATTATGGCTTGGATTGGAGATTTTAGTACTGAGTTTTGTGTACTCCATGTTTGCGGTGTACGGAACAAGGGCTGCCGCGGTGGGTACTGCGGCTTTGTTAACCTTGGTACTTAACTCAGATCACCTGGGCCATGCTGGGCAACATTTGCTGGTGCAATCATTATATACGGCTGCGGGAAGTGTTTGGTATGTTCTGCTAAGCCTCTCGCTTACCCAATTCAGGCCTTATCGGTTAGCCCAGCAGTCATTAGCTGTTTCTATGCGCCATTTGGCTACATATTTACGTATTAAGGCCGATTTTTATCATACGGGCAAGGATGCTGAAACGAATTACAGACGGCTTATTGAGCAACAGATCTTGGTTCATGAACACCAGGAAGAAGTGCGTGAATTGTTATTTAGGGGCAAGCTGAGCGTAAAAGATACTACCAAGATAGGAAGGCTGCTGATCCTTATTTTTTCAGACATGGTTGACCTGTTTGAGCAAAGTATGGCCACTCATTATGATTATGGAGCTATCAGTAAAACTTTTGGCCATACGCCAGTTCTTAAAGAGTTCCGCGTTATTATTATTCGCCTGGGCAATGAACTGGACAATCTTAGCTATTATATTAATGCCAACCAACTTCCAAAACCAATCTATCAATTTAAACCGGCTCTTGAAAGACTGAAAGCTGATATTGATCAGGTAGAAGCTACTTATGGTTTGAATACCCTTGCTTTAAAAAAGATATTGATTAATGTACGGAACATTGCCACCAGGCTTGACAATGTCTACCAGTATTTTAATCTGAATAACAATCAACGGCCACAAAATGAAGAAGACCTTAGTAAATTTATATCGCATCAGGATTTTGATTTTAAGATATTCCGCGACAACCTTACCTTAAATTCCAACATTTTCCGTCATGCGCTCCGTATGTCGATTATGATGATAACTGGGTACGCCCTCTCGCAGCTAATCCCATTAGGACACCATAGTTATTGGATCTTAATGACGATCATGGTGATCCTGAAGCCGGGATTTAGCCTAACCAAGCAGCGCAATTACCAACGATTGGCCGGTACTATCATCGGTGGTCTCGGCGGAATCATCATTTTAGTGCTTGTAAAAAATGAAACGGCCTTATTTATTATCCTGATGGTGTTTATGGTATGTGCTTACAGTTTTACACGCCTTAATTATATTGTCAGCGTTATTTTTATGACGCCTTATATCTTGATCATGTTTAGCTTTTTGGGGCTTAGTACATTTACTATCGCAAGGGAACGTGTGCTTGATACTTTGCTGGGAGGTTTCCTGGCATTTATATCCAGTTACATCGTTTTTCCCAGCTGGGAAAGTAAGGAGGTGCAAAACAATATGCAGAAACTGCTGGTGGCTAATTATCAGTATTTGTTTCAGGCTTTACAGCTTGTTGCCGGTCAAAACGTCACAATAACGGCTTATAAACTGGCCCGAAAAGCGGTGTATGTGGAAACGGCAAATATGGCGAGTGCTTTTCAGCGGATGATAACCGAACCTAAGAATAAACAAAAAAATACCAGTGAGCTTAACAAATTTGTTGTATTCAACCACATTTTGTCATCTTACTCGGTTCCTTTTTTACTGGCAGTGAAGCAAACCGACCAACAAAGGTTAACTGGCGAGCATGTTAAATTGCTAAGACAAATACTTGCGCTGCTATCGCAAAGTATTCGTATGCTGAACCCGAAGAGTGAGTGGGGAACATTTAAAGAACCTGAAATACAAATTCCGGAAATTCCGGAGGATAACAGGGTTGGCACGGAAGAAACAAAACTAATTACCGAGCAACTCAATTTCCTGAAACGTCTTGCTGCGGACATATATAAAATTTGTGAAAAATTTAATATAGCCCAGCAATAAATCAACAATTTGTTCGCCTATTTTAAAAAGGATGCAGCTGCAGGCCCCTGATTAAATAAAAGGTCTACAATACTTAAATGGGGTATAAACCCATTTCGGGGTTCGAAAACCTGAAAATAGGGTTTAATTGATGGTATGGGCGGTAAAACCTTCGGGTGAATCAATTGCCGGTAATCGGGGGTTTGGGGCTCATAGCTGTCCGTGTATTGATAATTTCCATTTATTTTGAGCAATTTTAACAGCAGTTTGAAAAATGTTTCATTCCAGTCAAAAAGAAAAGTTGGTTTTTTTTCATAAAGCGGGGCGAAATCGTCCTCGTAATACTCAAAATAGGCTGAACGGCGGTAGCTGGTTTGCAAACTCATCCAATGCAGACGCTGCCAGTTACTTTCATAGCTAATCCTTACATCTTTTACCGCTGTATGCACTTTTGATCCTTTAACAACAGGAACGATGAGGTCAAGCACACCATTTGGCGAATGAATGCTTGCCCTGTTGCGGTAGGTTTGCTTTGGAAAATGCTCGTTTTTTTCGATCTGTACATTACCCGAAGCAGCTAAGAACAGGGAAAAATAAGGAATTGGCGGAAGATAAAATATGGGTAAAATAAGGCCTTTCTCCATAAATGCAACGAATAAAAATAAATTTTGCAGCGAAAATAAGGATAAAATAAGATATTTGTGCGTGAATCGGATAATTACAGCCTGTATATACTTGCTATCCCTATTACCTTTTTGGCTATTATACCTGCTGGCAGATCTTATTTATCTGGTCCTATATTATATAGTCAGGTATCGAAAAGGGGTGGTAAGGCAAAATTTAGCTAATGCTTTTCCGGAGAAAACCGCAGAAGAACGCCACAAGATTGAACGGAAATTTTATCGCTTTCTGGCCGATTTGGTTGTGGAATGCCTTAAAATGCCCACTATGAGCCTTGACGAAGTTGCTAAGCATATAAAGCTTACTAATCCGGAAGAAATTTTACAATATATTAAGAGTGGCAGGTCAGTAATTGGGGTTACGGGGCACTACGCAAATTGGGAATTTGCGATCTATGGGGTTAGTCTTATGGCCATTGATCCTTTTTTGGTAATTTACAAGCCGCTTTCAAATAAGCCTTTTGAGGAGATATATAATAAGATAAGAGGCCGCTTTGGAGCTATTTTGGTACCGATGAAACAAACCCTCAGGAAGATCGTAGAGTATCGGAAATTTCCGCATATCAGTATTTTTGTAACTGACCAGACGCCGGGAAAACATGATAACAGCCATTATATACAGTTTCTGAACCAAGAAACCTTGGTTTTTTTGGGTTCTGAGAAAATTGCGCGGATAACGGATAGCCCGGTGGTGTATTGCCATATTGACCGCGTAAAAAGAGGTCATTATTCCTGTACATTTACCACCTTATCCAGTAATCCGACTGAAACAGCTGAATTTGAAATCACTCATCTGCACAGTAAATTTTTAGAAAATATCATCCGGCAAAAACCCGAACTTTGGCTATGGAGTCACCGGCGATGGAAACACAGTCCTTCCAAATGAGTAGTTATCCTAAAGTTGCGGTGGTTATTTTAAATTGGAATGGCCGGTTTTTCCTGGAAAAATTTTTACCTTCTGTGTATAACAGTACCTACCCCAATTTGGCGATTATTATTGGTGATAATGGCTCAACTGATGATTCCGTTGAATTTATTAAAAATTTATATCCTCGCATTCAATGGGTACTGAATGGCGAAAACTTTGGTTTTGCAGGGGGATATAACCGGGTGCTTGAACAGGTTAAGGCCGATTATTTTGTCCTGCTTAATTCGGATGTGGAAGTTACCCCCGGATGGATTGAACCGGTAATTCAATTACTGGAAACTAACCCCACTATTGCGGCTGCCCAGCCGAAGGTCCTGAATTTTTACCAACGGGACACCTTTGAGCATGCAGGTGCGGCTGGAGGCTTTATCGATCGGTATGGATTTCCATTTTGCCGGGGGCGCATACTAAATGTGCTTGAAAAAGATGAAGGACAGTACAATGATTCGTGCGAGATTTTTTGGGCTACCGGTGCCGCCTTATTTATCCGAAGTTCCTGCTGGAACAGCATAAAGGGTTTTGATAGTGATTTTTTTGCGCATATGGAAGAAATTGACCTTTGCTGGCGGTTAAAAATGCAAGGACATCGTATTTGGTATTGTGGTGAATCGGTAGTTTATCATGTTGGCGGGGGCACGTTGCAAAAAGAAAATCCGTTTAAAACCTATTTAAATTTTAGGAATAACCTTTTTATGCTGCAAAAGAACCTCCCTTTTTTAAGAGCCATCCTGATTATTAGCATTCGTTTGTGGATTGATCTGCTTGCGATGATCCGTTTTTTTGCGGAGGGAAAAAGAAAGGATGCCCGGGCAGTGAGCAAGGCACATGTAAGTTTTTTTCGATTTTTCTCTAAAACGGCCTCCAAACGAAGTAACCGCGGCCAGGAATCAGCCCGGCTAATTGGTTATTACAAGGGTTCAATAATTTGGGCTTTTTTTGCGAGCGGTAAAAAAACATTTAGCCGTCTGAATACCAAAAAATTTAAATAGCTAATAAATATTCAATGGCCAGGCGATAACTATCTAAACCGAAACCACAGATAACTCCTTTACAATTTTTTGCTAAGTACGAATGATGCCTGAAGGCTTCACGGGCATATACATTTGATATATGTACCTCAATAACCGGCGAAGTGATTGCGGCGATGGCATCTGCTAAAGCCAAGGAAGTATGTGTATAGGCGCCGGCATTAAGAATAATGCCATCTGCTGAAAATCCATCCGCATGGAGCTTATCTATCAGTTGCCCCTCATGGTTGCTCTGAAAATATTCAAAGCTGACAGATGGATATTTTTCTTTCCATAATTGGTAATAGTTGTCAAAATTGCTGCTACCGTAAATTCCGGGTTCACGGGTTCCCAACAAATTGAGATTCGGGCCATTGATAATGATGATCTTCACAGGACAAACATAGTTATAAATGCCTATAAAAACAATATCGAGATATTTTACGATAAACTTGCGGGTATTCCGTTTATACTTTTTGCTAAAACGGTTTATGATTTTGTAAAGTATTTTATAACTTGCAACCGTTCCTTATAAATCCTAATTTGTCAATTAAAAAATGAAGAGGAGAACTTTTATTCAACATACAGCCGCGCTAGGTGCGGGTATTGCAGCATCAAAACTTTCATGGGCATCCCCGCTGCAGGGCTTTCCGGTGGTACGATTTACCAAAGACAAACGGCACTTTAGCAGCCACGCTGTCGAAAAAGCTATTGACATTTTTCAAAAAAAGGTTGCCGATAAAGAGCTGGGTTGGCTGTTTAACAACTGTTTTCCGAATACGTTAGATACTACCGTTTACCCGGAAAATAAAAGCGGGAAGCCCGATACGTATATCATTACCGGTGATATTGACGCCATGTGGTTGCGTGACAGCAGTGCGCAGGTGTGGCCTTATCTGCAATTTGTTCACGAAGACGCGAAACTTAAAGAACTCATAGCAGGAGTAATCAATCGGCAAAGTAAAAATGTGATTCTGGATCCTTTTGCCAATGCGTTTTATAACGATCCGAAAAAGGTGGGCGAATGGGGCACAGACCATACAGATATGAAAGCAGGCATCCATGAACGCAAGTGGGAAATTGACTCCCTTTGCTATACAATCAGGCTGGCCTACCGCTACTGGAAGGAAACAGGTGATACAGCTCCCTTTGATGACAATTGGCTGTTGGCACAAAAAACCATCATAAAGACGTTTAAAGATCAGCAACGAAAGGCCGGAAAAGGCTCTTACCATTTTCAACGCTCCACTCCAAATGCTACTGATACACTCACCATGAGCGGTTATGGCTATCCGGTAAATCCTGTAGGTTTAATCTGCTCAGCATTCCGTCCCAGCGATGATGCCACGGTCTTTTCGTTCCTGATACCTTCGAACTTATTTGCGGTGGTTAGTTTACGTCATTCTGCCGAAATGCTTCGTGAAATTTTGAAAGCGACAGATACGGCTTCAGAAGCTTCGGCCCTGGCGGATGAAGTAGAACAGGCCGTAAACAAATATGGCATTATTGAACACCCAACCCACGGCCGTGTTTACGCCTTTGAAGTAGATGGTTTTGGTAGTTACCTCATGATGGATGATGCCAATGTACCCAGTTTGCTTTCGCTTCCGTATTTGGGGGCCGTTGAGGTGAATGATCCTGTTTATCAGAAAACACGGGCTTACATCCTCTCAGAACATAACCCGTTTTATTTTAAAGGCACTGCTGCCGAAGGTATCGGTGGGCCACATGTAGGGCAGGATATGATATGGCCTATGGCTATTACCATGCGGGGCCTTACATCTATTGAGGATGAAGAAATTGCCGCATGTATTAAAACACTGCGTAACACACATGGTGATACGGGCTTTATGCATGAAACCTTCCATAAAGATGACCCGAAAAAGTTTACCCGTAGCTGGTTTGCCTGGGCCAATACACTGTTTGGTGAATTTTTATGGAAAACCTTCCAGGAAAAGCCTCATTTGCTTAGCTAGGCTGCAAGCATCAATTGGGTAATTTTACGTATTTTTGCCACGTATGGGACCCATTGGTATATTTGATTCCGGATACGGCGGATTGACTGTATTTAAAGAGATTGTTAAAAAACTTCCCCAATATGATTATATCTATTTGGGCGATAATGCGCGTGTGCCATACGGTACCCGTTCATTTGAAACGGTCTATGAATACACGCTGCAGTGTGTGGAGCAGCTTTTTAGCTTGGGCTCACATATGGTGGTCCTGGCCTGTAATACAGCGTCGGCAAAGGCACTTCGAAGTATTCAGCAGAATGATCTTCCCAACTATACCGATCTACGGAAGGTATTGGGAGTGATCAGGCCAACTGCTGAAATCGTTGGTTCATACAGCCAAAGCAAACAGGTAGGGATATTGGCTACAAACGGCACCGTCAAGTCGGAGTCGTATGTGCTTGAAATCCATAAATTCTTTCCAGAGGCCCGGGTATTTCAACAGGCATGCCCCATTTGGGTGCCGCTGGTTGAGTCCAATGAAATAAATAATGCCGGTACGGAGTATTTTGTAGAGAAATCCATTAAGGCCTTATTGGCCCAGTCAGGCGCGATTGACACCATCATCCTCGCCTGTACCCATTATCCAATTTTATTACCGCTAATTAAAAAATACACCCCTCCCCATATCCGCATCATTTCGCAAGGCCCGTTGGTGGCCGATAGTTTTGCTGATTATTTGTACAGGCATCCGGAGGTGGAAGAACTTTGCAGTAAAAATGGGAATAGAAAATTCTACAGCACAGACGATGCTACCAATTTTGAAGAGAAAGCAGCGATCTTTTATGGAATACCCGTATCTGCCACCCAACTAAAAGTTGATTGTTAATCGCAACATTACTTAAATTCTGTTATGCTCCGTTGTAAAATTACTCTGACTATTTTAATGACAAGCTTTCTCAGCCCATCGCTTGCACAGAAAAAACCCCTTGATCACAGTGTATATGACGGCTGGCAAAGTATTGGCCAATCGGCGATCAGTAAAAATGGACATTTTATTATGTATACTGTAGAGCCACAGCAAGGCAACGGGTACCTGAATGTGACCGACCCTAAAAACCAACTGCTCAAGAGTGTGCCACGGGGTTACAAGGCAAAATTTGCTGGTGAGACTTATAATAAAATGGTATTTCTGATCAAAGCTCCCTACGACACAGTTCGGCAGGCTCGCATAAAAAAGAAAAAACCGAAAGATATGCCATTGGATTCGCTGGGCATACTGAACATGGATAGTTCATTACTTGTTAAAAAAGCCAATGTCAAAAGCTATCAAGTACCTGAAGATTCTTCTGAATATATGGCATGGTTAAGTTGTGAGCGAGCGAAAGACACTGTGCTCCATGTATACCATTTGGTTACGGGCTGGGACAGTACATTTACTCGTGTGGATGATTTTCTCTTTAGTAAAAACGGGCAGTCCCTGCTGTTCACCAAGAAAGCTGCAGAAAAAGATACCCTTGGCCAGGATGCGGGTGTTTATTTGTTTGATATTAAAAGCAAATTTCTACGGCAAATAAGCCGCGGAAAGGGCACTTACAAGCAATTAGCCTTTGATGAGCTGGGACACCAAATAGCTTTTGCTGCGGAAAAGAGACCTGAAAAAGATCTCCAAAAACCCTTTAGCCTCTATTATTATACGACCGGCATGGATACGGCGAAAATTATTTCTGCAGTTAACAGTACCGGCATGCCTGCAAATTGGCAGGTAAGCGGCGATGGGCAGATTCGCTTTAGCAAGAATGGACAACGGCTTTTTTTTGGTATTGCTCCCATTCCGCGGGTAAAAGACACCACCTTGGTTGATTTTGAGCATGCAAAATTGGATATCTGGACCTGGCAGGACGATTACTTGCAACCCCAACAACTAGCCCGTCTTAAAAAAGATCCTAGCAAAAGTTACTTAAGCGTTATTAACCTTCGTCAGAGTTTTATAACGGTTCCTTTGGCGGATGAGTCGCTGCCTGATACTCGCCTCACAATGGATGCCAATAATGAATATGTTTTGGGGATGACAGACGTAGGCCATCGAATAGAAGGGCAATGGTTAGGTAATACTTACCAGGATATTTACTGCATTTCAAGCTACACCGGCAAGCGCATAAAAGTGGCAGAACACGTTCGCGGAACTGTAAGTTTGTCGCCCGCAGGAAATTTCATTCTGTGGTTCAACGAGCCTGACAGCAGCATATATAGTTACCAGATTGCCCGCGGTAAGACAGTTAAACTGAACCATGACCTGCCTGTAAGTTTCTTTGATGAAGATAACGATGTGCCTGACCTACCCTTTGCTTACGGGGTTGCGGGATGGAATAAAACCGAAGATCGGGTTTATATTTATGATAAGTACGATATATGGGCGTTTAACCCAATGGGGCCTGAAAGATCATTAATTAGCAACGGTGCAGGGAGAAGCCAGCAGCTCACCTTCCGGTTTGAGCTTCCGGAAGTCAATAACGCAGAAAATGGCAGGCAGCAGTTAGCATTATGGATTGACGAAGAAAAGCCGATTTTGTTATCGGCCTTTAATCACCTGACGAAGGAACAAGGCTTCTATGCCCTACCAAAAAAGAAGAAGAGCTGGCTTTCAATCAAATCAGGTAAAAATCCTGATCCGGAACTTTTAGTGATGGGCCCTTATCATTACTCGCAGGTAAAAGCGCCGTTAAACAGTCCTTTTTATACCTATACTAAAGAAAATTATCAGCAGACGCCTGACCTATATTTTTCTGCAAATTTTAAGGATGAACAAAAACTAAGCGCAATTAACCCCTGGCAACAAAATTATAATTGGGGAACCGCTGAACTGGTGAAATGGACAACCCCTAAGGGCCATGCAGCCGAAGGCATATTATATAAGCCCGAAGATTTTGACCCTGCAAAAAAATATCCGGTCATTGCTTATTTTTACGAAAAACTAAGCGATGGATTGTACAATTATATTCCACCTGCCCCCACTCCTTCCCGCCTAAATATTTCATATTTTGTGAGTAATGGATACTTGGTGCTGGCTCCGGATATTCAGTATGAAACCGGATATCCAGGCAGATCTGCAGAAGAATACGTCAATTCGGGCATGCAAGAATTAACAAAAAATAGCTGGGTAGACAGTGCACATATGGGCATCCAGGGGCAAAGTTGGGGCGGATATCAAGTGGCGCATCTCATTACGCGTACAAATAGGTATGCCGCAGCATGGGCGGGCGCACCGGTGGCCAACATGACCTCCGCTTATGGAGGCATCCGCTGGGAATCGGGGGTGAACCGCCAATTTCAATATGAGCATACTCAAAGCCGTATCGGGGCAACTCTCTGGGAAAAACCAGAACTGTATATTGAAAACTCACCGCTTTTCCATTTGCCGAATGTAAAAACTCCTTTGGTGATCATGAGCAATGACGAGGACGGTGCTGTCCCTTGGTATCAGGGCATTGAGCTTTTTACCGGTTTAAAGCGTTTAGGAAAGCCTGCTTGGTTGCTTCAATATAATGGAGAGGCTCATAACTTGGTGCAACGGCAAAATAGAAAAGATATCCAGATACGCGAGCAACAATTTTTTGACCATTACCTGAAAGGTAAACCAGCACCCGTTTGGATGGAAAAAGGTATTCCCGCTACCCTGAAAGGTATTGATTGGGGTTTTGATTTGGCGAAATAAGTGAATAGGTTTGGTTTGTTGGATTAATTGTCGATTTTTGACGAGAAATCACAAATCATGGCATTAAATTATGTTTGGGTAAGTTTCTTTTTAATCGCCTTTATCGTGGCGTTGGTCAAACTAATTTTCTTTGGAGATACGGAGGTCTTTCAAAAAATTGTCACGGCCCTGTTTGAAATGGCCCAGACCGGCGCAACCACATCTTTGGGACTTATCGGAATGATGACCTTTGCGCTGGGCATCATGAAAATTGGGGAGCGCGGGGGGATGATCAATTTATTTGCCAGGGCTGTAGGGCCATTTTTTAATAAATTGTTTCCTGAAATACCTAAAAACCACCCCGCTTTCGGTTCAATTTTGATGAATTTTTCGGCCAACATGCTGGGGCTTGATAATGCGGCCACACCGCTTGGCCTGAAAGCCATGAAAGAGCTGCAGGAGCTCAATCCTAACAAAGAGACCGCCAGCAATGCACAGATCATGTTCATTGTGCTGAATGCATCAAGCCTGGCCTTACTACCCATCAACATCATGGCCTACCGTCAGGAAGCTGGTGCCAAAGACCCTTCAGATATTTTTATGCCCATTTTATTGGCCACCTTTTTTTCCACATTGGTTGGGTTAATTATGGTAGCCATTTATCAACGCATCAACTTATTTAACCGGGTAATATTGGCCTATATAGGTGGGCTCACCCTGATTATCGGCTGTCTGTTGGCCTATTTTTCTTCATTGCCTCAGGCAGAAATTGCTGCTATTTCCAAAGTTTCCGGGAATCTTATTTTATTCGGTCTTTTTGTGTCGTTTATCGCCCTAGCCCTTTTTAAAAAAATCAATGTATATGACGCCTTTATCGATGGTGCTAAGGAAGGTTTTGACGTAGCGGTCAAGATTATTCCCTATCTGGTAGGTATTTTGGTAGCCGTAGGGGTGTTTAGGGCTTCAGGCACGCTGGATTATTTAGTTCAAGGCATTAGTCACCTGGTGGCCTGGATGGGTTTTGACACTCGTTTTGTAGAAGCCTTACCTGTTGCTTTTATGAAACCACTTAGCGGCAGCGGTGCCCGGGGCTTGATGGTTGAACTAATGAATGCCCGCGGTGCTGACGATTTTGCTTCCCGCGTGGCATGCGTAATACAGGGATCCACCGAAACCACTTTTTATGTTTTGGCTGTTTACTTTGGATCAGTGGCCATCAAAAAAACGAGGCACGCGCTTCCTTGTGCGCTGATCTCAGAACTTGCCGGCGTCATAGCGGCCATTATTATAGCATACATATTTTTTGGCTAGCTTTCAGCGTTAAAAAAGAGTAATAATTATGTTTATATCATGCAAGAAATAGCCGCCCATAAAATCTTACAACCACTTATTACGGCACAGGATGTAAAAGTGATAAAGGAAGGGCAAACCATTTTTGAAAATTTAAATTTTAATTGGGTTCCCGGTGAAAATTGGGCCATTGTAGGCAGTTCAAATGCACTTAACAGCCAATTTTTGCAAGTTATGATGGGACGCCTACCGGTCAGTCAGGGGCGTATCCATGCTTATTTTGCCACAGATTACCTGGCCATGAATGCCGATGACGGTAAATTTCATAGCTACCGTGATCTCATTGCTTACGTTTCGCCTCAACATCATTTTAAAAGCAAAAATAACACGCAGGATTTCTATTACCAGCAACGATTTAATAGCAGCGATGTGGGGGAGGCATTAACGGTATTAGAATACCTAAAGGCAACCGTTATTACCAGGGATAGGTCTTATTGGAATGTTGAGCGGGTACTTGATCTGTTCCAATTAGAAAAGCTGATCGATAAATCAATTATCACCCTTTCAAATGGTGAAAGCCGCCGCTTAATGCTGGCAGCTGCACTGCTCCGTAATCCTTCTTTGCTGCTTATGGATAACCCTATGGTTGGCCTTGACCGGGAAACCAGAGCACAATTTGGTAAAATATTAGCTATAATAGCACAATCAGGGATTTCCATAATGATGGCTACTTCTCCACAAGAGATTCCTGATATAATGAATCGCGTAGGTATATTGCACGAAAAAACATTTTACGAACAGGTAAACCGATCAACCTTCAATGCCAACAATTTTACTTTTTTAATGGAGCAACCTGCTGGCACCGATTTGGATCAGACCGTATTTGCCGGTCTGGGTTTAAATAATAAGGTAAGCAGTTTCAGGTATATTATCCAAATGCGCGACGTAACTATCAAATATGGCGAAAAGGTAATTTTGAATAAAGTTTCCTGGGAAGTTAAATCCGGTGAATGCTGGGCATTACGCGGACAGAATGGCGCTGGTAAATCAACCTTGCTTAGCCTTATTAATGGCGATAATCCGCAAGCATATAGTAACGACATTTCACTATTTGATCGTAAGCGCGGCTCAGGAGAAAGTATTTGGCAGATTAAAAAAAATATCGGTTTTGTTTCACCAGAGCTTCATCAATTTTTTCCAAAAACTCAATCATGCCTGCAGGTTGTGCTATCCGGACTTTTTGATACTTCAGGCCTATTCCGCACGGTCACTGAGCATCAGAAAGTGTTGGCATTGCAATGGATGAAGGCTTTTGGTATTGACCATTTGGCCGGAAAAAGACTATCCCAAGTGCCCTTAAATATGCAGCGCCTTTGCTTGCTGGCACGGGCCCTTATCAAAAACCCAGCTTTATTGATCCTGGATGAGCCTTGCCAAGGCCTGGATCACCAGCAGCGCGATTTTTTTAAGGCGATGGTCAGCACAATTTGCCGAACTAGTCACAATACATTAGTTTATGTAAGTCACTATCTGGAAGAAATACCGGATGTGGTTGATCATTTCATTACTCTTGAAAAAGGTATTAGGATTTGAAAAGATGACTGAAACTGCTTACGTAAAGACGTGGTCTAAAGATGGCTTAACCACCATCACTTTTTATCATCCATCACATAACGCTTTGCCTTCTGATATTTTGAGCTCATTGGCAGAAAGCCTTATCAAAACTGGAAATGACCCTGCCTGCAAACTTATCTTATTGCAAAGCGCCGGCGACAGCACATTTTGCGCCGGTGCCAACTTTGATGAATTACTGACCATTGCCGATGAGGCCTCCGGAAAAGTTTTTTTTTCAGGTTTTGCTAAAGTGATCAATGCCATTCGTCAAGTTCCGCAATTCGTTATTGGCCGTGTGCAGGGTAAAGCAGTTGGAGGTGGCGTTGGCTTGGCCGCGGCCTGTGATTACTGTTTTGCGGTTGAAAATGCAGCGGTTAAACTTAGTGAACTCAGTATTCACCTTGGTCCGTTTGTGATCTCTCCCCCGCTTAAACGCAAAATAGGCCTTTCAGCTTTTACAGAACTTAGCCTTAACCCAACCCGATTTTTTGAAGCCCAATGGGCAGAAAAAAAAGGATTATTTAACCAGTTATTTGAAAATTATCAACTGATGGATGGGGCTATTGGCGATTTCTGTCAACTTCTGCTCGAAAAAAATGCCGGTGCGCTCTTTGCCCTTAAAAAAGATCTTTGGATGGGCACGGAGCATTGGGATACCCTGCTTTATGAACAGGCGGCAATTAGCGGGAGATTAGTACTTACCGATGAATGCAAAACCTGTTTGAACAAAAAGTAATTTTCATCAGTTTTTCGTCATTTTGACTTATTTGCGTATTTGGTCAATAAATATTTTGTTGTTTTGTACCCGAATGAACGTTCAATTAGAAAGTTTAACAGAAAAAAAGAAGGCAATCTTTGAAAGCACTCTTGAATTGATCCAAGAATTTGGCTTTCACGGAACGCCAATGAGTGAAATTGCTAATCGGGCCAACGTAGCTGCCGGCACGATTTACCATTATTTTTCATCAAAGGATGATTTAATCCTGGAACTATTTAAATATGTTAAAACAAACGATCAGGAAGCAACGTTTAAACAAGAAGATTTAACTAAATCCTTTGGAGAACGTTTTAGGATAATTTGGATCAGGTCTTGCAAATTTTATATGGAGCATCCCGAATATTTAAGCTTTATGGAACAGTTCTATTGCTCACCTTATTTAAAAAAAATAAAAAATGATAATTTGCGGGATCAGCATGATTTTAAGGAGTTAATCAGTTTAGGTGCCGAAAAAGGGTATATTAAAAAGCTAGACGTACAAATTATTGCATCTGTTTTTTGGGGTAGCATCACTGCAACCGCTAAAAGACACCATCATGGACATCATCACATCAATGAAGAAAACCTTTCTGATCTTTCCGGTATAATCTGGGACGGACTCAGAATTTAATTAAATATGCCGCACATCTCATAATTATATATGTTTATAAAGGATATGAAACCCCTCTTTTTTTTAATAATTGTATTGTTTGCCGCCCCATGGCTGTATGCCCAGACTCCGGTAAACCAACAGGCCTCTATTCCGGCCAGCCCCACCTTGCAGGATTTTGTAAATTATGCGCTTGCAAATCATGCCAATGTGCAGCAGGCACTGATTGATGAGGAAATTGGTGAACGTGACATTGCAGCTGCCCTATCCGGTTGGTTCCCTCAGATTTCTGCTAATGGAAACTATAATTATAATGTAAAGACGCCAACCACGGTTTTTGGAGATCAAGTGATTTCACTGGGTCAAAAGCACAGTACCAATGTTACTTTTCAGGCAGACCAAAAGATCCTGGATCCATCCCTTTTACAAGCATCCAAAGCTGCCAAATATGTTAGACAGCAAAATGCACAGAACACTCAAAACTGGCGTATTAATACCGTAGTCTCGGTTAGTAAAGCCTATTATGATGTGTTGTCTTCCGAGGAACAACTCAATATTATCAAGGAAAACATTGCACGAATACAAAAGCAATTAAGTGATGCTAAAGCGCGCTACCAGACCGGCATTGTTGATAATACGGATTTTAAGAGAGCCCAGATTACACTAAGCAATTCTCAAGCTGATTTAAAAAGAACTCAAGAAGAGCTAAAATATAAATATGCTTACTTAAAAGAACTGATTGGACTTAATGGCGAAGTGGGTTTTAAAGTTTCCTTTGATAACAACAATATGGAAAGTGAGATTGCTTTGGATACAATGCAACAAATAAATTATGAAAGCCGTATTGAATATCAACAATTGCTGACCCAAAGGAAATTACAGCAAATAAATACACAGTATAATAAGTGGACGTTTTTACCCACCCTATCTGCTTTCTATAACTATGCGCTGGACTATCGGAATAATGCTTTTAAAAACATGTTTGACCGTGACTATCCAAGTTCAGTCGCAGGACTCACGCTAAGTTTACCTATTTTTCAAGGGACTAAACGTCTCCAGGAAATTCGGAAATCCAAATTGCAGGAGCAACGTGTGGATTGGGACATCGTAAATTTGAAAAACCAGATCAATACCCAGTACCAAAGTGCTATGGCAACGTATAAATCCAACCTGAATGATTGGAAGACCGCCAAGCAAAACGTGGAGCTGTCAAAGGAAGTATATGGAACTATCAAATTACAATATGACGAAGGCATTAAGACCTATCTTGACCTGATGACGGCCGAGACAGACCTACGTACAACGCAGATTAACTATTTAAATGCACTTTATGCTGTTCTTTCGGCCAAGATGGATGTAGAACAGGCTTTGGGGACGGTCTATATTAATGATACCCCTAATCTACGCTAAAAACATATTATATTATAAATTTAACAAGAAAAAGCAATAATAATAACAAGGATATGAACAGTAAGTCTATAGCAGCCATTTTATTAGCCGGGGGTGGTTTTTTAGCTTCTTGCGGCAACAAGCAGGCCGGTACTCAAATGCCCGGACCGAAGGTCGTCCAGGTGACAAAGGACGTTGTAACTGAAGAATTGGTTACCGGTACAGACAATTATCCAGGATCGGTGGTTCCCTTGAAACAAACTGAACTTAGGGCTGAAGTAAATGGTTACATCACCAGCATTCTTGTTGCAGACGGTGCTTCAGTATCACAGGGCCAGGCCTTGTATGAAATTGATAAAACAAGATATGCAGCCGCATTGGATCAGGCCAAGGCTGCGCTTGAAATTGCCCAGGCAAACTATGCAAAGGTGGGCAAAGATTTGCAGCGATATCAAAAATTGGCTGAACAGGATGCCATCGCCAAACAGACCCTTGATTATGCTGGGACAGATTTAAATAACGCCCAAGCTCAGGTAAATTCTGCTAAAGCTGCCTTGGTGACCGCCCAAACAAACTTGGACCGTTCGGTTATCCGGGCACCATTTGCTGGTACTATTGGCATTTCTCAAGTTCGAATGGGGGCATTAGTCAGTGCCGGCACTACCCTCATCAATACTATATCAAGCGTAAATCCTATAGCTGTTGATCTGCCTGTGAACCAAGATGACATTCAGCGGTTTGTAGAATTGCAAAAAAGCAAATCAACATTAACTGATTCCATCATAACACTTCAGTTAGGATCACAAATGTATACCCATCCAGGGTCGATATCTACAATAGACCGGGCAGTTGACCCTAATACAGGTACCATTACTGTTAGAGTTGTTTTCCCTAATCCTGAAGGTTTGCTTAGAGCAGGCATGAATGCAAATGTTCGTGTATTGAACAAACAACCGCAGAAACAGTTAGTCATTCCTTATAAAGCAGTTGTTGAGCAGCTAGGAGAATATAACGTTTACACAGTATCTGACAGCAGTACAGCTGTTCAAAAACGTGTGAAGCTTGGAATCACTGACGCGGACAAAATAGTGATAGAAGATGGCTTAAAATTGGGTGATACCATTATTACGGATGGCATCATTAACCTGACCAATGGTGTAAAAGTGACCGATCAGGCACCACAACCAGCTGCTGCACCAACAAAAAAATAATTTAATTAAGCAACGGATTTAAGATGATTTCTGAAGTATTTATAAAACGACCTGTTACTGCTATCGTTGTATCCATATTACTCGTACTGATAGGAGCATTGTCTATCCTTTCCTTACCGATCAGTCAATACCCAGATATTTCTCCTCCAACAGTTACAGTTACTGCAACTTATACGGGTGCTGATGCACAGACGGTGGAACAAACGGTAACAACACTAATAGAAAGCCAGATTAACGGAACACCGGGAATGACCTACATGACCTCCAACAGTACTTCTGATGGTCGTTCATCCATTACGGTTACTTTTGACGTAGGAACTGATATTGATATTGCTACTTTGGACGTTCAGAACCGGGTAGGTATTGCTGAGCCAGCGTTACCAGAGACGGTAAGAAGATTAGGGGTAGTAACCAGGAAAGCGAATACAGATATTTTAATGTTTGTAGGTTTGGTTTCTCCCAAAGGTTCTCACGACGATAAGTTTTTATCAAACTACGTCAATTTGTATGTAAAGGATGCATTACTTCGTGTCAAAGGTGTAGGTGATGTGCAAGCTTTTGGTCAACCTTTTAGTATGCGCATCTGGCTAAATGCCGATAAATTGACGCAATTAGGTTTGACTCCTGCAATTGTCAATGCCGCCATTGCCGAACAAAACGTACGCATACCTGGAGGTACTGTAGGAGCAAGTCCACAAAATAATGATCAAGTATTTGAATATTCGGTTATTCTGGATGGCGATTTATCCACAGAAGAACAATTTAAAAACATTGTGGTTAAAACGAATACAGATGGTTCTATTGTTTATCTTAAGGATGTCGCTCGTATAGAGTTAGGAGCATTTGCTTATTCTACAGGAACTAAAGTGAGTGGGCAAACCTCTTCCATGATGGCTGTAAGTCAAATGCCGGGGGGAAATGCTGTTGAAACTGCCGAAGGTATCTATAAAGCCTTTGATGAACTGAAAAAATCTTTTCCTCCAGATGTGAATTATGTGGTAGCTTATGAAACCGTATCGGTAGTAAAAGCATCCATCAGCGAAGTAATACATACGCTGGTTGAGGCGTTGATCTTGGTGACTATTGTGGTATTCCTGTTCCTCCAAAGCTGGAGAGCTACATTAATTCCCGTTTTAGCCATACCAGTATCCATTGTTGGTACATTTATCTTTTTCACCATTCTCGGCTTTTCTATTAATAACCTGACCATGCTTGCATTCGTGCTCGCTATTGGAATAGTGGTGGATGATGCCATTGTGGTGGTGGAGGCCGTGCAGCATTACATAGATAATGAACATCTGGATGCTAAAGCAGCCACACTAAAAGCAATGAAGGATATTACAGCACCGGTTATTGCCATTGCACTTATCCTTGCCGCGGTGTTTGTACCTGTTGGCTTTGTTCCGGGGATGGTAGGACAGTTATATCAGCAGTTTGCTATAACAATTGCTGTATCTGTATTGTTGTCGGCTTTTATCGCACTTTCACTAACACCGGCTCTTTGTTCTCTTTTATTGGTTCCCATGCACCTTGATAAAGATTCCAAAGGCATAAACCAAGCATTTTATCGATTTAATACTTGGTTCCACCGGGTTACAAATAGTTATTCAAACGGGGTTAAAAGGGCAGTAAAAATAACGCCATTGGTTTTAATCATATTGGTATGTATCTATGTAGGTACTATTGGTTTGTTTATTAAAAAGCCGAGTGGATTTATACCGGATGAAGACAATGGGGCATTTTTGATGGGTATTGGTCTTCCAGAAGCAACTTCGATGGCAAGAACCAAACTCCTGATGGATTCAATATCTGTAAATATACGCAAGATGGCTCCTGAAATACAAACTGTGGGAGAAATTGCTGGTATTAACATATTGAACAGATCCTTTAAATCAAACGCAGCTACTTTTTTCGTCCAATTAAAGCCCTGGGAAGAAAGGCATCGGACCGCCAAAGAAATTATCGGACAGATTCAAGGAGCTTATGCTAACAATAAAGAGGCTAAAGTTATTGTTGTGGCTCCTCCAGCTATTCCAGGCTTAGGTGTGAGTGGTGGATTTTCCATGCACTTACAAGACTTAAAAGGATCTCAAATTAAAGAGTTTGAAGGTATGGCCTGGAAATTTTTGGGAGCAGCCAATCAACGCCCAGAAATAGCAATGGCTTATACGCTATTTAACACTAATACTCCAAACTACCAGCTACACATCAATCGGGACCAAGCTCAAAAAATGGGTGTAGGTATTGGGGATATTTATAACACCATATCTACTTATTTCGGTAGTGCATATATTAATGACTTTATAAAGTTCGGTCGAAATTTCAGGGTGGTGTCTCAGGCGGATACTTCCTACCGGATGGACATTCGGGATTTAAATAAATTATACGTTAACAATAAACAAGGAGTTCCAGTTCCTCTAACTACGTTGGTAACTTATAAAACAATAGAAAACCCTTCCATCATTAACCACTTTAACATTTTCAGATCCATTGAGATCAACGGTGCAGCAGCTCCTGGTTATAGTAGTGGTGACGCGATGAAAGCGCTTGAAGAGGTGGCAGCACAAACGCTTACGGATGGATATACCTATAGCTATGCAGGTATCAGTTTGCAAGAAAAGGAATCAGGTAATGCTACAGGCCAAATCTTTGCTCTATGTATTGTATTTGTATTCTTGCTGCTGGCTGCATTGTATGAAAGCTGGTCCGTACCATTTTCTATTCTGCTGTCGGTACCTCTGGGTGTATTTGGTGCCATTGTAGCTCTTACCTTACTACCTGGACTAGATAATAACGTCTACGCCCAGATCGGGTTGGTAACCATTATTGGGTTGGCCGCAAAAAATGCCATTCTAATTGTGGAATTTGCAAAGGAAAGGGTTGATATGGGCATGCCGCTATTAGCTGCCACTATTGATGCCGTCAAGCTTCGTTTAAGACCGATTGTGATGACGTCTATGGCCTTTATTTTGGGTATTATCCCATTAATGCTTTCATCAGGCGCTGGTGCTGTAGCCCGCAAGACCATTGGATGGACGGTATTTGGTGGGATGACTGCCGCCACATTGCTGGCTATTTTTATTGTACCCGTACTGTTTATATTCATAACCAGAATGGCTTATGGCAAAAAAGGATTGGCCGATTTAGAAGCCAAATATAATCCTGACGAGCATAAGGATATGCTTCACTCAGAAGACTAGCTTTTTTTAAGTTATACGTTTTAAGTTATAAGTTAAGAAAATGCTGGAATAATAAAGGCCTCGTGATGTTCACGAGGCCTTTATTATTATAATTCGATTTAGACCAGACTAAAAAACAATTCTTAATCCATCCATAATTCATCATCTATAATGCATCATTAACCCGTTTCCAAATTTCAGTGCGACCTAGAAAACTAAATCCGATATACCCTCTAATTTGAAGTGTATTTGAATCTTTCAAGGTCATTTTGCATTTGTAGATCTTTCCAGATTTTGGATCATATATTTCCCCGTCATCCCATACATTCTCTCCTGCGTAGGAAAATTTCCGCAAAATTTCCAACCCAAGGATATGCCGGTTCCTTAAAGTAGGGTCCGGATTGCCCTCATCCAGTTTTGGGTTTCCATTTTTATCATTCATATTTTTCAGCCAATATAGTTTTCCGTAAAACTTATTATCACGTTCATATATTTCCAATCTTCCTTCCTTAGTAGGATTTTCCCATTTCCCCGCTATGGCATCTTTTGACTGAGCACTGAGTAACTGCGTCATAAAAAAAACGAAATTTGCTAATACTAAGTATTTTTTCATATCCGGTTTGATTTATTTAAAAGACCCTACGAATTCCAGCAGACAAAATATATGCCTAAAAAATCAAGGCAATGATTAACCCAAAAAATTTTTAAATTACCTGGGTTACCTTTTACAAATTGCCGTATTAAAAAGTAATTAAACAAATTTGTTTGAACAAAAATTAGAAATTAACAAAATGAAAAATTTATTTAAATTAGCTTTTTTAGGCGTAGCAATTACTTTAGGCGCTGCTTCTTGCGGTGGATCTGGCAGCACAAGTACTGAAGCAACAACTGATTCTATCGAATCTTCTGTTGATTCATTAACTGATGCAACAACTGACACCATTGATTCTATCGGATCAGCTGTTAAAGATACTGTTGATTCTGCTGCTAAAGCTAAATAAGCTTATCAGCTTAAATTTTAAGGAATTTATTCCATAATTTGGAAAGGCCGCTTACATCAAGCGGCCTTTTTTATGCTCATACTTTCTCTAAATCTGTTAAGTTTCCAGGAAATCCAGATCCTTGTTAAAGCTTTCTTTAAGCTGCGTCAATGCATAAATGGCGATAAATGTTAGCAAGAAGATCATAATGTAACCCGCTGTAAGGATGTTATAACGTTTTACAAAAATCTCAAACAAAAAAGTGCTTGGTATAAGAGCCCCTCTTACAAAGTTTGGGGCGGTGGTGGTAACAGTAGTCCTCAAATTTGTTCCAAACTGTTCTGAAGAAATTGTTACAAATGTGGCCCAGTAACCAACCGAAATCCCCATGAAAAACGCGAGCCAGTTAAATGCTTCGCTGCTTATCCCTTCATTGCTCAGATACAAAACCGAACTTATAAGGATTAAAACTTGAAATATAAATACGGCCAGCTTTCTGGATTTAGTAAGCTGCGCTAATAATCCCGCAAAAATATCCCCTAATGAAATGCCAAGGTATGTAAACATAATACCTTTACCTGCGCTTAGTGCTACCGGAGCACCCAGCGCTTTCCCAAATTCAGGAGCTTGCGTCACGAAAATACCCACTACAAACCAAATGGGCAACCCAATTAGAAGGCAATACAAGTATCGCAGAAAGCGCTCACGGTTAGAAAACAACATACTCAGCTTTCCTTTTACCACCTCTTTATGGGCTACCTCCTTAAACATGCCCGATTCAAACGTACCCAACCGCAAAATA
Organism: bacterium A37T11; assembly: GCA_900109895.1. Classification (GTDB taxonomy): domain Bacteria; phylum Bacteroidota; class Bacteroidia; order Sphingobacteriales; family Sphingobacteriaceae; genus A37T11. The sequence continues at coordinate 48,895 of FOBR01000027.1, forward strand.
AGCAGAAAAAGCCCCATACCTCCGCCAGTAAAATAAGCCGTCCGCCAATTAAAATGCTCAGCAACATAAAAAGCTACAATAGCCCCCAGCACGCCTACTCCTGCTATCAGCATGGTGCCATATCCCCGTTTATTCCGGTCCATACTCTCACTTACCAAGGTAATGCCAGCACCCAATTCACCTGCCAGGCCAATTCCCGCAATAAGCCTGACAATAGCATAACTGTGAATGTCCTGGACAAGTCCATTGGTCATATTTGCCAGCGAATAAAGTAAGATGGATCCGAAAAGTACCTTTACCCGACCATATTTATCACCAATTATTCCCCATATTATACCTCCAAGCAAAAGGCCTCCCATTTGCATGTTGAGCACATATTCACCACTCGTACGCATGTCAGCATCGGCAACATTCAGATCGTGAAAACTGGGCACACGGACAATGGAGAAAACGACCAGGTCGTATATATCCACTAAATAACCTAAGGAAGCTACAATAACCAAAAACAGAATATTCTTTTTTTTGCTTATGGGAATAGAATCAACTACCATGTAAATTTGCAGTTTATGAAAGGCAAAGTTAGCGTATAATGTGTAAATATTTTACCGTATATATAGGAATGTAATAAAAATTCTCTGTAACTTTAACTCGTTATGAAGGTATCAGAAAGAACCCTGAAATGGGTGATGCGCCTATACCCACCCTTTTTTTTTCAACGAATTTGGGTTCAGCGCTTCCATAAGGGGTTTACCGGGGTAGACGTAAAAATCAACAAAAGTCTGTTTAACCGAAATTACAATGCATCCATTTTCGGAGGAACCATTTATGCGGCTTCTGATCCTTTTTACGCCTTATTATTTGATCAATTAAGCCGGCGCATGGGTTATAAAACGCGTGTATGGTTAAAGAGCGCATCTATACAGTTTATAAAACCGGGTGTTTCCTCTCTATTTTTCACCATAAGCCTTAATGAGGCGGACATTAAAGATGCATTAAACATACTGGAGCATGGCGGAAAATTTGTTAAAACATTCCCCATAGAGATCAAAGATAGTGAGGGCACGCTATGCGCAACGGTATTAAACGAAGTATATGTCAGAAACCTGCGGTATACGGGCTAACTATTAATATTTAAACGACAGATGAACATAAAAACACTGATACTGCAAGGCGAAGGGGAACGATTGGATTTCAAAAATAAGATTAGCAATGCGGGTAAAATTGCTAAGACCTTAGTTGCATTTGCCAACCATAAAGGAGGTAAATTGCTTGTTGGGGTGGCCGACAATGGAGCTATTAAAGGGGTCAAATCAGAAGATGAGGAAAAATATATGCTTTACCAGGCTGCCACCTTATATTGCCGGCCGATAATTGAACCCCGCTTTGAAGAAGTGTATATTGATGACAAGATTGTATTGATCGTTGACATCCCGGAGAGTAATACCAAACCACACTATGCCCTGAGTGATGATCATAAGTGGTGGGTTTATGTTCGTGTCAAAGACAAAAGTGTGCTGGCAGGAAAGGTGGTGGTAGATGTGTTAAAACGAAAAAACAAGGTGGAGGGAGTATTTATCTCCTATTCTGAAAAAGAAAAAAACCTGTTGCAATACCTGGAGCAAAATGAACGGGCGATTTTACCTGAACTGTGTAAACATTTAATGATGTCACGTCGCAAAACCCAGCAGTTGCTAGTCAATCTAATCCTTAGCGGTAACATCAGGGTACATTTTAATGAGCGGGAAGAATTTTATACCGCTGAACCGTTAGCTAGCTAAACCGGGCGCTGTTCTCAATTTATTTAATTAATTTTGTCCATAGTTTAAATTTATAAACAAATATATGTTAAAAATATCATTGGGTACACTGGTTCTGGGTTACTCGCTGCTTGTTTCGGCTTGTGGTGGGGGCGCCAAAGAGGAGAATGCCAAATTGGAGAAGGAAGTTTTGCAAGCACATGATAGCATCATGGCTTACATGGGCGACTTTAACCACAAAAGTATGAAGATAGACAGTATTCTTCAAAACTTAGATAGTTTGAAAGCTGCAGACGCCAGCTTGGATACTGCAGCGAAGCGTGCAGATCTAGCTAGCATTAAGCTTAAGCTTGACGATGCAAATGAGGCCATGACAGACTGGATGCATAAATTTGAACCCGACCAAAGTGGCCACCCGGATGACGAGGTGAAAAAATACTTGCAGGGCGAAAAAGCAAAACTGGATGTTTTAAAACGGCAGTTTGACGCTGCAAAACTAGCTTCCGATAAGCTATGAGGATAATTTGCTATGTCGCTGCACTTTATTTGCTAGCGGCATGTACGGACAACCCGGCAAAAAAGTTACCTATCCTTGGACAGCGCCACCCTGTAAGCAAAGTGGTGGATGGCAAAACTGTAATTGACACGATCTATCAAACCATACCTTCCTTCACCTTTTTAAACCAGGATAGCGTAGCGATCAATGACCATACGCTGGATAATAGTGTATATATTGCCAACTTTTTCTTCACCTCCTGCCCCAGCATCTGCCCTACAATGCAGCGTAACCTATTAAAAGTTTATCAAAAGTATAAAGGTCGCAAAGACGTGCGGTTTATTTCGCACAGTATCGACTTCAAATACGACACACCTTCCAGGCTAAAAAAATATGCCGATAAGCTTGGGGTGGAAGGCACTCAGTGGGAATTTGCGGCTGGAAGCAAACAGAGCATATATGGTTTGGCTGAAAAGTATATGGTTTTTGCTACCGAAGACGCCAATATACCCGGTGGTTATGACCATAGCGGCTACCTGATTCTTGTAGATAAGGATAAACACATTCGGGGTGCCTATGACGGAACCAATGAAGACCAGGTTAACCTGCTACAAAAAGACCTGGCTACGCTTTTAAAAGAATATCAATAGCAAAATGACCTTCAAAAATGTGGTATATGGCCTGTTGACCCTGTTAGCAGGCTTTATTATTTTTAATGCATGCCAAAGCCCCGAAGAGCTGGATAAGGCCCGCTTTTATGTTAATGGAAAAACTTTGTATGAAGCACATTGTCAAAACTGCCACGGCGGCCAGGGAGAAGGGCTCGGAAAGCTATATCCCCCACTCTCTGATACCACTTCATTAAAGGAAAACCACCATCAGTTAGCTTGTTTTATTAAAAATGGACTCTCAGGCATCCGGCAGATCGGCGGAAAGACTTTTGATACCGAAATGCCGGCCAATCCGCGCTTATCGGATGTAGAAATCGCTTACCTGATCACTTATATTAGCAATTCATTTGGAAACAATCTCGGCATCAAGCGAGATTCTACCGTCAGGAAGGAACTGATGCAATGCCAACACAAAAAGCTATCTTTGGCGGTATATGATTGAACTATTTACCGATGGTGCTTCCAGTGGTAATCCGGGGCCAGGTGGCTATGGAGCTATCCTGCGTGCAGGAAACCATTATAAAGAGCTCTCGGCGGGATTCCGCAAAACCACCAATAACCGGATGGAACTCATGGCCGTAATTGTCGGGCTTGAATCTCTTAAAAAGCCCGGCATGGATGTGACGATTTATTCCGATTCGAAGTATGTGATTGATGCCGTAGAGAAAGGCTGGGTATTTGGATGGCAAAAAAAAGGATTTGAAGGCAAGAAAAATCCGGATTTATGGCAACGGTTCCTGAAAATATACCGCCTGCACCAGGTAAAGTTTGTTTGGGTGAAAGGGCACGCTGGCCATCCGGAGAACGAGCGCTGCGATGAACTGGCGGTACAAGCCTCCAAAAACAAGGAAGCATGGCTGATCGACGGAGTTTTTGAACGTTCTCCCCAAACCTGATCCCGTCTGCCACACGTAAAAAATGAACAAGGCCCTACAATAAGGTTGGCACTTTGCAATTAATTGGTGATATTTGTATCAACAGAAAAGGAAAATGGTATGATTACCGTAACAGAAAAAGCAAAAGAACGGATCGAAGAGATCTTACAGGGCGCCCAATACGACCCTTCTTATTTTGTACGAGTGTCGGTAGACAGCGGTGGCTGCTCTGGTTTAACCTATAAACTGGATTTTGACAACCAAGAGAAAAAGGGCGACCAATTTTTTGAAGATAAAGGCATTAAGCTAGGGCTTGATATAAAGTCATTCTTATATCTGGCAGGTACAGAACTGGATTTTTCTGACGGGCTGACCGGAAAAGGATTTACCTTTAATAATCCGAATGCTTCCCGTACGTGTGCCTGCGGAGAAAGTTTTGCTGTCTAGGTCATTACCTGAATGACTCTTGCCGAATTTAAAGCACTGAATATTCCGGTTACGGATAGCCATGTACACCTTTGGGATACAGAACTCTTAAGTTACCCATGGCTTGCTGAAGTACCTGCTATTCAGAAAACCTTGAGCTTGTCCCATTTTCAGGAAGCCTCAGCAGCCATTCCACTTGCAAAACTGATTTTTATGCAATGTGAATGCTTGCCTGAGCAGTATGTACGGGAAGTTGAATACATCACTGGGCTGGCGGCAACGGATGATAGGCTTACAGGCATTATCAGCTGGTTTCCACTTGAAGCAGTCAATGCTGCTGAAGAACTGGCGCTACTGGCAAAGAATCCGTTGATCAAAGGCATCCGCCGTTTGGAGGAGTCGCCTGCATCACTCTATAAAAACCCTGAATTTACAAGTCGTTTAGGGTGGCTTTCTCAACACAAGCTCAGTTTTGATATTTGTTTAAAAAGCCACCAGCTTCCGGCTGCGATCCATTTGGTAGATAAGGCTCCTGAAGTTGATTATATGCTGGATCACTTGGGCAAACCCGAAATTCTAAATCAAGAATTTCGTCAATGGTCAGACGCCATTCGCATCCTGGCCCAAAACCCGCAGGTATATTGCAAAGTTTCTGGTTTGGTAACCGAGGCAGACTTACTTAATTGGAAAACGGATGACCTTCGCCCCTATTTTGATTATGCAGCCGATCAGTTTGGTCCAGACCGCTTGGTCTTCGGAGGAGACTGGCCTGTGGTGACCCTGGCTACGAGCTATGCAACCTGGATAGAGACTTTGCTGGACCTATGCCGGGATTTTTCGCCCGCAGACCTGGATAAATTGTTTTCGCAAAATGCGAAACGCTTTTATCGCGTTTAGAACCCTAGCCGCAGCTTTCAATTTCAGCTTTCCTGTTCATAAAACAGCTTGTAAAAGTTCATCCTTTTTTCCTCATCAAAACCTTTTTCAAGCCATTCGCGCTTTCCATGCACATAAATGTGGAAGTTTTTATCCAATTTCAAAATGCTTTTATAGCTGGCTGCTTTCTTTTTAACAGCCTGACCTGAAATTTCAAAGCTATTGCCTAAAGGACTATCAAATTCCGTTTCAAATGCCTCCTTATAGTCTTTAAACAAACTAACTGCAGCCGGATTACCCAATACCACCTCATTGAACTGATCCTGTTCAAACATTTCATTCTCTTTAAAGTAATTTAAGGAGCGATTCAACAAGTCTATTTTGTCTGCCTTTTCCATCACAAATGCCTCGTCCAGCTTTTCAGTTACAAAATGTTTATACACATCCAGGTAATTGGATGTCTGGTTAAACTCATCATTGCGTATACGTACCTGCAAAAAATCATCCTTCCAATAAACAGCCTCCTGTTGGCGGTTGGTCTGGTCAACGGCCAGTACCTTAAACCCTTCAGCCGTATCCGTATTCAGGATCAAGCAACCTTTGTCCAGTTTGTGGATGTTTATAGCCTCCTCTTCATAGTCAACCTTAAAGGCATCTTTCTCTGGATATACTTTTAAATAGGTTTCTTTGGTTTCCGATTTAAAAATACCGATGGCCTCATGCAGTTCGCCCTCCAACTGCACATTTTCAAAATGCACCACATATACTTCACCAGGTTTGATCTTTGGGTGGTTGGAGGCATCGTACAGGTGCTTACTTACCTGCTTACTCAATTCATGAAATTCAGCACCATCATCAAATAAGGATTTTGAAAAATAATAGAGCTCATTGAGCGATAACTCCCCATTGGGGTGATAAAAGCGATACACCTCATTCACTTTTTCAAACGGACTCAGAAAATATTGCATCAGCAATTTTGGCAACAGTTCGTCAGTAAGCGATACCGGATGATCAGACAACACAAGCCCTTCATTAAGCTGTTTATTGCCTACCCGGTGGATGGAGAGTTTTGCCAAAGAGGCCTCAAAATAGGATAACATGTTCGATAAATTTGGGCCAAAGTTAAAACATTATCCCAAACCGGCCCGGTGGGAACCTACTTATCAAACTTCTTTTTAATATAATTGACCAGGGATGGGTTGGTTAAATCTTCCATATCACTCAGCTCAAGTTCAAGCGCTTTATTGCTTAATTGAATTTCCAAAAGCGATATAAACAACGAGATTACAAAAAATAACAAGCTCAAAAAAAACAGGATCTCTGAAAGATCGGGCTTTTCCAGAAAAATGGTCAGCATGCATAAAACACAGCTCACAAAACTCAATACTCCAAAAGCCTGCATGTTTTTAATAAGACGCAGCCGGTATCGCAAATTGCGTATCTGACCATGCAATGCGCCGCTATCATTATGCTCCAGATATTTGGTGTGCAGACTCCGCACCAAGCTAGCCAAGGCCAGAAATCGATTCGTATAAGCAAGCATAATGAGGCTGATTGCTGGGAAAAGTAATGCAGGGGTAGTAACCGTAAGACCCATTCTATTCTGTAACTTAAAGAAATAAACCTAATTTTATTGATTCAAACCTACAACAAAAATTACACATACCCTATACCTCAAAACTATTTCTTATTTTCGCGGCATATGGAAACAGTGGTCAGTGGAATCAGGAGCACCGGAAAATTGCATTTAGGCAATTATTACGGCGCCATCACCAATTTTCTGGAAATGCAGAACCAATATCGGTGTTTTTTCTTTATCGCCGACCTGCATTCGCTCACCACGCACCCCACCCCGCATGATTTGCAAAGTAACGTGAGGCAGGTGTTGGTAGAATACCTTGCTGCAGGCATAGACCCTGAAAAAGCCACCATCTATATTCAATCGGACGTTATTGAAGTGGCCGAGTTGTACTTGTACTTAAATATGAACGCTTATTTGGGAGAGCTTGAGCGGGCCACCTCTTTTAAGGATAAAGTACGGGCCAACCCCGACAACATTAATGCAGGCCTTCTTACCTATCCGGTTTTAATGGCTGCTGACATATTGCTGCACAAAGCTACTAAGGTACCCGTCGGTAAAGATCAGGAGCAACACCTGGAAATGGCCCGCACCTTTGGCAATCGTTTTAACCGCCTTTACAAACAGGAATACTTTCCAGAACCCTATGCCTACAATCATGGTAAACAGTTGGTCAAAATTCCAGGGCTTGACGGCAAAGGAAAGATGGGAAAGTCAGAAGGCGAAGCCAATGCGGTATATCTGTCAGACGATGCGGAAACGATCCGCAAAAAAGTGATGAAGGCTGTTACAGACAGCGGCCCAACAGAGCCAAACCAAACCAAGCCGGACTATATACAAAATTTATTTGATATTATGAAGGTAGTGTCACCAGAAGACACACTGCAGCATTTTGAAAACCTTTATAACCGCTGCGAAATACGCTATGGTGATTTTAAAAAGCAGCTGGCTGCCGATATGATCAGTGCTACAGCAGAAGTTCGTGAAAGAATTCATGCAATATCAGCCGATGATGCTTATATTCGCAAAGTAGTTGAACAAGGGGCCGAAAAAGCACACGAGAGTGCCCGCTCAACCCTTAAAGATGTCAGGGAATTAATCGGAATCAGAAAATTTTAAGGTTGCAACCGCATGCAAATAGCTATTGTTGGAAATATAGGAGCTGGAAAAACAACACTTACAGAACTGCTTGCAAAACATTTAGGCTATGAGCCGCAATACGAAGCGGTAGAAGACAACCCCTATTTGGAAGACTTTTACAATGACATGAAGCGCTGGTCTTTTAACTTGCAAATCTACTTTTTAAACAGCCGCTTCAGGCATTCCATCAGTCTTCAGCATAAAGACAAAAACATCATTCAGGATCGTACCATCTATGAAGATGCCTATATCTTTGCAGACAATTTGCATGATATGGGCCTGATGACCTCACGTGATTTTGAAAACTACAGCAGCATCTTTGAGAGTGTCATTTCCTATATTAAACCACCTGACCTGCTGATCTACCTAAGGGCCTCCGTACCCACACTGGTAAATAACATCCAGCTACGCGGCCGGGAGTACGAAATAGGTATACGCATTGACTACTTATCCAAGCTCAATGAAAAATATGAAAAATGGATTAATAACTACAAGGAAGGGAAGCTACTGATTATAGAAAAAGATAACCTTGATTTTGCCCACAAACCAGAAGATTTGGGTTACATTCTACAATTAATTGACCGTGAACTGAACGGTCTTTTTAAATAACCATCCGGAACTTTAAAAGAATTATTCATGGCTCATAACATCATCGGGATCATCCCAGCCAGGTATGCAAGCAGCCGCTTCCCCGGAAAGCCCCTGGCAGACATTGCCGGTAAAAGCATGATCCAGCGGGTATATGAACAGGCAAGTAAAGCTCCCAGCCTATCCCTGGTAATGGTAGCTACCGATGATGAACGCATAGCAAACCATGTACACTCCTTTGGCGGAAAAGTGATCATGACAGCCTCCAGCCACCAAAGCGGCACAGATCGCTGTGCAGAAGTACTGCAGGCCTATAAAAATCATGACATTGCTATCAACATCCAAGGTGACGAACCTTTTATAGATCCCGCCCAAATAGAATTATTAATTTCATGCTTTAATACAGACCAAACCCAAATAGCCACCCTTATCAAGCGCATCCACAGCAATGAAGAGCTTTTTAATAAAAACACCCCCAAGGTGGTTATCAACCAGCACAAAGAGGCCATCTATTTCAGCAGGGCTACCATACCTTACCAGCGTAATGCTCCGGAAAATGATTGGCTCAGTCATCATACTTATTATAAACATATTGGCATATATGGTTATCGCGCAGCCATTTTAAAAACATTGACCGGGCTGCCCATCTCCCCCCTTGAACGCACAGAAGCACTTGAACAACTGCGTTGGATTGAAAACGGTTATCGCATACAAACTGCCGAAACTACCCTTGATACCCATGCTGTTGACCAGCCCGATGACATTGACCGGGTTTTGCTTGCCGTAGCTCATAAATTATAGAAAGACCCGCTCTTTTGTCTTAATATTAGCACACCTGATCGATTAGAGCAATTTTCATATTTAATTATAAATCAAATAATTATATTATTATTACTTTTTTTGGCTTACAACTTGCACAGTATGTTTAACAAATTATATGAATTTAATTAAATACTAAGGATAATGAAAAAAGTAATATTAGCTGCAACGGCTTTAATTTTTAGTGTGGGTGCTTTCGCCCAAAGCCAGGACTTGGGTTTTGGAGTCAAAGCAGGCGTTAACTTTCCAAAATATAGTTTTGGAAGTGGCGATAATTCAGCAGAAACAAAGGCTGCTACCAATTTTTTTGTAACGGCTTACTTAGATGCCCCTATTTTTACAGATTATCTGTACATCCAGCCAGGCGTATCCTACCAAGGTAAAGGAGCCAAGTTTATTGATACAGAAGAGGGTGAATACAAGCAAAACACCAGCTGGATTGAAGTACCTATCAATGTGGTATTTAAAGTTCCTACCGGAACTGCCGGTCATTTCTTTGTAGGAGCAGGACCTTACATTGGTTTCGGTATTAGTGGAAAAAACAAATTATCTGATAAAAATGGCAACTCATCAGAAATTGGTGATTTTAAATTTGGCAAAGACAAAAGCTTAAAATCCACTGATTTTGGCTTTAACTTTTTAGCTGGCTACCAGCTTACAAGTGGCCTTATCATTAATGGTGGTTATGGTCTTGGTATCACTGACCTTGCTCCTGAATCACGCGGTGTGAAACAAACCAACCGCGTATGGTCTATTGGCCTCGGATTTGGAATTTAATAACACAACAATATGTTAAAAAAGGCGTCCTTTAACTAAAGGGCGCTTTTTTTTGGGATTATTTTTTTATGTTTGGCTCAGATAACTAAACAAACTATGTTCAAAATAGAGCTAAATATCCTTTACGGCATCCTGTTAATATTGGGTATCCGTTACGTATCTCCCGTTGGGAAACCCCTGCCACCAGACTCAGATAAACCCGGACTCCGGATAGATACCTTTGCCGGACCCGACCTCACTCCCAGCCCTGCCTGCCTGGCGGTAGCGGCTACAGGAGAAGTTTTTGTGGGCGTTGACCGTATCGGTTCACTAGGCAAAAAACCCGGTCAGGGAGCCATTATCCGCCTAATAGACCGGGATAACGACGGAAAAGCCGATGAACACACCCAGTTTGCCCTAGTGGACAACCCACGGGGAATCCTAGCCATCGGAGATCAGGTATTTGTTCTCCATACTGTATTTAAAGACTCCCTTGCCACCGGCATGGATCTGGTTGTTTTTGATGATAAAGACCATAATGGCCTAGCCGACGGAGACCCCAAGACCCTGGTGCGTCACATGAGTTCCACCAAATACTTACAAGAGCGCGGCACGGACCATGCTACAAACGGCATACGCATGGGCATTGACGGCTGGATCTATATCGCTGTGGGCGATTTTGGTTTTCATGATGCTGTAGATGCAGCCGGCGACAGCCTTACCATGATGGGTGGAGGTATTGTACGCGTACGGCCGGACGGTACCGAAATGGAAATGTATACCCATGGCTTGCGCAACATCTATGATGTAGCCATTGACCCCTATATGAACATCTTTACGCGCGACAATACCAATGACGGTGGCGGCTGGAATATACGGTTCAGCCATCAAATACAGTCAGGGGAATATGGATACCCGCTCCTGTTTAAGCACTTCACCGAAGAAATTATCCCTGCCCTGGCAGACTTAGGCGGTGGTTCAGGTACCGGCGCCCTGTATATGGCTGAACCCTCCTGGCCTGCTCCCTATAATAACGTACCCATGATGTCTGATTGGGGAACTAATCATCTATATATCCATCGCCTAAGCCCGGACGGGCCTACATTTACGCAAAAAGATGAAGAATTCATTAAAATACCGCAAATCACCGATGTAGATGTGGATGGTTCAGGCCGTATGTACCTTTCTGCCTGGGACGGCGCAGGATATTCCGGCAGCCCTGACAAAGGTTTTGTGGTACGTGTCGTTCCAGAAGGCTGGAAATACTCGCCCTACTCAGGCCTACAACAAGCCAACGTAACTTCACTGGTCGATCAGCTTAAATCGGCAAGTGCCGTGGCGCGACTTGATGCACAACAGGCGTTGCTAAAATTCCCTTCAAATGTAGCTGGTGCTGCAGCTTGGGGCGTTGCCAGCAATACCTCGCTTCCGCTGGCCAATCGGGTAGCAGGCATTTTCACCTATGCTCAAGTAGCAGGAGAAAGTGCAATCGACAATCTTGTACTACTTACCCAGGACAAAGCTGTCCAAGAATTTGCACTCCGTGCGCTAACAGACCGAAAACCCTTTCTAAAGAATGTCCCGATCGGCCCCTTTCTTAGCGGAATAAAAGACAGCGATTTACGCGTACAGGCTACTTCGATCATCAGCCTGGGCCGCCTTGGGCGTGGGGAAGCCATTCCTGCCCTATTACAGGTTAAAGTGCCAGCCAGTTTTGTCGCACCGCCGTCCGAAGCAGAAGGACCCCATGCCACGCCTAACGCTGCCATCGTCCTGCCTCACCTGGCCGTCAGGGCACTCCTCAGCCTGCATGCTACCGATGCCTGTTTAGCAGCCATCGGCGGCCCTAATACTACGCTGGCCCTGTGGGTTCTGCGCTATGTACATGAACCAAAAGCGGTCAACGGGCTCATAAATGCCTACCGTCACAGCGCTGATCCGGCATTGAAAAAAAACATCCTGACCACCTTAACACGGTTGTATAAAAAAGAATTCAATTATCAGGGGGTTACCTGGTGGAGCACCCGTCCGGACGGACACGGCCCCTATTACAATCCCATTGATTGGGAAATGTCGCCCGCCATAAAAACCTTTCTACGCCAGGCAAAACTCCGGGCAACCAATACCCAAAAATCCTATATCGCTTTACTGAATGAAAAACAACAAATAGACCTTCCAGAACTGGGAAATATACTTCCAAAAACTACGGAAGCGAAAAAAGCGGCCAAAGTTGACCTCAATGCCATTAAAAGCAAAAAAGGCCAGGTTGGCAAATCATCCATCGAAGATGTTATGCTGGCCATCGCCAAGATCAAGGGAAATCCTGCTACCGGCAAGGCACTCTTTACCAGGCAAGGGTGCGTCGCTTGCCATAGCATTACCAAAGGGCAAAAACTGATTGGGCCATACATGGGCCAGATCGGTAACATTATGAATAAGGAGCAGATCGCCGAATCGATCTTAAAACCTAATGCATCCATTTCCCAAGGTTTTGCGACCAATATGATCACGGCCAAAGGGGGCAAATCGTATATGGGATTTGTTACTGCTGAAAATGCCCGGCAATTGATCCTGCAGGATATGGCCGGCCAATCCACCACTATTAAAACCGCCGATATCCTGACCCGGAAAGAATTGCCGACCTCCATGATGCCGACCGGCCTTGCCAATGCACTCTCTTATGAAGAATTGGCATCCCTGGTTGAATTTTTATCCCAACAGAAGAAGTAAAATTCAGGGAACTTTTCGCATCATCCGGATAGAGAAAATACCCAGCAACAGCACCATGATCACTATAATAGCCCAAAGCCAGGCCTTATTCGTGAACAGGGGTGCTGCTGCTTGCTCCCCGCCAGGGGCAGTGGTTTGCTCTTCTCCCAGTGTGAGTTCGGGTAAAACCTTGGGGATTTTGACAGTAAACTGTGCAATATCGTATTGCGGCGCTTCCGCATTGGCTTTGCCATATACCAAATAATAGGTGGCTGGCTGTGTAAAGCGGGCAATTAGCTCCTGCACATAGCCCTTTACTTCAATTGGCCCGATAGATAGCGGCTGGTTGTCCTGCTCATCGATGGTCACCTTTATTGTTTGCAGCAGGGTGCTGGGAAACGTAAATTCATTTTTTTCCAATGAATTTAAAGTGCCATTGGTTAGTGTATTAAAGTCATATATCCACCCTTTTTCAGTCTTTATACTGTCTGTAAGGTAGCTAATGGTGACAGGCCGGTAATAATCCAGGCTATCCCTAACAGCTACTTTTAAGTAACTTGCCCGCACGGCGGTTGGTAACCGTACCGTTATGTCCCGTTGTTTTGTCTTTTTATTTATTGGGGTTAGGGATACTTTGACGGGAAACGTCCGATATACGCCTTCGGTTGATTCCTGCCTGTACAATTGCGCAGATAACTGTCCGGGATCTTCAGCACCAGGAATCAGTATGCGGAAATAGCGGTATACCGATGGAGGAAACGATAACGTGGTGAATCGAAAATCGGTCAGGGCATTTTTGATAGAAACGATGCGGTAGTTATTCAACAGCGTAAACCACTCCTGTTGGTCCTGGCTACCTTCCAGCTTTACCTTCCAGTCAAAATTTGTCGGTTTGAGCTCAAGCGTTATTTCATTTATCGGGTCTGCTGAAGGCACTTCAAAAGTAAAGTAGTGACCTTTATCATTGCTACTGCTGTTCAGCTGCCTAAACGTGATCTCCTTTTTTGCTACCTTATTGTTGGCTTCCTTTAATAAGTAAGGCGCCTCAATGGTATCCTTGCCCGCCGTAATTCCAATTATCCTTATATCCGATAGGTCTTCGGATGCCTTTTTAAATAAGCCGTCTGGCAGCACCAGGCGGTTCCATTGACCCTCAATGCCCGAAATCTGCCGCTGGTAGCGGTAGCCTGGTATCTGCCCCTGAACATGAAGGCTGCTGCATATCAACAGCACCGCGCCTAAACTAACTCTTACTTTCATCAGCAACTTCATCGGCAATTGTGTTTTTAAATTTATTATACAAAAAGGAAATAATCAGCAGTAAAATACCCAACGACACAAAGACCACCGTTTTAGCAATTGTACTTAAATAGGCAATGTCATAAATAAAAAGTTTCACCAGCGTAATGCCAAATAAAATCATGGCGCCAATCCGCAGGTGTATTTTCCGTTTCCATATTCCCAATACAATCAGCAATAGCGAATAAATGCCCCATAAAATGCTCAAACCTAATTTGTATGCGGCCGTTGAACCGGCTATGTCCAACCAATTTATCAGTTCACTGCTTGCTATCCAAAGCAGGGTTACGTGCAGTAAAATCTCGTATTCCAAGCGTAGTCGTGGTTTGATGTAAGCTTCCTTCAGGTATCGGTAAGTGGTCCAGAGCGAGAAAGCGACAAACAGGTAGGATAGATACCGTAAGCCAATATTAATCCAACCATGCTGGTAGTATTGCCCATTTGTTTGCGCCAGGTAAGACAACCGCAATTCACTGAGCGCATATAATCCGGCACTTAAAAACACCAGTATTGCCACTACTTGGAGCACCAGATTGATCCAGCCAAACGCTTCATTTTTAAATTTACGTTGGTTAAACAACGCCAAAACCGAAAGGAACAACAGTGAATAAAGGACAGTCCATAGCTGGCCAAAATACATCAGGTCAGTATTGTAATAATATGTTGGATAGTCTTGGGTTTTTGAACCAATGCGCAACTCAGAATCGCTGTATCGTTGCTCCCAATAATGGCTTATTTCATGATAAAATGCCGAGTAAAGCGCAATCGCTAATACCGTAGGTAACAAAAAGGACAAAATACGATACAACCCTTTGCGTGCTGTGAGCGAAGAAGGATATGCCGGATTGACGTGCCATTTATTAATAAATGCAAAGGCCAGGATAAATAATATCGAACTTAAAAATTGCACATTAAGCACGGGGGTAAGCCTAACATCCGTAGCACTATGCGCAATATACCCGTACACAACCCGCCAATCCTGGCAAATACTGATGAAGGCCAGTAACATTATCGGGTAGGACAACACCTCATACAAGGCCACCTTTTTGACCCTGCCTATCCAGAACAACAGCAAAGCCTCCCCTGCCCACAGTAAAGTTACCCAATGCCCATCTAATTGTACCGGTATAGCCATCGTAATAAAAACCAGCACTAAGCCTGCCGCCAGGTAAAACAAGTTACGGTCAGCTAATTTTTTCCGGAAGATCAGAACACTCACCCCAAAATGCACCACCGCATTGATCACTGTAAACACGCCGAGTAACTGTGCACCGTTTGGATGCCCGTTTAGAACCGCATATCCCAAGCCATAATAAATAAAGGAATTGGCCAACAGCAGTACAATATCGCCTTTGTTAAACACCTCCTCCCGAAACAATTTATAAGACAGAAATGCTGCATAGAACACGATGAAAAACACAGAAAAGAAAAATAAGGCCAATCCAAAGTGGCGGTCCATCGCATATTGCGTAGCATACCAGGATAAAACGATTAGCCAGGTCCAGCCAAATGCCGCATAATATACGGGTTTCCAGTACCGTTGAAAAGCCACTACCACAATTCCGGCATTAATAATGGCCATGTAACTAAATAGCACGCCCACCCGTCCTGAACCATCGCTCAGCAGAAAAGGAACCGCATAAGCTCCCACCAAACCCAAATGGGCAATCACCTGTTTATTATATTTTATGGCCGCAAATACGGTAAACGCCGTAAACACCACCATCAAAACAAACGTCATTGCCTGCGGTATCAGGCCATACATATCATAAGCCAGGTAGGTCAGGAAATATAGAATGGCCATGGCCCCGCTCACCAATACCGCACTGAAACCTTCGTATTTTTGTTTCAACCGCATGCCAACCACTAGCAAGGCAATGCCTGCCAGGTAGCCCAGAATAATGCGTGTAAGGGGGCTAATCAGGTTATGATCGATGGAATATTTGGCGCCGATGGCTACACCAATCACTAAGATCAATATACCTATTTTGTTGATCAGATTTTCGCCAATAAATTTTTCCCACGCCGACTTACTCATCGGCGGTTTTTTGATCTTTTCAAATACAAAAGGCTTTGGAGTGGGCTCTTTTTGAACGATCGGCTTTACCGGAGTTGAATCAATCGGAGCAACCGGAGTAACCTGGACCTCCGGCAAATCCTGTAAATCCTGAGTGGACCGCAAACTACTTAACTCCGCCCGCAATAAGGCTATTTCCTTAATAAATTGCTCCTGACGACGCGACAGATCATCCAGCCTATTTGTCAAGCGTATTATCTTTTCACTATTATTGTCTTCCATAAACCTGGCTAAATTAGGCTGCCGAGGCAAGCCTCACCCGGCCAAACTTAGATAAAGTTGCTATGATAAACAACTATAAATATCGCTTAATTAAAGATTTTATTTTCAATTATTTTTGAAAGTTCAATTATATACATATTTTTTTTCCATGGAATTGGAAGAAGCAAAACAGAAGTTCATTGAGGCCTGTAGCCTAATACCCCCTTTATATAAAGGCTTCTTCTATGCCAACTTATTTGCCATCGGGCTTATCGGTATTTGCCATGCCTTTAAGTTGGATGATGGTGTGTTTATTTTCTCGCAGTTTGTCATTATTCCCTTGCTCATGGGTATTATTAGTGCCTGGTTTTGGCGGCAAGAGTTGGATTGCTTAAATCCATTCCGCTTGCGGCTCATCTCTTTGGTAGCTTGTATAAGATTTTCATGCTGGCCTACAAACCTGCTCTTTTAGAATGGCTCTCTGACATTGAGACTGAAATCGAAAGCTGGCCAGGTATTACCCTAAGTTTCCACCGTTATGGGGGCACCCAGTTTAATTTTCGGGGTAAAGAATTGGGCCATATGCATAGCAATGGTTTGGTTGATATCCGATTCAGCCGTGCTATTAAAAAGAGGCTTCTAGGGGAAGGACGCATCAAAGATCATCATGTACTGCGCCAGTCTGGGTGGGTTAGTTTTCAAATAAAATCGGCAGAAGACAGACAGTATGGATTGTATCGGGTGGAGGTCATCAATCAAGAAACATTAGCTCTTGATAAGCTGTTTTAATCGACCATTGTATATAGTACTCCCCAATTTTAGGGCAATAGATTAAAGTTAGAAATTTAACCGTAGATTTATTGACAATGAAAAAGGTAAACAGGAAGAAATTCAGT
>FOBR01000049.1 GCA_900109895.1 bacterium A37T11
GCAACGTTGCGGGTGCTGATGGGTTTAGCCAGCCGGAGCAAGCGCGTCACACTTCTACCAAACTCCGTACCCAGCGAAGTCACCAATGACTTGACCTCATCGGGAGCATAGTCGGTATCCCCCTGCACAACGATCCCATTGGTCAGCTGCACACCCAATTTCCCAAGGATGGGGTTAAGCACCGATTGTTTGCCAGGTTCCCCTGCCAATAGCAGGTTGCCTCCCTCATCAATATATCGGTTTATTTTGGCCAAAACCTCCGGCGCAAAATTAGCCCGCGGATCAGCAATGACCAGTGCCGCTAGGCTCTTTGGTATCTCTTCATCCTTCTGAAGCGATAGCCCCACCACGTCAAAACCCTGATTGATCAACGCAGCCCTTACATTAATCTCACTCGTCGCCAGCTTATAATGCCGATCCCCCATCCGGTCAATGCGGCGTTCCTCTTCCCCTTGCAGAAAAGCAATCACCGGCAGTGGAACAGTCAACCGCCGAAGTGCCGCTGTCACTTCCGTCTCTGACGGCCAGAACTGCATATCATCGAATGTCCGCAGAAAGGTTTTCTTACCCTTAAAATTCAGCAGCATGACCAAGCGGTTCTTCTCCGGATACAAATTAATCTCCTTGCGAATTTCAGCAGGTTTCTTGAAACGATCTAAACCAATCTTATAAGATTTGCTATACTTTTCGGCAATGCCATCCAAGGTAAGGCCTTTGTTAGCCTTATAGACATAGTCATTAAACGTACTGTCATAGTAATACACATAATTCAGCTTGATGTTGGGCTTGAAGCGCAGGTAGCGCTCCCACCGTTTCTTATCCCCGGTCCGGGACCCGGGGCTACCATACCAGTAGGTACCATCCAACAGGTTGATATAGGAAGTCACTTCCAGCGGCTCCTTACCAATAGCTTTTAGCGTCTGCTGGGTGTTTACGCTGAGCGTATTCATATTAGTACGGGTGGTATCCCAATAGCCAATATACCCCGGGGTAGAAGTCACATAGCCAGTACCAAGCACCACCACAACAGCAACCACATATTTCCCCAGCGAAACCACCCAACCTACTTTCTTCCGTTCCCCCTGCAGCTTAAACCAGGCAAAACTCAAGAAAAGTACCGTGATCAGCACATAATACCCCATATCCCGGGTATTCAGCAACCCCATGATCATCGTCTCCGTGCGCCCGGAGATGGACAAGTAATCGGTCAAATCCCGCAGGAAATCATAATCCTGCCACAGGGTACCCACAAACTTGAGCAGAGCAAATACCGCAAACGTCGCAATGGCAGCAACGACCTGGTAGCTGCTGAGGCAGGACATAAATAGACCGATAGCCGCATAGGCACTCAATAATAAAAAAATGCCAAACAAGCCAGCAACAACAATCCCCCAATCCAGGGCTTCGATCTGAAAAGACGCAAAAACAGCCACAATGACCAGCGCACCGATCATACACAGATTAAACACCAGCATGGCCAGGTATTTACCCAATACAATATGCGACAGCTTAAGCGGAGAAGAATACAACAATTTAATCGTACCGCTGCTCACCTCCCGGCTGATCAGCCCCATCGTAATAAGCGGAATGTAAAGGTACAGGTTGCTCAGTACATCAGCAATAAAAATTCCCCTGGACTGTGGGTTGGCGAAAAAACTGAAAGTAAGGTTTTGCAGGGGGCGGCCCAATTCCTGTTGGGTGACATAAGACTCCACCTTGCCCACATAGGCCATAGCCACCTGCACAAAGAACAGGATGAGCAGAAACCAGGCAATGGGGGAATAAAATAGCGTGCTTAACTCCACGCGGGCAATGCGAAAAATTGTTCTCATTGTAATATGTTGTTATTTAAATAAACAGATATATAATGGTAAGTCGGTGTCTTGGCGACAATAGAGACAGACACTAGTTGGCCCTATTTGATAATTGTGCGAACACATCATCCAAAGATCCCTTGTCTAAGTAAATCTCCCGCAGGTACCAGTTATTTTGCACGCTGGCCCGGATGATCCGGTCGGTGATGTTGGGGTCCCCATCAAAATAGATACGCAGGCTTCGTTCCGTAATCCGGTCTACCTTGGTGACGCCCTCAATTTGTAATAACACCTCGTCGGTGGGTGGATAATCGATCTCTACCCGCACACTTTGTGGCGAGATGTAGTTATTAAAAGCCTCCATCGTATCAGCAAACACCAATTTCCCCTGCTCAATCATGCGGATATCTTTACACAGCACCTGCACTTCCGACAAGATGTGCGTGGAAAAGATGACCGCCCGGTCTTCAGCAATCTCCCGGATCAGTGCCCGTACCTCGATGATCTGGTTCGGGTCCAACCCGTTGGTGGGCTCATCCAGCACTACTAATCTTGGTTTATGAATAATGGCCTGGGCAATGCCTACCCGCTGGCGATAACCACCGGACAGGTTTTTGATCAGCCGTCCACTGAAATGGGTTAGGCCGCAACGCTCTTTGGCTTCCTCCACGGCACCAGAAATCGCTTTCCGGTGCATTTGTCGCAAATAGGCCGTGTGATAAAGGTATTCATCCACGGTCAAGTCTAGATAGAGTGGCGCCTGCTGTGGCAGGAAACCCAGTTCCTTTTTAGCCTGTTCAGGATGCTGACCCAGGTCGATGCCATTAATGACCACGCGCCCTTCGGTCTGATTCAGTACCCCGCACATGATGTTCATCGTGGTCGATTTACCGGCCCCATTGGAGCCGAGCAAACCCAAAATCCCAGTTTTGTCAATCTGAAAACTGATGTCGTGGATGGCCCAGGTGCTGGAGTACCGGTGGGAAAGGTGTTCGACGGAAAGAATGGTTGTACTCATCTGTATTTGTTTTAGTATCTGATAATAGCTTATAAATGTTCGGCAAGTTTGAGGGCCTGGTAGGCATTGACTACCCCACCGGTGACGCAACGATCAGCCAGCCTGGTAGACTTGGTAACCGACCGCAGAATGATTTCCCGTACCTGCACTGCCGTTAGTTTGGGGTAATACGACCGGATCAAGGCAGCCAAACCAGAAACCACCGGCGCAGCCATACTCGTTCCATCCAGTCGTACGTACGTATTTTTTGGTGCCGTAGACCGGATACGCACACCGGGGGCAAATACATCCACCTCTTTGAATCCATAGTTGGAAAACGGAGCTTTCAGCGTTTCATCATCGGCTTGGTCCGAAGCACCTACGGTGATCCAATCTTTGGCGGTTCCGCCCTCCAGGTAATGTGGATTGGGGTAATGGGGCTGTTTGTCGAGGTCCTGGTCATCATTCCCCGCGGCACATACCAATAAGACATCACGAGCCTCAGCATACTGTACCGCTTCGTCAACAAGTGCTTTATTAGCCGTGTAGCCTTTACCGAAGCTCATATTGATGACCTTAGCCCCGTTATCTACGGCATAACGGATAGCCCGGGCCACATCCTCATCACGCTCATCCCCATTGGGAGTGCACCGCACAGCCATGATCTGCACATGATTGGCTATGCCGTGTATGCCTACCGAATTATTACGGTCGGCGGCGATGATGCCAGCCACGTGGGTGCCATGCAGGGCATCCGG
>FOBR01000025.1 GCA_900109895.1 bacterium A37T11
CGCATTTGAGCAATATGACAGATTGCTGAAGCGGGCGAACGGGACCTATGAGCGCTTCAATGTAGTGGATAAGTTGATCAACGAACGGTTTGGTGCCGGGTGATATCCGGCTTATTGAATGTAACGAATGATCTTGTCGGTTGCCCCATAAAAGCCGCGTCCCAACGTCTTTTTCTAACGCTAAGATGCCGGGACTTGAGCTTTTACCCGGTTAAAGAACGCCACCATTTGCTCCAATCCATTTTTGGCAAACATCCGTTCCATGTTGTCCAATGTTTGTTGAGTAGCATCCGCACCGCGGGCAACCATATCTCTTTCAAAATGCGCAATGGCAGTTTTAATATCCGAAAATTTACCGTTTGTTAAAACTTCGGCGAGTTCAAATGAATCTTGCATGGCTACATTTGCACCTTCGCCTGCAAATGGGGGCATACGATGGGCCGCATCGCCGATCATTGTCAGCGTTTCATTCGTTTCCCAATGCTGGTTAAAAGGAAAATAGTATTGCGGGCGGGGAATAAAAGTCGTTCCATCGTTTGTAAAAACCTCGTGCCATTCTTTACTCCATCCGGAAAATTCATTTTTGAACCACGCAAAAACCTGTGCTCGGTCATTGAAATCAATATCACTCTCTTCCAGCCAGTTCTCGGGCGTTTTAAAACAAGCTATCGCCATCATGGAGCCGTCAGCCCTTGTCCCGAAACCAAGCATTTGTTCGTTATCAAAACCCATTACTTTCCCCCCTTTTGTTACCGCAAACAATGATGGGGTGTTATTTTGCCAATCGTCAACATCCATTTGTATCAACGTAATGCCCGAATAAACCGGCTGTATATTGCTGAGGTATGGACGGATTCTGGAGTTTGCCCCATCAGCTGCCACCACTAGATCGGCATAGGCGCTTGTGCCATTTTTAAAATGCAACAACCAACCATTGCCTACTTTTTGCATGGATGAAAACTGGCTGCCCCATACCACGGTATTTGGCTGCAGCGAGTCGAGTAAAATGCTGCGCAGCGGACCACGGTCAATCTCGGGACGGGTTTCGGCCGTTATTTTTGCAAAATCAGTTTCAAAATCTGAAAACCGAATATTGAACGATCGGTCGATCAATCGCAATTTGCTTGCTTCGGGGCGGTGGTATTTGTAAAATTCATCGAGCAAACCTGCGCGTTTCATTGCTTCCAGCCCGGTACTTTCGTGCAAGTCAAGGGTTGAGCCCTGGTCGCGTACATGGCGGCTCCTATCGCGTTCGTACACGGTTACTGCTGCATTTTTTAGTTGCAGTAAATGTGCTAAAGTCAAGCCTGCCATCCCTCCGCCAACAATGGCGACCTTTTTATTTTGCAATAACATGATTTCTATTTATCTGAATGCAAAACTATTTTGCATCCAGCACAGAAAATTGTAAAAATCGGCCGTTTTTATTTTTGTGTAATTCTTTGGGAGAAACGCCCGATAATTTTTTTGCTTCTTTAATGAAATGCGATTGGTCGGCATAGTTCTGTTGCGGGAACAAAATGCCATCTTGGATTTTAACCACATCAGCAACCGTTTCGTGCAAAATATATTCCACAGCAAGCAATTTGAAACTAACCACGAACATTAACGTTTGGGGAGGAATAAATGCCGGGTCTGCCTGCGTTTCAACTCCCATTAAAAATAAGCGCGTGATCTCATTCCCTGCCCGGAATAGCGACAAATCTATTCTGCCGTTAGGTACAATTGTCGCTTCAACCATGTTGTCCGAAATGTTGTGCAACATCCAAAAATTCTCTACAAAATCAGCAATGGATTTGTCAGCAGCCCGTACCAACAATGCCGACCTGAAATATGCTAGCAGTCTGGGCATCCACGTGGACAACTGTCCTGACGAATTCAACAGACCAGAAAACATATCCCAGCAAAGTATCCGGAATCTCAATGTGTGGGAAAAAGGAAAATTAGTGGGCGAAGAAAGATAATATGCAAAGCGAAAAAACCCTTTACCTCATTAAAAAATACAACGTGCCCGCGCCGCGGTATTATAACCATCAGGTAGAGATGCCCTAAATTGTAGGTATTCTCAACGAGTGGCAACTTTATAAAGAGCGGCTGGATATCGCCATTAGCGATGCCTGGTACGGTTTCTCACAAACGAGGACTTGTTGTTGCGGTGTATTATTCTGGACATCATGTGCAAAGGGATGGCCTTCTGGGATTCTGGCCTATTATGAGCAAGATTTGGTTTTAAAATGAGTGCCTGGTTCGTGCTACCCGGTTCAGGCCTTGCCCTTCCCTATTTAAGCCCAGGCTTCCATCCGGCGACTACAGGCGAACATTGTGCTCCAACATAGTAAATTTAAATTATCTTTATCAACAAAAAACTGGAATTATGTTTAATTCGGGAACCTGTAAAGAGGATGAGAGCAAATCTTTCCTGCGCAAATTCTTATTTATAGCAATACTAGTTACATTCGGCATCAAATCGCAGGGACAAGAGACAGCAAGCCCCTCCTTGCAAAAGGCACAATTTATTATCAATATTATATCCCCTTCTTTCAGTTATGAAGCCCGGCTGGGAAGAAAAACCAGTTTGGCGCTGAAAGCCGGTGTTGGCTTCGGGGTAACTTATGACAGCTATGACGGTGGACAAATTGATGGGGACTTCTGGCCCTACCTGATGGCTGACTATCGCTATTATTACAACCTGGACAAACGGGTTATAAAAGGCCGCAGTACGTCGCACAATTCCGGGAACTTTGTTGCACTCAGCGCCTGGTATAGTAATCAAATTCCCAATCCCTTGTCCATTGGAAAAGAGTATGCATGGTCAGCAGGCCCAGTGTGGGGCATACAGCGTACTTATTGGAACCGGGTAAACCTGAAATTAGCTTTTGGCATGGGGGTAGTTAAAAGGGAAGGTGAAAACATCATTCCCTGGCCCATGATAGACTATTCTTTGGGCATACGTTTGGGGATATAGCCTGAATCAGGGAGTCACATCAAGCTTTTCGGGGTCGATGTTTCCCGTATGGGCCGTTACCTCTTTGCTTAGGTTGTAATAATACGTCCCATTGCGTTCAGCACCGTTAATAAGGCCCTTGTCAAATAATTCTTTCAGAATCTGACTGCTTTGCTCTGAATAACTTTTCGCATCCTTCGATGGATCAAGCGCGGCCAGTTTAGCCCCAACCTGGTTGGATGAAGCATCGCCCAGATAGGCAAGTGCAAAAACAATTTGCTCCTGTATTGGAGCAGTTTTATTAAAATTGGCAGGTACGTGAAGTGGCTTCATGATTTGCTAACAATTTGGTGAAATCTTTGTTTGATTTCGAGCACAATAATACGTAATTTTGCGTAATAGAAATCAAATACATTGGAAATTTCCCAAACAGCGGACCACTACCGGGCGCTACCTTACCGAAGCCGTTTTAGGCTGGCAGTTTCATTTTTCTACTTTTGTCAAGGCCTTGCGTTTGCCTCCTGGGCTAGCCGTATCCCTGATATCCGCGCGAAACTGAACCTTTCAGACGCCGAATTGGGTAGCCTGTTATTCGCATTGCCTCTTGGGCAACTGCTCACGATGGCACTTTCCGGAAGGTTGGTCACCATCTATGGCAGTAATAAGGTATTGCGAATTGTGGCACCCCTTTATGTGATCGTGCTTACTTTTCTTGGCCTGGTAACGCAATCCTGGCAGCTGGGCCTGGTACTTTTGTTATTTGGTGTGGTGGGAAATATGTGCAATATCTCGGTGAATACCCAAGGCGTTGCCGCAGAAAACTTGTATGAAAAACCAATCATGACAGCATTTCACGGCGCTTGGAGCATTGCTGGTTTTACAGGTGCCCTCATTGGCCTGGTTATGATGAACCTTGGCATTGGCCCTTACGTTCATTTTTGGGTCATCGCAGGCTTGGTTTTTATCAGCACCTTTTTAAACTACCGTTATCTGGTACCCGGGCGGCCAAAACAAGAAGCCAAACGGAAGATTTTTGCCCGGCCCGAAGGCGTGTTGCTGCAATTGGGCATTATCGGTTTTTGTAGCATGGCCACCGAAGGGGCCATGTTTGACTGGAGCGGCATCTATTTTAAAGATATTGTAAAGGCACCCCCTTCACTCGTCGTATTGGGTTATACCTCCTTTATGATCATGATGGCAGGCGGGCGTTTCATTGGCGACTGGGCCATTTTCCGCCTGGGGCGTAAAACACTACTTCAAATATGCGGCTGCCTGATCTTCTTGGGTATGGGCATCGCTGTATTTTTCCCCTATTTATACAGTGCCATGTTGGGCTTTATGTTTGTGGGTTTGGGCGTATCCTGCGTGGTGCCTACCGTTTACAGCGTGGCCGGCCGCAATGGCAAAGTTTCACCCGGAATGGCTTTGGCCATGGTTTCAAGCGTTAGTTACTTGGGTTTCCTAATGGGACCGCCACTTATCGGCTATATCTCGCAGCTTGCCAGCCTGCGCTATTCCTATGCCGTTATAGGTTTTGCAGGCCTGTTGGTAACCTTTCTGGTCACCAAGTTGTCGGTCATTAAAAACTAAAATTAGTGTGAAATGTTCGTATGTGAACTTTAATATTTCTTACATTAGCCCACATAAACTAAACTCCTACATTAAACATGAGGTTATCAAGAAGAAAATTCATCCAACAGGCTGGCCTTGCATCGGCCGGTATCATGGCAGCACCAACATTGTTTGCAGCGTGCAGCCCCAAAAAAGGCCAACAAATTCCGGCCATTGGCCTGCAACTATATACCCTGCGCGAACTACTTGACAAGGATGCCAAAGGGACGTTAAAGAATGTATCGGCTATTGGCTATGGTACGGTAGAAACCTATGGATATAGCAGCCTGGACGGCAAGGGAACATTTTGGGGCCTCAAACCGGCAGAACTTAAGGCTACATTGGATGATCTGAACCTGAAAACCTTTAGTGGCCATTATGGATTGGATGACTTTCTGACGGAGGGAAACGGTAAAATTGATGCGGTTAAGCCTCTACTGGAAGTAGCCAAAAGCCTGGGGCAGCAATATTTGGTGGTACCCATGGTTCCAGGAGCCATCCTGAATAAACTGAACCTGAAAGATTATCAATTTATAGCTGCCCAGTTGAACAAAGCGGGAGAACTAGCCAAAGAAATTGGCCTGGGGATAGCTTATCACAATCATTTTTTCGAGTTCAGGAAGCTGGAAGATGGAAGGACCGGTTATGACGTATTGCTGGAAGAAACCGAAGCCAGCCTGGTAAACTTAGAGATCGATATCTTTTGGGCGCAAAAAGCGGGGGCTGATATACCGGCATTGTTTAGCAAACACCCGGGCCGTTTCCCAATGTGGCATGTAAAAGATATTGATAAAACCCATCCGGAAATTGTGACCGGCCCGGCCCTGGATTCTTTGCCGGTTGACAGCATTTTTAACCGCATCAAATTTACGGAAGTTGGTACCGGCACGATCGATTTTAAGGCCCTATTTGCCCTCAAAGAAAAAGCCGGCCTCAAACAATTTTATGTCGAGCAGGACCAAATTTATGTACCTGATAAGTTTGAGAGCATTAAAAACAGCTTTGATTACATTAAAGGAAATTTGTTGTAAGCTTCATAAAGCTTTTTTCCGCCAAAGGCGGATTTATGCTTAAAACCCGTACCTTTGCAATGATATGGAGAGGATAACAGCCGAAATTCCCAGCTATACACGCTGGCTGACACGGGAAGTGACCATTGGCGATGTCCCGATGGGGGGCCATCATCCCATCCGCATTCAGAGCATGACCACGGTGGACACGATGGATACACTGGGATCCGTGGAACAAACCATCCGCATGGTGCAGGCTGGCTGCGAATATGTACGCCTGACAGCCCCCAGCATCAAAGAGGCGCAAAATCTTGCCGAGATAAAAAAAGAACTACGCAAACGCGGTTGTGAAGTGCCTTTGGTAGCCGATATCCATTTTACGCCGAACGCGGCAGAAATAGCAGCCCGAATTGTTGAAAAAGTACGGATCAACCCCGGTAACTATGCCGATAAAAAGAAATTTGACCAGCTCAGTTATACCGAAATGGAATACCAAGCCGAGCTGGAACGTATCTACCAGAAATTTGCACCACTTGTAAAGATCTGCAAGGAGTACGGTACGGCTATGCGCATCGGCACCAACCACGGTTCCCTTTCAGACCGCATCATGAGCCACTATGGCGATACGCCGGAAGGAATGGCCGAATCAGCGCTTGAATTCATCCGCATGTGCGAGGATCTGAATTATTACAACCTGGTGATCTCCATGAAATCGAGCAACCCCCAGGTAATGGTTAAGGCCTACCGGCTGCTGGTAGAAAAGATGGTGGCCGAGGGCATGAACTATCCACTGCATTTGGGCGTCACGGAAGCAGGCGATGGGGAAGACGGCCGTATCAAATCGGCCGTCGGCATTGGCACCCTGCTGGAAGACGGCCTGGGCGATACCGTACGGGTATCCCTCACAGAGGAACCTGAATTTGAAGCCCCGGTGGCCATTGCCTTGTTAAAACGATATATAAACCGAAATTCCGCCTTAGACTTAGAAAAGCGAAATGTTGAAGCTGTTGCAAAGGATGCTTATAGCTTAGAGCCTATATCCTACAGCTTAAAGCCTACAGCCTACACCTCAAGAGAGGTTAACGCCTTTATCGGTGGTTCGCTTGTACCTCGGGTTGTAGTAGATCTTTCTGCCAAACGGCTTATGGACCCAGCCGTGTTAAACGATACGGGTTATCGGTATGATGCCCTGTTGGATAAATACCACATGGGCGAACAATCGGTCGATTTTATCTATTTTGGGGACAACCTGCCTTCGTTTACCATGCCAGGCAACCTTAAACAGCTTTATAACTATGCGACCTGGAAAACGCTTGCCTCAAAAATGAATATTCACCCGCTCTATACGCTGGCTGATTATGTTGAAGCGGATATACGGGATCCGCAGCTTAACCTCGTAAAAGTGTCTAACCGTGACTTGGACGGCGAGCTTTTTAACCGGCTGCCTATCGACAAAACACTGGTATTTGTGCTGGAAACTGACCAGCCAAACGGCATGGCCGACCAGCGCCAATTTTTTGGCCGCATCAGTGACTGGGGGCTTGACATGCCGGTCATCATCCGTCGCTCCTACCCTGCTTGTGATTTTTCGGGGCCCTTTGGCAACCTGATGGATCCGGAAGAGCCCATTGCCAAATTACAGGTCTACGCCGGTACCGATATGGGCGCCCTGCTGGTAGACGGCATGGGCAATGGCATTTGGATTGATTCGCCTGCCACGCCAACTGCCCAATTAGTTTCAGCTTCTTTTGGCATACTCCAGGCCACCCGCTCCCGCATCTCCAAAACCGAATATATTTCATGCCCCAGTTGCGGCCGAACCCTTTTTGATCTGCAGGAAACCACCCAAATGATCCGCAGCCGCACCAACCATCTTAAAGGATTAAAAATCGGCATCATGGGCTGCATCGTAAACGGCCCGGGTGAAATGGCCGATGCCGATTATGGTTATGTCGGTGCTGGACAAAATAAAATTACCCTGTACCGGGGCAAAGAAGTGGTTAAACGTAACGTTCCTACCGCCAGTGCCCTAGATGAGCTTATCGAAATTATTCGGGAAGACGGGCATTGGGTGGAGCTTCCTGAATAATTAAGCCTTAGGTTAGTTCACCCCATGAATGTACGTACTTTCACTTACCCGTATCTTGGGCGTGCCACCTTGCGGGACAGGAAGCTTAAGCTGATCTAAAAAGGCTGTGTGTACATCCTCTAACACGACGACTGGCCGGGCGTCCATATTCCGAAGCTGGATTTCCATATCCATTATGTGTATATTCTGTACATGCCTTACGTACAGTCCGCTGGCTGGGTAAACAAGGCCGTACATCCGGTTTTCAGGATATCCGGACTTACTTTCGGGCAATACCAACCGGGCATCTTCCGAAGTACCTGTGCCCATCTCGTTTAATGAAATGTGCTCCAATGAAACGTTTTCTACCCTGCAACCAGGAAATCCGGTAATGGAACTGGGCATCTTGCTGTGCCCGACGGCATCGACATTTCTAATGCGAATGTTTCTGATCGCCCCTTTCCGATAGGTCACCGGATTATCGACCGATTGTCTGTTGCGGTCGCTGATGACGATAAAGATGGGGGTTTGCACGTCCCTGAGGTGTATGCGGTTAAAATCAATCCCGTCAACAATAGCGCCATCAACCGATTCAAGTGCAATGCCTGAAAGCACCGTGACCGGCTGGTCTATAAATTGCAGGTTCTTCTGCCAGTTGCGGATGCGATCTTCGGATGCTTTGTGTATGGTACAATCCATTACCTGCACATCTTCCAAGCCACCGATAGAGGTTGTGCCAAATTTAATGCCATTGCAGTTGGTGCCAATATCGCAATTCCTGACCAGTACATGCTGTACGACGTGGGCGCGCTCCTGGCTTTTAAAACAGATACCATCGTCGTCTACATCGATGTGGCAATCTTCCACCAATACATTGCGGGCATCGATATCCATGCCATCCTGGTTATAATTGGTGTGGTTATAAATGCGTAGCCCCTTTAAATGCAACCCGTCGCAACCTATATAGTTTTGCAACCAATATGCCGGGTTGGTCATAAATAGGTCCTGTACGCTGATGTCTTTGCAGTTGATGAGCAACAGCGCACAAGGCCGCTCCTTACTATGCGCCGATTCGCCGTCATTACCCAGCTGAAATTCAGCCGCATCGCCATGTCCGTCAACCGTCCCTTTACCATATATCCGAATATGGTCGCTGCCTTCGGCAAAGAGCAGTGCTCTGGTCATGACGACCTTGCCATTGAAGTTATTGACAAAGCCATTTTTGTAGGCCACTTGGTTTACGGGATAGTCCTTAAAATATGGGCTCCCTTTTAAAATGCCGCCTTCAGCAATCTCGATGTGCGTATACGAAGGGAGGTATAACGTCCCTGACAAAAAAGTACCTTTCGGTATAAGCACCGAACCTCCGTGCCGGCTGCTGCTGTCAATGGCAGCCTGAATGGCCCGGGTATTGATTTGTTGACCATCCCCCACTGCACCAAAATCACGGATATCATACTGTGGTCCAATATGCAGCTGGTAGATTTCACTGCCTGCGAGCAGCAGGCCACCTACCCCATATACGTTGGTGCTTTCATAGTCGGCCGTCACCGGCTTATCACCAATATTCTGTACATATCCCAGCTTTCCGTTTGGATGGACCGCCGCCATTAAGGACACCCACGCACGCTGAATGACTGGCAGGTAGGTCTCTTTGGGCAAAAGGCCATGGTTCACTCCCCAGGTTAGTCCATAGCAAAAAAAAGCTGTGCCGCTGGTTTCCTTTGCGCTAAAGGTGACCGGGTCATACAAAGAAGCATGCCAGCTGCCGTCGGGCTGCTGCAGCGAAGCGATCTTATGTGCCATTTCCTGAAACAACGTTACGTACTTGTCCCGGTGTTCAAAATTAGGTGGCATGTTGTCCAGCATCCGTACTATTCCGGCAATCACCCAGCCGTTCCCTCTTGACCAGAACACCTTTTTTCCATTGGCTTCTTGTTTTTGGAAGAACCGGCTGTCCCGGTAGAATAGGCTATCTTCTTTACTATAAAGGTAAGCCGTGGTTTTCCACCACAGGCTATCGGCCTTCTGCAGATATCTGGGGTTGCCAAGCACCTTTGACAGGGATGCCAGGGATGGCGGACCCATAAACAAGGCATCACACCAGGCCCATTCGCGGTGGTTGATCTGCGGCACAACTTCCAACGATTCGTTGAACGGCTTTGAGACAATGCTGTCTGCCAAGGCCTGCCAGGCGGCAATCATTTTTGGCTCTTTGTGCCAGTCGTACATCGCCGTATATAGTTGAGCAACGCAATAGTCATCGGCAAAAAAACGCTCCTTACCCGTATTCCAGTCGCATTCCTCTCCGGTTTGGTACAAAAAGCGATCATACCTTGGTTTTTTTTCCAATGCCTGAAGGGCCACCATCCCCGTATACAAGGCTCCATTTTCCCATTCCGTTTTGGGTAGTTTGATGATGCGGCCTTCTTGCCATTCGTTGATCTGCCACTCGGCGACACGGTTCATCAATGCGCGTACCGCGTCTGGCTGTAATAGATTCGCCGGCTGCGCTTGCACATTTTTTACTAATAACCCAACCAACAGGGCACCTATTACTATTCGCTTATTCATTCAAATAAAATTGGACGGTACTGCCTTGCAGATCTCCCTGGGGCAGGGCAATGGTTTTTTCCTGGTTGTTAATACGTATGTGGACCGATAGCTGGCTGTAAAGCGGGTCGGCGACCGATACGCGATATCCACCCTCGACTGCTTTGACCAGGATCAAAACTTTTTGATCCGTGCTGATCTTCATTCCTTCTCCAAAATCGACTGTGCCGGGTTGGTAAAAAACAGCCGCATACAGCATACCGGCTTTGATAGCCTGCACAGCCGTATCGTTTTTGACAATGGCGACCTGCGGATCCTGGGCTATCTTTTTAAATTCGCGCAGGTTTTTGCCAGGTACCACTAAGTAGGCATATTGCTGGCCTTTGGGATTGGAGCCATGGCTCAGCCAGGCGCTAAAAACCGTTTGCTTAATAACCCCGGTCTTACCCATGGCATTGATGCCCTTCCAGGATCCTTCCTGATCCTTCCGCTGCACTGTCAGGTCTCCCCCTTGTGGAAGGAGATAGCCGATTTGATGGTGATATACCCACAATGGCCCGCTGCTTTTGATTCGGACACTGTCATCTTTCAGGGATTGACTTTGTAGGCCATTCCCGTAAGTAATAGTGCCATCGGCCAGCGACTGGTCTAATGAGGTCAGCACCTCCTGGGTGGCCGCCGCGGTGATACCCGTGCCCAGGCACAACAGCCGTCCGTCGACAAAAAAATACGCTTTTCTTGCCAATACGTCCCTATATGCATGTTCATATGCCACCAAGCCATCCAACGAGTCTGTGACACCTCCGGCGAAATCATTGGTACCAAACAAATATCCAGGCAGTTTGCTAGCTTCACGGCTATGTATGGCCGTTGTACCGGGTATGCGGCTCCAGTCCCAACTGGGAAAAATACCGTTATATTCTTTTCCAGTGACCATAATATTGGTAGCGCCCAGAGGCAGATTATACCCTTGCAGGTTTTCGTTGTTGAGCATTTCGGTTCCCGTGGTACGTTTAGAAATCATTTTGGCAGACAGGTACCAACGGGGACCGTGCTGGGTCATGATCGCCGAATTCCAGAAGAACCGATTTCCCTGGTAGGCTTCGGGGAAATCGCCCCCCTGCAAGTGTTTCATCCAATTGATGTAGTCCATTGATTGAAGCGGGTCTGTCATTGCCATTTTGGCGACTACACCGGGGTTAATATTTCGTGTACCGTTGGGCCTGGAAATATTGCGCCCGACCACGCCAAAGTCTAAAGCTCCGTAAAATCCGAATAACTGCGTGCCGTTGAATACTAAATGATGGTACAAATTGATCTGCGCTGGTGTAAAGGACTTTGCAAATTCGGTGTGGGCCGAGAGCCAGAGGTAATCGCTGATTGTGGAGACATAAGAAAGCCCGTACCCGCCTGCATATATCTGTTTGCGGTGCTGATGAAAACTATCATCATTTTTAATGCCTTCCTGTTCTTTCGATCCAACAATGCGTAGTGTAGAGGCGATGGAAGTAAACCCCTTCTGTACCAACGCTGGATCGTCAATAATACAGCCCTTGTGAATGATGATGGAAGATACCCAAATACGGTTCATGCCCTGGTGGGATGGTTTATCGGTCGCATCCTTTAAAAAGGATGCGTACTCTAGCAATTGTTCCTTTGGCAAATAACCCTTTAGCAGGATCAGAGCTACCATATAGTCGTTGGGGATGCCGATCTCGGTATACCACCAATTGGTGCTCACCCATTTTTTATTATAAAAAAAGGCAAAACCTTGTTGCAATTTCTGCAGTAAGGCTTCCGATTCATAAGTCTTACTCTTCGGATTGCTGTATGCAATGGCCATCCGTTTTAACCTGACCGCGTGTTCGGCAAAGGTCGCTTTTGCTGCATCCGTATAGTCTATATCCTTCCAGCTGCCATCGGGTTGCATACTTGGCAAGATATCGTCTACCTCTGAGCGGACGTTTCTATAGCTGCTTATAATCCTGGATGTCAGGGTATCCAGATCAACCTGTGCACTGAGCACACCGGTCGCTGATTGTGCGAAAACACATAAACCTGACCGCCCAGTGCATAAGAGTACCACTGATAAGCAGCATATCCTGAGGTAAATCTGCATATTATTTGACTACAATATTAAATTCCTTGGTTTTTTCTTCCCGTGCGGAGACATTTTCATTATATGCCACAAATTTAGCTGAAAACGTTCCTGCACTTTTGAAGGTATAGGAATAAGAATTCACCACCGCGTTGGCACTCTTTACAGCTATCCCGACTTCAGGCGTTACCTTCTGAAGATCCAGCGGCCCCATCAGCGTCCAGGTCTCTGTATCTGATGTGGCCAAGTCTGCTGTTGCGGCACCAGTGATTACTAGCGAAGTTCCTCCGGTGATCACCCAATTGAGTGTATTTTTGACCGGAATACCCACCCAACCAGGGCTGAATGTCGAGACGCCTGCGAAATTGCTCGTAATGGCTGATGTGCTGTAGTTGAGGTTAGCAATGGTGTAAGCCGTGCCGTCCGCCAAGGTATTGGTTACTGTCAGCGCGCTTATAGTCCATTTATTCTGCACCGACCCGCTAGCCGCCGTATATTTAAACGCTATATAAACAGGCTTTCCTCCAGCTGATATGTCTGATAAATCTATGATGCCTGAAGTAACAGCTGTACCGCTAGTGGCCAAGGTAGCCCTGCTGGTAATGTCTGTCCAGGTAGCCGCTGTGATAGCAGCGGCTGTTGCCACCGTATCGCTGATTGTCACTCCACTAAAATCTGTAGAAACTAATAGGTGCAAGGTATTGGCCTGCGAACCCGCATTCAGCGCAGAGGTAAACTGCAATGTGGGCGTACCCGATGCCGATGTCCGGTCCCGGTATTCATACCGGTATCCAGGCTCGCCTGAATAAAATGTGATGAAATTGGGGTTTCCGCTAAAGTTAAACTGGACAGTATCGCCTACCTGATAGCTTAGGGTACTGGTATTTACTTCAAAATCGGGCTGATCCACTCCGTCCTTCTGGCAGGAGTATAGGCTAGTAGCAGCCAAGAGCATCATAACATATCTTAACATAATTTTCATTTTTCTATCGATAAAATGGTTCATTAATAACCTGGATTATTCACACCACCCAGTGCTTTGTTCAGTGTCAGCTCGGTCAATGGAATAGGCAGGAAAACATCCTTTGAAGAGACATTGTCTCCTGGGATAGCTTCAAACTGATAGCTGGCCAACACACTCGCATTAGAACGGATACTTGCAGACAAGGCCTTCATCGTTTCCACTAGGATACCCCAACGGATTAAATCATGCTTGCGTAGCGCCTCCTGACTTAGCTCTACTGCTCTTTCGTCCCGGACTAACTGTCTGAATGTTGACTGGCTTTGCGACCTTGGCACATCAGCCACTGAAGGATCTATAGGACTGAGTATGGCAGAAGCCACAGCGCCGTCTCCACCACCTCCACTAAAAGTGATGGTTGGTTGACCTGTAAAATATCCATTAATTATGTTGCTCATGTTTACGACCGATACTTGCCCGTTAGTTACCGTAGCTGAAGTGAGTATCGTATTACCCAAAACGGGGGAATTCAACGTTACTGTAGGTGCTGAAGTATATCCTGCCCCTCCGTTTTCCACTATAAAACCGGTAATTCTATTACCCGTCCCTTGCGCTCTTTCCCTGATTTGATTGATGGCCCAATAAGCAGAATCGGTAGGTCCATTTAGTTCATTTTCTGCTTCTGCATACATTAATAAAACATCTGCATAGCGAAGGATCGGAAAATTGGCTGGTGTACCGTACTTAATTTTTGGCGAATAATTTTCAAACTCTCTTCGCCATTTCCCAGGCCAGCGAGCCCAAATATTAGCTGTTGTTTGAGATAAGTAAACCTTGCTAATACCTGTGAGGCCGGTGGAAGGACCACTTAGCCTAAACGGTGATAAATTCCAATCTCTCCGAAGATCGGTCGGTGAAATGGCGGAAACCAAGTCCCAAAATTTCTTGGTTATCCCATATGTACCATAACAATAGCCATAATCAATATTACTAAACTGGATACCATTGAAACTTCCTAGATTTCCCCATTCATTGGCATTCGTTGAAGTAATATAAAATCCTACCTCCCACATGGATTCTTTAGGTTCCAGAATATCAGCACTATGATTTATAAATATTTGGCGATAATCGGGAT
This sequence comes from bacterium A37T11, assembly GCA_900109895.1. Lineage (GTDB taxonomy): Bacteria > Bacteroidota > Bacteroidia > Sphingobacteriales > Sphingobacteriaceae > A37T11. Next base: position 14,381 of record FOBR01000025.1, read on the forward strand.
TCAGACTATGTTTGCCCGAAGATATCACTTTTGAAGCCCAATTTTTGGCATCAACAAATTTGGATAAATCTTTTAAAGGCTCTCCCGCCATGGTTAAACACACTCGGGCAAGTATTCCTTCGGCTACCGTTTTTATGACACGTACACCCGCATCACTTCCCGCCTCTTCCAATGTAGGCAAAAATGTTTCGGCTTCGGTCATGTCTTTTAAAACTTGTGCATATACGTCAGCAATGGATGATTTAGCAAGGTTTGCATCATCCACACTCCTGGTAGGTTGCAAACGTAAAGGAATAGCACCCCAATTCGATACTAATAGAAAGTAAAAATATCCTCTTAGAAATTGTGCCTGTGCTTTAACAGGAGTCTTTATGGAAGTATCTACCGGCGACTCATCCACTGCTGCCAAAAGTTCGTTTGCGCGATTGATGCCTTGGTAAAGGGCATTCCAGGTACCAGTTACTAAAGCATCCGATGGAATTTGGTTATAGTATAGCGGATTAGTGGTCTCCGTACGGTTATTACGCCAATAATCAATATCATTACTGGATGACAGCGTAGCCCAATAGGTATTTTGGTAGACATTTGCAGAGCCAAGAACATCGTAAATACCTGTTAGCGCATTTTGTAACTCACCTTCTGTTTGGTAATATTGCGATGGGGTAAGAAAATCGTCAGGAACTGTATCAAGGTATTTTTTGCAGGATATGACCGAACATGCCAGCATGAAAAATCCTACAAAAACAAAAAACTTATAGTTATTCATTTTCAATAATTTAAATGTTAATCCTAAAATATCACATTCACTCCAGCCGTCAATGTTCTTGCCCTCGGATATGCTGAATAATCAAACCCAGACGAAAGCGCACTATTGAAAATGGATACTTCCGGATCTGAACCCGAATAATTAGTCCAGGTAAGTAAATTCTGACCAGACACATACATTCTTAACGTTTTGATACCTACTCTGCCCAAACTTTTGGCAGGAAAAGTATATCCCAGTTGAACAGTTTTTAACCTTAAAAAAGACCCATCTTCAACCACCCTTGATGAATATACATTCGGGCCACCATTATTGGGAATGTTGGATGATTGGTTGTCCGGGGACCACCTATTGGCAAACGAAGCAAATTGATTCCGGTCTCTGACAATACCCCCTTCAAAAACATACCTGTTAGCATTTATGATGTCATTGCCATAAGACCATTGCAAGAAGATATTCAAGTCAAATCCTTTGTAACTTAAATTATTGGAAAAACCTCCCACGTGATCCGGATTGGGGTTACCTATTACGGTTTCATCATTAGCATCCACTACTCCATCGCCATTGATGTCCTTGAATTTAATATTGCCCGGTTGAATGGAAACCCTGGTACCTGTATTATTTGGTACATTATCTTTAAGCACGTACGTTCCGCTGGTTGTTTGGGTAAAATCGCTGTACTGATATACGCCATCAAAAACATAACCATAAAACATACTGATAGGCTGACCTATTTTGGCTATATACGAAGGAGCGGTATTGTAGCTATTGCTGGCCCAAGAAACGTAGCTGGTCAATGCATCCTGACCATCTGCAAGTCCGAGAACTTTGCTGCGGTTAAAGGAAATGTTAAAACTGCTAGTCCAGCTAAAATGCGTCGTTTTGATATTGACCGTATTCACGGTCAATTCAAACCCGGAGTTTTGTACCTTTCCTATATTGGCATAAGCAGCTGTATATCCGGTAGAACCAGGCAACGATGCATTCAATAATAGATCAGAGGTTTTTTTCTTATAATAATCAGTGCTTAAAGAGATCCTGCCTTTTAGAAATTCCAGGTCAAGCCCCAGGTCAAGTTGAGACGTCGATTCCCACTTAAGGTGTGGGTTTCCTAACGAAGAAAAGGTCGCCCCTGGCAAGATATTATTATCTCCAAAAGGATATCCTGCGCTGGTAGGCAACGTAATGGTGGTCAAATATGGGTAATCGGTTACCCTATTGTTTCCAGTCAATCCATAAGTTGCGCGTACTTTTCCGTCATTTATGACCGTTAAAAGTTTTCGCATGAAAGGTTCATTGGTAATACGCCAAGATACACCACCTGATGGGAAATAACTCCAATGGTTTTCCGGGGCAAATTTTGAACTACCATCTGCGCGGAAAGATGCTGTCAGATAATATGTAGATTTATAATTATAGTTAAACCTTCCCAGATAGGAGGCCAGGGTGTTTTTTGTATTTATTGAAACTGGATTCTTAATAACTCCTTCATCAAAACCATTCACCCCCAGACTCTCATTGGGTAAATTAGTCGCAGAATACCCATTTGAATTATTTTTAACCCCTTGATAAGTTAGTCCAACCATTGCATTAAACTTGTGATTTTTATGGACAGACCAGTCATAGGTTAGTGTGTTTTCGTTGAGATAGTTAAAAGATTGTTGATTAAGAATGCTTCCATTCGGACCATTTGCCCCTTGAACAGTGCGTCTGTCACCATTTGCAGTATTGCTATTATAGAATACGTTTCTCTTGCTGAATAAGTTATTAATTCCTCCGCTTAATTTTAATACCAACCCTTTGGTCAGCGTATATTGAACATACCCATTAGCAACTATTGCATTACCAAACCGGTCATTTAAAATATTAGCGGCATTTTTCACTGGATTATACCGGTAATCACTGGAAGAACTAACCCCATCATCAAGCCCTTCAGATAATAAGTCATCCATGATTTGATCAAAATCGTCATTATTTGGAGATCCTGCTAAGGGCCTATAAGCCCAAACACTACCCAAAAGCGAGGTGAGCGGTGACGATCCACCATAAGAAGATACTACAGTGCCGTATGACTTGGTATAACTATAATTGGCATTCAGTCCTACTTTCAACCGCTTGTTTACGTTTTGGTCGAGAACCACCCTTCCGCCATATCGTTTGAAACCAGAGTTAATAATTAAACCCTTTTGATCTTGCGCATTAAAGGATATTGAATAGTTACCGTTTGCATTTTTTCCTCGTACTGCCAAATTATAATTTTGAAATACCCCCTGCTGCTCTATCTGGTCTTGCCAATCGATACCTTTGAGATTCTTATAATCATCCAATGTGGCATCCGTTAAATAAGCCGTAGTTGCATAATCCGGAAAATATTGAAGATTGTACTTAACAAACTCATAAGGGCTAAATACGTCTACCTTATGGAGTACCTTATTGTAACCCACATTCCCATCAAATGAAAACGAAGGAGGGCCACTTCCCCTTTTGGTATTGATAATGATGACCCCGTTTGCACCGCGAGCTCCGTAGATAGCCGTGGCTGAGGCATCTTTCAAAACATCCATCGACTCGATATCACTTGGATTAACTATATTATTATCAGGGTTTTCTACCGGAAAACCATCTATCACATACAGCGGGGAGTTATCTTGGGTGACCGAATTATTACCCCGAATGGTGATGATGGAAGAAGAACCCGGCTGGCCATCACTCGAAACAACCTGCACACCAGCTACGCGGCCGGCCAAGGCCTGCTCAAATGAACTAACGGGTGCCTTTTGCATATCTTCTACCTTGACAGTACCCACGCTTCCGGTCAGGTCCTGCCTTTTCATTTCGCCATAACCCACTACCACAACCTCGTTTAGATTATTATTTTCGGTTTTGAGCGATACATTGATCACATTCTCTTCGCCAACCTTCCGTTCTTCGGTGGTATAGCCCAAAAAACTAAATACCAGTATGGCATTTTCAGCAGGTACGTTGAGCTTGTAGCTTCCTGAATTATTGGTTAATGTGCCTGCCGGTGCTCCTTTAAGCCGTATATTGACATTGGCAAAGGCATTCCCTTTTTCATCGGTCACTTTCCCAGTTACGGTACGCTGTTGAATGGGTGCTGCCACCATAGGAACTACGGTGCTAACCGCCGCCTTTTTGACCAATACCGTTTTTTCTTTGATGATATAAGATAGCCCTTGCGGAGTTAATATACGGTTTAGAAACTCTTCCAATGGCATATCATTGGCCGTAATGGAAACTTTTTGGATAGGATCTACAAAATGATCGTTGTAGAATACCCGATAGCTGGTCTGCCTAAGCACAGCATCAAAAATTTGTTTTAGGGGTTGATCTTTAACCTTCAATGTCATCGTTTGTGACACAGACTTAGCACTCAAATGCAGGCAACCCAGTAGCAACAACATACTAGTTATTTTCATAACTAAAAATAATTGGTTTGGCCATATGGGCAAAAATTTGCCCATAAGCGGAATCACATTTTTTATCATTAATTTCCTGTTTATACACACAAACCAGGATTTCACCTATATTTGTGTGTTTGGATAGTTTACAATCCGGTTTTTACGACTTGATTTGTTAAAAGCAGTATCCGAACATCGCAGGGAGGTGGTAGCAACACTTCCCTGTCCTGTTATTTCGTATATTGTCTATGTGCTCGTTATCATATTTTGCTGGTTTTTTTTAATAATTGGTTCATATCCTAGTGTTAATTAATTAGCAATTTTCTTCCGTCCACTTTGAAAACAATACCCGATTCATCCAAAAAGTCCAGGACTGTCTGCAGGCTCACATTTCGATCCAAGCTTCCGCTGAATGAATCAGTTGGGATGTTTTTATGATAAACCACCTCAATGTCATACCATCGGGATAATTGTTTCATAAGCTCTGTAAATGGGGTGTTGTCAAAATAAAAGATCCCCTCTTTCCAAGCGGTTGACGCAGTGATATCGGCCTTTTGTTTGGTCAATGCACCGGAAGCTGACAACTGGCTCTGCTCTCCGGGTAACAACCGCACGCCTTTCCTTTGTTGGGTACCCGGGGTATTTTTTGCAGAAACTAAAACCGCCCCTTTTACCAACGTCGTCTTTATCGTCGCATCCGATTCATAGGCCGAAACATTAAAATCCGTACCTAATACACTTATTTCCTGACCTTTGGATATAACTTTAAACGGCTTATCGCCATTCGGTGCCACAGAAAAATATGCTTCACCCAGGATGGTGACAGTACGGTTCGGGCCATCAAACGAGCTGGGGTAGGTAAGGCTGCTTGCCGCATTGAGCCATACATTGGTCCCATCAGACAGCTGAACCTGGTATTTGCCACCTCTGGGAGTAGTCAAGGTGAGCATCGTGCTTTTCGCCCCGATTTTTGTACCATCATTATAACTGATGTTATCATCCTTGACTTGAATGCCCTCTTTAGCACTATTCAGCTCCACTTTTGAACCATTGGCCAGCGTTAGCGTAGCCTTATTTGTTCCTGGAGTGATTGGCCTAACCAGCGAAAGTTGTTTTTTGGATGAAAGTTTACCTGAAAAGGGTTTGTAAAAATAAGCGCCAAATGCCAGCAACAATATAGCGGCTGCTGCCGCATACCACCACGAAAATAGCCTTACTTTTGCCTTGGGAACGGGTTTAACCTGCTGCATAAGCCTGTTCAAATTTTCGCTGAAAGAAAATGCTGGTGCAGGCAGCCTTTCATCAGGGCTAATGGTTTTTTCCATTGCTGCAGCTATAAAACGCACCATCGCATCGTCCCCTTTCTGGGTACGAAAATAGTCCAGCAACTGTTCCGCTTCCTGTCTGGAACATTCGCCGTTCAAAAATTTATGGTATATTTTCTCAATATCCTGCATGGAATTCTTCAACCCTCTGTAATACCATTCAAATGAAAACGGGGAAGTCTATGCTCCGTATGAATTTTTTTATTTAAGCACGCCACGCAGGAAACGGACCGCCTTGGCCATATGGTCTTTGACCGTTCCGACCGAAATACCGAAAAGCTGGGCTGCATCCGCATAACTATTGCCTTCCAGCTTACAATAAGTAAAAATCTTTTTCCGTTGTTCGGGCAACCTGGCGATTGCTTCAGATACCTGTGCACTGGTTTCTATAAAATTTAGCTGATCATTCAGCGGATCGTAGCATTCGGTACCCGCGACAGCCAGCTGCTCCCTCAGCTGCTTGTCGCGGATAGCCTTTCGATAGTAATTTATGGCCAGGCTTTTGGCCGACTGCATTAAGATAGCTAATACAGGTGTATTGGTATCCATGGAATGGCGCTGGTTCCAAATGTTTAAGAAAACATCCTGTACGATCTCTTCAGCAGCCTCATGTAGGTGCACCAGTTTAATAATACGATTGTAAAGTATGGCCGCAAACTCGCTATAAAGCGCAGCCAATGCCGTTTCATCGCCTTTCTGCAGCCTTAAAAGCCATTCACTTTCATCACCAACCGAATTACTGGTCACAATTTAGCCCTTTAAATTTGTGGCTAAGTTAAGAAATATTTAAAAAACTGCTAATTATTATGCCAACATGTTAAGCCGGTACTTTTCGCGAAGCTTCCCGTTCCCAAACTCGGTGCCCTGCGATGGCCTTGATAAAACGCGGAACCAAGTCCTTTCCTTGAATGAGGCCCTCATCCGTCTTGCCTGCAAAATAAGTTTGTGAAGCAAGGCTTTCTGCACCCTGACCAAAAGCAATGGCCTTACAGTGCCGGAATATTTCATTGAGAAAGTGGACAGCATCCGGATCAGCAGCCAATTTTTTGGCGCTGTCCGCGCCTGCCGGCACATAAACTGCGTCATACAACACAGAAGCGGTGGTCAGAAAACTTTTGTCAACCGCCTGCGCAGCTTTGTCTGCCGTGGCTACAGCTCCAAGTTTGGGGGCAACCAGTTCAACCGTAGCTCCTTCTTTTTCAAGGGCAGTTTTTACAAGGGCAACGTCAGTGGCCTGAACGCCATCGGCTACCAGGAACGCAATTTTCCGGGTGGCGATGGTATCTTTAATAGTGCCAGCCATGCTGAGTGCTTCTGATTTGTCAATGACTGATTTTCCTTTTTTGGATTCATATTTTTCCGCATCAGCATCAGCAGGCATGCCCTGATTGATGGGCTTTTCGGGCGCTTCGGGTACCGCAATCCCAAGATTGGCTGCAACGGAAGCAGCCAGCCCTTTGTCTATCTGGGTAAGTATCCCGACCATGCGCTTACGGATTTCCGGATAGGTCAGTTTTCCCAATTCAAAACTAAGGGCATCAATAATGTGTTGTTGTTCTGGTTTTGACTGGCTATTAAAAAACAAAGTAGCTTGCGAAAAATGGTCAGAAAAGCTCACGCTGCGGGCGCGTACTTTTGGAGCGGCAATGGGTTCGGGATAAGAGCTAAAACCACCCTCAGAAAGCATGGCCTGATAAGGACAGCCACCCCCGATGGAATTAGGCTGATAGCTCGTAGTTCCGCGGTTAACAGTTTGACGCATATGCCCGTCACGCTGGTTGTTATGAACGGGTGCCACCGACCTATTAATGGGAATTTCATGAAAGTTGGAACTGCCCAAACGGCTCAACTGCGTATCGGTATAGGAAAATAACCTGCCCTGCAGCAAGGGGTCATTGGTAAAATCAAGTCCGGGAACAATATGGCCGGGATGGAAAGCAACCTGTTCCGTTTCGGCAAAAAAATTGTCCGGATTGCGGTTAAGCACCATTTTCCCGATACGTTGCACAGGCACCAGTTCTTCGGGGATTAGTTTGGTAGGATCAAGCAGGTCAAAGGGGAATTTGTGTTCATCTTTTTCGGGGATAACCTGAATACCTAGCTCCCACTCGGGAAACGAACCATTTTCAATGGCTTCCCACAAGTCTCTCCGATGAAAATCAGGATCCATTCCCGAAATTTTTTGAGCTTCATCCCATGCCACGGAATGAACACCCAACTTCGGCTTCCAATGAAACTTAATGAACGTTGAGACACCCTTCGCGTTTATAAAACGGTAAGTGTGGATACCAAAACCTTCCATCATGCGCAAACTGCGGGGTAATGACCGGTCAGACATGGCCCACATGATCATATGTGCTGACTCCGGCATGAGCGATATAAAATCCCAAAACGTATCGTGTGCAGAAGCGGCTTGCGGAATCTCATTGTGTGGTTCAGGCTTTACGGCATGTATTAAGTCTGGAAATTTAATGGAATCCTGGATAAAAAATACCGGAATGTTATTACCAACCAGGTCAAAAATGCCTTCATCAGTATAAAACTTAACAGCAAACCCACGTACATCGCGAGCCATATCGGTAGATCCGCGGGAACCTGCAACCGTAGAAAAGCGGACAAATACCGGTGTTTGCCTGTTTGGATCACTTAAAAACCCAGCCTTTGTTAGGTCAGCCATCGATTTATAAGGTTGAAAATAACCATGGGCGGCAGAACCACGGGCATGCACAATGCGTTCAGGAATCCGTTCGTGGTCAAAATGAAAGATCTTTTCGCGAAAAATAAAATCTTCCAGTAAAGAAGGCCCACGTTCACCCGCTTTTAGGGTGTTTTGGTTGTCTTGAATACGCACCCCATGGTTGGTTGTGAGGAATTGATCGGTTGCATCACTCACATTTTTTTCAAGGTCGATTGCCTTTTTATTCTTGATGGTGGCTGCCTGTTTCTTTGCCATGATTAGTTATTTTGTTTTGAATAATAGTTAGTTCTTACTACCCAACAACAATAATTTGTACATTTTGTTTAGGTTCATTACAAAAGTTTGGGTATGTCTTTTACAAACTATAGGAGTCAATTTCCCGGGCAATTTCCTGCAACAATTCCTGATCAGCTTTACTTCCCGGAACAGCGCGAAGCCCACCTTGGCAAGGTTCAAATTCAACCTCTTCCTCTTCAATCCAAACCTTGAAAATGGTTCCTGTCATCGTGCATGAAGGGGTTACGGTATATTGCTCATTACCCACTTTGATGTCAAATCTGTTCATGATAGGTTTTAACAACAGCTACCTAAAAATGTTCAAACAGGATCCATACAAAATTTCACATGTAGCACAAATTTGACAATATCCCGTAAAGAGGCCGCTATTTACTTCATTGGATGCGCAATAGATTCCTTATCAATTAGTGGCATTGAAAACAGGAAGGTGGTTTTGTCCTCGTCAGAACTGGCACTGATCTTACCGCTATGGCCTCTGGCAATTTCATAGGCTATAAACAGGCCTAATCCCAAACCTTGCCCCTCCTTTTTATTGTCACCACGCAGAAAAGGTTCAAAAAGGGTCTTCATTATTTTTGTCGGTATGCGCTTACCCCTGTTACTTACAGAAAATAAAAAATGCCCGTGTTGTTTCAAGGCCGCTATTTCAATTGGTGCGTATTCGTCGCCATGCAGCACCGCATTACTGATCAGGTTAGAAAAAATCTGTGAAAGGCAAACGGCATCGCCATATAAATGCAGTTCAGGCGCACAGGATAATTTCAATTGTCGCTCCGGCCAGATCGTTTTTACCTCTTTTAATACCTGCCTGACAATCGTTCCTGCGTCCTCAATGATTTGTTGGTTAAGGCTCAAACCACTTCCCAACTGTCCTTTAGCAAAATCCAGAATATTATCAATGAGCCCTCTCATCCGGAAAGAAGAATCCTGAATATTTTTCACCAGCCGATATCCCCGTTCGTCCAGCCCAGTCCGCTCCATTAATTGAGCCGAGCTAATGATTGCACTGAGCGGATTACGAAGGTCATGACCCAATATCGCGATAAACTGATCTCTTCTTTTGGCAATGCGCTGTTCTGCCCTAAGCTGCTGTTCCGTACGCTGCAAACGTTCGTGAGCATCCAGGTGAAACCCGATCAGTTCGGCAAATAAACGGAACATTTCCACTAATTCTGGTTTGTTAAGCTGGGCTGGTTTAAAATCAATCGCACAAAGCGAACCAAAAAAATGACCATTTTTATACCGGATTGGAACAGCAATATAGCTTTTAAAGCCACGCCTAGCCATCTTCCTGCACCATTCGGCATTCTCTTCACGGTCTGCGTCTTCAATAGCAACAGCTGTTTCACAGGTATCCAGCTCACTGCAAATGGTATCATCTAAATTAAGCTCGCGTCCAGGTAACAAGCCAATGGATAGTTCATCGCGAGCTGCACAGGCCACCCAACGTTCTTTTGTTACACGCGCCACCACAGCAATTCCCATACCTGTAGTGCGGCAAATCACTTCCAACATTTGTGGAACCGATGAAATACCGCTCACGGCATCAATATCAGCATCTGGCATTTTTTCTTTAGGTACAATTTCTTTCATAAATATTGCTAGAATTCAGGCAAAATAGGTAAAATTTTACATATCTTCCAGCATAAGTGAATTTATTCCTCCCACCAAGCTATATATCTTTTTTCCCCGTCCCTCTATTAGATTATGATATAGTTCGGCAGCTTTTAAACTACGTTTCCCGCTCTGGCAAATGAACACCACCGCTTCTTGCTGTATTCGGCTTGCCTGCTCCGTAAAAACAGAAAGCGGAATCCGGAGATGGTCAATGCCTGAAAGTTTTGGCTTTTCGTGTGGCTCACGCACATCCACCACATTCAAACCACCCTGTAAGTATCGGTCATAAAACGACCCAGGATCCAGTTCATCGACCGTAGAGACCGTATCGATTCCGCAAAGTGCCGGATAATCTGTAGACTCAAACGCTTCCCGGCTTATAGGCAATAATTGCCTGCCCAGCGCAGTTGCACTTACATTAACCACATAGGATTGGCTTGTCAATGCATCAAAGGTCAGCAATTTTCCGGTAAGCACCTCCCCAATGCCGGTCAGTAACTTTATGCATTCATTGGCCATTAAACTACCGATGATGCTTGGCAATACACCCAGCACACCAGCCTCACTGCAGTTGGGCACATCCGCTTCTGCCGGCGGATATGGAAAAAGGTCCCGATAATTGATGGGGGCCTCAAAAACGGCCACCTGGCCTTCGTAGCGCGATATGGCACCATAAATTAGGGGTTTACCCAACAGGGCGCAGGCATCGTTGATTAAGTATCGGGTGTGAAAATTATCCGTGCCATCTAAAATCACCTCGTAATCTGCAAAGATATCCAGTGCATTTGCAGTATCGAGCCGATACTCGTAACGATGTATAGTTACATCCGGATTCATGGCCTGCAACCGTTCACTGGCGCAAATTACCTTTAGCCGGTCAATATCCGATGTATTATATAATAATTGCCGATGCAGGTTGCTAAGTTCTACTAATCCATCATCTGCTATTCCAATAGTCCCGATGCCTGCCGCCGCAAGGGTCATAAGCGCGGGACAACCAAGGCCCCCTGCACCTACAACCAAAACCCGGGCCTGTTTTAATTTTTTTTGCGCCGACATACCAAATCCCGGAAGGATAAGCTGGCGGTGATAGCGTTGATATAGTTGTTGATCGTCCATGAGGTGATTTATTTTGTACTATCTGAAAAAAGTCGTATCTTTAATTTCCAAACTCAAATATAATTAATTTCATTAAAGAAGTATAACATGAATACAGAAACAGCCACTTTTGGCGGCGGATGCTTTTGGTGTACCGAGGTTATTTTTCAGCAGCTTAAAGGAGTGATCAGCATAAAGCCCGGATACATGGGTGGCCAACGCGAGCATCCAACCTATGAACAAGTTTGTACAGGCGCAACCGGGCATGCTGAAGTATCACAAATAATTTACGATCCGGAACAACTAGAATACCGGGAACTATTAAGCGTGTTTTTTAAAACTCATGACCCAACTACGCTTAACAGGCAAGGAAATGATGTGGGCACACAATACCGTTCCGTTATTTTTTACCACAACGAAAAACAACGGTTGGAGGCGTGGGATTTTGTGCGCGTATTATCCGACGAGGAAATCTTTGACAACCCAATCGTTACTGAAATTGTACCTGCCAGCACATTTTACGAGGCAGAAGATTATCACCACAATTATTATAACAAGAATCCAAACCAAGGTTACTGTGTGGCCGTCATTCAGCCAAAACTGCAAAAATTTTTAAAAAATTTGCACTAAGTTTAAAGGTATGTTTAACCGGCCTGGTTAAAAAAATGGCTGAAAAATACGAGTTGAAACGTAATGCTGTTGGACCAATATTCCCAGGTATGCGCCCCCGGACGGGTAGAATAATCGTGTGGAATATTTCGCTCAAGCAGTTTGGCATGCAGGCTTTCATTCACGCCGTAGAAAAAATCACCGGTTCCGCAGTCAAAGGTCAAAACCAGCGAATTGGGCGTCAGCAAATGGATCTGGTTAATCACTGTGTAGCTTTCCCATAGCGCAGGGTTTTCGGCATAGCTGCCCAGGCGCTTGGCCATATCCCAGTTATTGGGAAAAGGACGAATATCTACCCCGCCTGACATGCTGCCTGCTGCACCAAACACATCCTGGTGCCGAAAAGCCAGGTACAGCGCGCCCTGGCCACCCATACTTAACCCCGTAATGGCACGTCCGCTGCGATTAGCCCGGGTTTTGTAGTGCGCATCCACCCAATTCACGAGTTCTGTAGCCACATAGGTCTCGTAGCGAAATCCTTTATCGATGGGGCTATCCCAATACCAGCTTCCAATGGCCCCATCAGGGCACACAATAATCAGGTGGTATTGATCGGCATTCTGGCTCAGTGCCGGTACTTTTTTAATCCAATCGGCATAGTTGCCCCCATAGCCGTGTAGCAGATAAAGAACAGGAAGGGCCTGTTGGCCCGCATTGTCTGGCGTAATGACCACAGCCTTGATGTCTTTATTCATGGCTTCGCTATGCGTGTTAACGGTATCAACCTTGGCCGCGATTACACCCTGCGCAAAGATGATCAGGAACGAAAAAAATATCCAGTTAAGTTTCATACAGGTTGGGCTACTTTTTTGCCTAATCGGCAACACATATAACTAAACAAAGGGGCTGCCAGCACATCCATCGTATAATGCACATGTTGTACCAATACAAATACGGTAACCAGCAAAGCTGCTGTTAAGGCAATCATGCGGTCACGCTTTTCGTTTAGACTAAAAAATACCAGGTACATGGTGGCGCAATGACCAGAGAAGAAAAGGTCTTTGGTCACAAAATTTTCTTTACCATAAAAATAATTGCTTATCGGGTCTACCAATGGAGTTAATCTTGCCGGTGGGTCAAGCGCGACCAGCTCAATGCAAATAGTGCGTGCAGCAATCACAAAAATAAAGCTGTATAACGCAGAAAGTAACAATTGTGGTTTAGCATAACACCTGTATATTAACAACACAGATGTACCCCAAATGGTGATAAACAGTGGAACTGACATATCCATAGCGGGCAATAGTTTTAATAGTACATCCCGCAATATAGGGCCACTGCGTTGCTCAATGTGCTCAAAAAAAAACGGTAAAAAAGCCAAAAGACCGCATAAAAGGATAACCCCCAGCCCCAGCTTGAACAAAAAAATATGATCTTGCACCGCAATTTTCCAAGTTATAGCCTTGGTGCGGGCATAAGGAGATTGTTGCATTCGCAAATAATTAGCGGCACAAATATCGTATTATTTTTTACAACTGCACCTATATAATGGCGGTCGGTTCAAATTTAATCACTACGGCCTCTTCTGTCACCTCCATTTGCACCCTTGCACCCAATATGAGCGCATGGTTATTGCTTAAATGGCCTGCCGGAAAATCAAAAGCCACCGGATACCCGTAGGCTTCTACTTTCTCACGGATCATTTCATGAACGGTATAACCAAACGGCGTTTCGTTATCTTTTAAGTGGGTAAATCCGCCCACCAGCAGCCCCTGAAGCCCTGCCAATTTCCCAGCTCGTTTCAGGGTCCACAACATCCGGTCAATGGAATAAAAATACTCACTTACGTCTTCCAGAAAGAGTATCTTACCTTGGTAGTTGGGGTCAGAGGCTGAACCTGACACGTTTACCAGCAGGGAAAGATTGCCACCAATCAACACCCCACTTGCTTTCCCCGGTCGGTTGCCAGGAATCGCTGGGTAATGGTAGGTCAATCTTTCCCCAAAAAGGGCTTTCCGTAAAGAATCAAGCGATGGGGCCGTGGCATCCGGAATGGTGAGTGGCATTTGTCCGTGTATGCTGGGTATGCCCCAAACCGCCTGGATATGGCTATGCAGCACCGTGATGTCGCTAAAACCAACTATCCATTTAGGCGCCTTTGAAAACCGGCTAAAATCAATTCGGTCTATGATCCGTACAGTACCGTAACCACCCCTGGCAGCAAAAATGGCTTTCACTTCCGGGTCGTCCAGCATTTGCTGAAAATCGGCCGCGCGCAATGCATCATCGCCTGCAAATTGATGGTAAGATGCCTCTACCGATTTTCCCAGCCTCACCTTCAGTCCCCACCCTTCCAACAAATTGACCGCATCGATTAAGGAGCCACTGATCTTTCCTGCCGGGCAAACGATCGCGACCGTGTCGCTTTCTATCAGTGGAGGGAGGCTACTCAAATGCGGTTGTTTTGTCATGTCACGCAAAGGTAGAAAATAAATGCATATTATCCTGTGCGGCTGAAAGCTGGTTTACCTACTGTATACAGAAGCTTCAGACCGAACATTGGCAGACAGCGGCCATTTCCATGACGTAAACAAGTTGCTTAGGTCCTTATTTGCCGTGGCGCAAGCCGCCAGAAAAAAACTGTCTACGGCATCCTGGGTAGAACCGGCAGCCGGCCTTTTAGCTACTTCCTTCCAGAGCTGCTCCACAAAGGCATCGCCCCGTAATACTGGCGGAGCCTGAAACAAAAAGAGGCAAACAGGTCGGTGGCCCCCAGCCCGGAGCTGGGAATACCCTGCCCCGCGCCCAGGGTATTCTCCCAGTTAAGCTGACTATTCGAGATATACGTATCTATTAAACCAATTACCTTGTTTTTGAATACCGAAAATGCTGTCCCGTTAAAGGGAGCGGGCTTCACTTTGGTAAAATCAATTATTAATAACAACCAAATTGCTTTATCTTTGCCGCCATTGCAATTAATTTCATTTTTTGAACGATATTTCCATTGAAAAAGACTTTCAAACGTTATACGCTTACCTCTGCCCTGCCCTATGCCAATGGGCCACTGCACATTGGCCACCTGGCCGGTGCTTATATTCCCGGCGACATTTTTGCCCGCTTTCTGCGCCTAAACAAGCAGGAGGTGGTGTATGTATGCGGCTCAGATGAGCATGGAGCAGCCATTACCATAAAAGCCAAAAAGGAAAACACCACGCCGCAAGCCATCATTGACCAGTACCATGCCCAGATCAAAAAGAGCTTTGCCGATTTCGGGATGTCGTTTGACATCTACCACCGCACATCCGAAAAAATCCATCACGAGCTCTCGCAGGAATTCTTTTTGAACCTCTATGAAAAAGGTGAGTTCATTGAAAAATACTCAGAACAGTACTACGATGAAGATTTCCATCAGTTTCTGGCCGACCGTTATATCATAGGAACCTGCCCCAATTGTGGCAATGAAGGGGCCTATGGCGACCAGTGTGAAAAATGCGGTGCTTCATTGAGCCCTACCGACCTCATAAATCCGGTGTCAACGCTGAGTGGCAAAGCACCCGTACTGCGCAATACCAAACACTGGTACCTGCCGCTGGATAAATACCAACCCTGGCTGGAACAATGGTTGCTGGAAGGGAAAAAAGATCTACTGAAGCCCAACGTGTTTGGGCAATGCAGTTCCTGGCTGAAACAAGGCCTTCAGGCCCGTTCCATGACGCGTGACCTGGATTGGGGGGTTGATGTACCCTTGCAGGAAGCCACCGGCAAGAAACTCTATGTTTGGCTGGATGCACCCATTGGCTATATATCAGCCACAAAACAATGGGCACTGGACACCGGCAATGACTGGGAGAAATATTGGAAAAAGCAGCCGGATGCAGCCGATGACACTTGCCTCATCCATTTTATTGGCAAGGACAACATCGTGTTCCATTGCATCACCTTTCCGTCCATTCTGCATGCCCATGGAGAGTATGTATTGCCAGAGAATATCCCGGCTAATGAATTTTTAAATCTGGAAGGCGATAAACTATCCACGTCGCGCAACCACGCGGTATGGCTGCATGAATACCTGGAAGAGTTGCCCGGGAAACAGGATGAGCTGCGTTATGTACTCACGTCCATCCTGCCCGAAACTTCCGACAGTGAATTTACCTGGAAAGATTTTCAGGCACGGATCAATAATGAGCTGGTAGCCATCTTTGGCAACTTCATTAACCGGGTAGCCGTATTATCACATAAATATTTTGATGGGAAAGTACAAGCCCCTTCCCATTTAACGGTTACGGACAAATTTGTACTGGAAGAACTTTCGCGCTATCCGGAACGCATTGCCTCATCCCTTGAACAGTACCGGTTTCGGGAAGCTTTGGCCCAGTTTATGAATGTTGCCCGCCTGGGCAATAAATACCTGGCGGATGAGGAACCCTGGAAGGTGATCAAAACAGATGAGGCCCGTGTAAAAACGGTACTGAACATAGGCTTGCAGATTGCGGCCAACTTAACGGTATTGGCCCAGCCCTTCCTGCCATTTACGGCCGAAAAATTATTTACCATGCTAAACCTGGAGCGTAGCGGCTGGGATAACGCAGGCCGGCCAGACCTATTGCCCGAAGGGCACCAATTAGGTGCGGTACAATTGCTGTTTGAAAAGATTACGGATGAGCAAATTGATTACCAGCTGGACAAGCTAAGCCTCGCCAAGACTAAAAATGCGCAGGCGGCCTCCAAAACTCCGGCTTCGCCCGCCAAAGCATCCATCAGTTTCGATGATTTTGCAGCCATGGATATCCGGACGGGCATCATCCTGGCAGCAGAAAAAGTAGCCAAAACAAAAAAATTGTTAAAATTGACCATTGATACGGGTATTGACCAGCGAACTGTGGTTTCAGGCATTGCCGAATATTTTGAGCCGGAAACGATCGTGGGCAGGCAGGTATCTATCCTGGTAAACCTGGAACCTCGAAACATCAAAGGCATAGAGTCTAAAGGCATGATCCTGATGGCAGAAGATGCAGACGGCAGGCTTGATTTTGTAACTCCGCAATCGAAGTTTAAACCAGGAAGCACAATTAGGTAATCGGCTTTAAGCCTTCCGCTATCCGCTTTCCGCCTTCTGAAATAATAGTACTGCTTCGCGGGCTTCCTTAACGTCGTGCACACGGATTAGCTGCACGCCTTTGGTCAGCATCCATGTATTGAGCACGGTTGTGCCGTTTAGGGCATTTTCAGGGCCGCCTCCCAGCAATTTATAGATCATCGATTTGCGGGATAAAGCGCCCAGGATGGGTAGACCAAAGGCGTGGAGTTCGTCCAAGCGGCGCAAAAGCTCATAATTTTGATCCAAGGTTTTGGCAAAACCAAAGCCGGGGTCAAGGATAATATCTTTTACCTTCAGTGCACGCAAACGTGCTATGCGTTCGCCATAATATTGGCACATTTCCCACAACAGGTCGGTATATTGGGTCTGTTTTTGCATGGTAGCCGGTGTTCCGCGCATGTGCATAAGTACATAAGGCACACCAAGCCTGGCTACCGTGGCAAACATCGACTCATCCAGCGATCCACCCGAAATATCATTGATCATACCGGCACCAGCCCGAATGGCAGCCTCGGCAACCGGCGCCCGAAAGGTATCAATAGACAACAGCGCATCGGGATATTGCTTTAGTAATGCTTCCACCACCGGCACGATACGGTCTGTTTCTTCCTGCACACTGACTTCTGCTGCCCCCGGACGCGAGGAATAGGCGCCCAGATCAATCATATCAGCTCCTTCCTGCAGCAATTTGCCGGCATGGGCTACTGCCTTATCTACCTGGTTGTAGGTTCCCCCATCAAAAAATGAATCGGGCGTCACATTGATGATACCCATGAGCCTTGGCGTGGAAAGGTCCAAAAGCTTGCCTTGTATTTGGATGGTGAGCTGCGATAACACGTTTACATTTTTTTGCCAAACATACTTAAAATAAGCTTCTGTTGCTATTGACGGCAACTTTGCCTAAGTTTGCAGTTTATGAGCAATACACGTACGTCCGAATCTTACCACAAGGTCATCAGCCGCTGTAAGAAATTATTTATGAAGAAAACGGTCGATTACGGTACCGCCTGGCGCATTTTGCGGCTAACTTCCATCACCGACCAATTGTTTATTAAAGCACAGCGCATCCGCACCCTTGAAATTAAAAAAATAGCAAAAGTGGATGAAGGCATACCTTCGGAGTACATCGGCATCGTTAACTATTGCATCATCGCGATGATCCAGCTTGATTTGGGAAACGACGGTGGCGATCCGTTGCCGGCGGATGTGGCAGAAAAATATTATGACGAGAAGGTGGCAGAAACCTACGCGCTGATGGAAGCCAAAAATCACGATTACGGAGAAGCATGGCGCGACATGCGGATCAGCTCATTGACCGACCTGATCCTGATGAAAATAGTACGGGTAAAACAAATTGAAGATAACCTAGGCCAAACACTGGCTTCTGAGGGAGTAAAGGCAAATTACCAGGACATGCTGAATTATGCAGTATTTGCATTGATACGGCTGGATGAGACCGAAGAGATAGAGAAATAAACGCCATGACGCAGACCACCGTGCACAAGCCCTCCTATTTAGTACATTTTGCCCGGATATTAACGGGTGTTCTTTTTATCTTTTCAGGCCTTATTAAGGCCAACGACCCCACAGGCTTCAGTTATAAACTCATTGAATATTTCGAGGTTTTTCACCTGACGTTTTTCAACCATCTAGCACTGGCACTGGCCGTGCTGATTTGCACCCTTGAAATTTTACTGGGAGCCTTGTTGCTGCTGGGCTTTTGGGGCAGCAAGGTAGCCTGGGGCCTGCTTATATTGATCTTATTTTTTAGTTTCCTCACCTTCTATTCGGCCTATTTTGAGGTGGTGACCTCCTGTGGTTGTTTTGGGGATGCCATCCCCCTTACCCCTTGGCAATCGTTCAGTAAAGATTTGGTATTGCTTATCCTTATCGTCATCATTTTTGCTAATCGCCGGTACATCACACCCGTCATCGCGGATGGGTATACCCAGGCCATTACCGCCGGATTGCTAACCATTGTGTCGTTGGGCATCGGCATTTATACCGTCAATTTTCTGCCTTTCATAGATTTTCTGCCCTACAAAGTGGGAAATAATTTACCAAAATTGATGACCCTGCCCCCCGGAGAAAAACCGGATGAGTATGAAATGACCTATCAGTTGCTCAATAAAGAAACCGGACAGAAAAAGCAGCTGACGGATAAGGAATATATTGCCCAGCAAGTTTGGCTGGATAAAAGCTGGGAAATACAGGGTGAGCCAACAAGCCGGTTGGTTAAGAAAGGCTATACAGTGCCCATCGGCGACCTGCAAATTACCGACGCCCAAGGAGGAGACCATACCCATGAGCTAATTGAAAACCCCGATTATAACCTGATAGTCGTGGCTTGGGACCTGGACAATACCGATATAGAGGGCTTGAAGAAGATCAATGCCATCGCGGCGGAAGCAACGGACCAGTACAGGATCAGGACTGTACTATTGACGGGTGCTTCGGCGCAGGATGCAGAGGCGCTTAGCCAGGACCTCAACCTGTCCATGGAAAATTTTTATGCGGATGGCGTACCTTTGAAAATGATGGTTCGCGCCAATCCGGGTGTATTGCTGTTAAAAAATGGTAATGTGGTTGATAAATGGCATTTTCACACGTTCCCTTCTTTTGACGAACTCTCAAAAAAATACTTTGAAAATGCCGGAGATTGAGGTAAAACCGGTGTTCCTGATCGGTTTTATGGGTTCAGGAAAAAGCACGTTAGGAAAACGGCTATCCAAACAAACCGGCCGAGGTTTCATTGACCTGGATGAGCAGATCGTCCAAACGGCAGGCATGAGCATTCCCGCATATTTTGAAAGATATGGGGAAGAAAAGTTCAGGGAGCTTGAACGGGATTGCTTGCAAACCCTGCCATTAACAGAATTTCCCATCGTTGCCGCAGGTGGAGGTACTCCCTGTTTTTTTGATAATGTGGACTGGATGAATGGCCATGGGACTACCGTATACTTAAAATTATCGCCTACAGCCTTGCTCCGTCGGCTTATGCAAGGTAATTTAGCTGCCCGCCCGTTATTAAGTGGGAAAACGGAAGAACAACTGCTTGAATTTATCCGCCAAAAGTTAAGGGAGCGTGAAATTTGGTATTCAAAGGCCGACAACATTATCGACGCGACTGGCCTCACAGCCGGAAAGTTACTAGACTACCTGCATTACGTAAATAAATGATGAACGAATCTGATACGCTGAAATTAGCCACCTTAAACCAACTGAGTGAAGGTAATTACGATGCTTTTTTATATGATTGTGACGGAACCCTGGCTGATAATATGCCTGCACACAAAGCGGCTTACGTGGTGGCGGCAGCCAACCATGGTCTGGAACTTGACCCCGCTATTATTGACGAGCTGGCAGGCTGGCCAACGGTACTAATCGCCAAAGAAATTAATAAACGTTACCATACATCCTTGGATCCGGCGGCTTTTGCAAATGAAAAATCAACCATCTTCATCGACCAATTTATGGAAAAGACCCAGCGGATTGACTTTGTGGTGGAGCACTTGCTGATGCATCTCCAGGATAAAAAGATCGGGGTTGTCTCCGGCGGCAGCCGAAAAACCGTGACCAAAACACTGGCCACGATTGGGCTAAACCCTTATATTAAGGTATTGGTCTGTGCTGGTGAAACCGAAAGGGGAAAACCTTTTGCCGATCCATTTCTGGAGGCAGCCCGGCAACTGGGAGTAGAACCGTCCCGGTGCCTGGTGTTTGAAGATGGTGATCCGGGGACCCAGGCTGCAGAGGCAGCTGGCATGGACTGGATCAGGATTGACAAACTGGTTAAGCATTTTACTATGGAATAATTTGGGCGGCGAAACCATGTATTCGTTTTTATCGATAAAAAACCCTACCTTTGCGTTTTATTAAAAATGACAACCCATTTGCGGCATGCAAAAAGTAAGAAACATTGCTATTATAGCGCACGTTGACCACGGTAAAACAACATTGGTTGACAAGATTTTACACTTCACAAATTTATTCAGGGATAATGAGCAGACCGGCGATCTGATACTGGACAACAATGATCTGGAACGGGAACGTGGTATTACAATTGTTTCTAAAAATGTGGCCGTAAAATACAAAGATGTAAAAATTAACATCATTGATACTCCCGGACACGCTGACTTTGGCGGTGAAGTGGAACGGGTCCTGAAAATGGCCGATGGGGTGTTGTTGCTGGTAGATGCCTTTGAGGGTCCTATGCCACAAACCCGTTTTGTAACACAAAAAGCATTGGCACTAGGGCTGAAACCGATTGTAGTTGTCAATAAAGTGGACAAAGAAAATTGCCGTCCTGAAGAAGTATACGAATCTGTTTTCGAACTTTTCTTTAACCTGGATGCTACCGAGGAACAGTTGGATTTTCCGGTATTGTACGGCTCTTCCAAACAAGGTTGGATGTCACGTGACTGGAAACGGCCTACGACAGACCTTACCGAAATGCTGGACGATATTTTGGAATATATACCAGCGGCCCCCTATTTTGAGGGTACATTGCAGATGCAGATCACTTCGCTTGATTATTCATCCTTTGTGGGACGTATTGCCATCGGCCGCGTAGCACGGGGCGTGATCAAAGAAAATCAACCCATTTCCTTAATGAAACGGGATGGAAAGGTTGTTAAATCACGCGTAAAAGAGCTTTATACGTTTGAAGGCCTTGGTAAGATCAAAGTAACCGAAGTAAAATCCGGAGATATATGTGCCGTTGTTGGCATTGAAGGTTTTGATATTGGCGACACGATCGCTGATTTTGAAAATCCGGAACAACTGGAGGTCATCCATATTGATGAGCCGACCATGAACATGCTGTTCACGATCAACAACTCCCCTTTCTTCGGTAAAGAAGGTAAATTTGTTACTTCCCGCCATCTCCATGACCGGCTTTATAAGGAAATGGAAAAAAACCTGGCGCTAAAAGTAATTCCTACTGATTCTGCCGATGCATTCCTGGTTTACGGGCGAGGCATCCTCCACTTGTCGATTTTGATTGAAACCATGCGCCGGGAAGGTTATGAATTGCAAGTGGGCCAACCTCAGGTAATTTTAAAGGAAATTGACGGTGTTAAATGTGAGCCGATCGAAATATTGGTGGTGGATGTTCCGGCTGAAGTGGCTGGAAAGGTGATCGAGTTGGTTACCCAACGCAAAGGCGAGCTCCATATTATGGAAACCAAGGGTGACATGCAGCATTTAGAGTTTGATATTCCTTCGCGTGGCATCATAGGCCTAAGAAATAATGTACTGACTGCTACAGCAGGTGAAGCAGTAATGGCGCACCGAATTAAGGGTTATGAACCTTGGAAGGGAACTATTCCGGGTCGTTTGGCAGGTGTGCTCGTTTCTATGGAAAAGGGGACTACAACTGCTTATGCGATTGATAAACTTCAGGACCGCGGTCGTTTCTTTGTAGATCCGGGAGTGGATATTTATGAAGGTCAAATAGTCGGAGAACATATTCGTGATAATGATCTTGTGGTCAATATTACCAAAGGTAAACAACTTACAAACATGCGGGCTTCTGGAAGTGATGACAACGTTCGGATAGCTCCTGCTATCAAGTTTTCCTTAGAAGAATCGATGGAATATATTCAAAGTGATGAATACATTGAGGTAACCCCTAAAAGTATCCGCCTGCGCAAGATATATCTGAATGAGAATGAGCGGAAGATTAATGCAAAGAAATTCCAGTAAAATGGATAATTGGAAAGGGGTGGCGAAAGTTACCCCTTTTTATTTTAATATGCAATGGTTACCTTGGCCACATGAAGTCAAATAAACGTTTATATCCCACTATATTTTCTACAAGGTATTTCCCCTTGTCTAAACTGAGAGATAAGACCTTGCAGCTGATCGATAAGGTAACGGTGGGAGCTGGGAGAGAAAAGTCGGTACTAATAGACTTTGGCTGTGGAAATATGCCCTATAAAGAAAAAATAGACCCAAAAGTGGGTCAGTATTTGGGGGTAGACCTAGCTATTAACCCTGTAGCTGATCATTTTATAGATTATGATAGTAAAACCTCGCTTCCAAACCAAGTGGCAGATATCATATTGTCCAATCAGGTGTTGGAGCATGTGGACTCACCAGATGGCTACCTTCAAGAGGCGTGGAGGATACTTAAACCAGGAGGTTCAATGATCATCAGTACTCATGGGTACTGGCTATATCATCCGACGCCCAACGATTATTGGCGATGGACAAGTGCAGGTTTGCGAAAAACGATAGAAAACGCCAATTTTGAGGTAATGGAATTTTATGGCATCATGGGTCTGGCAGCCAGTGGTATTCAGCTTTTTCAAGATTCGATCATCAACAAGCTTCCTAAATTTTTGATACCCCCTATTGCTTTGGTAATGCAGTTTATGGTAAGGGTATTTGACAAGTTGCATACTCAAAAGCAGCGGGATAGGGATGCAGCGATCTATGTGATACTGGCTGTAAGACCTGCCAAAGGCTAGATTTTTTTTGTATTTATTTGGAAATCAACGGCTGATTTACTGCTAAGTAGCAGCATAAACCAGGTAAGAAATCCATTGATCAGAATAAGTTCAAAACCGATGACATAGGTGGTATATCGGGAAAGGCAATTATTCAGAACAAAGCAAAGTACAGGAGAAAGTAGGCAAATATAGGGTACCAAACCATCATTTACCCGGCGGTCGCACAGCATGCCAAAGGCAAACAAACCTAAAAGTGGACCATAGGTGTAGCCAGCGGCTACAAATATTGCCGTAACCACTGAATCGTCATTAATGATGCGGAAGACAAGAATTACGAGCAACATGATCACTGAAAACATGAAGTGTACACGTCCCCGTGTTTTGACCAGACGCTCGTCGTTAGGATCTTCTTTTTTATTAAAATTAAGAAAATCCACGCAGAATGAAGTCGTCAGTGCGGTAAGTGCCGAATCGGTGGTGGCAAAGGTGGCTGCCGTAAGACCCATCATAAAGATGATGCCTGGTAAGATGGCCAAATGATTAAGGGCAATTTCCGGATATAGGTAGTCTGGGGTGGGCAAAGCGCTCACATCAATATGGTTAACGGCGGCGTAAATGTATAGCAATGCCCCTACTGCCAAGAAAAATATGTTGATAACTACAAAAACGGCAGTAAATGATAGCATATTCTTCTGGGCATCCTTAATATTTTTCATGCTCAGATTCTTTTGCATGAGGTCCTGGTCAAGACCCGTCATGGCTACGGTCACAAAAATTCCTCCGACAAATTGTTTCCAGAAATTGGTTTTACTGGCCAAAAAGTCGTTCCAAAAGAAAATTTGCGAATAACTGCTGTTCTTTACGGTTTCAATTGTTTGAACTATATTAAGCCCCATTTTGTCGGCCATAAAATAGATGGACAGCAACACGGCCGCGACCAAAAAAAAGGTCTGCATCATATCGGTAATAATGATGGTTTTGAGCCCTCCTTTATGGGTATATAGCCATATAAGCACCAAGCAAATGACAATGGTCAGTGCGAATGGGACGTTCCAAGCGTCAAAAATGAAACGTTGCAGTACGATGGCTACAAGGTAGAGCCTGAAGGCTGAGCTGATGGTACGTGAAATAAGGAAAATCATTGCCCCGCTTTTATAGCTTTTATGGCCTAGGCGCTGTTCCAAGTAGGTGTAAATAGATACGAGTCTGAGCCTATAATAAAGGGGCAGCAATACCAGGGCGATTATTATGAAGCCAACCGCATTGCCCAAAATAAATTGAAAATAACCGAAATGCCCATGCCCTACAGCTCCAGGAACGGAAATGAAAGTGACTCCGGAGAGCGCCGTGCCGATCATTCCAAAAGCAACCACGTACCATTTGGAATTGCGGTTGGCAATAAAGAAGGTAGCATTGTCTGAAGATTTTCTGGATGTTAAGTGGGCAACTCCAACCAATAAGGCAAAATAGGCCAGCAAAAAGCACAATAGTGTAATAGGCGCCATTACAAATGGGCTTTTAATCCCCCTGAAATTTGTTCAATGGCCTTGCGGACACTACCGTGCTTTTCAAGCAGCTCTGAAGCTGTTTGTGCATCCGTTCCTGTTTCCTGCATAATGATGTGGACCCCGCGACTGAAAAGTTTGTTGTTGGTCAATTGCATATCCACCATTTTATTCCCTTTCACTCTTCCCAATTGTATCATGATACTGGTGCTAATCATATTGAGCACCAATTTTTGCGCAGTCCCAGCTTTAAGACGCGTAGAACCAGTAACAAACTCAGGGCCTACAATAACTTCAATAGGATAGGCGGAAGATGCGGCTACCGCACTTTCTGCATTGCACACCAGGCATCCAGTCACTAAACCCGCCGCATTTGCGGCATTCAACCCCCCAATGACATAAGGGGTACTACCTGATGCCGCTATTCCCAGCAAAACATCATTGGCATTCACACCATGTTCCTGCAGGTCATTCCAGGCCTGTTTAGTATCATCTTCTGCAAATTCTACTGCTTTGCGTATGGCGCTATCCCCACCGGCGATCAGTCCGATCACCCAGTCATAGGGAACGCCAAATGTAGGAGGGATCTCTGAGGCATCGAGTACACCCAGCCTGCCGCTTGTACCGGCACCTATGTAAAACAACCTTCCCCCCTCTTTCATTCGGGCCACTGCCGCATTTACAAATTCTTCAATTTGCGGTATGGCTTTTTTAACTGCGATGGCTACCGTTTGATCTTCCTGATTAATATTATTCAACAACTCATTAACAGACATTTTTTCCAAATCCTGATAATTCGAATCCCGCTCCGTCGTTTTTATCATTTCTTAACTATTAAGATGTTATCAACACGCACAAAAATATATCCTTTTCTGCTTAAATCTTCTATATATAGCGATAATTTATTTTAAACTTGTCCTCTTACTAAATTCATTTTATGCTTTACAATCAATACCGCCCCCATGGCTATTCAAAGTCGGTGTACAATAAATATTTCTTTCGCATTTGCTTGTATGCATCCAATTCAGGCTTCCAGGATGCCCTGATCTGCGACTCGCTAAGCCCTGACTTGATCTGTTCCTGTAGTTCCGCATTGCCTGCCAGCTTATTAAAGAATTCAGGCCGTGCAAAAAATTTCTTCTTGTCTGGAAATTTCCGATAAAAATCAAGCAAATATTTTAAGCTGAACTTCTCTTTGATAGCATCTGCCTGGCGAAGGTCAAGACCGTAGCAAAGATTACCCTGTTGCTCCACATGGTCGGACATACCTGGTTTTTTGGTGGGAGTAAACGTGAAATTTCCAAAAACAGGATCTGGGTATCCCAGCACCTGAAAAGGCCAGTCAGTACCCCTGCCTACGCTAATGTCTGTGGCTTCAAACAGACACAGGGACATATACAGGCGAACCGACACATAGTTTGGCAAACTTGGCGAGGGTATGACCGGAAGCTGATACGGAGTGCTGTGATCCCAATTTTTTACTTTTATAACATCCAGATCGCATTTTCTCCCGGCTTTTAGCCAACCTTCACCATTGATCATCTGCGCGAGCTCACCGACGGTGAGCCCATGTATCATGGCTATTTTATGAAAACTTACATTACTTTTAAAGCGGTCATCTTTCCTTACCGGGCCGTCTACCTGGTCTCCGTTTGGGTTAGGCCTGTCAAGCACGATCATTTTTTTGCCATGGTCTGCACATAACTGCATGACCTGATGCATGGAGGCAATATAGGTGTAAAACCTGGCGCCTACATCTTGAAGGTCAAATAGTATGATATCGACTGAAGCCACGACAGAGTCGGCCTTTTTATTTTTACCATAGAGACTATAGAGGGGTAAACCTGTCTTTTTATCTATATCGTTGGAGACTTTCTCTCCTCGTTCAATGTTTCCCCTAAATCCATGCTCGGGAGCAAAGGCAAATTTGAGATCGACACCATTTCTTAAAAGAACGTCTACCAAATGCTCACTACCAACAACGGAGGTCTGATTGCCCATAAGTCCCACTTTTTTGCCTTTTAATAAGGGCAAATATAATTCTTGCTGCTCCGCCCCTGTAAGAAGGCCTGCAGTACCTGTTCCCTTCGGTTGCGCGCAAGCTACCTGAACCAGCAAACAGATATATATCACAAGTTTCATTTTCTAAATGGCTTTAAGGTTCTACAATTATAATTAAATATTCCAAAAAGTATGCATGTTTATGTTAAAAATTTTAATATAATGAATAAAAACGCAATCTTGTACCCCTACACTATGCTTCATACAGGCACAATAACGCAAAAAAATGTTTAAATGAAAAATATGATTAATTGATTGGAGGAACATGCCTCTCTTCAAGCGGAACAAATAATTTCTTCTGCTTATAATACCAGTAGACCGGTACGCCTGAAAAAATAAGCAGTAGACCAATTAAAGACTGCAAAGGGGTCTGGATAACGGTCACCACCACCAGCGAAACACAAAAGAGGGCAAAAATGACTGGTAAAAATGGATATCCATTCAATTTGTAAGGCCGGGGTGCCTCAGGCGATTTGACGCGCATGATGATAACGCCCAATGCGGTAGCAGCATAAAAGATAAATGCTGCAAAAATAAGCAGGTCAGTGAGCTGATCAAAACTGCCCCACCATAAAAGCACCAACGCCCATACTCCCTGCATAAGGATCGCATTAAAAGGTGTTTGGTATTTGTGATGTATTTTGCCGGTACTTTTTAAAAAAAGGCCGTCACGGCTCATGGCATAAAAAATGCGGGAAGAGGTGAGAATGGTAGTATTGGTACAGTTAAATGTGCTTAGTAGGATAAGGGTAGATAGCACTATGGCACCGGCCGGGCCTGTAATGACACCTGCCACCTCTACTGCTGCGATCTTACTGGGCTCTTGGTTAATGGCAGCAAGGTCTTGAACTGGGAGTACATATAAATAGGCTGCATTTACCGCAAGGTACAAAAACATAACGAACAGCGTTCCCGTGATCAGCGCGCGTGGGATATTTTTTTGGGGCTCTTTGACCTCTTCTCCTAAATACCCAATGTTGTTCCACCCTTCATAGCCCCAAAAAGCACTTAATGATGCACCAAAGAAGGCTGTAAATAACGCCCATCCGGTAGGGGCCAGGGTAGATGGTGCAAAATGTGCGGTTTCTCCTTTTTGTGAACCAAGTGCTGAAAATACAAATCCGATCATCACCAGAATGATCCCAATAATCAGGTAACGGCTCAAGTTGGCACTGAAGGTCACCCCCCGATAGTTGATGAAACTTAAAAAGAGCACTAACAGTGTGGCCAATACTTTAATAGCAAATGCACTATGATCTGCTCCGGCAGACAGAAAATCTGTTTGAGGCAAAGGAACCAATGCATTAAAAGATTGCGCAAAAATATAGGCTAATGCGGCTACAGTTGCCGATTTCATGACCGTAAGGTTCCCCCAACCGTATAAAAAAGCAAAAAAACGGCCGTAGATCCGCTTAAAATACACGAATTCACCGCCTGAACCGGGCATCATGGAGGCCAACTCAGCCGTACAAAGTGCCCCTGCCAAACTCAACAGCCCTGCTACTGCCCAACATAGCAGGATAAACACAGGGGAATGAAGTGTTTCTGCCATCGGGGCGATTTTTTTAAAAACGCCTGATCCAACCACGGCACTGATGACCAAAAAAATAGCCGCAGAACGGGTTACACTTCTTTTAAGCGTGGTGTTCTCCATATTTGTTTCCTTTTAGAAAAATATCCTATTAAAATCTGTATAAAAATACTGGTTTAAATCAAAATTTCCTCAATTATAAAACTAATATTCCAATATAATAGGTGTATAGGAAATTTTTCTAAAAATTTAATGCATCATAGCAATATTAAACCTAGACCAGCACGTTCATTGGGGATCAAATATCCATCCTCCAATGTAAACCCATCTTTTACGACATCTTCAGCCAGATCAAAGCTACCATCCAGGTCTATATACTGCGTATGTGCACAACTAAACGCTACGTGCAACGCTCCCGTAATGCTCACCATGCTCTCGTCGTTACACCCCCAAAAAAGGGAAATATCGGCCTGTTTGGCAATATTAGCGATTTCCAGGGCGCCTGCAATACCTCCACATTTCATCAGCTTAATGTTAAAAATACCGTAAGGCATGTCCTTTGCCAGGGCCAACGCCGATTTGGCGTTTTTCAACGACTCGTCTGCTGCCAGTAACCGACGGACAGGTTCCGGAAATTGCATCAAGTCGCTTTCCATACCGGGAGGGAACGGTTGCTCTACCAGTTCTACTTCCTGCCCAGCGGTTTGGTCTAAAAAAAGCTGCAATTTGGCGGCATCATAGCCTGTATTGGCGTCTACCCGGATACGAAAGTAATCATGATATTTTTCCCGTAACTTGATGATCCGCTCTGCGTCTTCTTCGGGATCAATGCCCGTTTTTACTTTCAGCACCTTAAAGCCGCTATCATAATATTCTTGAGCTTCTGCCAAGGTATCGACCACGTTTTTGATGCCTATGGTAACCGAAGTAAGCATTTTTTGATGTCTGCGGCCATAGAAATCGAGTACCGAAATTCCCAACCATTGGCCAAATGCATCGTGCAATGCCAAGTCGATAGCGGCTTGCGTGCCTGGGTGCTTAGGAAACTGTAATCTTATATCCTGGATTATTTTATTGAATTCTCGGATATCATGCCCTACCAATGATTGAACTATTTCTGAAGTGAGGTTGTTAATGGTATCTTCTGCGGATTCACCTACCACATCCACGTCGGTAGCCGATGAACCAAACCCTACCATGCCATTTGCCAGCTTAACCTCCAAAAATACGACCTCTGCATCAAAAAATGTATTCCGGGCTATGGTATAAGGTCTTTTAATAGCCAGTTTTTTCCGGTAGGCTTTTAGCTCTAGGATGTGCATTTTGTTTCTTTTAAGTTTTTAAGTACTGGTACCAGACGTTCGGCACCTTCCTGCAATGGCAGTATTACAGGGACTCCAAATTCCGTTTCGTAGGCTATTTTAAATTGCAGCATTTCATCAGGAGAGCAGTTTTCGGTATTTAGCGCAATGGCAATCACTTTAGCCCCAAATAATCCTATTAGTTGTATTTCTGATTCCAGTGAAGGAATTTTGCCCAGATGCTCCTCCTGGTCATAATAAATGCGTTTTGGTGCATGCACCAGTACGACATGTTTGGCCTGCCCGGAGATGATAAGCTCTGAACCGCAGGGGCCTGTCGGATTGCGAAGTGCCGATTGGCCTTCCAAAAGGATCACATCGGGTGAGGTTTCCTTGTCACAAGTAAGAATGGCATTTTCCAGTTCACCGGACACAAAATCATTGAGTGTTGAATCAAATACGAATCCATATTGCCCACCCTGCAACCATCCCGTTTGGCCGGTATAAATCATCTGTGCATTTAGACCGGCTTCGGCACACGCAGCTAATACGATGCGTGTGGTGGTGCGCTTGCCTAACGAACAGTCGGTACCCAATACGGCAACGACGGGCGTCTTCATCTTCAAAATTTCGCCCGTCCAGAAATGGAGGTCTTCCCTCCTTTTCGGCCTTCGTATATCGATCAACGCGACCGATCGCTCTTCGGCCAAGGTCTTGATATCTGGGCGGTCATTCAGGTAGTCGTGCAAGCCGTTAACAATGGATACCCCATAATAAATGGCTGTACGCACTTCATCGAGCATCGAATCGGGAAACACACCACCAGAAGTAGCCACGCCGACTACACAATATTCCGGATTTAACACCAGGGCATCTTCTATTGAAGCTACTACTGGTATGTTTCTGGTTTTCCCATCCAATACTTCACCTGCGTCCCGCCCGGCACTGACCGGATCTACGACAGCAATGACTTGAAACCTATTACTTTCCCTTATTAATCCATGTGCTGTCTTGGCATGGATTGTATCCAATAATCCTGCTGTTAATAATATTGCTGATTGCATCATTTACCTTTTATATATTCATAGAAAAACTCTGAGATCAGAGATAATGGTTTTTTAGCTTGCTCCACCGGAACATCACCAGACAAAAGTACCAATACATATTTTCGTCCATCTGGCAGGTACACAATGCCTGAATCATGGCAAATAAGCGGAAGCCCGCCTGTTTTATGGGCTACCTTTACATTGGCTGGTAAGCGCGCTGGTATGACACTTTTAAAATATTGATTTTTCAGAATCGCTATCATCGCATCACTTGATTGCTTATTAACCAAGGTACCTTGTGCCATTTTTTCAAAAATAAGCATCAAATCATATGCCGTAGTAGTGTTATTCAATCCCTTTTCATACGCTTTACTATCCTCTACGCCTCTTAAAACTTTGATATCTTTAGCCCCGATCCCTTTCATCATTTTCATCACATTTTTTGCGCCTACTAAATTAACCAAATTATTTGTTGCCAGATTGCTGCTACGGGTAATCATTCGCTGCAAAAGGTCATCTATGGTAGTTTTTTTTCCAATGAGCTTATACAACGCCTGTTCACTGTCGTTTAAAGGATATTGGGAATATTTACTTCCATCAACGATACTTTTGAAAAGATTTATAACAGTCACTGAATCACTTATGGAAAACTTACCTTTATCAGCCTGTTCGAATACTTCGGCCATGACGGGTGTTTTCATCGTACTAGCGGCGTGAAAACTATCTTTTTCATTCAGAAAAAACGTTTCGCCTGTCTGCAGATCCTTATATGCAACTGCAAAGTGGCCTTTCGGAAATTTAGCCGTTTGTGCTAAAATCCTTTTCCTGAGTGTTGTAGTATCTAAAATAGCCATTGGATTGGGGGTAGGTAACAACCGCTCAAATTCATTGTCGGCACCGTTAAAATTACTAATAAATCGGATCTCACGGATGGTATGGTCCGGGTTTACGATAAAATTAACATAGGGGGCATCACCCATGTTAGGCACCTGATAGTGCTGCACAAATAGGTCGCCCTGAAAGTGGGTCAAATAACCGTCGTATTTAGGTGCCTTCGGAAAGCGCATGTAAAGCCCTTTTTCTTTTAAATCGACAATTACGTCCCCAATCAACGGTTCGGTGTATGCACCAGTATATTTTTCCAGAGGCAAAGACATCCGCAGCGTAGAGTCTGGCTTGATCTGACTACGCCTTCTGCTAGTTGAATCGCTT
This sequence comes from bacterium A37T11, assembly GCA_900109895.1. GTDB lineage: Bacteria > Bacteroidota > Bacteroidia > Sphingobacteriales > Sphingobacteriaceae > A37T11. Next base: position 46,416 of record FOBR01000025.1, read on the forward strand.
GCGGCCAAGTCTTTGTCGTATGACTTTTTATATCCGCTCACCCAATCAAAGGCTGGAACTCCCAAGTTATAATCAACTATGTGATTAATAATGCTCCAAAACGCTTCGCCTGACAATTGATTGGTCAACACCACAACTCCCAGCTTTAGTTCAGGAAGCATGGCTATCTGCGACACGAAACCTGTCAATAATCCTCCATGGCCGACAACCTGGTGCCCACGGTAATCGTAGGTTCTGAAGCCGAGGGCGTAGCCTGAAAAATTACGCTGATTGGGTGCTAACCAAACCGGCTCCTTGGTGATGGGCATGGGCCGTATGATCTTCCAAAGTTGCTTAGTCGCATCAGGGGTAAAAATCCGCCCATGTTCAGGCGTCATGCCCGAATCAAGTTGCGTAATAAGCCACTTGGACATGTCCAGGGCGGAGGAAGAAATGCCACCTGCCGGATCACCGACGTCTCCAATATTCAGGTCGTAAAAATTGTCGATTGATTTCAATTGTCCTTTTCTCCTGGCATGCGCAACTGCAAAATTGGGTTGGTCCTTGAGCGTAGAATACCGGCTAACGCTGTTTTTCATCCCCACAACATCAAAAATGCGGGTTTTTACAAAATCTTCCCATTCCATTCCAGATACTTTTTTGATGATCTCTCCTGCTGCCAAATACAAAATATTGTCGTAGGCATAAACTGTTCGAAAATCGTATTGTAGGGGAATATCTTTCAGCTTGCGAAGTAATTCTTCACGTGTATACAAGGAGGGTGGAAATAATAGCAGGTCATTGACGTAGGACGGCAAGCCACTCTGGTGTACCAGTAAGTCACGTACGGTAAGATGCATGGTCACATAATCGTCAGACATGCGGAACCACGGAAGGTGCTCAATCACTTTGTCTTCCCAATTGAGCTTACCTTCTTCTACCAACATAGCCAGCGATGTTGACGTAAATGCTTTGGTATTGGAAGCAATATTAAACAGGGTGTTCTCATCCACCTTTTCCGGACTTCCAAGTTTTTTGATGCCATAGCCTTTTGCCAGCCAGATTTTGCCATCTTTGACAATACCCACCGCTATACCCGGCACTTGAAATTTTTCAAGTACTTCCTGCAAATAGCTATCCATATCTGGAGGAATTATTTTATCTGCCTGTGCAGTTGCTCCTTGCATCCACATAAGGCAAGCAATGACAATGACAAAACACCTATTTACTTTGTATCTATTCATTAACTTTTTACGTTAAATTATTTTTTTTAAGAGTTTTTTTTCCAGGAAATCAGCGATGGCCTGATCGACCATGACCTGATGCTCGTATTTAAGCCAATGATGCGTTTCATCGGGCACCATCAATGTTTCAATGTCCACTTGTTTTTTGCCAAGTCGATTCAGCAGGTCGATCGTCTCGTGAAAATCCACGTTTCCATCGTCGTCGCCGTGGATAAATAATACGGGCGACGTCCAGCTATCTACATAGGAAACCGGAGAGGATTCTTTGGCCAACCTGATCGCCAGATCTTTGTCGGGAGCTGGTTCGGCGCTCAGGACAGAAACCCGGCCCATGAAATTATGAACGCCGTGCACATCCACGCCGGCAGCAAACAGTCTGGAATCCCGGCCCAAGGCCAAGGCCGTCAAAAACCCGCCATAAGATCCTCCGTATACGCCTATCCTACCCGCGTCAACCTGCGGCTGTGCCGCCAGCCATTCGCCAGCAGCTTTGACATCCAGGTATTCAGATGCGCCGTAACGACCGGCTGCAGGTGGATTGTGAAATTCAGTGCCGTAGCCGATGCCCAGCCGATAGTTCACGGACAGGACCACAAAGCCTCTGCTAACGAGGTATTGATTGAGCGCATAGGTATTGGAATAATAATCTCCGTAGTTCCAGCCCAGCAGCATTTGCCGAGAGGGCCCTCCGTGAATAAAGAGCACCGCCGGCTTTTTGGATAGCCCCTCTTTCGGTTCAAAAAGTTGCCCATAAACCGTTCCCCCGTCTGCTGCTTTGAATTCCACGCGTGTAGGAACCACCTGTGGCGTTTTAGCCAGTGTTTCAGGTATCAGCTTTCGGCCGATCAGATCCAGCTTTTTGTCACCGGATAAATTCAGGATGGCCGGAATACCCGGCTGCACAGCCGTCGCGCTGACCAAGGCCAGGCGCTGCCCGTCACCGGTAAATACCGGAAAAGTTTCCAGGCCTGAGCCGGGCGTCAATACCTTCAACTTTGCTTTATCAACCGGCACGCTTACAATGTGCCGCCTGTCTATATCGTCCTTATCGGGACCGGTATTGGCACTGAACACCAGCGTGCATTTATCGGGGCTAAGCCCGATGTGCTCGGCCATAAAATGCCCCGGCGTCAATAAAAGCGGTTGGCCACCTTCTGCAGGCATGCTGTACAAATGTGGCCAGCCGTCCAGGTTAGACAAAAACACGATCCGGTCCTTTGCCGCCCAGTGAAGGTTGAAGCTTCCATTCGTATTGGGAATTGATCCGCGCAGGTTGACGGGAGACTTCCAGCGCTCCTTCGCCTCTCCAGTACTCAAGTCGGCAATCCAAATAGCCCAGGGATCTGGCTGGTCTACGGTAAGCGAATCGGGTGCCCCCCCGGAAGGCCGCATGCGGATAAACGCCAGCTTCTTCCCATCGGGAGACCAGCGTGGCGATGCATCCCGGCTAAACGTTGGTGCAATCCACCGGATAGGTGTTTGTTCATCCCGGTAAATGCCGATGAGCGCATGATCTTTTCGTGAAGATACAAAAACGAGCTGCGATCCGTCGGGAGACCATTTTGGCGAACTATTTTGCCCTTTTGCAAAAAATAGCCGTTTTGCTTTTTGCGAGCCATCAACCGGCGCCCGCCATATTTGTCCCTGTTCCGCAAAAACTACCGTCTTCCCATCGGGCGATAACACCGGATAATCGCCATCAGCCAGCAACACAGGAGTACCCCCGGCAAAAGGAATGCTCCAGATTTGGACTTTTGGTTCTAAGGGTAAAGATGAGGGGTTTCTGGGTACACTTTCATCATAAGCACCATGGTCGCCCCCTTTTACATAGACCACCCGCTGACCGTCAAAAGACAGGCAAACACTTGTGATCTCATCGCCGTTGTCCTGATCATATGCGGTCAACTTCCGCAATTGAAAATCGGGGCCTTCCGCAACGTAAATATTCCGCTTGCCCCGCTCATTAATCGCCAAGGCAATCCTGGAGCCGGTGGCTGCTGAAGTCAGTTCGGAAGGAAATGGATAAGATGTGATCGTCTCCATATCCAACGATTGCGCATACAATAGATTGAATGAAAATAGCAGCCATATAAATGCAATGAAAATTCTATTGCCGAACATTGTTAACAAGATTAAATTCGCGACACATATCATCCGGTACACTCGGCAACAGATGCTATGATTGGAGGTACAATTTTAAGAAAAAAATTTTGAATTAGATGCATTTTTATGAGTTATTTTTATTAAATAGGAATAAAAATGCATTTAACTATCCATAAATATTAATAATATCAAATTTTAACCAGCAAACAATGCATTTTTATGCACTTTTTGCTGGTTACATCTTATTGATCCCACCAAAGCGGCGAATCGAGCGAAAATTCGGGTGGTACATTGCTGCCATTCTCATTCCGCTCATCGGCCGGATAAGCAATCCTCCTGATAAAATTGGGAAGATAAGACGATGCACCTACTGGCATTTGGAAATCTTTGTATTCATAATCGTGGCGTCTCATATCGTTCCACGCTTCCGGGCTTAAGTAAGTCACTACGTATTTTTCTTTAAAGATTAGGTCCAGTGTTAAATTTGATGACCCTACAGCCACCATTGGATTCTTCATATAAGCGTCCCTGTCGGCAGTGGCGACACCGAGCTTATCCATATTTGACTTAATACCGGCTAGATAAGCGGTATAGGCCCGAAACTTGTCACCAGCCCTGAATGCTGCTTCAGCCTCAATCAATTTGAGCTCGGCAAAAGTCAAAATATAAATCGGTGCTGTTTTATTGGTTAAAATACTATTCAGGCTAATATAACATTCATCGTGTATGGTATTGGCTGCACCCACATTTCCCTGGCCGTTTCGGGTACCGACATAATCACCATTTACTGTCTTGTCGGTAATCTTTGAAATCCTGGGATCAACGATACCATACTTCGTACCGTTTAGATGATTGATGAAATTATCCGAAAGCCACCCCCCCAGCAATTGGTTATTATTGTCAATGGCCAATTGGGCCCAAGGATTGTTCCCGTCGAATAAACCCATCTTCGCCTCATCGGCTTCGGATGCATAAGAGCTTTCAAGGGCACTCAGCACCGAATTTGGGTCGTAGGATGATTTCTTTGATACCTTATTCAGAAAACGGGATTTGATTCCATAGGCCGTTTTGATCCAGGCAGCTTTCTTTCCCTGATGGATCAAGTCATTGGCGGAATCTAATGTGACCGTTGCATCCGTCTTGTTCAATAACGCTATACTTTCATCGATCAATTTGAGCGAGGTTTGGTACAGCGATTCTTCTGAGTCAAATGCCGGTGTCAATACTTTAGAAGCTCCCAATGCTTCCGAATAGGGAGCACTGCCCCAAGTATCTGCCACGAACCCCAACTGATAGGCCAAAAGAAGTTCGCCAACCGCCTGATGATCTGTGGCACCAAGCTCCTTAGCCTTGTTGATCATATCATACAGATCTGACATTGCATAATACACGTTATTCCATTGTGAGGAATTGTCTGTAATCTGGTAAGTATCGGAAGCGGCACCTGCCGTAGGGCTTGCCGTGTATTGCACGTAGGGTGCATCAAGCGCACCAAAACGCTGTGTATTAAGCCCGGCTTTCTGCGTAGCCGTAGAAAGCAGTGCATTGATAGGAGGATTTTGCACAAGGTTTGGATTATCGTTCAGGTCAAAATAATCTCCGCATCCCTGCAGAAGCAATGGGGCTATGATCGCGTAAACAATTTTTATTAAATTAGCACGTATTTTCATGATCGTCATTCTTAGAAGCCAACATTAAGGGTAAACAAAAAACTACGCACCGCCGGGTAGGTCATCCCGGAAAAAGCATCCACGTTGGACCCACTATTGGTAGTGGTACTTTCTGGATCAAAGCCCGTGTAACCGGTCCATAGAAACAAATTATTGCCGGTTACCGAAACCTGCACTTTTTTAAAAAAACTGCTTTTTATCCAGCTATTCGGAAAGGTGTAACCAATAGATGCAGAACGTAAACGAAACCATGATGCGTCTTCCACGAATTTTTCCGAGTTCCCTCGGTCAATTAACCGATAATACCCGTCGCCATAATTCCGACCTGTCGACGGATCCACACCCTGCCCAAGCCAAACCTCTTTAGTATTGGTGGTGCCATCAGCCAATACTCCTTCAAATACCTTGTGGTCGTTCCGGTTTTCAGTACTTTTAGCGATTCCGAAAGCCGAATAGAAGTTAGCCAATTGATTGTAGCGATCCTGTCCTACCTGAGCATCAAACAAAATGGAAAAAGACCATTGTTTATACGTAATGGAATTCATCCAACCGCCAATCCAATCTGGTTGCGTATTACCCAATTTCTTGGTATCGGCCACATTTTCCAATATTGGAAAACCATCCGCACTGATCAAAAGGGGCCTTTTTTTGTCTATCTCCTTTCCCTTATCCAAGCCTGCTTTAATTTCATCTTCTGTATAATACCGTTTAAATGCCCTTCCATAAAGCTCCCCGTAGGGTTCTCCCGGAATCAGGATCATCGACACATTTGAGCTCAAATATCCAAACTCGGAACCTGCCGTGATCTGTTTCAAGTCTGGTCTCAACGACACAACCTTATTACGGTTTGCTGAAAAATTTAAGGTCGTTTCCCACGTAAAATCCGGAGACTTTAAGAGTGATGCGTTCACCGTTAACTCAATACCCTGATTACGAAGGCTCCCAGCGTTTACAGCTGCTGTTACATATCCGATGGTAGAAGATACCGGAATTTTTATTATCTGGTCCTTACTCAACGAATGGTAATAATTGGCATCAAAGCCCAAACGGCCTTTAAAAAAAGTCATGCTCAGGCCTGCTTCATAGGTATCCGTAAATTCAGGTTTCAGCGCCGGGTCACCAAGCAATTTTGGTCTTGTGAAACCAGTATAACCCGTGGGCAACCCCGTATACGCGGCAAATCCTGTACTGGTGGAATAAGGATCCGCGTCTTTTCCTATCCGGGCGTATGAAAAGCGCACTTTTGTATTGCTAATTACCTCTGGAAGGTGAACATGGTCTGAGAGAATGTAACTCAGACTGGCCGAGGGATAAAAGAACGAATTATTAGGACTTAAAAGGGAGGAGGTGACGTCGTTTCTGCCGGTTATGGTGAGGTACAGATAATCCTTGTAATTAAGTGACAACTCGCCAAAAACACCCATTAACCGATATTTTTCCATATAGGTACTGGCTTCCAGGAATTTTGCATTCTGCAGTTCAAACCAATCATAAATGGTTAAGTTAGAACCATCAGTTCCATCCTGCGTGATGTTGCGGTCGTATAGCTCGTGACCTAATCTTAATGTTCCTGAAAAATCATTTGAAAATTTATGATCTGCACTTACAATGAAGGTACTGTTTAGGGTGCGGAATTTGTTGCTATACACATTGATGATCCCATAACCCGGATATTGAAGAGACCCATTGTCGCCTACCTTTAGTTCCCCTACCAGATCCTGAAACCCCGGTGCGGTATTCCGTCGGTTATCCCGATACGCATCCAAACCAAGGCGATATGAGAAATTGAGCCATTTGAGCGGCTGATATGAGAAATTCACATTTCCCAGCATGCGCAGCACATCATCCCTAAATAAATTTGTTTCCGCCACATAACGCGGATTAGTGGTCGTACCATAGGTACGCATTGTGTTGTTTTCATTGATGTAATCATTGATATCATGCCGGGGAGACCAGTAGGTGAGTTCTTCAATGTATCGCCCTGCATTACTACGGTTTCCTCCTGAATTTGTCACGTTCAGGCTAGCTCCTGCTGTGAATTTTTCACTCGGTTTGTACGTGGTATTTATCCGTCCCTGATAATTTTTAAAATCAGACGCAGGCATCACCCCATTTTGATTTAGTTGCGATAGCGATGACAAAAAGTTCATCTTTTCGGATCCACCGGAAAACGTCAAGTTATTCCGGTACTGGTTGCCCGTTTGGAATGCGTTTGACATTTTATATAAATGAGCAGGATGAGTGGGATCCAGCGCTTTGGCTTCCTCGACCGTAGGTCCCCAGGAGGGCCAAAAACTATTCGGATCGTATTCTCCATGCCACCCTTGCGAATAGATATCCTGCACTTCTGGATATTTATTCACGTTTTCAAAACCTGCTATCCCCTGATAATTGATCTGTACCGATCCAGATTTACCTGACTTTGTAGTGATCACAACAACCCCATTAGCACCACGCAGTCCATACAGAGCAGTGGCTGCACCACCTCTTAAAATATTTATAGAGGCAATATCTTCTGGATTAATATCCACCGCACGATTACTCATTCCGCGACCAGAAGCACCTGTACCCTGAATCGAAGTATTGTTATCCATTAATAACCCGTCGATGACAAACAAAGGCTGATTTGCCTTTTCGGGATCTATTGAATTTATTCCACGTATTTGTATCCTTGTACCCTGTCCGGGTGCTCCACCGGTACTACTGATGGTGACACCCGCAATTTTGCCCTGCATGGCATTTAAAACATTCGGCTGTTTATTTGCATTTAGGTCTGCAGAAGAAACTGTTTGGGCTGTGTAACCCAGCGATCGCTCCTGCCGCTTAATACCCAATGCTGTCACCACTACTTCATCTAAATTAGAAGCTGCTTTTTTAAGGACTGCATTTATTATACTTCCATTATTAACTGGCACCCTCAGAGTTTCCATCCCAACAAAAGTAAATACCAAGGTCGCCCCTGAACTGGCAGTAATGCTATAGTGCCCGGAAGCATCGGTTTGTACTGCTGAACTTGTGCCCTGAACGGAAACTGTTACGCCTGGTAATGCCTTTCCTTCGTTAATATCGGTAACCGTGCCGGAAACCGATCTTTGCTGAGAGCGGGCGCTAAACATTAAAAACACCATCCCAAAGACTAAGCTGTACAATTTTCTACCCATAACTATTTATAAATTTTAATTAAAAAACAATTTATTAAAATAAAATCGTAAATAACATCTGTTTAAACTTACTTTTTATCAATAAATAAGATATATTATAAAAATTATTACAAATTTAATTAAAATATTTTTAACTATTTGCATTTTTATGAATAATTAATAACAAAAAACGATAAATTATGCATTATATACATCATATATGCAATTTTCATGTTAAATTTAGGCTTAATTAATAATAAAATGCATAAAACAGCAAATTAGGTATCCATCAGAAAATTTCTGGCACTTTTATCGTTGAAATTATTGCTTTAGAATATACATCCGGGAACTTACATGGATGAGCGACATTACCGCATCAATGGTAGTACGTGGCTCTTATTAATTGGATTATCCAGCAAATCCAGTATGTTAAATTCACAAATTATGTTTGCTACCGTTGAGGGAGCAAATACATGAACCGACTAACCTGTAGCTGGCTTATTATTTATCATAAATTTCTTCTTCCCGCGAAAATTCCTGTGGCTAAGGTGTTGTATTGTTAAAATTAGGAGCTGACTGAAGTGTACTACTCGGCTTTTTATCTTTGATGACAGGCCAGTCATTCTCCCAAGTAAGTTTATCAAGCATCAAAGCCCGCAGGGTTGTGCCGTTCGCTAATTTTGGATTGGCAATCGATATGGCATGGTATAAAAACCAATCTGTGCCCTTGTCATCCGTTACAATATGTGCGTTATGCCCAGGGCCAACAAATGAATTACCACCATCTATCAAGATCGTTCCGTTGCCGTTTTGGGCAATATCATTACCAGCCTTATCTAAATATGGACCTTTAAGACTACCCGAACGCGCTACCATAACGTGATAGGTACTCCCGGCCCCATCGCAACATCCTCCCTTGGATCCGAAAAAATAATAGTAGCCCCTACGTTTATAGATCATGGGGGCTTCGAAATCGCCTGCGGCAATCTTAAATTTGCTTGAAGGAATGATACTAAGACCGTCACTAACTAGCTGCACACCGTGAATTCCCTGAGTCGATGCCGTGCTAAAACTACCCCAGATCAGGTATCGCACGCCATCGTCTTCAAAAATTGTTGGGTCGATCGAGTTTGGAACTCCGATACTTTGTGTGTCAAATAATTTTCCCTGGTCCTGAAATGGCCCTTCGGGTTTATCCGAAAGGGCTACCCCTATACCAGGATTAGTATCTCCCCAAGTGGAAAGGGCATAGTATAAGTAATATTTGCTATTAAAATAATTAATGTCAGGCGCCCAAATACCTCCGCTCGTTTTCCAACTTGGACGAGTTGCAAATGCATTTCCCACAACACTCCAGGTTATCAGGTCTTTTGATTTAATAACTGGAACCAATCGTGACCCTTTACCATCACCCCAATCATCCTGTGTGCCATAGGCATAAAACGTATCTCCAGCCTTTATCACACTTGGATCAGCAAGAATAGGCTGAAAAACAGGATTTTTATAGGTTAAGCCCGTAATAACGGGCTCATCACTTCCTTCAGCTGTGTCTTTTATTGGATTATCTCCCCCACCCTTCCCACAGGATACTAAAAAAATTACACACAAAAACTTTTTTGAAAATAATATCATAATTGAATCTGCTAAATTTATTTTTGTAAAAAAATGAACTAAGGTTACCTACTTACTATATCGTTCTTTTAGTACTATACCTAATCCATCACCAACAGCACGTTCTGAACCATCGGATGGCTTATTTTGTATGACCCATTGGGCTATTTCTTTTTTTCTTAAAGCTAAAGTAGTAGATCCGCCGCCATCCATATTAATAGCCATATAGGTATTTAATGCATAAAAAATATCCTGAAGATCTGCAACTGTAGTCCCCATAGACCAACCCATCTGCCTTCCATCTATGACCAGCGCATACAACACCCTGTCATCGGTATAACCTATGGCGGTTCGCGGGTGTTCATCCAACTCCAAGCTTGTAGTAGCCAAAAGTGCTCGCTTATGGTCAATGATTAACCGCTCATTGCCTCCAACTGCTTGCTGTAAACGTGTAAAATCGACGTCCATTTCTTTTCCATCCAACCCCAGCCCACCCAGCACCAGGGTACCATCCGGATACGTACCTACAAAAGTCCTGGCCTTGGTATCCCTCGTCTCTTTCAGAACAACTCCATCCACCACCAGTACACTTTGCGGCTCTCCGGTGGTTAAATTAAAAAAATCTCCATTGATAGCAGCCAGAATTTTTGTGCCTGCCTTTTCGTTGGAGGCAGCCATTTGGGTAATGGGCTGCCTCCCAAACTTTTTTTCACCAAAAGGAACAAGCGCTTGAAGCCCCAAACCTGTCTGTTTTAGGTCTACCTTAAGGATAAGCATTTTCATGCGCGAACCGCTCTTCTTGATGAAATCAATACGAGTCTCTTGTAACCCATTGGTTATTTGAATAACTGTATCCGATAAAAAATCTTTTATAAAATCTGTTTTGTGAAAAATAATTTTTGTTAGTTCACTGGTATCGGGCTTTTCCTGTAGAGGAGTACCACCGGAGTTCACATCGTTTACTGCACCATCGCTTTTCGCACAATAAGCAAAACTTATGATAATATAAAACAACAAGCTCGCTAGCTTCAGTCCGTAAAATAACCTTTCCATATTTAGTTGATTAATTTGCTCCCGCCTGACTCTATATCCGTTATGGGCGAATTATAAACTAACTTAACATTGGTAGGGATGCGTGGGCTAACCCACTTACCGCTATCGTCAATAGTACCTGCTAACTTCTGAAAGCCACCATCCAAGGCTGGCAGATAAATGTAGGTATTGGACCCGGCGCCAAAGAAAGGTTGTGCAAGTCCTGTCTGAGGATCAGTCAGGGAATAGTGGTCATTATCGGTAACACGGTACCCCCAGCCCTTACTGCTATTGATCACACCGGTACCTACTATCTGCCCATAAAATATAGCATCCACGGGTACCGAACTTTCAGTGACATCAGTACCGTAAAAGACCGCAATACCATCAGCATTACCTGATCCTGCTGTCGCATCGTTTCCTAATATTCCGGCAATTGAATTCCCAAAACCATCGCCAGTAACCACTGATTCATCGCCCACGTTAATATTTTGGACCCGGACCCAATTAGCTCCACTGATGTCGGTACTCAATCCTTTTGAACTATAACCACAGATTACCTCAGAAGACCCCCCGACATAAAAATATGACCCTTTTGTCGCAAAACCCGAAGTCAAGTCAAATTTATGGGTGATCGCATTTCCTTCAGCCCATCCCTTAGCGGTGACACTTCCATTATTTGAAGTTACGACTGAATAAGGTGTTTTTGAAAAATCAATATCTTCCAATGCCATTAATTGAATATATTCATACCCCCCTTTATGTTGAACTGTGATTCCACCGGCATAGGAATTGGTTGTTCCATATTCTGGAATATCGCCACCCGTAGGATTAGCCATAAATCCAGTTACCACAACATAATTTGTACGATAGGTTGTTACTGTTACCGGTATCGTATTTGAGTAATAGGTGTTGGCAGCAGACCCATTAGGATTTACTGCATAAAGTCGGACGTCCAGATCAATTTGATTACCCCCACCATAAATAGGTGACAACGCAGCATTCAATTCTACTACGCTAAAAGTATATTGAAATATACCATTGCCGATAGGACGCTGATTGGCTCCTTTAAAATCATTACCCTTACGGTCCCACTGAAGATAATACGTCAATGCTCCTGCATCAGCTTCTGGCACATTTTCCAACTCCCATTTAAATGCTATCGCATCGCTGCTTTCATTTTCACTACTAAGCACGGCCGATGTTGCAGAACTACTTATTTTTATGGGCACAGGACCTAACCCACTAAAATCTTTATCATCACAAGCAACTACAATGACCAAGCTTAAGCACAGGCACAGTACAGCCTTTATAAATTGCATATATTTCATATTGTGACTTTTTAAATATTTTAAACCTTCTATAAGTTTTTGATAGCGTTATAATTATTTACATAAGGAGTAAAGAGGGGACTATTCCATACCGTTAACAGCGTTTCGTTATTTTGTTTAAGCGCACCTATTGTATAATTTTCTGAACCAGTAGCAATAACGCTGGCACTTTTTCCATTCATAACTCCATCAATTAGCATATGTTTAGAGTGAATGTTCTTTACAATGCTACCCGATTTAATAGGAAATATCCGGATAAAAGCGCCTTTATTTGCAAGGTCGCGTATTGGGCCCAATATCGTTTCCGGATTGTCAGCATTGACCATCACTTGCACAATTGCGCCTTGGTCAAGCAAGGAAGCTAATTTGTTGACAATGGTTACTCTGGCTGCAGACCAATTAAACATCATTATCCTGACGGCAGTTTTGGAAGGATCCGTTATCTGGTTGAGCAGGTCTACAACAGGGTCTGGATCGAAATAAGTTCCATTTTTAATCTTCGGAAAATAATATCCGTGAAGCCCGGCCGTTGGATCGTCAAATTCCCGGTAGGTATACTTGTCCATATTTGCTTTTGCGTATTTTCTTATGTCATGCCATAACAGCCGAAATGCGTCATATAAACCTTCGTTTTGAACTATTACATTATCCTGAAAATAAGTACATTGTATCTCTGTCATATTATTAGACGTTTGAAAAACCACGTAGTTCTTTTTACCCACTGGTGTAAGCACCGAAGAAAAGACCGCAAACTTATTATGATCTATAGCATGCTCATCAGCACTTACCATCAAACTACTGCGAACCACCGAGTAGTCGGTATTTTTAAGTTTAGCCAGTGTAGAATATGCAGCAATATTATCGGCTACACTTTCCGATCGGCTACTATCTACCAGTAAATGCAATAATACACCTCGGTTTCCTGCATTTTGCAAAGCTTTAATGACCCGGTCATGGTTCAAAAGGTAGATAGATATAAAAACTGAATCGCCCTTGGGTGTTGCATTTAATAATTGTACAAACCGGTTTAAAATAGCATATGAAGCTTTCGACTTGTTATAAATCGAATCCGGATTTGTAAAATTTGCTTCCGGAAAATTGATGGAAATAGGAACCGCTTCCACTATTTCCGGGTTCTCCTCAGGGTCGGCAGGTTTAGCATCTCCATCCCCCGAGCTCTTAGAACAAGCATTTATGCCTAATTCAAGGAACAGCAATATTCCATAAATCCAAAAATATTTCATCTTATTCTCCTTTAATTTATTTGTTATATTAATTACCGTCTTCCCAGCCCGGGTTTTGTGTTAACTTCGGATTTAACAATATTTCGTTGGTAGGCATGGGATCAAGATAGTCCCTGGATTCGTAAAATGCCCTGGATTGATAGGGATGAATGTTTAAAGTCCCATGGTCAGACTGACTGAGCACATAGCTTGGGGCTACTGCCGGGCTACTGGCTAAATATAGGTATTGAATGGTAGAAACCGGGCCTGATACCTTCGTAGGATCAGCATATATACCGAAATCTACCATACCATCCCCATTAAAATCTTTATTGCCAAATTCAGAGAAATACATTCCCCGGAAAGATTTAGACAAGCTTTGTCCTTCACCCCAGCGCATCAGGTCATCTTTTCTGAAACCTTCGATGGCCAACTCTACACGCCTCTCTCTTCGGATAGCCAAAATCAACGGATCATGATTTTTATCGTACTGCGAAATTAATAGTGGGTCACTCGCTACGTTGATGTCAAAATCTGGCATTCCGGCTCTCTTACGTATAGGATTTAAAGATATCGCAGCATCAGCCGCACTGAAGTTACCTAGCTCTGCTTTCGCTTCGGCATAATTGAGCATAACTTCTGCCAAACGAAAAATAGGCAAATCATTAGTACTGGCCATATTTCCATCATTTTCTGCCTCAGTTACAAATTTGACACATTGATACCCTGTTAGCGTGGATTTGAAATCAGGAATTTGCAAGGTTGTACCACCCCTTCTTTTATAACCTGGTGTACGAATAGTTTGCGCAAGCCTTGGGTCCCGGTTAGCGGTTTCCTGCGGAAACTCTAATACATTGTAATTTGAAACCAATGAAAACGGCAATCCATCCTTAGTCAGGTAAGACTCAATCAGGTCTTTCGTCAAACCTGGATTTCCCAGTGTTGCAGAAATAAATTGAGCATTCGAATTATGCGCTGCTAATCCTGTAACATATTCCCTGGCCAAGATTACTTCTCCCAGGTCTGCACTCTCCATAGCAAATAAATCGCCATAATCCTGGGTAGGCTTTCCTGTATTATATAAGGAGTAGCCGCCGTTGATCATCACCTCGTAAGCTGCATCCGCTGCCAATCGAAGATAATTGGAACCATCAGATCCTGACACCCCAAATGCGTCTTCACTATGGTATTTTTCCCATGTACCTTCATAAAGACATATCCTGCTTTTGAGTACCAAAGCCGCCCAACGGGTAATATAAGTATTTGTGTGGGTACGGCTTACCCAACGGATAGCAAAGTCAAGATCGGCAACGATGGAATCAACTACCACATTGCGCGGATCACGCGCTTTATAGAGATCGTCGCTTGTGGTACCGAGTGTTGACGAATACCAGGGAACCGCACCAAAAGTTTTTAACTTATTGAAATAGAAAAATGCGCGGAAAAAACGGGCCACACCCGCATAATGGTTTTTTAGGGTATCTGAAATAGCTGCCTTATTATAATGTTCCAAAAAATAATTAATATTTCTCAGATCTCCCCACCCCCAAGCGCCACTGGTGGACGGCACGGTGCGTGTCCCAGTCATCTCCTCACTAAGAGTAGACATATCCACATTATCGCTATTATTGTCATCCGTATAGATGTTAGCCCCCGGCAGAATTGGAGAATAAAAACTATTGCAATATTGTTTAAGGTCAGATTCTGAATTAAAAAAGGCCTCTCCAGACATTTGGGTTTCCGGATAACGATCCATAAACTTATCGTTACACGCAAAAACTAACGTCCCTATTGCCAAAATTAACATGTTTATTATTACTTTATTTGCTTTCATTTCCCTCAAATTAGAAGTTAATATCCAAACCAAATGTATAAGTGCGTTGCTGGGGGTATAGAAAACCACTTCCAGCAGACGTGTTGGAGGCATCTGCATTCAGTCCCTCCGGATCAAACACATCGCTCAGGGAAGTCCATTCATAAAGGTTATATCCACTAAAGAACACCCGCACAGTGGTATTCCCCAATTTTTCCGTGTATTTTTTCATGGTGAATGTATACCCCAATGTCACATCTTTTAATCGCACATAGGCTGCATTTTGAAGGTAATGGGTCTGCGCCGCATACAGTGACCGCCCACTACTGAGCGCCAAATAAGCTCTGGGCCTAGGATAATAGGCATCTATATGATCAGGTGTCCAATAATTATCTACCATATTTTGGTAAATGGGCTGATTCCAGCGATTATAACTTCCCCAAAATATCCCAGACTCAGCGCCGGGCCAAAAATCCCGCTTCCCTACACCCTGAAAAAATACATTCAGATCAAAACCATTCCAGTCAAAATTAAAGTTAGCACCAAACGAATAACGAGGGGTCGTATTTCCAATCACGTAGCGATCACCGGGTTTATCAACGGTATTATCACCATAATCAATAGCGCCACTATTGTCCCGGTCTTCATATTTAATATCACCCGCCAAAGGATGGCCACTGGCAGCGTATTCAATGCTTGATACTTTTGACTGATCGGCAGAAGAAAGGTATTCATCATCCGTTTTGAAAAACCCTGGGGTATTGTAGCCCCATATCTCACCGAGCGTCTGGCCCACATAATAATCACTCAGCAATTTAGAAGGATTATCAAATTTGGTAATCTTGGCTTTATAATCAGATAATACCAAGTTAATGGTGTAGGTAAAAGGTTTGCTTCCAACTTTAAAACGATCTTTCCATTCCAAGGAAAATTCCCAGCCTTTGGTAGAAAGATTAGCTGCATTTTCCTGCGGCTCCGATGTCCCTAAGACCTCTGGAAGGGTTTTACCTTTTGTCAGCATATCGGTAGTATTCCGTTGGTACCAGTCAAACCCAAGTGTAAAACGGTTGGATAAGGCGTTAATATCTGCCCCAACATCAAATGTCGCAGCCCGCTCCCACGTGAGGTCGGAGGCAACAATGCCCGGCGCTGAAGTCTGCAGCTGGGTTAACCCATCGAACACATAACTTCCCTTGACAACGGACATACTTTGGATATAAGGATATGGGTCACTTAGTGCCTGGTTGCCCAATACCCCGTATGAAGACCTGATTTTAATTTCATTAATGATATCTTTTGAAATGTTGTCGAAAAATTTTTCTTTTGTCAGCACCCATCCTGCTGATGCGGATGGGAAGAAACCAAACCGGTCTGATTTAGGAAAGCGGGAAGTGCCGTCATACCGACCATTAAACTCAACTAAATACTTACCATTGAAATCGTAATTGAAACGACCAAAAGCCCCGCGCAATGCTACTGCGTTACGACTATCAGATAAGGTATAAATGTCGCTATTGGTTAAATTTATGGAAGAAAGCCCATTGACCATATTTCCATTTCTTCGCATATACGTGTAATTGTATGTGGTGAGTTCCTGATTAAAACCAGCCAATATCTTAAAATGGTGATCACCTATATCCTGCGAATAGTCTCCGTACAGGTTGATGTTATGGTCCAGGTTTTGGGTATTATTTTCAGAAAAATAATCCGTACCACCCAAGCTGTCTATGACTCCAAAACTGGGTTCATATGCCGTCTTAAAGTTTTGCACCTGGTTGCCTACACTCCCATATAAGACCGAGTATTCAGCATTTATATGCAACTTGTTATTAAAAAAATTGGTTCGTAAAGCCAATAAATTTTTGACTTGTCTGGTGGTGGTATTATCAAAACTGCCATTATTAAGACTTCCAAATACATAGGCCCCTCCTTCCGTATAATTTCCGTTAGGTGTATAAATAGCATCATAAGAACTTCCAAATAAAGAAAGGTAGCGATATACTGTTAGGGCATTTGATAAGCGATTTGGGCTGTCATATTGGCTTTGCACAAGCTGCAGGTTTTCTGCCACTGTGAGCCAAGGTTTAATTTGCTGATCTAACCGCATGTCAATGGTATATCGGTCCAGGTTGTCAGTATTTACTTTAAATGTACCTGTTTGGTTAGTATATCCTGCAGAAAGATAATATTTAGTTTTATCAGTTCCCCCAGACACCGAAAGATACTGCTTGTCAAAATGCTGGTTTTTGTTGTAAAATTTATCATACCAATCTATGTTAGCCCCGCTAATCCATTTCCCGGCAGCATCTGTTGTCAATTCAGGCAATGTAGGATCGGCTTGGCGTTGCTTTAGATAATCAATTGTATTATTTAATGATGCATTATAGGCGCCGTTCCAACCTTTGTATGCTTCATTTTGAATTTCGGCAGCATCCAGGGCGGAGGCAGCTTGAGGCAGTTTGGTAGGCCTCATCAGGCCAATATTGTTTGAATACCTTACCTTGGCTTCGCCAGCTTTGCCATTTTTTGTAGTCACTAATATTACCCCAAAAGCTGCTTTCCCACCATAAATAGCGGCCGAGGCGGCATCTTTTAAAACAGTAACCGAGGCGATATCTTCTGGATTTATGAGGCGAATATCGCCAGGAACGTTATCAATCAGAATTAATGGTGAACCACCATTGATAGAAGTCGTACCACGGACATTAAAATTTGCTCCACGATCCGGAACCCCATCCGAATAGGTGATATTTAAATTGGGTATCTTTCCCTGTAATCCCTGGGCAGCTTGTACCAGAGGCCTGTTGGTAAATACCTCCTCGCCTACTTGGGAGACGGCACCCGTCACGGTCTCTTTTTTCTGGGTTCCGTAACCCACCACAATGATATCATCCAATTGATTGGATAGCTCTTTTAAAACTACATTGAGCAAAGTGCTTCCAGTTACACTTAGTATCCTGGTTTCATAGCCGATAAAAGAAACTTGTAATTTGTCTCCTGGATCAGCCGCTATCCTAAAATTTCCTGCATCCGCAGTAATGACAGCTCTATTTTTTCCGAGGACAACTACCGTAGCCCCTTTTAGAGGAGCTCCGGTACTGTCAGTCACGGAACCGGTTATATACCGGGGCTGGACGGGTTTAGGTGATTCCAGAAAACCATCAGTCTTCAAATGAATCAAAATATTTTTTTGGTCTATCTCGTAGACGTAGGGTTGATTGGCAAACAATTTATCCATCGCCTGGGCAAGTGGCAAGTGCAATATGCTAATTGTAATAGGCTTAGCATACTTCAACACCTCCTCGCTTGAAAAAGCGAGGTAACCGGTTTGCTTCTCAATAATTTCCAATACATCACTCAGTGGTTTGTCTTTCACCACTAGCGTGACAGTCTGTGACATCGTTTTTGCACTAAGATGCAAACAGCCAACTAGCATCAAAAAGGATGTTATTTTCATAACTAACAACCATATAGATCTTTTCATTAACTTTGTTGAGTTTGGATATGAACAAATTTTGTTTATTAATTCCTTTGATAAATGATGAATATCCGAATGTTGGCAGGGAAGGGGTCGGAGCCTTTCCTGCTTTTTATCCTTAATTTATTAATGTATGGAGTAAATTTATCTGTTATTCATCCTAACCTCCTTTCCCGTCGTTTATAATCATTAACTGCCTATCAGGACCCATCCTAAATTTCACTTGTGCACTTTCCAATATTTTCAGCACCTGATCTAAATTATTTTGCATGCTGATGTGTCCCCAAAATCTCATTTGCGGAATAGACCCCTGATAGGTAATTTTTAAATCATACCACCGCTTCAGATTATGCAGCACCTGAGGAAGGCCCATGCCTGTAAAATCAAATATGCCAGATTTCCATGAAATCTCCTGTTTTACATTTATACTTTTCGTAATTAAATTTCCATGAGATAATACGGCCTGTTGATCCGGTAACAAAAGGTCAGACTCTTCAATAGGCTTATTTTTGGGATGCACCTTTACTTTTCCATGGACTAAGGTGGTTCTGGTCTCTTCCTCATCCTCATAGGCGCTTATGTTAAAGTCAGTACTTAATACATAAACCTCCTGCGCATTCGTTTTAACAATAAATGGCTTTTTTCCATGCTTAACTTCAAAATAAGCTTCTCCCTCTAAAATTAGCTCCCGGTTATCCACACTAAAATAATTAGAGTACGTAAGTTTGGATGAAGCGTTGAGCCATACAGCAGAACTATCGGGCAAAATAATGTGGTATTGGCCACCTTTTGGCGTAAAAATGGTACTGCAGGATCGGGGGTTTAAATCCATCTTATTTAGGTGGTCTTTCCATTTTGCTTTCCCAACAAGTGAACCATCATCATATCGAACACTTTCATTATTAATGACAATGGTATTCTTACTTGAATCCAAATGGATCGCCTGGCCATCGGCCAATACCAGAACTGCCTTATTACCTCCCGGCAAGATTTTGTTGGCCTGCACAACTGTCCTTTTTATTGTAGAATGCTTTTGCTTTCCAAAAAAATAAAACGCAAATCCACCAATTAATAATAGCATGGCAGCTACGGCGGCGAATTTACCCATTTTACTATTAATTAAGGATTTTTGGCGAATACCCGCCTCTTTATAGACCCGGATTAAAATGGCCCTGCGCATGGCCTTTGAAGAATTTGCCAGATTTGAAGGTATATATATAGGGTCATCTTCTAGCTGGCTAAACCAGTGATCAAACTCTTGCTGCTCACTAGGGGTAATTGTCCCTTTTAACCACTTGTGAGCCAAGTCCTGCAAATGTTGCCTATCTTTTTCCTGTGCCATTCAGTACCTGTTTTTACAACAAGTACCTTTAAAAATTAAAAACCTTCAAAAAAAGTTAAAAAAAATTAAATTATTTTAATACAATTCAATAAATATCTATGGATATAAAGAAAATTATAGGTATATTATTAAAATACTTATAAATTACAGCAAAAATACAGACAAAAAATTACTTAAGGAACTCCACAATCTCTTTTTTACTCTTACCAGGTGCGCATCCACCGCTTTCTCACTCATATTCAGGGTTGATGCGATTTCTTTATAGCTTTTCCCCTCTTCTTTATTCATTCTGTAGATAAGCTGTATTTTTTCCGGAAGCGCACCAACTAATGCTTCCAACTGCTGTTGCAATTCACGAAAATCAAGTAACTGCTGTGTAGTATTGTCTAACAAATCTACACTGTTTATGCTTCGTTCTTCATAAAGACGTCGTGATCGTTGTTTATTGAGCACTTTTATAACCCGGTATTTAACAGATACCAGCAGATAATGACTAAAATCACCTCGAATATCTAAATCTGCCCGCCTTTTCCAAAGAGAAACAAATAAATCCTGAACGATATTTTCAGCCTCCATGATATCCTGTGTTTTATAGGTGGCTACTTGAAGTAATTTTTCCCAATAACGATTGTATAGCGTATTAAATGCTTTTTCGTTGTTTTGGGCTATTAGCTCCAATAGACGTTCATCCGATAATTGTTCACAGGACGACATTAATATAGTATGTTTAAAAATATATAATTGCTCCCATATAATTCCTTCCTCTGTTAATGAAAATGTCTATACTACATTGGCAGCACAAGTATATGAAAGTATTTTTAAACTTCCATACATTTTATATATTTTTTTATAAAACGGCTAAAATATACATTAATTAATCACTATCGCAATGCCAGGGGGCAGTTTTACTTTTACATACCTACGTGCGGCAGGTCTCAGGGCTTTAGAATTTTTACGGCTTTTAGCGTATCCAATTTGCCAGTACTGTTTATAATATTAATAGATTCTCATTAAAGCACTTGTTGGGTGTTTTTTGCGATTTTAATAATTTAGTCAGCCTCTGAACGAAGCCCTGCAACCCATTGTTCATAGATGACCCGGAAACAACCTCTACTTCCCCACTTTTCGCACTACGTATATTGGGGAATTAACGCTTGACGCAGAAAAACAGTTCCCGATCCAGACACTGACAACAATCGATGGAAATCATTTTTCATATTGTTCAGAAGATCATAGTTCTCTTAAGCTTTTTTCAATAATCGCAAGACAATCATCTGTTTGAGCCCTGCTGATGATTAATGGCGGTGCAAAGCGTATTTTGTCGCCATGAGTGGGTTTAGCCAGTAGGCCGTTTTCTTTAAGTCGTAAGCATAATTCCCAAGCGGCATCCGGATTCGGATGGTCCACCACAATGGCGTTGAGCAAACCCTTTCCCCTTACCAATTTAACCAGCGGATGTCGCAGGCAGTTGAGCTGATCACGGAAATAAGCACCTTGAATCGCCGCATTTTCCTCCAGATTTTCATCTTTCAGCACTTGAAGTGCTGCGATAGCCACCTTGCAGGCCAATGGATTGCCTCCGTATGTAGAACCGTGTTCACCGGGCTTTATCGTGAGCATAATTTGGTCATCTGCCAGAACGGCTGACACAGGCAGTGTTCCACCACTCAGAGCTTTCCCTAAGATTAAAATATCGGGGTGCACGTATTCATGATCACAGGCGAGCATCCGGCCGGTTCGCCCCAATCCGGTTTGGATTTCATCTGCTATGAATAGTACATTTGCTTCCCTACATAATTGAAAGGCAACAGATAGGTAACCATCGTCAGGAACGAGTACACCAGCTTCCCCTTGTATAGGTTCAACCAGAAAACCTGCGACATCAGGATCTTCCAGTGCCACTCGCAAGGTATCCGTATCATTATATGGAATAGTGATATAACCGCTGATAAAAGGCCCAAAATTAAACTTTGATGAGGGGTCAGTACTAAATGAAATTACGTTAATGGTCCGGCCATGAAAATTACCGTCAACGGTAATGATTTTCGCCTTGTCAGGAGCGATCCCTTTTACTTCATACCCCCAACGGCGAGCTAATTTCAAGGCAGTTTCGACAGCTTCTACACCGCTATTCATGGGCAATACTTTATCATAGCCAAAATACCGGGTGATATATTCCGCATATTCACCTAGCACATCGCTGTAAAAAGCCCTTGAAGTAAGGGTCAACTTACTTCCCTGATCAATAAGAGCCTGAATGATAACAGGATGACAATGTCCTTGGTTCAATGCCGAATAACCGGAAAGGAAATCATAGTATTGTATTCCATCAACATCCCACACGTGCACACCCTTCCCCCGTTCCAATACGACAGGAAGCGGATGATAATTGTGAGCGCCATAATGCGATTCTTTTTGTATATACTGTGATGTTTTGAGGGTATGTTGAAGTTTTTGTTCCATGGGTTAAAGATACGATTTCTTTTTTTTATTTTAGGTCTCAGTAAGGTACTCTTTTAACTGCTGAAAATTGTTGGTAAGCTTAGTTGCTACTTTCTTGATTTTATGCAACTCAATAACTTGCGCCGGAACCTGAATTTTTGACCTGATATTAGCAGGAAACACCTCCGGAAATTTACAAGGATGGGCAGTTGATAAAAAAATAGTCTGATATTTACCTGAATTTGTCCGTAGATATTCATGGGTTGCCCTCCAAGCAATGGCCGTATGCGGACATGCAATGTAATTATACTGTTCATAGAGTGTTTTAATGGCTTCGATTGTTTCTGCATCCGTATACCGATATGCCGACACCTTCTGTTTGACATACTCAGTCTTATTATTGAACAAGTTCATTATACGAATCCAATTGCTAGGATTACCTACATCCATGGCATTTGATAAAGTTTGGACAGAAGGCCTGGGCTCATATACGCCACTATTGAGAAATCGCGGAACCGTATCGTTGATATTTGTAGCCGCGAGGAAACGCAATACAGGTAATCCCATTTTGTTTGCCAACAGGCCTGCGCCGATATTTCCAAAATTGCCACTTGGCACCGAAAAAACGACCTCTTTAGCACCATCCCGCTTAGCCTGCGCAACCGCCTGAAAATAATAAAAGGTTTGGGGTATAAGCCGGGCTATATTGATGGAATTAGCTGAGGTAAGGCGCAATTTTTGATTTAAAGTGATATCATTAAAAGCCTCCTTAACCAGTTTCTGGCAATCATCAAAAGTCCCGTCTATTTCCAGAGCGCGAATATTCTTTCCATTTGTAGTAAGTTGTAATTCCTGTATCGTACTCACTTTCCCTTTTGGATAAAGAATGGTTACCCGGGTACCCGGCACCCCTAAAAACCCGAGCGCTACAGCTCCTCCGGTATCACCAGAGGTTGCCACCAGAACGTCCAGTAAGCGATCATCCTTATTAGAAAAATAAGCCATGATACGGCTCATAAACCGCGCACCAAAATCTTTAAAGGCAAACGACGGGCCGTGAAATAATTCAAGTACAGCCGTTTTTTGATCTAAGGCAACCAACGGAGCGTCAAAATTAATGGCATCCACCACGATCTTTTTTAGATCCCATGCAGGGATATCATTGCCAATGAGTTCATTAGAAACTTCAAATGCTATTTCCTGAAATGAATACTTCTCCAGGTTATCAATAAAATATCCCTTCAGCTGCGGTATTTCAACCGGCATATACAATCCCTTGTCTGCTGGCAGGCTATGAAATATAGCTTCCTTAATGCTGACACGACATTCTTTTTTATTTGTACTATATAACTCCATGTATGCGTGGCCCTACATTGTTAATTCCTGAAACGTACCCGTTACTTCCTACGCCTGTCTTTTCCAAATGTTCTTGCAATTGAGTGCTGATTTCAGCAGCCCTTTCACGGCTATGTGCGAACGCAAAAATTGAAGGACCAGAGCCTGAAATACCGAAGCACAACGCCCCCATATTTAGCGCCAGCTGCCTTAACCCGTAAAATTCGGGTATGAGTACAGCGCGGAAAGGCTCAACCAATATGTCCTGCATACTTCTACTCAACAGATCGAAATCATTGGTATATAAAGCACTGACCAAACCAGCAATATTACCCCACTGCACCACAGCTTGTTGTAGCGATATATTATTCTGTACCATCATCCTTGCTTCACGCGTTTTTACTTCCACATGTGGAAACACTACCGCACAATACAGGTTAGGAGGTACAGGCAATGATATTACATCCAATGGCTCATAACTGCGGATGAGCGTAATTCCGCCAAGCAGTGCGGGTGCTACATTATCTGCATGCCCATGTCCGCAGGCTAGCTCCTCTCCTTTTAGTGCAAATGGGAGCAGTTCTTGTCTGGAAAGTGGTCGACCCAACAATTCGTTTACAGCAAACAAACCTGCTACTGTACTAGCAGCACTTGACCCCAATCCACTGCCAATTGGCATGTGCTTATGCAGCACAATCTCCACCCCTACAAATTCAAGGCCCAGATGGTTGAGCATATGCTGTACACAGGCACTTACCGTATTTCTGGAAGCATCCCGTGGTAGTTTTCCATCGTCACCGGTGATTTCTGAGATTCGAACACCAGAATTTTCTACTCTACGCATAATCACTTCATCACCAGGCTCATCGAGAGCAAATCCCAGAATATCAAAACCGCAGATCATGTTTGCGACTGTAGCAGGGGCAAATACACGTATTTCCTCCTCTCCACGAAAATCTGCATTGAAAAATAATTTCTTGGTCTTCTTGTTATCTATCATATTTTCGCTACAGACCATCTAAAGCACATTTTCATTTTCGTAGCCCTTTCTATTTTTCCTCCTTCACTACGAAGGCCAAACCATTACCAACAGCACGCTCAACGCCGTCCGAGGGACTGTTCTGAACTTTAAATCCACGTGGGGCACTAGAATCACGCAAAACCATTGTGGATGATCCTCCACCATCCAAGTTGATAGCATCATAACAATTTAAGGCATACAGGATGTCTCTTTCCTGTATAAATGACATGCCATTTGATAACTCAACTTGGCGACCGTCAGCTACAATACTGTAAACAACCTGATCCTTCGTAAAGCCAATGGCAGTGCGCGGTTCAATCGTTACATCTGTATGCTTCACTTTCTGTCCATAACTGATAAGCCATTGTGAACCTCCCCCAACGGCCTGCTGAACCTGGGAAGGATCAATCTTGCGATCGGTGGCAGTAGACCACATATGCAGGCTCTTATCTTTATATACCACCAATGCTGTCCGGTCATTAACGACCGGAGTTGCCTGAATAGGAAATCCATTCACATAAAAAATAGATTGGCACTGGCCAGTGGACGTATTAAAAAAGTCACAGTTAATACCCGCATAAATTGACTCACCTTCAATTTGGTTGTCCCTGCACATTTCAGATATCTGCTGAAAGCCATATAGGTAATCATTGTAAGGACTCATTGCCTGCAAGTTCAGCTCCGGCTTTTTCAGATCGGCCTCCATGATAAAAATCTGCATAGGAAGGCCCAACTGGTTAGTATAATTAATCTTAGTATAGCTAAGTCCATCGTGTAACTCGATTGTAGTATCGCGTATAAAGTTCGCTATGACATCAGAACCTGCCATGATTCTTTTCGTAATGTCCGATTTATTCAGATCAGGGCCGAGAGTTTCCGGCTGATCGATAGTCTGACTATCATCATTTTTACCACAGGCTGAAAGTACACATAGAAAAGCGATTACAAACCATATTCTTTTCATGAAAGACATTATATTAATTTCAAATCCTATTTTCTTCATTTCTTTATTTCTTCAATGATTAAAAATTTATCTAACCAACAAAAAGGAAATATACGGTTTCCCGGATGGCAGTGTGTTTCCCTGATAACCCATGGCATAAATCGTATATTCGCGTTGGTTACCGAGTGCTCCTGTACCCGCATAGCTTGCAAGCACAGTATTTATGGTCGTCGCATCAGCACCGGCCGCTCTAATTTTCCAGGTCCGGGTAGAAGCACGGTTAATGGTAAAGTATTCGCCTATTTCCATATACTTAATATTAGACGCAACCAACCGCTCTCCTACCACTGAAGTGGCATTCTGACCGTAATACAGATCGATCGCAGGCACATTAGGCATCAGGTTTATAAAACGGTATCGCGCATATCCAGAGTCAGGCATCTGGAATTGCTCGGGAATTAAGACAGATTTGGTCAATTGCGCGGTATCGGCGATATGCAAGGTATAAGGAGTGCCACCTTCAAGCGTATAATTAGCGCTATAAAGTATTAATGAATCTGTTCCGTCGTCAATCTTTTTGGGCAAAATAACATCGACCTTCAGATTACCTGGATCAACCATTAAATAGTCGGGATTTGAGGGGCCATTTGTATTGTATCCTCCGCCCGGATAAGGAGTACGTCCAATAATTAATGGTGTTACCCTACTACCGTTGAATTTTATTGCAACCGCCGGATCCTTAGGATATGCGGATGCATAATTTATTTTCACAAGCGCCTTTGTGTTATCATATTTTGTAAGATCGCCATAATCGAATCCTTGCTTTTCACACCCATAAAACGCCAAGGCAATTCCTATATATAAGATGAATTTCTTCATTATTCTAATATCAATTTTAAACAATATATTTTTTGATCCTCTTATTCATCCGGTAGACTAAACCATAGCTCATGCGTCATGTAATCATCATCCAGTCCTCCCCATTTTGCTAATTCTTCTGAGTTCCAAACATACTCCGAGTTGAAACGAGGCCGGAACCGATAGGCGTATTTACCTTTGTTTTGTGATGCCAGCTGTGCAGAAGTCATTTGCTGATATGTTCTGAAAATATTGGGATCATAATGGTATTTTCTCAGGTCACACCATTGTTCTAAACCCGCCCATCCCCATTGCGCTACATATTTTTGTCCCATAATGTCAGCCATTGTTAATTCACCTGCGTTATGAGCCACCTCCGAAGATTTTTTATATTTCGTCAGATCATCGGCCGAAAGCGTTGCATCAGGTTGTTCCCCAGCTCGTCCGTAGGTATTATAAAAATCAAAATGAAGGTCGATGCCTTTTAAATAGCTCCCATAAGCCCCTTCTTTGTCACCCTTAATAAACTGTGCTTCAGCTTTAGTAAATTGAAGTTGAGATGAAGTCATGATGGGATATCTGGCGGCATCTGCGAAAATATACTTACCTTGTAAGCCCTCAACCAAAGGAACCGAAGTATTTCTCGTTAAGACATTTTGGCCAACATAAGTTGAATCGGTTTTCATCATGATCATACGGCTGAGTCTGGGATCTACCGACATTTTTTGCGTCGCGTTTTCCACCGGTGTACCCCGCATACCGCCGGTCAACAGCTTTACTACGGCATCACCCGCATACCCGTAGTAGACGGAATACAGATAGGCCATATTTGGTCCATACGGATTACTGTTGCTATTGCTGGAAGCCGAAAAGAAAATGGTGGCGTCCTGCGCAGCAGATTGCATAGATAAGTCTGTGTATTTTATGACGCTGTCAGCGTACTGGCTTTTGAATGTTGGCTTATTCACCAAGTGACTGTATTGTAATGCGTACAACCCGTAAACAAACCTCCGCCAGCTATCTCGGTTGCCGTTAAATATGTTATCGCCCTGCGTGGATGCCAATTTGGTTGCATAGTAGCTATCCCGTGGCCCTACCTTATTGAGGTTAATAATAGCGGAATCTCCCCAAACGCGTACCTTTTTATAAACATCGGGCTGGTCTTGATAATGAAAGGTAAGTTGGTCTTTAAAGGCCTCATCCAAAATAATAGGCCCATGCAGATCGGTGGTCATCTGAAAAGCCCAGGCCTTAATGGCGTAGCCAATACCCGCATAGGCATAATTTTCATTTTTTAAGGCATCCTTGATTAAATTTTCAAGATTTAATCCAAGATCCACATAGGTCATCCTCCAGATCACACCCCCCAAATCGGAATTTTGCCCGACTGGATAGCCGTGTTTTTCCCACGGTTGATAATAAGTTGTAAAGGTAGAGCCAGTGTAATTACCAAGCATGTTTTGTGTGACCTTAAAAATAAAGCGGTAATCTTGGGAAGTTCCATTCGCCATTTGAAACATAATCGGTGGCAATAATAATTCCGCCTTAGGATCCTGAGGCACAACTTCATTTGTATTTACATCCAAATAGGATTTACAACTGATAGCTGAAAGGGCTACCAATAACATCATCCATTTATACATTGTTGCTTTCATTTAAATTCTCTAATTAATTTGTAACACTCACCGGTTAAAAAGTAACGCTTAAACCCAGGTTAATGGCGAGCGGACGACCGATATTCCCATAATCCAGTCCATAGCCACCAATTCCGCCACTGGCTGGATTTGTAATATTACTCTCTGGATCAAGCCCAGTGTAATTTGTGAACAATACTACGTCGGTCAGAGTAACAAATGCCTTAAAATTCTGAATAAAACGTATAGACTGAGTCGTATGTTTTGGCAGTGTATATGCCAAAGTGATATCACGTAAACGCAATGCCTTAATGTTGTGCTCAACAAACTGCCCCGGTTCAATATTTGTTGTATAATAAGCTGAAGTCCTATACGGTGTAACTGCAATAGTATTTATAGTGGGATGTTCGGTATTTTCAAGCCCGTCTTTTAATACTCCATTAACAACCCTTGGAGTTTCCCGATCTAACGTTTTTGTGCTAATGCCCCTAGTGTACAGTTCATATTCTGTACCATTCATGACGTCCCCACCATATCGCAAATCCCACAAAAATGAAAGATTGAATGCTTTATATTGGAAATTATTAACTATACCCAAGGTAAATTTAGGAGTACGGTCACCAATATATTGATAAATCGCACTTGAACGAATAGGCAAACCACTGGACGGATCTATAAGAACCTCTCCTTTGTCGTTTCGTTCAAATTTAGGACCACTAATGGCTCCAGTACTATAACCTGGATGAACAGCACTTCGCACATCCGACAACACCCAGGTGTCTGAATCGTAAAGTTCGGGTAATTCATCAGCTATTGAAAGGACTTTCCCTCTGTTTTGCGTATAATTAAAAGTGATGTCCCAGTTAAAATCAGTTTTTCGTAGTGGATTAGCTTTCATTTGCACTTCAATTCCTTCGTTACGAACATCTCCTCCATTCATCATTTTCAACACAAATCCTGACCCGTAGCTCAGCCTTGGCAAAATGATTTGGTCTTTACTCAACAAATAATAATATGTAAAATCAAATCCAATCCTGTTATCAAGGAATTGTAATTCAGTACCAAACTCATAATTCTTAGTTGTTTCTGCTTTTAAACCAGGGTTACCTCCATAATAAGAATAGGCAAATCCACCTCCTGTCGTAGCAGCTGCTTCGAGATTAGATTTCGTAGCATAAGTTCTCCAAGGTTGTTTACCCGTAATGCCTAAAGACCCCCGAAGCTTGCCGAAAGTTATCCAGGGATATTTTTCCTTAAAGCCGGGCATATCAGAAAAATTATAGGAAAGACTGGCTGATGGGTAAGCAAAATAAGGATTATTTGGCATCAGGCGAGAAGCTCCATCCCTTCTTCCAGACAATGTTAAATATAAATATTCTTTATAGCCCACTACTGCTTGCACAAAGCCTCCTATATTTCGAAACCTGTCTTCATTTAATTTGGTCAGCTGAGTTTCCGGATCGGTATTATTAATGCTGTAAAAATTGGGGTCGTACAAATTCTCTCCATATTGAGAATAGTTTCGAAAGTTATTGTTCTGAAAATTCCCCCCAATAGAGTATACATTATTGAAATTACCAAAATTGTGTTTAGCGCTAACTACCAGCGAACCGCTAAAAATCCGGTCAATTTCGTTATAGTCCTGTAACCGCCCTCCACGTGGAGTTCCCGCTGATCCGGATCCGGAATAAGACTGTGCATGATATACAGACAAACCCTCAGTTGATGCGACATCCGCGCCTAAAATCCCAGTAACCGTTAACCATTTAGTAGGTGTGAGGAGCAAATTAGTATTTGCTAAAATACGGTTTGTTTTGTCCTTATTAATATTTTTATTAATGTCCCATAGCGGATTGTCATATTCGGTATAGATGGAACCGATATGCAAAACACGGTTACCGTTATCATCAATCCAATCGCGCACATCGCTAGCCGGATTAAATCGCATCAAAGCCATTAAAAACCCAGTTGCACCCTTATTAGCTTTAACGTTGTCTGAATTTATATAATAGGCTTACCCATTTAAGTCACAAAAATTTGTTTATGAAGATAATATTTTGTAAATTGTACTCAAATCCAGAAGAGATGCGAATACTAAAAGAGC
>FOBR01000050.1 GCA_900109895.1 bacterium A37T11
CCGATGATCTACATCCCGGGCTTATATCAGATAGTGGAGCGGGTGGACGAGGATGGCGTCAATGAAAAAACGGCTTCCTTTGCCCTAATCACCCGAACGGCCAATGACTCGATGCAGGGCATCCACAACGATGGCCCAAACCGTCACCGGATGCCGCTGTTCCTGACCCCTGAGCTGGAGCAAGCCTGGATCAGTGAGATCACCGAGGATGACATGACGGAAATATTCCACTTTGAGCTGCCGGAAGATGGGTTGTTTTACCAACCGGTATACTCGCTTCGTGGTGGAGCCGTTCGCCCGGACGGCAAGCATAAATTTGATTATTGGGATTGGGAAGGGCTGCCCCCGCTAGGGGATGATAACCCAAGGGAGTTGCAGACGAGTTTGTTTTGAAACCTTCATAAACCTACTACTGGTATCCCATTAACAAAATCTTTGCCCAGATCCCCCTCGCCCTTAAATCTGCCGCTTATAACACCATTGGCACTCGCTGTATTAAAACCCCATTCATCTCCGCTTTGGTAAAGGTCTGAAGGTTTCTCTCCACTAAC
Organism: bacterium A37T11; assembly: GCA_900109895.1. GTDB lineage: Bacteria > Bacteroidota > Bacteroidia > Sphingobacteriales > Sphingobacteriaceae > A37T11. The sequence goes on from FOBR01000050.1 coordinate 552, forward strand.
AGCTGCGCCTAACCATCTAAAGGCTGCTCCCGAAGCTTTAGACTGCCATCCCCATTGTCAAAGACCGACATGAGCTGCCCACCAGCATCATACACATACCACGTGACCGCATTGTTCGTGTGGTCTTGTTTCTTGATCCGCTGGCCAGACTCATTGTATGCAAAGCTATATTTTATTTGAGTCTTTGCAGCATATGTAAAAATTTTTGTGACTTTTCCGCTTACGTCATATACCAGATAGAGCGTTACACCCCCTTTGGTCACTCTGTCCATACGGCCGATGGCATCATAGGTATAGCCCGATACCGAGGCTAGTTTGTTGGTGTTGAGAAAATTGAGGCATGGATAATGGTATATTATACCTTCCGGCCACACAGTTTTTTAGGAGATAGGACGCCGGAAATGTTCATAGAAGGTCAGGCAAAAAGACCGAATTCTCTCCTTTAGAATAATCCGGAATTTGGGAGGAGGTTACTTAAGTGAAAAGGTTTGTTTTTTTTAGGTAGCGCGTTACTTTTCTTTTGGCGGGTATTCAATTCCTTCATCTTGTATGAGCTCGTAGCCGTACTTCATAATGGTTTCAATAATAGGTAGGGCCTTTTTTCCTTTAGAAGTGAGGGTGTATTCAACTTTAGGAGGGATTACCGGAAATATTTCCCTATTGATCATTCCCTTGCTTTCGAGTTCTCTTAATTGGCTGGTCAGCATTTTGTCAGTGATGTGAGGTATGTCTTTTTTGAGTTCGTTGAATCGCAATGGTTTTTCTTGCAGTCGCCACAATATGGGCATCTTCCAGGTTCCGCCAAGATGGCTCAAGGCAAATTCTATGGGTGTATAGTAAAGGCGCTTATCGAAAAAAAATTCAGGCATATTTCAAATTTTAAATTTAACTATCAAAAAGGTAAGTATAGAACTCAATGGTAAGTATATGGTTTGAGTATAGTTTGTTGCGCAAATTTGCAAAAAAAACAAATGAATTCAAAAAGAAAACTATATGTCCTTGCATTGGGGGTTTTCGGTATTACTACCACCGAATTTGGGGTGATCGGTGTATTGCCCGATCTGTCTAAAGCTTTTCAGGTATCTATTGAAAAAGCGGGTTGGTTGCTCAGCGCATTTGCGCTTATTGTTGCGGTTTTTGGTCCGATAATGGTTTCCTTACTATCAGGGGTGAATAGGAAAAAACTATTGTTGTTTTCTTTGTTGGTATTTTTTGTGTGCAATATGATGTCTGGCTTGGTGACTGGTTTTTATTTGTTATTAATCATAAGGATGTTTCCTGCTTTTTTCCATCCGGTTTATTGGTCTATTGCATTAGCCATAGCAAATACAAATTTAAAATCGGAAGATAAATCAAAAGCGGTGGGTGTCATATTCTCAGGACTTACTATTGCAACCGTCTTGGGGGTACCCATAGCTACGTTCATATCTGGATTTATAAATTGGCAATGGTCTTTTTATGTAACTGGTTTTATTAATTTGGTGGCCCTGGTTGGCTTGCAACTATTTCTTCCACAAGTTGATGGCAAAAAGGCGGTGCTTATTTATTCGAAAAGGAAGATGTTGTGTAATAAGTTGTTGTGGATTAATATGCTCATGGCATTTTTTGTCATTACGGCTATGTATGCTACTTATGGGTATATGGCCGATTTTTTAAAATCGGTAGCCTTGATGAAAGGGAGTGAAATAAGTGTTATGTTTTTTCTTTTTGGGTGTATTGGCATTTTAGGTAATAAATTGGCTGGAAATCTGATGAGTAAATATCCTTATAAAACTACTTTGTCATTTATCATACTGCTTGCTGGGGTCCATGTGTTGCTTAATGTAGTCGGAAATATGTTTATTCCTGCCGTTCTGCTGATTGCTGTTTGGGGGTTTGTCCATTCTGGGGGCTTCCTGATTAGCAATATTAACATCACCTCTTCCACTTCAGATGCACCTGAATTTATCAATAGCATATTTACTTCTTGTGGAAATTTGGGGGTTACTGCAGGTGCTCTTCTGGGTGGACAGGTTATATCATCCTTCGGCATACGTCAGGTTGTTTGGGCGAGTGTTGGCTGCTTAGTCATTTCTTTTGTTATCCTGATCATAAAACAACAAATTTATAATAAACACGGTTCGCACAGGATTGAACTAAAAGGTTATGACAACTAGAGGGTGCAGATGTGGTGGAATTTGTTATCGACAGTGAGCAAAGTGGAAATTAGTATGGTGCGATTAGCATCAAGGATCTATTGGTATATGGAGAGGGTGCCGTGTCGCAAGGCGCGAATAGGCATTTTTTCGGGGTGAATGGATATTTTACGGAGAGTGGCTGCTATTATTCGAATAAGGACAATAATGCTATTCATACGTGTTCAAGTATGGTAGTGTTAATGTATTAATTGCTCAAAAATAGGTGCGAATAGGAAGGTAGGGCGAGAGTTAGGACTCCACTAAATTTTTATCTTTGGTATGCTTCAACTTTGCCCAGTGGGTTGGCGCATCCATGGGTAGTCCTTCGTAGCCAGATTGAATGTATCCCCATCTGTGGTTAACACTTCAATAGCTGGTTTTGGCAGTCGGTCGTTAATAGAGATCCATTTCATTTTTTTTAGTGTTTTTTTTAATTTACAAATATATGGTATCTATGGCTGATTTCAATGGCCAAATTGGGGCTACGTAGCTTCCGGGAATGAGCCACCGGAAGGAAAAGAACGGTAAGGCATGGCGCTGACCTGACCAAACCACAGGGATTGGATGAGAGGCATAAGGATGTGTTCTTTGATAGGATGAAATAAATTATTATCTTTGAATGATGATTACAGAAAAACAACAACTGACTATAAA
>FOBR01000034.1 GCA_900109895.1 bacterium A37T11
TTTGTTAATTCAATGTCGGTGTGTAGTGATATATCCCAGCACATACATAGTCATTTAATAATCTCCATAGCGGGAACAATGACCTTTTTATCCCCTGACTGTATAGCAGCCATAACCCTGCCAAACTCCTGATAAAATAAGATGTCGATGGGGTCTTTGCTTTTAAAAGTGGTTTTAGTACGTAGAAACCCGATGATCTTTCCTTCATAAACCCGTTTCATCCGGGCAGACCAGTTTTGGTCTTTGATCGTATTTAAGAAAACCCGATAACCTGAACCTTGCTTCAGTAAGTCCTGTACTTTCAGCGCATCCTGCCGCATGTCCAACAGTTTTCCTTCCTTAGGTGCCAATTGCGAGGCGTGCACCTGCGCCTCATCCAGATCAGCATACGGGCTAGCCATAAACCCTTTCCCTGGCAATACTCCAGGCCAGGAAAACCGCTGCAGCACGATGTAGTGATTATGCTCCTGCATGGAAAGCTGGAGCAAATTCATCGTCAGCGGTTCAAAAGGGATATACATATACGTTTTGTTTCAGTCCGTAACAGCATTTTTAAATACAGATTGCCGTCAAATTATTATCGGATTAACCATTAAGCACAACCTGAGGATTGGTTAAACTTCCAATCTATACGTATAAAAATCAGTTTCGGGAAGTTGCCTCACAAAACCAATTTTCTCATATAAGGCTTGCGCCGTAAAATTATCAATGGCGGTGGACAGTTCCACAAACTTAGCCCCATTTATTTTTGAAAAATCCATCGCCGCTGCTATTAGCCCCCTGTACTTGTGAAACAAATCGAAAACAAGCGCACCCTGTGTTTTTTCTAACGATCATAGCCAGCTCAATATGACGGTTGTCCTCCTGCTATCAAAATGTAAAAGCATTCTTTCTGCTAAAAGTTCGTAGCCCATCCTACCTAATCCCATTAGAATAGAAATGGACACCTTTGAAAAGATACCATCAAGGATATATTACAGTTTGAACGAAGGCATTTCAAAGGATGGCGGTATATCTCCAGCTCCGGAAGCCCATTGCTTATTAGGCTTTCTTCCCATCACAAAGATCATTTTGCCTCCTTCCATTAGTTGTTCATGACTAAACCAAGATTTATTTAACACATTGCCATTAAGAGTAACTGATTGAATAAATTTATTCTCTGGAGCATAATTCTGGCACTCCATTATAAAAATCTTTCCGTTACCTAAATGCAGGGTGGCATCCTTGAATACGGGGCTACCAATGACGTACATAGGCAGACCTGGCGTGACCGGATAAACTTTCCGGGTCATCCTCCTTTATTACACCCTCAATCAATGCGTCCCTGATAATTCTTGACGCAATCGATAAATTATGATCTTCTATCTTAAAGCGCTCCCTGAGCGATTGATTGGTCATTTTCTCATTTGAAACATATTTCAGGCAGGCAAGCTGGTAACATGCACGTATCTTTTCTTTTTTGTCCAAATGATTAAGCGTTTTATATCCATAAACGGTTACGCGCGTTCGGTTTTCCGCTACGATCACATTGATGGGAGGTAGCTGGTATAATTCGTTATATAAAAATCGGCTACAACAAAAACAAATCAGAAGCCTTGTTGATCGAAAACGAACGGTTTTATCGTTTTAGGCCAAATGGAGAAAGGGAAAAATTATCTCATTAATTCACGATTCATGAATCGCGAATTAAATATTCAACCGTGGATGTTGTCATGCAGAGCGCTACAGATCAGGGATAAGAAAAAAAATTATTGACCAGGAAAAAAACGGTATCAATAAAAAACAAGACACCGTTATTGTTCAAAACGTTCTCGTCATGCAAGTCTCGGCATAATACCCAACGATCGGTTGATGTAGTCGCTGTTTCTAGTATTGGTAAATCCATTGGAGGCCATCAGCTCTGTCACTGCATCGCCGTCAGTGGTTGATGTCGCGATGATAAAGGGCTGCCTCACCGCTGCATATAATTTTTCAGCCTCTTTGTAAAACCCGATGAGTTCGTAACTTGTAGCAGGAAAAAAATAGTTATGCAGTAATAGGCTGTTTAGATAGTCTTCCCATGTCTCATAAAAAATGGCATCGTTCAATTTCGTATCGTGCGTACCATCTTCATTAAGGTAGACTTTCTGCTCGGCACCTTCGGTTAAATACCTTCCTTATTTATACCTGTAAGAAAGAAATGATGTGTCTGTGCGTATTCTAGGATTGCCGCTGTTTCTTGCTCTTTGAAGAACTTTCCCTTTTTAGCATTTGCACTTGGCTCTTTGCCTTTTCTAAGGTAATTGGCGACTGCCTGGATAGAAGCTCCGTTTGTAACGTAGCCAGTTCCTGAAATGATACCTTGTAATTCATCTATTAGAATTATTAATAATGACAAGCAAATTTAAGAAAATAATCCCAACTTAGCAAGACTAATGAATTATGGAGCTGGATGGACCAACTCACTTGAACATGTATGAATAGCATTATTGTCCTTATTCAAATAATAGCAGCCACTCTCCGTAAAATATCCATTCACCCCGGAAAAATGCCTATTCGCGCCTTGCGACACGGCACCCTCTCCATATACCAATAGATCCTTGATGCTAATCGCACCATACTAATTTCCACTTTGCTCACTGTCGATAACAAATTCCACCACATCTGCACCTTCTATTAAATTTAAAATTTGAAATATGCCAGAATTTTTTTTTCGATAAGCGCCTTTACTATACACCCATAGAATTTGCCTTGAGCCACCTTGGTGGAACTTGGAAGATGCCCATATTGTGGCGACTTCAAGAAAAACCATTGCGATTCAACGAACTCAAAAAAAACATACCTCACATTACTGACGAAATGCTGACCAGCCAATTAAGAGAACTCGAAATCAAAGGAATGGTCAATAGGGAAATATTTCCGGTAATCCCTCCTAAAGTTGAATACACCCTCACTTCTAAAGAAAAAAGGCCTTACCTATTATTGAAACCATTATGAGGTACGGCTACCAACTCATACAAGATGAAGGAATTGAATACCCGCCAAAAGAAAATTAACGCGCTACCTAAAAACAGCAAACCTTTGCACTTAAGTAACCTCCTCCCCTATCTAGCTACATCTTTGCAGCCCTCACTAATGATTAGCGATATCTTCACCTTTCATGGCATATCGTGATGTCGAATTTCAAGTCGTTTAATAGCCACTACTCATTTATTTAAAACTAGACAGGCAGATTTTGCCCGGCGCTTCCAAAAACTTTTCGTGCGCTAACGATTTGCTCTTCCAAAACAATACTTTCACAGCCACACACATTTATTTATTTACGCCAAAATGAACGCGCAACGTATCGTTTATAGCCTGAGTTCCTTCATTAATTGTTACTTGATTCTCCTTATCTTTTAACTTGAAATCAATTTTATAGGCGTTAATTTTCGTTAAAGTATTAAAGTCTACCACAAAGTTATCTTGCGATTTCCAATAACCTCGAATTGCATAGACATGGTTCGTAGATTTATCCTTAAAATAACGATATTTTGTTCCTATACCTAATGGATAATTGATAATCTTTCCTGATGAATTGGTAATTCTGAATATCGTATCAATACTGCCGGAGGTGATGATTCGGGCAGTCGAAATATCCAGGCTGTTTTTTTCAAAAATCAATGTACAATTGAATAAAACATCATTGCGAGAGTTTGTCAAACTTTTTATAGGCAAAATGCCACTCATTTTTGCGGCATTGGCAATAGCTAAATTCAAACTATCGGCGGCAGATTGATTCTTACTTATAGCATCCAATTGAATTGAATGCCCAATAAGTTCACCTAAGCCTCCTTTTTCATCCCAATCATAACCACCGCCGGTAGCAACAACAATGGCATTATATAACCTATCAACATGAATTCTTTGTCCTCCTCTGCCCACAGCCTGAAAAGAATGATCATTATCGACCCAAAATCCGTAACCATATCCTTTGCCGTTTTTGAAAAAGATCTGTATGTTAGTTGCATTTCTGATATACTCCTCTGAAATAAGTTGAACACCATTCCATTTTCCATAGTTTAATAATAAACGGCCTATTTTTGCCATATCAAATGGCTTAAGGGTTAGGTCTCCCCACCCGTAGTTAATACCTTTATTATTTTTAGTCCAAAAGAAATTTTTAATCCCCATTTTTTTAAACAGATATTTATCAGCAAATTTTTCCGGAGATAACTTTGTAGAACGGTATAGAATTTCTGCAAGCAGGTAATAATTGCAACTGCAATAAGAGAACTGTTTCCCAGGGCTATTTATACTTGGAAGGTTAAAGATATATGCCGGCCAATCGGATGCCTTAAAAAGCCCGGAAAATAAGGTTTCCTCATTCTCAGATCCACAATTTAAACCGGAAGTCATGGTAAGTAAGTTTTTTATAGTTAATGTTTGGAAGTTTTTACTATATAACTTTATCTCCGGAAAATACATTTTAACTAATTCATTTTCGTCGCGGATAAATCCCTTATCTATTGCAATACCAACTAATAAAGCGGTGATTGATTTTGTGCAGGATGCTATATCATGTTGTAACCCCTCGATATAAGGATAAAAATTGGCATTAATGACGATTTTATCATCTCTTATAATTATAAGACTGTGGACATTTACCTGATGATCCCTGATATAGGGAAAGATTGCACGTAACTTTGAAGAGGAAAAGCCTTCTTCTTCAGGCGACCCAATCTGAAAAACATGATATTCATCACTCTTTTTAATATTCTGTGCCTGTGAAAAAGCATGCGCAGTGCAAGTAATAAATAAGATAAAGTAAAATAAAAATTTCTGTATCATTGTTGGGCATAATTTGATCTTTCAAAGATAATTTAAATTTAACACTCTTGTTCTAAAATACAAGTTTCCTCTTCGCGTTTGTCTTAGGCGTGAAATACGAGCACCTGCACCATGCATATTGTATATTATGTATTATAAATTAAATTAACATTTTAAAATTTTTTAAAATTTCTTCGATTTATCAATAAATTTATTTTGAAAGTTTAAAAATCATTTTGAAAGTTTAAAAATCATTCTTATGTTTGCTAAAGCTTAATAATTATAGACTAAACCAAAAAACTGAACGGGTTTAAACTGGAATAAATTTGACTAATGCAACTATTTATAAAATAAATAGGGACATATCAACATATACATAAAGGATTTTAATATAATTTATTTACATTTTTTAAATTAAATGATGAAAATGAACTTAATTCTTCGAAAAAAAATTCGAAACCTTTCCAAAATAGTAATTTACCTTTCGTTATTTTATTTTTTACCATCTTTTGGCAAACCTTTACAAAGGATTGTTTATGGTAAAGTAGTAGACGCAGCCACTAATTCACCATTGGTCGGAGCGACAGTAAAAATTAAAACCTCACAAAAAACTACCTCCACTGATGTCAATGGACAATTTCAAATTGAATCATCACTTGGAGATATTCTAGTAATTAATTACATTGGATATACTAGTAAAGAAGTAGCAGTTGGAGAAGAAAAAAATATACAAGTAGTTCTAAATCCTGAAGATAATTCACTAAACGAAGTAGTAGTCATTGGATATGGAACTCAAAAAAAGTCAGACTTGACCGGATCAGTATCTGTAATTAAAATGAACGACGTAATAAAGCAACCCAGTTCTAACATAACCAGTCAATTACAGGGACAAGCTTCAGGTGTTACCGTATTAGGATCGGGACAACCAGGTGAATCCCCATCCATAAAAATCAGGGGAGTAAATACTTTTGGAAACAATAATCCATTGTATGTAGTAGATGGGATACCCTATGAGTCAATTAGCAATTTAAACCCAAATGATATATCCAGTATGCAAGTACTTAAAGATGCTGGGGCAGCTTCCATATATGGGTCTAGAGCAGCAAATGGAGTCATTATAATTACTACAAAAAACGGAAGTGGAAGTGACAAAGTTAACATTAATTATGATGGATATTTTGGAAATCAGCTAGTAAAAGGTGGAAATGTATGGGATTTACTAAATCCACAAGAAATGGCCAATCTTGAATGGAAAGCACTAGCAAACTCAGATAGTCCAATAGAAGATCCTAAGTATGGAAATGGTTCTAGTCCAAAGCTTCCAAATTACATTTATCCGGTCGGAGCAGAATCAGTTGATGAGTTGACCTATTACGTAAACCCCAATTACACTTCAGATGAAGATTATTTTTCTTTCCAACGTATTGTAAAAGCAAATAAAACAGGAACGGATTGGTATCATGCAATTTTTAATTCAGCTCCAATGACCAATCATAATCTATCCGTAGCCAGTAGTAATAATAAAGGAAGTTATTTATTTTCATTAAATTATTTCAATCAAGAAGGCACCTTAATTGAAACTTATAATAAAAAATATAATATCCGTGCAAATACCTTATTTAATGTAAGCGATCGTATAAGAGTAGGGGAAAATTTAACTTTTACCATATATAAAAGTTCACAAGTAGATATTAATACTTCAGACGGGCCCATTGCCTTAGCATATCGCATTCAACCCATTATACCTATATATGATATACGCGGTAATTATGCTGGTGGCTATGGTGCCGGTTTAGGTGACGCATTAAATCCGGTAGCAGTACAAGAACGTACAAAAAATAACAGTAATATCGGAAATAATATTTTTGGCAACATTTTCGCAGAAGTAGATATTCTTAAATCATTAACACTTCGTAGTAGTTTCGGTGGAGAAGTCTCTTCTACAAATTCACATTCATTCGTATATCCGCAATATGAAAACACTGAAAATGCGCGCATTAATTCATATTCAGAGAGCGCCCCAAGCAGCTATAACTTTACATGGACAAATATGCTTACATACCGTAGCACGTTTCATGAAAAACATAACCTAACAGTTATTGGAGGTTCAGAGTATTATGAAAACAGAAATCGGGAAGTTGGAGGAACTTCGCTAGGCTATTTCTCATTTGATCCAGACTATGTAAATCTTTCTAATGGTTCAGGAACACGTACAAATTATAGTTATCGTTCACAATATGCCCTTTTTTCAATTTTTGGAAGAGCAGATTACAATTTTGATAGCAAATATTTACTAAGTGCTACCGTACGAAGAGATGGTTCCTCGAAATTTTTAACAGAAAAATATGGATGGTTCCCAGCTTTTTCGGCGGGATGGAGGCTTACGCAGGAATCCTTCATGAAAGAAATTTCCTGGATAGATGAATTAAAAATCAGGGGCGGGTACGGAATAATGGGAAACCAAATCAATGTAGATCCCGCCAATGCTTATACCATATATAGTAGTAATCGGCTTGGGTCCTATTATAGTAACAATGGATCAAACTCTGATATTGCAGAAGGATTTCAACGCTCAAGACTAGGAAATGCTGACGCGAAATGGGAGAAGAACAAAACAACCAATTTCGGACTTGATGCTACATTAATTAACGGAGCGATTCAACTTTCAGTTGATTATTATCGTAAAGATATACAAGATTTATTATATAATCCTGAATTATTAGGAACGGCAGGTCAAGTAGAAGATAATAATTATCCCTATGTAAACATTGCAAAAATGAAAAACACAGGTCTTGATCTAAGTATATCGGCAAATCCAAAATTGAGTAAAGATTTTGTCCTTAATCTTTCAGGAACACTTACCACCTATCATAACAAAATTTTGAAAATTGCTAATGGTGTAGACTATTTTGACTCAGAATCATTATTATTCAGTGGAAGCAATGTAATACGGAATGCTATAAATCAACCAGTAAGTCAGTTTTATGGATACCAAATAGATGGATTTTGGAATACAGATGAAGAAATAGCAGAAGCAAATGCACAAGCAATTGCAGCTACTGGAGATAAAAATAGTGTATACCAATCAGATGTCAGGACAGGTTATTTTCGCTATAAGGATGTCAATGGCGACCATCAAATCACAGATGACGACAGAACAATATTAGGAAATCCAAATCCTGATTTCACTTATGGATTAAATTTGGGGTTTACCTATAAAAATTTTGATTTTAGTTCTTTTTTTTATGGTTCATCCGGCAATGATATTTGGAATAATCTATTATGGTGGACAGATTTTTACAGTGATTTTAACTCTGCCAAAAGTAAAACCGCGCTCTATGATTCTTGGACGCCTGAAAATCACAATGCCAAAGCACCAATTCAAACAATCACTTCATCTTTCAGCACCAGTAACGTACCTAGCTCATACTATGTTGAAAACGGCTCATATTTACGTTTAAAAAATGTACAGTTAGGATACACATTTCCAAAACATTTATTTGGAAAATCCGGAATTGAAAAACTACATATTTTTATTCAAGCCACTAATTTATTTACGATAACAGGCTATTCTGGAATAGATCCAGAAATTAGTGGAAGTACAACTGCATTTGGAATAGATGGAGGAACTTACCCAAGTCAGCGTCAACTCATTTTTGGCGCTAATTTTCAATTTTAAAAAACTTGTAATCATATTGAACAATGAAAAGAAACACTCAAAATTATTCTTTGGCCATTATAATTCCAGTTATCATATGTTTTTTTGCAAATTGCAGCAAAGAGTTAAAACAACCGGCACTCGGAGGATTAAGCGAGGAAACATTGGCAACTAAAGAAGGCGTAAAAAAATTACTTGTAGGTACTTATGCCGCGTTAAATGGTCAAGGAGGAGATGGCATAGCCTTGGGAGGAGGAGACCCATATGCAGCAGCACCAGATAATTGGATATTTGGAACCATCGCAGGAGGTGAAGCACACAAAGGCAGTGAAGGAGGTGACCAGTCTGGTATTGATGGTATTGCCAAATTTATCACAGATGCTAGTAACGGATTCTTTGACACCAAATGGAAAGCAGTATATGAGGGTGTTACCAGAGCCAATGCAACCATAAGATTACTCAACGAGGCAACAGATATTAATGATGATGACCGTAAAAATATATTAGCTCAAGCCCGATTTTTGAGAGGTCATTATTATTTTGAACTCAAAAAATTGTATGGTAACATTCCTTGGATCGATGAAAATACAACCGATTACAACCAACCTAATAATGTGGATATATGGCCAAAAATAGAAGAAGATTTTAATTTTGCATTCAATAATATAAATTCTACACAAGAAGATGTCGGTTTTGCTAATAAGTGGGCAGCGGGTTCATACCTTGCTAAAACATATTTATATGAAAAAAAATATGCAGAAGCCCAAAAGCTATTTGAACAGGTAATAAACAATGGAACTACCGCTAGTGGTGAACCATACGACTTATTGCCTCAATACGAACACAATTTTATGCCTCAATATGAAAATGGTCCCGAATCAGTATTTGCCATACAAATGGTCGCAAATGATGGCACAAATACCATTGCCAATGCCAATCAAGGAGGCATGTTAAACTTTCCTTATAATGGCCCGTTTAGCTGTTGTGGCTTTTATCAGCCAACTATAGACTTAGCTAATTCATTCCGCACTACCAATACCGGTCTACCTTACATCAACTCATACAATGATCACCCCATAAAAAATGATCAGGGAATAACCAGTGCAAAACCTTTCACGACAGACACAGATCCATTAGATCCACGGCTAGACTGGACTGTTGGGAGAAGAGGTATCCCTTACCTTGATTGGGGATTACATCCGGGGCAAGACTGGATACGCCTGCAGAGCTATGCAGGCCCATATAGTTCCAAGAAAAACATTTATTGGCAGGCAACTCAAAACGTATACTCAGACCAAAGCAGCTGGGCACCTGGAACCGCCATAAATGTTCTAATTATTCGGTTTGCTGACGTATTGCTTATGGCGGCAGAAAGTGAAGCCCAACAAGGAAATTTAGAGAAAGCTCAAGCCTATGTGAATAGGGTTCGCTCAAGAGCAGCAAACCCAGAAGGATGGTTGTATACATATAAAAATACCTCAAGCCCAATGAGTGGTTTTAGTAATAAAGCTGCAGCAAATTACAAAATTCAACCCTATTCCACTGGTACATTTGTAAATATCGGCAAAGAGGCGGCTCTTCAAGCCATTTATTTTGAGCGTAAATTAGAGTTGGCCATGGAAGGGCACCGATTTTTTGATTTAGTAAGATGGGGACAGGCAGAGAGCACAATAAATGCCTTTTTCAATTACGAAAGCAAATTTACAACTGACATAAAAGGAGGCAAATATCAATCGTCTAAAAACGATCTTTTCCCTATACCGCAGCGGCAAATTGATTTGAGCAACGCAGCAGGCAACAAAATTCTTCAACAAAACAGTGGTTATTAATAATGATGAAGGAGACTAAACAGCGATTATTGTCATTGGATACACTGAGGGGTTTTGACATGTTCTGGATTTCCGGAGGTGATACTTTATTTCATGTGCTCGCAAAAGTAACCGGGTGGGCATGGGCTATCACCCTAGCCGCACAATTTGACCATCCAGATTGGGATGGATTTACGGCATATGATTGTATATTTCCCACCTTTCTATTCATGGCCGGTGTATCAACACCTTTTTCATTATCAAGTCGCCTCGATAAAGGAAGCACTCATAATCAACTAATAGCAAAGATTATTCAACGAGGCATTATACTTGTTATATTGGGAATAATTACTAACAATGGATTGTTTCAAACACCATTAGCAGAAATGCGTTATGGAAGCGTATTGGGGCGTATCGGAATTGCTGGGATGTTTGCTCAATCTTTATATTTATACATACCTCAAAAAAAATATCTTTGGATTATTTTTTCTGGAATACTGCTCTCCTACTGGCTATTTATGTGTTATTTTCCAGTTCCTGGCTGTCCTTTAGGCAGTTTAAACATGGAATGTAACCCAGCAAGTTATCTAGACCGCCTCCTTCTACCTGGCCATTTATACAAGGAAATTCACGATCCTGAGGGAATAGCGTCCACCTTTCCTGCCATAAGCACAGGTTTGCTTGGCGTATTGGCGGGAATGGAACTTAGAACATCTGATAACCTCGTTAATAAAAATCAAAAAGCTTTAAAATTAGCCCTTGCAGGTATTGTTTCTCTTATAATCGGCATTGCCTGGAACTTTGTTTTTCCAATAAACAAGAATCTATGGAGCAGTTCATTTGTACTTGTCGCTGGGAGTGTAAGCATACTATTATTAGCCTTATTTTATTGGATAATCGATGTCTTAAATTTTCGTAAATGGACCCTATTTTTCGTGGTTATAGGTATGAATTCCATCGTTATTTATATGGCCAATCAATTTATAGATTTTAACTTCACTGCACAAAAATTATTTGGAGGTTTGCTGCACTATTTTCCAGAAAGCGTATTTTCTATTGGAGAAGTAATCGCCTATATTGCCGTAGAGTGGATATTTCTATATGTATTATATTGTAACAAATGGTTTTTAAAAGTATAAAATGAAACCTATCAAAATATGAAACAATTCATCAGAAAAATCATAATCCTTTTTTTGAACACTTCATTTATTATTGTTGCAAGAGGTCAAGTTGAACAAAATATAAACATAATACCCATCCCAGTCAGTTTACATGAACAACCAGGAGAATTTATTTTGGACCAAAGCGTACACATCGATTTAATTAATATAGACGAAAAATTAAGCGATAGAATAAACTGGTTTAGCCAAAAAATTGCCACTGTTACCGGAATAGCATTTAATTCAACAACCGGGATCAAAAAAATCCGTATTTCAATAAACAAAACACCAGATACAAACCTTCGCACGGAAGGATATCATCTAAAAATTACATCACAGTTAGTTGAATTAACATCCAATACATCAGCAGGCGCATATTATGGATTACAAACCCTCCTCCAATTATTGCCAGCAAATATTGAATCCAGTACCCTACAACCCAGAATAAAGTGGTCTTTACCTACTGTAGAGATCACAGATTATCCAAGGTTTAGCTGGCGTGGTCTTATGTTAGATGTCAGCCGTCACTTTTTCACTAAAGAAGAAGTTAAAAAATTCATTGATGAAATGGTTAAATATAAGTATAATACCCTACACTGGCATCTTACTGACGATCAAGGATGGCGAATAGAGATAAAAAAATTACCAGAACTAACACAAAACGGAGCTTTTAGAGTAAAACGTACAGGTCAATGGGGAACCTTTCTTCCAGCTTTAGCCAATGAAAAAGCTACTGACGGCGGATACTATAATCAAGATGATATTAAAGAAATAATACAATATGCAGCTAATCGATATGTTACGATATTACCGGAAGTAGATGTGCCTGGTCATAGTCAATCACTTATATCTACTTTTCCATCTTTAAGCAGTACTAGACTTCCTTATAGTGTTCAAGCAGGTTGGCGTGAAAATTCAGACAACAGAGATGATAACTCATTAGATCCATCCAACGAAGAAGTTTATGAAAAGTTAGATATCATATTTGGTGAGATTGCCAAACTTTTTCCAAATCCATATATACATATAGGCGGTGATGAAGCCTTTAAAGGCTTTTGGCAGGCTAATCCAAGATGTAAAACCCTAATGGCAAAGAAGCACATGAAAAATGTAGAAGAACTTCAAAGCTATTTTATTAAGCGACTAGTTACTATTTTGCAATCTAAAGGAAAAAAACTAATAGGTTGGGATGAAATATTGCAAGGAGGTCTTGCTCCTGAAGCAACCGTAATGAGTTGGAGAGGAATGGAAGGAGGTATACAAGCAGCAAAAATGAATCACGAAGTCATCATGACCCCTTGGGACTATGTATATCTTGATCTTTACCAAGGAGATCCACGAGTAGAGCCCAACACGTATGGTATGTGCCGTCTCACCGATAGTTATCATTTTGAACCCGTACCTATAGGAATTTCCGAAAAGCTTATTTTGGGTGGTCAAGCCAATGTCTGGACAGAACAAATATCAAATTTCAGGCATTTAGAATACATGGTTTGGCCCCGAGGTATTGCTCTATCTGAAGTATATTGGAGCCCAAAAAACAAAAAGCAATGGCCAGATTTTTTTAACCGATTAGAAAACAATTTCAACCGTTTAGACGCCGCCGGAATAAATTATGCAAAAAGTTGTTATGATGTCATATTTCAACCATCCCAACCAAATGGGCTTGATCTAGTTGTAAAATTAACTGCAGAAGCTCCAGGATTAGACATCTATTATACATTTGAAAATTGCAATGTAGACGATCACTTCACTAAATACACCGGATCACCGATATCATTTCCCTTTGGTGCGACTGAAATACGGGCAATAACTTATAAACAGGGAAAACCCATAGGCAAACAAATAATCGTAAGTAAAGAGGAGCTCGCAGAACGAAGCAAGGAAGAACATCATGTTTATTAATTTATAATATCCACGACTTGAATTGACAATCACTGGATATAATAAAACAGACTTATTTGACCAGTTCTTCCAATAACTTTCGTGCACATGATTTACTCTGCATACAGGAATCAATTATAACCCGTTCCAAAGTATTTTATTCTTTGAAAAAATCACCTTATTATCCAGTGTAACATGGATGATAAGGTGATTACGGAAATACGCAATAGGAAAGACCAAAAAACTAGTTGTTACCGACCCTAAAACCCGACCAAAAAGTCTATTGCCAACATAATTTGCCCCACCACCAATACTAAAACCTTTTTAGAGGGCCTTCAGGCAACATTTGGTTTTTGCTCAAACCACTTCTTCCAAATAGCTTAATAGAAATAAGCACAATTGAATAAATGAAGGTAACTGTTTTGATCACAATTTTTTTTTCCGTTGATTTGCATCAGCCATAAATGCTCATTGACATTATGAAGCCAATTAAAGCAAACAATAATAACTTTGTATCCCAGGACGAAATAAAGTTGTTAATAAATGATAATCAAACCGCGTTTAAGCGTATATATATCCAGTATAGTGAGAAAGTATATTCACTTGCATTCCACTTTTTGAAGGACGTAAGTGATAGTGAAGATATGGTACAGGAAACGTTTTTAAAATTGTGGATAAATCGGAAAAATATGGACACTGAAGGAAATTTATGGGTTTATATATATGTCATATGCAAAAGTCTTTGTTTAAACAAACTGAGGGAGATGAGTCGTTCCAAAGAAATGATGCATGAATTAACGTCACGGATTGAACTATACAACTTATATATCGAATCTCACATTCATGCCAAAGAAATAGCTCATCTTTCCCAAAAAGTTATAGAAGGACTGCCAGCGCAACAAAAATTAGTTTTTAAACTCAGTCGCGAGGAAGGCCTAACCCATCAACAGATTGCACAGCAACTTCACATATCTGTCAATACTGTAAAAAACCATATGGTACAAGCTCTCCGAACTTTAAAAAAGTACCTATTCGTGAATGACCCCCCCTTTTCGCTGGTTTTAATCTTTTTTTTATTTTTCCACTAGTCCTATTTTCCTTTTCCGGTGTTCTTTATAAAACCAACAGGCATGGGGCAACCCGCCTGTTGAAAAAAATCAATTTATAAATGGATAAAGACCGGTTAAAAACGTTACTGATCGCGTATTTCGACAATTCAATCTCCAAGCAAGATACCGAAGAATTGATGACTATTCTTCAATCCGGAGATCGTACTGAGATCGATCGATTGGTAGATGATATTATATCCACCCTGCCACCGTCAGCTGTCTCATTACACAGATCGCAGCAAAACTTTATCTTTGCAACGCTTTCAACCCTTATAGAAAAGGATAAACCAAAAAGAATACATATATCCTATATAAAGGTCGCAGCCATCTTTCTGTTTTCCGGATCACTCTTATTTCTTTGGATTCACTATTATAAGTTAAAACCGGTTAACACCAGACAGAGAAAAACAGATATCTGCCTGCGTGATGACCATCAGGCGCTACTCACATTATCCAATGGTAAAACCATTTCACTGACAGATACCACCTCCGGCATATTTGCCGATGTGACAGGTACACAAATACGGATAAAACGAAATACTAGCCTCATCTATGATAACACCACCACAACGGTCAGTACAAGCACACCCATATTCAACACCATCAGCACAGCAAAAGGCAGCACTTACCAATTTACTTTGCCAGATGGCACTAAAGTTTGGCTGAATACAGCCTCCGAAATTAAGTTTCCTATCGTTTTTACAACAAATGACCGTGAAATTTATCTCAGTGGAGAAGCTTATTTTGAAGTAATCCCCAAAAAAAACAAACCATTCATCGTACAGGCAAATAACAGCCAGATCAGAGTTTTTGGCACCAATTTTAATGTTCATGCCTATCCATCAGATTCGCCTACCACTACCACATTGCTCTCAGGTTCAGTTCAAGTACAAAAAGACCATAAAAAAGTCAATTTGCATCCAGGTGAACAAGCCATTGTCCAGTCATCCGGTTATATTGAACTTCAACCCGCAAATATCCCGCACATCATGGCATGGAAAGACGGCTATTTCAGATTTGAAAACGAAGATATCCAAACGCTTCTTCAGAAAATAAGCCTTTGGTATGATATCGACTCGGTAATTTATAAACACTTGCCAACCGACCGCTTTACGGGTACCATTAAACGTACCAAAAAACTTTCACAGTTACTGGGGTATCTGGAAAAACTTGCAGCCATTAAATTTGAGATCTATAAAGGGAGGGTTATCGTCATGTAAACAACGTAATCAGTTATTGAAAACAACCAAATGATTCCGGAAGCGTTGCAGCCGCCTCCGGAATAGTTGCAGGCCAGAAATTATAAGTTCCCGTAGAAGGAAATTTTTATAAACCAACAATTTGTCAAATGTATAAAACAACTATTAACTATTATAAAAAACATAGGCTATCAATTCATAAAATTTTAATGACAACAAAAATTGCCTTTCTGCTGTTGATCAGTGCATATTTTAAATCTAGCGCCACCATATATGCACAGAATGTAACCATTAACGTCAAAAATAAAACCATTACGGAAGTATTGGATCTCTTGAAACAACAAACTGATTATGATTTTTTATATAATGACGCCCAATTTAATGCCAGCAAACCAGTAGACCTTCAGGTCAGTAACAAGCCCATTGAGCAAGTCCTGGCAGCCTGTTTGGAGGGTACCGAATTTACCTTCCAAATTACAGATAAAACCGTATTAATTGTAAAAGAAAAAGAAAAACCACAAAAACAGCAGGTAAGAATCATTACCGGTAGGGTGGTAGATTCCAAGGGAGAGCCCCTGGCTGGCGTAAGTATTACCATAAAAAATAAATCAACCGGTGCCTCCACCAACGCTAACGGAAACTATAGTCTTGAAGTGACAGAAGGAGCTACGCACTTATTATTTACAATAATTGGTTTTGAAAATAAAGAGGTAGCACTAGGTACTGAAAACAGGATTAATGTGACTATGCAAGATAAAACAAGCAATCTTGATGAGGTGGTCGTCGTGGGATACGGAACTTCCAAAAAACGAGATCTCACCGGAGCAGTTTCGCAGTTGAAAACCTCCCGGCTGGAAAATGAAGCTCCCAGCCAACTCCAAGATGTGCTCAGAGGCAATGTAGCAGGCATGAACGTAGGTTATAAAGCCTCTGCCAAAGGAGGAGGTAGCCTTCAAGTAAGGGGAAGAACCTCAATCAACGCAGGTACCAGTCCGCTGGTGGTTTTGGACGGAGCTATTTATACAGGGGCTTGGGAAGATATAAATCCAAGTGATATAGAGACAGTTGACGTATTAAAAGACGCAAGTTCAGCCGCAGTATTTGGAGCCAAATCGGCAACAGGAGTTATTATGGTGACTACTAAAAAAGGCAAAGAAGGAAAACCCGTTATTAATGTCTCGTCGACAATTGGCCTTGCCACCATGGCAGTAAACCAACCCGTTCATACTGCTAGTGATTTTACAACCTGGAGGACAGATGTATATAAAAGTATCAATCCAAACGCCGAACCTTATAAATTTGACAACCCTGCCAATTTACCAGCAGATATCAGTCTTGACACCTGGTTAGGATATGATGGCTCTACCGGCGACCCTATCAGCGTATGGTTGCGCAGAATCAATCTGCAACCCATCGAAATACAAAACTACCTTGCCGGCAAAAGTGTAGACTGGTACAACAAAGTATTTCAAAATGGACTACGTCAAGATCATAATGTGAGTGTATCGGGCAAAAACAACAATGCCTCTTACTATTTAGGGGCTGGCTACCTAAAGAACGAAGGAATTGTAGTAGGTGACGAATTTAATACCGTAAGGACTCGGGCAAATGTCGATGTAGATATCACCAAATTTTTATCGGTAGGGATGAATACTCAATTTACCATCCGCGATGAATCGGCTGTAGCAGATAGCTGGGGGCAAATCACCTCCCTTTCTCCCTGGGCAAGCATGTATGATGACCAGGGCAAATTAGTTTACCAGCCCAATGGTGATCCTAATGGAGGAGTCAATCCGGGGTATGACGCCTCCTTTACTGACAGGCTTCAGAAAACTACAAGCCTGAACAGCACCATTTATGCCAACGTAAAATTACCATTTGGAATCACCTATCAACTTAATTTCACCCCACGTATTGAATTTTATTCACGGTATAATCACCAGAGTTCTGAGCACGAAGCCTGGGCTGCATTTGGAGGAAGCGCAGACCGTGAAGAGATGAAAACCTACTATTGGCAGGTAGACAATACCTTTAAATGGAATAAAACCTTTAACAAAGACCACCGAATTGAAGCCACTTTTTTGGTCAACGCCGAAAAATTCCAACAATGGGAAGACAAAATGAGTGCTAAAAATTTTGATCCTAACGATGATCTTGGGTGGCATGGCATGGGCAGCGGCCTCAATCCCATCATTTCGAGCGACGATCAATACAGTACCGGTGATGCCTTGATGGGACGTGTTTTTTACGCATATAAAGACCGCTATCTTTTTACAGGCACTTTCCGCAGGGATGGTTACTCAGCCTTCGGATTAGGAAATCCACGTGCCAATTTTGGCTCTGCAGCCCTTGGCTGGGTATTTAGCGATGAATCCTTTTTTCATAAAGACGGATGGGTCAATTATGGAAAGCTACGTGTGTCTTGGGGCAGTAATGGCAACCGGGATGTAGGACGATATGAAGCTCTTTCAGATTTGACAACTGGTAAATACTTATACATACAGCCAGACGGCACGGTGGTGCAAGTTAGCCAACTGTGGGTTGACCGTATGGAAAATCCGGGCCTTAAGTGGGAGGCAAATACATCCATAAATCTGGGTCTTGACTTTGCCATGTTTAATAACCGGATTGACGGCAGTATCGAAGCTTACCGTATGAAGACCTCAGACCTCCTGGTCAAAAGGTCTTTACCAACCGCCCTTGGATTTGACTATGTTATGGATAACCTGGGTGGGGTGATGAACAAAGGATTTGAGATCACGCTTAACTCCCTCAATATAAAACACGAAAATTTCACCTGGCGATCCACTGCATTATTTCAACTCAATAGGAACAAAATCAGCACCCTTTACGGCATACGGGATGAAAATGGAAAAGAATATGACGATGTGCAGAACAAATGGTTTATCGGTCATGCCATTGACGCTATTTGGGATTGGAAGGCCATAGGCGTCTATCAAAAAGGGGAAGAAGAAGCTGCCGCACGCTATGGATTGCGTCCTGGAGATTATAAGCTGGAAGATGTTAATAATGATGGCCAATTTACGAACGAAGACAAGCAGTTTCTTGGATATACTGAGCCCCGGTTCCGCTGGTCTTTGCGAAACGACTTTCAACTTTATAAAGATTTTACAATTTCTTTCAACATCTATTCAAATTGGGGCAATAAACGCGCATTTAACCAAGTAAAAAACAGAAACGGATTTCCTGACCGGCAAAATGGATATGTATATCCCTATTGGACTCCAGAAAATCCTTCTAACGAATGGGCTCGTATTAACTCCAACGAAGGGAGCGCCAGCGGGTTCAATGTATACCGGGAGCTGTCCTTTATCCGGCTAGACAATATCTCGATTGCATATACAATCCCGCAAAAGTGGATAAGCAAATACAGTCTCAAAAGTCTGCGAGTATACGCAAATGTCAGAAATGCCGCAGTCTACAAAAAAGAATGGAACTTTTGGGACCCAGAATGGGATTATTCAGATAACAATGCTACTCCAGGCCCTACTCCGCGCATGTTCACTTTTGGTGTAAACCTTACTTTATAGGCGATGAATCCAACAAAAAAATTGAAAGCGATGAAAAAAACACATATAAAACACGTAATATTTGCCTGCACAGCCAGCCTGTTCTTGCTGGCCAGCTGTTCTAAAGACTTCCTGAAACCAAAGCCCGAGTCGATCTATACAGCCGATGAAACCTATAATAAAGCCGATGCCCTTTGGGCCGCATTAGTAGCTTGCGAACGAAATATGCGTCATGAATTCTATGGCGACGGAGCTCCTATCGTCACCGAGATGATCTATTCAGACATTGCAGTAGAAGGCACTACCGATAAACCAGGGCCTGCTCAAGACCTTATTCAAGCTATCCGGCCCGATGCCAATCTCAATGATATCAATTACAACAAAATTGGGTATTTTTGGAATGAAGGATACCGGGCCATCCGATATGCCAACACTATTATTACCCGTATAGATCAACCACAAGACTACGAATCAGCTGATGAACGAAACCATCTGCTGGGTTGTGCTTATTTTCAGCGTGCCGCCAGGTACTACCGCCTTACCCAACAGTTTGGAGATGTTCCGTTAATTCTGAAAGAACCCCATGAAGCTATCCTTAACCTCAACAGTACCAAGCGGGAAGTGATCTTGCAAAAGATGAAGGAAGACCTGGAGTTTGCCGAACAATGGGTACCCGACAACGATGTAAAAGGTCGGGCAAGCAAAGGAGCGGTTAGTCATCTGCTCTGTAAGATTAACCTAGCGTTGGGCTTATTTGATGATGCCATTACCTCAGCCAGTCATGTAATAGACGGTGGCACCTATCATCTTATGACAGATCGTTTTGGAATAGACAAATCAAATGAATCACACAATGTTATTTGGGACCTTCACCGTCCTGACAATAAATCGACAATCGAAAACAAAGAAGGTCTATTGATGGTAATAGACCGCTATCAGATAGACGGAAATGAAAGTGGCGGCACTCAAAGTATGCGAAATGGTCTTCCCTATTGGTCCAATGCCGGTATCATCACCCCAACTGGCAAAAGAGGCACTTCAGATGTCGCTAACATAGAGATAGACCAGGTTACTAAATACGGGCGCGGAATCGGCAAGATCAGACCCACCTATTATAGCGAAAAAGGCCTTTGGAAAGATGCCAATGACCTCAGGCATGTCCCTGGAAACTGGATGAATATGGAAGACCTTGTTTATAACGATCCCGCTTTAAAAACCAGTAATGATCCTTCGTATGGTAAACCATTGCAATTCAAAAACAGCGACGGGAAAATCCTTTCAAATGATACCATCCGGCAGTGGTTTGGCTGGCCACATTATAAAATATATATTCCAGATCCAGACCGTCTGCAACCTGCCGGAGGCAACACCGACTGGTATGTATTCCGACTTGCAGAAACCTATCTGCTTCGGGCCGAAGCTTACTTCTGGAAAGGAAATCTAGAGCTAGCCGCTACCGATATTAATAAGGTGAGAGTACGTGCGCATGCCGCACCAATCTCGGTACAAGAAGTCAATATAGGCACTATACTTGATGAGCGCGCCAGGGAACTCTATTATGAGGAACCCCGTAAAACAGAGCTCACGCGGATAGCCTATATTTTCGCAAAAACGGGTAAAGCCTCCGAATACGGAAAAAGCTATAACCTGTCAAATTTCTCCACAGACAACTATTTCTATGACCGTATAGTTGATAAGTCAAATTTTTACAACAAGAATGTCACTACAAATTTTGGGGTTACCTACCGTATCTCCCCTTACCATGTGCTTTGGCCCATTCCGCAGAGTGCCATAGACAGCAACCCATTAGGAAGGATCAATCAAAATCAGGGTTATTCAGGAGCAGAGAAAAATGTGCCACCTTTGGATAAAATTCCCGATGACGCCCTCTAAAACTAACATACCCTGTAAATAATAGCAAGCCATCCGTTTAAAAAACCAGCGGATGGCTTTTGCATTTTTGCAAAAAGAGAGCGATTAAATTAATTACAAAGCACAAGGTCTGTGGAGCAGTGCAGCAGGCAAGATACGTTTCCGGGAGCATTCCTGTTAACCAGCATTTCTATGGTTTCATGTACCTTTTCCATGGAGGCATGGATAATTGCCATAGCCTGCCAATATAAATTAGATTTAGATAGTCATATGGTTGCTAATATTAAAATTATATTTGTAACCTAAAAAATCACCTTCGAAATGAAACTAATAGCAATAGAAGAGCATTTTTTGACTAATGAAGTAAAAAAAGCATGGGAAAAAAAATGCTGATGTTGATGACACTACAAGCAAAATTCATTTTGGTGAAATAGAAAATCGCTTGCAAGATATTGGAAATATACGTTTGCAACACCAAATGAAGCCTCCAAAGAATTGGAACGCTCCTTAAAAAATCTTGGACTAAAAGGTGCCATGCTGTGTGGGCGAACCCGAGATAAAAATTTTGATCATAAAGATTTTTTGGAATTGTTTGAATGCGCAGAAGCCCTTAATGTACCATTATTCATACACCCACAGATTCCGTAAAAATCAGTCAGAAATATCTATTATTCAGATTTTTACGAGATAACCAATTTAGCATTTTCAACCTTCGACTTGGTTTGCATTACGAGGCAGGAATACAATTTGTTCGGTTAGTCTTAGCCGGAGTTTTCGACCGTTTTCCAAATTTGCAAATTATTCTTGGGCACTGGAGCGAAGTTATATTATTCTATACCGAAAGATTGGCTTCATTTAATAGAACAACTAAACTAAACAAACCCTTTATTGACTATGTCCGCCAAAATCTCTATGTAACCGCTAGTGGGATGTTCAGCCCAACCTACCTACAACCTTCCGTTGACATTATCGGAATAGACCGTATACTCTTTTCTTCAGACTATCCTTATCAATACAAACCAGGAAGAGATGCCCGTAACTTTTTAGCAGAAATAACATTAAATGATACAGATAAAGAAAAATTTGCTTACGCCAATGGGAGCGATTAACCGGTCCCGTCACAAGTCTCTATTCCCATTAGAATAGAAATGGACGCATTTAAAAAGATGCCATCAAGCATATATTACAGTTTGGACGAAGGCATTTCAAAGGATGGCGGTATATCATCAGCTCCGGAAGCCCATTGCTTATTAGGCTTTCTTCCCATCACAAAGATCATTTTGCCTCCTTCCATTAGTTGTTCATGACTAAACCAAGATTTATTTAACACCTTACCATTAAGAGTAACTGATTGAATAAATTTATTCTCTGGAGCATAATTCTGGCACTCCATTATAAAAATCTTTCCGTTACCTAAATGCAGGGTGGCATTCTTGAATACGGGGCTACCAATGACGTACATAGGCAGACCTGGCGTGACCGGATAAAATCCAAGTGAAGAAAATGCCACAAAAGCTGACATTCCGCCCCCATCTTCATCTCCTGGTACGCCCATCAAGTCGTTGCGGAACCATTCCTTTAATAAGTTACGGATACGTTTTTGCGTGCGCCAAGGCTGGCCCGCATAATTATAAAGGTAAGGAATATGCAATGCAGGCTCATTGGCCATAGAAAACTCACCAACATTACCAGAAAGATCTCCAAACTGATGGTAAAAATCGGGTTTTCCCCGGCCTATTGAGGTGCTAAACATACGTTCCAACTCAGCCACAAAATCATCCTTTCCGCCCATAAGCTGGATCAGATCAGCAATATTATGTTGCACATCCCATCGGTATACCCAACCATTGTTCTCATCGTATGCATCCCGGGCTCCGATCCCTCCGGAGAAGGTATAGTCAAAAGGCTCTATAAAGTGACCTAAAGAGTCTTTCGGATGGAAAAACTTGGTTTCTTTGTTAAACAGCAAGCGGTAATTGAGGCTTCGCTTCAGGAAGTCTTGATAATCATCTTTCTTGCCGAGTACTTTTGCCAATTGCGCCAGGCACCATTCATCATAGACGGTACCAAGCGTCACAGCTACAGGCTGGCGCCGTTCCCAGGAATGCACCTCAGGTACCGTCTCCTTTTCCCCATTGGCAAGCGCCGGAAAATATCCATGGTCTTTAAAAAATTGATCGAGTACGCCAGCCTTCTTTCCGGACCAGGGTGCAAGTGTCTTTTCGGTAATGGCATTTTTACAGGCTTGGTAGCCCTTTTCCAAATCAAAACCCCTTAGTCCTTTATTATAAGCATCGATCAGGGCAGCTACAGCATGGTTTGAATTCATACGTCGGC
Source organism: bacterium A37T11 (assembly GCA_900109895.1). Classification (GTDB taxonomy): domain Bacteria; phylum Bacteroidota; class Bacteroidia; order Sphingobacteriales; family Sphingobacteriaceae; genus A37T11. The sequence continues at coordinate 23,346 of FOBR01000034.1, forward strand.
TATCGCCCGTTACTTCCGGAAAAGTAGGCATCCATAGTTGATCCATCTGCTCCGCCATACGGATGTAGGAGGTAAGCATGGCTACTTCCATTTCCGGCTCAAAAATAACCCTGAGGGGATGTGTCGCACGGTAGGTATCCCATACCCAGTCATCTGTATAAAATGGTATGCCACCATCATCATGCACCTTCCCATCAAAAGCGCTGAAATAGTGTCCATCTTCTGAAAGGCAAATCATCCGTTCATACGTGCGATATACGGATGTATAAAACACCGTTTTGGCATTGGCATCATCGCCCCTAACTTCCATTTTGCCCAGCGTCTTATTCCAAAGATCCCTTCCTTTATTAGCAAGAGCCAATACATTATAATCGCTAAGTTCACGCAGAAGATTTTTTTTAGCCTGTGCCACACTAATGAATGAGATGCCATATCGCAAATGTACATCGGAGATTCCCTTCATAAAACTGAGGACTACACAAGCATCCTCCCCACTCACTTCTTTCCTGGAAACATCCAATTTGCCATCAGACAATACACCCGCTGAGGACGGAATCTCCTCTGTTTCAGCATATAAATAAACAACTGTATGGTTATCAAGCGACTGACATCCACTCACTCCCCGGCCGTCAACTTTCATTTGACCATTTTGAGAATTGAAAACCAGGTAAGCCGTTTTAGCTGCGTCGGGAAAAGTAAGTGCGTAGATAGCCGATTGATGAGAAGGTGCATAGCGAACGCCAATATCCTGATCATCAAGATCAACTTCGTAATAGTATGGTTTAGCAACCTCGTTATCATACCCATATTGGATCACCTTTTTTAAGCCTGTCAAATCGCCTTGATAAGGGCTTAAATTAAAAGCAGACCTACCTCTATGACTAGTCACCATCATGGGAAGGCCATTGAGCTGATTTCCTGTAAAATCATCCCGCTCAGGATAAACCCTCAACATACTATTGGGCAAATGGATGGTAGGATACGTTGGAACCAGCAGGTGGCTGATATTGCCCATGTAAGGATTAACATAGTCTACGGGTTGCTGCTGTGCCAAGGCAGAAAACAGGAATATATTCAGTAAAAATAAAAGTAATAGCAATTTAAATCGCATCATATAACAAGTCTAAAACATTTTAGCGAACCGCTCTCTACGGTATCAATTGGCTAAGGTAGCAAATTCAAGTTTATTCTAAAAAAGAAAATGGCCGGGCCTCTAAGCGGCAATTGACTGGTAGCGCATACTACAAAAGAAAGGATGAAAAAACACAGGAGCTCACATATATTTGCAGAATAAAAAAAGACACCAGAGGAAATCAAATTTTCAGGGCAAGCCATTTTAGCGTTCCGGTCCAACCTTGATCCAGAATCGTTTGAATTGAGATAAAAGCTATCCTCATACATGTTATTGAGGTCAACTTCAAAATCCTTTTTATTCAACGTATGCAACGAATCATGCTCCATGCTCACTTTATAACAGCATACGCAAACTACTTTCCCAAAAATCCATCAGGAGGCACACCAGCTCTTCGTCCCTGTACCCATACGCATCGGGTATATCCAGCCATATCATAGGTGGTGGCGGCACTGGTTTTGACCCTTACATTGGAAGCACTGCCCTAAGACCATTTTGTGCCAAAGCCCTTCTATACAGAGAGAGGGCGTCGGCCAAAATGAGTCTGTCGAGTTTGAAGAATATGATGCTATATTAGCAGGGAGCAATTGACAGTTTTTTAAAACCTATGACTGTCAGTTCAAGTAGTAGTTATGCACTGAATGCATGACCATGCTGTTAACTACGTTATTTTAAAACAAACACCGTAGCTGTCGCTTTTTCCCTCACCGCATCATAATGAACGCCATTATACTCCCCGGGAACATCAAATCGTAGCAGACATAGCAAAAAATATCTACCCTGGTCCTCCAGACCTTTAAATACAGCTTTTCCATTAACATCGGTTTTTACTTCTCGGTCAGCTTTTCCCGGAAAACGCAATATGACAGAAGAATTAGGTACTGGCTTGCCTCTAAATATAACCTGCAGCGCTATTTGTTGTTTGTCGGATGAGCTGGGAATTATGTTTAGGTCCGGATGTAAGGCATATTCATTCACCTTATCTTCATTTCCAACCTGTATTTGAGTACGGCTGTAAAAATTTTGCTTTACGATACCAATTTTGTTTTTAGTGTCTGTCCAATCTGCCACTTCCCGAACCTTGTTCTCCAGTTGAATAACATATGTTCCTTTCTCTGAGGGAATAAAAAAGGCTTGATAATGATCCCCTGCCTCCGTAAAAGATAAATTTATCCTCTGTCCAGAAGGACTAATAACCCATGCCCTAAATTTATCTACTTCTGACCAACGAGAACTGTCTTTGCCAATAATTTCCCTTTCTCCTGTATCAAATACCCCAAAACAAATATTAACAGGTATTTTTTCGTTGATGGATGCCTTTGCTGGACTTTCTATCCAGAGGGAGTGCGCATAAGCTGATGCAGTTGCCAAGAATAATGAGATGCTAAAAAATAAATGTTTCATGATTAAAAATTATATGTGATGGTTGTTTGCCAGTTAAATGGTGCTCCTGGATACATTCTAAAGTAATCGTAACCACCTACCCAGTGCGTCTTATTCGTAATGTTATTAAAATTGGCTTGCAGTTGCATACGATTTACGCGGTAATAAACAGCTGCATTCAATAAGAGATAGGAAGGACCAAAAAAACTAGTTGTTGTCACCGACCCTAATACCCGACCAAAAAGTCGCTTGCCAACATAATTTGCCCCAGCTCCTATACCAAAACCTTTTAGAGGGCCCTCATTAATAAAATCATATTTGATCCATCCGCTTGCCATATGTTTGGCCACATTTGGTTTTTGCTCAAAGACATAATCTCTGGTAGCGGAATCCAATTCCTGGGCCATTTTTGAATCATTATATGAATAATTCATTATTACGCTGAGGTTTGAAAGTATATTACCCATTATTTCAAACTCTACCCCTTTAGAAATATCTTTACCAAGCTGCAAGAGAAGGTCTGGATTGTCTTCATCATCTGCTGATATTAATGAATTATTCTGCTCTATTCGGTAGAGGGATGCAGTAGCCGACAACCGATTATTGAACCATTGACTCTTTATTCCCACTTCTTCCAAATTGCTTATGACTGGGTCAAAAGGGCCTCCTGCTAACGAGTTAGATTGGTCAGAAGCCGACTGTGGATTATAACCATACACGTATGTCGCATAGGCATTAACGTGTTTATTAATGGTATAAATGGCTCCCACCCTAGGGATAAATGCATGTTGAACAACTTTTTCCTCATCAGAGGTTTTGTAATTCATTTTATCCATGTACCTGTCATAGCGAATGCCCAATAACATTTGAAGGTTACCTATCTTTAATTGATCTTGTAGATATATTCCGTTTGAATTATTAAAGGTAGGGATAGTAACTCCATTACTTTCGGATGAATATACATATGTACTCATATCTTGTAAAATATGCGTATTTTTATTCAGGTCAAAAGATGGTGTATTGGGTTTAGGAATTCGCCTACCTTCGTATAGATAGGTTTGATATTTAGCCGAATCTTTAACTACATATTTGGTTTTGGCTGTGCCGTCTTTTAACAAATAACCTGTTGCATTCGATTGGGAAGATCCAGTGGGAATTTTACTATTGGCATAATCATAACCAAATACTATCTTATGATCGAGCGAACCAGTTTTAACATGAATATTAATATAGGCAGTAAAACTGTCATCGTATTGTTGATTAATTCGGATATTAGTTTGACGCATAATAAGGGAGGTAATGTCATTTCCCTCCATATCTTTAGCATACCCATTATTGTTTCTGTGCTCCAATACATCCTGATTATACCCTGTACGTAAATAGGATGCATTAAATGAAATATTATCGTTGAATTCATGGACAAAAGAGGTGGTAAACAGATAAGTCTCCTCATTTAAATGGTCATTGACCTCTGCAACCGTCGTTGATATGGGGGTTGAGTACAGCCCACCACTATTATCCAATGGTTGCCCCCGGTCCAACCTACTGTTGGATTTATTATATACAGCATCCACATTTATACGCGTTTTTTCATTTGGGATAAATGAAATGGATGGGGCAACTATTATATTTTTATCAAAGATAAGATCCCTGAAAGAATTCTTATTTTCATAACCCAAATTTATACGGTAGAGTATGCTTTTACTGGCATTAGCAGGACCAGTCATATCTGTCAGCATGCGCACCGTATTGTAGGAACCAGTGGTAAAAGATACAGATCTATACGCTTCATCCAGCGGTTTCTTGGTGACTTTATTTACCGTACCTCCCGGCGACGTGTAGCCGTATAATGCTGAAGCTGGACCTTTTATGATTTCTACACGCTCTAAATAATTTAATAGTGGCTGTCGCCAGTAGCTACCGAATGTGCGCATTCCGTTAAAAAGTTGATTTGATCCACTTGACTGGTTTCTAAAGCCTCGAATAGTTATATCATCAAAAAAAGTATACATATTAACACCGCTTACATTTTTAATAACGTCAACCATACGAACAGCCCCTTGGTCTGCCATGGTTTCTTTGGTAATGTATGATATCGTTTGGGGAATATCTTTAATTTGAGTGGCAGTTTTACTTCCAACAAAAGATACGGAATTTTTATAACTAGCTTCTTTTCGCCCGGTTATTTCCACTGTTTGCAATATTTCTTCTGAGGGAACCAGGATAATCTCGATATTTGTAATGTCTTTAACTGCATCAATATGCTTTTCCTGGGTGACATAACCTACCATAGATACACGTAGGATGATTTTGCCAACCTTCACATTTTTTAGGGAGAATGCACCTTCTTCATTTGCCTTTTCCTGAATATTTTGATGTGAGATAGTTACTGTTGATCCTTTTAGTGGTTGTCTTAGCTCATTATAAATATTACCAGAGAGCTGAATGGAGTTTTGCGAATAGGCAGAGGGTAATAAAAAACTAAAAAAAAGTAAAAATAAGAAGATATTAACTGTAGAATTGCTTTTTGCTTGTGATGTTATTAAATTCATTTTAAAAAAAACAGTATTAATTATTGCATTTTATGAATGTTTCATAGCCAAAATAATTTAATAGTTTTTTATAATTAGCATAATTGGTATTGAATGGCAACAATAATGAAGGTTTGTATAGGCTTCTATTACGATTATTTCTTGCTATCTAAAGTACGTTGCAAATATATACTTTTATTTAGAAATAGTACAAATAAAAACAAAAAGGATATTATAAAGGTAGCAAGGCATCATAATAATAGCCATTAAATATATACAAGTCACCGAACAAGTATTGAAATTGCTTTCAGTGTCGGATTCGATTGGAAGTACGGGAACAGAACTAATGGCGATGATGGGCATACCTGCAACCCGCCC
>FOBR01000026.1 GCA_900109895.1 bacterium A37T11
ATCTGCACATGATTGGCTATGCCGTGTATGCCTACCGAATTATTACGGTCGGCGGCGATGATGCCAGCCACGTGGGTGCCATGCAGGGCATCCGGTCCAGTCACATCCGCATTGCCGGTATGTGTTGCAGCCGGCACATAATTCAGGCTGTAATGGTAGTCTAAGTCGTTTTGCATCCGTTCCATGATGTCCAGAATATCTTCCTGATAAAACTCAGCAAAAGTTTTCCGCTTCATTTTTAAATTTACCAATGACCGGACTTGGTTTTCGCCATCATTTTTCGGTGAGAAATCCAGGAAGTCCTTCAACGCGGGTTCTTTCTTTCCCAATTGATGCACGATCAGATCTGTGGTGGCTTTCAGTTTTCGCAAATCGGCTAGTTGGTCTTTGATTTCCCTGACCTCGTTTTCAAATTTACTTACCAGGGTTTGATATTGGACAAATGATCCCCGGTCTTCTAAAATAACCGTTTGTAAAATTTGCTGGCCAAACCGCTGCTTGCCTTGTCGAACCAGACGGGTCAGTTCAGCATTGTCAAATTTAAATGAGCTGTCTGACGTACTGAGAAAGTTCCAGCCATGTACATCATCAATGTAACCGTTGCTATCGTCATCCACCCCGTTGCCGGGTTTTTCCTTATCATTTATCCACAGTATCGATTTTAGGTCTTCATGACCCGTATCAACACCCCCATCCAGCACGGCGACAATAACGGATGTGCCTGTTTTTCCACTTTGCAGCTCGGCATACGTACGATTATCGCTGATGCCAAATACGCCATCCTTTTGCAAATCAAGGTGCTGCCAATCGGAATTTTCACGCTGTTGGCATCCTGTAAGTAAGAGACCTGTTGACAGTAAATAAAATATGATACTTTTTAATTCCAATGTATAAAGATTAATGTTAAATATTTTGGTATTGCAACCATTTTTAGTTGTTCGTATAATCCCAGATCTAATCTAACAACTTGCCCATTGGAGGAAGATGTGGCATTACATGGAAATATTCCGGTTATTAGTTAATAAAACACCAATAAGTTTCAATGATTATCAGAGTTATTTTTACACCAAAATAGCTCTGGTATCATCTCCCTATCAATATCCTTAAGAATTAAATCTCTAATTGCAGACCTTGATATTTCGGTCTCCTTTATACCTTTAACTATATAAAAGAAGCCCGGTCCAAAAGAAATAACGCCTCCACTTTTATCCAAAACTACGAGAGATGGATGCGCTTCAATTCTATAGTATTTCTGTATTGCTATTTCATTCTCCAACGGAGGCGCATTCAAATTAATTTCTCCAGGATGTGTATATAGCCCGCTAATTACACTCTTTTTCCATATATTTATGTCTTTATCAGTATTAATGGAAACGAATACTACGTCCTTCATTATTTTACTTAAACTATCAGAAAGCTTATGAAGGGTTTTTGACATACCCGTGCAGGGCCCACATCCTGTATTCCAAAAATCCATTATTACTATTTTACCTTTAAAATCCCGATTCGAATAAATTCGGCCGCTTGTATCAGGCAGATGGAACTGATAAGCTAAGGGATGACTCGCATTTATTTCATTTTTTGATTTTGGGACATATATTGAGGACTGAGCATTTGCTAGCTTAAATAGTGAAGTAGTAAGAATTAATGATATTATTACGATTCTCATATTATATTTTATCTGATGTTTTGTTGAATTCCACTAATGTTAATTTCATTATCTGGTATTGGCATTACATATCGCGGATCATTTGGTGGCAACGTGTAAGTAACTCCGTTGACCACCCTTGTCAATGTAATATTTGCACCTTCCTTATTTAAGCGTTTCAAATCACTCCATCTAAGTCCTCTCAAAATAAGCTCTTTCCTTCTTTCATTCAGAACCAATTGTAAGGCATCCGAGGCTGAATTAGCGGTGAGATCAGTGTAAACGCCAGAAAATCTATTTTTTAATAGAGTATTTAAGGTATTCATAGCTGCCCCAGTCTGGTTATTTCTCGCCTGGCATTCTGCTTTGATTAGGTAAATTTCATCGGTTGCCAAACCAGTAAAATTACCTCCAATGCCAGCATATGCAGTTTTAAAATAATATTGACCAGTCGCAGCATTTATTCGAAAGTATAACAATGGCCTCAAGTCATTACTAGAATAAGACGTTAAAAGGTCTTGGTTGACAACATAAGCCGTATTACCCGTTAAAGAGGTTCCATAATTAACGCTTAAATAAATAATTTCGTCATTGTTCAAATAGTTGAAGGGTGCATTAGAGGTTGTAGACCTTGTATTGTAATCATTTAAAACACTATATAAAGTCAAGCAAATGTCCGCATAGGTCTCAGCCTTATCATATTGCCTCATGCTCAAATAGATTCTGGAAAGAAGGGCATAAGCTGCTGCTTTGGAACCATAGTGTGGCTTACTTCTATCATAACTAGCAGACAACAATTTACTTGCCTGTTCTAAATCGGTAATTACCTGATTGTAAGAATCATTTAAAGACGCCCTTTGCAGAGTATTATTTACATCCGGACTTAACCGAAGTGGAATACCCAAATCTTGATTTTGCGTAGAGATATCGTAGGTTGGACTAAACGTTTGAAGTAATTGAAAAAAGGCCCAAGAACGGGAAAACAAAGCTTGGCCCTTAATATCATTCCATCTTTTATTATTTAGACTGTCAACTATTATCTTATCAAGTTGTTCAAGAACTACATTTGCACAAAAAACCTTTTTATATGGGGGACCCCAATTGTTATCTTGATTACCATCAAATATAACTTTATTCCATGTGGCTGCTGTTCTATAATAGCTTGCTCCTGCTGATTGAAATGCTGCGTAGTCCCTAAAATCATATTCATCTGCGGACAGTGTATTAAGTGCAGGATCAGCTGACAAATTAATTATATTATATTCTAATAAACTTTGCAAATCGTCGAGCGTTGACGGAACGACAATTTTTGTGCTTGGCTTGTCATCTAGGAAGCCCATTTTACACCCTTGAATGATCACGCTCAAAAACGCAATCAGAAAATACTTTATATTAGACATTTTCATTAAATTAAAAATTAGCATTTAGACCTATAGCATACACTTTGGGTGTTGGAATTCCAAAGGTTCCATAATCAGGATCAATTCCTTTTTTATTTGCTTTCCATAATATCCCGAGATTATTTATGTTTCCATAAATTCTAAAATTGGCTATTTTCCATCTATTTAGGCATTTTTTTGGCAGAGTATATCCCAAATAAATTGATTGTAACCTGACCTGGTCGCCTTTTTCAATTAACGCCGATGAATAATTATAAAATTCATCTCTTGAACCATTAGCAGGGAATATTAAGGCTGGTACTTCAGTAGAATTTTCATCGCCAGGTTTTTGCCACCTTAAGGCATAGTCTGCGATTTTCGAACTACCTGAATAAATACTTGAACTATTCAGAGATGATCGCCTGAAATAATAATGCAGTTTATAAATAATATTAATCGATACGTCAAAATCTTTATAGTTAAACGTATTTCTTAATGAGCCATATAAAGTAGGTGTGTATGAGCCATTATATACCAATTCTGATAAATTTGTTGAATTGCTTATGCTAAGATAGTCTTCGGATACATTTCCATTTAATAATCCCTGTGGATTTCCATCCGCATCTAAACCTTTCCATTGGTAACTGAACAAAGCCGAAACTGGATATCCTTCTAACGGATTTTGATAATTACCTATCATATATGAAGCTACATTTGGTTGCTTTATTAAATTTTTAGTAACAATATCTTTTGCATAGCTCAGCATATAGTTAATATCCCATTTAAATTCCCGTTTGAACGGTTTAACGTTTAATACAACATCAAATCCTTTTGTTTGTAAATTATTGACATTGCCTTTAAACTGCAATAATCCTGTTTGGGGTGATAATGGGCTAAAACCGATTAAATCAGTACCTCTCTTTTCAAATACTTCAATAGATCCTGTTATGATATCTCCCTTAATCCCATAGTCTACACCAATATTTGTAACATTGGTCTTTTCCCATCTTAAAGAAGGATTTGGAGGATTGATAATTTCAGACATTGGTAGACCGCTAATAAAGTTATTTGTGACATAATTTGCAGTTGTAAATGCGGAAATACTTTTATCAAAATTCCCGTTATATCCATTGGTTACTCTTAATTTTAAATACGGCAACCAATTTATATGGTAAAACGATTCTTTGTGAATATTCCAAGCAGCACCTAATGACCATAACGGAACACCTTTTTGGTTAGTTTTAACACCGAATATATTGGCCTCATCCCGTCTGATGCTTCCCGATAGTGAATAACGTTCACGGTAAGCATATAGTCCATTAAACCAATAAGAAATAGAATGATCTGTTGTCCCTTGCAAATAACGTTCATGAGAAATCGAGTTTGTACTTCCGGTGACGTAATTTGTAAATGGCACATCATATTGGACAAATTGTTCGGCATCTATTGCCGGATCGTAGCCATATAACCGATCACTTACAGAAACACGTGTATTATTGGAGTTTATCTCAACTCCTCCTGCCGCGCTAAAAATGCTATTACCATTAAATGATCTATTATAATCCAATTGCGCCCTTCCCCAATGACTGAAATAGCTTTCATTTACGCGATCCAAAATATCGCCTACAGGGATGTTTCTAACAAGAGACCCGGAAGAAAGATCCGAATATTGGTTAACCATATCTCGTACATAAAATGACTTTTTATCATACTGACTGTCATGATCAGCCACGCCTTTTTGGTATTGATATTTCAATGAAGCAGTTAGACCCGCTAAAATTTTGTATGATAAAGATATGTTGATCTTATAATCGGTTGTATTCCATGTTTGTATATTTTTACCGTTGTCAAGGGGGACATAGTGCCAGTCTAATAATTGACTATTGGTTGAACTTTCCGTGTAATCTCTAGAATAGTTACTGAAGACGGGGATTGGATTTCCATTTTCGTCAGCTATTTTATCATATAAATTTACTGGCTGATAATTATCTAAACTTGAAGATGTGAGAGAGGATACAAAATTAACACCCGTATTGACTTCCAGTCGGTCATTAAAAAGAAAATAACTATTATTAACGTTTAATGTGAATCGCTTAAAGGAATTATCGATCTGGTTATTTAAGTTTTTATCAAACCCTCCTGAAAGATAGTATTTTTGGTTATTCGATCCTCCGGAAACGTTTAGCAAGTATTGCTGATTTACCTGGTCTCTGTAATAATATTTCAAGAGATCGTTCCTGGCATCATGCTTCGTAAGTTGATTTAGCTGCGAATTGGCCTCGTCTTCATTAATTTTCTCCGATTTTAAATCTTCTAATATTTGAGCCACTGGAGGAAAAGCTTGATAGCTACTTTGAATAGCATCATTATAAGCCCCATTTTCATAGAGAAATTTCTGAACGTCTACCGCCTGCGCGGTTGATAAGCTAGAGGCATAAAATAAATCAGGCTTACCTGTGACAGTCACTGAACTAGTTAATTCTATTGTAGGTTTGCTATTAAGACTACCTTTTTTTGTCGTGATGACAATCACACCGTTTCCGGAGCGAACGCCCCAAATTGCCGAAGCCGCAGCATCCTTTAACACACTGATACTGAGTACATCATTTGGATTTATATTAGTCAGGTCTCCATCGTAGGGAAAATTGTCGACGACAACCAAAGGTTTGTTATTCGCAAAGATCGTACTATTTCCCCTAATTATTATCCTATCTGCATCTCCATTTATTCCATGAGGAAGTAGAACTCCGCTTGCATTACCGTCTAATTGTTCAAGAATGGTAGTCGTTACCCGTTTGTCCAAAGTGTTTCGGCCTATTAGGTCAAAAGAACCTGTTGCATTTTTCTTAGAAAGTGTTTGGTAACCGGTGTTAACGGTTACTTCTGCTTCCTGTAATTCAGAATTGGTGCGGAATAAAATGATGACATTGATTGAACTGTTGGCGGGTATTTCCTTGGTGGAATATCCGAGAAAGGAGATTTGGAGAATTGCGTCATCTTCGACACCTCTTAAACTGAATTCGCCGTTTTTGTTGGTGAAAGTGGCGCGGGGGGTGCCTTTGATCTTAACGGTAGCTCCGGGTAAGGGGGTGCCGAGGGAATCGGTGACGCGGCCAGTGATGGGTTGTTGGAGAGGTCCTGAATCAAGTTCAGGATGACGCGTTCCCCCTACCGCATCCCGGATGGCGTCCATAATCGATTTTTCCTTCTCCGACACCACCACCAATTTATGCTCTTCATTTATTTCATAGCTCAATGGCTGACCGGCGAAGATCTGCTTCAGGGATTCTTCCAGGGGAACATGCTGAAGTTTCAGGCTGACGGGCTTGCTGCGCTGGAGGAGTTGTTTGTCTAATATAAAATCATACCCGCTTTGTGTGCGGATTTGCTGGATAACCTCATACAGGGAGGCCTTTTTAGGGGTCATAGTTATGGTCTGTGCCTTGCCGCTGCTGGCAAAGCTGTGCAGGATGACCACAATAAGGATTGCAACAGTACTACTAAGCCGCATGATCCAATGTTTTAAGCGTCCGTAAGGACAAAAGTCTTTATTGTTCATTAAATGATCCGTGATACAGGCTCCCCTAACGATTTTTTTTCGTTAAGTTTGCCCTGCTGGGTTTATACTACGATTGTTGAACGCAATTTTTCTCTTTCCGCCGCTAGGCGGGAGAGAATATGGGTAGGCCCAGCATCTGGCCAGGAGTGGTTCCAAGCACTTCTGGCTTTTTGTTGGCTACCCGCTTGGTAAAGTTATGGCATCACCAATACCCTCCTTTCTGCCTTATCGGCATTTTCCACCCTGAAATGCACCTTACCAGTAGCTTCCAGGGCTTCCAGTACTTCCCCCAGGTTTTTATATCGGGAGATGTTGCCGATGAGCTCCACCTGCTGGTTGACACCTGAGCTATACACAACGGCTACATCGTACCAACGGCTGATCTGGTCCATAATGCTGTGGATGTTTCCATCAAACTTGAAATAGCCGTTTTTCCAGGCGCTGATGCGCTCTACATCCACCTTGCTTACCGTTAGGCTATCGCCTTTAACGACGGCTTGCTGATGAGGACTTAAAAGTTTTACATTAAAGGTTTTACGCTGTAAGTTTTCTGACCGGACCTGGACTTTTCCTTCTATTAACGTTGTTTTTGTTTCTTTTTCATCGTTAAAGGCGGTGACGTTGAATGTGGTGCCGAGGACGGTAATCTCTTGGTTACGGCTTTTGACTATAAATGACGAATTTGATTTACGATTTACGACGTACGATTTACGATTATCCTGCATGGCGCCGATTGAAGGATTATTATTTACTTCGAAGTAGGCTTCGCCTTCTAAAACAACCTCTCTCCTATCTCCAGTAAATTTACTGGGGTACTTTAACGTACTTGCTGCGTTTAACCAGACTTTGGTGCCGTCAGGTAATATTACTTGGTACTGACCACCTTTGGGAGTACTAAGTTGCAACAGCGCGTCATGCTGAACTTGATTCAGCATCTCACCCGACTGGTGTGATTTTCCCGGCGCTCCAGAGCCTCTCCCCTTTTTCGCTAGAACGTTATTTCCGTTGCTGTATTTTATATTTTCGTCATTAACAACGATCCCGCTTTGGGCTGAATCTAAGGCTATTTTAGTGCCGTCGGCCAGGGTAAGGGTAGCTTGGTTGTAGCCTGGGGCAATAATGGGCTGGTTCTTGGTGCTTTGGTAAAAGTATAGGCCAATAGCGATGGCTGCGATAAGCAGGGCGGCTACTTTTATATAAGCCTGTAGGGTGGTGGTGTGGCTGCGGCGGAGCTTGGCATACAGGGCTTTTCGCTCTTCCAGCAATTCTTCTTTGCTGATGATAGCAGACTCCTGGCTGGAGGTGAGGTTGTACACCTTTTCCACAAGGGCTTTTTCCTCAGGTGTACAGGTACCTGCCAGGTATTTGTCAATGAGTAGTTCTGCTTCTTTCTTTGTCATGCCTTCGGTGCCCATATAAGGGGCTAACAACTACATGGAACGTAACGGGGGCTAAGGTATTAGAAGAAAAAGTAAAAAAATGCAAATAGATTGATAATGAGCTTGAAAAAATTCAGTTGATCAAGCTTTTTTCGCAGGATGCTCAGGGCATTGGCGATCTGGCGCTTTACGGTGTGCTCTGATATATCCAGCATGCCGGCAATTTCCTTGTGGGAATGGTAATGATTTCGGCTTAGTTCAAAGACTTCTTTCATGCGGGTGGGCAGCTTATCTATCTCAGCCTGGATAATTTGGTGCAATTCCCGTTCGCGGGCAATGTCATCGGTCACCGGGAGGTCCTGTTGGGCATATAGGATCAGGTTTTCGATGTATTTTTCGCTCACCTTGTTCCTGCGCACCACATTTAATACGGCATGGCGTATGCCGGCATACAGGTATCCTTGCAAGGAGGAATGGATCTCCAGTTCCTGCCGCTTTACCCAAAGGTCGGTAAACACATCCTGCACAACATCCCTGGCCTGCTCCCGATCTTTCAGCATCTGGAGGCCATTAACAAATAAGGAATCAAAATAACGCTCATAAATGACAGTAAATGCTCGATTATTGCCTTCTTTTAGTAAGGAAATGAGTTCATGGTCGGTAAGTTTAGTAAAATCTGCCATTTACCTGTGATTGTTACTCACAAATGTAGATAAACTTTTAGGATTTAAACAAGCAGTTAATATATTAAATTTTTGAAATTCGGGATTTTAAGTATTTTTTATCCAAAAATGCAAAAAATTTGGAAATTTATGGGCGATCCTTAAAACTTCAGCTTTCTAAAGTAGTATTGCCGGTCGTCGTCAGTTATGTCCCGCATCACATGGCATGGGTTTCCTACAGCAATTACATTTGCCGGGATATCCCTGATTGCCTGCAAAATAAAGAAGATAAGCCAATTAAAGATTCCCTGCCATCGTATATTGATTTTTTAAAAAAGACTGAATGGGTGGGTACAGACGATGGTGTGGGCAGCCAGTTTCCCCGGCCAGTAGACATAACTTTTGGTAATGACAGCTCGCTGGCTATTTATGCGGTTTACAACATTAGAACTGAAAACAGCAACAAGAATATGATTAAAGCCGATAGTTTGCTGGGTAAAATAACAAAAATTGATAGCATAGCTGACGGAAGCACGCAAATCACAGTAAATTTTCCGGTCATGGGGGGTGATGAGGTGATCACCATTAAGGATAGAAAAAAACTGACGTTATTGTTTGCTGATCATAATAGCCCGCATTTAAATTCCTTTAACTACACCCTGGATCTATTTCCTGCTACCGGATTTTCATTAACCGATACTAAGTGGAGCGGTGCATTAGCCAACCCAGATGAAACCCCCGTAAACTATAGGTATAACTACCCTGACCTTAGTGCAGTGAATTTTCATACGACCTCAATAGGTAAGACGGCCTCTATTATTAAAAACGGTGGAGTAGCCTATGAGAATATCTACAAACAAATGGGTGCCCGGGTTTACGTAACGGGCTACAATGAAGGTTACAGCTGGGATATGGACATTGCAAGTGAAACTGGCAATTATACCGATTGGCGACAAGGCAGAACCATCATCTATTACGGTGTAATACTCCCTACTGGTAATAACATGTATGTCGATGCGCGATCATCCAATGCCCGGTTGCCAAATTACACCCAAAGTTCTGAAATTTATGGCCCCAAAGGGGTTACTCCTAATATTAGTAAGCAGTAGGTTTTAGGAAAACCATTGGCGGAATTCTTAATTTTGGTCATGTCCTGTGCTTGCAGGCCTAAAATCATTGGGCTAGCACTTGTTTTCTGCTTTCTAATACTTTTTTGAGTTGTTGATAATCGATATCCTGCACAGCCTTGTCTGAATCTATGGCCAGCACTGCTGCAGCAGCGGCACTTTGGCCAAGGATCATAAATACGGGCTCCATGCGAATGGAACCATAGGCAATGTGCGAGCTGGACACGCATACGGGCACAAGCAGGTTGCTGCATTCTTCTTTTTTAGGCGTGATGGAGCCGTAAGAGATCTGATAGGGTTTCTTCGGGATCACCCCTATATCTCCCTCATTCTGTACAAAACCGTCTGGTTTGATGTACCGCTGTGCATTGTGCGAATCAAGTGCATAGGAACCCATGCCCACTGGGTCTTTGATGGCTGACTCGCTGAAAGTATCGTGCTCTGTCATCACATGCTGGCCGATCAGCCGGCGGGCCTCCCGAATGTATAACTGATGAGGCCAGTTGTCATTGTCTGTAAACTCGTCTTTGGCCAGCCTCCACTGCGACATCTCTTTGCGTACGTCTTCGGGTACTTTTGGGTCGTTGGCCAGATAATACATCAGTCCTTGCTGGTAGTCCTTGTGGGCCTGAATGATTTTTTTGCGGTCCTCGTAGCTGGCTTCGGGATATGCGTAGTTCATCCCAATAAAATCGGTACTAAAAGGTCCGTGATTGTTGGTATCGGTCTTCCGGTTAGGAATAGGGTCAAACTTCCGGAACGTCTCTCTCCAGCCACTGGTAAAAACCCGCGCTAGCAATTCGTAATTGTCCGGATTGTAATTCGCTGGCTTCGGAAAGGGCACGCGGTTATCTGGGTTATTGCTGAGTGCCATCCGGAAGCAGTATGCTTGTACTTTTTTATCCGCCTCACCAAATTTGCCTGGAGGAAGGTCAGACACCCCATACAATAGCCCACTGGAAGAGTCTCCGGGTATCTTATACGGGCTGATATTTTTTTTGAAATAATGGTAGTGGTGCAGTACCCCTACCTGTACCCCATTGTATTTTTCGTTATAGGTACTGTTAGCTTCCCGGCCTACATGATAGCTCACCCCTGCTGCGGCCATCAGGTCGCCTTCATAGGTGGCGTCGATGAAAACCTTGCCGGTGAAGGTTTTTCCGCTCAGTGTTTTGATTGATAGGATCCGGCCATCTTTTTTGATAACCCCACCTTTGCTCCTGTCCAGCCACTCGTCCCGATATACCTTGAGTTTATTTTCCTTCACAAAGTCTTCAAAGATTTGCCCGGCGGTATGCGGCTCAAAGATCCACATGGTGTGCGAGTCGCCATCAATGGCAGGAGTGCCCTGACCCTTATTGCCATATTCAGCATGTTTTTGCCATTTCCAAGCGGCTGAATCCTGGTAGTGCAGGTATACCCGGTGGTAAAACTCCCGTGCCAGACCTCCGATGACGCCTTTATTGCCTGTATCGGTAAAACCGAGTCCTCCAGAAGAAAGACCTCCCAAATGCGTGTCTGGGGAAACTACAATTACCTTTTTGCCCGAATTCACAGCTTCAACTGCGGCAGTTATGGCAGCAGCGGTTCCTCCGTAAATGATCAGGTCGGCGGTGTAAGGATCAGATTTAGACTGACCAAGGGATATATTCAATAAAAATACAACTGAAAATAAAATATTTTTTTTCATCTTATTCTATATAACTAATTTTTCCCTTTACATAGATCATTTGATCGTTGACCAATAGTTTAATCGAGCCATTGATAGGCGACTCAATTCTTGAATTCCCCATAATATCTGTAATTTTTAATGAATGAGTGGTATGGAAGATCACCTGCATACTCTTATGTGCATACATGACTCTCACCGACTCGTGATCTTTCTCAAATAAATAACTAAAGGTGGGTGCCTTTTCTGTCTTCAAAAACCGACCACCTGATAATTCTCTGATAAGTACTCCATAGGAAACATAGGCTGGTTTGGGAACGTATGCACCCAACACATCATCCGGGTGACGGATCAAACCAAAATTACTCTCCCGATCACGGCTAAGGGTATCCTGGTTCTGTAAATTATATATACTAACCTTTGAAATACCATGTGCAAGGGCAGTTATTATTCTTCTAACGGTGTACCCAGCTTGCAAATAGACATCTATGCTGGTATTGCTGTTACCTGTTTCTGACAGAATCATAGGAACTGTGTGGCCATTTGCCTGAGATTTGACATAATTACGGTACTGGTTAATTACTGTGATGATATTTTCTGGTAGCAAGCCGTACGCATGAAAACTGAATTGGTCAACATATGAAAGCGCTCCTTGCAAAAATAACTTATCAAGAAAACCCACCGTAGTGAATTTTGGATTGCCGCTCAGGACAAAGCCTGTTATCAGAACATCCGGTCTGGTAATTTTGAGATAGACGAAGCTACTTTTCAGAAGATTTAAATAGGCTTCAGCCCGCTCGTCCCATGAAGTTAATCCTTTGCTGTATGTAGGCAGATCCGGTTCATTCCATATTTCTACTTCTTTTACTTGGGGATAATGATCGATCACGCGCTTTATATAGTTGGTAAAGGCCGCTACAGATTCTTTCGTTACCGGGAAATGCCCCTGATCATATAAAGGATTATACACACCCATTGTTGCATACAACCGGATGCCATAGCCGGTTATTTGTTCCATAACTGTATCAAATTTGGCCGGAAACCGATAGATACCTTTGGTTTTTTCAATTTCTTGCCAACGGAAACAATCACGTACATATTTTACTCCCAACCTTGCCACGACTGGAATTGTTTTCGAATAATCTTCCCATGAATGGGTTTGAACCATAAAAGGTGAGGAAGCAAATTTAGAGGGATCAAATTCAGTGAGAACCGCAAAGCTGGTCGTTTTCTCTAATAGGGCAGTTCCGTTACGGATTGATTTCACTGTTAAACTAAACCAACCTAATTTTTCAGTCTGTATATGAATACTTGCCGTATCGCCTGATACCGCGAGGGTATCAGTGCCTAGTAGCTGGTTCCAATAATCCTTGTAAGTGAATGTAATTAACTGGGTAGTCGTTTGAATCTTAAATATGATGGGTTCTGTTTTTAAGAATACATTGCCGGTGACACTCTGCCGGATGATCAGGTAATCTTTGCCTGCATTTTTGGCCATCAGACTTTCCCCTGAAAAGACAGCCAATAAAATTAGTATAATTACACTATTTTTCATCAGTCATTTAATTCAAATTTCAGTATCCTGTATTTTGAGTCACCAATTTATTTAAAGACAACTCATAACTTGGAATGGGCAATAAGAGGTTCCTGTCCGAAATGGCGGTGGCTGCGGTCGTTATTGCGAGTGTAGTTCCACCGTTTGCCCGTGCATATGCCAAATAGTTTTTCATGTCTCCTATAAAATTACCCCACCTGATCAAATCTGGCTTTCTTAAGGCTTCGAAACACAATTCCCTCGCTCTTTCCTCCTTAATAGCTTGTAAGAATTGATCCTTACTGAGATTCTCTGCTAGGTCGGGATGAGCATTGGGGTGCGGTGGACTAGGCAGCATAAACCCATAGGCTCTACGGCGCACGGTATTTATAGCGTCATACGCTTCGGATGTGGGACCATTGTGCACAGCATTTTCTGCTTCTGCGTACATTAACAATACATCGCTGTATCGTAGTAACGGAAAATTTTGTGGAGTATAGTTTGAATTTTTTGGAATTACCACTTCGTATTCACGCCTCCATTTCCCAGCGCACATCTGCCAAATATTAGTAACAGCGGTCTTAACTCCTACCGTTTTTGTACCCCAGTTATAGTTGGCACATGCCCAATCCCTGCGTAGGTCAAGGGAGCCCTTATTCGGGCTACTTTCACTTTCGGGATCGATCTCATATAAATCATACAGGTATCTGGTTGCCACTATGCTTCCCGTGCTAAATCCAATATTTGCATCACTGCACCTGATGCCACACCACCTTCCGGCATATGTTCCGCCTTTATTGGTCAAACCATCGTTATTCCGATAAAACTCCAGTTCCCATATACTTTCTTTAGTATCATATTTATCCGTTGCATAATTTAAATATATTTGGGCATAGTCCGGATTTAACGCATGCTCCCCGGATTCAATCACTTTTTTTGCCCAATCGCTCGCTTCCTGATACTTTGATTGATCATTAACCGGATACCCTGCCATGTAAAGACACACTCTGCTGAGAATACCTTCTACCGCTGTCTTGGTCACCTTCCCCCCGTAACCTAAAGAAGTGACGGTTTGGCTTGCCAGCAATCCTTCTGCTATTTCCATATCATGGATAATTTGAGCGTAAACTTCTTTGCTTGCCGTCCTGGCAATATCAACCTCAGATACAGATGAAGTTGATGAGAGCTTTAGTGGAACATCTCCATAATTGCTAACGAGCAAAAAATAAAAATAGGCTCTTAAAAACAATGCTTCTCCTTTGATAATTTGGCGGCGGCTTTCATTCATAGTGGGTTTGTCAACATTCTCCAGTAAGAGATTAGCTCGTTCAATCGCTATATAACAACTCTGCCAAAACAGATTCAGTTTATCATAAGCTGCATCGTACTGATAGGAGGTTTCTAATTTTACATTAAAATCATACGATTCATCAGTGTTTACATTAAAAATGTATAAGTAGTTATTGCCATAACAATCAACATGGGTTAATTGGGAATAAACGCCGTCTAAGGCAGCTTGCAGCTCAGTTTCATTTGAATAGTAAAGTTCAGGAACAACAAAGTCTGTAGGCTCGGTCTCAAGAAAGCTTTTACAAGAAAACAGGCACGTAAGTCCCATAAAAAGCAAAATAAATTTTGTCATGATCTGTTAAAAATTTATGTCAGCACCAAATGTAAAGGTCCGCGCCCTCGGATAGGCAGAATAGTCAAAACCAGGTGTCAGGGTTGAATTTCGGATGGATACCTCAGGGTCAGGACCAGAATAATTAGTCCAGGTAATCAAATTTTGCGCTGATAAATAAAACCTAAAAGATTTTATATTCAATTTTTTAGTCAATTCTTTTCCTATCGTATACCCGAGCGCAAGCGTCTTAAGGCGGATATATGATCCGTCTTCAATAACCCTGTCTGAGTAGGCGAATGGTCCCTGCCCGCCTGCTCTGAAAAGCGTGTTGCTGGGATTGTCAGGTTCCCATCGTTCTTTTACGGTCGCAAATTGATTTAAGTGGGAAAGGTTAGACGGATTTCCTTCCAGGATGAGGCGATTGGCATTCAGTAGATCATTCCCATATGACCATTGAAAAAACACGTTCAGGTCAACGTTGCGATATGTGAAGTTATTGGTGATACCTCCTGCGTGGATGGGAATTCCTTTTCCAATAGTCGTAATATCGTCATTGTTAATAACAAGATCTCCATTTAGGTCTTTATATTTGTTATCGCCGGGTTTGATATTGGCTCTTGGGTTGCCATTAGTGGTTATATTGCTTTTTAGTACGTACACGTTATTATTAAGATCAAAATCGTCATATTGATACACACCATCCCAACGATATCCTCTCATTTGGGCTACTGATTGGCCAACGATGGCGGTATACGGAAATAACGAATTATACTGTTGTGAAAATAATACAGTGCTTAATAACTCATCTTGGTTTTCTGTTAATTCCAATACATTATTCTGATTAAATCCGATATTAAAGCTGGTTTCCCATTTAAAATTTTCATGGACGATATTCATCGTATTTAAAGTAATTTCCAACCCTTTGTTCCGGATCTTACCAATATTTTTTAAGGCGGAACTAAATCCCATGGAATAAGGTAGGTTAGCCAACAATAACAGGTTGTGGGTATCTTTTTTATAGACATCCACTATTAATGTAATGCGTTGGTTAAACAGGCCCAGATCCAATCCAACATCCGTTTGCGCCATGGTTTCCCATTTCAAATTTGGATTTCCAAGAGTTGATATCTGAGCTCCTGTGGAAGTATTTGCATTTTGGTAAGGATATCCTGCTTCTGATCCCAGATAGATTTGTGTAAGGTAACCAAAGTCTGATACACGGTTATTTCCTACAAGGCCATAGCTAATCCTCATTTTCGCGTCGGAAACAACCGCTGCGCTTTTCATAAATTGCTCTTTTGCTATATTCCAAGCAAAAGCTCCTGAAGGAAAATAGCCCCACTGGTTTCCACTTTTAAATTTAGAAGATCCATCCGTCCGAAATGAAACTGTAAACAAGTATTTGGATCGGTAACCATAATTGATCCGGGAGAGAAATGAGGCCAACTTCCACCGAGAGCTTGAAGCTGCTGCTGACAGTGACGTGGTTTGATCTAGCCCGTCAAGGCCAAGGGCCTCATTAGGTATATGATTGGCATAATACCCATTTCTTGATGTGGTGAGTCCTTGCAGTGTAAAACCTGCAACGACATTCAGCGTATGCGATTTTTTAAAAATTTTATTATAGGTCAACGTGTTTTCATTTAGCCACGACCTGGGGTTGGTGTAGTAAACAGAACCATTAACCCCAGCTGGATTGTAGATACTTCCCCTTGCCGTCATAGAATTGAAGAAATTCTCACTTTTTACCATGTTATTGGAAATTCCTCCTGTGATTTTTAATTTAAGTTCTGGAAAGAAAGCATATTCTGCATATGCATTTGCATATAGATTGTCTGTAAAAGTATTACTGATCTGATTCTTGGTTGATATAACCGGATTAACGCGATAATCGGCGCCGTTTCCATCCAGCTCGGGATCTATGAACTGCCCGAATAGGTCCGAATTATCATCTTTTCCCGTAACCGGCCTGTAACCCCAGACTGAATAAAACAGATTATTGGAGTAGGATACGTTCAGGCCGTTTTCAGCAGGATTGACTCCATGTGTTTTGCTGCTACTATAATTAATGTTTACGCCCGCCTTCAATTTATTACTGATGGTCTGGTCTAAATTCACCCTTCCCTGATATCGCCTGAATCCTGAATTCAATACAATACCGTCCTGATCCAGGATATTTCCTGAAATGGCATATTTTGTTTTATCATTTCCCCCTCTTAGTGCGATAGAATAATTTTGAATCGGGGCGGTCTGGTATATATAATCTTGCTGATCTATACCTTTTATATTTTTATAGGATTCTAGGGTCTTTCCGTTGGTCAAATAAACATTTTCAGCTTCCGTCAGATTAATTTCCATTTGATATTTAACAAATTCATATGGATTCAGTAAATCCATTTTTTTTCCAACTTTTTGTATACCATAGTAGGTATTAAAAGCTAATTGTGCAGGTCCGGAGGTTCCTCTTTTTGTGGTGATGATGACTACACCGTTGGCACCTCGCGCACCGTAGATGGCGGTAGCTGAAGCATCCTTTAGCACTGTAATGGAGGCTATGTCCATATTATTTAGGGAGTTTCCCATATTTTCTTCCATAGGAAATCCATCGATGACGTACAAGGGAGAATTATCTTGTGTTATGGAGCCGGCTCCCCTGATGACGATATTGTTATTTTGACCGGGCTGACCGTCATTTCC
The DNA here is from genome assembly GCA_900109895.1 of bacterium A37T11. Lineage (GTDB taxonomy): Bacteria > Bacteroidota > Bacteroidia > Sphingobacteriales > Sphingobacteriaceae > A37T11. The sequence goes on from FOBR01000026.1 coordinate 17,279, forward strand.
ACTCACTGCCACCCCAGCGACCCGACCTGCCAAAGCCTCATCGAAAGATTTAACAGGGGCCTTATCCATATCATGAATATTGACAGATGCTACTGAACCAGTTTGATCTGCTTTTTTAATCTCGCCATATCCGATCACCACAACCTCATTTAAATTGTCCTTTTGGAGACTCATCGAAACATTAACCGCAGTATTGTCTCCTATCTTTCTTTCAACTGTTCCATAGCCTATATAGCTAAATACCAATACTACGCTACCATTTATCACTTTGATACTATATCCGCCCTGTGCATTGGTCACTACACCCGTTGCTACTCCTTTTATCCGGACAGTTACTCCGGCTAATGCTTGGCCTTTATCATCGGTCACTTTCCCTGTAATAGTCCGTTGCTGATTTTGAGCATATACTAACGAGGGCATAGGTATTTTGTTAGTTGTTGCCATATTTAATGCTTTTCCAATCAAAATGGTGTTATCTTTGAGTTCATAGGTAAGCGATAACGGATTTAGTATTTTCTTTAGAAGGTCCTCAAGGGGCATTTCTGTTGCCGAGACGTTAATGGCTATAGCAGGATTGACAAAGCGATCATTATAGATAACTTTGTGATTTGTTTGCTGACGGATCATGTCAAAGATCTGGCTTATGGGCCTATTTTTGACATTTATTGTAATAGTTTGCGACATGGAAGCAGCGCTTACGTGTAGACATCCCCAAATTATTAGTAAAGTAGTTACTTTCATAACTAAGATTAACTGGTTTATCCGATGTGGCAAGCTAATGCCACAACAAGAAATTACATAATTTATCATTAAGTTTGTAAAGTTTGGATGGTTTCAATATCCGGTTTAATACTGGCTTATAACATTTCCGTATCCGAACAGCACAGGGGGGTGGTGACAACACTTCCCTGCATTGTTTTGCTTGATTTTTTTACGTTTTTTCCATAATATTTATTTTCTTTTGTGTTTAATTGATATGTAATTAATCAATGTATAGTCTTCTTCCTTCTAAATGAAAGCGAATACCTGATATTTTCAACAATTCTAATACGGTCCTCAAACTTGCATTTCTAGGCATATCGCCGGTAAATGTTTCTTTGGGGATAGGGCTTTTGTAAGTAACTTCAATATCATACCATCGTATAAGCTGTTGCATCATATCTTCCAAAGTGGTATTTTTAAAGTAAAAGTCGCCGGATTTCCATGCTATGGCGGTGTTAATGTCTATGGCTTTAACTTCGATTTCTCCGTTATGATTAATGACTTGTTGGCCAGGAATTAAGCGTTTAATGATTGATTGGTTTTTTGGTTTATTTTCATCATAGGCTGACACCTGTACAACTCCGGTGATGAGGGTGGTTTTGACAGAGGGATCTTCTGCATAGGCAGAAATATTAAAAGATGTGCCCAAGACATCCACCACTTGCCTCCTACTCTTCACTTTGAAAGGTTTGTCTTTTACCTGAGCTACGTCAAAGAAAGCTTCACCGGAAATTTCAACTTCTCTGCTATTTCCACTGAAGCGGGATGGGTACTTAAGGGTGGAGGCGGCGTTAAGCCATACCTTAGTGCCGTCTGAAAGGGTGACTTGGTATTGGCCGCCCTTAGGAGTGGTTAATGATAGTAAAGAATTGGGCAGTCCGCGCGGGGATTTCACTCTTCCTTCACTCAGGAAGACGCCGGTGACGGAACCTCCACTTTGGTATTTTATGTCTTCATTAATTACTATAATTCCGCTTTGGGCTGAATCCAGAAGTACCTTCTTACCATCAGCTAACGTTAAGGTGGCTTGATTATAACCCGGTAAGATGTCTGACTGTGCAGTTCTTCCGCCTTTGGATTTATCCGAGCTTTGTGAATATCCTGACCTGTTGTGACTGATGGTAAAGTATAGTGCTGAGGCTAAGGTTAATAGAAGTATCGCGGCGGCGGCAATGCGAATATAGTTTTGTAGTGTGCGTATTTTTTTAGTGCTATTACGGCGAAGACTGGTATATACACGCTTGCGCTGCTGTTCTAATGCAGCTTTGTCGATTTCCCCGGCATTTTCCCCATAGGTGGCTGTATACGCTTTTTCTATAAGCGCCATTTCTTCCGGGGTACAGCTACCTGCCAGGTATTTATCGATCAGCTTGTCTACTTCGTCCTTTGTCATCTTCCTGCCCTTTTGGGGTTTTTTCAGATGTATGGGACTTTGTGGCGGTTAAAAGTCTAGATGAAAAAATGAAATAATAACAAAACACTGATTTCTAGAAAGAAAAAATTCATTTGAGTTAGCTTTTCTTTTAATATTCGCAGGGCGTTGGCTACTTGGTTCTTAACGGTGCTCTCTGTAATACCGAGTAATGCGGCTATCTCGTGGTTGGTATAATGCTGCTTATTCTTTAGTTCAAACACTTCGCGCATGCGTGGGGGGAGCCTGCTGATCTCTGATTCTATGATCTGATTGAGTTCGCGTTCGCGGGTCAGGTCGTCTGTCATAGGCAGCTTTTGGTCTGCAAATTGGATGACATGCTCCCGGAAGCGGTCTGCTACCTGGCTGCGACGGATGACCTTAAGTACGGCATGCCGTGTGCTGCTATATAAATAGGCTGAAAGGGAGCTTTGGATATGGATGGCCTCTCGGTGCTCCCAAAGATATGCGAACACATCCTGCACTACGTCTCCGGCTAATGCGCTATCTCTTAGAATTTGCATGGCGTGCCGATACATCAACTCAAAGTAGCTTTCATAAATAATAGTAAATACCTGCTCATCGCCTTGTGTGAGGAGGTCGATCAGTTGGGAATCGGTATATTTACGATAGTCTGCCATGGTTTATTTGGTATGGGACAAAGCTATAGAAAAATTATTGCATGTAGATGTGCATGAAAATTTATTTTCTATAATTGAGGAGTATTATAGAGCCATCCTAAAACTTCAGCTTTCTAAAGTAGTACTGCCGGTCGTCTTCAGTTATGTCCCGCATCACACGGCATGGGTTTCCTACAGCAACTACATTTGCCGGGATATCCCGGGTGACTACACTGCCTGATCCGATTACGCTGTTATCACCAATTGTGACACCCGGATTTATCACCACATTCCCCCCGATCCACACCCGATGGCCGATGGTTATGGGAAACGCATATTCATATTGTTTTGTTCGTGGCTCATGATGGATGGGATGGCCTGCGGTAAAAAGGCTCACATTGGGTGCAAATAGCACATCGTTTCCAATGGTAACTGCGGCGCAGTCCAGTATGGTACAATTATAATTGCTAAAAAAATTTTCACCGATTACAATGTTATAACCATAATCACAACGAAACGGGGGTTCCAGAAAAAAACGTTTACCCGTGCCACCCAACAAGTCCTTGATTATCTTTTCCCGTTCTTTTACTTTATCGGGTGGCAACGCATTAAATTCATGCAGCAGGTTTTTGGCATACTGCCGTTCAGCAGACAATTCCTTTCCAAATGCGCTATAAGGCTCACCTTGCAGCATTTTTTCTTTTTCTGTTTTCTTCATTTGGCCCCTAAAATACGTATATATAACCCGCTAGTGCGGCGTTTTATCAAGATTTTTAAATAATTTTTGTGAACATCGGTTAATTGCTATATTTGCAGCCCGATCGATCGGAATGTATTTGGTGAGGTGCCTGAGTGGCCGAAAGGAACAGTTTGCTAAACTGTCGTACTGGAAACGGTACCGAGGGTTCGAATCCCTCCCTCACCGCCAACTCTAATTGGAAGCCCAGGCTATCGCCTGGGTTTTTCTGTTATAGGGCAGCCTCTAAGTGAGGAACGAACTTAAGGGCTGCCCTATAACAGAAAAACTATTCCGCGCAGCGGAATGAGCTTCAGTTAAGTTGAAGCCTCCCCCTTTGGGATCACCGAGCGCAGATTAAGATACCCACCTTTAACCTATTTTTTCAGTAGACACCGTTTTAGCCGTTTTATCATAATCGATCCGCACATGATAAATACTCATGAGCATGTTTTTAAATATTTCCCGGATAACCTCTATATCACGAAGGGTGATGTTGCTGTTCTTTAGTTGGTGCTGGGCAAGTTTGTAGTCAATAATTTTATCCACCAAATTATTAATGCTGACGGCATCGGGTTCTTTAATGCTCCGGGAGGCGGCTTCGACCGAATCTGCCAGCATAAGAACTGCCGTTTCGCGCGAATAGGGAATGGGGCCGGGATACCGGAAGACGTCTTCGTCGACAAATTTCTCGGGGAAGGTCTTGATATATGACTGATAAAAGTAGTCAACCCGGGTGGTTCCGTGATGTGTGCGTATAAAATCAATAACGGGTTCGGGCAATTGTGCCTTCCGGGCCATTTCGACGCCTTTGCTGACGTGCATGATAATGATCTGCGCACTTTGCTCAAAGGTTAGCCCATCATGCGGGTTATAACCCTTGGTTTGGTTTTCAATAAAATATTGCGGATTGGAAATCTTACCGATATCATGATAAAGAGCGCCGGCACGTACTAACAGCGCGTTGCCCCCTATTTTATAGATGGCGGCTTCAGCCAAGTTGGCTACCTGCAGGGAATGCTGGAAGGTGCCGGGTGCTTTAAAGGATAATTCGCGAAGCAGCTTGGAGTTGGTATTGGTAAGTTCCATGAGCGTAACATCTGAGATGAGGCCAAACAGCCGCTCGAAACCATAAATAAGTGGATATGCCAGCAGTGTGAGCAGCACGCTGATAATAAAAGGTACAAAATTACCCCAGTTTATGTCTGTAATGGACCCGTCTTTAATGAGGGCCATCCCTAAAAAGCTCACGAAGTAGGTAACGAGGATGATGGCTGACGACATTAAAAACTGTTCCCGCTTGACGAGGGTTTTAATACTATAGATAGATACCATGCCTGCCGTGACCTGCAAAAAGGAAAATTCAAAGCTATTAGGCACGAAAAAGGCGCCAACCAATACCATTAGCAAATGTATATTTAGTGCCAGGCGGGTGTCAAAGAGGATGCGCATAATAATAGGCACTATACAAAAGGGCAAATAATAAATGCTGGGCAGACGAATTTTGATGCCCCACGACAATACGACCAGCATACTTGTAATTACAAAGAGAATTAGAAGCAATAGGCGGTTGTTCTCAAAAATATCCCGTCTGAACAGGTATAAAAATACCATGAGCAGTGTAACAACCAGCGCTACGATAAGAAATTGCCCAAATACAACCACCAGGCGATTACCGCCGATGCGTGCTTCCTCTTCATACACTTTGCGCAATGATTCCAGCTTTTGGTAAGTGTCTTTATTGACGGTGGTACCGGTGGCGATGATCAGCTCTCCTTTTTGTACCATGCCCCGTGTAGTGGAAATACTGCTGAGCGCATCGGCTTCCAATTTATTTGTCAACTGTTCATTAAATACGTAATTGGCCATCACGTAATCTTTCAGCAGGTTTTTGAGCCATTCCTTTTCTTTGATCACGCTACGCTTATCCACCTCATCGCTGATATATTGCTGCGCAGTTTCCACGGTGAATACGTCGGCGGTGTTTAAACTGGTAACCAGATTATCTGTAACGAGTGAAAAATTGTAATTGGGACCTGTGATCTGGAATTTTTTGGTGAGGGAGATAATCCCTTCGTCATATATGTGCTGCAATAGTTGGCTGCCTATTGATTGGTAGGTTTCCAGATCCTTTTCATCAAAATTTGTATTCTTCCATTTGGCGCCCAATTCATCCTGAAAACGTGCCACTTGCTGTTTACCGGCTTGCACATGGTTGTCATAGATGGGATAGACCGATTTAAGCACCTGCTCCCGGTCATCTTCGATTTCATCCTGCGTTTTCAGGATGGCAAAATTGTAGGGTGAAACCAGATCCTCGTGCATCCAGACCATTCCTTTTTCATATTCATACCTAAAGCGGGCTTGTTTAGGCAAAAATAGTGTAATAAGGGATACACAGGCGATCATCATACCATATTTGGATATCAATGGATATTTACCCATTATGCCTGAAGATAGTGTTTTTGTTGTGCGTACCACAGGAATATTTTTTTATCAAACGTACTAAAAATTCTTAACTTGCGGCCATAACCGATTGTTTTTATTCGAATGAAAGATGTTTTTATAGTAGCCGCAGCCCGTACACCGATCGGAAGTTTTGGAGGATCATTGGCTGGCCTTTCAGCAACCCAGCTTGGGGCGCAATTGGTCAAAGAATTGATCATTCGCACTGGGATTGACCCGGTACAGGTTGATGAGGTGTATGCTGGCAATGTATTGTCGGCCAATTTAGGGCAAGCGCCGGCCACGCAACTGGCCAAGTTTGCTGGTTTGCCCGACAGGTCGGCCACAACGGTAAATAAAGTGTGTGCCTCGGGGATGAAAGCGGTGATGCTGGCTTCCCAAAGTATTGAATTGGGCATAAACGGGCTGGTACTGGCCGGAGGCACTGAAAGCATGAGCAACGTGCCTTACTATCTGGACAAGGCCCGCACCGGATACCGACTTGGACATGGCCAGTTAACAGATGGCCTCATAAAGGATGGTTTGTGGGATGTGTACAATGATTTTCATATGGGGTCGGCTGCTGAGCTTTGTGCTGTGGAATGCGGGATAAGCCGGGAAGCGCAGGATGCTTTTGCCATAGAATCCTATAAGCGGGCTCAAGCTGCGCAAGCTGCTGGGAAGTTTACTGATGAGATCATCCCGGTTGAAATAACGGGCCGTAAAGGCGACGTGCAGCGCATAGATGCCGATGAGGAGGTAAACGCGGTCGATTTTAATAAAATTCCCGGCTTAAGGCCAGTATTTAAAAAGGATGGTACGGTAACAGCTGCCAATGCGTCATCTTTGAATGACGGGGCGGCGGCCCTGATATTGGTGAGCAAGGAAAAACTGGAAGAGTTACGGCTGAAGCCGATAGCCCGGATACGGGGCTATGCAGATGCCCAACAAGCACCAGAATGGTTTACGACCACACCTTCAAAAGCCATCCCGCGGGCACTATTGCATGCCGGGGTGAGTTCCGGGGAAGTAAATTTTTACGAGATCAACGAGGCTTTTTCGGTAGTTTCACTGGCAAACAACCAATTGCTGGACCTGGACCCTGCCAGGGTAAATGTAAATGGAGGTGCGGTTGCGTTGGGTCATCCGTTGGGAGCATCCGGTGCCCGAATTATAGTGACGCTGCTATCGGTTATTCGTCAGAATAACGGACGTATTGGTGTAGCGGGCATTTGTAACGGCGGTGGCGGGGCTAGTGCTGTGGTGGTGGAGTTGGTTAATTAGATTTTTTGGTTTATTAGTTAATTAGGATAATGTTGGGACATGTTTTTTAAATTTTTCTGGTTGTTGCTGTTTCCGATAGGGCTTTTTGCCCAGGATCTAAATACCTTAAAAAAGTTGGGATACCAGATGTACAATGAGCCGGGTGAACCGGAGCGTATGCAGGCAAATTATGCGTTTATCCCGGCCTTGGTGAATTTGCTGAAATCACCGCGTTCTTTTGACCATCCGCTCGATTCACTGAAAATGATCTCCATACAGTACCCTCCAGATCGTTCGTTTAGGATTTTTTCTTGGTTTATTCAGTTGGCAGATGGTTCTTACCGGTATTTTGGAGCTATACAACGCAACACCAAAGATGGCTCACTTAATTTGTTTCCGCTGGTAGACCAGTCATCAGCCATTTCTGATCCGCAATTAGCGGTGCTAAATTCTGAGAAATGGCTGGGTGCGCAATATTATCGCGTCGTGGAATTGGACAAAACCAAGGGGATATATATATTGTTGGGCTGGAAGGGCAAAAATTTAAAAACAACGCAAAAAGTGCTGGAGATTTTGCAATTCAAGAATAATGAACCTTTATTGGGTGCTACCGTTTTTAACGCTAAAGGTCTGGAAGCTTTTACGCGAATAATTTATGAATACAGCAAACAGGCAGCTATGTATATGGAATATGATGCAGCCTCCAATCGCATTGTGGTTGATCATCTTGCTGCCTCTGAGGATAAGTATCAAGGTGATTTTGCCTTTTACGGCCCTGACATGTCGCAGGATGCCTGGATAATTCAGCAAGGTAAGCTACAATTGCAAGAGAATATTCCATTTAAAAAACCCGGGAAGTAAAGCCCAACTTTTTCTAACTTTTAGCTAAGTTTGCAGAAAATTAACCTAAGACTTTAATTAATCATATATGATTAAATATTTGTGGATCCTTTTTACCGCGCTCAGCACCGCTTGTTTTGCGCAGACAACAAAACCGATTACATTGGAGGATATATTTATAAAAGGTCTTTTTTCCAAAAAGGAAGTAGAAGGCCTGCGCTCCATGAAAGACGGCAAGACGTATGTTGCGATTGAAACGGACCCAGCTACCAAGATTCCTTATGTGGCCCGCAATAACTATCGTGACGGCAAGCAGGCACAAGTGCTATTTACCCAAGCCGACCTGACCTATAAAGGACGGCAGCTGGAAATGGGTACTGATTTTAACGAGGACGAAAGCAAGGTGATCATTGGGATGGACGAGGAGCAGATGTACCGGCGTTCCAGCAGGGCTAACTATTATGTGTTTGACCTTGCCACCAAGCAGGTAAAAGAGGTATCTCCCAATGGTAAACAGTTTTTTGCGACGCTTTCACCAGATGGCACCAAGGTAGCTTTTGTGCGTGACAACAACATCTTCATCCACGACCTGGCCCATGACACGGAAAAACAGATAACTAATGACGGCGAAGTTAACCACATCATCAACGGCCTGTCTGACTGGGTATACGAAGAAGAATTTGAGTTTGCCAAGGCCTTTTTCTGGAATGCGGATGGAACCAGCATTGCCTATTACCGGTTTGATGAAACGGAGGTGCCTGAGTTTTCCATGACGATGTATGAGCGCCTCTACCCTGCCGAATACCGATATAAATACCCTAAAGCGGGTGAAAAAAACTCTGTGGTTAGCATCCATATCTACCACCTTACTGACGGGACTACTAAAGCAGTGGATGTAGGCACTGAAACGGATCAGTACCTTCCACGCGTTAAGTGGACGCGCAATCCGGCCCAATTGTGCGTTCTGCGAATGAATCGTCACCAAAACAAGTTGGAATACTTGTTTGCAGATGCGGCAACCGGAAGAAGCCGTGTTATACTTACCGAAGAGGACAAGTGCTACATTGACATTAACGACGACCTGACCTTCCTGAAGGACGGCAAGCGGTTTATAATTTGCAGCGAGCGGAATGGCTTCAACCATTTATACCTGTATAGCATGGATGGCACTTTGTTAAGCCAGCTAACTCAGGGCAACTGGGAGGTGACAGCCTTTTATGGTATTGATGAAAAGAACAAATGCATTTATTATCAAAGTACGGAGTTCTCACCGCTTGAGCGGGATGTGTACCGCATAGGGCTCAATGGCAAAGGTAAGCAACTGCTGAGCACCTCACGGGGAACCAATAGCGCCACCTTTAGCGCAGACTACAGTTACTATATATTGAATCACGCGGATAAGAATACACCAAATGTGATCACACTGCTAGACCATAAAGCCAGAGTGGTACGGGTACTGGAAGACAATGCCCAGCTGCAGCAGGTGACTACCACCTTTGGTATACAGCCGGTAGCCTTTATAAAAATACCGGCCGGCGGTACGGAACTGAATGCATACATACTTAAGCCGGCCGGGTTTGATGCGTCAAAAAAATATCCGGTACTGATGTATGTTTACGGCGGGCCGGGAAGCCAAATGGTAGCCAATGCCTGGGGCAGCTACCGCGACACGTGGTTTCAATACCTGGCGCAACAGGGCTACATCATTGTGTGTGTGGATAACCGCGGAACGGGTTTTCGCGGTGCGGATTTTAAAAAATCGACCTATTTGAACCTGGGTAAGGAGGAAGTAGCTGACCAGATCGAAGCGGCCAGGTGGCTGGGCCAACAACCATACGTGGATGTGACGCGTATCGGGATTTGGGGATGGAGTTATGGTGGCTATATGTCTTCGCTGTGCATTACAAAAGGTGCGGATGTTTTTAAAATGGCGATAGCGGTAGCCCCGGTTACTAACTGGCGATTTTATGACAGCATTTATACGGAGCGATACCTGCGTTCGCCCAATGAGAATGCGGCGGGCTATGATGAGAATTCGCCCATTAATTTTGCCGATAGGCTGAAGGGTAAATTCCTGCTGGTGCATGGTACGGGGGATGATAATGTGCATTTTCAAAACAGCGTTATGTTTTCTGAAGCGTTTATCCAGGCCAACAAACCATTTGAGCAAGCGTATTATCCAAATAAGAATCATGGTATCAATGGGGGTTATACAACATTACACCTTTATAATAAACTATCTGCTTATATTTTAAATAACCTTTAAAATATTTACTATAAAATGTGATGATACAAGATATTTATTCTGATTTTACAGATATTTACAGGTATTGTTTGTTTTCTTCCCGATGTCTGATTATCTTGGCCCACTAATTACTTGTAAATAGAAAATTTAAACCCACAATAAATTAAAATATGAGTAAATCGACGAAGTTGACACAGGATCTTGAGCAGAACTCCAAGGGTCATCCCAAAGGCCTTTTTGTGCTTTTTACCACCGAAATGTGGGAACGGTTTAATTTTTATGGAATGCGTGCATTACTAACCCTATTCTTAGTGAATGCCCTAACCTTTTCGGATAAGGATGCCTCCATCATCTATGGTGGATTTCTGGGTTTGAGCTACCTAACACCAATGATAGGTGGCTATATTGCCGACCGTTATTTAGGAAATCGGAGCTGCATCATTCTGGGTGGCTCAATCATGGGACTTGGTCAGTTATTTTTGTTTTTAAGCGGTTATATATATGCCACCAACCTGGATGCGGCCAAACTAACTATGTGGCTGGCACTGGCTGTGATTATCATCGGCAACGGTTTCTTTAAACCCAATATTTCTTCGATGGTAGGTCAGCTTTATAAAAAAGGGGACAATAGGCTCGATTCGGCATTTACCATTTTTTACATGGGTATCAATGTGGGCGCCTTTTTGGGGATGTCCATCTGCCCTTTTTTGGGGGATGTAAAAGTTGGTGATGTACGGGTTGTAGAAGCGTTTAAATGGGGATTTCTGGCGGCCGGTGCTGCAATGTTTTTCGGCACATTCCTGTTTTTTATCCTCAAAAATAAATATGTGGTGGCGCCGGATGGCCGTCCGGTAGGCGACAAACCGAAAGCCATTACTGGCAGCAATAAGTCGCTGGATGGGGGAGAATCAGAGCAGGCAAAATTTACTACGAGTTCTATCTTGACTTCGGTGGTGTTGATGATTGTATTATATGTGGTTTTTCACTTCCTTTCACTGGATCCTAACCCGATAAAAAGCTGGGTTTACCCATTTATTTATGCATCTGCTATCAGCCTGGCATTTTTGATTCTGACTGATAATACCATTACTAAAGTGGAGCGCGACCGCATCATTGTGATGTATATTATTGCTTTTTTTGTGATTTTCTTCTGGTCTGCTTTTGAGCAGGCGGGTTCCTCACTCACCTTTGTGGCAGATAAACAAACTGATCTTCACTTTTTAGGTTTTCAGCTCCCCCCAAGTTCTATCCAGAATGCCAACTCTATATTTATTGTAATCTTTGCCCTTCCATTCAGCTGGCTTTGGTTGAGGCTACAAAAGAAAAACCTGGAGCCGATCTCACCGGTTAAACAGGCCATTGGGTTATTTCTGTTGGCAGCCGGTTATTACATCATAGCGGTACAGGTGGGAAAGATCGGATTAACCGGTAAATTGGCTGTTCACTGGTTGTTTTTGATGTACCTATTTCACACATTGGGTGAGTTGTGCTTGTCCCCTATCGGGCTTTCTTTGGTATCTAAATTAGCTCCAAAACGTTTTTCTTCCCTGCTGATGGGCGTATGGTTCATTGGCAACGCGGCAGGCTACGCGTTGGCTGGAACATTAGGGGCATTGATTCCACCTACTGGTGATAAATTTGAGTTTGCCACTTCTAAAGGGATAGACTTGCAGGCAGTATTGGATGGCCGGGTTAGTCCCAGCACCGAACAACTGGCGCTTTTGGCCCAGGAAAAAATAGATGTGGTCTATCCGACCTTTGTAGGTTTCACTATCCATAATTTGTATGAGTTTTTTATGGTGTTTGTTACCTTGTCCGGCACGGCAGCCATCATCTTGTTCCTGATATCGGGAATACTCAAAAAGATGATGCACGGTATTCATTAGAAAGCGGTCCTGACAATGAAGGAGGTGGTTTTCATAGAGGATATACAAGGTTTTAAGGGAAAATACCCCAAACAAATTTGGTCTCTTTTTTTCTCGGAGATGTGGGAGCGGTTTTGCTTTTACGGCATGCGTGGAATGCTGTATTTCTTCATGGTGCACCACTTGATGATGGATGATCGGGTTGCCAATCTTCAATATGGAGCTACACAGGCTTTTGTTTATGCTTTTACATTTATTGGGGGGCTGTTTGCCGACAAGATTTTGGGTTATCGCAAATCGTTATTTTGGGGTGCCCTGCTTATGATCATCGGCAGCTGCATCCTGGTAGCCGATCCGGTACGTTTTTTCTTTCCGGGGGTAAGCTTTACCATCATCGGCACAGGTTTTTTTAAGCCCAATATTTCTACGATGGTGGGGTTTCTTTACCGGGAAGGCGACCATCGCAGGGATGCCGGGTTTTCTTTATTCTATGCTGGGATCAACCTGGGTGCCTTGATTGGGGGCTATCTGTGTATTGCCATCGGCAAAGGCGAATTATTTAGCAGTTTTATACCAGCCAGCCTGACCTGGAACGTGGCTTTCGGATTGGCAGCTGTGGTCATGATGATCAGCTTGCTGACCTTCTTGAACACGCAAAAAGGTTTGGCAAATATAGGTATCTCTCCTTTGCTAAATATGGCTCCGTCCAAAAGAAGGACCTACGAATGGATTACGTACGCCGGCTCCCTGTTGGTGATCCCGCTAATCATGCTCATGGTGTCCAAAACGGAATATACCGACTATTTTATGTTTACCATTGGGCCTTGTACGTTGTTGTATCTGCTGTATGAAATGCGTGGTTTTTCCTTAAAGGAAAACAAGAAACTGATCGCTGCCTTGGTATTCATCATCTTCTCCATATTTTTTTGGGCTTTTTTTGAGCAGAGTGGCGGTTCGCTGAGCGCTTTTGCAGCCAACAACCTGACCAATACGGTACTGGGTTTCAAACTGGATCCAAACGGGGTGAATAACTCGGCCAATTCATTTTTTGTGATCATTTTTGCTGCTTTGCTGGGGATGGTTTGGATCTGGCTGGCCAAACGAAAGATGGAACCCAATACGATCGTTAAGTTTGGTTTGGGCTTTTTATTCCTTGCGGGAGGATTTTACGTATTTTACTATACTAAATTTTTCGCCAATGCGGCCGGGGTAACCTCGTTAGATTTATTCACCTTCGGTTGGTTTATCATCACGTTTGGGGAACTATGCCTCTCCCCCATCGGCATGTCAATCATGACCAAACTCTCTCCTCAAAAGCTTCAGGCTGTCATGATGGGCGTTTGGTTTTTGGCAAGTGCTTACGGACAATACTTCGCTGGCCTGCTTGGCGCAAACATCGCCGAGGCTTCTGAAAACTCTACTAATTTGCAAAAACTCATTGTCTATGCGGACGGATATAAGCAGCTGGCTATCTATGCGCTGGTGGCCGGGGTTCTCCTGATCATATTGTCTCCTTTCGTGAAGAAATTGATGCAGGAAGTCAGATAACGCCGGTATCTTTTTAGTTGGTCGCTTGGTTTACAATAATTATCCTTAATATTGCAGTCTTGTATTAACCCATATTTGTCAACTGTGGCCGATAGCATTGTCATTATCCCGACCTATAACGAAATAGAGAATATAGAAAGGATTATCCGGAAAGTATTTTCCCTGGAAGTCCCTTTTGATCTGTTGATCGTGGATGATGGTTCTCCAGATGGCACAGGCCATATCATCAAAAATCTTCAGTTAGAATTTTCAGGCAGGCTTCATTTGGAGGAGCGGCGGGGTAAACTTGGGTTAGGAACGGCCTACATCCATGGCTTTGACTGGTGCCTAAAAAGGGATTATGCTTATATTTTTGAAATGGATGCCGACTTTTCGCACAATCCGGACGATCTGTTACGATTGAGGGAGGCCTGTGATAATGGGGCTGACATGGCTATCGGATCCCGTTATGTACGTGGTGTTAACGTGGTCAATTGGCCCATGAGCCGGGTATTGATGTCTTACTTTGCTTCTAAATATGTGCGTTTTATCACAGGCATTGACGTTCAGGATGCCACAGCAGGCTTTGTGTGCTACCGGAGACAAGTGCTTGAAAAAATTGGCCTGGATAAAATCAGGTTCGTGGGATATGCTTTCCAAATAGAAATGAAATTCACTGCTATAAAATATGGTTTTAAGGTAGTGGAAGTTCCAATAATTTTTACTGACCGCACGGAGGGAACTTCTAAAATGAGTACCCGCATCTTCCGGGAAGCTTTCTTTGGGGTCATCCAAATGAAGATTAGTAGTTGGTTCAAGAAATATAACTGACATTGAACTAATATATTAAATCCAAATTGGTAAGCTAGGTAGCGACCTTTGGAACGAAACGAAGGAGACCGAGGCTCCGTAGTGAGAATTCCCGATCGCTAGATGGATTATATGATTTGAAGTCCGCTTCAAATTAAATTCCGTTGGGCATGCGACCGGCATGGGAATAATAGGCGAAGGGACCGAGGCCCGTAGCCGAATTGTTCCAGCCGGAAGCAGTACAATGGAATTTATAATAAAAGCTAAAATTCCAAATCTTTTTAAATCCACAAATTTTAGTATCTTTACCACCGGACAGCATATGAACGAGCATTTAGATCCAAACGCTGAAAAACTGAGCGGTGCAGAGCGCGAGCTAGAAAAAGTATTGCGGCCTCAGGTTTTTGAAGATTTTACCGGCCAGCAAAAGATACTGGACAATCTGAAGGTTTTTGTACAGGCAGCTAAATTGCGCGGTGAGGCCTTGGACCATGTGCTGCTACATGGCCCTCCTGGCTTAGGAAAAACAACCTTGTCTAATATTATTGCCAATGAAATGGGTTCAGGAATTAAAATAACATCCGGACCCGTGCTCGATAAACCCGGCGATTTAGCAGGATTACTAACTAACCTTGAACAGGGTGACATCTTATTTATTGACGAAATCCACAGGCTGAGCCCACTGGTAGAAGAATACCTGTATTCAGCCATGGAAGATTTCAAAATTGATATCATGCTTGAATCCGGGCCAAACGCCCGTTCAGTACAGATTACGCTTAACCCGTTTACCTTAGTGGGAGCAACTACCAGATCCGGGCTTTTGACGGCACCACTTAGAGCCCGCTTTGGTATTAATGCACGTTTACAGTATTACGATTCAAAGATCCTTACCACCATTGTACTGCGATCTGCCAGCATTTTACGAACACCGATCAGCGAAGAAGGGGCTTTTGAGATAGCCCGGAGAAGTCGTGGTACGCCGCGTATAGCCAATGCCTTACTGCGTCGCACACGCGACTTTGCCCAAATTAAAGGCAATGGAAATATTGATACAGCCATCGCCAATTACGCACTGAACGCCTTGAACGTAGACCAGCATGGCTTAGACGAAATGGATAACCGCATCCTATTAACCATTATAGAAAAATTTAAGGGAGGCCCGGTTGGACTTAAAACCATTGCTACCGCCGTGGGAGAAGACGAAGGTACTATAGAAGAAGTTTACGAGCCTTTCCTGATTCAGGAGGGATATATTATGCGAACGGCCAGGGGTCGTGAATGCACCGAACTAGCCTATAAACATTTGGGTAAGCTTAATTTTCCGAAAGGGAATACCTTATTTTAGTTAGTCAAAAAAAACTATCTTTGCGGCCATGATTACTGTTTCTAATTTATCCCTGCGTTTTGGAAAACGTATACTTTTTGAAGATGTCAACTTAAAATTTACCCAAGGAAATTGCTATGGGATTATTGGCGCAAATGGCGCCGGTAAATCTACGTTTCTTAAAATATTGTCAGGCGATGTAGACCCGTCAACAGGTTCGGTTAGCTTTAGTCCTGGAGAGCGTATGGCTGTATTGAGCCAGGATCATTACGCCTTTGACGAATATAGTGTCATTGAAACGGTCATGATGGGACATAAGGAACTGTATGGAATCATGAAGGAAAAAGATGCCATTTATGCTAAAGAGGATTTTTCGGATGCAGATGGTGAACGGGCCGGCGAGTTGGAGAATTTATTTGCAGAAATGGATGGATGGAGCGCGGAAAACAATGCGGCTACCCTGCTGAGTAACCTCGGCATCGCTGAAGATGTGCACTATAAACTGGTAAAGGAACTTGACGGAAACCAAAAGGTACGGGTGTTATTGGCGCAAGCTCTTTTTGGAAACCCCGATATATTATTGCTGGATGAGCCCACAAACGACCTGGATATTGAGACGATTGCCTGGTTGGAGAATTTTCTAGCGGATTATGATGCAATTGTTTTGGTAGTAAGCCACGACAGGCACTTTCTGGATGCCGTGTGTACGCATGTGGTAGATATAGACTTTAGCCGGATGACCATCTATACGGGCAATTACTCGTTTTGGTACGAATCAAGCCAGCTGGCACTAAAACAACGTACTGACCAAAATAAGAAAATGGAAGATAAGGTGAAGGAATTGCAGGAATTCATCCGCCGTTTCAGTGCCAATGCTTCCAAATCAAAGCAGGCGACTAGCCGTAAAAAGGCACTTGAAAAAATTAACCTGGACGAAATAAAACCTTCTAACCGTAAATACCCAGCCATTATGTTTAATACAATGGCCAGGGAGGCGGGTGACCAAATACTTCAAATACAAAATTTAGGCAAAAAGGCAAATGGTGAGGTCTTGTTTGACAAGGTAAACCTCATGGTGAACAAAGGCGATAAAATTGCGGTTCTATCACAAAACAGTTTGGCCACAACGGCCTTTTATGAGGTGCTTTCCGGTCGTGACAAAGAATATACCGGTGAGTTTAAGTGGGGCATTACAATTAGTATTGCCGATATACCGATGGATAATACTGCTTTTTTTGAAAATAAGAATGAAAACTTGGTTGACTGGCTCCGGGATTATTCAGACACGGATAAGGACGAGCAGTTTGTACGTGGGTTTCTGGGAAAAATGCTTTTTTCAGGGGATGAAGTGCTAAAAAAATGTTCGGTATTGTCAGGGGGTGAAAAAATGCGATGCATGTTTTCGCGCATGATGCTCCAACAGGCCAACCTTTTACTGCTGGATGAGCCTACAAACCACTTAGATCTTGAATCGATCACGGCGCTGAATAATGGACTGAACGATTTTAAAGGTACGGTCCTATTTACTTCACGTGACCACGAGCTAACCCAAACAGTGGCTAACCGTATCATTGAACTGACCCCAGATGGAATTATTGACAAGCTCATGAGCTACGATGAGTATATTTTAAGTGACCAGGTAAAACAGCAACGCGAAGAAATGTACGCATAGAGAAATTTGTTTTTTAGGCTGATACCTGTAAATATTGTTTAAATTTAAATTAATATTTTATCTTTGGAAGCTGCAGTATTGCGGTAATGGTTTGTTAGTTTAAATGCAAGTTAATTCCTATGAAGGTATTGGTATGGCTTCTGATACGTGGATGTTTTTGCTGTGGTCTTTTTACTTTATTTTTTACGAAGTATTGCCATGGACAAACAGCTGAAATAAGCCTTATTAAAAAGGAGCTTTCATATACCAAGGATAGCTTGAAGTATATTGACCTACTCAATTCCCTTTCCAAATATTATAGTTTTCAAGCCCTGGATTCGTCGTTGTACTACGCCATGAAAGCAAAAACCCTGGCTGAACGCAAGTCCTATAAAAAGGGTCTGGCCAATGCTTTTTATAACTACGGAGTTTATTATTCAGAAATCCCGGAGCTTTATTTGGCTTATAAGTTTATGAATGAAGCCCTCGATATGTTTCGGTCTATCGGCGACAAAGTGGGCGAATGCCGTACTTATATCTATATAAGCCTTATTTTAGGACGCGAGGATAAAGCGGAACAAAGCCTGGCCTACCTTGATAAGGCCTACGAAAAAAGCAATTCAATAAAAAACGATTCATTGCTTTCTGTAATTTATACCTTTCAGGTTAATGCAAAATCGTTCTTGCAGGGAAATTGGCTGGAGCAAAAAAATTTGGTGGACATGGCCATCAGTATTGCTAAAAAGTATAAGGATTGGGTAGCGTTAATGAACGCCGAAATAACGTTAGCCAACTTAGGCTTCATGAATGGCATGCGTAAAGGTAAGTGCCTAGAATTATTGCATTCGGTGGACACAAGGGCACAAGCATCTGGTGCCGTAGCTTTTGCAGGATTGGCGAATTTGGGAATAGCGAATATATATCAGCAATTACAGCAAACAGATTCTGCCGATTTTTTTTACCAAAAAGCACTTGCTCTTTCTGATTCAGGAAAAATGACAGCGATGCAACAAAGTATTTTGAAAGGTGCATTAAAAAATGTTACAGGTAAATCAGGCTTTGAAAAAGAATTGACCAAATACACCCGGATGGAAATGGCCATGCAAGAGCGATGGGAACTTACTTCTCAAAAAGAGGGATTTAGCATGCTGGAGTCAACACTTAAGGAAAATGAATTGCGCGTATCGTCGGCAAACGATAAAGGAAATAAAATGTGGATCAGCTTTTTGGCGGCTGCGAGTTTTTGTCTGTTAATGTCCGTCTTTTTTTTATACCGCTTATTCCGGCAGAAACATAATTTCATGAAAACGCAACACTTATTGATTGAAGAGCTGGAAATGAAGAATAAGGTTCTGCAGGAAAATAATGAATTCAATAAAAGTCTAATTTCCATTATGGCCCATGATCTGCGCCAGCCTTTCTCATCCATCATTATGCTTGACCGAACAAATGCCAAAGATACGATGCAAAAAGAGCATTACTTAGCCATGATTAAGCAAATGCGCATTACCTCCGAAAAAAGTATTCAGGTAATGGACGGTCTGTTGCAATGGATGAAGCTGCAGTTATTGGGCATTGGATACCAGCCTAGTCCTATTAACCTATTTGATAATATCAATGAGGCGATCAGCTTTAATGCAGACCTGATTGCCCGCAAAAAGATTAGAATAGTAAACATGGTCGATTGCGATATGATGGTGAATGCGCAGCAGGAAATGCTTTTGTTTATAAATAGGAATATTATAAATAATGCGGTAAAATTTTCCCCTCTCAATGGAGAAATATCCGTTATGGCAAAAAAAACCTTGCATGAAATTCATTTAAGCGTGTGTGATTCTGGAGAAGGCATACCATCCAACGAACTGGCGAATCTTTTCAAAAATCCTTCAAGGAATAGCAAAGGTGCTCCTGCAGTATTGGGAGCTGGAATCGCTTTGTTTATATGTAAAGACATGATTTCAAAAATGAATGGTAAAATTTGGGCGGAGAATAATCTCGAGGGCAAAGGTGCCATTTTCACCTATTCGCTTTCCATTCCGCATGAAAAAACCTCTTTAAATACGTTGTTGGAAATAAACGGACCCAGTTCTCTAAATTAGACTAGTGCAGTATTTTAAAGATCAATTCTTTCAATAGTTCACCTTGTTCTACATTAACAGCATTCACACCCTTTGATTTTAGGTCGTACTCCCGGAGGTAAGAAATGATCTGAAAGGTCTTCCAACGGCCGAAGTTTTTGGCGGCCACATCATATTCTTTAGTGAAAAATGGATGGACGCCCAACACGCGTGCTACATTCTGCGGGTTTTTGTCTGATAGGTAGTGGTATTTTAATACTTTTACGAAATAGGTGCTGATGGCGCCGAGAATGACTACGAATGGATTCGCTTTAGGATTGTCACCAAAATAATCGATGATTTGGTTCGCTTTAAATACGTCTTTATGAGCCAGGGCAGTGTTTAGCTCAAACACATTAAAATCTTTGCTAATGCCAATATTGTTTTCTACATCGCTTACAGTGATCTCCCGTTCAACAGCGACATTTAGCATGAGTTTTTCAAGTTCATTAACTACCTTAGATAGGTCAGTACCCAGGTACTCCCCCATCAGGGCTGATGCCCTGGGCTGAATATGCCTTCCCTGTTCCCGCATCCACTCGTCAATCCAGGGACCAACTTTGTCTGCATAGATCTTGGCTGATTCGAGTACTACACCTACTTGTTCAGCAACTTTATAGAGCTTTTTGCGTTTGTCAAATTTGGCATACTTATAACATATAACCAGTATAGTACTAGTTAAAGGTTGCTCAAGGTATTTTAATAATAAGTCATCAGCCTTCCCTTCACCTTTGTCCCATTTTAAATTCTGGGCTTCTTTCACTATGATGACCTGATAATCGCTCATCATGGGATAACGTTTGGCCGCATTGACAATGCTGACAGCATCGGTATCTTTTCCGTAAAGAATAGTTTGGTTGAAGCCCTTTTCAGCATCGCTCAGTGCATGTTTTTCAATATAATTACTGATAAAATCAATGTAATAGGGTTCTTCTCCGTGTAAAAGGTAGATGGGTTTAAACTGACGCTTTTTTATAGAAGCTAAAACGGTGTTTGCATTCATAAATTCTTTTTTGCCGGACCAAACCTAAAAAATATCTTTGTAAATGTTTAATGGCGTAACCCTTAATTTACCAACCTATCCGTTTAGATTGCGTGAGGAACAGGGTAAATGGTATATTTTTGATGAATTGCGAAAAAAAATGCTGGTACTGACGCCCGAAGAATGGGTAAGACAACACTGGATACATTTTTTGTGGGAAGATAAAGGATACCCGAAAGGCTTGATGAAAACGGAAGGTGGACTGGTGCTCAATACCCTGCATAAAAGAAGCGACTTGCTGATCTCCGATTCTTCTGGAAATGCCATATTGTTGGCAGAATTTAAGGCTCCACATATCCCACTTACACAGGTGGTTTTTGATCAGATAGCCCGCTACAACATGATACATAAGGTTCCGTTATTATTACTAAGTAATGGTTTGCAGCACCGCTATTGCCGTATTGACTTCAAAAAGGCGTCTTTTGAATTCCTTTCAGAGCTGCCTGCGTATGACAGGGGATGAAAACGTGCTATTTCATCCCACTGCCTCACAGTATGTGGTTATTTTGCTGAAATACTTAGTTCTACCAACTTTACATCCATAAATTCCATGGCTTTGTCAGATGATTTAGCTTCTTCCTGTTTCTTAAAATCTTCCAAAACATTGACGTCGATCTGCTTTTGCTTTTCTATGTCAAGCATACCCCCAAGACAAGGATATTTTGTGCCCAGATCGCCTCCGTTAAAACTTTTTATGCGGCCAAATCCGTCTAAATGCGCAAAAAAGTTGGAGAAGGTTATGGGTTGAAAATTGTTAGCGCTCTTCAGTTCGCTTAAACTGGCACCAATTCCGATACCACCTTCCAATGTATAAGGGCTGCCTTCATTGGTGATGGCCAGTTTTGTGGCCTTTGCATACGGGGCGGCCTTTTCTGACCAATACACCGTTACTTCTTCAGGGCTGTCTTTAAATACCCTGGTTATATGCTCAGAGACATTTTTCTCATTCTGCTTATCCTCGTCAATCAATTTGTCGGCCCCAAATTCTTTTTCCAGGTCTGCATGGCTATAACTTAATTTTACCGGACCAATAGCTTCGCATGTGATGGCATTTTTGTCAGCCCCGGATGAATTCTCCTTTTTTTGTGGTTGCTGGCAAGCCACCACTACCCCTATAAGAGCAACACTTAACAACTTCTTCATATACTTTAAATATGGTTTAATTTCAGGGCTAAAATAATCATTTTTTTATAAGACACCGGCTATTTATCAAATTAGCAATTTAGATATGGTCTAATGCGGTGAGACTTTCCTGCAGGATACGCATTTTGACTTCCGCATCTACCTGTTTTTTGCGTTCATTTTGCACAATTTCTGGTTTGGCATTTTGTATAAAGCGCTCATTGGCCAACTTGGTTGTGACAGACTTTAAGAAACCTTGTAAGTGTTGCAGGTCTTTTTGTATACGTACGCGTTCTGATTCAGGATCAAGCTGCCCGGCTATATTTACAAAAAATTCATCAACGCCTACCAAAAATGCGGAGGCGCCGCCTAGTTTTTCAGTAATGTATTGTATATTATTTATGTTTGCCATTTTTTGCACCAAGGCCTCGAAGCGCGAATAATCTATATCAGAGGTGGCTATTATAGCTAACGGCAGGGGCTCCTTTTGCGGAATCTGCTTGCTGTTACGGATATTCCGGATTTCAGAAATTACTAGCTGCAAAACCTGAAAATTTCTGAGCTGCCTTTCGTCTATGTTGCCCGCTATGGGGTAAGGGGCTACAATGCAGCAATCGCGCTCAGCCCGCTCGCCAAAAAAAGTTTCGTGCCAGAGTTCTTCGGTAATAAATGGCATAAAAGGGTGCACCAATTTTAAAAGGGTCTCAAAAAACGATTTGGTCTGTAGTAGGGTTACTGACGATATGGGTTGTTGATAAGGGGGTTTTATTAATTCCAGGTACCAAGAGCAAAAATCGTCCCAAACTAATTTATAAACGGCCATCAGTGCATCAGACAGGCGATAATGGGCATAATGGTCTTCGATCTCACGGATGGCCTGATTGAGCCTGCTTTCAAACCATTTGATGGCTTCCTGATCCCCTGTGTTGGTGGGTTGTTCCTTGATTTCCCATCCGCTTACTAGTTTGAAGGCATTCCATATTTTGTTGGCAAAATTTCGGCCCTGCTCACAATAAGATACGTCAAACATAAGGTCATTGCCAGCTGGGGAAGACAATAGCATACCTACGCGCACCCCGTCTGTGCCGTATTGTTTCATTAATTCAATAGGATCTGGCGAATTCCCTAAAGATTTAGACATTTTTCTTCCCTGCTTGTCACGAACGATACCCGTGAGGTACACATTTCGAAAGGGAGGTTGCCCCCTGAATTCATGTCCGGAAATAATCATACGCGCTACCCAGAAAAACAGGATTTCAGGCGCGGTAACCAGGTCATTGGTCGGGTAGTAATAGTTGATATCGGGATTGTTTGGGTTTTTAAACCCATCAAACACCGATATGGGCCACAGACCCGATGAAAACCAGGTATCCAAAACGTCTTCTTCCTGGCGAAGGCCCGCTGCGGTCTTTCCTTGCTGGTTAAACTTTAGCTGGGCCTCTTCGGCTGTTTTTGCAACCACCCATTCCTGCTGCTCGTTATACCAGGCCGGGATGCGCTGGCCCCACCATAATTGCCGGCTGATGTTCCAGTCCTTGACATTTTCCATCCAGTGACGATAGGTGTTTACATACTTATCAGGGATGAGCTTAATTTCGCCATTTAGGACATAGTCCAATGCGGGCTTGGCCAGATCCTGCATTTTACAGAACCACTGCATGGATAATTTGGGCTCAATGGCTGCATCGGTGCGCTCGGAGAAACCGATCTGCGATTTGTAGTCTTCTACTTTTTCAAGTTGCCCGGCTTCTTTTAACAACACTGCGATCTTTTTGCGTGCTGCAAAGCGGTCCTCCCCTATCAGGATTTGTGCCCGCTCGTTGAGCGTACCATCATCATTCAGGATGTCGATTACCTCCAGCTTGTGCTTTTGCCCTAATTCATAGTCATTCAGGTCATGGGCTGGGGTTACCTTCAAGCAACCTGTTCCAAAATCCATTTCGACATACTCATCCTCGATGACCGGAATTTCCCGGTTTATCAGCGGAATGAATACCTTTTTTCCTTTGAGGTGATGGTACCTTTCGTCGTGGGGGTTGATACAGATAGCACTATCAGCCATGATGGTTTCAGGGCGCGTTGTTGCTATAACCAGGTAATTTTGTATGTTATTCTGATCATCAATTTCTGTACTTCCGACTAGTTGATACCTTATATAATAGAGTTTTTGATGGACTTCTTTACGAATGACCTCCTCGTCAGAGACAGCGGTTTTGCCCTGCGGATCCCAATTGATCATACGGACGCCCCGGTAGATATAGCCTTTTTGGTACAGGTTTATAAATGTATCGATCACTGCCTCGCTCAGGTCGGGATCCATCGTAAAACGGGTACGGTCCCAATCGCAGGAGGCTCCTAATTTTTCGAGTTGCTTAAGAATGATGCCTCCATATTTTTCTTTCCATTCCCAGGCGTATGCCAAAAATTCGTCGCGGCTGATGTCTTTTTTGTTAATTCCCCTTTCCTTAAGCATCGCAACAACCTTAGCTTCTGTAGCAATGGAGGCATGGTCAGTGCCGGGCACCCAACAGGCGTTTTTACCCTGCATGCGTGCGCGACGGATGAGTACATCCTGTATCGTGTTATTGAGCATATGGCCCATGTGCAGCACCCCGGTTACATTAGGTGGGGGCATCACGATGGTGTATGGTTCCCTTTCATCGGGTACCGATCGGAAGAATTTTTTATCAAGCCAATAGGCATACCATTTTTCCTCTGCCTCTGTTGGATTATAGGTCTTAGCGATATTCATACGCGCAAATTTAGGCAAAATCCTCCATAAAATTCTTACTTTTGCACAGTATGATGGCAAAGGAACCGATTGTAGTGGCTATTGATGGATATTCGTCTTGTGGGAAAAGTACAACTGCACGCGCCCTGGCCCATAGACTAAATTTTGTTTATGCGGATAGTGGAGCACTTTATAGGGCAGTGACTTTATTTTTCCTGCGAAAAAAAGTAAATTTTTCTGATCTTGGTGAGGTAAACCATGCATTACATAATATTCAGCTGGATCTCCGGCCTATAGACGGTGATTTGCAGGTTTGGCTCAATGGAGAGGATGTGACCTCTGAAATCCGCCAAATGTATGTATCTGATGCCGTAAGTGAGGTAGCTGCTATTAAAGCAGTGCGTGAAGAATTGCTTAAGGTACAACAAGAGATGGCAAGCCAGAAAAGCCTAGTCATGGATGGGCGGGACATTGGCACCACGGTATTTCCGCATGCCCAATTGAAGATATTTATGACTGCAGACCCAAAGGTTAGGGCCCAACGCCGTTACAAAGAATTGACAGAAAAAGGTGAGCACACTACTTACGAGGAAGTTTTTGCCAACTTAGCTCATCGAGACCTCATTGATACGACACGCAAAGAAAGCCCCTTAGTGCAGGCGCAAGACGCTATAGTTGTGGACAATACGCATCTAAGTAAGGGAGAACAGCTTGACCTAATCCTCGGTATGGTGAGGGCAATCATTAAATCTGCTGAAAATCACGGTTTCGCTTAAAATAATACAAAAATTTTTGGAAGTTAAAAAAATATTTTTTTCTACCTTTGCAGTCCTGATTAAAAATCGGGAAAAGGAGATAAATTAATTAATGGCAAAAAAACAAGAAGCAGAAAAAGAGCTACAGGCTACACAAGCCGAACTCCATGACACTGAAGAAAAATCAGTTAAGGAAAAAGAGAACATTGAATCTGAAGCAGATTCTTCGTTCATCGAAGAAATTAAGTCTAATACATGGATCACACCCGAAGGGGATTTTGATTGGGATTCTGACGACAAAGGTTTCGGAAACTACAGTAATGATGAGCGTGCTAAATTGGAAGAACAGTACGCTGGCACGTTCAACTCCATTAACAAAGGAGAGATTGTTGAAGGTACGGTAGTATCTATCAACAACAAAGATGTGGTACTTAACATCGGTTTTAAATCAGATGGATTGGTATCTCTTTCTGAATTCAGGGATCATCCTGAGCTGAAAGTTGGCGATTTGGTCGACGTATTTGTCGAATCACAAGAGGATGCCAATGGTCAGCTTGTACTTTCACGGAAACGTGCAAAAACCCAAAAATCATGGGAAGCGATCAATGAGGCCCTGGAAAATGATACCATTATTAATGGCTTTGTTAAAAGCCGCACTAAAGGTGGCCTAATTGTGGATATTAAAGGGGTTGAAGCCTTTTTACCAGGTTCACAAATTGACATCAAACCAATCCGTGATTATGATATTTATGTGGGTAAAACAATGGAATTTAAGGTTGTTAAAATCAATCATGAATTTAAGAACGTTGTTGTTTCGCATAAAGTCCTTATCGAGGACGATTTAGAAAACCAAAAAATTGAAATCGTTGCCCGCCTTGAAAAAGGTCAGGTATTGGAAGGGACTGTTAAAAACATTACCGACTTTGGTGTATTCATTGACCTTGGTGGTGTGGATGGTTTACTGCATATTACCGATATTTCTTGGGGTCGTATTGAGCATCCAAAAGAAGTATTGTCATTGGATGAAAAGATCAATGTGGTTGTTCTTGATTTTGACGATGAGAAAAAACGGATTGCTCTTGGCTTAAAACAACTGACCCCGCATCCTTGGGAATCCTTAGATGCTACATTGGCTGTTGGTTCAAAAGTAAAAGGAAAGATCGTAACAGTTGCTGATTACGGTGCATTTTTGGAAATTATCCCTGGTGTAGAGGGTTTAATTCACGTTTCAGAAATGTCATGGTCCCAAAACTTGCGCAGTCCGCAAGAATTTCTGAAGGTTGGAGATGAGGTAGAAGCTCAGATCCTGACCTTAGATCGGGATGAACGTAAAATGAGTTTAGGCATCAAACAACTGACCCCTGATCCATGGAAGAATATTGCTGGCCGCTATCCGGTAGGTTCCCAACACAAAGCGGTTGTTAAAAATATGACCAATTTTGGTGTATTTGTTGAACTGGAAGAGGGTATTGATGGTTTGATCCATATTTCTGACCTTTCCTGGTCTAAAAAAGTTAACCACCCGAATGAATTTACCAAAGTTGGTGAAGAACTGGATGTAGTGGTACTTGAATTAGATGAAGATAACCGCAAGTTAAGCCTTGGTCATAAACAATTGGAAGAAAACCCTTGGGATACGTTTGAAACGGTGTTTGAATTGGGTTCTGTACATGAAGGTACGGTTCTTAAGGTGACTGACAAAGGTGATATTGTTGCGCTTCCATATGGGGTTGAGGGTTTTTGCCCAAGCAAGCACAGCGTGAAGGAAGACGGTACTTCATTGAAAGTTGAAGAAACAGTCGAATTCAAGATCATCGAATTTAACAAGGATTCTAAACGCATTGTAATCTCTCATTCACGTATTTGGGAAGATGAGCGTGCTGAAGCTCGTGTAGAAGAATTCAACAACCGCAAAAAAGAAGCGAAAGCTGCATCAAGCGCGGTGAAGAAGGTTAAAGATTCTGTTGAAAAATCTACTTTGGGTGATTTGGACGTACTTGCTCAACTGAAAGAACAACTGGAAGGTGAGGAAGAAACCAGTAAAAGAACGAAATAACCGCTGTTATTTCTGATGATAAAAGGGGTTGCCATTTGTGCAGCCCCTTTTTTTATGGCCTTTTTTTTTAACTTTGCCGTGAATGAACAATCCAACCATGAGTTTAACCGCACTAACCGCCATCTCGCCGGTTGATGGACGATATCATACGTCTACCAAGGAGCTTTCGGCCTATTTTTCAGAAGCTGCCCTGATCAAATACCGTGTGTACGTAGAGATTGAATACTTTATTGCTTTAATGAATAGCAATATAACCGCATCCCCGCTAACGGATGAATCGTTAACGGTTAAGCTGCGAGACATCTACAACCAATTTACGCTGGAAGATGCCCAGCGCATCAAAGAAATCGAAAAGGTCACCAACCACGACGTCAAAGCGGTAGAATACCTGATTAAGGAGAAATTTGACGGATTGGGTTTGGCCGATTATAAGGAATTTATTCATTTTGGCCTTACTTCGCAGGATATTAATAATACAGCCATCCCATATTCCTGGAAATTGGCGTTACAGGAAGTCTATTTTCCGGCATTGCGCGACTTGCAGGATAAATTGGCTTCGCTGAGTAACCAATGGAAAGCGGTTCCGATGCTGGCCCGCACCCACGGACAGCCTGCCTCACCCACCCGCCTGGGCAAAGAATTGGCGGTATTTACCGAAAGGCTTGGGGCACAACTGCACTTATTGCAGGCAGTTCCATTTTCTGCCAAATTTGGCGGGGCAACCGGCAATTTTAATGCGCATCATGTTGCCTATCCGCAAACGGATTGGATTGCTTTTGGAAATATTTTTGTAAATGAAGTGCTGGGACTTCACCGATCGCAGCACACAACTCAAATAGAGCATTACGATAATTTTGCCGCGCAGTGCGACGCATTAAAGCGCATTAACAATATATTGATAGACCTGTGCCGCGACATTTGGACCTATATTTCCATGGAGTATTTTAAACAGGAAATTGTTGCCGGACAGATTGGTTCTTCAGCCATGCCACATAAGGTGAACCCCATAGATTTTGAAAATGCCGAAGGGAATTTTGGTATTGCAAACGCCGTTTTGGAGCACCTGGCCGCCAAACTTCCCATATCGCGCTTACAGCGCGACCTCACTGATTCCACGGTACTTCGCAATATTGGTGTGCCCTTGGCACATACACTTATTGCCTTTAAATCACTTATGCGGGGATTGAAAAAGCTCATTCTAAATGAAGAGGCTATCCGCGTGGACCTTGAAAACAACTGGGCGGTGGTGGCTGAAGCCATCCAAACGGTTTTGCGGAGGGAAGGATATCCTAAACCGTATGAAGCGTTGAAAGATCTTACACGCACGCATGCAGGCGTCAATGAACAGACCATTGCTGCTTTTGTGGAAGGATTGGATGTGCCGGATGCTATTAAAACCGAAATTAAAGGGATTACACCTTGGAATTATGTCGGGATTTGATTACTCCCATCTGACGGTATTTAGAATTAATTTTTATTAGATTTGTATTTTAATATGAATCAACATGGCGACTATTAACGTATATACAGAAAGTACTCCTAACCCGGCAACCATGAAGTTCTTGGTCAACAAGTTGTTGTATAACGGAAGTTTGGACTTTCCGGATAGGGAAAAAGCTCAATCTTCTCCTTTTGCCCGAGAGCTATTTAAGTTTAATTTCGTTTCAGGCGTTTTTTTCGCCAGTAATTTTGTCACCGTGACAAAGGTAGCCGAGGTAGAATGGGAAGATATTGAAGGGTTGTTGAAAGACTTTGTAAAAGGTGCCGTAGAGTCTGAATTGAAGGTTCAGGAAATCGTGACCGATGAAAATGTCAATTTTGAGGGTACTGAGACTGAGATTAAGATCCAACAGATTCTGCACGACTATGTGCGTCCGGCTGTGGAACAGGACGGTGGGGCAATTAGTTATAAATCATATGACGAGGGCACGGTTACAGTTGAACTACGCGGATCATGTAGCGGCTGCCCTTCTTCAACTTTTACGTTGAAGGCAGGAATTGAAGGTTTATTGAAACGCATGGTTCCTGAAGTACAGGAAGTGATAGCTGAGGCGATGTAATTATAAAAGCAAGAAAAAGCCTGCTTTCGTTTCGGAAGCAGGCTTTTTTTATTTACTTATTTTGTAAGGAACATTATCGCTTCTCAATATCCACATAGTCGCGTGGTGTACTGCCAACATAAATTTGCCTGGGACGCCCAATTGGCTCTTTGTTAATTCTCATTTCTTTCCATTGAGCAATCCATCCTGGTAAACGACCAAGGGCAAATAAAACGGTGAACATATCTGTTGGGAAACCCAACGCCCGATAAATGATACCAGAATAAAAATCAACATTGGGGTATAATTTGCGCTCTACAAAATAGGGATCGTTCAGTGCGGCTTCTTCCAACTGCTTGGCTATGTCCAGCACCGGATCATTGATGCCTAATTTTTCCAAGACATCGTCACAGGCCTTTTTTATGATTTTAGCCCGTGGATCAAAGTTCTTATAGACACGGTGACCAAAGCCCATGAGGCGGAAAGGGTCATTTTTATCTTTAGCCTTGGCCAACCACTTGGCACTATCGCCGCCGTCATTTTTAATGCTCTCAAGCATTTCAATTACCGCTTGGTTGGCGCCACCGTGCAGAGGACCCCACAGGGCGCTGATCCCGGCTGAGATGGATGCATATAAATTGGCATTGGATGAACCAACAATGCGAACGGTAGATGTGGAGCAATTCTGTTCATGATCGGCATGCAGGATTAACAGGATGTGCATAGCCCGCACGATAACCGGATCGAGCTCAATTTCTTCGGTAATTTGGCCAAAGGTCATCTGTAAGAAATTATGCACGTAGTTCATGTTGTTCCTGGGATATATCACTGGATGCCCGAGCGACTTTTTATAGATCCAGGAAACGATCGTCGGCATTTTAGCCAGTAATTTGACAATGGTTAGATTTTCCTCCTCTTCTGTCGCATTCGGGTTAAGGGATTCAGGATAAAAAGCAGAAAGTGCCCCCACCAACGCAGACAATTGTCCCATGGGATGCGATTTTGATGGAAAACCATCAAAAAACTTTTTCATGTCTTCGTGAATGAGCGTATGGCGACTTATGAGGTGTCTGAAATCCAACAATGTCTGTTCTTTTGGGAGTTCACCATAAATCAATAGGTAGGCTACCTCAAGAAAAGTGGAATTTTTTGCTAATTGTTCAATGGGATACCCTCTATAATGTAATATGCCATTTTCTCCATCCAAAAAGGTAATGGCGCTTTTGGTAGCTCCTGTATTTTTAAATCCTGTATCCAGGGTTACATAACCAGATTGGTCACGTAATTTAGAAATATCGATAGCCTTCTCTTGTTCAGTACCTGTTATAATGGGAAGCTCATAAGAATTACCATCAATTGTTAATAACGCTTTGTCAGACATTTTCTTTATTGGTTTAAAGCAAAAATAATTAAAAGTGTAAGAAAATAAGGCTCAGCATCTATACTGATTGCCATCATATTGTTAAAAAATTGTTATCATAACCAGTCCCTTTATACTTGTCTGCAAAAGGTACCCATCATTTATTGAGAAACATCCATGTGGCTAAAGTAATCATTTTGTAGCTAACGTTCAATAGAAAAAGGCAATATTTATGATACTTTACAACTTAAAGAAAACTATTTGTCTTTTTTTTTACTTATATTGCAAAAAAAAGACATCAGTAATTAAAAAGCTATGGAGACTTCTGCTAAAATATTTGGACGTATATTGATCGCTGTTGAAGATAGCAGCTATTCAGAGCTGGCATTGCAATATGGTTTTGATTTGGCTTCCAAAACCGGAGCCACCGTTGCTTTGGTGCATGTAATAGATCCACCTTCCGCTGCTACATATGGATCCAATCCGTTGGTAGGCCAGGATGATTCTATCATTCTTCCGGAAATAGCGGATATACAAGAAGAAAACTCTAAAGCATTGCTTGAAAGATTAAGCCGTCAATGGAATCAGGAAGGTGGATTATATACCTTTCAAAAAATAGGCCACCCGAGCACAGAAATTCTGCTTACAGCCGAAGAATGGGGAGCTGATCTTATCGTTCTGGGCACCCATGGACGAACAGGATTTGACCATTTTATCTCGGGCAGTGTAGCAGAAGGCGTGGCCAGAAGGTCAATATTTCCGGTACTTATAGTGCCCAATAAAACAGCCTAAATTTATCCTTCAGCGTGCAACCAGGACTTTTTGGCCAAAAGCTCATCCTGACTTTCGCGTACGTCTTCGTCATCAACACAGCAATCAACGGGACATACAGCGGCACATTGGGGTTCGTCATGAAATCCTACGCACTCCGTACATTTGTCTGAAACAATATAATACACTTCATCCGATATGGCTGACTGGTTTTCGTCGGCATTTAACGTATTACCATCCCCGAAATCAATAACTCCGTGTAGTTCTGTCCCATCCGAGAAACGCCATGTAGCGCCTGCATCATAAATAGCATTATTCGGGCATTCTGGTTCGCAAGCCCCACAATTTATGCACTCATCTGTTATTTTAATTGCCATTGCTCTTTAAAGATCCTTTTTAAAACTTATTTTTGCAAAAGAATGATTTCATCCATTTCAACTACAAAGTTAATGGATATTCTATTACTAAACAATTTAATTGCACTGCAAATATAATACATTCCTAGCTAGAAAATTTTGGAAAATAAGATTTTGACGATAAATGAACGCATTAAAGCCTTTACAGCGTTGGGTGAATATATGCGTGTACAAAACGATGAGTTAATTAAAATCATGGAAGAGGCAGGTCGCTATAATCCTTGGTATATGTACAGTCAGGTGAAAAATGCGGTATTAGCGATCGGTAATTTGCTATATAACGATAATTTGGAAAACTGGTTGCAACCTTATTATGAAACATTTAAATTCCCTTCAAATAATTCTGTGGGACTTATTTTGGCAGGCAATATCCCCTTAGTGGGATTTCATGATATGCTGGTTTGCTTAATAGCAGGTTTTAACATCCAGGTAAAACCTGCAGCAGATGATCGCATACTGCCTACTCATATTTTAAATATTCTTCAAAATATTGAACCCGCTTTTAGGGAAAAAATTCAGATTGTGGAAAGATTGCACAGTTATGACCTCATCATTGCTACCGGAAGTAACAATACTTCCCGCTATTTTGATTATTATTTTAGTCATGTTCCCCATATAATTCGTAAAAACCGGAATGGCGTAGCGATTTTAACGGGTCAGGAAAGCATGAACGAATTAGCTGATTTGGGCCATGATATTTTTGATTATTTTGGTTTGGGGTGTAGAAATGTTTCTAAACTTTATGTGCCCGAAGGATTTAATTTTTCATCTTTTTTTGAGGCGATTGAGCCTTTTTCGGACATCGCAGATCATCATAAATACTTTAACAATTATGAATATAATAAAGCTATTTATCTGGTTAATGGCGACAAACACCTGGATAATGGTTTTTTATTATTAAAAGAGGATGAGCGAATTGCCTCACCCCTAGCGGTGGTCCATTATCAAACTTATCTTCACCTTGATGAGCTTGAAAGTCTGTTACAAACTCATAAAGATGAAATACAGTGTTTGCTAAGCAGTGAATATATACCAGTTACCAATATCCCAACGTTCGCTTTTGGCGAAGGTCAGAAGCCGGCACTGAATGATTATGCTGATGGTATAAATACCCTTGCTTTTCTTGCGACCTATGTTTGAAACTTACCCAATAAATTCTAACTTTGGCGAACATGTATGTGATTAAAGTAAAAGGCGTTGCTAAAATACCCGATTATGTGCAGTTGCGTGATGATCAATTTACGTTACTGGCTTATTTCAGGGTAGATCGTCCCGATAAATCACTTGAAAAGTTGGGGCTGGGTGGTAGGGCCCCCTATATTATGGATATTGTGAAATCAATGCCTTTTGGACAGATCAAAAAGTTAGAACTTTAAAATGATTGAAAATACGGTTATTACACTTAAAAGTGTGGATATCTTTCAGCAAAAACATTTGGTCCTGTCAAATGTGAACCTGAAAATTGACAAAGGCGAATTCGTTTTTTTAATTGGGCAAACCGGTTCTGGTAAGAGCAGCCTGCTAAAAATCATTTATGGTGATTTGTATATTGGAAACGGTGAAGGGATGGTTGCCGGATTTGATTTAAAAAAATTATACGAACGTGATGTTCCTTTTTTGAGGAGAAAACTGGGGATCGTATTTCAGGATTTTCATTTATTAACAGATCGCAGCGTCGAAAAAAATCTGGAATTTGTTATGCGGGCTACCGGTTGGAAAGATAAAAAATTAATTTCCGCCAGAATGCTGGATGTACTTGAAAAGGTTGGGCTAAGGTCAAAACTAAAGAAAATGCCCCATGAACTTTCTGGTGGTGAACAGCAACGGGTGGTGATAGCCAGGGCTCTGGTCAACGATCCGGAAATTATTTTGGCAGACGAGCCTACTGGAAACCTCGATCCGGATACTTCAGAGGAAATTGTATTATTATTAAAGGAAATCAGCCGATCAGGGACTGCCGTTTTGATGGCAACCCATGATTACCAAATAATCCGAAATTTGCCATCCCGTATCATTAAAACAATCTCTGGCCATTTAGCCGATAACGTGCAACTTTAATGTGATTAATTTTTGATCGTGTGGCATGACACGTCATTTTGTTAGTTTGTTTAAGAAAAAGACTGACAGGCTGTCGCCAATCCTTATCTGGCAGTTTTTTTGTTACCCTGCAGGTTTGGTAGATGAGTTGTAGGTAAAGGGATGCCTTTAAATGGAAAAATACCAAAATAATTTCTTGATCAACATTTTTTTATAGTTAATATGAAAGAACAAAATAAAAAAGATAAATTGACGGATAATACAGATGATTTTCTGGAGCAAATGGACCATAGCGAGGAAGGGGGAGATCATTTGGAAGAGGTTTCTGCACAGGATGAAGGTGGCAAAGATGAAGCCAATATTAGCGCGCAGCTAGCTGAGGCTAATGATAAATATTTGCGTTTATACGCAGAATTCGATAATTATAAACGCCGTACAACTAAAGAACGCCTGGATCTTTTACAATCTGCCGGTAAAGAAGTTATTGCTGACATGTTACCTGTTTTGGATGATTTTGAAAGAGCTTTGAAGGCATTGGATAATTCTCCTGAATCTGATGCCCTGAAAGAAGGTATTAAATTGGTTCACCAAAAATTACTTAAAATATTAACTCAAAAGGGATTAAAAGAGATGGCCTCGATTGGAACTATATTTAATCCAGACCTACAGGAAGCTATTACTAATATACCGGCACCAACTGATGATCTTAGGGGCAAAGTAATTGATGAGGTTGAAAAAGGTTATTATTTGAATGATAAGGTTTTGAGATATGCTAAAGTGGTTGTAGGAAACTAAAAATACCTTAAATAAATGTCTAAAAGAGATTACTATGATATATTAGGTGTTTCTAGAAATGCCGAACAAGCTGATATTAAATCTGCTTACAGGAAGCTGGCCATTAAATATCATCCTGATAAAAACCCTGATAATAAGGAAGCCGAAGATAAATTTAAAGAGGCTGCCGAAGCTTATGAGGTATTGAGCAATCCGGAAAAGCGGAAACGCTATGACCAATTTGGTCATGCTGGTGCTCAGAGTAATGGTGGCTACGGCGGTGGCGGTATGAATATGGAAGATATATTCAGCCAATTCGGGGATATTTTTGGTGGTGGTGGCAGCCCCTTTGAAAGCTTTTTCGGTGGTGGACAATCTCGTGGCGGCAGGCGTGCTATGCGCGGCAGTAATCTTCGTATAAAAGTTAAGCTTACCCTAGAAGAGATTGCGAAAGGAACGGAAAAGAAAATTAAAGTAAATAAACAGGTAATTTGTAAAACCTGTGATGGTACTGGTGCGAAAGATCGTTCTTCATTTTCTACTTGTAAAACCTGCGGGGGCAGTGGCTCAGTAAGAAGGGTAACCAATACTATTCTTGGCCAAATGCAGACAACAAGCACCTGCCCTACCTGTAACGGTGAGGGAACTGTTATTACTGCTAAATGTTCGGTTTGCCATGGCGAAGGCTTGGAACGGGGCGAGGAAACAATATCGATTAATATTCCTGCTGGTGTAGCTGAAGGTATGCAGCTTTCCATGAGTGGCAAAGGGAATGCAGCACCCAGAGGTGGTATCCCTGGCGATCTTATTATTTTGATTGAAGAAACTCCTCATGAGTCATTAAAACGAGAAGGGGTCAATGTTGTTTATGACCTGCATATTAGTTTTGTGGATGCTAGCCTGGGAGCATCAATTGAAATACCAACTATTGATGGCAAAGCAAAAATAAAGATTGAACCTGGAACGCAAGCAGGTAAAATATTACGACTGAAAGGTAAAGGTGTACCTGAAGTGAACTCTTACCACAGGGGCGACCAATTGGTTTATGTAAATGTTTGGACTCCAAAGGCTATATCAAGCGAAGAACGGGATATTTTAGAACGACTTCGTAATTCAGCAAATTTTAAACCTCAGCCCGGAAAAAATGAAAAGAGTTTTTTTGATAGAATTCGCGAATATTTTGAGTAATTAATTCAATTCTATATTATTAATTCCATTCACTAGTTGAATTTGCAAATGCTACCTACCGATCCGCTGGGTGGCATTTGTTTTTTGTAACAATTCGGCATGGGCAATATCTAATTATATATCTTTATTGCCTTAGACTTAAAATTCCAGCTCTGACCATATGCTGACTATTAAAAATATTGTTAAAGAATATGCTGCTCACCGTGCGCTGGATAATGTATCCATGCAAGTGAAAAAGGGTAGTATCTTTGGCCTTTTAGGGCCAAATGGAGCCGGGAAAACTTCGTTAATCCGCATTATTAATCAAATCACCGCACCAGACAATGGGGAGGTATGGTTTGACGGCGAACGCCTCGGCCCGAGTCATATTCATCGCATTGGCTACCTGCCAGAGGAAAGAGGTCTTTATAAAAAAATGAAGATCGGTGAGCAGATGCTTTACTTGGCCCAACTCAAAGGGATGAGTAAGCAAGAAGCCATCCAACGCTGCAAATATTGGTTTGAAAAAATGGAAATGACATCCTGGTGGGGCAAAAAGGTGGAAGACCTGAGTAAGGGGATGCAGCAAAAAGTTCAGTTTGTAGCTACGGTGCTTCACCGTCCGGACTTAATTATACTTGATGAGCCTTTTTCGGGTTTTGACCCAGTAAATGTTAATGTGATTAAAGAGGAAATATTGGCACTTAACAAGGACGGGGCTACCATTATTTTTTCAACACACCGAATGGAATCGGTTGAAGAGCTTTGTGATTACATTGTTTTGCTCAACAAGTCAAAAAAGATTATGGACGGCAGCGTTCGTGACATAAGAAATACGTATCGTACCAATACGTATCGCATTGTATACATGCACACAGATCAGGCTATTAAAACTAACGCCAACTTGTTTATCATCGATCAGCAGAATACCGACGGGGAGACTGGCTCACTTACCGTTAAAGTTGCCGATGGAAAAACAATTAATGAGGTCCTCGCCTTCCTGATACCCCAAGTAACAATACAGGAACTGAAAGAAGTCATCCCTAGCATACATGATATTTTTGTGCAACAAGTTACTTCTCCTTCCCAACACACATTAAGCAATAGTCTCTATGAATAAAATTTGGTTGATCATTCAGCGGGAATACAGCAGCCGAGTAAAGAAGAAATCCTTTTTACTGGTGACATTCCTTGTTCCGCTATTTTTTATTGGTGCCTATGCTCTTTTGTTTTTTCTCACCAAAGACAGTTTTGAAAATAAGCATGCCCAGGTGCAGGTATTGGATGAAAGTGGCTTTGTGAGGGATGGCCTGAGAAATAACAGCAATGTAACTTTTATAAACGCTATTGGGACTTCGGAACAAGCTAAAAACCACATCAGCACAGCAAAAAAAGAAACGTATTTATTGATTGTCCCCAAAGATGTTCTTAATTCACAGCGGATAGAATTGTATTCTTCAACTAAAGCCAGCTTTACTATACAGGAGATCATCAGCAACCAAATTGAAGGAATCATTCGCAACCAAGCCCTGAAGTCGGCTGGCATTGATATCAACTTGTTGGAAACTATCAGACCTCATGTCAGCATTTCGGCTAGAGAATTGACTGCTGAAGGCGAAAAAGACAGTAGCACGGGCGCGGCGATGGGTATAGCTATTTCCCTTTCTATCATTATCTATGTGGCACTTTTCCTGTATGGTACACAGGTAATGCGGGGTATCATAGAAGAAAAGACCAACCGCATTATCGAAGTTGTTATCTCTTCTGTCAAGCCTTTTCAGCTAATGATTGGTAAAATCATTGGTATTGGTCTGGTGGGGCTGACCCAATTTGCTCTTTGGATTGTTCTAACCTTAGGCCTATCGAGTGTCACTGGCACACTGATGTCTCCGGCAAATGACCATAAACAAGGCACCGAGCATGTGGACCAGGCCGGGGTAAGTGCAAAAATAATGGACGCTATGAAAACCGTCGATTTTACGCGCATCATTGGTTATTTCCTCGTATTTTTTATTGGAGGATACATGTTGTACAGTGCCTTATTTGCTGCTGTTGGTTCAGCCGTAGACAATGAAACAGAGACCCAGCAATTCACATTTCCCATCATTATGCCGTTGTTGTTTACTTATATCCTCTCATTCGGAGTGCTGATCAATGATCCGAATGGAACATTGGCCATTTGGCTTAGCATGATTCCCTTTACTTCACCTGTAGCTATGCTGGTGCGTATCCCGTTTGGTGTGTCTGACTGGCAAATTCTACTCTCCATTGTATTTCTCGTAGCCGGTTTTGTCTTTACGACGTGGGTTGCCAGCCGTATTTACCGTGTAGGAATATTGATGTATGGTAAAAAGGCAAGCTTCAAAGAGATTTTCAAATGGTTCCGTTACCGTTCATAAATATCAATTTTAAAGCAATTTTCTTAGCTCTCTGAAAAGTCTAGCTGTTGGCAAACCTACTACATTGGTGTAAGTACCCTCCAATCTTGTGATGCCCACCAGCCCTATCCATTCCTGGATGCCGTAGGCGCCTGCCTTATCATAGGGCTTAAATTGATCCGTATAATATTCGATCTCATCTTGGGTAAGTTCTGCCATGTGTACTTTGGTAACCTCAACAAATAAACTTATTTCATTGGATACAACCAGCCCGACTGCAGTAATGACTTCATGTACCCTGCCCGAAAGTAATGCCAACGTATTAATGGCATCATTGCGGTTAACAGGTTTCCCGATGATTTTCTGATCGATCGTAACGATCGTATCTGCAACGATCACGATTTCATCATCTTTTCTTTCCTCTTTAAAGGCAGCTGCTTTTTTGCCTGCAATATGGATAGCCGCATCCATCGGTGTTAGGTGCGCCGGGAATGATTCGTCCACCTCTTTGGTCCGTACCTCAAAGGTATAACCCATCTGTTTTAACAATTCCTGTCGTCTTGGTGACTTGGAAGCAAGTATTAATTTCATCATATATTAAACGCTTTTTACGGAAGTGTCTTCGTCCCACTTCCCCTGTAACTTTAGCACTTTTTCGAGCACATCCCTCACCGCAGCATCACCCCCTTTTTTAGGTGAGATGTAATTACACAGAGCTTTAACTTCTTCCACTGCATCTTTGGGGCATACAGCGACACCAACAACGCCCATCGGTAATAGGTCAGGTATATCATCGCCCATATAGAGTACCTCTGCGGGTTGCAGGACGTGCATTTCCATCCATTGGGATAATACAGGCAGCTTATCGCTTATTCCCAGATGTATGTCTTGCACGCCAAGGCCGTTGAAGCGCTTACGAATACTGGCAGACTGTCCGCCGGTAATAATGGCTATTTTAAAACCCTGCTTTACGGCCAACTGTATGGCATACCCATCCTTCACGTGATAAATACGGAGTTGTTCTCCATTTTCGGTAATAAAAACGCGACCATCGGTAAGAACTCCATCCACATCCAGCACCAGGCCCCTTATTTTTTTAAACTGATCAAAAAACATGACGGCTATTGGTTATCCCTTGGCTTAGTAATCGATACAGCACTTTCCAGTCTGGATGGACTTCCAACAATTCGAGGTGCTCTTTGACTATATTTTCATCGGCACGCATGGCCGGTCCAGTCTGCACGTCAGCCGGATTATGCTCCTGCACCTTTTGCGCAGTCTCAGCGATCAATGGGCGTAGTAAATTAAAGTCGACCTCTTTTTCACCCAAAAATTGGTGTGCAATGGTATAAAGGTAATTGGTGAAGTTACAGCTGAGCACCGCACCCAAATGCAGGCAACGTCGCTGAAGAGAATTGTACTCATAGATAAGTGGCGAAATTTTAACAACGAGATTCATTACCTTGGTTTTCGTATTGGCTTCCGAAAATTCCATGATCAAGGGTATTTTGGTGAAATCAACGGGCACCTCTTTAGAGAATGTTTGAAGGGGGTATAATACACCATAGCCTCCCTGCGATCCTGACAGTACAGAAATATCTGTGCTTCCAGAGGTATGCAAAACAACACCTGATACCTTCTTCAGTGCTGTCGCTACTTCGGCAATCGCGTCGTCCTTGACCGCAATAATATAAAAATCAGCGTCGCGGATTATTTCATCTAAATCTGTAATGGCTTTCTTTGCCCCCAGGTTGTCGGCCAGCATTTGGGCATGTTCTTCAGTTCGGCTATAGATCTGGTCAAAAAGGAATCCGGCCCTGCTGATGACATAACCCAAATGGGTGGCCAAATTGCCACTTCCCACCATCACAACGCCCATCAGGCCTCCTTTTTATTTAGTTCCTTACTTCTGCGCAATATTGACATAAAAAAGCCTACCGTCATAATGATGGTACCGCACCAAAAAAAGTTTATATACGGAAATTCGATCGCCTTCATAACAATCCATTTTTTCTCAGGTTTCGGTTTTTGATATACGGTTAGTTCCAACCGATCTTTTTGGGGCATGATATTCGAAAATCTTAATTTAAGACCCTCTTGGGCCACATCTTTACCAAAATCATAGATTCGTCCTTCTTTGATGAGCAGAACCGGTTCAGCAGTATATACCTTCTCATCATTTGCGTGCACTTCTACCGTAAGCCCCACAAGTACATCATTGGCACCTAGTGGTATATTTTCTAGTTTAGCGGCTTTATTTACCCCTTTTATCAGCATATATCCAGTTCGGTAGCTGATGGTATCACCCACTTTGACTTCATGAATAACAGGCTCTTCATATCCTTTTAGTGGGTCTTCTTCTTGCCCATCGGCGTGATCATGCCCATCACCAGCCAAAGACTCAATCCTATTTGCAGCCGTGATGATCGTATAAATATCCCGATTTATGTAATGCCGTGTACTCGGAGTACCAATGAGTCCCATTTTAGCATTTTGCTGTGCTTTAGGCTGAAGCTGAAACTTTTCAGTCACTTTACCGGATTTGTCAAGTCGCTCATAATTTACCTTATAAAATACGTCCACACCAGAAACGCTGTCACCCACATACGTAATGCGATATTGGCCCATATTGGCAGGCACACCTTCATTTAGAAATAGATTATCCCCAGGCTTTTCCACATCTTCAAAACCTGCCACTGGTATATCACCGCTCTGGTTTACGGAAACAATTTTATTAGTCGCCGCAGCCACCAGTCCACCTATTAGCAGCAAACCAAAACCAATGTGTGCAACCGCCGAACCAGCCAATTTCCATTTTCCCTTCAGTGCATCTCCTAGTATTCGCGCATTGGAAACAATGGAAAATATGGCGGCAAAGGTGAGCAAAATGTAAACCAAATTGTGGTAAGCTCCAGTAATGTATGCAACGATTGCCGTGATCACAGCCGCCACAATAACCGATACCACAAGGCTTGCATAAAATTTCCTAGGATCCGTCCGCTTATATTTAAGAAATTGTGTAACTCCTGTCAGCAGGGTAATAATAACTGCAAAGCCCGATTGCCACTGATTATAGTGCGCCACAATATTAACAGGAGGAGCTATTTTGGTACCAAACAACTTATTAACTACAGGTATGGAAGTAAAGGCGATAATATGTAAACAAGCAAGCACAAGGAACAAAGCTCCTATAAACAACCAAAACTCGCGGGAGTAGGTTTCTTCATCCTTTTTGGAGATGGGCATTTCTTTGCGACTATATACTAATACCCAGATCATCAATCCCAAGAAAATCAAGTTAAAAATAATCAACTGCCATGACATGCCCAAGTCGGTAAATGCGTGTACGGATGTGTCGCCCAAAACGCCGCTTCGTGTCAAGTAGGAAGCATAGACCACCAGGACAAAACTTAGAAGAAGCAGAAATGCAGCCGTAAAATAAGCATGGCCGGAATTGCGGTAAGCCAACATGACGTGTATACCGCCTATCAAGGTAAGCCATGGAATTATGGAGGCATTTTCTACTGGATCCCATGCCCAGAACCCCCCAAAATTAAGTGCTTCGTAAGCCCAGAATGAGCCCATAATGATGCCTGTACCTAAAACCATGGCCGCAAATAATGCCCAGGGCATAGCTGCTTTCATCCATTCTTTATGCCTGCCTTGCCATAAGCCAGCAAATGCAAAAGAAAATGGGACAATCATCGAAGCAAATCCCAGGAATAACGTAGGCGGGTGGATTACCATCCAATAATTTTGTAACAGTGGGTTTAATCCTTCTCCGTCCTGAATATAATTCAGATAATTGGAAAGATTTGTAGGATCGGCAAATAGTACAGGTGCCATTTCTTTCAGATCTAACGCATTTCTCAGCAAGATAAATGGAGAGCTGCCTATACGCTGCCCAAACACTTCTACACCAATCAGCATGAGACCAAGCAACGTTTGGCAAAGCATAACTGACACCATTACTGGACGCTCCCAAGTCTTGGCTTTGAAAACGAGTACCGCCCCTAAGACGGCCTCCCAAAAAGTCCATAGCCAGAAACTTCCTTCTTGTCCTTCCCAGAAAGATGAGATGATAAAATAAACCGGCAAGGCCCGCGAGGAATGCGACCAGGCATAATAATATTCAAATTGGTGGCTGTATATTATATAAAAAAGGCACGAACCGATGCCCACTACTGAGATCAGGTTGATCCAAAATGCTGAACGGGCAATCCGCTGCCAGGAAAAATCATCTTTGTTCTTGGTAGCAAAAAAATAAGAGATAAATGATAGCAGCGCCGATCCAAATGCCAGCACCACAAAAAATTGACCTAACTGGCCCGGCAAAAGGCTTTCGCCTGCATATTTTATAGCCATTATTAAACTGCTGATGCTGCTTTTATTTCTACTTTATCTTTGTTGTACTTTGATGGACATTTCATCAATATTTTTGAGGCCCTAAACTCATTACCCATCATTTTACCTGTGAGGACAATTTGCTCTGAACGTTCTATATCTTGTGGTTTAGCACCAATAAATACCACCTTGCATTCTACACTGTCTTTATCGTACATGTAAAAAGAAAATAAATTAGCATCTTTAACCGGATCGTAATGCAATTCTTTGGTTTTGTTTAAATAACCCACCACATGCAGCTCCTCTTTGGCTGCTTTAGCTTCCGTAAAATTGGCGTAGGTGCTTGAATCGGTAAAAATACTTATGATCATAGCGATCGCAATGGCGATGACAACAATTCCTATAATAGCCCCTCTCTTCATGTTAATATTCACTTAATCCTGCAAATTTACAAATAGAAACTTGAAGCAGCGAATTAAGAAAGGGACCATGCCTTTTTAGAATTATTCTAATTAAGATAATTTTTCCTACTATAGAGGCTATAAATCAGAATTGAGGGTTACTGCTAATATAAATAGCAGTAACCCTCAAAAAAGTTACAAAAATTTACACTGGTTTGAATTTTAGATTAGCTCAAATTGAGCAGTAAAATGGCGCAACATGGGAGATTCATAAGTAATTTTAAGGCCACCGTATTCTTTACGGCGCTTATAAACCTCCACGATTACCTCAGCAACATAGTCTATATGACTTTGGGTATAGACACGCCGAGGAAAAGCAAGCCTGACAAGTTCCATCGGCGGTGATATGAGGCTACCATCAGTTCCATATTTTCCGAACATGACCGAACCGATTTCTACACTACGGATACCCCCTTCCAGGTATAATGCCGAACTCAATACCTGGCCGGGATATTCGTGTACAGGGATATGATCCATAAACGCTTTGGCATCCAGGTAGACAGCATGGCCCCCTGTTGGTTTTATATAAGGGATACCATATTCGTCTAGTTTCTCGCCTATATAAGCAATGCTCCGGATGCGGTATTTTAAGTAGCCCTCTTCCATAATCTCTTGCAAGC
This sequence comes from bacterium A37T11, assembly GCA_900109895.1. GTDB lineage: Bacteria > Bacteroidota > Bacteroidia > Sphingobacteriales > Sphingobacteriaceae > A37T11. The sequence goes on from FOBR01000026.1 coordinate 60,968, forward strand.
CGATGGCAATGGCCTCCAAGTCGCGACCAGCCAAACCACCATAGGTTGGGAAGCCTTCAGTAATGATCAGCAAATTGCGGCATTGCTCGGTAATGGTTTCGTCCTTAAGGGCAATGAAACCACCAATATTGGCAAAGGCATCTTTCTTGGCACTCATGGTACAGCCATCTGCATAAGAAAACAGTTCTTTAGCAATGTTGGCGATTGTGGTGTGTGCATATCCTTCTTCGCGCTCCTTGATAAAGTAACAATTTTCTGCAAACCTGCAAGCATCAATAAACATAAGTATTCCATGCTGCTTACAGATTCGGCTCACCTCGCGAATATTGGCCATGCTCACGGGTTGCCCTCCACCGGAATTATTGGTGACAGTTATCATAACCATGGCAATGGAGGCTGGTGTACGCTCTTCAATAACTCGACTCAGAGCTGCAGTATCCATGTTACCTTTAAAGGATGCCGGTATGGCGGGGATTTTACCCTCCGGACATAACAGGTCTATACCTTCAGCGCCGGAAAACTCCACATTGGCACGCGTTGTATCAAACAACGTATTGCTGATGACACATTTGCCCTCTCCACCAATTACCGTGAATAGGATTTTTTCAGAAGCTCGGCCCTGATGGGTAGGGATTACATAAGGCATTCCCGTTAAGTCTTTGATAACTTTCTCAAAACGGAAAAAGCTTTCACTGCCGGCATAACTTTCGTCGCCCCGCATTATGCCTGCCCATTGTTCACTGCTCATGGCACTTGTACCACTGTCGGTGAGCAGGTCAATGATCACGTCACGGGCATTTAATAAGAATGGATTATAATGAGCTTTTTGAAGCAAACCCTCGCGTTGCTGGCGTGAAGTAAAATAAATGGGTTCAACAGATTTAATCCGGAACGGTTCTATGATCGTTTTCATGTTGTATTAAATTAAAAATGACTGCTTCCGTATGCAAAAAAATTACAGCACGGTGCAAGCAGGTCATCAACTGCCTTTGAAAATTGTAAGAATGAAAATTAGTTGGATTTACTTAACGTAAACTGTACTCAATACTTTGTATTTAAAACTCAATACGCTGTAATGAAAATCAGGAGGGCCTTTTAATAATATTTTTCCAATGGATATTCACAGGACAAACATAGGAAAAATGATCTTATAAAAAAACCGGATTGTCTCCAATCCGGCTTATCATACACAACAATTATTAACTTAACTTATAATGAAATTAAAAAACCTACTTTTATATCACCGATTCTGTAGCTTTATCATAGCTTTCATTATGGACTGTGCTAACAGCACGCCCGGAGGGATCATTCAAGTTCTGAAATGAGGCGTCCCAAGCAAGCGCTTGTGGCGTACTACACGCTACTGACTTTACAGAAGGCACCGTAGCTGCCGCTGTATCTGAAGGAAAGTGTTCGCTAAATATGGTGCGGTATAAATATTCTTCTTTAGACATGGGTGGATGAATCGGAAAAGCGTAGGCTGCGTTGTTCAGCTCCTCATCCGTAACCTTCAGGGCTGCCTGTTCTTTTAAGGTGTCTATCCAACTATATCCTACACCATCCGAAAATTGTTCTTTTTGCCGCCAGGCAATACTTTCTGGCAGATAGTCTTCAAAAGCTTTACGCAAGATCCATTTTTCCATTTTGCCGTTCCTAATCATTTTATCTTCAGGATTCAAGCGCATAGCAATGTCAATAAATTCTTTGTCAAGAAAGGGTACACGGCCCTCAATACCCCACGCGGCTAATGATTTGTTTGCTCTAAGACAATCATAAAGGTGCAGTTTATCTAATTTACGAACCGTCTCTTCATGAAATTCATAGGCATTAGGGGCTTTGTGAAAATAAAGGTAACCACCAAAAAGCTCATCTGACCCTTCACCAGACAATACCATTTTTATACCCATTGATTTGATGACACGTGCAAGGAGATACATGGGAGTAGCCGCCCGAACCGTAGTGACGTCATACGTTTCCAAATGATATATGACATCCCGAATGGCATCAAGGCCTTCCTGGATGGTAAAATTAATTTCATGATGGATCGTTCCAATATGTTCTGCAGCTTTCCTGGCAGCTGCCAGATCTGGGGATCCATGCAGGCCTACCGCAAAAGAATGTAATTGCGGATACCAAGCCAGTTCTTCATCATTGGTTTCAATACGGTGTGAAGAGAATTTTTTGGTTACCGCCGCAATAATAGACGAATCAAGACCTCCTGATAAAAGTACTCCATAAGGCACGTCTGACATCAATTGACGGTGAACGGCATCTTCCAACCCCTTACGCAGTGAAGCGATGTCAGAGGTATTATTTTTAACATTTTCAAAGGATTCCCAATCCCGCTTGTACCAGCGCTGTGGTTGGCTGCTTTCCAAACTATAGATATAGTGACCAGGCTGAAACTCTTCAATATGATTACATACTCCTTCAAGCGATTTAAGCTCTGATGCTACATAAAATGTACCCATACGATCCCACCCCATATACAGAGGTACAATACCCATGTGATCGCGGGCAACGAGATAGACGTCTTTTTCAATATCATACAAAGCAAACGCAAAAATACCGTTCAGGTCTTCCAGAAAAGATGCTCCCTTTTTGTCGTATAAGGCAAGAATGACTTCACAATCAGACTGCGTTTGAAATTGATAATCGCTTAGTTCAGCCCGCAATTCCTGATGGTTATAAATCTCTCCATTTACCGCCAATACAAGGCTCCGATTATTATTAAATAGTGGTTGTTGACCTGATTTCGGATCGACAATCGCCAAACGCTCGTGAGCCAGTATTGCTTTTTCCCCACTAAAAATACCCGACCAGTCCGGACCGCGATGCCTTACTTTTTTAGACATTTTGAGCACTTGAGGTCTCAAATCTTCTGATTTGCCTTTCAGATCAAATGCTCCAATGATTCCACACATATACTTCTATTCTAAACAAATTAAGTTACTTTATAATTATTAATGCAAATAAACAAAAATAATATTTAAAATTAAAAAAATTTAGAAACATTTTAACAATTTTATAACAAAAACAAACTTTTGTTGAATTACACGTTAAATTAACTATTGCCTGTTCTTTGTCGTATGGCCTCATAAAGTACAACACCTGCACTCACGGATACATTAAGGGATGCAATTTCACCTAATAAGGGTATGCGAGCCAGGTAGTCAGCCATGCGCAAAAGTCCATCTGATATCCCTGTGTCTTCTGCTCCCAAAACGAAGGCCGTTGGTCCTTTGTAATTGGAACTATATATACTGTTAGAAGTTTTTTCAGTGCAGGCAATCAGCTGCAGGCCCGACTCCTGCAAAAACCGGGCGATGGACGTAAGGCTGTCATGCCGGCACACTGGAATTTTATATAGTGCGCCCGATGACGTCTTAATGGCGTCCGGATTAATTTCAGCCGTATTTTTCCGAGGTATGACAATGGCATGTACACCAGCACACTCCGCCGTACGGGCTATTGCCCCCATGTTTCTTACATCAGTCACTCCATCTAATAGCAAGACCAAGGGCACCTCCCCTTTCTCATAGACCTGCGGAATGATGTCTTCTATTTTCTGATAGGTAATGGGTGAGATCACCGCAATGACCCCCTGGTGGTTTTTACGGGTCAGGCGGTTCAACTTTTCCATAGGCACCTGTTGATAGGAAAGATCATGCGTTTTAAGCAACTCTTTTAACTCGGCTAGTAAGGGTCCAGCCAAACCACGCTGCACCCATAAAGATTCTATCTCTTTACCACTTTCAATGGCCTCTATTACCGCACGTATACCAAACACTAATTGGTTCGTCTCACGGCGTTCAGACCTGGAATAATCTTGCATATTTACCTATTTTGGGGAGCTAAGATACAACAATTCCTGCTTAAGTAAACAATGCTTAAAGTTATTAACATGGATATAAATTGCTGATTTTAGTTATCTTTACAAACTCATTAACACGTTATCCACAATTAATGTTAATAAAGGCATATGGTAAGCAGTACTTTTTCAAGCTTCGCCTTATTTTATAAAAAGACTGTGGATTGAGTGTTCATAAGTCCACCGGAAGGGCGCAGCATAATTTCATAGATTTGCCTAACCTAAATCCGTAGGGGCGGCATAAAATTTAAGGGAAATATTAAAAAATAATTTCGACGAAGTAACCCAATATAATATGAGTAACGAAAACGACATTAATCCGTCCAGGAGCAGCAATAAAGGCGGTTTCGCAGAACGCCGCAACAAAACAACTTCCCTGGCTAGTGGCTTTGGAAAGATACCTCCCCAGGCGGTTGACCTGGAGGAAGCTGTTTTAGGTGCTTTAATGTTAGAAAAAGATGCGTTATCTACGGTAATCGATATTTTAAAACCTGAAACTTTCTACAATGATGCGCACCAAAAAATCTTTGAAGCCATTTTTAACCTTTTCCAAAAATCATCTCCGGTAGATTTGCTCACCGTTACGGCTGAATTACGGAAAATGGGGGCTCTTGAACTAGTGGGCGGGGCCTATTATATTACACGTCTTACTGATCGTGTCGTTTCAGCCGCTAATATTGAGTATCATGCCCGTATAATATCACAAAAATTTATACAGAGGGAGCTCATCAAGATCTCCAGCGATATCATTAATAACGCTTACGACGACACCACAGATATTTTTGACCTGCTGGACAGCGCTGAAAAAGGCCTCTTTGAAATTGCTCAAAATAACCTGCGACGCGATACCCGCAAGATGGATGACATCATGCGAGAGGCGGTTAGCTCATTGGAAAAACTGCGTGACCGCACAGACTCCCTGACGGGCGTACCTTCTGGCTTTACTGCATTGGATCGCGTTACTTCAGGCTGGCAACCCTCTGACCTGGTCATCATCGCAGCACGGCCTGCTATGGGTAAAACAGCCTTTGTATTGAGCTGTGCCCGCAATGCCGCCGTTTTGCATGATAAGCCCGTTGCCGTTTTCTCTCTGGAAATGTCTTCTGTTCAATTGGTCAACCGGCTTATTTCGGGGGAAACCGAAATTGAGCAGGAAAAACTACGAAAGGGTAACCTGGCCGACCATGAATGGACACAACTTCACTCCCGCATAGGCAAACTGACCGAAGCGCCCTTATTAATTGACGATACCCCAGCCCTCAATGTCTTTGAATTCCGGGCCAAGTGCCGGCGACTGAAGGCCCAATACGATATCCAGATGGTTATCGTGGATTACCTCCAGCTCATGCATGGCAAAGCCGACGGTAAGGGTGGTAACCGCGAGCAGGAAATTGGTAGTATATCCAGAGCACTTAAATCAGTAGCAAAAGAACTGAATATACCCGTTATTGCACTATCTCAATTAAGTCGTGCTGTAGAAAGCCGGCCTGGTGCGAGCAAAAGGCCCATGCTCTCTGATTTACGTGAATCCGGATCAATTGAGCAGGACGCAGATATGGTGTTATTTTTATATCGCCCTGAATATTATGGCCTCACCGAAGATGAGGAAGGGCGATCAACAGCAGGTATTGGTGAGGTAATCATTGCAAAGCACCGAAATGGTGAAACAGCCACGGTCCCGCTAAGATTTATCGGTAAATTTGTGAAATTTACCGATTTGGAAGAAGATTTTTCTTCTGGCGGATTTGGAGGATTATCAGACCCTTCTCCTTTCTCCTCCAGCTTAGCTCCTTCTTCTGAATTTAACCAACAACCAGGAATCATCACACGTCCATCACGTATGAACGATATGGATGATGAGGCTCCTTTTTAGGCGGGAGTCCGAAGCCGAAGTCGTAATTCAAAAGTCATCATCGTCTTCGTATAGACCTGTAACTGATAGGTATACGGCCTGCAGCTCAGATAATGCATGCATATCGCGTTTGCTACGGGCTACCTTTATGCCCTGCTCGTAACAAGCAATGGCCTCTGCTTTCCGGTTCAATGTTTCGTAAAGTTTGCCCAGGTGATAATAGGTACCTACATATTCCGGGTGGTGCTGGAGCAGTTTTTCGTAGGAGTGCAGCGCTTCCTCCAACCTTTCTAACCGAAGGTATTCGGTAGCGATTGCATAAAGGATAAATGGATCCTGCGGACTTTCTTTTAAAAAAACCAACAATTTATTTAATCTATCACTCACAGGTTATCCTTTTGTTTACATCCATTATGAAAACTTGCATTTAAAAATAAGATTCTCTAAGTTTGAAAAAATCAGTTATCAAAATCCATATTCAATGAACATACTAGTCTGTATCAGCAATGTGCCTGATACCACCACAAAAATAACTTTTAGTAGTGATAAAACACAATTTAACGCCGCAGGCGTACAATATATTGTTAACCCATATGACGAAATAGCCCTTTCTAAAGCGATTGAACTCAATGAAGGGGGTGCTGGTAAAGTGACCGTCATTCATGTGGGCGAAGCATCCGCCGATCCCAGCATCCGCAAGACCCTGGCTATTGGTGCAGATGAAGCGATACGGGTCAATGCGTTTCCGCTTGATGCCTGGTTTGTTGCCCAGCAAATTGCTTCCTATGCCAAGGATAAAGGATTTGACCTCATCCTCACCGGCCGCGAATCGATTGATTACAACGGCACACAAATCGCCGCGCTGGTGGGTGAATTGTTGAAAATACCATCCATATCCATCATTAAAAAACTTCAGATTGAAGGTAATACGGCCACTGTTGAAAGTGAAATAGCTGGTGGAAAAGAGATTTTGACCTTACCTCTCCCCTTTATTGCGGGCACTGCCGAGGGAGTCGCCGAACCGCGCATACCCAATATGCGCGGGATTATGGGTGCGCGCACCAAGCCGCTTACAGTTGTTGAGCCCGTTGAGGTAGATGTTCTTTACAAGATAGTCAGCTACGAAACACCAGAGCACCGAAGTGCAGTAAAACTTGCAGAAACCGCTGAAAAACTCGCGGAACTATTGCATACCCAAACCAAAGTCTTTTAATTACGAATATAGAATTTAGATGTATTATTGTTTAAAATAGCACCATGGTTATAAAAATAGACAGTCATGCAAACAATTGCCTATTAAATTACCATTCAGTGATCTCAATTCATAAATCGTAAATCCCTACGTAAGGAAGGGTCCATTGATTAAAAAAACAAATTAAGTTTATCAATAATCGTAAATCAGATGTCAGTTTTAGTTTATATAGAAAATACAAACGGCCAATTAAAAAAAAACGTCTTTGAAACCACTTCCTACGCCAAGGCAACAGCCGACTTACTTGGAACTAACTTAACGGCCATTTCTATCGGAAACGTCAGTGATGAAGAGCTGCAAAAATTGGGCAATTATGGTGTTTCAAAAGTATTAACCAGCAAATCCGGTCAGTTAGGTACTTTTGTCAATCAGGCATATGCCACCATTATTGCCTCCGCCGTCCATAAAGAAAATGCCGAGGTTGTTATTATTTCAAATTCTTTAAGTGGCAAAGGCCTGGCACCCCGCACTGCTGCCAAATTATCAGCCGGTTTTGCCGATGGTGTCGTAACTTTCCCAACTCTGTATAACGGTGCTTTTTCTGTTAAAAAAACTGCTTTTTCAGGAAAAGCCTTTGCTATTACCAATCTTATATCGCCCATCAAGGTCCTGGCACTTAATCAAAACACTTTCGAACTTCGGGAAACTGGGGGCAACACCACAATCGAAAGTTTTGAGGCGCCCGCCAACAATAAAGACTTTTCGGTCCTGGTGCATGAGATCATTAGAGAAATAGATAAAGTATCCTTGCCTGAAGCAGAAATCGTGGTTTCTGCAGGACGCGGGCTCAAAGGGCCTGATAATTGGAAAATAATTGAAGAGCTCGCAGCAACGCTTGGTGCGGCTACGGCATGTTCCAAACCCGTTTCAGACGCTGGCTGGCGGCCCCACGAAGAACATGTGGGCCAAACCGGTATTACGGTAAGCCCTAACCTATACATCGCTATTGGTATTTCGGGTGCAATTCAGCATTTAGCCGGTGTGAGCTCATCCAAAACAATCGTAGTGATTAACAAAGATCCTGAAGCACCTTTTTTTAAGGTGGCAGACTATGGTATAGTGGGAGATGCTTTTGAAATAGTACCCCAATTAACGGCTGCAATCAAGGCGCTGAAAGAAGGATAACCGCGCTTGCATATGAAAACAATTTTAGGTAAGTTTGCCCGTGGATGAAGAAAATAAAGCTTGATATCGTCGGTTTGTCTTACAGCCAGACACAATCCGGGGCTTATGCACTGGTGCTTGGAGAGGTAGGCGGAAAGAGAAGATTACCCATCATTATCGGTGGCTTTGAGGCGCAAGCCATTGCCATTGAAATTGAAAAAATGACTCCAAGTAGACCGCTTACCCATGATTTGTTTAAAACGTTTGCAGATACTTTTCATATTAAGATAGATGAGGTAATTATTTATAACTTATTAGATGGTATATTCTATGCGAAACTTGTTTGCAATGACACTCATCGAATCACCGAAATTGATGCTCGTACTTCAGATGCTATAGCTCTTGCTGTCAGATTTGATGCTTCTATTTATACTTATGAATTTATTCTTTCATCTGCAGGTATCGTTATTGAAGGAAATGACTTTGTTTTTCTTGAGAATATAGATAACCCAGTGAGTGAAACAGAATCTAAAGGTGCAACTCCATCAACCAATCAGCCCGCAAGTTCAGGAAATTCTTCATATTCATCGCTTTCAGACGATGAATTAAAAGAAACGCTTGGTAAAGCATTGGCTGATGAAGCCTATGAAAGGGCTGCAAAAATACGTGATGAGATATCACGCAGGAAAAAGTCTTCCTGAAAAGAAGGAAATAACTAAAAAATTTATAATAAAAAAGCCGGGATTATCAAATTCCGGCTTTTTATTACATTAATCATCTGAATTTATAGAGCCTGAATCTTGGCATCTATTTCAGCCATTTTTTCCTTATTTTCCTTAATCTGATAATAGGTTTTTAAGTTTTGCCAGCCCAATTTTGATTTCGGATCTAATTCAACAGCTTTTTGGAGATAAGGTAAAGCCGTATCAAAGATACTGTGTGCCTCCTTGATCTGCGCATCATACTGGTTTTGTTTATCAGCAGGTAACTGATTTGCGCTATTAAATTTATCAATACCTCTATTAAGTATTAAACCTCCAAGATTAATGTAAGCATCTGAATAATTAGGATCAATTTCAATGGCTTTTTTATAAGCCGCTTCTGCTTTTTCAGTATCTTTTGTAGCATTATAAGCAATACCCAAATAAAAAGGTAAATTTTTATTTTTAGGATCCTTCACAATCTGAGCATTAATGGTGTTAATAACCTTTTGCTCATTTCCTGTCATCAGGTTGAGCTCAATATTTTGGGTTGCCAAGTCCTTATTATTTGGAAATTTACCAACACCTTCCTCAACATATTTTAATGCATTTATGGTATCTCCCTGCATAACGTATAATTTTGAAAGGTCTAAATAGATTTGGCCTTGATTGGAAAAACTATCCACTGCAGTCAATTGTTTATATTTTTCAATTGCATGCGGGTAATCTTGCGAATTTATAGCGGCAAGGCCAGCATAATAGATAAATGTCGTATCATTAGGCAGATATTTACCACCATTATCAAAAGCACTAAATGCTGTTTTATAATCTTGCTTTTCAAAGGCTTTTACCCCCTTGTTCAGCTCATATTGAGCAAGCATTCGGCCAGCTACATCCAGATTTTGGGTGTTTTGCTTCTTTTCATCGTCTTTCACATCCGCCGTCGCATTCAAACTTTTTGCCTTGTCAAGGGCACTAATTGCGGCGTCGATGTAGGTTTTGGCAGAATCTGTACTATCAAGCAAAGCCAAATCGGCATTAACAAGAGCAGTATAAACCCAGGTTTCGGGGAGTCCTGAAGTTTTTTCGTTTATCGAAGCTTTATCCAACGACACTTTAGCCTCTTTCAGGCTCTCTTTACCCAGGGCCGACGAACCGACACCTTTCAGTTCATTAAATTTGTTATAGCTTGCTTTGGCCTTATTCAATTCACCTTTTTGGGCGAAACTACTTCCTGACCAAATTGTTATAGCCGCCAATAAAAATAGTTTGATCTTCATGATTCTACTCAAGTTATCTAATTAGTATAAAGAAATTTGATTTAATTTGCTGTTTACTCGCTCCAATTGCATAAAATCGCCAGTTTTATTATAAAACAAAGCTAAAGACTTTAAAGCATTTATGGCATTTGGATCTATTTCATTTGCTTTAAGTAAATAAATCTGCACACTGTCACGTTTTGAAATATCAGCAGGATTTTCTAAAAAGTCACGCAGGTACAATAAACCAAGTTCAAAATTACCATTGTAATTATTGGCATCAAGGCTAATGACTTTTTTATAAAAATTTTCTGCCAATACTCTGTTACCCACAACCTCATTAGCATAACCAGCCAGATAATTTAGATTAACATTGCCTGGCTCAAATCCCAAGGCATCGTCCAGAAGAGGCACTATTTCGTCGTAAGCCCCTGCATTTGCAAATGTATTCACCAATTCGAACAAAATATCTTTGTTTTTTGGAAATTGTTCCCTGCCTTTCAACAAAATATCAATTTGGTCTTTTGGGTTACCCAAGCTGTCGTAAAGTTTAGCCAAGCTTAAAATATAAGCGCTTTTTGTTTTTTCAGGATTACCAACTAATTCCTTATACATGGCTATTGCCTGATCTTTTTGGCCAAGCCGCTCATATAGTAATGCCAAGTTGTGCCCAACTTCGTGATCTCCGCCTACTTTTAATGAATCAAGAGCCTTATACATATTAAGAGCTTCTTTGTCATTACCTTTTGAAATAGCTTGGTTTGCTTTTTGTAAAAAAGCCTCACTAAGCTGTTTTTTCACAAATACAATTTTTGGCTGGTTATCAAAATTCAGTTGTTTATCATTTAACCTGGATAAAGCTAGAAAAGTTTCATCAATCGGATCTTTTTTATAAGATTGCTTTCTGTCTGGATCAGCCACCGCAAGACTGCTATAAACCATAGCTCTCAAAAGGTTATTCCTGTATGAAAAGGAATCACGCTTTAACACATAGGCAGCATCTGCATATTTACGTGCATCGAGTAATTTGGCTATATCTTTCGTTTTAGTGTAAAGAGCAAAACTATTATTGCCTTCTTTCACATTTGACTGTGCACAAGCAACAATAACTGAAATGTAAAACACAACCGAAATAGCTAGAATTTTCCTGAGCATACCATAAAAACTAATCAAACAACCAAATTATTATATTTTCAACAAATTAATTATTCTTTGGAATCACTTGTGTCAGCATTATCTTGTGTATCATTCACCTGATTATTGGCATCATCTTCAATTTTCCCATCATTTTCAATCGTTTCCTCATGTTCAACTTTGGTTACCGATGCAATTTGATCGTTACCCTTCAGGTTAATTAGCTTTACACCCTGGGTGGCCCGTCCCATTACACGCAATTCACTTATCCCAATACGTATGACAATGCCCGATTTATTAATGATCATCAGATCTTCGCTATCCGTAACATCCTTAATAGCCACCAACTGGCCGGTCTTTTCTGTCACGTTGATAGTTTTTACACCCTTACCACCCCGGTTAGTCACTCGGTAATCTTCAATGTCAGTACGTTTTCCAAATCCCTTTTCAGAGACAACCAGCACGGTTACTTCCGGATTATTTACACTAATCATGCCAACCACCTCGTCATCCGGGCCTGCCAGTGTCACGCCACGCACACCTGTTGCTGTACGTCCCATGGGGCGTACAGTAGACTCATTAAAGCGGATTGCCCTTCCTGAACGTAACGCCATCAAAATTTCGCTGCTGCCATTCGTTAGACATGCTTCTAATAACTGGTCTCCATCGTTAATGTTAATAGCGTTGATTCCATTAGCACGAGGACGCGAATAAGCTTCCAGAGAAGTCTTTTTGATGGTGCCGCGTTTTGTACACATAATGATGAAGTTATTCTCCAGGTATTCTTGGTCTTTTAAGTTCTTTACTTTTATATACGCTTTTATCTTCTCCTCCTTCGGAATATTGATAATGTTCTGAATGGCCCTCCCTCGAGAAATTCGGCTGCCTTCAGGTATTTCAAAGGCTCGCAGCCAAAAACATCTGCCAGCTTCGGTAAAAAACAACAGATAATTGTGCGCAGAAGCTGTAATAATGTGTTCAGTAAAGTCTTCGTCCCGTGTATTGGATCCCAAAGACCCTTTTCCGCCTCTACCTTGAATCCGATATTCAGTAAGTGGGGTTCGTTTTACATAGCCTTCATGAGAAACAGTAATGACGATCTCTTCATCATCGATAAAATCTTCCATTCGCATGTCTTCAGCCGAATGTACAATTACCGAACGACGCTCATCCCCATATTTTTCCCTGATTTCTATCAATTCATCCTTGATGATCTGCATTCGCAAACCCTCATCAGCCAGTACCGAATTCAAGTAATCAATCGTTTTCATCAATTCTGCGTACTCATCTTTAATCTTATCACGCTCCAGACCGGTAAGCCTGCGCAGCGTCATGTCAAGTATAGCCCGGGCCTGAATGTCAGATAAGCCAAACTGTTCCATCAAACCTGTCCTGGCATCCTCGGGAGTATCAGAACTGCGTATCAATTTGATCACCTCATCCAAGTGGTCAAGCGCAATTAATAATCCTTCCAGAATATGTGCACGTTTTTGTGCCTCTGCCAGCTCAAAACGGGTCCGCCGGATGACGACCTCATGCCGGTGCTCCACAAAATGATGGATCATATCCTTCAGATTAAGCATCATTGGTCGCCCCTGTACCAGAGCAATGTTGTTGACACTAAATGAAGTTTGAAGCGAAGTATACTTAAACAAATTGTTTAGCACCACAGAGGCATTTGCATCGCGCTTAATATCATAGACGATACGCATCCCATCACGGTCTGATTCATCCCGTATAGCAGATATCCCCTCAATTTTCTTTTCATTGACCAACTCAGCAGTTCGCTCAATCATATTGGCCTTGTTTACCTGGTAGGGTATTTCAGTCACAATAATACATTCCCGATCGTTCTTTACAACTTCAATCTCGGCTTTAGCACGCATCACGATACGGCCACGGCCAGTTTTAAATGCCTCAAGTACTCCCGAATAACCATAGATCAGGCCCCCGGTCGGAAAATCAGGAGCCTTCACAAATTTTACCAGCTCATCGATTTCAATATCACGATTATCAATATAGGCTATTGTGCCGTCTATGACCTCAGTCAGGTTGTGTGGCGCCATATTTGTTGCCATACCTACCGCAATGCCTGAAGATCCATTGACTAGCAAATTGGGTATTTTAGTGGGAAGAACCGTCGGCTCATTGAGCGAATCGTCAAAATTTAGTTGAAAGTCGATGGTATCCTTATTAATATCATCGAGCATCTCTTCGGAGATCTTTTTGAGCCTGGCTTCCGTATACCGCATGGCTGCAGGAGGATCACCATCCACGGAACCAAAATTTCCCTGTCCGTCTACGAGTGGGTACCGCAAACTCCATTCCTGCGCCATACGAACCATGGTGTCGTATACCGATGAATCTCCATGCGGGTGATACTTCCCTAAAACATCCCCTACGATACGGGCAGACTTTTTGTAGGGTTTCGTACTGGTTACACCCAAGTCCAACATACCATACAAAACACGGCGATGAACCGGTTTTAACCCATCCCTCACATCCGGCAATGCACGCGAAACAATCACCGACATCGAGTAATCGATATAGGCAGACTTCATTTCGTCTTCTATGTTAATGGGGATGATACGGTCGTTAGCAGGTAGTAAATTATCGTCGTTTTCTGTTCCTTCAGCCATTTTTATTTATTGGTTAAGACAAAGCAGCGCTGCTCATTTCCTAATGTTGTTATTTTATCTCTTTCGATTAAATTTTTTAAGCGCATGCGAAGATAACAAAAATTGGTACAAAATCCAAGAAATAGCACTAAAAACTAAAGCCAATCAATACCCTTGCGCAACAAACTAAGGGTTTTGGCTTCGTCCGAATTAGTTTCAGGCAAATAATTATAAGCCCAATTGGCCTGTGGTGGCATGCTCATCAGTATGGATTCGGTACGTCCATCGGTTTCCAATCCAAACCTTGTGCCTGCGTCATAAACCAAATTAAACTCAACATAACGGCTTCTTCGAAGAAATTGCCATTGTTTCTGTTGGTCAGAGTAGGGTTTGTGGCGGTGGCGGTTTACTAACTCTCCATAAAGCGGGACAAACAAACGGCCCAATGCCACTGAAAATGCAAAAATATCATCCATATGAATACCAGCCTTTTCTTCAGTGAGCCTATCATAAAAAATGCCTCCTATACCCCGCGTTTCCTTACGATGCCTGATAAAGAAGTAATCGTCTGCCCAAGATTTAAAATGTAGGTAAAAATCATTGCTAAAAGAATCACAAACAGCTTTTAAATGTGTATGGAAATAAATAGCGTCTTCTACATCCACATAATGGGGAGTAAGATCGATCCCCCCTCCAAACCAACGTATTTCATCGTTAAGTTCAAAATAACGGATGTTCATATGAATTATGGGTACTAATGGATGATTTGGATGGATTACAATGGAAACACCTGTGGCAAAAAAATCATCTTCAGTTACGCCAAACGATTTTTTAATTTGTTCTGGAAGCTTTCCATATACTTCAGAAAAATTGACACCGCCCTTTTCTAAGATATTCCCATTTTGAATAATCCGGGAACGCCCACCTCCCCCGCCGATTCGGTTCCATTGCTCCTCTTCGAAAGCTGCTGTTCCATCTATAGCTTCAAGCCCTAGGCATATTTCATCTTGTATTTTACGGTATACACCCGCAATCTGTTCTTTTCCGATCATTGCAACAAATGTCGCAATTTTTTTTTATCCCAAATCTTTGCATCCATTATTTGAATGATTATCTTTGAATATTAATGGAAACGGCCATACTATACCAACCCATTGCTGACCTACCCGTCAGCAAGTCGTTTAACGACGAATCCCGGCGTTTAGGATTTTTTACATTGAAGGAAATAACAGATGCAGGCTGGCACCAGCTATTAAAAATGGAAGGTTTCAGCTATTGGTGGCTCAATGAATTGGTTACCCTGCTTGAACGGCATAAACTTATTCATATGCTTGGAAAACGTCCCGGCATATAACTATTCTATTCTATACGATTCTATTTTATTCCACTTAATAAATAAAAAACTTATTCGCTAAGTTTTTTTGTTTTAAAACATTTAAAATACCTAATTTTGAATAAAATTACTTATCAAATAAAAAATTTTTAAAATTTTATAGGCTTACCCATTTAAGTCACAAAAATTTGTTTATGAAGATAATATTTTGTAAATTGTACTCAAATCCAGAAGAGATGCGAATACTAAAAGAGC
>FOBR01000059.1 GCA_900109895.1 bacterium A37T11
CATTGTTTCACAGCAGGCTGCTGCCTGACCGGTTTTTTTATTTATTCATCAGCAACTGATGTCCCGAAGCCTGGGTGCGGCGAGGGATAGTGGGTGCTAAAACGGCGTCTGAAAAAACCAGCGCTCATTTTTAATAAGTTCCTAAAATTACATCCATGATAGATTCCCTGCATATTGAGTTGGAGGAGGTATACCCTCCTTATACTTATAGCGACAAGGCGCCGGCCAATTGTACGTACCGGATATCTTATATGAAAGTTGATTCCTGGAAGGCCGAGACTTGCCGCATTACCTTACAGGGATATAATGCCAAGCATGCCCTGGTCTATTACCTGGAGATACGAACAGACAAACCCCGCTGGGTAAAACTGCGGGTGTCTCACGCAGACATCTTTGGCGTCTATGCCCTGCAACAACACCTGCAACTGCATTATTGTACCAGCCAAAATCCTATCCTGCGCCTGGAGGAAGACCATTACGGTTTTGTCTACTGCCCTGAAGGGCCTTATTATCTCCAGGTGCCAGCCGGCACTACAGTGATCGGCTTCTATGCTGTGGCCATAGACTGGCTTAAGCGCTATCGGCATTCCTACTTGATCGGCTTTGATGGATTGCTTGAAAAAGCTCTTAAGCAAACCGATCGCTATGTGGTGCTTGGCCCGCTACCCATGCATGCTTTGATCAGCGATGAGTGGCTATTGCTGGCCAGCCTTCCGGAAGAAGAAGGGATAATAATGGATGTGAAGGTATACCGACCATTGGCAACCCTATTGCATATTGCCCAAGCCGACCTGCTGGCCGGCAAACCAAAAACGCATTTGCTGGCCGAAAGGCTGGAAGTAGTTAAACACCACATTGGGCAGCTCGGGCTGCATGCAGCCCCTTTCTCCGTCGCGCTGGTGGCCGGGCATTTTGGCTTTTCGCAGCAGCATCTCATCCGGGAGTTCCGCTTGGTTTACCACATCACCCCCAAACAATACTACCTGGCCATCCATTTGGGAGAATGCCGGCGCATGCTACGCGATAAGCACATGACCGTAAAAGAAGTGGC
>FOBR01000029.1 GCA_900109895.1 bacterium A37T11
GTTTACACACATTCCCACACCACAACAATAACAACAAGGTTGATTATTGTTCTTAATTTAAGGAGTATTTTGTCCTAACAATGGGGAGTACTTTAGTAGGCTTGCCAATGATTTCTTTTGGTATCGTCTAAAAATGAAGCAAACGTCATTTTTTCGATGAGCTCGCTGCTTGATAACATGGACCCTAAAATTTTCCAATAAGTGCATTAAAAAGGACTTTTAAGTTACATAAAATTTTCCTCGCCCAGACCAAATAATTTTCAAAGTTAACCGTTCTTCTTCACTTAGCCCCTGGTTAAAGTGGTAATATAATCCACTTAACTCACGGATGGAGATCAATGATTCCGTACCGTAGCTATAATGCAGCTGAAGGCTTTGTTCACAAGTAGCACTTGCCTCTTTAAAGTTTCCATAACCAACATAAATCTTGGCTCTATCCAGCCATAAGCTGGCCACAACATGTGTGTCAGCGTTTCCTTTCATCCATCGGCCGATCAAATTGATGGCAGACACATAGTGTTCCAAATTGAGTGTAAAGTGCAAATTCTTTAAAAAAGTTAAGAAGCCATGTTATATTTGCCTCATAAATGATACAGTTAATTGAGGCTCAAATAGCACATATTCCTGTTATCCGGCGCATCGCCCTGGAGACTTGGCCAGCCACATTTGGGGGAATACTGTCTAAAGAACAGATAGCGTATATGCTGGACATGATGTACAGCGAAGCGTCCTTGGCGCATCAAGTCACCGAACTGAGGCACCGGTTTGTACTGGCGCAGGATACGGTGGATGACCAATACCTGGGTTATCTATCATATGAACGGCCCTATCTCGACCAGCCGCAGACTAAAATTCATAAAATCTATGTGCTGCCCCAAACGCAGGGGCAAGGTGTAGGAAAGCAGCTCATGGAAGCTGCCGAACTCGCTGCCCGGCAACAGGGGGATCATTACTTGTTGCTCAACGTGAATAAGCACAACAAAGCAGAAGCTTTCTACCAACGACTGGGTTTTGAAACCATCGGCACGGAAGATATCGACATCGGGAATGGCTACCTGATGGAAGATAAGATTATGCGCAAAAGGCTCTGCCGCGTTGATTAGTTCAAATACCGGAACTTTCCGCTTTGCAACCGCCATGCTTACTTGAAATACCCGTTTCAAGTATAGCACAAAATATACTAAAGAAAAACCCTCTCTACAAAATGTAAAGAGGGTTTGTACCCAGGGCCGGGATCGAACCGGCACGGTTTCCCACTAGTGTTTGAGACTAGCGCGTCTACCAATTCCGCCACCTGGGCATTTGTGGCGGGTATCCCCTCCTATTCGTTGGGGCTGCAAATGTATTTATTAATTAGACATTCGCAAAATGTTTTTTGTTTTTTTAACCCGAAGGACATTATTACTTAATGCCTATGGCCTTGAGGATGTCATTTCCCATTACAAAAACCATCAACGCTACAATAATCACGAAGCCGACGACTTGTGCTTTTTCCATGAATTTATCGCTAAGGGGTTTGCCTGTGATCATCTCCACGATGAGGAACAGGGCATGGCCACCATCCAAAGCGGGGATGGGCAAAAGATTCATTAGGGCCAGGGCCATTGAAAGCAAGCCTACCAGACTCCAGAACTTAACCCAGTCTACATGCGAGCCAAACATACGGGCAATGCCTACGGGACCAGCCAGGGCTTTACGCGGATTTACTTCGCCTTTGACCACCTTGCCCAAGCCTTTAGCATTGTCTAATAACGATCCCCACGCTTTAGAAGCGCCAATGGGTAATGCTGCCCAGAATCCGTAATCGATTTTCTTGTATAGTTTTGCCTGTTCATCGGTAATTTGAAAGCCGAGGATTCCATTGGCAGGGACGTGCAGCTGCAACGGGACTTCTTGTTTGTCACGGAGTACAGTAAGGGTTAGATCTTTGCCGGCATTGCTTGAAACGCCATTGCGCAGTTCGTCCCAAAATGCATAGGGTTGATCATTTACTTTGACAACAACGTCACCTGTTTTTAAACCTCCTTTTTCGGCAGCGCTTCCCTTTACTACCGCGGCTATAGGCGTAACTTTTACACGGGGTTCTACAAATTCTTCAATGCCATCATCTGCAACCATATTCAATACATCTGACGGAATGGTTAGGTATTCTGTTTTCCCTGCACGTTCAATGGTAAGACGGGAGTTGCCCAGCAATACTTTGGAACTAAGCAAATCTTCAAAGCGTACAATCTTAACACCATCAATCTCCAAAATTTTATCGCCGGGCAAAATACCAACGGCTTTGCCGATTTTGCCAGGCACCACTCCATCAACCAGTAAATTGTTATCCCGATAGTTTTCGCCGAATCGCAGTACCATCATCCAGAAAATAAATATACCCAATGCGATGTTGACAGCTATACCTGCCAACATGACAATAAGACGTTGCCAGGCTGGTTTAGCCCTAAACTCCCAAGGCTGCACGGGGCCGGCTAACTGTTCAGTATCCATGGACTCATCGATCATGCCGGCAATTTTAACATAACCACCCAGGGGCAGCCAACCTATGCCATATTCTACACCTTTATGCGTAAATTTAAAGAGCTTTACACCCCAGGCATCAAAGAATAAATAAAATTTCTCTACTTTGATACCAAAAGCCCGGGCCGCTAAAAAGTGGCCCAGTTCATGCAAAACTATTAAAATTGATAATCCCAGTATAAACTGGCCTACCATGATCACTATATCCATTCGTTATTTTTTACTTTATTATATTTGATAAACTTTTTGTTGGTTTGTTACGAGTTGACGTGCTATCTGCCGGCTTTCTGCATCGCTTTGGCTAAAATCCTGAATGGTCGGCACCTCCAAATAAGGCGCCTTTACCATCGTCTCTGCAATGACATCGCTCATACCTGTAAAACTGATCTCACTGTTCAAAAATGCTGCCACAGCAATTTCATTGGCGGCATTGAGCACACATGGCAGGTTGCCCCCTTTGGCAATGGCCTCATAGGCAAGTGCCAGGTTGCGAAATGTTTTTAGGTCGGGTTCTTCAAAACTTAAAGACCTATAGTCAGCAAAATTAAACCGTTTGAAATGGTTGGCCGCCCGGTTGGGATAACTGAAGGCATACTGAATGGGCAACTTCATATCAGGCACACCCAGCTGTGCCTTGATGGATCCGTCTTGAAACTGTACAAGCGAGTGCACCACTGACTGAGGATGTACAACCACATCGATCTGCGCTACATCAAGCCCAAAAAGCCATTTGGCCTCGATTACTTCAAGCCCTTTATTCATGAGCGATGCCGAGTCTATCGTAATCTTTTGCCCCATGACCCAATTGGGGTGTTTAAGGGCATCCTGCGGCCTAACGCCAGCCAGGAATGAATGGTCCTTTTTAAGAAAAGGCCCGCCGGATGCAGTTAAATATATTTTTTCAACCGGGTTGTTATCTTCGCCCACCAGGCATTGAAAAATGGCTGAGTGTTCTGAATCAACCGGGAGTAGTTTAACCCCATGCCTTCTTACGGCTTCCATCACCAACTCGCCGGCTACGACCAGCGTTTCTTTGTTGGCAAGGCCAATGTCTTTACCTGCTTCTATGGCAGCTAGTGTGGGCTCCAAACCAGCAAAGCCAACTAACGAGGCCAATACCAGGTCTACATCAGGCTGACCAACAACTTCTATTAAAGCCTTGCTGCCTGCATGTACCTTGATACCCAGCGGTACTAATACGTTAGCGACCTGCTGATATTTGTTTTCATCCGCAATGACCACCGTTCCGGGCCTGAATTCAAGGGCTTGGGCAATAAGGAGGTCAGCATTGCTGCCTGCAGTCAGTACGGTTGCTTGAAACAAGGCCTTGTGCGCCTTGATAACTTCCAGAGCTTGTGTACCAATGCTGCCCGTAGACCCCAATATGGCTATTTTCTTTCTATTCACTTAGTGTATGTGGCTAACTGATCGGCAATGCCCCGGTCATTTGACAAACGAGGCAATTTATTTTGGCCCCCAAGCTTGCCTTGGGAACGCATATATGCTACAAAGGTACCTTTTTTAACCGGATGGATGATTAGCGGCTGTAGAATTTTGCCGTTGATAAGGTCGTAATAATAGGTATTTTTCTGTTGGAGAGCCTGGTCTACCTGATGACGGAACTGCTCCAGGTTAGTAGGTTCTTCATCAAATTCAATAAACCATTCATGGTAGGGCAACTGACCAGGTTCAGGGTTGACCTGCGGGGCTACGGTAAATTCACAAATGCCTATACCCTGTTTATTTGCGACAGAAAGCAGGGCCCCTTCTACTTCTTCGGCGATGACGTGTTCACCAAAGGCCGATATGAAATGCTTAATACGCCCGGTTACGACCAGCCTATAAGGTTGTGTAGATACAAATTTAACCGTATCACCCATGTTGTAGGCCCATAATCCGGCCGTATTGCTTAATATGAGTACATAGTTTACCTGTGGCTTAACATCGGCCAGCGATATTCGCGTGGGGTTGGGATTATAAAATTCGTCTGCCGGTATAAATTCATAAAAAATGCCAGAGTCTGGCAGCAGTAGCATGCCTTTTTCTTTTTGGGAATCCTGGAAGGCAATAAAGCCTTCGGAGGCAGGATAGAGTTCTATAGAATCAATCCGTTTGCCCACCACCTCCTCCAGCCGTGTACGATAGGGTTCAAAATTGACACCCCCGTATACAAAAAGACTAAAATTTTTGAAGATGTCTTTTATCTGTTTGCCTCCTGTACGAGCCATAAGCCGGTCAAAATACATCTGTACCCAGGGCGGGATGCCCGAAATAAGGCGCATATCCTGGTGGAGGGTTTCTTCAACGATGGCATCGACCTTGGTTTCCCAATCATCAATACAGTTGGTGGCATACGTGGGCAACCTATTCTTTTGCAGATAGGGTGGCACGTGGTGGGCGGTTATGCCTGACAGGCGACCTACATGGATGCCGTTTTTTTTGTGAAGGACGGGGCTACCTTGCAAAAAGATCATTTTACCGTTTACGAATGAAGCATTACCCGTTTCATGGATATAGTTGAGTAAAGCATTACGTGCGGCCTTGATATGCTGAGGCATGGATGCCTTGCTGATGGGAATGTACTTGACGCCAGAGGTGGTGCCGGATGTTTTGGCGAGGTATAATGGTTTGCCGGGCCAAAGTACATCGGCCTCACCCGATACCATGCGGTCAATATAGGGTCTTAAGCCTTCATAATCACGTACAGGGACCTTTTCTTTAAATTGCTCATAGCTGTGGATAGAATTAAATTGGTGGTCACGGCCGAAAGCGGTATTTTGTGCGGCGCTTAGTAATTTTTTAAATACCCGTGTCTGCGCAGCAACCGCATCATATCGCCAACGATTGATCTCTTTTGCCACGATACGGGCAAATAGTTTACTTAATGCACTTTTTATCCCCAATTTAAATAATGTTTTTAAGTACTTCCGGGTCGTCATCCCCATTATAATCGTTCATCATCTGCCGGTAAGCCACGGCCATGGCTACGCAGGATAAGGGCACGATAAGAAATGAGCTGACGATACTTAATCCGGTTGACACAATGGCATAACCCTTATAGTTAAAATAAATATATAAAAGCTGCAAAATGGCAAAAAAGGCTAACAGTAGCAACAGTTTTGTGAAATTTCCTTTGGTGATGGCCAGGCTGAAACGGATGGACTTGAAGGGCGGGTCATGCCGGTCAATAATAAAGAACGGGTAAAAGACTATGCGCATGGTTAAGGCGATGAGAACTATAAAAGCCAGCGCCTGCGGTATGTTATAGGCTATTTCCCGGCTAATGCTGCAGTACTTAACAGCTATATAATATACTGGAAATAAAATAGACTGAAGGATGAGAAAAGCCAGGAAACCGATAATGGAAAGGCAAAGCCCACCCAGAAAGAAATAAACGATCTCCAGTTTGGTGGGCAGCGCATCTTTTAAGTATACTTCCCGCTCACCGCTATCTAATACGTGCAAAATATACTTAAACAGCGTTAGGGTAAGACCTATATAGATAGCAATAAACAACAACGCCATGGCACCGCGAATGTAGGGGCTAATGTCACTGAGGTAAAAAGCCAGTATGCCTGAGGCATTGGAAGTGAGGAACAATGAAAAACATAGACCCGTAATGTAAAAATACTGTCGCTTAAGTACCTCCCAGGCATCATTAATGACTTCATTCACAGCAAAGGTGCTTTCCTTCAAAAACTGGATCATTGGAGAATGTCTATATCAGCGCAAAGGTAATAAAAGTATTTTGTGAACGATTTAAAACATGACGCGTTTTAGAATTATTATTGGATATTAAATCGGGGGCAAGTACTAAATATACTTGCCCCCGATTTATTTGATTGATGGTATTATATACTGATTATTCAAGGTACCCTGCCTGCTTTATTAAAGCCATGGCCTCCATCAGCATGCTTCCGCTGAGTTGTGTACGTAGGCCCGCTTTACCATTTTCGGGAGCTTGCCACCAGTGAAATCCAAATAATATCACCGGGTTTTTAGCCGTACCTGTTGACCAGAGTATCTGCGCACTGTTCTTTAGAAAATTGACATATCTTTTGCGGGTGGATTCAGGCAAGTCTTTGTTCAGGATCAGTTGGGTAAAATAGCGCACGAAGATTCCTTTAAATAGATCGACGTCGTGATCTTGCTGCTCTGCCCAATCGCTGAGCACCTTATTATTGGTATTGACAAGGGTGCTGATGGCCCAATCTGCGGTTTTAGTGGCATCGTTCAGATACACTTTATTGCCGGTGATCTTATAGTACTCCAGTGCTGCACCAATATAAGTACCTGCATTATAGGTCCAATCTCCGTTTTTATCGTCGATATTTTCAAACACCCTGCCAGATTGTTGAACCACCCGGTTCTCCTTGATCCAATTATAGATTTTGGATAACCACTCCAGGTCATTTAGCCCATTTATGACCTCCGATTCGCCATATTTTTCCCAGCGACGGGCTGCTATGATGGCTGCAGGTCCATTGGAAGGCAATCCTTTGCTTTTCCCTTGTTCGGTATTTTCATGGTTCCAGGGGATGCCTCCGCCAAAATCTTCGTTCCAGCCATCGGCTATCCATTGCCAAAGATCTTTGGCAGATGCTTCATACCGGGCGTCGCTGGTTGCTTCAAAAGCCCTTAAGTGTGCCATACCGTGCCAGCCCATGTCATCATAATAATTATTGTAGAAGCTACCCCCATTTTTGGCTTTTACGCCGTCATATAGGTCATAAATGCGCTGTTTAAAGGTGTCATCCTTGGTCCTTTGATAAGCATCTACCAATACGTCCAGTCCATGTGCTTCAGGCCAATAATCGTTGGAAACAATCGTTCCAAAGTTGTCGTTGTTAAAATGATGCTTGTTAGCGTTCCAGTAGACCGAAACAAAGCTGTTGGTACTGCTATCCGCCACCACGTTCCAGTCATAGTTATATTTTGGGCTCCGGTCAATGTAGACATCATTGATCTTGCCGCAGGCAACTGCCAGGAATGCCAGGCAGGCTATCATGATTGGCTTTTTCATGTTTGTGACCATATTTAATAGGTGACTATGTGGGTGTAATTTTCAATTTCTGAACTAAATTTCACAGTAAAACTGCATTTCTGCACATTTCTATTGGGAAATTTGAAAGAGTAATTCCATTGGTCTTTATCTTCCGGATGGAAATTCAAATAGAAAAAGGAACCCGTATTAGTTGTAGGTGGCTGGTTGTTTTTGACAGAGCTTCCCACTTTTTGTTCTGATCCACCGATAGTCATTAAAAAGTAGTATCTGTCGTCTGAAAAGCCTGTTTTAAAGTCAGGGACAATATCATTTACTTGCCAAATGCCTTTTCCTTGGTAGTTGAGGGTTACTCTTTGTTGGGCCGTACACATAAAGAAATCCAATTTGGTTATTTCTTCCACGGATACGGAGGATGCAATAAAATCTAAACTGATCCGATAAATACCATCTTTGGCTACGGTAGCACCAGTTTCATTTTCTTTAAATGATGGGCCTCCTGCGTCTACTGAAAAGGTACGGGATACCGTCGTTTTGGAATCAACAAATTTGTAAGTTTTGCCAGCCAGCAATTTGGTATAAATTTCAAATTTGGACCCGCCTGTAAGCGCTTTAACCGGTAAGGCTTGTGTCAGGTCGGCACCGCCTTCTGTTCCTTCGCCGGTTAGATAGAGCACGGAAGGTGGTTCAATACTGTTTAAACGGGTAATGTGGATGACACGGCTTTCTGCAGACAACACCTTAGTAAGCCCGCGCGATGATTGAATGGTCCATTTTATGGCGCCTTCTTGTGAGGTCGGAATTCCTGCCAACCCGGCTATCTTATTTAAAACCTGATGAGTAATATTAGCACCTGTACTGGTACCCTTGTTTTCTGCTGGGACCACATAAATGGGATTGGAAAAATCCCCATCTTCTTTATCAAAAAGGACATCATAATACACCAATCCGTTGTCTTGGGCAACTGCTTTTTCCCATTCAAAATAGAGGCTGGCCGAACCGGTGGTTTGCAACACTACATTTTTATTGTCGTCGGGTGAATATAGGGTTTTTACGGCCGTTACATCCACCTCCTTGAAGGATTCATCCTTTGAGCAACCTGTAAATGCCACAAAAATTAAAAAATAGCTGGCTATAGATATTATATTCTTTTTCATTTCTTGTTGATTAAATTTTTAATAACCGGGATTTTGGGTTAGATTACTATTTAAAAGAAGTTCCTTTCTGGGCACTGCCCACAAATAATCACGATTGCGGCTAAATGTGCCGGCTGGTAGCTTGATGTAATCATAACTTCCGCTGCTGTTATCAAACTTAGCTCCTCGCCCTGCTTGGGTAAGTACTGTTTCGGCAGTTTTCCACCTGCGGATATCAAAAACACGGAGTCCTTCTAGCGCGAGCTCGCACCGCCGCTCATTCCTGATCACATTGCGCAGGTCATTCTGATTGGAAGAAGGAAGGTCTAAGGCTTCCGGTGTATTATCAAAGCCGGCCCTTACGCGTAGTTTACGGATGGTCTGATCCCATACTTGGCTGTTCATTTCTCCCAATTCATTTTTTGCTTCTGCATACATGAGCAATACATCGGCAAAGCGGATCAAAGGCAGGTTGAGGTTTGAATCCCAGCTGATACCTGTATAGGAAGTGGGGGTTGGATCGCAGTATTTACGGTAATAATAGCCGGTCGGCGTTTGTGCATTGCCAGCACCTGTATATTTGTCAGATATTTTTCCTGCCGGACTGGTACCTGCCGGATTGATGACGATTGGATATTGATTGCCTGACCGGTCGGTCCACATGGATCCGTCATAAACAATGGTTGAACCCATACGTGGATCGCGGTTTGCGTAATCCGGATCAGCAGTGGTCCATTTTTTTCCACTTTTCATCAGGTAGCTATCTACCAATCCTTGGGTGGGTCCGGCGATACATAAGCGGGCATTGGCAGACATAGGCACGTGGTCAACCAGATTACCCCAGGTCCTTAAATCTGGTACGTACTGAAGACTTAGAATAATCTCACTATTATACTCGTTTTTTACCCAGAACAGCTGTTCATAATTTTCAAATAATCCGTACGTACCATAGGCCGTGCTGTTAATCAGCTTGTCAGCGTATTCGGCTACTTTTGTCCAGTTATTTTCATACAAATAGGCCCGGGTATTTAATGCAACCGCAGCACCACGGGTAATCCGTCCATTATCTGCTGCAGGGTATTCTTCGCGACTTGGTAAAGCAGCAGCCACTTCATCCAGCTCCTGATGGATCCACTGCATGATCTCGGCCTGTGGCTTACGTTTTAATACTTTGGATTCTGCCAAAGTAACATCTGTGGTAAAGTGCGGCACATCGCCATACCAAGTGGTTAATTCCAGATAAAGTGAGGCACGGATAAACCGTATTTCAGCTTTTCGCTGGGCCCTTAGGGCCTCACTCATGGAGGTGACGCGGTCTATATTTGCCAGAAAGGTATGGCAGGTTTTTATTCCACCATAGCAACCTCCCCATTCGCTTTCAAATCGGCCATTAGACGCGTCGGCCAGTCCGGTAGCGATAATTTTTTCATTGGTGGTGCCATAACCGTTATACACGTTGTCACTCAGTATTTCATTGGCCATTAGGTAGTCACTTGAAAACATTTGCCGATAGGCCATATTCACCACCGAATTTGCTTTATCTTCAGAAGTCCAGTAGGTTTCATCTGTAAATTTATTCGTTGGTATCACATCCTGTTTTACACAACTTGAAAATAAACAAACCGCTACTGCAATGACAAAATGGCTATATAAATTGATTTTATTTTTCATGATCATTTTCATACTATCTTACCATTCATTAAAATCCAAAATCAAAACCGCCACCGAAATATTTCAACAGGGGATAATTACGTGCACTGTTAGCACCAGCAGCATTCATGCTGCTGCCAAATTCCGTAGATTCAGGATCGACAAACGAGTTTTTACTAAATGTAAGCAGGTTCTGTGCATTGACAAAAACACGCAATTTTTTGACACCGATTCGTTTGGACAGGTTTTGAGAAAGTGTATATCCCAGTTGAATGTTTTTCAGGCGTATGTAGGCCCCATCCAGGATATTGAAATCTGACCCTTTACCATAATTATTGATGGTGGAGGCTGTACTTGGGGCCGTGAGCCTTGGCCATTTGGCATCCGGATTGGCCGGAGTCCAATAATCCAGCTGATGTTCAAACATGACAAATGAATAGCCGCCATGAAAGGGTTCAATCGTTTCTCCCCGGATGGCCATATCTCTTTTACCTACCCCCTGCCACAACATGGACAGGTCAAAACCTTTATAGTTTAGGCCATAAGTAAACCCAAAGGTAAGGCGGGGAAAGGCATAGCCTAATACGTACCGGTCATTATCATCAATAATCCCGTCATCATTGCGGTCTTTGTAGCGTACATCGCCGGGCTGTGGCGACACGCCAATGGGAAGGGCTGCATTTTTGATCTCTTCTTCATTTTGGAACAAGCCATCGGTTTTATAACCGTAATAGCTTTGTAAGGGAAGGCCAACACGGGTGATCCGCTCTATTTCATCACTTTTATCAATCTGCTCATTTCCTTCCCACTTAGTTACCCTGTTCCAGGTGTCACCCACGTTTAAGCCGAATGTATGGTGAAAATCCTGGTGATCCAGGCGATAGCTGATGCTGACCTCCCAGCCTTGATTAACCATTGCGCCTAAATTAGCCTTTGGCACGGCGCCACCAAGGGTTAGAGGCGTTTGCGGGGTCAAAAGGATATCTTTGGTGGTTTTGTGAAAATAGTCATAGGTTACAGCTAGCTTACCTTTAAAAAACGTACCATCGGCCCCAATATTGAAGGAATTTGTTGATTCCCACTTGAGGTCGGGATTTCCAAACGTATAACCTGTACCTGGCACGGCTACATTATTAAACCCATATTGATTGGAATAAATATTATAGGTGGTATAGGTCATGTAATCGTCTATATTTTGATTACCCAACTGGCCGTAACTACCACGGATCTTCAGGTCACCAACATGTTCTTTCCAATAGCTCATGAATGATTCTTCACTGGCACTCCACCCCAGGGAAACGGAAGGAAAAAATCCCCAGCGATTATTCTTGGCAAATTTTGAAGAACCGTCATACCGGAAACTTGCTTCGGCATAATAGCGCTCGGCATAAGCGTATCCTACCCGGCCGAAATATGAATTGATACTTCTTTCGGTTGTACCGTCTACCGTATTGTAACTGGTGGGGTCTATAATGGTTCCTTGAATGGGAATGCCCAATACAGGATCAACGAATTGTTTTTTTATTTCTTCACGTTGTTGCCTGTAGGATTCATTAGAATAGCCCACTAATGCAGTAACATTATGCAGATTTCCGAAGGTTTTGTTATAGTCCAACATGGCCTGCATATTAAGTAGTGTGGCTTTACCACTGTAGTTTTCTATGCTATAATTGGTTGAACTATTTTGGTTGACGGGTGTATCATCTCCCGACAAACTATAGACTGGCCAGTAAAAGCGGCGGATTAACCGGCTTTCCGGACGAAGGTCTAAGCTCAGCAGGCCTTTGGCCTTTAGCCCGTCTATGATGTTCAATTCTCCATTCAAACTTCCCTGGAAGTGATCATTATTTGTTTTGGTATACCCGCCATGCTCTAAACTGGCTAGCGGATTGCCGCCCGTTAAAACATCATTGGCATAGTAACGCCCGTTAGCATCTTTTAACACATACGTATTATATACCGGCACCCGGGAGGCATCAGCTATTAAGAAACCATCGTCTCCCTGATAGGCATTTCCATCTGTGCGGTCATACCACAAAATGGAGGTAAGTTTCAGCCTTCCGATATCGGTACTGATGTTTGAGCGTATATTATATCGCTTTATCCCATAATCAGGACCTTTATAATTGCTGTTTTGGTCATAATATCCCAAAGACATCATATAGGTGGTGTTATCAGAACCACCTTGAATGTTGAGGTTATAATTTTGCTGCAAACCATTTTTCAAAATACCTTTCAAAAAATATTCACTATCGCCTGTTGCAAACTGCCGTATTTGTTCGGAAGAGTAAATGGGGTTGGCACCCACATTGACATAGGAATCATTGCGAAGCAGTGCATTTTGATACCCTTTTAAGGGTTTCACCAAAACATCCGGGTTTTGCGAACCCACAAGCCCACTTAACGTAATGGTGGGCTTCATTCCATGTTTACCCTGTTTGGTGGTAATGATAATAACCCCATTGGCCGAACGGGAGCCATAAATAGCGGAACTACCTGCATCTTTTAATACCGAAATTTCGGCTATATCATTTGGATTCAGGTTATTCATGTTATTAATATCGTTATTAATGACCCCATCAATAACCAGCAGCGGGGAGTTACTACCCACAGTACTGACCCCCCGTAAGTTAATGTTCATTGCATTGTTATTGGGATTCATGCTTCGTTGCTGGATAACAATACTGGGAGAACTTCCCTGTAATGCCTGCATCACATTACCCACCGGGCGGTTTTCAATTTGCGAAGCTTTGACCTGGTCAATAGCGCCGGTTACTTTTTTTCGGGTGGTGGTGCCATATCCGATCACCACTACCTCATCCAGATTATTCTGACGCCCCTTAAGCTGCACGTTGATGACAGTCTGGTTGCTTATTGCTACGGTTTGTGTGTCAAACCCTACATAGCTGAAACTGATTTCGGCCTGATCATTTGTTACGTTTAACGCGTAATTGCCGTTATTGTCGCTGAGTGTTCCGCGCCCTGAACCGGCCTGAATGGTAACTCCTGCCAAGGGTTGGCCTTGCTCATCCGTCACCTTTCCGGTGATTTGTTTCTGTGTTAGGCTTTGTTTAGCCACCAATAACTGTCCGCTTTTCCTGATTATGACCGTTTTTTTCTCAATTTGATAGGTAAATATTGTCCCTTTCAAATATAGATCCAGCACCTCTTTAACCGGCCGTTTGTTAAAATTAACATCTTTTGGGACAATACCTTCCAGCACGTCTGCTTCACACAGTACCGTTATTCCGGTTTGCTTCTGCACCTCCAAAAATAGCTGCTCGGCAGTCACGTTTTTTTTGACAAGGCTGATATCCTGCCCGAAACTTCTGGCAGAAACCTGTGAAATAGTAATCGCAACCAATAAAATCATCAATTTCATGACAATAAATTCAAACCGGTATTTTTTTAATTTTTGTGATAATAAAATATTAGTTAGTAAATTCATAGATTTACATCTTGGTTTTTAATATAGTTTTTGCTAAGCTGTATTGGAAATTCCAACTTTGTGTTTTGACTGGGGATGTTGGTAGCATCCCTGGTCATTATTTTTTATTTAACTTCTACCCCTCTACAATGATCCTCCTTCCTATTATTTTACATTTAACGCCGCCTGTGGCCTCCAGCATATGCAGTACATCGCCTACCTGGTCAAAACGCGAAACGGTTCCCCAAATCTTAGTTTTTGGCTCAGGCCCTTCGTAGTGAACTTCCACATTATACCAACGGGCTATTTTTTGCATCACCTCATGGATAGTTTCTTTGTTAAACATAAAATATCCATCTTTCCAGGCTACGGCGTATGCCGTTTCAACCTCGTTTATCTGTATTTTCGCCAGTGAATCAACTTGTGCTTGCTGACCAGGCCATAATAATGTATGGCCCGACCCATTTTCTATCTGAACCGAACCATCCACTAATGTAGTAGTAAAATAAGGATCTGTTTGGTAAGAACTAACATTAAAACGTGTGCCCAAAACTCGTATGTCACCCCGATTGGTCTTAACAATAAATGATGACTTACTATTTTTGGCAACTTCAAAATAGGCCTCACCATTCAATATAACTTCACGCATCCCGGCGTCAAATACTGTGGGGAATCTTAGCTGGCTGGAAGCATTTAGCCAAACATTGGTTCCGTCGGGCAATTGTAGTTTAAATTGCCCGCCTCTGGGGGTGACCAATATATTGTATTTTCTGGATTTTGTTTGTGTATTCGCTGCTTGATAACTCAAAAAGCCTTTTTGTTTATGGAATCCTGTTTGAAGGCTATTGCGGGTAATTTCTCCATCAGCGGCCGTATCCAGATCAATAATGCTGCCATCCGCCAGCTTAAGCAATGCCTTGTTCTTTCCGGGTTCAATTTTTTGAGCAGCAAGGACATCTTTTGTACCATGCCGACGGCTAGTATGGGGGTAATAGTATAAGGCTACGAAAGTTAACAGCAAGAAACTTGCGGCAATTTTAAATCCTAATCTTAATTTTTTTGTTGTAAATAATCTTTTTTCCGGGATTTTTACAAGTGTCATTTCTATGGAAAAAACCATATTTTCTACATCTACCGGTAGTGCATTACTTGCAGATGCACGAAAAGCTTGTTCATATTGGTCCAGAACCACTAATGCTTCATCCGGATTTAACGTGGTAAGCCATAAACGAAATTCTTCCATATCAGCATCATTCTGGCGATTTAAGCGTACTTTGTCTAAAAATTGGTCAAATCCATAATGGTTCATCCCATATAAGACACCTGGAAAGACGTAAAGGACCCCTTTGCGGAAAAATTTATTTTATAAAATGTATTAGCAGGTTTAATAACAGTAAGGAGAGCGTTAATTCTCCATGCTCTCGAAGGTAGGAACGCATAAAGGCTAACCCTTTATATAATTGTTTTTTTACTACATTTTTGGAAATGGACAATTGACTTGCAATCTCATCTAAGGTCAGTTCTTGCTTAGTACGGAGCTCCACAATTCGTTTTCGCTGGGGTGATAATTTGGATAAGGCTTCTTCCGCCAGCTTTAACCTTTCTTTATGTATGAGTATATCTTCAGGCGTTTCGTAACTGGGTATTTGAACCGATTGATATTCGGTATAGGCTTTAATTTGTTTTTCCTTTCTTAATTCATTCAAAATCCTGTTTTTAACGGAATGAAATAAATAAATCCGCAGCTCTTTTATTTTCCCCATCGATTCCCGAGCTTCCCAAAGATGAATGAAAACTGACTGAACAATATCCTCGCTTAACGCTTCGTTATTACAAATACTATTGGCAAACCGATACAGGTCTGGAATATAATGCAAATATATATCGCGAAATGCTAACCTATCGCCCATGCTAACACGGGATAACAAATAAGTATCCTCACTCCTTCCACTCATCAATAAAGTATTAGGTTCCAATTAGTTTATTAATATAAGGTTACATCCCATCAAATTAATCTTCAAACATAAAGAAAAATATTTTAATTAGATAAATAATATGTAATTCTTATTTTTGGTTAGGTTCACTTATGGTAGGTATACTAAGGTAAAATGTAGTCCCTTCATTATTTTTGCTTTCAAACCAAATATCGATCTGTTGCCGCTCTGCAAATTGTTTGGCAAGTACCAGCCCCAAACCATTGCCTTTTTCATTGTAGGTTCCAAAGGTAGCATTAATGTGTAACGTAAATAGTTTATCCTGATTTTTTGTCGGAATTCCTGCACCGCAATCGTGCACTTTTAATATACATCGCTGCTGTTCGAGGCATATACAAATATCAACTTGGGTTTGGGTGGGGCTAAATTTAATGGCGTTATTTACCAGAATGCGTACAATCAGACTAAGCATCTGGATATCTGCCAAAATTTGCATATCAGTTTCGGGGGCAAAGTACAAAGATACCTGCTTGCTATTTGCAAAGGGGGTTTCAATTTCCAGGCAGGACCTGATTAGAGAGTTAATTTCTATAGGGACAATTTTAGGTGTTTTGTTTTCTACCTGGTCCCTGGCCCAAATCAACATATTGTCCAGATTGGTGGCAGTTTCTTTGGTAAGCCGAAGTAACTCGGTCTTGATATATGTTTCTTTTTCTTTTCCTATTTCAACCTTGGCAATAGTTTGCAGGTATATCTGTATAGATGCTAAAGGACTTTTTAGATCGTGAATAATGATGGAAAATAGTTTTTCTTTTTCCTTGGTGATGTTTTCTAATTCCACACTGCGCTGTAATGCTTCATCAGCTTTCAAGTCTGCTTTGGTTTTTTCAGCATAGTAATTATCCAGAAGACTGCGGGTAATAAAATATAAGAATAAAAATACACATACGAATGCAGAGAATGTATTAATATAACGGTCTCTTTCTTGTAAATACGTATAAGCTATGCAACTTTTATGGGTATATTGAAAATATAGCAGCAGACCGACTTCAGCCAAGGTAGTGATCAAAAAAATCCAATGATAACGCTTGGAAGTAACGGAGACGATAAGTTGAAATGTAAAATAGAAGATAAACAAACTTGGACCATCAATGCCAGAATTAAAATAGTAGTTAAAGGGTACACCTGTGTAAGCCAGGAAAATTAACAAAGTCAATGCCCAACCATCTTTACGCAGCACCCGGGAGAGATAATATATGGCTGCATGACCTGTAAAAAGCACTAGTAGCACTAATGCTACAGGAAATAAACCCAGCAAACAATTGACAATTACAGAAATAATCAACAGTATACAGGTTAATAAACTAATTGCATGCAGTATTCGTTTACCAACAGAAAAGTTTTCTGGTGACCCCAGTACATCTTTGATGGTCCATGCTAATGGCTGTTTTCTTTGTACGCCCATCCCACAATCTATCTGAAAAACTGCCTACAAACCTAGTAAAAGTTTGTAGATAAGCAAGTGTTATCCAAATAAATCGCTGCTTAAATAGCGGTCTCCACGGTCACAGGCTATAAAAACAATCACTCCTTCTTCGATTTTATCTGCAACCTTGAGCGCTGCTGCAAAGGCACCTCCTGTACTCATCCCTACAAAAATACCTTCGGTAAGGGCCAGCGATCTTGCCATTTGGGTAGCCTCTTGCTGTGATACATCAATGACCTGGTCCACACGACTGGGTTCAAATATTTTAGGTAAATAGGCCTGTGGCCAGCGGCGAATACCGGGTATGGAAGATTCTTCGGTGGGTTGGCACCCTACGATCTGTATATTCTTATTTTGCTCTTTAAGATACTTGGAGTTGCCCATAATACTGCCGGTTGTTCCCATGGCACTTACAAAGTGAGTGATTTGCCCGTTGGTGTCCCGCCATATTTCGGGGCCTGTGGTTTTATAATGTGCCAGATAATTGTCTGGATTGGCAAATTGATCTAACAAATAATAGCCCGGGCTTGCCCCGCGCTCTTCAGCATAATCTCTGCACGTTTCAATGGATTCTAGCAGCGTTACTTTTGCGCCAAAGGCCTCCATGGTCAGTGTGCGCTCCCTGGTAGAATTGGCTGGCATAACCAACTCGATCTCCAGCCCATAAATGGCTGCTATCATGGCCAGCGCGATACCGGTATTACCACTAGTGGCTTCAATAAGCCGGGTACCCGGCGTGACGTCCCCGCGCTCATAAGCGCTTCGGATCATATTAAGTGCTGCCCTGTCCTTGACGCTACCGCCAGGATTATTTCCTTCCATTTTAGCATAAATTTGCACATGTGGATAAGGATTAAGTTTTTTTATTTCTACAAGGGGCGTGTTGCCAATGGTGTCTATAATGGTTGCCATGTGTTTAACTCAAGGATTCGTTTCTACTACTTTAATAATGGACTGGTGATATACGGTTGAATGTGGTGGAACGCTCTTGGTGAGCCATACATTGCCACCGATAGTGCAATGGCTGCCAACCACGGTTTCCCCTCCAAGAATGGTTGCTCCTGAATAAATGATGGCATGGTCTTCAATGGTCGGATGACGTTTGATATTGGCCATATACTTCTCTACACTCATTGCTCCGAGCGTGACCCCCTGATATAACTTGACGTGATTTCCAATGATGGTTGTCTCTCCAATTACTAAGCCAGTGCCATGGTCAATGTATAAATACTCACCAATGGTAGCTCCGGGGTGTATATCTATACCAGTCTGCGCGTGGGCCCATTCAGTTAGGATGCGTGGGATGAGTGGTACCTGCAACAAGTGGAGCTGATGGGCTATCCGGTAAATGGCAATGGCCAAAAATCCGGGATAAGCCCTAATGACCTCAAACTCACTTTTGGCGGCTGGGTCTCCCTCTATTATGGCTTTCAGATCGGTATTCATCTGCCGGTAAATATGAGGTAGTTTACTAAAAAACTGACTGGATAATAACTGATTATCGCGCTGTTGTCCTACTTTAGTTGCTTGTAATATCGCTCGTAGTTCTTCTTTTACTTGTTGAAAACCTGCATGTATGGTTACCAGGCTTTCTTGTTTTCCAGGTGACCGCTGGGGATATAGCAGGTGAAGCACTTTTAATGCCCACGCGGCGATATCTTCATTAGCAGGGACATGATCAACCCGCTGGTGCTTGTCATATAAATGGAGATAAAACTCTTCGTTTGAATAAGGAACAAACTCTTCGTTCATGTAAATTTTGTTTAAATAAGGTGTACTACGTTGTTAATATATTCAAACCAGATATGTGCCTGGCCAAACTGCTAACAACAGCAACAGCAATATTTTAAACTAAGTATACGAAGACTACGCATAATAAATATTCAATTGGGTTAAAACAAAAGTAAAGTATTTTTTGAAATTTAAGGTGATCTATAAAAATATTTTAATTATTGTCATTATTAAATTTTGTTATATATACAATTGTTTTGATAGTCACAAACATTACGTTAATGGTTTTTTAGCCCAGGCGTACTCCGTAAAATCAACCTCGTCAAAATTGGGGGTAAATGTATCCAACCGGCTAACTTTCATCAGCATCTCAAACGATTTGGGATAAGGCTGCTGTAACAAACTGCCCGTAGGAAGGTATGGATAGCTGTCAAGATAAGTCTGAATCTGGCTGGGAGAAACACGTCTGTGTATATACACCCGATGAATATCATCTGGATGCTTAATACCGGCAGCGCCCATCAGCTGTCCTGCACTTTTTACGGTTTCATGATGAAAATTGGCCACTCGGACTTTTTTATCAGCAACGACCAACCCTTTGACCAAAGATGTGTCTTGTGTAGCGACACCCGTAGGACACGTATTGGCATTACACTGTAATGCCTGGATGCAACCCAAGGCCATCATCATGCCGCGGGCACTGTTGCACAAATCAGCACCGAGGGCAAAATTTTTGACCAGATCAAAGCCTGTGACGATCTTTCCTGAAGCAATTAGTTTGATATGCCGCTTCAAGTCAAATCCAGTCAAACAATCGTAGACAAATGCTAAAGCATCCCTAAGCGGCATTCCGACGGAATTGCTAAATTCCAACGGAGCAGCTCCCGTGCCCCCTTCCCCACCATCAATCGTTATAAAATCAGGATATATATGCGTACTCACCATGGCCTTACAAATAGAAACAAACTCACTACGATGACCAATACAAAGTTTAAAGCCAATGGGTTTGCCACCCGATAGCTCCCTGAGTTGCTTGACAAAGGCCAGGAGCTCTAACGGAGTGGTAAAAGCCTTATGGTAAGGCGGAGAATCCACATCTTTACCCATTTCTACCTGTCGGATGCGCGCGATCTCGGGCGTGAGCTTTGCAGCAGGAAGGATGCCACCGTGACCAGGCTTAGCCCCTTGAGAGAGCTTTATCTCAATCATCCTTACTTGTTCTAATACTGCTTTTTTGGCGAATTCTTTGGGGTTAAAGTTTCCATCGGGCATGCGGCAACCAAAATAACCCGTCCCTAATTGCCAGATAATATCGCCCCCACCAGCTAGGTGATGATCGCTAAGGCCTCCTTCACCTGTATTGTGTGCAAAACCACCAATCTTGGCCCCTTCATTGAGGGCCAAAATAGCATTGGCACTTAATGAACCGTAACTCATGGCCGATATATTAAAAATGCTGGCCGAATAAGGTTTGAGGCAGTCTGGCCCTCCTACCACTACTCTGGGGTTTTCATTAACTGACGCAAAGTCAAGGGCATTTATACTGTGGTTGAGCCACTCATAGTTGTCATCATATACATCCAGCTGAGTACCAAAAGCGGTGGTGTCGCGCTCGCGTTTAGCCCGTTGGTAGATCACACTCCTGTTAAGCCGGCTGAACGGACGGCCATCTGTATCCTGCTCAATAAAATATTGCTGTATTTCGGGCCGGATGCTTTCGAATATGTAGCGAAGCCGGCCAAATAACGGAAAGTTTCTTCGGATGGCGCGTTTGGCCTGAACCATATCATATATACCCAAAATGACCAGCGGGACAAAAATGAAGTAGGACCATAGCATGTGCGGACGCCAAAAACTGGCCACATAAACAGCCAGCAGCACAAGTGCCGAAAATATAATGAAAGCTTTTCTCATATCGTGTTAGTTAGTAACCTAATTTTTGTTCTGCTGA
This sequence comes from bacterium A37T11, assembly GCA_900109895.1. Lineage (GTDB taxonomy): Bacteria > Bacteroidota > Bacteroidia > Sphingobacteriales > Sphingobacteriaceae > A37T11. The sequence continues at coordinate 20,841 of FOBR01000029.1, forward strand.
AATGTGTATTTTACAAAACTCTTCTGCAGTTTACCTGTTTTTGTAAACAAACATACAAACAAAGTCACAAAATATGAAGAAAACGATCGCTGCTATGATAGTTAACATGCTTGAACAGGCAGGTGTTACTCATGTGCATGGACTTGTGGGTGATTCACTCAATGGTATTGTCGATGAAATACGTCAATCAAAAACCATTAGATGGATACACTACCGGCATGAAGAGGCAGCTGCATTTGCAGCAGGGGCGGAAGCGCAGCTAACGGGTAAACTTGCGGTATGTGCCGGAAGTTGTGGGCCCGGAAATATGCATCTTATCAATGGTCTGTATGATGCAAACAAAAGTGCTGCCCCGGTGCTGGCCATTGCCGCCCAAATACCCAGCGATAAGGTAGGCACCTCCTACTTTCAGGAAACCAGGCCTGAATCGTTGTTTCGGGAATGCAGTTATTATTGTGAAACGATTACTTCCGAACGGCAAATGCCCTATATCGTTGAAAATGCTATTCAGGCTGCTATCGGGCAACGTGGAGTAGCTGTTATTTCCATTTCTGGGGATGTAGCCTTTGAAAAGGTGGAAGCAGAATTTGTGCCCCGAACTTTTAAGGTAGCTCCACCCCTATTACATCCAAACCGGGAATCTTTATTGGCGCTGGCAGACCTGATAAACGAAAATGATAAGGTGGCGCTACTCTGTGGGGCAGGGTGTGCAGGTGCTCATCCTGTACTTATTGAACTGGCCGAAAAGATTGGCTCACCCATTGTCCATGCGCTGCGCGGAAAAGAACACGTGCAGTATGACAATCCGTATGATGTGGGCATGACGGGACTTATCGGTATTTCTTCTGGCTATCAGGCACTGGAAGAATGTTCTGTATTGGTTATGCTGGGTACTGACTTCCCATATAATGAATGGTATCCGCCAAAAGCCAAGATCGTACAGGTTGACATTAGGCCTGAACGATTGGGGCGCCGATGCGTTTTGCAACTGGGCATTGCTGCTAGTGTTAAAGAGACGTTGGAAGATTTGTTACCCTTGGTAGAAATAAAATCTGATCGTAAATATTTAGAAAAAAGCCAGGAAAGATATCGTGAAGCCCGGAATAACCTGGATGAACATGCCCAAGACGAAAAAGAGAAGTTGATCCATCCCGAATACCTGACCAAATTAATCAGTGAACAGGCTGCTGCCAATGCCATTTTTACCGTAGACGTTGGAACACCGACCGTATGGGCCGCTCGATACCTGGACATGAAGCCCGGACGCAGGTTGATCGGATCGTTTAATCATGGATCTATGGCCAGTGCTATGCCACAGGCCATTGGTGCCCAATTTGCTTTTCCACAAAGACAGGTTATTGCTTTGTGCGGAGACGGGGGGTTTGCGATGCTGATGGGTGATATCCTAACCATTGCTCAATATAATTTGCCTGTAAAGCTGGTGATCTATAACAATAGCTCATTAGGATTTGTGGGTATGGAAATGAAAGTTATTGGCATGCCGCCATTTGGTATAGACCTTAAAAATCCAAATTTTGCAGCCATGGCAGAGACAATGGGGATTAAAGGAATCAAGGTTGAATATGCCGAAAACCTACCTATCGCGATCGATCAAATGCTTCAACATGAGGGGCCTGTTCTTTTGGATGTGATCGTTAATCCTACCGAATTGTCTATGCCACCAAAAGTGAGCTTGGGCCAGGCAACAGGTTTTAGTATTTATATGGTTAAACAGACTTTAATGGGCGATGGAAAAGAGGTTTGGGACACCATAAAATCAAATTTTTTATAAACTGGAAGGCCACTAGTTTATCGCCAGCACTTCGTATTCCAGGTGGTTAAATGTAAATCGGTCAAAAAGGGTTTTACCAAGTAACAAACGGCCTATTGGCGAAGCGGCTGATATAGCATAACAGCTTTGCCCGCCAACTTCTAGCTGCCCGGCACTTACCGCCACAAAAAACTGTCCGCGATTTGTTTTAACAAGGCTACCGGGTCGAATGTACCCTTGCGTTTGGCCTATATCTAATTGATGCAATAATTGCTGCATTTGCAATGCATTCTGAAGGAGTTGTTGGTTTCGCGCAATCTCCTGCTGCATCATCTCCCGGGTGGTTTCATATTTATCGCCTGCACTACTTTTGGTGTCGTCCGTAGAAGCGTCATTGGCAGATGAAATGGCTTGCCAGGCTGTATTAATGCGTGCCTGTACATAGACCATACATGCATCCCATAGTGCCTTTTTCAATAATTGATCGTATTTTTAATTGGTAACTAACGTCCTTTCATCAGCCCATCCAGACTAAACTTACCTGGCCCGAGTAAAAGAATGGTGAAATAACTCACTAAAAACGTGAATGCAAGCTGGTGGTCTCCAAATAATTCCCATTTATGCATATTGCCGGCTACCAGCATATTGATAATTAAAGGTATTACTGCCAGCCTTGTGAACAACCCGGCTATTAGTAAAATGGAACAGAAAAATTCAGCAAAAATACACAGGCCCAATGTGATGGCACTTCCTAATCCTAAAAAACCCATAAACTGATCTTTCATGGATGAAAAATGGACCAGCTTATCGTAACCATGAGGCACCGCCATAAACACTCCAAAACTCAAACGCAACAAAAAAGTGCCTATGTTAAAGGCCAAAGGGCTATACTTTATGCTGAAAAACTTTTTCATATGGTTATTTTAAAAAGCAAAACTAACAGAATATCCACAGTCTCCAAAACAACCAGCTATTTTTTGTTTTCACCATATATATTATTTTGTAGAAGAAACGCATTAACTCTTTTAATGCATGATATAATTGGCAATTAATAACATTAATTTTAATTAATTTCTTGCTATGGCATATGATTTGTGGAGTTAGAAATTATTTTTACTTAATATTCACTATATTTTCAAACATGAAAAAACAATTTCTATTTGCATTTTTAATTTTAGGTTTAAATCTAGGATTGCACCAAATGGCAGCTGCCCAACAAACCCCGTATAAAACTGCGTTTGGTTTGTTTCTGGATCTGGGCAATGGCGGCACCTATGTTGGACCGCACATTAAACATTTTTTGAACAACCAAAATGCTATACAAGGCACGCTATTGTTTGGGAATGGCGCAACGTTTATTGGAGGCGATTATTCTTACAATAAACAGATCCAGAATGCACCTGGACTTTTTTGGAACGTAAGCGGTGGTGCTCAAATTGGATTTGGAAATGACCAAACAGCATTCTTACTGCGTCCGGCAGTTGGTTTAGAATACAAAATTAAAGAGATACCTATTGCAGTTGGTTTTGACTGGCGCCCATCCTGGCAGTTAACTCAAGGTTCACACTTTGAAGCCGGAAGGTTTGGGCTTACTTTTAAATATGTGTTTAAATAAGCTTTAAAACGAAAAAAGGGACTTGTTTTTTATAAGTCCCTTTTTTATTTTTTATGATGCTTTGGTGGCGTTTCCGCTGCCTGATGGTCTTTTCTTTCCTTTAAAAAAACGCTTTTTATGGCCTGCATTGTTACTTCTGCCATGATGGTCACGTCCTCCTTCGCCCCTGCCGTGTTCCCTTTCAAGAGCTCCTTCGGCTAATATGGGCGACTCACCAATCTCTGGAGGTAGTGGTACAAGGTCAACTTTTCTCTCCATCATACGTTCAATTGCCAGAAATTTACGCGCATCTTTATTATTTATAAAGGTAACGGCTGTTCCGGTCTTTTCAGCCCTGGCCGTCCGTCCAATACGGTGGATATAATCTTCTGGATCGAGTGGTACATTGTAATTGACCACCAAATCTATACCTTCTACATCAATACCGCGTGACAATACGTCGGTACCAACCAGCGTACTGAGCTGCCGGTTCTTAAAACTAAGCAATATCTGCTCTCGCTCATCCTGGGTAAGGTCTGAGTGAAATGGTTTCACCTTTAAACCTGCTGCCCGTAGTTCTCTGTCTAATTTTTTGACACTTTCCTTAGTAGATGCAAAAATAATGATGCTGTTATAACTACCGTTCTTTAGGATATGCAAGATTAAGGCGTTTTTTTGCTCGTCGGCTACCCGATAACATTGCTGCAATATACCTGCGGCTGGTTGTGAGATAGCAATATTAACCTGTTCCGGATTTTGCAATAATTTTGACGCAAAACTGCGTATCTTAGGAGGCATGGTGGCTGAAAATAATAAGGTTTGCCGTTTTTCAGGCAACTGCCCCACGATGCGGAGAATATCGTCCTTAAAGCCCATGTCAAGCATACGGTCGGCTTCATCCAATACTAAATACTGGATTTCGCCAAGCCTCACAATGCCTGAGCTAATGTGGGCAATGAGCCTGCCTGGAGTTGCTATAACTATATCGACCCCTTCCCGCAATGCTTTGCGTTGCTGTTCATAGCCGATGCCGTCTCCCCCTCCATATATAGCGATGGAACTTAAGCCGGTAAAATAGGCCATGCCCTCTACCTGCTGATCTATTTGTACGGCCAGCTCACGGGTTGGGGCTAGTATTAACGCACTGATGGTCGGGCGATTTTCATTGCGGCAAATGGCATCCATAACCGGAAGCAAGTAAGAGGCTGTTTTTCCAGTACCAGTTTGCGCACAAGCTATCAAATCGTGATGAGCTTGAATAAGGGGTATGGTTTGTGCCTGAATGGGAGTGGGTTCTCTGTAACCCATGCTGCTCAATCCTTCAAACAGGCGTTCGTCAAAGTTAAAATCGTTAAATGTCAATTGGGTAATTCATATTATTTGTTGTAAAGATAAGAATATAACCTGATATTCGGAAATTAACCGTACTTTTGTATCCCGTACAAAACAATAACATGACCAAATTTATTTTCGTTACGGGCGGCGTTACCTCGTCGTTAGGTAAAGGTATTATTTCAGCTTCGCTGGCTAAATTACTGCAGGCACGCGGTTACAAAGTTACCATTCAAAAGTTTGACCCCTACATTAACATTGACCCGGGTACGCTCAATCCGTATGAGCACGGCGAGTGTTTTGTGACTGAAGATGGGGCTGAAACCGACTTGGATCTGGGCCATTATGAACGGTTCCTGAACATTCCCACTTCACAGGCAAACAACGTGACCACAGGCCGCATTTATCAACATGTGATCAATCAGGAGCGTCAAGGTGCTTTTTTAGGCAAAACTGTTCAAGTGGTTCCACACATTACCGATGAGATTAAACGCCGCATGAAGCTGCTGGATCAGGATAATAAGTATGATATTATTATCACCGAGCTTGGAGGTACTGTGGGCGACATTGAGTCTCTCCCTTTCATTGAGGCGGTACGGCAGCTGCGATGGGAGTTAGGAAGCAACAAGTCATTAGTAATACACTTGACGTTGGTACCTTTTCTTGCTGCCGCAGGCGAACTAAAAACCAAGCCCACCCAACACTCTGTAAAAACTTTGTTAGAGTATGGCATTCAACCTGATATCCTGGTGTGCCGTACGGAGCATCACCTTAACCAGGAAATCCGGAAAAAGCTGGCCCTCTTTTGTAACGTGCATGTGAATGCGGTTATTGAGTCTATTGATGCACCTTCTATATACGATGTGCCTTTATTAATGCTCAAAGAGCAATTGGATAAAATTGTATTAAGCAAACTGAAACTGACAGCTAGGCAAGAACCAGACCTGGAAACCTGGAAAACTTTTTTAGGGAAATTGAAAAATCCGACAGCAGAGGTTAATATTGCCCTGGTTGGAAAATATATAGAACTGCCAGATGCCTACAAATCCATAAATGAAGCCTTTATTCATGCCGGCGCAGCAAACGAAGCTAAAGTAAGGGTTAAATGTTTAGCCGCCGAGAGCATTAATGAAGAAAATGTAGCTGAAGTATTGCAGGGCTTTTCAGGTGTCTTGGTAGCCCCCGGGTTTGGCGAGCGTGGATTGGCTGGCAAGATCGCGACAATTCAATATGTTCGGGAGCACGATATTCCATTTTTTGGTATTTGTCTGGGTATGCAAGTGGCCGTAATCGAATTTGCCCGGCACGTATTGGGCCTTAAAGATGCTAACAGCTTTGAAATGGACCAGAAGACAAAGCATCCGGTCATCAATTTGATGGAAACCCAAAAATCAATTAAAGAAATGGGAGGCACCATGCGATTGGGCGCTTATCCATGTACCATAAAGAAAGGGACCCGGGCGGCTGCTATCTATGGAAAAACACACATTACCGAGCGGCATCGCCACCGTTATGAATTTAATAATGATTACCTTAAAACGTTTGAAAAGGCCGGTATGATAGCCTCCGGGATCAATCCAGACAATGGTTTGGTCGAAATCATTGAGCTTAAAAACCATCCATTTTTTGTGGGCGGGCAATTTCATCCGGAATTAAAATCAACAGTTGCTAATCCTCACCCGCTTTTTGTTAACTTTGTCGCCGCTACGCTGGCCTTTACTAAAAAAAATAAGAAATAAGGTCGAAAGCGTTATAATATATAAGAATACATACGGATGGATAGAAATACGTTTACTGGCCTTATTTTAATATTTATTATTATTGCTGGGTCGGTATTTTTAATGAAGCCTTCGCAAGATGAGCTCAATAAAGAACGCGCACTGCAGGATTCGCTGGCCAGGGTAAAAAAAGGCGAACATGTGCTACCTAAAGATACTAAAACGGCCATTTCTGACTCGACAAAACTAGCCCCTGTTGATTCAGCGGTTCTTAAAAGTCCTTTTGGATCTGCTCATTTTGGCAATGAGCAATTGGTGACCTTGGAAAATGAATTTATTAAGGCCACGCTAACCAGCAAAGGAGGCCGGGTAAAATCAGTAGAAATTAAAAATGAAAAGACCTTTCGGGGTAAGTCACTTATTCTATTTGATGGTGATGCCAACCGTTTCGGATTATTGTTTCCTGCAGCAGGTGTAAATATAAACACAAACGACCTGTATTTTACTTCAAATGGTGGCAATGCCAGCGTAAGTAAAGCTGATTCAGCATCCGTTAGCTTTAGGCTACCGTATGCTGATGGCCGTTATATTGATTATATTTATTCTTTAAAAGGAGAAAGCCACCAAATAGGTTTCACCATTGTGACCAAGGGGATGCAGGATGTAGTTGCGCCTGCCGAAAAAACGATTACGATAAACTGGGAAGCTTCTTTGCCCCTTAAAGAGCAATCGATGAGTAGCGAACGCCAATATTCTACGGCTTATTATCGTAACAATGAAGGAGACGTTAAAAGTTTGAGTATTGGTGGGAACGATGATAAAGAGCTTCCAGCAAATACACAATGGGTTTCATTTAAACAGCATTTCTTTTCAAGCGTATTGATTGCTCCCAAGGGTTTTTTTGGCGGAAAACTAGCTGTTACAACTCCTGTTAGCGACCAAATCGTCAAGAACTTTGCAGCCAACATTTCCCTTGAATTTCCACGGCAGGATATAAGTACCTACCCGATGCACTTTTATTTTGGCCCGAACCAGTACCGGGTATTAAAATCCCAAGGTTATGAGCTGCAGGACCAGGTAAATTTAGGATGGGGCCCGATGCATTGGGTAAACCGATGGGTTACGATTCCAGCCTTTAATTTATTGGATAGCCTGAACATTGGTTATGGTTTGGTGATACTGATTTTGACGCTCTTGCTAAAACTGCTACTATCACCCCTCACCTACCGGTCTTATAAATCCATGGCCAAAATGCGGGTTCTCAAGCCTGAGATGGACCAGATTAAGGCAAAAGTTGGCGAAGATAATCCAACCTTGCTGCAACAAGAATATCTAAAGCTGTATAAGCAAGCCGGTGTGAATCCGCTGGGAGGATGTATCCCAATGTTGCTACAGATGCCTTTTACCATCGCGTTCTTCTCATTTTTCCCCAACTTATATGAACTACGTGGTGAAAGCTTTTTATGGGCCAAGGATCTCTCGACCTATGACACTATCTTAAACTTCCCGCCCATTTTTGGTGTGGATCATGTGAGTTTATTTTGTATCCTGATGACCATTGCGACTTTGGTATCTACCTGGTATAATAATTCTATATCCGGAGCAACAGGGCAAATGAAATACATTGGCTACTTTATGCCACTCATCTTTTTATTTGTACTAAACAGCTACCCTGCCGGATTGAACTACTACTACTTCTTATCTACCTGTATGACCTTCGTCCAGCAGTTCATCATTCGGCAGATGATCAATGATGATAAGATCCATGCCGCTATTCAGGCCAACAAGAAGAAGCCAGAGGGCGAAAAGAAAAAATCGAAGTTCCAAAGCCGAATGGAAGATTATATGCGGCAGCAGCAAGCGAAACCCAAGAAATAATAATTGGTAAAAAAGTGGTGATAAAGCTTGAGGTATCCTTGCGATACCTCAGGCTTTTTTTATAATAGTATAATTTATAAATTTATTCTATTTTCATAGTAATACAATCTATAAATTGAATGTTTAAATTATTTAACCTATTTTTACTACATATTATGTTTGTCTTGTCTCAAATTAATAAATTATGGATCCTATTCTTTTGCTGACTGATTTTTCTCCCGTATCCCTAAACGCATCACAGTATGCGCTACACCTGGCCCAGACACCGGGGCAACATATAACTTTGTTGCACGCCTTGAATAAAGATGAGAATGAAACACGGCAGTCCTGTGAACAGCAACTTGAGCTGTTTAAGGCAAAACTGGAGGATTCCGCTAAAGCAAATACCAGAACAATACCAACCATAAAATATGTCAGCAAAAAAGGATCGCTTACTGAATCTCTGAAGCAATTGCTTAAAGAGCAGCCAATAGGCCTTGTGGTGATGGGTGCCAGTGACGGAAAGGCACTGCCAGGTTATCTGTTTGGAAAAATGGTTCGTGACATTATTGAAGTAGCAAACAAACCGCTACTTCTTATACCAGAACAGGTCACATTTGCGGGTATAAAAAAATTATTTTATGTTACGGATCTTCGTTACTTAAATTCAAATACCTTTACTTGGCTAATCCAGATGACGAGCCCGTTGCATTTAGCCATTTCTTTGTTGCATGTTACTGCAAGCGGTTTGCCCAACCTATCCCCCTCCGAGGCAAGCTCCCTCTTTGGTGATACCGTTACATCCATGACTAAACACCCGGTACAGCTATTTAACACCACCAAAGAAGCCGAAGCCGAGGAAGTGGTGAAACAGATGGTTGAGAATAAACAATTAAGTATCCTGGCAGTAACACATCATAAATACCATTTTTTTAAACGGATATTTAGTGAAGCACCTTCTACCTTATCGGGTGTATTTAAGCAAATACCGTTACTGATCTTACCTGTTTAGAGAGAAATTAATCTCTTATAATTCAGTTACTATCTTCCTAAAATTTTCCACACTCTGTTTTACTTCTGGTTGGTTGTTATCCCAGTTATATTCATATTCTGCGGAGAACATACCCTTGAATTTCTGGCGCTTCAATTCTTCCAGTATAGTATTTACGCCCAGCACGCCAGTTCCCCAAGGCACGTCATGTGCATCTGGCCCTTTTTCATTGAGGTCTTTAAAATGCAAGTGATTAATATGTCCTTTTAATTGTTTAATACAAGTAAGCGGATCAAGCCCTGAACGAAGCCAGTGACCCACATCAGCACAAGAGCCAACATATTTGCTATTGGTTTTCGCAATGGCATCCAGCACAATCTGCGGGCTCCAATAATGAGAAGGATTGGGGTGATTATGGAAAGAGACAAGGATTTTGTATTGATTGGCCAATTGGCCTATCAATGGCAGGTCTGCATCTTTAGGCTCGGTATTGATATTTTTAACCCCCATTGCCTTCGCAAAATCAAAAAGTTGTTTCCATTCTTCAGCATTATCAGCATTAACAACGCCAAAGGCCACCAAGGTAATTTTCTTTTCTTTCAACTTTTTTAGGATGGCTTCCCGTTGGGCCAGTGGCATCTTAAAGTCCATCGTCCCTTCCAATCCGCCGCCTAAATTTTGGCCTGGATAGGCTTCAATATAACTTACACCGCAACTAATTGCTTTATCAACCGCTTCAAAAAATGTAAACTTTTTGAACGTATAGGTTTGCGTCCCTAATTTCCATCCGAGTTTTGTTTCCGGATATGTTTGGCTGTAGACCTTTGATGTAAACCCTATGGCTGTTAATAGAACCATGGCTGTAAGCACTCGCTGCATCATCTGTTTCATTAATATAGTTATAATTTATAAATTCTGTTTAGTATTATCGGCTAAATTTAGACAATTTTACCCAATTAACGATGGTCCTGATAGTAAAATTTCCGAATAACCGCATTCAGCCGATTTAGCCGGGCAGCATCTATCACCAACGGGTCGTTCATTTGACGAACCCATTCATCAAGCTGTTCTGCCGTCCGGATGCCAATAACGGCGGTTTTGACCGTTGGGTGATGATATACATAAGCAAGCGCCAGCTGAGAAGGCTCTTTCCCCATTTCCTGCGCTATGGCCGCAAGCATTTTTGCAGCTCTGGCCACCTCACTCCCTGTATATTGCAAATAAGTTTTGGCAGGCTTACCTAGCAAAAGGCCACCCGCTGTGGTTCCGCGGGTGATTAAGCCGACATCCTGAGCGGCCAGCAGATCGAGCATTTCCTCTTCAGGCCGTGTATCCAGCAGGCTGTATTGCATCATCACACTAACGATGTTTGAGCGCTTTATGTATTCCTTGATCACATTTGGCCGGATAGAAGAAAGTCCGTACCAACGAATCTTTCCCTGTGTTTTTAATTGCTCAAACGCTTCGATGGTTTCATCGATCGGATCATCTATGGTGCCGCCATGCAATTGGTAGAGATCTATATAGTCGGTCTTAAGCCTTTTTAAACTTTGTTCAACAGCTTTCAGAATATAATCTTTTCTTGGGTTCCAATCCCATCCGCTACCATCCGGCCGCCATTGGTTACCAACTTTGGTTGCTAAGATCACATTTTTCCGTACCTCCTTTAAAGCAGTCCCTACCTGCAACTCATTAATCCCTTTATCATAAAGGTCGGCTGTATCAAAAAAGCGAATACCGTGGTCAACAGCTTTTCGAAGCAATTGTGAATTTTGTGCCTGATTATCGCCTAAAGACATACAGCCAAAACTTACTGTCCCTACTTCCAGATCAGATTTCCCAAGGATGGCCATCTTTATTTATTAGCAACAGTTGCCGGCGCAGCTTTTTTTACTGATAACAATTCCACGTCAAATACAAGCGGGCTGTATGGGGGAATGTCTTGGCCCGCACCGTGCTCCCCATACCCTAATTCATAGGGAATATAAAAGCGGTAATGGGATCCTGTAGGCATGAGTTGTAACCCTTCTGTCCAACCTGGAATCACCTGGTTCACACCAAAGGAATTTGGTTCGCCCCGATCATAAGAACTGTCAAACTGTTTTCCATCGGCTAGCGCACCTTTATAATTAACCACAACCGTATCATTCAGGCCTGGTTTTACCCCATCGGCTGATCGAATGACCTCGTATTGCAAACCACTTACAGTACTAAGGACGCCTGGTTTTACCTTATTCTTTTGCATAAAGTTAACTGCATTCCGTTTTAGGGGCAAATCCAGTTTTTCCTGTGCACTGCTAAGCGCCTTTGTAATCAGGTCGCGTTGCTGCCCTTCGTTAAGCCGAACCGGTTTCTCTGCAAACACATCTTTCACGGCCATGGCCAAAGCCTCGGCATTTAGCTCTTTCAATCCACGTTGCTTCAGGTCTTGCGCCATGCTCATTCCAAAGGCATAAGCTACAGAATCAGCTTCTGTGGCCGCTAATCTCAGTATCGGGCCGGGCTTTGTTCCTACCACCTTTTTTCGGGCCTTCGCTGCGTGCTGTGCCAATAAAACACCCGAAGGAAAACCTAATAACAAAGCCAGTAAAAGCAAGCAACTCGATGGATGATGATACTTCATATATTTTTTAAAATTTAATTCCGCTAAGATACAAAATAGGCAATTATGCGTCAATGTTTCTAATGACCATTTGCTGCCATGATACGGTCAATGATCTCCTGTGTTTGGTTAGGAAAGTCAACGGGAATAATTTGCTCTTTGCCAATCCATTCAGCAATTATTTCCTCATTTTTTGGTTTAAGTTTTTTTATGGAAGGCACACCCATTTCAATCAGTGCTGCCGCATTCAAATGTTGTTCAAACTGGTTTTTCATCGGGATAACCATGAGTTTCTTTTTCATAAACAAAGCCTCGGCAGGTGTTTCAAAGCCAGCACCGCACAGCACGCCGGCCGAGGTTGCCATACTTTTGATGAACGATTCATTGTGGATAGGCTGTATGCGCACATTGCGTATGCGGAAAGCCGCCCGGTTATGTTTAGAAAACACCTGCCATTCTACTTGAGGAAACCGCAGCAGTTGCTTAAAAAGGCGGGTATCATCGTAAGAAGGCAAATAAACCGTAAAGTGTCCCAAGTTCTCCAGTTTTTGTTCACGGACTTGCTGGCGAATCACCGGGGTAAAAATACGGGAACTGTAAGATTTAAAATGAAAACCGTAATGAGCCGTTGATGGGGCATAATTCTTTAAAATAAATTTACCCAGCGTGTCTGACTCCTCCGGCTTGGGAGAAGTCGGGTCTAAAACGGCATTTTGATGACTCAACCCCACACAGGGTAGGTCTTTTAAGTGACATGCCCAAGCAGAAACCGGTTCAAAATCATTAATCACCAAATCATATTTATCAACGGGTAATTGATTGATCTCACGAACTAACTTGCGAGTCCGGGAACTAAGGAAGGTTCGCCAAAGATCTACCCCCCCTTTTTTGCCGAAAATAAAGCTTAATCCCCGCATTCGGTATTTTACCTCAAAAGGTAATTCAAGGTCGGCCTGTATGCCACTCACTAAAATATCGGTCTGGGCGCGTTTTTGCAAGCATGGTATGACATCCATGGCGCGGCTCAGGTGTCCATTACCCGTTCCCTGTACGGCATACAATATCTTCATTTCATAAATTAATAAGGCAGTCTGAAACGACGGAATAATAGGTACCAACTCCAAATTGGACCTAATAATAAGAATTTTAGCCCTGAATTGCGTCCTTCCAGCCAGGCACCAAGAATTAGTAATAACCCTGCTACGAATAGCAGTGCCAAACAGCACAACCAAACAGCAGGCCCACCACCGGCTGCCCAATGTTCCAGTTGCACGATAAAAAAGGCATATACCCCCATATTTAATAAGACTATATAGGACAACATTGGTGAAAGCCGAAGGTAGGCATACACAATTATAGCAATAAATATAGAGGCCCAATTAATGTACGTATCATAGCCATGCCGTTTTAAAAAACTGATCTCCGGAAAAGGTTGTATCCAAACCAATCCAAATACCCCGAAAAATATTAACTGAATAGCCAGCAGGCTCAATAAAAGGTTAACCGGATGCTGGTGACTTTGATTAAATAGTGTAAAATAGCGATCAATAGGCCTTTGGGGCTTATTGATCACAGTAATTTGTTTTTTCTTAACCGCTTTCGCCATCGGAATATTCTTTGGCTATTTAGCAAAAGCGACAGACCGGGTTTCGCGAATGACCGTTACTTTGATCTGGCCAGGATATGTCATTTCTGTCTGGATCCGTGTAGAGATGTCCGCAGCCAGCAATTCGGCCTGGGCATCTGTTACTTTTTCACTTTCTACAATTACCCGCAATTCACGACCAGCCTGGATGGCAAAGGTTTTTTCCACACCGGGATAAGAAAGCGCTAATGACTCAAGGTCTTTCAGGCGTTTAATATAACTTTCTACCACTTCCCTGCGGGCACCCGGGCGAGCACCAGAAATAGCATCACAAGCCTGTACAATGGGTGATATCATGGCCGTCATTTCAATTTCATCGTGGTGCGCACCAATTGCGTTGCATATATCCGGATGTTCTTTGTATTTTTCGGCCAATTGCATACCCAAAATGGCATGTGGTAATTCCGGATTATCGTCAGGTACTTTACCTATATCATGTAGCAAACCTGCCCGTCTGGCCATTTTAACATTAAGCCCCAATTCAGCAGCCATTGTTGCACAGAAATTGGCCACTTCACGGGAGTGCTGCAGCAAATTCTGGCCATAAGACGAGCGGTAACGCATGCGGCCGACCATTCTTATTAATTCCGGATGAAGCCCGTGAATACCCAGATCAATAACGGTACGTTCGCCAATCTCCACAATTTCATCTTCAATCTGCTTGCGTGTTTTAGCGACCACCTCCTCAATGCGTGCCGGGTGTATGCGCCCATCCGTTACCAAACGGTGCAATGCTAAACGTGCAATTTCACGTCTAACAGGATCAAATCCTGACAAAATAATGGCTTCAGGCGTATCATCCACAATGATTTCTATACCAGTAGCTGCTTCCAATGCCCGTATATTACGGCCTTCACGCCCAATAACCCGACCTTTGATCTCATCACTTTCAATATTGAATATGGATACAGTATTTTCAATAGCACTTTCCGTAGCAGTTCGTTGAATAGTTTGTATAACCACCTTTTTTGCCTCTTTGCTGGCCGTAAGCTTCGCCTCGTCAACAATATCTTTAATCTGGATGAGGGCTTGCGATCGCGCTTCATTTACCAAATTACTCACAAGCTGTGCCTTGGCCTCTTCTGCAGACAAGGCAGCAATAGCTTCCAATTGCTTTATATGTTGATTTTTGAGTTGTTCTACCTCCTCTTGTTTCTTTTCATTGAGTTCGGTAAGGCGATCCAGGTTTTTCTTGGTGTTATCTAGTTCCTGTTTTTCGCGGTTAATGTTTTCGAGTTTCTGGTTATAAGATTGCTCTTTTTGACGCAAATTATTTTCACGCTGGTTAAGAGCATTATTTTTGGTATTTACTTCCTTCTCATGTTCAGCCTTTAGTTGCAGAAACTTCTCCTTTGCCTCAAGCATCCGGTTCTTTTTCAAAAGTTCGGCCTCCTGTTCAGCGTCTTTTAGGATCTTTTTGGTCTTACTTTGCAGTACGGCATCTTGCTTTTTAAATAAAAGCCGCAACAAAAACCTGCCGACAAGAACACCGGCAATAAAGGCCAGTATGATATAAGCAATTATTTGTATTTCCATTTATATTCTATCTATATTTATTGATTTGATATGTTATTTAAATATTTAATTTACATTTTAAAACAAAAAAACCGCAGTTAAATTCAACAGATTTCAATGTATTAAAAACTTCTTTACCTAAGTTTTGTAAAAATGCCTGTCCAGGTGGCTTACGCAAGATGGATGGCTTATTTACGCCTGAGATATTGAAGCGTTAAGTTTAAAATAGTGAAACCCGAATTTAACTGCGGTTAAATCGTTATTTGCTCTATATAAAAGAACGATATATTATTTAAAAAATTCATTTAATAAGTTATCTATTTGGTTAACCTTTTCCACCACACTTACATCCTCTTGCGTCGTATGCTGCTCCGATTTTAAGGAAGCTGTTGCATAATGAAGCACGCTCATCGCCAATAGATCCTGCTTATCCCTTACTGCATAGTTTTCCTGAAATTCTTTAATCCTATCATTGATCAATTTAGCTGCACGGCGGATAATTTCCTCCTCTTCCATACTTACCCGCAATGGATATATCCGGTCAGCAATGTTTATTTTTATGGAAATATCTCCCATTATTGAGCTTATTCACTATCCCGTTACATCCAATTATTTCAGTAACGTAATACATTTATCTATTTCCCGCACAAAATCGTCAATTTTTTTCTTTGTGTCAAGAGTTTTTTCATTTATTGTAACATTTTCGGTTTCTGCCGCTTCTAAAGAACGTGCTACAGATAACGCCTTAACCTTATCTTCCAACTCTAACGTCTTATCTCTACTTGCCCTTAAGGCCACATTTAGCGATTGATTCTCCAATTTAAGCAGGTCATTTTCTTCCTGCAGAGACAAACAAAGCTCAATGAGTTTTGATGTTTTGTCAAGTACCTTTGTTAACTGTTGTGATAACATGGAGTAGTTCTTTATTAACCGCGAATGGTGGCGCCTGCTTCTTTTTCAAAATTAAGAATTAATTTTTGAACTATGGTGTCAATTTGTTTATCATTTAACGTTTTTTCCTCATCCTGCAATATAAAACTCATGGCATAAGACTTTTTGCCTTTCGGCAAGCTGTCACCTTGGTATACATCAAACACCTGTACAGATTTAAGTAACTTGCGCTCGGTTTTTTCTGCAATGGCTTTTAATAAGCCAAAAGAAACGTTCTGATCAATTAGCAATGACAGGTCCCTTCTTACCGCAGGAAATTTAGTTACCTCCTGATATTTAATCTTATTTTTACGGATGGTTTTAAGCAATAGATCGAAATCTAGATCAGCATAAAACACTTCTCCTTCTACGTCTGCCAATTTCTTAGCTGCATCATTAACGGCACCAAAACTTAATAGCACATTTGGGCCACGCAGGTACCGTAAACCATAAGAGAAATGGCTTCCGGGGTTATCATCAACCTCAAGCCCCCGAATATTTAACCTTTTTAATATACCATCTACTATCCCTTTGAGCAGAAAGAAAGTTGTAGGTTTACTGGACTGGTTCCATTGCACTGCATGTTGCAAGCCTGTTATTAATAAAGACAGGTGCTGCCTTTCTTTATAACCTTCTTCCAGTAAATGGTATGACTTGCCAAATTCAAATAACTTAAGGTCGGCATTTCTGCGCTTCTGATTATAAGCAACCGCTTCCAACGCTGAAAATAGAAGCGTTTGTCTCATGGAGTCCAAATCAGTGCTCAATGGATTTACTATTTTTACTAAGCTTTCCAAATCGTCTGCATATGCAGCTTTTGTCAATGAATTGGACAAAATTTCGTGAAAACCATTTCCAATCAACAGATCTGATAGCTGGTTCTGTATGAGTTCTTTATCCGGCTTTGGGGAAGTATTAAGCGATGCCTTTATCTGGTTACCTATTCCTATACGGTTGTACCCATATATTCGCAACACTTCCTCGATGATATCAACTTCTCGCGTCACATCTACTTTGTAAGGGGGGACTTCCAAGTTCAGTCCGGTCTCCGTTTCCTCTTTAACCGCTATACCAAGCGACGTAATAATTGATTTGATCTCATTTTCGGGTATAGGCTCACCAATTAGCCGCTGTATATTTTTATAATCGATCAAAACCTTGAAAGGCTGTATCGGTTCAGGATAAAAATCAGATAATCCTGACGAAATGGTACCTCCGGCAAGCTCCATGATGGCTAAAGCAGCATATTTGATAGCCAAGACCGTCATATTCGGATCGGTGCCCCGTTCAAAACGAAACGAAGCATCTGTTTTCAAACCATGGCGCTTAGATGTTTTACGCACAGATACTGGATGAAAATAGGCACTTTCCAGAAAAATGTTAGTTGTTTCTAAAGTGATACCTGAATGAGATCCACCAAATACCCCAGCAATACACAATGGCTTTACCGCATCGGCTATGACCAGATCCTCGGATGAAAGCTTTCTTTCCACGCCATCCAGCGTCGTAAAAATTTCCCCCTCGGTAGCATTTCTTACCCGTACAGCAGCCCCCTCTATCTTATCCGCGTCAAACGCATGCATAGGCTGCCCTAAACCATGCAATACATAATTGGTTACATCTACCACATTATTTATGGGTCGCACGCCAATAGTATTTAGTTTATTTTTCAGCCAATCGGGCGATTCAGCTATTGTTACCCCTGAAATGCTAAGCGAACTATAGCGCGGGCATGCCTTCGCATTTTCAACCTTAACAGGAATGCTTGCTGCTGAGATAGGGGCATAAAAACCCAAAACATCGGGCAGATTATAGCGTTTGCGTAGAAAAGCAGCCAGATCACGGGCCACACCAAGATGAGAGGCCGCATCAGCCCGGTTGGGGGTGAGCCCAATTTCAAATAGGTAATCGTCTTCAATCTTAAAAAAATCTTTTGCCAGGCTCCCAACTGCTGCGTCTGCTTGCAAAACTAAAATGCCTTCGTGTGAATGCCCTAAGCCAATTTCGTCTTCCGCGCAGATCATCCCTTCAGAAACCTCTCCCCTAATCTTAGATTTATTGATCTTAAACGGTTCTCCTTGCAGCGGATATACAGTAGCACCCACAGGTGCCAATACCACCTTCTGCCCAGCGGCTACATTCGGTGCCCCGCATACTACCTGTAGCAATTCATCGCCCCCAGCGTCAATTGTAGTAATCCGCAACCGGTCAGCATTGGGGTGCGGAATGCAGGTCTTAACTTCCGCAATGAGCAAACCTTCCAAACCTCCCGGAATCGCTTGTTTTATATGTAGAGCTTCAACTTCAAGCCCAATATCTGTTAAAATAAATGACAATTCCTGTGGAGATTCTTTAAAGGATATAAATTGCTTAAGCCAGTTATAGGATATGTTCATTCGTTACGCACTTATTTTTGAAGCGCAAATATAGTTTTTTTTATGGCACCCTTGACAAAATTTCTGGCACACGATTATCTAGTAAGCCCTACCTAAAGCTTAGGAGATCGCATCTATTAGTGTGTGGCTAATATTTAAAAAATGATTAAATTGGGTTTTAATATTCATCGATTATGGCGAAATTGGGCGCATATGCCTTCCTCATGTTCGCGCTGGAGGCTCTTATTAGTGGTGAGTCGCTCAAAACGCCTCAACCCTTTGCAGCAGCCTTTTCTTCGTGATTGCCATTGCAGTACAAGTACTGTGCGGTTTTTTGTACAACCTATTTTATACTTATTATCTCACGCAATTCCCCGAAAATGTCTGACCTTTAAAAGGTGTTTCAAATACCTGAAATTTTTAAGAGCGAAATTAATTTTTTATAATTGATAAAAGAACAAAGCAACACGGAAATAAACATGTGATGTTTAAGAAAAGTTAGTTATTAGAAAAGTTAAAAAACATGTCCACTATATTCCAAATAAAAAAGTATACAGAAATAATGAACATACTCCCCCAGAATTCCTGGTGGATACAAAGACTAGCCTATGATAAGTACGAGTGCGAAAAGGAAATAATTGCATATGCAGAAGGAGATGTGTTTTTTGAGCATCTTAATCTAGATTATATTCATCTCCAGATTAACTTAACTGATGAAACCTATTTAGATCGGGTATCATTAATATTAGTAAATGGCAATGTTATTGCGAAAAATATTTTTAACGAAGAAACAGATGGCGCTGTGTCTGTCATGGTTCTTGGAAATTTGGAAGCAGATAATATACTAGTCGGCGGACAGGAAATCTATGTAACCGGAAATCTTATTGTACACAATCTATTTTGGGGCGATTACAATCACGGAGAACTAATTGTAGAAGGAAATATTACCGCAAAGGTTCTGATGGCATCCGACTACAATTTTGATAGCGAGCGATTTTACAATAATGAAAATATAAATGTCGGATTATTGATAGACGATAATGAAGCCCATGGTGTATATGCTCGAGAAATTATGGAAACTGCATTCAAAGAAGAATGCCTTTTAAAGGAAGAAGAAATAGATGAAGAAATTTACAGCTATAAGAATTGGCTTAATACAATTGAGTTAATTAATCGACTGCATAAAAATACACCAATCCTACACGACAAAATTAAAGCGCTTCCTGAGGACAACATACCGTTTGTGTTTGAAAACTATAATCTCACGGATAATCATATGGAACGTTTCCGTATATCCGACTTATTTGCGCTATTCGGCGACGACGAAACCCATTTGAAAGAACTGGAATTTGAGCATTTCGACACCTATAAACGTGTGAGAACGCAACCTAACAAGCCTTTTTCAACAAACATCTATTTGCAATATAAACAAGAGTATGCCGTAATGATATTTTATTTTAATTATGAAGGCAATTTACGAAGAGGAATTGTATACAAATCATTTATTGAGGAAGATAAAGAGTGGCACACCCTTGATCTCCAGCAGACACCCCTACCGTTAAAGGAATTCATAGAAAAAGCGTGGAAGAACCTTTTATTGGATTTTTCGGCGGCCGAATACTATCAACAACAATTTTCCAGGCAAATCACGGTACAGGACATATACGATATATTGGCACTTCCGGTTGTCAAAAAACAATACAGTGATTATTATAACGATGAAGGCAAATCATACTATATCGGCAATTTAATGGTGCAATTCAGGCAGAATGAAAACATAGAGGATGGCTGTCCAAGAATCAGTATAGTCAAAAGTATGCC
Source organism: bacterium A37T11 (assembly GCA_900109895.1). Taxonomy (GTDB): domain Bacteria; phylum Bacteroidota; class Bacteroidia; order Sphingobacteriales; family Sphingobacteriaceae; genus A37T11. The sequence continues at coordinate 40,992 of FOBR01000029.1, forward strand.
GTACGCAAAAGATGATGCCCAAAATATCTTTTATCATTTAGACATAAATAAAGACGAATCAGGCACAGAAATCGTAACCTTGAATACTCAATATACAGACGGGTATGACAGCGAAGTTTATCATGTATCCATTACCCATTACCAAAAATACAAGGAAATCTTATCCTATTTCGCCATAATAAAAAAGAAACTTGAAGCAACCAATAAGAAATATTTGAACAGATCTATGGTACGCACTCAAATATCCCCATCCTCTCCCATAGAGCAGGATTATTCGTATTTAGAACAGCTATGGCAAAACTGGATAGATAGTATAAATCAATTCGTTCCAAAAGATAATGAGTATTATAATTTAACAGAAGGAATTTCACAAGAAGAAATAGAAAAATATACGATAATAGATGATAGCACTAGCATTCCTGAAGAGCTTCTCTATTTTTATCGCATACAAAATGTGGAGTATCATCCGGTCACCTCTGCTTTCAGTATTTCAGTAAATGGGTGGGATTACTATCTAATACCGTTTCAGGACATTTCTGAAGAATGGAATATTATGGATTTTCAGGAAGAAGAAGACTTTGAAAATGATATTTTAATTCCCCTTTCTGAAAAACTGTATTTAAATGGCTATACCAATCCACGTTGGATACCTTTTGCGACAGGTATGAATGGTGATTACTTACTTTATGATACAGACCCATCTGAAAAAGGCAAATACGGGCAGATTGTAGAATTACAAAATGAATCCTGGCAACGAAACGTAGTTGCAAACTCTTTAAAAGAATTGATTGAAAAGGAAATTAAAAATTTAAAAAAAACGGGTACTACAAAGTTTGATTTTATTTTGGGTAAATCTAATTGATTTAAAAATTTTTGTTTACCAACACATTAATAAAATGTGATATCTCTGTTTTCGTCCAGATTTGCTTCATTGTTTATAAGCAGAGCAACGGGCACAAATGCCTAAAGGAACTCATGCCGTACTGGATCGGAGAACCCTATATAATGCTAAACTTAAACTATTACGCAGACCTCCTCAGCCAAATATTTGCCGATCATAGGCTCACCCAGTTCCATTTAGAAGATCATTCCGGAGTCATTACAAATTACATTATTTATCAACTTTACATGCTTTCGTTACATTTATTGAATGTAAATGTAAATTCAGAAAATTATGCATTTTCCAGCTCCAAGTATTTTTAATAAATTACTACTTTTGCCTTTTTAAATTTAATCTAAATAAATAATTATACGTGAATAAAGTTTGCGCTTGTTGGAATACCTTAATTTGCTGCTTAATTATAGGCATATTGCCAACTACGGCACAACAGTCATCGCATCATTGGTCATTAAGTGGAACCCTTATAGATACAGTCCTTAATAAACCCGTCCCCTATGTAACAGTATATGCACGTAAAAATGTCACCACCTATAAAACGGTGAGTGATCAAAACGGATTTTTTATGTTCAAAGAGCTACCATCAAATTTCTATAGTATTACGGTTTCTGCTTTAAATTATAAATCCCAGGATATTGGAATACGGTTAAATAAAAATGAAAATTTAATAATTCCTTTAACACAGCTACTTAGTGAACTTAATGAAGTTTATGTCACGGCTGCGGAATCCAAAGGAATTACGAGTTCATCCATCATAGACCGGGATGCCATGCAGTTGTTGCAACCGTCTAGTTTTACAGACCTATTGGAGCTATTACCAGGAGGCACTTCAACAAATCCAAATTTAACTGAAATGAACCAGGTGAGAATAAGGGAATCTAACCCACCCAATAATCAATTTGATGCAACTTCATTGGGCATCGCCTTCTATGTGGATAATGCACCCATAAATACCTCCGCTAATATGCAAACTCTCTCTGGATTTTCTTTATCAAGCCCCAATGACGACCGGGTTTCAGTAAACAAAGGGGTTGACATGCGGACACTATCAACCGATCAAATTGCCCGAGTAGAAATTGTTCGTGGAATTTCGTCCGTGGAATACGGCGACCTCACAAGTGGCCTCATCAAAATTGAACGAAAAAAAGGTCAGAGTCCACTCAGTATTCGCATCAAATCGGATGGATTCAGCAAATTGGTCGCCGGTAGTAAAGGGATCACCTTTAAAAACAATTTTACTATAAACTTGGATGCAGACTTTCTCGATTCAAAATCCGACCCCCGAAATAATTATGAAAATTATAAAAGATTGGGAACTTCCCTACGTACCGAGAAAAGTTGGGAATTCTCTGGCAGCAGTATCAAATGGAATGCTGCATTGGATTTAGCCAGCAATATAGACAACGAAAAAGACGATCCTGATAATTCCTATGCCGCAACGGACCGTTATCGGTCATCCTATCAGAGTTATGCCATGCTTCATCAATTTAGCTTAAAGCTCAAGGACCAACAAAGCTTTGTAAACTCCATTGATCTGACAGCGAAACTAAGTTATGACCTGGATAAGATAGATATGGTAAAATTAATACAAGCAGGGTCTGCAGCCATTCTCGCCAACTCGCTGGTAGAAGGAGCCCATGATGCCTCGTATATAACACCATCATACACCGGGCATATGATTGTTGATGGCAAACCCTTCAATGCCTATATAAAAGCCGCTACAAATTTGCGGTATTTTACGGGTTCTATCCGTCACCAGTTCAAAATAGGATCAGAAGCCAACTTCAGCAAGAATTACGGAAATGGTCAGGTTTACGATCTAAATTTCCCGTTATCTTCATCCGCGTCTACCAACAGGCCAAGGGCTTTTAAAAGCATCCCTTCCATGCAGAACCTCTCTTTTTACGGCGAAGACGCTGTCAACCTACTAATCGGCAACCAGCAGATAGACGCTGTGGCAGGTGTTCGTGCCAGCAGCCTTTTAGGAATGGGCTCCCAATATCTCCTTGCCAACCACGTATATGCAGACCCGCGAGTCAATATTAGATGGAGCATTCCTACTTTTCATATGGGTAAAAACCCATTTTCCCTATCATTTGGAGGTGGTTGGGGCATGTTAACTAAATTTCCTACCCTAAAACAACTATATCCTGATCCGCAATATGTAGATCTCATACAGCTAAATTTCTATCATAATAATGCCGAATACAGAAAAGCCAATGTGATGACCTATATATTAGATGGCAGTAACTATAATCTTACAGCTGCCCGAAACAAAAAATGGGAATTTAATACGGATATTTCATTTATGGGGAACCGCCTATCGGTAACGTATTACCGGGAAAAGATGACATCAGGTTTTCGATCAACAAGTCAATACAGTGCCTTTGCCTATAAATCCTACTTGAACAGTTCTGTGGATGCAGCCAATATGACCGCAGCACCATCTTTAAGTGATTTCGATTATAAAGAACTCAAAGAATACTATAGTTATAGCATACCCAGTAATGGTAGTGCGACCATCAAAGAAGGAATAGAATATCAGCTTACTACAGCCCGCATATCGGTCATTAATACCCGGTTCACCCTCAATGGAGCTTGGTTTAAAACTGCCTATCTCAATAGTTTGCCTAATCCTGAAATTATAGATACAAAAACCATCACAGATGGAAAGGTTAGGCAATATATCGGTTTTTACCAAGATGACGACGGCTATTTAAGTCAGCAATTTAACACTAATCTTACCATAGACAGCTATTTGCCAAAAACAGGACTTAATTTATCTGCTTCCATCCAAAGCACATGGTTCTCAACCAGCCAAAGTGCCTATAAGTCAGGTACACCCTACCAATACATGGATATAGGGGGCAACATTTATGATTATACAGAAGCCGATAAAACTGACCCTAACCTTCAGGTCCTCAATAAAAACTACAACGAAACGCAATTTAGAAAATATAAAACGCCGCTCGATATGGAGATCAACCTAAAAGCCTCCAAGAATTTGAAGAAAAGGGCGCGCATATCCATGTTTGTAAACCGCATCGTCACCTACTCGCCAGACTACATTTCCTACGGGGTAAAAATACGGCGTCAGGGCCTTGACAGTCCCTATTTTGGCATGGAACTAAACGTAAATTTTTAATTTTTAATTCATAAAAAACATATGAACACCAGAAACACATTTTTCTACTTTTACCTACTAATAACATTAACCATCCTGCATTCCTGCAAAAAAGATGACGATCCCAGCACCAAAAAGACTGGAGTTGAAGTTGGACTAATTAATCCGCCGAACTTGGAAATCAGTAAATTTACCAGCCTGAACATTTCTTTCCAAGAAATAAACAGCGGAACTTCGCAAACCATCAGCCAAGTTCCTGAAACAAATAGCCTATCTACAACGCTGCCAGAGGGCGCTTACAATGTAAGCTTGGAAGGGGAAGCGGAATATAGCATTGGAGGAGTTGTCAACACTATAAAAATACGTGGATATAAAGAAAATTTTGTCGTAAGCGGAAGTAGTGTCAATCTGAGCCTTCCGTTATTCGTGTACAATGAAAATGCGGGTTTTGTATTCCAGGAGATTTATTTTACGGGGTCTGTTACACCCGAAGGCAAGCAGTATTCCGGAGATAAATATATTATTCTAAAAAACAATTCAAACGAAGTGCTGTATGCTGACAGTCTGGTTATTGCCCAATCTTCTTTTTTGACTACCAGCTCGCACCAATACACACCAGACCTTATGTCCGAAGCCTTCACTTCGGGTGAAATTATTATGATACCCGGAAGCGGTAAAGACCACCCAGTACAGCCAGGAGCCACCTATGTAATTGCAGAGAATGCCATTAACCATAAAGAATACAATGTCAATTCAATCGACCTGAGCCATGCGGACCTTGAAATCCCTTTATTGGCTAGTATCAATGTAGATAACCCACAAGTACCAGACGCTATCAACATCACTCGTTACATAGCCATCCACAATCGAGGGTTCCGAAGCTTTGTCCTGGCCAAGTTTAACGGCATTAATATTGACAATTTTAAAACGGCCAACTATTATACCTATAGCTATACCTTAACAAGTGGGACTACGCTTAACCTCAATGCTTATAAAATCCCAAATACCTTAATAGCAGATGCCGTAAATCTTAGCGTAGCTTCAGAATTTCAAATGATCGTTACAGACCCTTCGCTTGATATGGGATGGACCTATTGTGGCACGGTTGATGCCGATCCTAATCGCTATGGCAAAAGCGTACAGCGCAAAGTGTTAAGCACCTCTGAAGATGGCCAGCAGATCTTGCAGGACACCAATAACTCTACCGTCGATTTCAATGCAGAACAGGTGCCTTCCTTGCAATAAATCATGAATATCCGTAAATATATCTGCATGCTGATACTCCTGGGCATACGACATGTATATGCCCAGGATTCGGTAGTTTATGAACCTAGCGGGCTGGAACTGGAGCAGACCATGCGTTTATTTCAGCTACAAAATGAATTTTATGAAAGTCCGGCACTAAAACCACACCAGCACACTTTTTCATATTCGCAGATATTTGGTCAATACAATGACCAGCAGAACGATTTATACATTTACCAACTGGGCAATGGCCAAAAGAGCTGGCAAATCTTATCAGAATCTTATCAGAAGCCAGGAAAAGACCAGGCTCTTTGGGGTAAAGCGTATTATGCTAACAAAAAGTTGCTAGGGATCAATTATAACGAATCACTCGATTATGAAATAATCTATCCATACGTGATGGCTGACACGATAGGCGGCGATCTCCAATCTGAGACCTATTTTTTTGAGGGAGGCTACGCCAACCGGTGGAAAACTTTAACCTATGGTTTCAGTGGGGGCTTTCGTGGAGTTCAAGCCTATCGCGACCATGACCCACGCCCCAAAAATACCGTCTCTGATCTCTATTTAAAAATGTCTGTCGGAAAAATGCTATCACCCATTTATGAAATCAGTGTAGACCTAACCGGTGGCCTTTACAAACAGCGCAATCAGTTGACATTTGTCAATGAATTGGGTGCTCCATATATATCGCAGGAAGCCGGTTTTGGTGTTTATAACAATTTAATATCTGGCAGTAATAATACCGCCTACATCAATGGACAGCGCATTAGAAGTCAACTAAACATAGTCCCCGTTACCAAAAACGGGCTGGCAATGCAGCTTGCCATTGAAGATTTCAGTTTTCACAAACAACTCTCTAGCATTGTAGACAACATTGCCGATGCCAATGAAAAAAAATTATACGCCGCAATAGGATATCTTCGTCAAAGCGATCAGAACCATAGCCTAATCCAATTTGTATTTGAGCATAACAGGCGTGAAGGCGTTGAAGCCAAATTTTCAAATTCAGGAAATAGTACCTCCATCACAAAAATAGCCGAAGACCTTCGCTTCTTAAATCGCGGCTTAATAGCATGTCTAAATGCAGGATATGGCACTTTGCACCCACATACAGCATGGACCATATCTGCAAACGTTGCCTATAAACAAAACGAAGCAACCTATGCAGATCCCAATCGCCGGATAGATGTATCCAATGTATCTGCCTCGCTAGAAATTGGCGGACTACACCATTACCATAAAACCACAGTGAATGCCGTGCTTTCCATACAAAAAAATAGCAACCTATCCGAACAGTACCAATGGGAACAAGTAAAAACTGGATCGGGCGTGGAAAAAATGCTACAGTCAACATATACCTATCTATCAGCAAATTATTGGAAGTTAGAAGCATCTTTTGGAGCCTTCCATCCGCTAACCTATAAATTAAAAGGTTTCATTAAACTAGCTGGCGACTATACCCGATATGCACATCCATTTAATGGCCATCAATTAATTTTATCGGCTGGATGTATTTTTTAATAATTATAAGATGAAACGTGTGATAATTATTTTCTTTTCTCTATCTGCAGCTATTTTGTCAACGGCCTATTTCCCACAAGATGATGAGCTAAGATTACAGTACAGTAAACCCATATCCTCATGGCCCAAACCAGATATTGATTCAAATATCAACTATAAAGAATTTAGTGCACTGCCCGATTCGGGCCTGGAAATACTCAAAAAACAGCAAGAACCCCGCGCATACTTGGGTAAAATGCTGTTTTTTGACCCTTTACTATCTGGCTCAAACCAAATTTCTTGCAGCAGTTGCCATGATCCTGAAATGTCATGGGCAGACAAGCGCGCAGTCGCCTTAGGAAATGATCACCTATTAGGCACACGAAATAGCATCTCCCTATTAAACGTAGCAGCCAGAAAGTCATTTTTCTGGGATGGCCGGGCTAAAACCTTAGAAGATCAAGCCCATAACCCCATTGCTGCGCACCATGAAATGGCCATGAAACCAGAATACCTTCCAAAAAAACTCCATAAGATTACCCGTTATAGACAGCTCTTTGCCCAAGCATTTACAGACTCAGCAATAAACCTTGACCGCATAAGTAATGCATTAGCCGCATTTCAACGCACCATTGTCAGCAGGCGTAGTCGGTTTGATCAGTTTTTAGATGGCGAATACAAAGCGCTTTCAGATCAGGAAATCCTTGGCATGCACCTGTTCCGAACCAAGGCACGCTGCATGAATTGTCACAACGGCCGCTACCTAACAGATGAAAAATTTCATAATATCGGACTCACCTATTACAAACGCAAATATCAAGACCTAGGACGCTATACGGTGACGGGAGATACCGCCGATGTGGGTAAATTCCGTACAGCCTCCTTACGTGATGTAATGAATACCGGACCATGGATGCACAATGGACTATTCAGAGGTGATATGATTGGCCTTATTAATTTATACAACAGCGGCATGCATTTAATTGATCCAACCCCCGAACAGAAAGCAGCCGATCCTCTTTTCCCGATTACAGACCCCATATTGCGTCCACTCCAATTAACAATAGAAGAAAAAAGGGCCATCATCGCATTTCTCAATGCAGTAACTGCTTCACCCAATTATATGTCCAGACCAGAATTGCCCAGGTAAAGTCGCAGCTTTCAACAACACCTTAATTTATAAAGCCAAAGCACAACTTTATCAGTTCACACTATTTATTAATAAAACCGGCAACCTACCTAGATTTGCCGGTCATTTCACAGGCATACACACTTTACTTAGCTGTCAACCCACCGTCAGTCGGAAAAGAATCTCCTGTGATTAGGGATGCTTCGTCGGAAGAAAGCCAGAGGGCTGCATTAGCTACCTCTTCAGGTTTCCCGAAACGTTTGATAGGCTGGTTAGCTCTGTATTGATCGAGAAACTGACCAAATTCACCTTCTGTAAGGCCGAGTGTTTCAATAGCTTCTGGACAGATGGCATTGACACGGATGCCTTTATCGGCATATTCGATAGCGGCCGTTTTGGTCATGCCTACCTACAGCATGTTTAGATGCGGAGTAGGCAATCATGTTCGCTGTAGCATCCAGCCCTGCCGTAGAGGCCATTTTAACGATGGAGCCTGTACCCCCATTGTTTCAGGAACTGCTGCAATTCATATTCATGCAAAGAAAAACCCCTTTTTGATCGATGGCAACAGTGCGGTCATATACACCCTCCGGAAATTCATGGATGGGCTTGGACGTACCTCCTACACCGGCATTGTTAAAAGGACCACTTTATTTTTTAAACTGTACATATAATTTGTTTAATTGCCCATATTATTTTACGATCAATGTAACCTGCACATTTCCACGTGTGGCATTCGAGTAGGGACATCCTTGGTGTGCCTTGTTAACCAGCTCTTCGGCCAGATCACGTTCCACACCGGGCACTTCCACTTCCAGTGTCACTTCCAGCCCATATCTGCCTTCTTCCAGCTTACCGAGGCTTACTTCAGCGGTCACAGATGTCGTACCGGCCTTGATCTTTTCAGAACGGATAATGTTGAGCAAGGCATTATCAAAGCAAGCCGCGTATCCCCCCGCAAATAAGATTTCCGGGTTTAGATAGTCCCCTTTTGGTCCCCCCAACGATTCTGGTGTCCTTACCTGGATGTCCAATATACCATTTTCTGATTTAACATGGCCATTGCGGCCCCCTGTTGCTGTGGCTCTCGCCGTATACATTTTTTCCATTTTTTAATTTGCTGTTTGTAAATTATTTTCATCAAATTGAATTAACAAGTAATCCAGCCTGGTTTTAAGGCTCAGGTAACTCTCTTCATCCAGATTCAGTGTTTTATTCAGCTCCTCGGGTAGGCACCGTGCCCGATTTTGTAGGCCAATTCCTGCCTTGCTAAGTTCAATGATGCATCATGAGTTTTATCCTATTTAATTGTACACAATTTTGATAACGCGATTATTTTCTATTTATTTTATTCCCCGATATTTGAATATTCTTATTGATCCAAAATTTTTGAGATCGTTCTTCATTTTCCTTCCTACGTAGTATGGCACAAGAAAGTTCTTTTGTCGGATTTATTGATGGTTCAAAAATGGAGCAAGTTTTTAATTTATATATTTTGCCCAATCATAAATTTGTAGCAAAAATCATTTACGGGTCAGAAGACCGAGTCATTGTGCGCTGTTAATTAGAAATCGCAAAGAATAAAATCAACCTTAAAGAAAAAAGAGAGCATGAAGATCCGGTTGTGCTGTATGCAGCAAGCAATAAAAAAATAGAACATTGGAATTTAAATATTTCGATCAGAATACTGTGAATGCAAAAGCTTTTAGAGAACTTTTAAAGCATCTAAGTTAACATTTATTTTAAAACAGATGAGTATCATTTTTCTTATGAATATAATATGCTTAAATCAAAAGATTGCTCAAAAGTAATATGCCTCAACCATCCATTAAGGAAAACGAATAAATGTTTTTTCACCAGGCGTTGTTAAAACTCCGATCATACTTGATGGCCTAGCCGGTAGAAATTGCCGACCTCTTAGCGTTTCTGGCTTCTTCAGAAGCAAAGTATATTACCGAAGCTAATTATTCAGTAGATGGTGGTGTTTTGCCCACCATTTTAAAGAATCCGGTGCGATCTTGGCTGCGTTGAAGTGGAACTTTCTTATTTCTAGTAATCTATAATTACTAATTCATTGGACACCAGAGTTATAACCTCATTTAAATTAATAAAATTACTTTCATCAGGGTGGATTTTTAGTTTGTAGTTTTCACTTTCAAAGAAGCTATTAAAATCTTTCATTGAAGCAAAGTAAATATCAGTTATTCCGTCGTAAGCAGGTGTTGAAAAACCTTCCATTATTTCAGGGTGCGAAACAATATACTTCTTTACATATTGTTTCGCTTCAGGTACAGACATAAATAAAGGTGCTTGATGATTTCTGTGATAATCAACAAAATTTTCTTTGCTCATTCCTGCAATTTTTCGGATTAAAAATGTAAATTTAAACATATTTGTAATTTTCTTTTATGCTAAGATAGAATGCTTTATTTATTCAGGCAATTACGCATAAATTTATGCGTATTCAGCCAGTTGCCTACCCCTATATATACGTGTTAATTTACAATGGCAAAATCATTATTTATGTATCAAAAAAAAACACCAGTTCAACTTGATTGCGGATTACATTTTTTTAAAGAACTTCTAAATGGCAAATGGAAACTGATGCTTGTTTATTATATTCCAAAAACTTTAAACGTCCAAGTGAATTGCAACGAATAATTCCAAATGCAGACAGAAGAGTTATGGATAAACAATTACAAGAACTAGTGTTGCACGGATTTATCAATAAAAGGACTTTCAACACCAAAATTCCTAAAGTTGAATATGAACTTACAGAACTTGGCGAAAAACTATTACCATTGATATTAACTATTGAACAATGGGGAGATGAAAACCGTTTTGTACTTAACCAGGCATTAGAAAAAGACCCAAAATTTGAATACGTAGTCTTATTTTGATTTGAAAATTTTAAAAGAAAATCCAATAATACAAACCGTTCAGGAAAAAATAAGGATGAAAAATCGATCAAATATATGGCTGCTATGCGAGACGATTCCGTTTTCAGCACTAGTGCCACCATTGCCATGAAGTACAATGAGCAAAGGACATTTTGCTGCAACCCCTTCGGAGGTATAGACCTTATATGTGCGATTTGTGCCCCCGATATTGATCTGTCCCCTGGTGGTATTACCAGAGACAGATTGAAAAATATTTTAAAGAAACGTAACAAGGCTGGCAATTATCAAATGCCAGCCTTTGTTATGTTCACACATAAATATAACTAAAAACTTTTATCTTCCAAATCCCACCAAAGACGTGTACCACCATTATCCGGACCACCGAGCAGTTGAACCCCTGCAGCTACCGCAGCACTATTGCTGTTATATTCGCGCTGCGGATAAGGCATCCTTCTAATTCCAGAAATTGTAGGAATAGCGCCATTGCTGTAATTAACCACCACAGGAAAAAGAATTGGGTAACCTGTACGCCGATATTCTGCCCAGGCTTCATCATATAGAACAAATTCTTCAATATATAATAAGACATGCTGGTAAGCAAGGCATGAAGCCTATTCCAGATTTAATTGACCCAGATTATTGGGTATATGAAATTGGTGAAAATGATGATTGTTCGGTAGATGCCACAATTTGCAACAATGTTAAAGACCTAATCACCCTTTTCACCAAGCTGCCTAACGCTAAGGTCACCTTTGCGACCAAATTTGTAAACAAAGAATTATTAAATTATAACCCTAAGGGAAAAACACGTATTCGATTTAGCTTAATGCCTGGCCACATTTCCTAATTAGTAGATGTGCGCACCTCCCCTATTAGTGATCGGATCGCTGTTATGCAGTCGTTTAGGGAAGCTGGTTATGAGGTAAGCGTTAGTTTTGCGCCTGTCATCTATTATGAAGGATGGCTGGAAGATTGGAAATTGGTTTTTGATGGGATGAATGAAGTATTGGATGAGCAAACTAAAAGAAATTTGTTTGCAGAAATCATTTTTCTGACGCATAATGAACAATTGCATTATGTCAATCTGGTATAACATCCAAAGGCAGAGTAAGTATTATGGACACCAACTTTACAAGAAATTAAATACAGCCAGACGGATGGCAAGAATGTACGTTACAAACGAGGGCTAAAAGGAGGATTGGTAGACCAATTTCTTAACCTCTTGTATCAGAAAATGCCTTATATTAAAGTAAGGTACGCGTTCTAGAACAAGGAATCATTATTCCGGTCAATAAAATAGATAACTTAACCACTACCAAAGATGCATAAGGCCACCAAGTGAGCCAGGTGGTCACTACCTTTAAGTAGGATTATGGCCCAACCGTAGTTGGTTACCTAATCCTACTAAAAGGTAGTTTCTTCACACATAGTTAAGTGGATCAAAAAGAAACAAGTAAACGGACAAAAGTGTATGTAAGATATTAAAAATAATCTATTCGATATACCCCCAAATCGTTTTTGCTAACTTATTTCAGCGCATAGTTTGTCATTCCGTCATCCACTAAAAACTCGCTTCCTGTAATAAAACCAGCCTTGTCAGACGCCAGGAACAGTACAGCATATGCAATTTCTTCGGGTTGACCCATTCTTTTTACCGCAGTAGTTGCAATAATTTGTTCTGTAACTTGATTTTCTACATCTTTCGGCATTCCTACTTTAGACAAAACACCGGTGTCTGTTGGTCCAGGAGTGACAATGTTTACGCGAATTTTTCGTTCGGCCAATTCATTTGCTGCAACACGAGCAATCGTGTTTATTGCAGATTTTGTTGCGGAATAGACACTAACATTTATATTTGCCAAATGCGCTGCGTTTGATGAAGTGAACACCACTGATGCGCCGTCTGCCAAATGCGGTATCAATTTTTGTAATGTAAAGAAATACCCTTTTACATTGGTATTGAACTGTACGTCAAAGTCGGCTTCTGTTGTATGTTCAATAGGTCCAAATACAGCCAATCCTGCGTTCAGGAAAAGAACGTCCACTTTGTTTCCACTTTCTGCAACTGCCTTTTCTAATACTGCAATTCCTGCTAAATTAGACGTATCAGAAACTACCGTACTTAATTTCGGGGATTTGAACACCGAAAGAAAATTAGTGAAAAATAAAGTACCCAACCCGGAGGCAACACTATTGCTACAATTATTGTAATCGCCTTATGGCGTTTTTTGTAATCACCCAGCCCATTAATGGCAGCGGTAAAACAAATACCTTCAGTAAGGCGCAAACCATTGGTTTATTAAAAACAAACAAAAACATCCAGCAACCAAGCATGGCGTAAATTTATTTGCCGAATTTTGCTGGATTTTTTGTGAAATAATTGTGTAAAATTGTGAAGCAATTCTACAAGCGGCAAATTTGCCAATGACGGCATTTTAATGAGCATTGGTAAACTACAGGAGCGATATTTTGCCCCTGTAGTTTTAAAATCAGTTATTTAGCCAACCAGCCTCCATCAACAGCTAAGGCTGTCCCATTCACATAGGAAGCCCCGTCCGAACAGAGGAATATGACTGCGTTTGCAATTTCTTGCGGATCTCCTAAACGACCCATGACCAGCGCACTTTCGATCTTGTCTTTGGCAGTCTTACTATTTCCCATCGTTGCTTCCAGCATAGGTGTTTTAATAGGGCCAGGTATAACCGCATTTACGCGTATACCCTGCTTGCCATAGTCGATAGCGGCAACCTGGGTAAGCCCTATAATGCCATGTTTGGAAGCCGTATAAGCTGACAAAGATGGAACGCCGGTTATCCCGGCCGTAGAAGATGTGTTAATAATAACTCCTTTGCCTTGCTTAAGCATCTGGGGGATCTGATATTTTAAACCCAGCCATACGCCTTTAAGGTTAATACTGATAACCTTGTCGAATTCCGCTTCATCCACATCAGCGGTAAGCTTGCCGCCTAATTCTATTCCCGCATTGTTAAACGCGTAATCCAGAGAACCATAAGTGGATACGGCTTTTTCTACCAAAGCCTTGACATCGGCACTTTTTGAAACATCAGTTCTTACATAAATGGCCTCGCCACCGGCAGATGTTATCGCATCAACCGTTTCTTTTGCATCCGCTACATCCGCTACTACTACTTTCGCACCATTTTTGGCAAACTCAATAGCTGTAGCCCTTCCAATACCAGTTGCCCCGCCGGTCACCAGCGCGACTTTGTTTTCAAACTGTCCCATTTTTTATTATATATTTTTTAAAAAGTAACCTCATGTTACTGTAGAAGGTAAACGCAATCATAAATTCCATTATTGTTTATATTCTTTGAAGTAAATTTATAATGACATTAAGGTGGTAATGTATCTTTTCCTCCTAAAACATTCTTTTAAGATTAAGTGAATTATGGCATGAAAAAGGCAATAGATCTAGTCCTCCGCACCAAGTCAGGGTATTGCGAAGCCCCAACAGTACCATTCTGAACAGAGTTATAAAGTACAAATGCATTTACACTGATTTGAAACTTATTTTATAGCTTGTTGCATTTGCACACAAACACTTTTAATTCTTTTATAATAGCTCAAAATTGTCCTTGAACGAACTGTTTTCGTCCATGGCTATGAATGAATAATGATTTGGAAGGAACCATTTCAAGTACCGGGAAAGAACCTCATAATGATCATTTCCTACTTTTGACGGTGTAAGATTGGATACCAATTCCTGTATAATCTCACCTCCATAATTTCGTGACATCAACATTATTTTTACGTCATTTATTCCTTGTTGAGTCAAAAAATTTCTGATAACAGTCCGTGACTTTGCTGGTAAAAAACTTTCTGATGGTTGTCCCATCAACACTTGTTCACTATGTGATAGTGTTTCTTCTTTAGGTAGTGAGGTTTTCGGAATAGGGGAATAAAACTCTTCATTTAAATAGTAGTTAATTAGTTCACCATAGGTAAATACCCAGTCAGGTTGTCCTTTATTTGCATTTATGGCAATGCCGATGCCCTGATCCAAAATAAAATCCTGAATTATATGTTTTACTACATAACATTGAAAAGGACGGTTTGGTTCCGGAATTTGCAAATTAAAATATGGAAATCTATCTGGTCCTTGCAGAATTTGAGGTTGTCCGCAGGCAAAACTCGCTTCAGCCACATGCGACAGAAAGTTCGTCTTCCATTCACCGTCTCGAGATTGATGTGATATATTGAACAGATCGGAAAGTATAGCTGTTTTTTCCAAATCCCCTATGTATTTTCCCTGATCTGTTACTTGCTTTTGATTGCTATTTTCGTCTTTGTTTTTCTTTCTAAAATTAAATAAACCCATTTTCAATATTTATTGTAATTGACTACGTTTACAAGAAAATGTCTAATAAAAAACACTTTTAACTACATGATTTTATAATTATTATATTAAATTATATCTATTTACCTCATGCATTCTAAAAGCAAAACGTCAGAGTTAGGAAGTTATTGTATAATTTAAATTGTAATCCTCACCTAGCTAACTGCGTCCAAAACTAAAGAATTCAAATCTTTCAAAGTTCCCCAGAAAATAGCATCATTGTCCTTATCCTAGTTTTAGAAATCACTCACCGTAAAAACCCATTCACCACGTAAAACTGGCTTTTCGCGTAAACTGGAAAAATTTTCTTGCAATTTTGAATATGTATTTCTACCACAAAGCGCAGATACAAGCTGATACTAAAAAAATTTGAATTGAAATACAACCCTTTCCGAACTGAAGCCACACCACTAAGCGAATATACCGGTTGGTAAAACAACCCATCCTCCGGCATCTGGCCTGCTCCAGCCGCTCAGAACGCGCGTTGACCGTCTTCTTACGCATGTCTGCAAATTTCTTCGCGTCCTTCATGTCCTTTTCTCGCCAACTCAAATGCAGCGATTTTTCCAAATTTATATTGGTGGAACATCCCATTTTCCAATCAAATTGTTTCTGAATGTTTAGATGGCGCTCATAAACAGTGTAATATCAATTGATAAAGTCCTGAATACAATTATTTAGACGTGAAACTATAACTCTACAAATAGCTTTCTAACTGCTTATAAAGGGCCTCCTTCTCACTGGGCGCTTTCATAGACAAACCGACTATTTTCCGGTCTTTGATCAACACATAGCGCGGAATGCTCAAAACGTCTTTGTTACTGAAAAGTCTACGGATGTCTTTCATAAGTTCCGGGTTTGCCCGGAGGTGATAACCCTGCAAATCGTAATATTTGATCATATCTTTCCACCGCTGTTCATCCTCTTCCCGATCAATAGAGATGTAAAGCGGCACAATATTTTTGGCTTTCAAAAATGCGCGAAGTTCTTTGTTGTAGCCGAACTCCGCTTTGCAGGGACCACACCACGTCGCCCAGAGATCGATGAAGAGCGTTTTGCCCGGAAAGTATGCGACTACAGCATCAAATGTATTAATGCTGTCATAGGTGGGAACGAACTTTTGCTGTGGGGTATAATCTTCTTTGGATTTTTCCTGATACGCGAGCAATTTTTCCATCCCAGGCTTCATAAAACTTGTATAGGGGCTATGGGGATATTGGGTGGTGAATGCCTTGTATTCTTTCGGAATTTGAGGAAGGAATTTCTCTTCGAGCAATAGATAAGCTAAGTGTGAAGCACTGAGATATTCCGCCAACTTCCCTTTATATGACTGCTGAATGTTATCGTAGTGAAACTGTTCATAATCATCCTGCGTTTTAAATTTTTTAAAAGTACCGTTCAAGCTACCTTGAATATAGCCTACAAGCCACATATTAATCAGGTTAGCATAGTCAATATATTCGCCGGGCCCGGTATTATCCGGATCAGATACATCGCAGATAGTTGCCAGTTCACGCCACCTGGCTTGCATTAGCCGGATACGCCCTGCGTCATAAGCTGCGCTGTCTTTCTTAAAAACCAGGTGATGTGTGGACGGAATAAGGCTGGCGCCCAGTACTGAAGCATAATAAGCCTTAGCTTTTTTGCTGACAAACTGCAAAAAACCATCATCGATCTGACCATTACGCTTTAACTGCGTGAATACCCGCATACAGCTATCCAGTGCAGCCTGCACCCGGGCTTTATTATTAACAAACGAAGTATCGGCCTTATAGTAGTTCATCCCCACCGTTTGATAAAATTCACTGCTGAGCTTGTTGAGCTGCAGTTGCCCGGCACTATCGGCGGATGCGATGGACAACGGACGATCCTTTTTATCAGCATTTACTGTAACCACATAGTCCTGGTTGGGCCTCACATACAGCGAATAGCTGCCGTTGCAATAAAAGGTGTAAACACCAGGGACCGTTTCCCTGTTTTCCAACACCAGGATACCTGTGCTATCCAGCATTTCATTTTGAATCATCCCCCAAAAAAATTGTCCGTTGAGGGGTGCCAATATCTTTACGGCCTGCCCCGCTGCCTGTTTCGACTTAAAGGTAATGTGTGCGGCCTGACCATGCGATAATACGGGTGCACACGATAGGACAAAAAGGAGAAACTTGTTCATATGGTCTTATTATTGTAACGGATAAAGGTAAGGATTTTATGACAATATCATAAAAAAGATCATTGGGTCAATTTTCATATATTAAGATATAACTTTATCTTTGGTCATTAACGATCTTTGATATGCTTTAAGTATTTTGATTAAATTATTGGGGAGATTGGACGTAAACTTTTGTGGAAGGTTCCTTTAACGAACGGACACTAAACTCAACCCGTACCTCGTCGGCAATGTAAGAGGGCTTAAGCAAAGAAGAAATTTTTGACGGAGTCTCCATTCCCCGAAATCGAGAATTGATGCGGGTATATCGCGACTTAGAGTTGGTGGAACAGCTAGGTTCGGGCGTGCCAAGGATTCTGTAAATCTATGGAAAGGAATGCTTCCACTTTATGGAAAATTTTACCCGGATGACGTTTCCCGCTTCGAAGCTGGTTATCCCGCAAGTTACCGAACAAGTATTGAAATTGCTTTCAGTGTCGGATTCGATTGGAAGTACGGGAACAGAACTAATGGCGATGATGGGCATACCTGCAACCCGCCC
>FOBR01000030.1 GCA_900109895.1 bacterium A37T11
ATTGCTGAATATAATAACTTAACGGACGAAGAAAGGATGTTGTACGATACGGAATTACAAAAGCGATGGGATAATCAAAATGCCCTGGATTTTAAATATGAACAAGGTCGTCGTGAAGAACGTGCTAAGGCCGAACAGGAAATAGCCAAACTGAAAGCCCGAGCTGATAAAGCGGAAGTTGACAAGCAAAAAGCAGAAGCTGAAAAACTGGAAACTGCCCGCAAAATGAAGAAAGCTGGTATATCCGTAGCGCAGGTTTGTGATTTTACTAGTTTACCACTTGATGTTGTGGAGAAACTTTAAGTATAATTTATATTCCTAATACAAATTGTCCGTTGTAAACAGACTCCAGCACAGAAAACAAAAGCCTGCCGTAATCAGCGCGTATGGCGTTTCGCGCGAAAAAAACATACATGGCGGGAGTGCATCAAAGAAAAAAACCTTCAGTTATGAAAATATCTACAATTTTTCAGCCATTCTCCTTACTAGCTGGTGTTATCGTATTTTTAATTATTTCTTGTGGCAAAGAGGAAAAATCTATAGATGAGCAGCATGCCACCGCAAAATTAGCGGTTGTTGACGCGACTGCTACTTCGAATACTATTCCTTCGTCTATTCACATCGATGGGCTGGAAAACGGTTCCAACACGATTGACGTTTCAGAAGACCATATCAGCTATTCGGATATCCAGGCAGGGACGCGCTCTATTCAAATCGACAACTTTACTGATACCATCACTCTTACAGAAGGCAAACACCACTCGCTAATGGTATTTTCCTCAGACAGTGTGAGTCTGGTGATTGATGATTTTGATTCGGAAGCGCCTAAATACTCAAAAATCCGGTGGATGCTTACCGGTGATGATCCTATTCAATATCAAGTGGACTTTACTGTCGATTCCACTTGGAAAAATCACGAATATCAATCATTCATACCCGTTGAGGGGAAAAAACAAGTTGGGGTCATTCTACGTAGGAATAATTTTGACCGAACCTTCCTAGCGCAATCAACTATATCTTTTGATGTCAAAAAGGTAGTTACCATGAAAATTGTCGTGTCTCCTGATAAACAGAGCTACACATTTGAGCCTCTTGTACATGAGGTCATCGAATAGCTTTATAAAGTTCACTCATCAGAAATCTCTCCCGGCGCATTCCGGGAACACGCCATTCCGTTAGTGTAACGGAAGATTTTGTCAGAAAAGTACAGGCAGATTTAGCCAAGCAAAAGAAAAACTAAGGTAAGTACACCTTATATATAATACAAAACCATCAGCTTATTAAGCAGGTGGTTTTTTTGGCACTTAGCCTGCATGGCCCACCAGGTAAATAATACATTACGGTATAAGATCTATGTTGATCACGCCTACCTAAGCTGTCTCAGCCATTCGGAATCCCAGAGATTGGCGGATGAAAACCGAATAAACTGAATGATAAATAATTTAGTTTCGCACAACTGATATAATATTTTTGCATATTAACAATGCATAAAACAATGAAGCAAGACTCATCTGAATACCTTAAAGATAGATTATTGGATGAAGATAAAGTGTACCCGCTAAAACTAAGAGTTCTGTGATTTAGAGAGAGATTTGGAAAAATTGTAATTTGAAAGCAAATGTTAAAACTATATGATAAAAATTGACTTAAGTAATACACTGGAACCACTTTTTGTAAATAGGGAATTTACAGAATTCATATTTCTTTCTGAACTTATTGATGGTTCTTCAAAAGAGCTGCATGTACTCATTAGCGAGCATCCCGATCCCTTATTGCCCAATGTTTACAATCTCGCTTTTGGCCCCTTAGGCGATGACGGGGAAATTGATGACCAGGCTATCATTAGCCATAAGAATGTAAATATCGTATTCTCGAGCATCCTGTTCTATGCCTATACCTTTTTGCTGGCTAATGAAGGAGAACCATTTAGTATGGGCGTAGATGGTTCCAATGAGACAAGGGCATACCTGTACCATCGAATGTTTAGCTACAACCAACACGAATTGGCAGATGTTTTTTACATTGTTGGCGTAGACTGGTACGTTCGGTTGCTTCGCAACGGTAATGATATCGAGCGGGATGAACAAGGTTTTCCTTATTTCAAGCCAAGGCCGGAACCGTTTGACATAGCCCGGAAGCCCGCTGACATGTACCGTTATTACATGTTTTCGTTAAATCGTTAATATTTTATATCTTTGTAATATGAGACCAGTGATTCAACAAAAAATAGATGCTATCAAGGCTATTGCCAGGAATAGTGCTTCAACCGGTCATGAAGGGGCCAAAGCGCCCCGTGTGGTGAGTGATAACCTGTCAAAAGCCATACGCAATAAAAGGGATGCTGAAATATTCCAGAAAGAGTTGGAAGTTGCTTTCAGGCAGGCGAAGAAATAATTTTTTTGACACACATACAGAATGCCATACTCGCAACGGTTTGGCTTTTTTTATATCCTGAACTCCATTTTTGGCTTTGGAAGCCTTACTGCTGATGCCTTCCTTTTTGTTGCCGGCTTTGCGTTAATTTCCGGCAGGCCTTCCCTTCAAACAGAAAGTCAAAGGCCTCCGCTCACCACAATGTTTAGCGCTTTAGCCACAGCATAGACCTCTGCCGCAAACGGCCGGTTTTCCCCATGGTTGATCACGCCTAAGGTAGCTAATCGATTGACATCATTCATAATTCATAATCCATCATTCATTATTCATTTCTCCCCCTCCCCTTTCTTCACCGGCTCCACCTTTATCACCTCCACCTTCTTTTCCTTAGAAGGCGTACCATCTTTCTTTAGTGCGGGTGTAATGCGCAGCGTGAGGCGCACCCAGTCGTGTTCGGGAGTAGGAAAATCAAATAGTTTAGATATAGATTTGTAGCCAAATGCTTTTGCAATAAGGGTTAAGTGCCGGATATTATATTTTTTAGAATGAAGGAATTGTTCAACATTCCCTACAAAACTTTTTGTCATTCCCATTTTAAGGCTTAACTCTTGCTGCGTAAACTTATTTCTCCTTAATTCTTTTACATGTAAAATGAGCTGATAATCTAATTCAGACATCTCAATATAAATCAATTCCTCCGTATTCATTTACAGATTTTTAAACATTGTTTTTAAAAATTTATTACACTCCATTTGGAGTATTGAATAATTCTATTATCTTTGCATCATTAAGTCATACAATAGATTATATATGCACATAACAGACACTAAAAACTAAGAATACATAGGGTCATTTTTGACCCCAAAGACATGCTTATTTCTCCCTAGCAAGGAGAGAACAAACGATGTCGCTCGCAACGAAACCGACTAATTTTCCCGCGAGTTGACCGTGAGTTCGCCCATTGGCCGGACATTCGTATCTTTGCCGATCAATTCCAGCCGGGCGCGCTTCACGTTTAGCTTTCGGGGAACCTCTCAAATTTCCGCCAGTTATTTGGGAGGAGGCTCTTTAGTCGGTGCCAGTTCGAAAGTGTGAAGCAACCCGCTGGTTTTGTTTTTGTAGGACCAAAACCAGCTGCTTTCCTTTCCCTGCATTCCTGCCTGCGTCGCGTTCTAAAACCAATTTAGACGATGGAAAAAAGCAATACCAAACACCCATTTATACCCACAAAATCCTTCCAACCTGTTTCAAAGAACGTGATCTGCGCGCCCGAATGAGTACGCCATCGCTACCGGCTGCCTGTACCGTCGACTAAAACACCGCAGGCAGCCAATTTTCGTTCATTCATCCATTTTTTTAACTAAATGAATTCCCTAAAAAATGAAGGCAAAATTACCTTCTGGCATACTATTGCCCAAAAATATGCATTTTTTGCTACAACCGCCAGTGCTTTTTACGATGGTAGTTATCTTTCTAGGCACGCATAGCTCCCAGGCGCAAACCACCCGACAGGACAGCCTGAAACTCAAACGTGACAGCACTCGAAAAAGCCTGCAGGATTCCATTTTCCAGCTAGATGAGGTGGAAGTGAGTACGGGTTATCAAACCCTGCCTAAGGAACGGGCAACGGGGAGTTTTGAGGTGATTGATCAGAAGTTATTCAATCGTAACATCAGTACCAACGTCCTGGATAGACTGGACGGTTTGTTTGCTGGGGCAACTTTTGGCCTAAATAGCCGAAATCCGCTAAATGACCGACGCTATTTCTATCCATCTGAACCCTATATGATCCAGGTAAGGGGACAGAATACGTTCAATGGAGAATTCCGTCCCTTGATCGTGTTAGACGATGTGATCTACGAAGGAGACGTTCGAAACCTGAACCCAAATGATGTAAAAGAGATCTATTTATTAAAAGATGCCTCAGCTACATCAATTTGGGGTACTCGTGCAGGAAACGGTGTACTGGTGATCCGTACGAAAAGACCCGAAAGCGGGCAAGACACCCGGATCGGCCTAAGCAGCAATTTCACGCTAACAGAAAAGCCGAATCTTTTTGCGTTACCTGAAATGAGCAGTAGCGATTTTATCGATTACGAACATTCGTTGTTCAACAGAGGTTACTATGACAATACCATTAACGATACATGGAGCTATCCTACGATATCTCCGGTGGTGGAATTATTGGATAGGATTCGTAAACATACTCTTGACAGTGCGAAAACATGGGAGCAGATCAATGCCTTTCGCCATATAGACGTCCGCAGTGATTATATGAAATACATTTATCGTCCTCAAATGCGACAGCAATATGCTATCGATCTAAGCGGAGGTACGCCGCAATCAGGTTACCTGATCTCGGCAGGCTTTGATAAAAACCTGAACCAGTTGGTTACTTCTGACGATCGGCGGCTCACGCTGCGCTCTGTGGTAAACTTACAGCCCCTTAAAAGGCTACAAATACAAAGCACGATCAGCTATGCCAAAAGCACGGCAAATAGTAATGGCACACAATCCCCTGTTGCCTACGGCACCTTATATTCAGGAGGAGGCAAGACCTTTTGGCCGTACCTCCAATTAGCTGATGCCAATGGAAATCCGTTAGTGGTGGATGCAGTTACTTATCGAAAATCTTATCGGGACTCAGCAGGATATGGACATTTACTTAATTGGGATTATATTCCGCTAAAAGAACTTGATAAGAATAAGGAAGTAGCCAACCTGCAGGACTTACTTTTGAATGTAAGTGCCAATTACCGTTTTGGGGCATCTTGGACAGTTAAGGCCAATTATGCTTATGAACTTACCAATACGCAGATTGAAGACTGGACAGGATTAGGCTCCTATGCCATGAGAGAAACTATCAATATCTACAGCCAATGGAACAGCCGGGCGGTGACTAAAAGACCCATACCACTGGGGGACCAAATAAACTATCTTTATGAAAAGATCAAAGCAAGTACGTTCCGCATGCAGGTAAACTTTGAGCAGGAGTGGGATAGTCAACACCAACTTTCGGCTATTGCTGGTGCAGAACGTCGTGAAACCTCAACTACTCAGAACGGCTATACTATGTATGGGTATAACTGGGATAACCTAAGCTACCAGCCTGTTGATTTTGCAGGCACCTATCCACTGCTAAATATGCCATATGGTGGCCAACGTATCAATAACTCATCAGAGTTCTTTATGGAAAGCCTGTTGGACCGCTACCTATCGGCTTATGCAAATGCGGCATATACCTACCATAGGCGTTATACGATTTCAGCTAGTGGTCGTCAGGACGCTTCTAACATTTTTGGCCAGCATAGCAACCAGCGCTGGACGCCTCTTTGGTCATCTGGGTTGGCTTGGAAGCTAAGCGATGAGGATTTTTATCACTGCGGCCTACTGCCTTACCTCAAATTACGGATGACTTATGGGTACAGCGGCCAATCCGTAAATTCTCAATCAGCCATTCCCGTTATTTATCATCAAGGCAGCAGCTTCCTGACGGGTCTGCCCTATGCCAGCATTACCTCACCGCCAAATCCTGGTTTGCGCTGGCAAAAGACCGGCATCTTAAATGCCGGAATTGATTTCAACAGCAGGAACAACCGCTTAAGCGGGAGTGTAGAGTGGTACACTAAACATGCCGTTGATCTCATCAGCCAGGGGCCAACAGACCCCACTACAGGCTTTAGCTCCGTTACGCTCAACAGCGCAAGCATAACTGGACACGGCTTGGATATCACGCTAAATAGTAACAATATCAAAAACAAATTCTTCGATTGGCAAAGCGCCATACTTTTCAACTATAACAAAGATGTAGTTAAAAAATATTATTATAAGCCTTCTTATGCCCGCGATTACGTCTATTCAGGTACAACGGTTAATCCTGTGAAAGGCAAGGATCTTCGGGCGCTTTTCGCCTTTCCGTTTGCCGGCCTTGAGCATGAGACCGGTGATCCTCTGGGCTACCTAAACGGTGAAATCAGTAAAAATTACAGGAGTATGCTGCTCGGACCCATGGAAAATCTAAAATACATGGGATCAAGCATCCCACTCAGTAATGCTACACTACGCAATACGTTTACCTATAGGAAACTCAGCCTGTCATTCAGCATACAGGCAAAACTAGGCTATTCATTTTTCAGGGAAGGTTTCAACGATTACGCTGCTGCGGTGTATTGGGATGGGCATAAAGATTATGCTACACGCTGGCAGCAACCCGGCGATGAAGCGTTTACCAATGTTCCTTCCGTCGCCTATCCACTGAATTATTACCGCAGCGAGTTTTACAAAAAATCGGATGCCCTGGTGGTGAAGGGCGATCACATCCGTGTGCAGGACATCGCTTTATCCTATATGATTGACGATATACCCTATATCAGATCCCTACAGATCAATGCGTATATAAATAACCTGAATATATTGTTATGGCGGGCAAATAAACTTGGGATCGACCCGGTATATGGAGATGCTTTACCCGCGCCCAGAACATTTTCCATGGGTATACATGCTAACTTTTAATACGTGAACAGATGAGAAAATATTTTAAAAAACTAATTAAACCCGGGTTGTTTGCAATTACAGCATGCTTACTATATTCTTGCGACCGATATCTGGAAGCCAAACCCGACAAAAAAATGGCAGAACCTATTAGCTTGGATGATTGCGATGAATTATTGGACAACGATAACGAAATGAATACCTGCTTCCCTGCCGTAGGAGAAGCGGCAGCAGATGATTATTACCTTAGTTTAGTAAACTGGGAAGCGATCACCATAAATGAAGACCGGCTTAACTATCATTGGGATGCTGGTTTTACAGCTCAGCTTAACCAATGGCAGTTGCCATATAAGGCGGTCATGTTAGCAAACCAGGTATTGCAGACATTGAGTAAAATCAACCGGTCAACTGATACTGAACGCTACGATCGTATCAGAGGAAGTGCTCTTTTTTTTAGAGGTTATGCATTCTTTTATATTGCGCAGGTGTTTGCAGCAGCCTACGATATCGGGCAGGCTACCAGTCTGCCAGGAATACCCCTGAGGCTCAGCCCGGATATTGATTACCCGTCAGAACGGGGAACACTTGAAAATACCTATATCCAGATCTTAAACGACTTGCAGGAGGCTGCCAGCTTACTGCCGGCTATTTCGGCCGTTCCGACCCGTCCATCCAGGCCCGCTGCCTACGCAGCTTTGGCCCGTACTTACCTTAATACAGGCGACTACATTAAAGCAGGCGAGTCGGCGGCGCGTGCCCTGCAAGATAAGGCAAGCCTGTTGGATTACAGTCAACTTGATAGTAATTCCACAGCACCTTTTGTAAAGTTTAATAAAGAAGTCATATTCCAAGCCTCCACAGGTGGCAACACTGCTTTGGAAACTAGCCGGGCTTGTATGGATAGTATATTATACGAAAGCTACGACAATCACGACCTACGCAAACATTTATTTTTTAGTAGAAATGGTGACGGCAGTCATGCATTTAAAGGAAAATACGATGCACAGATCAATGCTTCTCCATTTTCAGGTATAGCAATAGATGAACTATACCTCATCAGGGCTGAATCAGCCGCTAGGCAGGGAGAAATAGGGCCGGCTTTGGAAGACCTGAACACCTTATTAAAAAACCGTTGGGACAAGGGTCATTTTATCCCTTTGACAGCTATGGATGAAATTGATGCATTGGAACTTGTTCTTAGGGAAAGAAGGAAAGAACTGGTGTTACGAAATCTACGCTGGACTGATCTGCGCAGGTTGAACCAACAACCCCGATTTGCCAAAACATTAACGAGGATATTGGCCGGCCAACGTTATGTGCTTCCACCCAATGACACGCGATATACCCTTCTGATCCCACAAGAAGTGATCCTGAATAGTACTATAACTCAAAACCCCCGTTAAACATGATTCAGCTTTTTAAACATATCGTAAGATACTTGTTATTTGTTTTTATGTCAATTACTCACCTGAACGCACAAAAAATAGGTGCTGTCATTCCGGAATTTAAAGAACTTCGAAGTCTGCATAAGCAGTTAATCATCCTGGAATTCTTTGACCTGACATGCAGCAATTGTATTTTTGGTGTTCCAAAACTCAATGCACTCCAAAAACAATTTAGCAATCGGATAGCCATAATAATGGTAACCCAAACACCCCAAAAAGAAATCACTTATTTCTTTTCAAGAAACAAATATACAAAGAACAATAGGCTACAAATATTGGCAAATGACCGTCATTTATCTGCATATTTTAAGCACCGGACTGTACCCCATGTTGCGTGGATAAAAAATAATGAACTGAAAGGGATAACAGAGGGGGAGTTTATTTCGGAAGAGTATATTCAGGCTATGTTGGACAATCCCAATGTAAAAATGCCTCTGAAAGATGATTTTAGAAATTATGACTATACTCAGGGCATTCATGACCAAGATACTATAAACTCTGTTTATTCGTATCTTAGTGGCTATAAAGATGAGGCAAATCGAAAATACGGGATAGACACCTTGTTACTTAGACATAGTGTACGTGATTATATGATTAATGTACCCGTAACCGGGTCCTACCTGTATGCATTTATGAAACTAAGAAAGTTACCTTTCATGAAACCAGCCAGGATATTCGTTGAGTCGGGAGACCCCACGGCTTTTGTAAGGCCAGAGGAAATGCCTGAGGCAT
Source organism: bacterium A37T11 (assembly GCA_900109895.1). Classification (GTDB taxonomy): domain Bacteria; phylum Bacteroidota; class Bacteroidia; order Sphingobacteriales; family Sphingobacteriaceae; genus A37T11. The sequence continues at coordinate 9,042 of FOBR01000030.1, forward strand.
TGTGGGCACAGAAGTATGACCTATGTTATGAATCGGTACTTCCGGATAGTCTTACCGAAAAACAACGTATGGAGACCCTGATCAGGGACCTAAATAATAAGCTACGGTTGGATGTCCGGATAGAAAAACGTCCTATCCTATGTTTGGTTATCCGAGAGACGGGAATACCATTGCCCGCTAGTGAATATTCCATCAAAGAATGGACAAATCAACCTCTGGAAGACTTTATATTTTTACTGGACATCAATCAGCAGAATAGTCTCCCCGTAATAAATTTTTCTAAACACCCTAAAAATATTTATATCCATGCCTGGAAAGGGGAGGAAGAGTTAAAAAATATGCTAAAAATAAATGGTCTATCTATCCAGAAAGAAGTGCAGGAAACGGAGGTAATGGTTATCGGGAGGCAATAATTATGGCAACAAACCCGGCCGGATTAAACACCGGCCGGGCTATTAAATCCTTCGTCAAGGAGTAATAGAGGCTAAGATTTTAGTCTCACATTTGTAGTACTGGTGTGCGTATTTAACGCCTGCAGCATTTCGTTTTTTAATGCATCAGTAAGGTTTGGATCTCCCGAGCCACTTGCAGTCGTTTGAACCGCACAAATCTGTGAATTTCCAGAACACGACGGGGACGAATTTACTGAATAGCTGCTTGGGTCAGCTGGTGCTGAGGGAACATCTAATTGAAACCATGCCATAACTTTAATACCTCCTTTCTTTTTATAAAATTTTTGATACCAGGCCATTTTAGAAGCTTCTTTTCAATCGTGATTTTTGCCTTGTTTCAATACTATAAAGGTCGGCACAATCGGTCGAATAATAAAATAAAAGTTCGTATAAAACTAACATTTTCAACACATTAACCTAACATTATTTTTTGAAGTTTTCATCATTTTTATTCGCAGATTTTACCATTCTTTTTAACAAATTCTAACACTATTTTTAACAGTTTTTACCATATTTACTTAAAACCTTCGTTTATTGCGTTTCATGCATACCAAGCGTTCTCTTCATCACGCACTATTGACATAAATTCTTGATTTTGTTAAGTTTGAATTATAAAACATAACTTAACAATTTCATTATGAACAACATGAATAACCCACTTTTTATCTACCCGGAAGATGTAGTGCTTCTCGAACGGCGAAGTATACGCTATGCACAAGCACTGCTTCAAACCATCCGCGCCACCAATGGCAAGCTAAAACACCAGGGAACTACTGTGGCAGAATATGCCGCCTACAAAGGCATCCCCGAGGAAGAGGTACGAAAAAGGCTTGCATAAAAAAAGGTCCGCGCGCTTTTCGCGGACCTTTTTTTACTTAAAAATGTTAGGTAGCTGTCAATCCACATCCGGCAGGTACTGCCTGGACATATCCAGGTAAGAGGCCAGTTCCTCGTTGGTTAAACTATGAAACAGACCCTTTGAATAAGTATCCCGAAAAAACTGCATCTTCTCCTTTCGGTTCCGCACCGAAAGGATCCACAACCGTTCCTTCAGGTAACTAATTTCCTGCCGCTGAAATTCCTGCAACAACAGGTTTGCCTGCCAAAACTGGTCGCAAAGTAATTTTAGGTTCGCAGGGCTCATTCCATAAAGAACACTCGGCACTACCGCTACTAAGTTGTACGCGGCGCGCAGGCCAACTTTAATTTCTAAACAGTTTATTAACCAGCTGCCCTTTTCCATCACCCGAATTACCTTTTTATGGCCCCGTTCATGCGTTTGATATCCCAAACTGTAACCACTCATTTGCCAGTAATGATGGGTCAAAAGCTGCCCTTTACGGAACAGGTATTCCTTTGGGTTCAGCTCAAACCGATCCAGCATGGATGCAAACACTTCTCTAAAGCCCGGTACCAGCTGGCAAAGCGCATGCATGCGGCTTAGGAATTCGGGGTAAAATGGGTCGTTTTGCATATATTTAATGGCTTTTCTTTTTTTGCTTTAAGACCTAATATTCATAAGGGCCCCAATAGGATTGTAAAAAATAACCATCCGGATAATATCTCCACGGGCTAACAGATGTATCCAGGTGATAGGCCGTATACTCCGCATAATAGGGCCGTTCATAGGGGCCAATCGGAACGGTCGGTAAAGTTGTGGGTGGCAAGGCGGTCACATATTCCACCTCCCAGAGATAATTATAAGGAAAAAAATAGGTTATTGTTGCAGGTGCCTGGGTACTTTTGGCAGGGTGCGACGAGGAATTGGGTGGCAAAAATAAGACGGATAAACAAAAGATGATTTTTTTCATGATACTTGATTTTTATGATTGTTAATGGAATGAATTTAAGGTCACGTCTGACGGTATGGGCCAAGTATAGCTTTCAGAATTGGGCAACAACGTGTACGTTTTATCCTGGTAAATATGGGTGACCACGATGTGACGGCCTTCCGCATTTAACCGCCGCAGATCCATCCACCGCAGGCCCCGGCCATAAAGCTCTTTTTCCCGTTCCTGCAGAATAACGGTTAGCAGGGAGTCTGCTTGCTCGCGGAGTTTGGATAGGTACTCAGTTCCTTTATAGCGGTATTGCAGTAGTTTTTGCAAGGTGATCCTGGCTTCTGCCACCTCCCCCATCCTCGCCTCGCATTCGGCTTTGACCAAGTACTGTTCATCGGTAGCGAGCCCGGCAAAGAAAGCGGCGGTGCCCAGGTAGCTTCCGATAAATTGATACCCGTCCTTACCTGCAGTTTTATAAAACAGCGATTTCCGCAGATCATCCGGTGTATAACTATTTACCAGTTGCGGATTGACAGCTGCCTGCAAGGGTGATACGATCAGCACGGCATAATAAATGATCTCCGGGTTGGGCAGACTAAAGGCATAGGTGATCTTTGTGGATGTTTGCTTTTCGTTAAAGTTGATAACCTCACTGGTGATCTCCAGGCAGCGGCTGGCATAGAACCTTGCGTTTTCTATATTACCCAGACACAGGTACACCCGGCTCAGCAAGGCATAGACGGCTGCCTTGGAAGGCCTGGTTTTATAATAGGCGGTATCTGGCAGTAGTTTTTCTGCCTGGAACAGGTCATCCAAAATAAAGGTATAGGTATCCTTCAGGCTGGCACGGTAGAGCGGCTCCTGGATATCACTGGTTTTTCTTAAGGGAATGCCAAGGTCTGGTTCTGCGGTTTGCAGGTGGTAAGGGCCGGCAAATACCTGGGCAAGCGAAAAATGCAGGAAGGCCCGGTGAAATAACGCCCCGCCCTTAACTGTGTTGTACTGCGTGCGCTCTGATTCGTTAATTTTTAGTTGGGCAAGACCGTCCAGTACGGTGTTGGCATACAATATGGCCCGGTAGGGCAAATCCCATTCGGCCGTGGTATGGCCCTGAAAGGGGTCGTCACCCCAAATAAATTGCTGGATCGCTGCTTTTCCCAATGTGCTGCTGCTGGCTGTGGGAAAGGTGACCTCATCTGTTCCTGATACGGCCAGCGAGGGTAACAGCCCTCCGGAGCCGGTGTTGCTGCCGTTCATCACCACGTCATTGTCCAGTAGCTTTTGCAGGTCGTTCAGACTGCGGGGTACTTGCAGGCTTAGGTCGGGCAGCGTGGTTAAGAAGGGTTCCTTACCGCAACTGGTCAACAGGAACCACCCGCTTATTATTACCTGTAAAAATTGGCTTTTAATGTGTTCCATCCGCTAATCCGGTTAAAAGTGTGCTTTCAATCCCAGCGTGTAGCACCGGCTATCTGCTGGTTGGTTATTATAAAAGGGGTCTATACCAGCCTTGTTGGCTTTCCAAAGCAAGCCCAGCTGATTGATGTAGGTGTAGACCTCCACTTGTTTACAGGCATATCCCACCTTTAGGTTATCCAGCCGGAGGTGATCACCTGGTAATACGTGGATGGATGCATACTGATAAAATTTGTCGCGGGTCGCATCGTTTTTGATATCCAGGGATGGTATTTGGGTATGTTGCTCGTCACCGGGCTGCTGCCAGCGCTGGGCATACTCTCCACTACCTGTCCAGGTATTGATCAGGCTGCTGTAGGAAAGTGCCTCTTTCCGGAATACATATCCTCCCTGATAGCTGATGCTGAATGACAGGGATATTTTTTGGTAGTGCAGTTCATGCAGGAATGCACCAAAGCGGCTGGGTGTGGCCGGGCCTGCATAGGATAGTTGGCCATCATGAAAACCGATCGGGTCGCCGTTCTGCCCATCCAGTCCTTTCCAGGTATAACTGTATAACCCAAACAACGGCTGGTTATCGAGCGGCTGCTGTGCATAGGCTGATAACACAGACCGGACTGCCGAGAACCAGATGGTGCCCCGCCAGCTTAGGCCTGCATTGGTGTATCTCGTACTGCTGAGCATGCCTTCAATTCCTTTGGAGGTCATGCCTGCTGTATTGCCCAGGTAATGGCTGTCCAACGATTGGTCAATGAGGCCTAAGGTGGGATTCAGGGTTATTTCGCCCAGCAGGTTGTTTGCTGTTTTGCGATAGACATCCAGGCTCCCGCTGAGGCATCCGAAGAGTTGGTGGATATCCAGCCCTAGGTTGACGGTCAGGGTTCGCTCCCAACTTAACCGGTCATTGGATGGGGATACAATATACAGGTAATCCAGCTTGGTCAGGGCTGACTGAAATGAAAGTGCCGTGGTATACGCCGAAGCTTCCCGGGCGATGTTTCCTTGTGTACCCACAGAAGCCCTAAGGCTGTAGTGGGGCTGAGCCCATTTGGCACCCAGTGACCAAAACGGGGCGCCCTTTTGATTGGTTTTGGCGCCAAATAAATTGGCGGCGTCCTTGCGGACACTGCCGGATAGGTAATAGTTTTCCTTATACGCGTAGGTTGCCTGCAGGTAGGCCGATAGAAAATGGTCGGTAAGTCGGCTTTCCTCGCTACTGTTTTGCAGGTGTTTGATCTCGTATCCGGCAAAGGCTTTCAGCTGGTGGTTCTCTAACCATTGATGGTGATAGTCCAGTTGTATACGGCCCTGATGGGATACCAGTTTACTTCTTTCCTGGTCACGGATGCCGCCTTTGGGAACCGGGAAGCTCAGTGTGCCGTCTGCCTCTTGCTGGGCAAAGACGTTGATCAAGTTGCGGGCGTAATAGGATTCTGCCGTGTGAATGTTCAGTAAAAGGCTTCTTTGCGCTTCGTATTGGTAACTGAGCGAGCTGCTCAGCCCGTGGGCCATATGATAATGAAGGTGGGTTTGCAGCAGCCCGTCCTGCCGTTTGAGGCGGTGGTCTTCCTGCCCGATTTCTTCCAAGGGTTTGTATTGCCAGTTTAGCAAGCCATTACTTTCTGCCTGGATCACGAAGCTTTCCCGGTATTGCAAGTACAGTGGCAGGGCATTGCCTTGGTCGTCTGCCAACCTGGCGTAGGGGTATAGGCTTTTGAGTGCACCCGATGGTTTGCCATAACCGTTGTTGGCACCATGCTTGTTGTTTTGGGCGGCATATTGTAGTGCAATTTCCAGCTCCAGTTGGTTAGTCAGCTGGCTGCTGCCTACCGCCCGGACGGTATACCGATCGGATTGCTCGCTGGTCATAGCGCCTCTGCCTTGGTCCCGGCTGCCGGAGATATAGTAAGCGGTTTTATTTGTCTTTCCACTGATGTCTAGCAGGTATCGCTGCGAGACTGCTGGCTGATACAGGTATTTGCTGATATCCTTTCGCACATCCTGTTTTTTCATCGATTCGATCTGCGCATCGGCTTCAGCTGCCGGGATCTTTCCGTCCCGCTTAGCAATTAGCAGCTCAACAACTGGCGTCAGTGGTGCATGGGCCGGGCTGATTTCATCTGCTGCATAGCGATTTTGTGCAAAAAGCTGTTTTTCCAACGCGATGTAGTCTGCGCTGGAGATGGTGCTGACCGTAGATAAATCCGGCCGGGCCTGGAAGGAAAGTTGGCTGCCAAAGGTTAGTTGGGGTTTAGGGCTTTCCCCCTTTCGCGTAGTGATCACAATCACTCCATTGCCTGCCCTTGCTCCCCAAAGGCTAGCTGCCGCTGCGTCTTTGAGAATGTCTACAGAAAGGAAATCATCCGGGTTTAAATTACCCAGGTCGCCATCATAGGGGAAATGATCAAGGATGATCAGCGGTCGGGCGTCCGCATAAATCGTGCTCCTGCCCCGAATCAGCTGGGCATCGGTTTGGGCGGCATCGCCGTGGTTCATGAGTAAACTGGCTGTGGTATGTTCCAGGCGCTTCATAAAGTCGCCACTGGGGTTCCGGCCCAGCAAGGCTGCTCCAATATGATCAATGGCGCCGGTAGACTGGGTTTTGCTTACCCGGAAATACCCGTTTGAAACCGTGACTTCCACCTCCTGGAGTTCTATGGCACTTTGGACCTTAGGGCTAACATAAATACAGTGATCCCTTAATACATACGTAACGGGTTGCCCCTCAAAAACCAGTTCCAATGCTTCCAAAAGCGGTTTAGCATGGAAACGGATACGCACGGGCAGCGTTTTTTCAAAAGAAAGGCTATTGGTCAGGTATCCATAACCTGTCTGCCGTGAAATACACTGCAGCACGGTATCTAAGCTCTTGTCCTGAACGTCCAAACTGACCGTTTGGGCAAAGCAGGGATAGCTGCTGGCAGTTAAGCAAAGAACGAGCAAATAAAAATGTTCCATAATCCGATTATAAAATGATCATCCGTTTATCCCCTTCCATCCGAAAGTGTATTCCGGCATCCCGCAGCATGAACAGCACGGTGGTTAATTTTAATGTTTTTGGCATTCTTCCTACCAGTTCTTTGTTTGGTATAGCCTCTGCATGGACCAATTCAAAGCCATACCATCTCGACAGCTCCTGTAATACTTCCTCCGCTGGTTTATGAAAGAAATCAAAAAACCCGTCTTTCCAGGCAGTGGATGCTCCTGGTTTGATGAAACTTATCCGGGCTTTACCCTGTGTGTAAATTTCTTGCTGGCCAGGACGCAGGTGAAAGGAGTCCGTATTAGCCTTTACCAAAACTCTTCCCGTGACTAAGGAAATACGTTCTACCGAATCTGCCGGAAACGCCTTCACATTAAACTCCGTCCCCAAAACAGCAATCTCCTGAAGTGGGGTTTTCACTATAAATGGGGAGGAAATGCTTTTGCCGACTATAAAATAACCTTCGCCATTAAGGTTTGCGGTACGGTTATTCGTGAAATTTTTTGGATACTGCAATATACTCCCTGCATTCAATACGACCATTGAACCATCCGGCAGCCGAACACTTTTTTTCTCCCCCGCCCCTACCGTCACCGATATCTCCTGCCTTAATAACATAGGCCACACGAAATACAGCATCCCTACCAGCAACACGGATGCAGCAGCATACAGCCAAGGCGATTTATAAACTGGTTTAACGCGGCTTTTCCTCAGCATTTTGGCCATATATCGGTCCATTTGGTCCAGGCTTTCCGGCATTCCGTCATATCCATTGTCTATACCCACCCGGTAATTATACCAGCTTTGCAACTTGGCCAGTTCCTCCTCATTCGGATTGCCTTCCCTAAAATGGCGGAAAATCCTTGCGGCTTCTTGCCTATAGTTTGTTTCTTCGTTCATCATTCTTTGCCCTTATAAAATGAATGACCGCTAAGTGGCTTGAAGGAAGTACTTATAAATTAAAAAAAATGAAGAAAAATCAGCATGAGTGGGTGAAATTTGTTTTTAAGTATCTTAATGGCCTTAGCAATGTGTTTTTTAACCGTGTTTTCAGTTATGCCCAACCTGGTTGCAATCTCTCTATGGTTAAGTTGTGTGGTGCGGCTCAGCTGGAATACCTGCTTCATTTTTGGAGGCAGCGCCGCTATGGCCTCTTCCATTATCCGAACAAGTTCTTGTTCGCGAATGGTGAGGTCGGTGGTATAAGCACTGGTTTCCAAAAAACTGGCAAAATCAGTGATATACTTATGTTCTACGCGCTGGTGAGACTGAAACTTAAAGACTTGGTTACGCAGAGCACCATATAAATAACTTTGAAGGTCTTTGTGTATTTCCAGTTTTTCCCGCATTTCCCACAGGTTGGCAAACAGATCCTGGATCATATCCGTGGCCGCATCCTGATCCATCGCATGGAGACTACGCTTGGCCTGCAATATTAATGGAGCTTTGTACTGATTGTAAATGGTTGCAAATGCACTTTCGTCACCTTCCTTCAACTGTTGAACAAGTTCGGCTTCGTTAAGTAGTACAGGTTTTATCATAGCATAATTTTATGAACGACTGTCGTTGTAGTGACGGCCGTTGAAGTGATCAACTTTTCGGTATACACCACAGCTAGAAAAAGTAATACAGGGAAAGGTAATTAAATCAATAAAAAAGCCAGCGGCAGGAATATTATCAAGCCTTTGCCTGAGCGGATGATGGCTTCAAGTTTCTTTCCGGCACGTTGGATGTGCAGGTTGATGGCTGAATCGGTAATGCCCAGCTCTTCGCCTATTTCTTTATAACTTTTGCCTTCCAGTTTGTGCATCACAAATACTTGCCGTTGCCGGGGTGGCAGTTGGTCAAGGGCTTGTTTCAGCAGTTCTTGCGCTTCTTTCCGAAAAAGTTGTTCTTCTACATGGCTGTAACCTTCGGTGCTGCTATGCTGCACACCCGTCCGCATCCGGCTTTCGCGGAATTCTTTCCGAAAAGCATTGCTGGCTAAATTGGTGGCAATTTTATAGAGGAACGAAACAAAGGATAATTCCGGATCGATGGTTGCCCGTACTTCCCACACTTTAATAAAGGTATCCTGCAGGATATCCTGAGCTGCATCCCTGGACTTCAATAAGTGAAGGAGTTTGGCTGAAATTCGGCCGGCATAAGCATGGTATAACTGGTCAAAGGCTTGGCGGTCGCCATCCCTGAGGCGTACCAATAGCTGCTTTTCAGTCTCTGAGGTTAAGGCCATTCCGCTTTGTCTTTGAATCTCTCAAAGCTAAAGAATATAAGGGATATATTCAAGGGGAATTTTTTATCTGCGTTATTGAATAATGTGTATTTTTGAACCCATTAAATCTTTCCATTATGATTTTAAAAAATAAAGGGTGCATGGTTCTTTTTTTAGCAGTCATTTACTGCATAAGCAACATGCCCAGATCACGGGCTCAGCAGCAGGATACCACGTTTCATATATCCAAAAAACTATCAATAACCGCCACACACAGTAATTTTTGTGGTTTTGAGTGTATTAATTTTAAGTTAAAGGATCGGGAATGCAAGGTAGTTAGCCCGAAGTGGACGGCCGAAGGACATCCCTGGGTTTGGCGAGCCCGTTTTTGGGGGCATGAACCACAGGCAGATAGCGCCCTACTTGCAAAAGGATTTCACGTGGCCTATTGCGACGCTTCTGAACTATTTGGCAACCAAGAGGCCATTAATCTTTGGAATAATTTTTACCAGCTACTTCACCATGCTGGATTGGCCAAAAAAGTGGCATTGGAAGGATTAAGCCGAGGCGGGGTCTATGCCTATAATTGGGCTGCTCAAAACCCTAATAAGATAAGCTGTGTGTATGTAGATAATCCGGTACTCGACCTTAAAAGCTGGCCTGGCGGTAAGGGCAATGGCCCCGGCAGCCCTTCGGATTGGGAATTGGTTAAAAAGGACTACAACTTATCAAGCGTGGCCAATGAACTAAATTTCCGCGGAAGTCCCATCGACAAGATAAAGCAGATCATTGCAGGCCACTACCCCATGCTGCACCTGCTGGCAGATGCAGATGAAGTGGTACCTCCAGAAGAAAACACCTTGCCTTTCGAAAAAGCGATCAAAGCTGCTGGAGGACAAATCACCGTCATCCACAAACCCGGATTTAAACACCACCCGCACAGCTTTCCGGACCCGAAACCGATTGTTGATTTTATTGTAGAGGCTTATCGGTTAGATTAACTTAGTCAATATTCTCATCCACCATTAGCACATAATGATTTGCCTGTTTATCTAAAAGGAAACGGCAGGAAAATACTACTCAGGTACCTTCATCCCTACCCGTGGGTTGGCTGCAGATATAAAATGTTGTCATATCTGTTTCAATTCATACCGCACTACTTATGTCAATCATAGGCAGCAATGCCACCAGCAAAAGGGGAACCGTGTCATTGATGTCAACCACAATCTGAATCGGCTAAAACAACAGCGTTGCCATGATGTTGAACCCGTCTTTGGAAACATCAAACATAACCATAATTTTAAAAGATTTATGCTCAGAGGAATAAATAAAGTTAGCATTGAAATAGGCTTGTTGGCATTAGCTCACAACCTCAGAAAGAAAGTTGCATAACACAACACATCCCAACCATCAATTTATTCCTTAAAATAGCCTAATAGCCTAATAAACCCTCATTATTACATTAAATCAGTCCGGAAATAGAGCTAAAAACTAAAAATCAGGTTTTCATAATCAATATCTGCGCATTAAATTTTTTTGTAACTGAAATGTTGCAAAATCAAAAAAGCCGCCTCATAAATTTTGAGACGGCCACTTATTTTTATACGAATTTCATTAATTTCTTATTACCAATGTTTTAAAGTTCTTTTGGCCCAATACAAGTTCAAGTCCATATTGATTTAGCCCCCTTTTTACATCTGCTGGAAATGTAGTGATCACAAATAAGGGTATGTCAATTTTAAATTTCACACCCGTATCGTCAATCACTTTTATAGGAAGATCAATACCTAATATTCGAGCTAGGTTATACATGCTTTGATTATATAATTCTCCGCCTTCACCGTGATCCCAATGATTTAAACTATCGTCCTTTATTCCGGAACTTACAAATTGTTTCAACTTTTTTATATCCTTAACCCTAATGAAATAACATGGCTCTTGCCGCTCTTGTATTGATGCTTTGAAGTCAAAGTAAATTTGCAGAATTTTCCCGGCTTTCATTTTAGCTGATTCAAAACTTTCATCGCCCGGAAATTGTATTTGGAAGCAATATTGAATTTGACCTTCATTGGAATAAAACTTACTTGAATCTCGCAATTCAAATATGGGGTCTCTATAACTTATGGTATCGTTCCAATAGTCTTTATCAAGATAAAAATCTTTTAATAGTCCTTTGATCGTTTGTTTGGTACTGCTGTAATATTTTATTCTAACATTTTTTTTTGTTAAGTTATACCTTGTTTCTGCACTACCCATACCAGGTTCCCAATTCTTTATTGAAGTTGTATAAAGCCAGGTGTTATCAGCTACATTGGATCTATTTTGGGCAATATTCTGAGAAACTTCGTGATCCCTCATCTGACTTTCAATACTTTTATCATAAAATTTAAAAGTCTTTCCGTCAACAAAATCATTAATGTTATTTTCCCGGAGATCATCGCCATCGGTTACTGCGACAACTATGCCCTGGCTATTAATCCAAACCAAAGTTGGAAGGCTGTTATAAATTCCTGGCAGAAATTTTTTTATTGTTGTTGTGTCTAAGGCACATGTAAGTTCTAAATTTTCCCTTTTTGAAATATTTTCAAAAAGGGATTTTATCTTCTTTTTATTATCCGAATAGCCTACAAGGACAATCTTAATTTTATCACCATACTTTCTTTGAATATCATTTGAATGTGGGAAACTGGCTATGCAGCCAACGCATGTTTGTGCCCAGAAATCCAGTATATAATAATGGCCGTTGAGGTCTTTTGAAGATAACTGACTAGATTTGTAGTTTACCACATCATCAAATAAAAACGGCGGACAGGGTTGGCCAATTACTGGATATGGTTTTGCAGTAGCAGTTTGTGCATTCACCCCGGTTGAATATCCAAGAAGGAATAACCAAACAACGGAGATTGCCATTACTCTGGTAATACTCATAATTTTTTCCATCACTTTCCAATTTTAAAGCTGAGTGATTTTGTTTTTTCTGGCAGGCACTCTTTGTTGGTGCAAGGCATATAGGTTACTCTTATGCAACCTTCTGCGCTTGCGCTGCTTTTCATTTTTATCGTTTGTACAAAGCGCACCTTATCGGCGTAGTAGTATTGCTTTATGCCTGCCTCGGGCACGTTCTGCGTTTCTTTTCTACCCTCTTCGCATGTTTTTCCTGTCAATACTAATTTATCTTTGGGTTCAAACTCAAATGACGTTGGGGTGCTTACCGCATTTGCTGGTTGGTTTTGCGAGTAGATATGCCATCCTTTTTGTATTTCAGCAGAAAGAATAATTTTATATCGGTCCGCAGATATTTTTTGTGTGGTTACAGTCCACTTTACAGGATCAGCGATTGTCTGCGCTTTAGTAATTGAAATATATAAGGAAAGCACGATGGCTATTATTATTGTTCTCATGTCTATTAATTGTATCCTTTGTTTTGTGTGAGATTGTTATCATTTTGGATTTCTTTAACCGGGATAGGATAAAGCTGCTGTGTTGTTGTCCATGACCCTCCTTTTAGTGGAGTTACTATATTCATCACAGCATCCACGGCACTCGTTCTTTTCAGGTCAAGCCAACGGTGTCCCCATTCTGCAAATAATTCTACCTGCCGTTCATGCATGATGGCTGAGATAACTGATGCCTGGTCGTTCGCAGGGCTGATTCCTAGTCCGGCACGATCACGTATGGTCTTCAAATCGGCTTTGGCACCGTCAATATTGGACTGATATGCCCTCGCTTCTGCACGGATCAGGTATTGCTCCGCAAGCCTTAGCGGCGTGCTGTATTCCGTGGGAGCTGTTGATTGGGGAACTTTTAGTTTATTCGGGTAATAATAATTGGTTGCCGGAACCGTGGTTTGATCGATATAGGTTCCGATCCAGTTGGTTTTACGTAAATCACCTGATTCAAATGCCCCCATAAGCTGATCACTGATCGTTGCGATCTGGTTAAGAACGCTGGTGAATTTTGGCGTAGTGGTAAGCACAAACCCGTATCCTTCCTGTGAGTTTGCATTTCCGTTATAAGGCGTTGGCATCATGAGTTGCCAGATAGCTTCTTTACTTCCGGTCAGAAACACATTAGTAAGTGTTTCCATCGAATAGCTGCTACTTTTGGAAATGACCTTTGTGGCTTCAGCTTCAGCATCCGGATAATTTTTCATATATAGATATACTCTCGCTAGTAATGCGGAAGCAGCAGCTTGATTTGGTCTTACACGGTCCAAAGTGGTTGTCGTGCTGTTAGCCGTCACATAGTTGGGATTTAAATTAGCCTCCGCAAGAGTTAAATCGGATACTATTTGATCGTAGACTGTTGCTACCGGTGTTCTTGTTGACTTGGAGTTCTGAACGTAGTCTGTATTCGTCACCAATGGAACATCCCCATACAAATTCACCAAGTAGAAATACCAGTAGGCCCTGATAAATAACGCTTCGGACATCAGTTGCTTTTTTACATCACTTGAAATAGTGCTTGACTGGCTACAACCTTCATAAACAGCATTCGCTTGGTAGATGTAACTATAAGCACCTGACCAGATATTGTCGGTCGGACTATTTGTCTGCGAACTAATGCCGTTACGGTATATGGCGATGTAATTGGAGTTGTTGGAATAGCTTTTGAGTTCGTCTGAACCATATCCCGTGAACAATGGAATCGTAAAAGGCATCAGGCTATTGTCTTTAACCATCTGCGCATATACGGTAGTTAATGCCGCTGTGGCTGTCTCATTGGATGTAAAAACGCTGGTAGTCACCAACTGATTATTTGGTGGGTCTATTGCTATAAATTTTTTGCAGGAGGCAATGGTTAGCGTTACCGTTAATACAAGTAACGGATATTTGAAAATTTTAAATTTTTGCATCTGGTAAGGATTTATGTTCACAAACTAAACTGAGCGCCGAAAACAAATGTCCGGAGCGGCGGCAAGGTCAGAAGGCCGCCGGCAATCTCAGGATCGAGGCCCTTATAATTCGTAATCGTTAAAAGATTTTGGCATTGCAGATAGATACGAGCGTTCTTTATGCCGCTTCCACTTCTCCATTTTTCCGGGAGATTCCATGCAAGCTGTAAGTTTCTTAGCCGGATATAGGACGCATCCGTTATACGACCGTCACTTTGATCAAACAAATAACCCTGGAGAGCAACAGCACTGTTATAATCCTGTGTCAGCGGTTCTATTGTTTTACTATTTATAACACTCCTAGGTTGATTTCCTGCGCCACCGCTATATCCACCAGGCGTAGCATTGTATAAATAATTCTGCCCGGTTTGCTTGGTGAACTGGAACATAAAGGCCAACTCCCAATCCCTGTATTTGAAATTGTTGGTGATACCGCCGTAGAATTTTTGGCCAACGAAGGTAGGCACGAGATCACCGGGTGAGTTAATTTGTTTATCCCCATCCATGTCTTTAAAAGTATATAATCCGGTAGCCGGATCAATTCCAGTATAAGCATACCGATAGCTGATAAGCAAGGGTTGCCCAACAGCATAGCTCGTAGAATAGGATGACGCAGCAATATTGGGATAAGAAACCAGTTTGTTGCGCGGGATGGTAAGATTAGCAGTAGTATTCCACTGGAAATTTTTAGTGGCGATGTTGCTGCTGGTTAGGTCAAACTCAAGTCCTTTATTTTCTATGACTGCCGGTAGGTTGGCTTGTATGGAAGAAAAACCGGTGATAGAAGGAAGACTGTAACCTACCAGTTGGTTGCCAGTCCGGCACCGAAATGCGCCGGCATTCAACATGATCCGGTTATCCAAAAAACCAAGTTCCAGCGCCAAGTCAATTTTACTAACCTTTTCCCATCCGTAGAACGGATTCGCCAGTTGTGTCGGTACGATGCTGGAAACCCCCTGGTAGCTGTATGTGTAGGACGAATAGCTGCTGAGATATTTGTAGTTAGTCAAATTATCGTTGCCAGTTGTACCTAGACTGCCGCGCAACTTACCAAGGCTAAGAAACTTTAAATTTTCATTGATAAATTTTTCGTTGGAGAAAACCCATGATGCACCTGCGGACCAAAAATTACCAAACTGCTTTCCTGGGCCGAAGCGGCTGCTTCCATCACGTCGGCCAGTGAAGTTAACAATGTATTTATCGGCTATATTATAACCTAATCGGCCATATATCGCATCGTAACGGTATTGGCTTATGGCATTGGTAAGGACCGAAAGTGATGATCCGGCCTGCATATTATTTAGCTGACCATCGGAGGTAAAACCCGTAGCAGTCAGTGCAAGGGTTTTCTGATCGATACCTTGAGCCGTTGTGCCTATAAGTGCATCAAAATTCCCGATGCTCAATTTCTTGCTGTAAGAAATTTGTGGTTCGACAATCCAGGTAGCAATAGCATTATTGGCCATAAAATGCTGGCGTAAAGCATTTGCATTGGAAGCAAACGCCGGATTCTGTGAGCTAAACGGTCGCAACCTGTCCTGATCCAGCTCATCACGGTTATAACCGAAACTGGCCTTCAATTGTAGTCCGTCAAATAATCGGTAGCTGACAACGACGTTGCCAATCAGGTTCCTGGTGTCCTCTTTATAACTTTGAAAAAGGGTCTGCAAGGGATTGCTGAAAGTAGAATTAGCCCAGTTTAATTTCCCGTCGGCCGTGTAAGTGTCAGGCGCGTTAGGCGCCAACATGATAAACTGTGTCAGATCCATGCTAGGGATGTTGTTCATCCCTTCCACATAACTTGTGGTAAAATTGATGCGTAACTTTTTGTTATCCGAAATGTGTTGAATGGACATAATAGCATTGACACGCTTTGTATTGAAATCTCCGGGATATACGGTTGTCTCATAGTGGTACCCACCGCCTAATCTAAACGTCGTTTGGTCGTTACCTCCCGATGCGGCCAACTGTGCATCAGATATATTAGCCGTGCCGCCGATCAGCTTTTTTTGCCAGTCAGTATATTTATTCTGATCATAGGTGCCGTTAAGGTCATAATCAGATGCGGTCGGAGTGGCGCTATCATTAGCAAAAGCCTGTTTTCGCATTGCCAAATACTCCTGGGTGTTCATCAGATCTAACGTTCGGGTAATTTTTCCGACACCGCTGTAAGCATTTACGTCTATCGCTGTTTTTCCTGTTTTCCCCTTTTTGGTGGTGATCAAGATAACCCCATTGGCGCCGCGGCTTCCGTAGATAGCCGTTGCATCGGCATCCTTCAATATGTCTATGCTATAAATATCACTCGGATTTATGTAATTAAACTGGCTGGATTGCCCATTACCTGCCGTGTTGAATGTTGAACTTAGGGTAGTATTACTAAACGGCACGCCGTCCACAATAATTAGCGGGTTATTCCCGTTCGCAATGCTGTTGCGTCCGCGCAACTGAATTTTATACGCACGACCGGGGCCGCCACTGGATTGTTGGATAGAAAGGCCGGGTACATTACCCTCCAGCGCCGCCATCGGGTCGCTAATAGGCTGCCGGCTGATCACATCCGATTTTACCGTGCTTATGCTGCCGGTATTGAGCAATTTAGTGGTACTGTAATAGCCTTTAGTTATTACTGCCTCATCCAAATTATTAATTGAAATTTTGAGAGATATCGAGAAAGTTCCATTTTTAAGCATTTCATTACTGACAACAACCGAAATAGGTTCAAACCCCACATAGGAAACCTCCAGACGGTCACCTAAAGAAACGTTTAAAGAAAGCCGGCCTTCGCCATCCGTAAGTCCAAGCGAAACGTGATTTTTAGAAGAACTGGAGAAGAAGGAAGCTCCAGAGAGGGGTTTGCCATCAGGGTCGAGCACCCGAAAAGAAACACGGGAGGGTTGTTGAGATCCATTCGACTCAGCATACCGATTTGGAGAGGATGATAGGGTTTGTTTTCGCACCAGCGATATGGTCTTCCCTTCTATTTTACTTTCCAAAGGTTGATTCTTCAATATGAGTTGAATAAAATCTTCAAGCGGCATATCTGAGACAGCTACCGAAACAGGATTGGTCTCTTTTAAACGGTCCATATCCATATACACCTCATACCCCGTTTGCTGGCGAATAGCCCGTATCACTTCCTCAAAGGCCAAATGAGTGCCTTTTAAGGTAACCGTCTGGGAAAAACTGGCCGCACTAACATGCATAAAGCCTACTATGGAAAAGAGTACAAATAATCTCATCACTCTGAGAAAGTAAATTTTATTCATTAATTTTACATCGCTTTGGATAGTGAATAATTCTGTTACACGATAATGGGGATACTGCTATCCGGGGCTACTTAAGGGGAGTGTTTGCACCACTCTCCTTTCTTTAATGACGCCAGCCTGAACGTCTGTAGGGATTATGTTTTCATCGCATTTATTTTTTAGTTTTTCCTCCTTTGTTATTTATAATGACCAGACGGTGGCCATGGTCGCTTGTTGCTTCTACTCGATAACTTAGCTCCAGGTTTTCAAGAAACCGCAGCACCGTGGAGAGTTTATCCGTGCGAAAGGCTCCCCCCATGAGTCGATTGGTGGGTTTTGGACCTTCATATAATACCTCAAAGTTGTACCAGCGCGCCATTTCGTTCATGATCTGGGTGAAGGGTTTGTTGTCAAAGCTGAATCGGTTTTCTTTCCACGCAATGGCTGAGAATATATCGGTTTTGGATTTGGTTAAATTTCCGTTGTTTTGAAGGATGGATTGTTCACCAGGCACCCCGAGAACAAGCGGTACGCCAGCGGAAGAAGTCACCCGTATAGCACCGCTGGCGAGGGTTGTTTTGACCTCGGGCTCGTAAGAATTGATATTAAATTCAGTGCCGAGCACGGTGATTTGCTGGTTTTTGCTTTTTACTATAAAAGGCATTCGCGACACGCGATCGCCAGCGACCTTATCATTAACAGAGAAATAGGCTTCACCTTCCAATTCCACTTCTCTCTTGTCTCCTAAAAACCGGGATGGGTAAATCAAGGTACTGGCCGCATTTATCCAAACTTTGGTGCCGTCGCTAAGGATGATTTGGTATTGGCCGCCTTTGGGGGTGGTTAATGAATTATTTATGATTGATTCTTCCGGCGCGACTGGGCCTCTCCCCTTTTCCGCTAGAACGTTTTTTCCATCGTTGTATTTAATATCTTCTTCGTTGATGATGATTCCTCTTTGCGCACTATCCAACTCTACTTTTGTGCCGTCAGCAAGTGTTAGGGTTGCTCTATTCCCTCCAGGACCGATTTCATTGACGATTTTCGATGTACGATTTACGATTAATTGGCTTTGATAAAAATACAGGGCTGTGGCTAACGCCACGATAAAAATCGCTGCGGCATAGGGCAACCACCGGAAATTTAGCTTGCGGGTAGGTGGTACCGTTTCTATGGCGGCTATGACATTGGGATAAGCGCTTGCGGCCAGTTCATCGGCTGCTGCCTGCTGAACCGGTTCAATGACGTCTGTTTGGTGAAAATAAGCCTCAATAAGCAGTTGAAGCTGCCCATCGGCATCATCAACCCCAAAATGGGCTTCCAACTGCACGATTTCTTCCTCCGTGCACTGCCCATTCAGGTACTTATCAAACAAGATCACTAATTCCTTACTTATTTCCATATCAACGCGGCCATTCCGCTGCTTTTATAGGTAATACACCGAAGCAGGAAAAAGTAATACAGGTAAAAGTGATTTTTTTATTAAATATTTTAGTTTGTTGCTAATATATCATTTAAAGGACTTATAGGAGTTTTTTTTAGCGATTACGTTTAATGAATTTGGTGGATATTTTGGTTCATTGTGAAAACTATTTTATCGAGTGTGATATCCCCTCCTTTATCATAAACTAGGAAATCCCACTGCCCCGGCGTCACAGATATGGGAAGTGGAAGTTTTAACCATTGATAGTCTTTTTCAATACCGATCTTAACGGATCCTACTTCCTGATGATTAAAATTAAAAGACAATCTCCCTCCCTTATCACTCTTAACCCTTAACCAAACATAATAATAGGCACTTTGGGAAATACCAACAGAATATTCTACTGAAGAACCTGCGTCTTTAAAAAGTATAATGCTATTTTTTGATTTTTTTGACACCGGAGCAATAGCCACTTTATTATAAGTATAGGCAAAATCCTGGGCATTGAGTGAAAATAGGCTATCTTTACCAAAGAAGCACTGTTTACCAATGCCCTCGTTAATGTACCTAACCGTTACTTTATCCATCCACTGTTTATCAATCCCTGAAATATTAAGCGTAAATTCATAGATTCCCTGTTTTGAAAACAATACCGGACTTGCTAATTGTGCAGATTTAAAGATTTGGCTGCTGGTTGGTCCGCTGGTTTGCTGCCAACTGGTTTTTAGATTAGGAGGCACATCGCCAATTATCCTGCCAGATAACTCCATTTTTCCTCCAGTTGTTATAACCTGGTCTTGACCCGCATCTACATATATCCCGCTCAAGGTCCATATTGATGGGCGACTTTCATTTGCCCCAAATGCCCCTATGTTTGGAAAAGATCCATTTAATGGTATTTCCTTTGACTTAAAAATCAAGACACCCCCTTTTTTGAACTCCTTAATACCAGCTCCTATACAGGGGCTATGGGATAAGGGAAGCAGAGTGTTTTTGTCCAACCGTGGATCTTTTTGAAAAATATTGTCCGTTGAAATTACGTTTTTCCCTATCCCGGCCAGATCAGCTCCTTTATTTTCATAAAATAAATTTTTAGTAATAAGGGAATTTGGGCCGAAGAACTTAAATGCACCTTCTGCATTATTAAACACCGCATTATTTACAGCGATAATGCGGTTACCTCCTGTTGCAGCAAGCTCGCTTTCAGTAATAGTGTTGTTGTAAAAGTTTACTTCTTCATCCATTTTTGAGGCTCCCTTTAGGTCTTCAACTGTATGTGCTCCTTGCATACAACCTAGTGCAGTTTTACATCCTCTGAAAATATTGTGATGTATGTTAAAGGTTTTACCGGTAAAGGTATCATAGGAAATCAATTGAATCCCTGCATTTTTACTTCCAATGACCTCGTTGTGCGTTATATGGTAATCTATATTTTGATCTGGCCTCCTAAATAACCGAATTTCCATCCCATCGTCATGACTATTGATAATCCGGTTATAAGCGATGCGTACATCGCTGCCGATTTTAGAGATTGCATCATCACCTATGTCAATATCAATGCCGTCATCCCGGTCATTCTCTATGAGATTATAGCCGATATATCCACCACTTCCTCCTTCCATGCTCACGGCATCAAGGCAATTTATAAAATGATTATTAATGACCTTAACGGTAGCATTAGCTTCTATTGGGTGGTCACCATTAATTATTTTTAGTCCATTGATTTCTACGCTATCCACATTAATAACAAAGAGCCCCTTTCCGCCTGCGTTAAGAATGGTCTGGTCAATAATGTCTTTATCCCCTTTTTCTTTCCATTCGGAAGAAATTATAAGTGGTAAGTTGATTTGAACGTTCTGTACTTCATATGTACCCGGTGCTAACAGGATGGTATCTCCTTTTTGAGAATGTTTAATAGCTATAGACAAGGTTGGATATTGCGAAGGAATGCGTAATACTCGAGGCAGTTGGAATGAATTCCCAAGTAATTCTATACCCGGATATCCTGTAAGAAATAACAGGGATAGCAATAAATACATCCTATATTTTTTAACAGGTCTCATATCTTTTTTTAGTTAAGTTGAAATGAAAATTCATCATATGGTTCTCTTCGCCATGCCAAGGCTTGTGTCGATGGTGAAATAGCAAAAAACGGAGAAAACGTTTTTACCTTCACAGTACGTTTATCCGGCATAAATTCCAGGATGCGAAGCCATCCGTCACCGCCATTTCCTCTATTCCCCCCACCGAGTGCCTGCGCGTTAAACATCATTTGATATACTGGTTTATTTGCAGCATTACTGTCAACTCTAAAGCCGACATTACTCCTAAAATCAAGACCGGTATTATGACCACAAAACACCATTTGTATATTCGTAGATGGTTTTATGAGTTTTTGAAATAAATTTTCCCCATAATTTGCATCACGCAAATCATAATTTTCTTTCAAAATACGTTCGCCAGATGATTTCAGATAACTATGTGTCAACAAAATGACTGTATAATCATTATACGCTGCTTTTTTAATGACTTTATTCGCCCACGCTATTGTTTTGTCGCGAGGGGCAAATTCAAGGCACAGGATCAAAAATTTCCTTCCTTGTGGTGACACGAATTCAAAAGCTGAATTTTCCATGGATGGTTTTCCGTGTACATTAAGACTTGTTTCCTTAACCATTTTTTGGGTTTTCCTATTTTTATTCAATGGGAAATAATGGTCAAACTGAGAATTTCGGCGATTATCTATTACTGTTGAGCCATAATCATGATTGCCCAAAGCAGTAATATACGGTATTTTGCCATCTAATTTTCCAAATGATGAGGCTACGGCCTCCCATTGCTGTCTACTGGTAAGGTTTGTTAATGTGGAATCAGGATGATCAACATCGTTGTTAATGATCAGATCTCCCATACATAAAACTAACTTGATATGTAGTCGGTCGGTATTTTCATCAATCCAATCCATCATTAGATCGAATATGGATTTATTACGTTCAAAACGATGATAATTTTGTGGATCTGGAAGCAAGATCATAGACCATGAATTGCTGTCCGTTAATGTCGGGGCATCATAGTTTTTTTGTGCATTGGCGGTGTTCTCACCTACCCAGAAAACAAAAAAGACTGTAAGTATATATATGAATAATCTAATCATGAGAATATTTTTTAATGAATTACAATTTAATTTTCTCGTGTGCTGGCTGAAATCGTTCCCCGCAACATATCCATGAGATAAATTTGGAATGTATAGGTCATCCCATTTTGCAGACCAGTTATGAGCGCTTCCCCTGTTGTGATCTGAGTAGGTGATAGATCTATCGTGCGATCTGCAACACCATCCGCTTTTACCAAAATAGCAGATACTTGTTTGGTTGCATCCCATTGAATAATTACGCTATTTGAGCTGATGTTTGCATCTGAAATTTCAAAAAAGATATTTTCCGTTCCTGTATGAAAATTTAGCTGCTGCTCTTCGGAGTCGGCAATGCCCTCAATTTTACTGATTGCTTTAATGGTCACTTCATAAGTCGTTTCGCTGTAGAGGTTTTCCAGCAAAAAGGATTTCCTTGAATCGAATGAAAATGCCTGTGGTTTATCAGCCATACCTTCCCTGGCAATCGTTATTGTATAGGAAGCGCCTTTTATGGGAACCCAGGTTAGCAATACCTCAGTACCATTTACCTCAGCAGAAAATTGCACTGGCCGGAACAATTTGGCCGGCATATTGACCGAATCGGGTTCGCTTTTTTCACAGGATGTGCAAAAAAATGAAATAATAAAGGATATTAAAATATATCTAAAAAGTGGCGTTGGATTGTTTAACATCATTTTAATTTTTTAATTAAGGCATTTGATCATTGCTCAGTACACCGTTGCTTGCAGTAATAATATTGCCGGATATGGGATACAGATAATTATTTTTACCTGAATCATAACCATGGGCAACCATGTTTATGTATTGGTCGAAATCTGTTTTATTACTGGATGACATGGCAGAAAGCCACGTTGTACGGGTGTAACCATTAATTGTGGTGCCTGGCAATGGATAATCCGGATTCAGGATGTCTAGCGTTTCGCCATCTTCCTTATATTTCCAAAAAATGTACATGGGCACCAGAGCCGCATATTTCGGGTCATTATTAATGATTTTGCGGCACTCGTTTTTCATCTCCTGAAGTTTTGGTCCTAGCAAATTCCAGCGGATCAGGTCATTTTTACGAATTAACTCTCCTCCTCCAAATTCCCAGGCTCGCTCATTGACCAAAGCATTAAAAAAATCATCTTTGCTGGATGCTACAGAATCGACATAATGGGTAACTGTGTTTGACCAAGTTTCTTGTGGAAAAGCTCGCTTACGTATTAATGAAAGGGCATCTTTTGCCTCACTTGTAGGGCCGTTTAGCTCATTTTCTGACTCTGCAAACATGAGGATAACGTCCGCATACCTCATAATGGGAAAGTTGATTCCGGTATAAGCTGCATCTTTCAAGTCTCCTCCCATTAGTGGGACGATCCATGATTTACGCCATTTACTGGGTGTAAATGCCCGACCGTTGCTAGAAATTATCCGTTGAATACTGAGAAATCCAACCCCTCCATTATAATTGTACAATTCAACTGAAATATTTCGTCGGGTATCAGTCCGGTCAAACGAATAGAAATAGGATAGTGGCACTTTCACATCTGCATAGGCTAAACCGTATTTTGGATCTGAGGTAGAGAACGACATGCCATTTCGTACGGCTAGCGATCCAGAAGTCAATCGGCCAAAAGCTATTTCAAAAAGAACTTCTTTGTAATTTAAATCCTGCTGGTATGCATGCAATGTCCGGAAGATATTTTCAAAACTGGGATTCAGCTGGTGAGTGCCTGCTGCCATAATTTCAGCACACTCCTGCCGGGCGATGGCATAATAAGCTTGCCAATTCCGACCCCGTCGTGTTTCAAAGGTTTTGTTACGTAGCGAATACCCCGCATAGGCTAGCGCTATACGGGCCCTCAGCCCTTTTACAAAAGCCTTGCTTACACGTTCTGTTGTTTGGGTTTCACTCATCCAGGGTACATCATCTTGCACATCTTTTAAATCCTTTATAATATATTCATAAATAGAATCCCGCTCAGTTTTGGGTTTGTTAAAGTTATCACCTGCCTGAACGGATTTGGTAGTGAAAGGAACATCACCCCAAGTACCAATTAATTCATAATAACAAAGTGCCCGGAGTGTAACAGCTTCTCCATAAAGTCGATGAGCTTCCTTGGCAAATTCTCCTTGCCAAATCGGGCTTTTTGGTAAATTATCGATGCATAGGTTGGCGCGTTCAATTGTTTGAAATAATACATTCCACATAGTCTCCAAGCGGGCAGATCCAGGATTGCCGGCATAGTGACCCAATTGAAATTTGGCGTTGTCGTCAGCGGAATAAGAAAATTCTATGTCATTATCCAATTTCGTGTACATAAAATAATAATTATACGAATCCATCACCGTAAACATGTTATATATTCCATACACGGCTTTTGTGGCAAAGTCCAAATTGGAAAAAGCCAAATCTTCTGTAAAAATTGAATGAGATGTGGATTCAAGAAATTTTTTGCAAGATCCTATGCTACAAGCACATATAATTATTAAAAAATATTTAATATATCTGTTCATATTTCTTTTATTTTAAAATTCAACATTTAAACCGACATTAAATGTACGGCTCCGGGGATATGCATTCCAATCGATACCCGGGGTCAATGGTGTAGCACGCCTGGTATCTACTTCAGGATCATAACCCGTATAATTTGTCCAGGTCCAGATATTGTAGGCCGATCCATAAATCCGCAGGCTCTGTATGTGCCATTTTTTTAAGATTGCCTCAGGTACTGTGTAACCAAATGTTAATGTATTCAGCCGCAAAAAAGATCCGTCTTCAACATCCCAGGAATGAAAGACGCCGTAGTTATAGGCTGCAGACCATATGGTGGCATTTTTATTCATTTCAGCAAGCAGCGCCGGATCACTAACAATTGCCCCGCTTGTTTTGTCAATGTAGGTAAATCGGTGTTCGGAGTTCATTATATTTAAAATATTTTTATAAATACCACCTGTAGCAGATTGAGAAAAGTACAATTTGTTGGCATTATAAATATCATTGCCATAAGTCCAGTTAAAAAAGGCTGTTAAATCAAAAGACTTATATTTTGCCGCAATGTTAAAGCCACCGGAGTGTTTAGGATTTGCATTGCCTATAACCACTTTATCATTAACGGCATCTACCTTATAATCCCCATTTTGATCCTTTAATTTTAAAGCCCCAGGCCAAAATCTTTTAGCGCTAAGAAGTGCCCTGTCATCCGCTACGCCCTCTTTTAGGGTGTATTGTCCATTCACATAATCAAAATCGTCAAAAGTGTACATACCATCGGTTTGATAGCCATACATCAGCCCTACCTGACCCCCTTCTTTGATCAGATATTCTCCTGATGGACCACTATTGGTTGTAAACCAGTCACTTGATTGTTCCCAACGTTTTGTATCTCCCAGCTTGTCAATCCGGTTCTTATTCAATCCTATGTTAAATGATATGTCTAATTGGAAATCTTTTGTGTGCATCAAATTTCCGTTTAAAGTTACCTCCAAACCTCGGTTTGATGTTTGTCCAATATTCTGCCATTGATTTGCATACCCTGTACTAGAGGGAATTGTTGCGGATATTAGAAGGTCTTTTGTGTTGTTTTTATACACTTCCAAGATACCAGACAGGCGGTTGTGAAACAGACTAAAATCAAGACCAATGTTCTTTGTAATAGTGGTTTCCCATTTCAGGATTGGGTTTGAAAGTACGTTGTTTGGCTGAAGGAAGGCTGTGCGCGTTGATCCGTCGCCATCCCCATCGAGATAAACACCTCCAGTACCCACGGTATAGGTTTTTTGCCAGGCATTATCTGGGATGCGGTTATTACCTGATGCCCCATAACTGATACGCAGTTTAAGGTCATCCAGCCAGCGGCGGCTGCCCGCCATAAAATTTTCATCGTTAATGCGCCAGGCAAGTGCTGCTGAAGGGAAATAACCCCAGCGATTAGCTGGCACAAACTTCGTCGAGCCATCCGCACGGTATGTTGCCGAAAGCAAATAACGGCCTTTATATGAATAGTTCAACCGGCCGAAAAAAGATGCAATTTTTACAGCCGGATCATCAAACGTCTCAGTTGGATCCGGAATTCCGAGACTCATCATATTAATTGCACTCACCGCATCGATGTATTTAGGAAAATACCGTGAGGTACTGGTAATTGAGTTGGATTTGTTATAGTTTAGTTCCTGCCCAACCATTAGCGTTAAATCATGATCAGGAAACATGTTGGTTTTAGTATATGTAAGGACATTTGCAACCCTTTGACTATTGGCCGTGATACCTTGAATGGTTGCGATTGGCTGTTTACCATAGTTGACGGCGTTGGAGGTGTTGATACCGTAGAACCGGTTATTAGCATCTTCTCCGTATTGAACGCCATATTCAAACCGATAATTTATATGATCGGAAATTTTAACGGAAGCCGAACCGTTGAAATTGAAGGTCAACCGGTGTAGCCGACGATAGTCATCCAATGTCTGCTTTAGAGGATTCAGTATACCAGCGGCGGTCGTTTCGTAGTCGCCATCGTCAATATCAGTATCCACAAAATCCATTAACCCATTTACAGGCCGGAACTGTACCGCATGCGAAAGCCGCGTCCCGCTGGTTGTACCTGCACCCTTCAGGCGGTAGTCGGAGAGGCGGGTGTTAAGGTTTAAAGAAAGCCAATCATTAACTTTGTGCGTTGTATTGGCAGTTAGGTTAGTTCGTGAATATCCAGAACCTATCATGATCTCTTTTTCGTCATTCCGCGTCACACTGATGTTGTAGGTCGTAGTTTTTGAGCCCCCGCTGAAGGAAAGGTTGTTTGAAAAGCTACTGCCCGTTTGGCCAAAAATCTCATCCTGCCAGTTGATTCCTTTTACCTGTTTATAAAGCCCGAAATCCCTGAAATCACCAAAATATCGATCGATTGTAGCGGTAGAATTTTGCAATTCATATTGCCAGTAAACATATTCGTATGGATCCAACACCTCTAAATATTTTGTAATTTTTTTTATACCAGCATAACTATTGATACGAATCTTTCCCCCGCCTTCTAAACCACTTTTAGTGGTGATGACAATGACACCGTTTGCCCCACGCGCACCATAAATAGCTGTGGATGAAGCATCTTTTAAAACATCGACCTTGACAATATCAGTCGGTGATATGTCACTAATATCATCAACCGGGAAACCATCAACGATAAATAAAGGAGAATTATCCTGCGTGATTGAACCACCGCCTCGTACCCGAATTTTAATTGGTGCATCCGGATCTCCTTCGGTTCTGCTTACTTGTACACCAGCCATTCTGCCGACAATTGCGTCGCCTATTGAAGTAACGGGCATATCTTTAAAGGTAACTCCCTTTACTGAAGAAACTGCTCCTGTCAGGTCCCGTCGGTTCATGGTTCCGTACCCTACCACTACCACCTCATTTAAATTATCTTCCTGGGGGGATAATACTACATTAATGACGTTGCTTTCCCGCACATTCCGTTCAACAGACCCAAAACCGACATAACTAAAAATTAATATGGAATTCTCTTGGACAACTTTAATTGTATATAAACCTTGTGAATTGCTAATTGTACCACCTGCCACACCTTTTAACTGTATATTTACCCCATCTAAAGCATTGCCTTTATCATCCGTTACTTTTCCGGTAATGGTTCGTTGTTGAAATGGAAAAGGAGCCGCATTTTTTTTCGTTATCAGAATAGTCGTCCCGTCCAATGAATAGCATAAGGGTTGGCTGGCGAGTATTTTCTTTAAAAATCCTTCCAATGGTATCCGGTCGGCATTTATCGTGACCGGCTCGGTTGTGCTTAACAGGTCGTCGTTATAAACCACGAAATAACCGGTTTGCTTTTCTAGTAAAGCAAAAACTTTTGAAAGCGGCTCTTTTTTAAGATGCAGCGTAATTGTTTGAGATAAGGATGCGGCGCTTAGGTGCATACAAGCAGCCAATAGTAAAATGCTAGCTATTCGCATAACTAAGAGTAGTTGATGGATGCTTTTGGGCAATTTTATACCCCAAAGCATTATTACATAATTTATCATTAAATTAGCAGCGTTTGGATAGTTGTCCCATCCGGGTTAAATACTTGGTTCTATAATGGTATTATCCGAACAACGCAGGGGGGTGGTTACGACACTTCCCTGTATTGTTATAGCTAGTTAGTTAGGTACTTTTCATCTTGTTTATTTTTAGGTTCATCATTTAGTTTAAATGTTTTATTGGTTATTAATCGATCACTAATTTGTTTCCATCTACTTGAAAACGGATGCCCGAACCATCCAGGAATTTGAGGACTGACGCTAAACTTACGTCCCGTTTCATTTTTCCGCTAAACGTCTTTTTTGGAATTTCACCATTATAGACGATATCCAGATCATACCAGCGACCAATTTGATTCATAACAGTTGAAAATGGGGTGTTCTTAAAGAAAAAGAATCCCAGCTTCCATGAAATGGCTTCTTGTACATCTACTTGTTTGGCAATTATTTCCCCGTTATTTACAGATGCTTGTTCTGTGGGTTTTAGCAGCCTGGTGTTAGCTGTATTTTGCTTGGTATCTTGTGATCGAACTTGAATGCTTCCACTGACAAGGGTGGTTATTTCACTGCCATCCTCTGCGTAGGCACGGAGGTTAAACGTGGTCCCCATGACATCGATCTGTTGCCCTTTTGACCGTACGATAAATGGTTTGCTTTTCATCTGGGCAACATCAAAAAATGCTTCGCCCTCGAGCTCGACCTCTCTCCTATTGCCAGAAAACTTGGATGGGTATTTTAAGGTAGTGGCGGCGTTGAGCCAGACAATTGTTCCGTCTGAAAGAACAATTTGATATTGCCCTCCTTTTGGAGTTGAAAGAGATATAGAAGTCGGCAGAGATCCTTCGGCTCCCACCTCCTCTTTCCGGCGCTCGCCGCTCAGGATGACGCTCTTTATTAGTTCTCCGCTTTGATATTCAATACGCTCGTCATTGACCCGGATGCCGGCTTTGGCGCTGTCTAAGCTAATTTTGCTGCCGTCGGCTAGTGTTATTGTTGCTTGATTGTATCCGGGATGGATGTCGGCGGTTTTTATTGGCTGTGTTGTTGAGCTTGTGGATTTTCGCGGTTTTAAGAAAAGACCAAATGCGACTAATAATAAGGCCGCGACGGATGGTATTGCCCATAGCATCCGTTTTTTGATGCTGAATGGGTTCTTCGTATTCAACCGTGCCCATACTGCCATTTTTGCTGCATCATTTATGGGGTTTCCTTGCGGTGTATAGGTGTGTATATGCAGGCTTTCAACCAGCACAGCCTCTTCAGGAGTACAGGTGCCTTTTTTATAGCGGTCTATCAATGCTGCGATATACTTCTCGTCCATCTTAAATGGGGTTTTTATCCCCTTCGAATACTATGACGGGGAAAAGGGGGTTCAGGGTAAGAAAAATTTTTAAAAAAATAACATAACCGATAAAAGCCGTTTTTTTAGCACGATCAGTGCATTTTTAATTTGCCGGTTCACATTGTCGCGGGAAATGCCCAATTCATCGCTGATCTCCTGATGGGTTTTCTGCTCCAGGCGGCTTTGTTCAAAAATCGTCCGCATTTTTGTGGGCAATTCATTTAAACCGGCCTCAAACTTCTGGATCAGCTCTTTTTCGTGTATAAGGTTGTCAGTAGTATAATCACCCTCTTGATAGGTGGCTTTCAGGTCATGGAGATAGGTTGCGGCATATTTGGTTTTATGCGACTGGTCGATCACGCGGTTTAAAACGCTGCGGTATAAATAGGCTTGCAATGATTGGCTGATCTGGATAGTGTTTCTTTTCTCCCATAAAGTCGCAAACACTTCTTGTACGATGTCTTGTGCATCTTCCTGACTTTTCATCGCTTGTGATGCATACCGCCAGAGCACAGGCCAGTACCGATTATAAAGTTCGGTAAAGGCACGATGATCGCCCTGATGCATCTGCTCAAGCAATTGTTTATCAGTGTGTGCTTCAGAAGGCTTCATACCATCGTTTATCAACTGGTTATTTGACGCACAAATATATATTTTTTTGCGAACTTCAAAAAGAATTTACCAGCTGATCAAACAAGGCAGCCCGTGCAGGATCAAAAGCGGCAAGTTTTAGCCAGGCATCATCGCCATAAACTCCCGCTTTTGAATAATCAAAGGGTTTAAACCCAATTTTACGCAGCAATTTTTTGCCCTTTACGGTAAAGTCAAGATGGGCAGCATCGGCAAAACGCGGATCCACGACCAGTGAATGGACATCCTTTCCCGTAGCTTGCCATTGTTTAAAGGACATTTTGCCCATGATAATATCCTTACCCCGACTATCCCAATAAACATTTGAATCGGCCTGCATATTCACTTGGGTCCAGCGGATCCCGATTAAATCTCCCTGGTCAAATTGCACGATGTTATGCGTGAATCGAAACCCCACATGAGGCTCCACCTTGGTAGCCTCCAGCTGGGCACGCAGCTGGTTGTAAAAAATGTTGTTGCGGATGCGGTTATTTTGTCCATAGTGCTGGTGAAACGCCGAGCTTTTGCAAGCATAGACCAAGTTATTTTCCATCAGCACGCCGGTGGAGCCTTCATCGGTATAAAGGCCCCACCCGCCATATGTATGGGCATAGATGTGATGAATAACGTTGTTGCTCACGGTAGTCCCTTCGGAGAGGCCCAGCGTATAGACACCCCCCATATCACTCATGATGCCCCAGCCCAGATGATGGATATGGTTATATTCAACATGATTGTTTTTTGACGGGCTGGGATCGTAGCCCCATACCCACCCTACTGAAACACCTGAATAATTAAAATCGGCGATCTCATTATGGGTTACCTGGTTGTCCTTTGCATTAAAAATGGTAACCGCAACAGCACAGGCAAAGATATGCCCACCGGAACGGAGGATGTTATTGTCAACGCGGATGTTGCGCGTCAGCAAAGGCTGGCTTTGCTTCAATTCACCAATCTTAACCGCACCGGCACCCAGATCGTGTAAGTAACAATGTTCCAGGTTGCTATCAAAACAACCTTTTCTAAACCAGATGCCGTGGGCACCGGTATGGGCTAGTTCACAATGGCTAAAGGTAATGTTCCCGGCAAAATCAATCATAATGGCTGCTTCCAGCTGTGCGGCCGCTTGTGATGGCTCGTCGCCTTTTTCGGGCATGTGGTAACCTGCACCCTCAAAAACCAAGCCTTCAAAACGTACGTTTTTCAATGGATTATCTGCACTGCCTCCTAATTGGATCACCTGACTTAGCAAGGGGGTAAACGCACGGGTATTGGCCAGCGTTTCGCCGGCGCGGGGTACATAATATAGGTAGCCTGAGTCTTCCAAATACCACTCACCTGCTGTATCTAAACCCGCTTTGACATTGGTAAGCGTAAAAAAGCTCTCGCTATCCAATTTATTCCATGGTTTCATTCCCTGCCCCGTGATATAGAGGGCTGAATCGCGTGCGCTGAAATAACTGATCCGTTTGCGGGTATTGTCCCACTTATGATACAAGGTGAGGATGCCGTTTTCCAGGTCTTTTTCGGGAATTTTAAGCATTAACTGAAGCTGTTCAGGTCTGAGTGCGATTTTTTGCACAGCCCACTCGGGAGCACGGCCCCCGGTATCCACCGTCAGTTTTTCTGTTACTTTTCCTGGTGTGAAAAAACCGCTGTTAGGAAAACCCGCAACCCGGGCTCGCTGTCCATTGACATACAATTGTTCAAACCTGGAGCCTTTATCGCGCACATCAGGGATCAGGCATCGCCAAAGGTGGTCATTTACCTTTTCAAAGCTTGGTAAAAACGTTCCTCCATAAAAAACCACTTTTCCGCCGGGCTGCCCACGGTAAATAACGGGATTACCGTCTGTGCCACCATCGTCAGGTCCTAATTGCAAAGGCTCATTGAGTAGGTACTCACCTGGCGACACCGACACGATTAGCGGTTCGTTGGCATGCCCTTGCTTTTTCAAACTGCGAATTTTGTCGCGAGCCGCTTTCAGCGAAGCCAATGGTTGCTCTTTTGTTCCATCATTGGTATCCCTGCCATCCGGAGCGACAAAAATCTGTGCATGCACCTGCACGCTGAAAAGACACAAACATAGACCAATAAGAATGTTTTTGGAATGGATCATTATTTAAGTAAGTTTTAGTATCTGGCTAAGGCGTAAAGGTGCTATGTTTGAACGGTAAAACCAAATAGCATAAGCTAAGTTTATATAAATTGATAATATTTCAGTGTTCACCAATAAAATAAAAATA
>FOBR01000039.1 GCA_900109895.1 bacterium A37T11
CTTTGGGCAGACAAGAATCCCATAGCCCCCTGGTTATGGCGCAAACAAAAGCATGTTAGAAAAAAATCCAGTCGTAGCATTGCTGCTCAGCCTGCTGAAGCATAACTGTATGGGTGCTGTTACTAATCCGTTTTGCTGTCATCCTTATTAAGGCAAGGCATATTTGTTTAGAATTCATAGAAATACAGGACTTATGTCAAAACTAAAAAAAGAGCATCGTTCATTCTCACCAGCGTAGCAGCCATCCTGTTTATTGTATCAGGGTTCTTACGATTCCTATAAATTTTTAAATTTGTTTATAAAACCAAATAAATGGATTATACAACAATAAATTGGAAGAGATCAGCACTCGTTATTATTGACATGCAGCATGATTTCGTCTCCCTACAGGGAGCAGCCACGATAGAAGGCACGGAGGCAATTTTACCCGAACTAATTCGGTTGGTTGACTGTTTCAGGTCATACGGACTTCCGGTGATACATGTTATCCGGTTGTACCAAGCTGACGGCAGCAATGCGGACAATTGCAGAAGGGGACGTATCGAATCCGGATTTAAAATTGCTTGTACCAATACAGAAGGTGCATATATTATCCCTTCGCTATTACCGGAGGGTTCACAGCAGCCTGACCATAAAAAACTACTTTCGGGCCAAGTGGTAAGCTCTGGGAAGAGCGACTACATGCTCTATAAGCCTAGATGGGGTGCCTTTTACAAAACAGCCCTTCATGAACTTTTAGGACAGCTAAACGTTGACTCTATTCTCATTGCGGGATGCAATTTTCCCAATTGTCCCAGAACATCCATTTATGAAGCCAGTGAACGGGATTTCAGGATAGGGATTGTCAAAGGCACCATATCCGGGATGTATGACAGAGGGCTCAATGAATTAACCAACATTGGCGTTAATATCTACACACGCGAAGAAATTGAGGCATTATTGTTCTCCTGATTTTTGTTACCTGTCACCATCCGTTTTGAGCCTAAGCAGCACCTTGATAGCCCACATCTGTGCCTGTCACAGAAAGTAGGAGATACAGATTATTGGATTTTTAAGGAATATGGTAGAAACTACCTAGGACCAATAGGATCTACAACTACGAAGTGGCATTGATTATTTAGTACTGTTTCATGCGGAATGAGATTAATTTTACACTACCTTTACCCTCATGCACCCCCATTATCCAGTCGTAGCAGCCATTATCCGGCACGGGCAGAAGATCCTTTGCGTGCAGCGGGGGCAAACCAAGTACCCGTACACCAGCTACCACTGGGAATTTCCCGGCGGCAAGGTCGAAGCCGGAGAAAGCCCGCAGCAAGCCCTGCTGCGCCTATTATTGCACAACCCAGCAGCCCGAAGCACTCACCCTTACCGAGCATATCGCTTTCCAATGGCTGGAAACAGGCAAGCTAAGCCATTTAACCTGGGCAGCGGCCGATGAGCCCGTCATTATGACTATCTTTGCCTACCGGGATAACAATTAACCGATGGATCACTACGCATACGCATTCACCCACCTCAAACGGGCACCCACCAGGTACGGGGCAGCGCCGCATAAACCCGTGCTGCTGCTCAGCCTGCTTGAACTGGTCGGCAAGGGGGCCGTGGGCGGCAACCGTTTTGCCGTCAATGCCGAACTCGTCGGCACGTTCAAGGAAAACTGGGAGTTATTGGTCACTACGCCCCACCAGGCCGATTTTACCCAGCCGTTCTATTACCTGCAAAGCGATAAAGCCGGTGGTGAACCCTTCTGGTTCCTCATTCCTCATCCCGGCTGCCAGATCAATGCGCATATCAAAAGCGTGCAGCGGCTGCACGAGGTGCTTGACTATGGCTGCTTCAGCGAAGAGCTTTTCGTGCTGCTGTGCCAGCCCGAAAACCGAGAATATTTGCAGCAATTGCTGCTGAATACCTATTTACCCCATACAGAGCAAGCATTCCGGCAGCACAAAGCAGTAGGGGATGGTTACCTGAAACAGGTGGATGACTATATTGAAGGCGCAAAAAACAGGTTACCATACCCGCCTGATTATTAAGTTGACGTGAGAAGTCCGAGAAAACACCTATAATTGTTCCGGAAACCGGAAATATTTTAATTTTGTCATGAATAAACTAAACCTAGGCGACGTCACCAAATTTGTAGAGGAAAACATTGGTGAGTTCCACCAAAAGCGGCTGGCCAAGGTTGAGAACATCAAGCTGAAGGATGTTCTCAAGGCAAAAAATCCTTACATGTTCAAGGCTAAAAACGTGACGACCGTGAGCCAGATCATCGACGGCATTTTGAGCGCATTTATTTCCTCAAGTGAAGAGGGAATCTTCGGGAACTGGCTTGAGCGCCTTGCCATCTTTATCAACGAGAAGGTGTATAATGGACGTAAGGCTGTCGTGGAAGGGATCGATCTTGACTTTGATCGTGATGGCAAACGTTACCTAGTGGCTATCAAGTCTGGCCCAAATTGGGGCAACGATAGCCAGTACAAAAAACTAATAGACCAGTTTGGAACAGCTAGAAAGCGCGTGGCAACCTCGGGGGCTAAAGTAGAGGTCGTGTGCGTGAACGGTTGTTGCTATGGGAGGTCAAGGGCCGAAAGCGAGTACAAACAAAAAGGCAACTATTATAAAATGTGCGGCCAGCGATTTTGGGAATTGATATCCGGAGAGCCGGATCTGTATATAAAACTCATTGAGCCCCTTGGCCACGAAGCACAGGCGAGAAACAAGGAATTTCTGTTGTCCTATGGCAACCTTAAAAACAGATTGGAGAGAGAGTTCCTGACTGACTTCACCAACCCTGATGGAAGCATCCATTGGGAAAAGTTGCTCCGATTCAATTCGTCATTTGAACCGGAACACTGAACATTTCAAAAATTAAGCACCTGTTGCCTTTTGTCCAGGTTGATGTTATGATTCAGCCTATTGATTTCCTCCATCCATAGCCCATCAGAGGTATTATGGTATCGTGAATACCGGAAATTCTTTATGGGAATAACCACGGTGCCCTTCAATGCTGACATGATACAGTCGCCCACGGCCTTAGCTAGGCTAACGGGTACTGCGTTGCCAATTTGACGGTATTGATCCAATACCGAACCCATGATCTTCCAATGGTCTGGGAATTCCTGAACCCGTTTGTATTCCTGTACTGAAAGTGGTCGGTCATGCACAGGGTGGGCCAAATCTGTGGCGGGCATGGCCGGATGGGTCACTAGGGTGGGAGCAGGCCTGTCCCAGGCTATCCTCCTAAAAAAACCCGTTTTTCCTCCGCCAAGAAAGTATGATTTGCCCAGCGCTTCTTTCTGCAAGTCTTCCGAAAGGTTCTTCCAGTTTTGACCCTCCTTCAATAACCTATAATATTTTAGCCGTTTTTCCGGAAACTTCACAAAGTCGCAACCATCGCCCATGCCAGAGACCGCTTTTTTGAACGTATTCCATTTTTTTAACCCGTGGTCACCTATTTCGCTATGAGTTGGGTTGAGGTACGGTAACTTTTTACCGTCAAGCGAGCACATCAGCACTACCCGCTCCCTAATTTGGGGAGAACCAAAATTGGCAGAATTATATAGGTTAAACGTTACCGCATAGCCATATTGTTCCAGCCTCCGCTTGATGTAAAACAATGCGGATCCAGGGGTTTCCCTAAATTCTGGGGTAAAATCTTTGGAAATGTCGTCATCTACTTCAAGGGAAAACTTGGTGGATAGCAGGCCCCGCACATTCTCTATGACTACATATTTCGGCCTTATCTCCCCAATCAGCGCCAGATATTTTAAAAAGACGTTCCCCCGTTCATCTTCAAAGCCCTTCCGTTTACCGGCCGTGCTGAAAGCCTGGCAAGGTGGCCCACCAGCCATGAGTTCCACCGTATCTCTTTTGCTGAGACCGGCAAATGCCAGCACATCCTGTGCAGAGTAGTTGCGGATGTCCCCGATCACGCCTAGGTCAGGCTTGTTGGCGACTATTGTTTTCCGGCTCGCTTTGTCAATTTCGCATGCCAGCAACGTCTGGAACCCTGCTTTTTCCAGCCCAAGGTCAAGTCCCATTGCTCCAGAGAAAAAAGACAGTACCTTTGGTACGTCCTTTTTTATCTTAACCCTTGACTTCCGGTCTATTTCAGCATTGTCCAAAAAATGGGTTTCTTTGTCAAAGCCCTCAATATTTTCATAAGGGATAACCCAGGTCTTGCCCACCCGTAAGCCAGCCAATTTTTCTTCCCTAAGTAGCTTCCTGACGTACTGCGGCGAAAAACCAAGCTCCCCGGCCGCTTCTTCCACTGAGTAAAAGTTTTCTTCGTTCATTTCTATTGCGAAACTAAATTTATGTACCAAAACTATATAAAAACATTTAATAAACAATATTCTAGTGCCGATTATTTCCTGAGTTTTTTAATTGCCCTGTGTATTAAGACGTTATTTTTTACTACTATCTATTTCTAAACTATAGCACAAATATAAAAAAATTAGTTATTTAAAGTTAAATATAAAATCAAAAAAATATCATATATAATTCTTTAATATTTTTATTGAAGTCAAAAGTCTTTTTTTGGTACTTCGGTATCAGCATAAACTTTAATTCATTAAATGTTTCCGATGCATTTTGATAAAATCCCTCTTTTCCCTACATTGCATCATGGCCGATGTGCATTCCAAAACTATCCGTAGTTATAATATGAGCCGCATCCGCAGCCGTGATCTCAAGCCGGAGCTGCTGCTGCGTAAGGCACTTTTGGCAAAAAATATCCGCTTCCGTACCCATGCCAAAGAACTTCCGGGCAAACCCGATATCGTTATCAGAAAGGATAAACTGGCCATTTTCGTGGATGGCGAGTTCTGGCACGGGTATGATTGGGAAAAAAAATCCGACCTTAAAGACCAACCCAAATTTTTGGATAGCCAAGATCGAACGCAATATCGCCCGTGACCAGCAAAACCGGGAAGAGCTGGCAGATATGGGCTATACCGTTTTCCGTTTCTGGGAGCAGCAGGTAAGTAAAGAGCTTGGGGCCTGTGTCAACCAAGTGCAGCTCTATGAAATTATTTTTTATTTATATTGCATTTCAATGAATTGATAAGATAGATTTCTAGATATGAAGACGTACATAATAGAAGTAGGGACATACGTTGTCCACAAAGACCCCAGAATCAATGGGGGTAAAAGAATGCAGATAGAAAGAATAGACCGTAGGGCTAGTAACTATTACTGTAGGGGTTTAAAGGCGGCATTTAGAGAGAGTGAGCTGATATTTGATGGTAACGAACCACAGATAGGAAAGCCAGTTTACTTCAGGAATACAAGTACAATGATGGCTGACTTTATGCGCATTGGGTATATGCATAATTCCCGATACGGTCACTAATATGCGCATTTTTAATTATCAAAAGTTTTACCTATTTTAATAGGTATGCAAATTAAAAATAAAAGATGGCGTCTATGCCAGGCTCGTAGACCCAATCAAATATCAGGAAGTAGGGCGGATAGAGGTATTCTCCGTTGATGCAAAAGCTGAGACAGCAGATTGTTTCGTTGCCAGACACTCTTGACTATTCAGCTAAAGGAAGTGGTCTACGACTCAGAAATGCCAATCGAGCAGATAGGCTTTTTCATTTAGGTATCGCAAACAAAATCGTAAACATGAATCGAAATTTACAAACTTTTAAGTACAATCCGGAAAAACAAGTTATTCATTAATTTGCCCGGATTGTTTTTCACTTATCAATTATAAACCAATTTTAGATTATGGCATCACATTTATATGAAGGCATATGGGGTAAAATACTGCCTCGAATTGTTAAGCAATTAAAAGAAACCCCAGAAGGTAGCACCCTTCAGCTTGTAAAAATGAATTTCGAGACGGTGGGGAATCGCCCAAAGTCCCATTTGTATAAAACGGTCGTCATTACACCTTTACCTTAAAAATTAATGGAGGGGAGATAGTTAATAGCATCAGTGGAACGGCAGTGGCCCGTGACTTGGCAAGGATTGTATTAAACGATTTTTCGTTTAAGAAATTGGTGGTTGGTAAATATATAATCGAAGATCGGGCGCTTAAAAATTGGTCGGTCCAGAGGGGTCAATAACGGCCAGATTATCCAATATTACTTATTCTGTTTTAAAGTTACTAATTTATAGGTAACTGTCAGTTTAAGTCTTGACTATTTCAGCTCAGATATACAACCTGCTAAAGAAAGTAGGAATTGCCTTCGAAAAGAAAGCTGGTTTAACAATAAAGGTGTAATTATTTAATAACCTTTCACCAAAAGTGACGACGAACCCATATCTCCAAAATATCCAGTCCAAGCTTTTGCCTTTAAAACAAGCCTCTGCCAGCTGCTGTAACTGTTTTCGGTAATGCAGCGGGTGATAGAATTGGGATAATGCTTTGTAACCTGTGTTTGCCATTTACTGATTCTGAACAAAATTAAGGATTTGTTAGTAATTGTTTAAACCTGATAATGATTTTTCTATTCAAACGGAACTCCATCAGGTTCGCCAATGTTAGCTTCAAAAAATTCTTTATTCATAACATTTGTCAAAAATTCCTTAGCTGTACGGTCAATATTTATCAATTGATTATCACTTTTGAGGTTGAGGGACTGTATAATATAATCTCTTAATACTTTTTCGGCTCTCCCTAATAGTGGTTCAACATTTATTATTCTAAGTTCACTACGTGAATTAAGTGCTTGCGCTAAAATAATATTTACATAATCATCCGCATAAGAATATCCGATGACAATAATAATTTTAGCTTCAGACAGACAAGAATTTCTTAAAACTGATGAATAATAAAAATATGGGTCGACAGAGTTCATCTTGTGTTGAATACCAAATATTAATTCAGGTTCTGATTCTATCTTTTGGCTTTTATGCAACTTACCTTCCGATAAATACCAATCAATTGAACCGTGAAGTTTATAAAGATTGTAATGTTTGCCTTCGATGTTATCAAAGTTCGATTGATGCCATTCGTTAGTTTCTTTTGTAAATCCTAATTCTATGGTTTTATCTTTACCTACAATATTTTCAAAACACATATCATAATTAAGCGTAAAAACTTGCATTAGATTTCCCACATCAGTTGAAAGGGATGAAAATGATTGAAAATAAATAGCATCATCATAACTTCTTAATCCTACCCATTCATTAAGTTGTTTTCTGATTAGTTTATGGAACTTCTTTATGTTCTCGAAATTGTGTCCTGCTAAATCAAGCAAACGGATGTTCCAAGTTCCGATAAAAGGATACATAATATTGCTCTCGCGCTTTTCAATTTCAGTAATGACAATGAGTAACCTTTCTACATTAAACTGCTCATTGAACTTTCCTAAAATTCCATCGGAATAATTGATACTGCTCTTTAGATAAAAATATAATTCTTTGTAAGGCTTCCAATCATCGTGCTTAACTATTAATTTTTCTATCTCATCAACCATTTGATTTGAAATAGGAATACCTGCATCAACGCTTGCTCCTGCCCCCAGTAAAAATAGTAGATGTTCGCCCTTTATTTCCATAATATTAGTTTTTTATAAAAACCAAGGTTTGTCATTTGAAATAGACGTTTCTTCATACCCGTCAATCATTTCAAACTCTTCGGTATATTTAGCAATTATTTGAGAATAATATATGGAAATAGGAATAGACTTTGCATTAAACCCTCTCCAATTTGCTCCCGACAGGTTTAATACATCTTGCAAATATTTCCTTTCATCAAAACCTTTTGATCTATCTAAATTTAAAAACTGTATGTGTACTGGATTGGAAAGTCTCTTATCAACAATTTCTTTTCCATAAAGCAATCCCTCAAACCAAACCAAGTATTCGCTTCTGGATAACTTTACAAAGCTACTTTCGTAGGGTACGAGTGTATTATGGAAGCTATAACCAAAATATTTATTGTCAAGATTTACTTTTATTGCTACAAAATCGATGTTATTTATTTTTTGTGTGGCTTCTGATATAGCTGAAATTTCTTTTTGCTTAATTTTAAATGGTAGATGTAAAACGCATGTTTTATAACTATCCATTCTTCTGTCGTTTAGTATCTTTACCAAATTGTTTTTTAGTTTTTCTAAATAATTTTCTTCCGTTGTTTCATCTGCTAATACTTCAAGGGTTTTGTAAAGACCGCTTGAATCCAAGCATACCGTATATGCAAAGTATTTGATAATAGTTCCTGTTTCTTCATCTCTTTTATGAGAACTTCCAACCCCCAGAATAAGGCAATTATTATTACTTGGTTTTACTATCCAAGGAATACCACCCATTTTAGCAAACATTGCTAATGCTACATTTGAAGTTGACCACTTCAAAGAATTATGTTCGCCTAATTTTCGGTAATTCACAACTTGCAAAGCAAGATTGTTTTTTATAAAGTGGTATTTTAGATAATAATAATATTTTGAGGCATTAACATACTCAATATCAATATCATAATCTTCAATGTAGATACCTATTACTTTCTTATCAGGTTCAGATTCTTGTAATAATTTTACACTTTCAACTATTTTGTTTAAATCTGCGCTAGAAAAGCCCTCTATTGCAATTTTTTTTACATTATTTGTATTTATATTCACACTAAACATTTGCTCAAATCCCGGAAAAGTTCCTGGGTTTGATTTGCCTATTAGACTTAAGAATAATTCATTTGCAAATGACTTAAATCGTTCTTGAAAAATGAATGCAAAAATAACTTCCTTATCAATTTTTTGAAATGGACCATAATTTCTGATACCTTGAAATTGAGAATTTGCGGTGCTTTTATTGCTAAAAATGTATTCTTTCTTATTTAGCCGGAATACAGGTGTTTCCATTAAATCTCTTTGAAGGTGAATTGTAATGCCGTCATTTTGATTGATAAGGTGAATTTCATTATAAACTTTATCTAAAAAACTATTAATCAATTTGAACTTATCGGAATAGTAATTTTTATTACTACGTCCTTGCTTATCAAGGCTTAAGCTTAACACCTGAATTTCTTTATTAAATGGTAAGTTCTTATTTTTTGAAAATCTAAAATCGATAATAAACCCAAATTTTTTTTGTTCCTCTAAATAATATGGTGATAAAGAAATTATTTGTTTGCCTTGCTGAAATTCGTGAAGCGTAAAATCAATTTGTTCTTCTGCAAATCGTCTTTTAACCTCAAAAGAGAGTGAACAGCCATTTTCTGTTAGTATATCAAATACTTGTTTCAGCAAAAAACGTTTAGTTAGCCCTATTGCGTAGTTTGCGTAAACTACATACTCCTCAAAACCCTCTTTAGGTTCAAAGGAAACCAAAAAGGGCATACGCTCTTTTATGTCTTCTAAAATTGGAAGGTGATACATATATATTTTTTCTTCTCTTGTATCATCTTCTTTCTTTAGTTTTCTGAATACTTTAAAGGAAAAGTTGGTTTCAGAAATAGGCAATATATTTAATCTGATATTTGCCATTTAATTTTAGTTAGAATTGATTTTCACGTTTTCTTTTATTGTTTTTAGAAGCTTGTTTTGTATAGAATCGTCTAGATACATGCAACGTAATTTAATTATTTTTATATTCAAATATAACATCTACAGATACTTCTTTAAAATTTTTATTATGCCCTATGAAGTTACTCAATTTCAATCCCACCCCATTCGGGTTCCTGAAACGCGCTGCGTCAGGACGATCTTCGAATAATGGAAGTTTATTTAGCATAGTTGACAATTCAATAATTTTAGGATTCCTTGCACCAATCTTCCCCGGCTCCAACCTAAAATATAAGTCAAGTGCCAGGATGATCTCATCTCGATGCCATTTCAAATTCCTCATCAGATATTACCTATTTCTTCATCTTTGAACTTTTTTGTTTTCAATATACCAAATCTTCAGCTTTCTCACTCTTTAAACCTCACCCAACTC
>FOBR01000021.1 GCA_900109895.1 bacterium A37T11
TATTTTTATTTTATTGGTGAACACTGAAATATTATCAATTTATATAAACTTAGCTTATGCTATTTGGTTTTACCGTTCAAACATAGCACCTTTACAACGGGAAAGAGTACCAGAATGGACTGAAGCTCTATGATTATGGCGCGAGGCTGTATGACCCGGTGATTGGGAGGTGGGGAAGCGTGGATCCGTTGGCAGAATTTATGCGACGCCATTCTGACTATAATTATGCAATGAATAATCCGTTGCGATTTATAGATCCTACAGGTATGGGCCCAGATGATCCTATTAATGGAGGGACACTGCCTGAAGTGACAATAACTGCCCCTCCTTCGAGCAATTTTAGTGACTTTGGTAATTTCCTATGGGGCGCGGTTGACTACCTTCCCTTTTTGGGAAGTGGAAAACAAATTGGTGTTGGAATATACAACGGAGATTTGGCCGAGGTTGGGTTAGGTTTAGTATTTCTTGGAGTTGATATCTTTACAGCTGGCGAAGGCGGGGAAGCTCTGAGAGTTGCCGAGGCAGCAACTGAGGATATTTTAAAAATAGCAGCAGAAGATGAGATAAAGGAGATTGCAGAGCACGAAGCTGAAGAAATAACATATCAAACATATACGAAAACTCATCCAGAAACTGGGGAAGTCTATTCCGGAAGAACGAGTGGAAAAGGTATGCCAAACGATAATGTGGCTAAAAGAGATATTGGGCATCATATGAATGAAAAAGGGTTTGGTCCCGCTGAATTAGATAAGTCCTCGAAATCAAGTGATGCAATCCGTGGACGCGAGCAACAACTGATTGAACATAATGGAGGGGCCAAATCCGGTGGAGGAATATCTGGAAATAAAATAAATGGGATAAGCCCAAAAAATCCAAAAATAGAACGATATTTGAAAGCTGCAAGGGATACATTTGGAGAAATACCAAAAAAACAATAGAATATGGCGATTAAAACTGATGGTAAATTTTTTGAAATATCACTTCCTAATGGAAAGTTTGCTTATGGGCGTATACTTCGGAATTCTGCTTGTGCATTTTACAATATTTATTCCGAACATCGTATCACAGATATTTACCTAATATCGAAGGCTGAAGTAATTTTTATTGTGACAGTCCATAAAAGCGCTTTTGGGAAAAATAAATGGAAGAAAATTGGATATTTGGATCTAGATAGAAATTTAAGTGTTTTACCTTTAGAATTTATTGAAGATGGACTTATTCCAGGAAATTTTGAGATTTACAATCCTAATAATGGAGAAATTACCCCAACCACAAAGGACAAGTGCATTGGTTTAGAAAGAGCCGCTGTATGGGAGCCGGGACATATCGAGGATCGACTAATTGATTATTTTGAGGGGCGACCAAACAAGTGGGTTGAGCAGTTGAAACTAAAGTAGTATTATTAAATGAACTTAAAAAAAGGTGGATTAATCATTACTATTTTAATAGTCTACGGGTATTCTTATGGTCAAATTAAAAGCTGCCCAA
Organism: bacterium A37T11; assembly: GCA_900109895.1. GTDB lineage: Bacteria > Bacteroidota > Bacteroidia > Sphingobacteriales > Sphingobacteriaceae > A37T11. Next base: position 1,489 of record FOBR01000021.1, read on the forward strand.
GCAATGCTATAATTAATAATATTCATAAGCAATCCCAAGAAATGAGTGATGCATTCCTAAAAGGAGATTATCAAAAGTTCACTAAGTATACCTACCATCGAATATTGAAATCAATCGGAGGAGAAAGTCGGATGATTGTGGCATTACAGAATGGCAAGAATTCCCTTAAATTAAAAGGAATGTCCATGGAAAAGATTTCACTAGACACACCGTCGAAAATTATTAAAAGTAATGGGGAATTGCAATGTACCCTTCAGGAACATATTACTTTCAAAATGAATAAGGGTAAATTAATTACAACATCAACCTTAATAGCTTTTTCTGAAGACGAAGGTAAGAATTGGACCTTCCTGGATACTTCCAATAAGGATGAAGCAACCCTTCGGAAATTTCTACCCAATTTAAGTCAATCTATAGTGATTCCGCTGCAACAGAAGCCAGAGTTTCGAAGTTTTTAATGACTATAACTTAGCATACACGTTCCTGATCTTAATTGTTGGAAGGTGAATTGGTCATCATATAGTCTTTAACGGTGCCAGAAAGTAGACCTGGCAAATAAAGGACATTTGAAATGGTATTCGTTTAAAAACTATTGTAATTAAAATTCGTAAGAAAAAAATAGATGTAGCCTATAAATTTTATAGTTAGGGCCTATTAAAATTATAGTCAAAAACGGATTTTTTCCAACAAAATTGCGATAAATTTACTTTTGAATTATTGTTGAACATTTTTAAAGTTTTAAGTTATGCAGAACGCAAAAAAAATTTTAGTAGGTAGTTTTATTTTTGTTATAATGACCTGCTTCTCTATGGCCTACTCACAGACTAGTCAACCAGATACGTTGAAAGCACACAGGGCCAAGATGATTGTGCAGGATTTGGGAATTAGCCTTGGAGATGCTCAAGCATTGGTCAACATTATTGATGCCAGTGGTGCTGAGTTTAAAAAACTAGTCCAGTCAAAGTTACTTTCCGCTGCACAATTGACATCACAGCATAAGGCAATTGAAAAGAAGCGAGATCTGGAAATCGATAAATTATTAGATCCTGAGATTGCCGTGCGGGTAAAATCTAAACTAAATTTGAAATTTGATGTCCCTGCTGCTGCCGCTAAATGATAGCAGAGTCATCAATAAATAAAATTGGATACGAATCGATATTTAGATCGGTTATTTTACCTAGTTATTATTGGGATACCGGTTTTACTGGTGATTTCAAATTTGATGCATCTTATAACAAGAGCTAAAACCACTGAAGCAAAACTACAAATTCAACATGTTCACACGCTGGAGAAATATTTCTTTTACTTACAGTCTATTTATAGTGATGATTTAGAACAGTTGGTTTACGAGCATGAAAGGCTGTACACGGAAGGAGGATGAATAAAATTTAACATTTATTTACATTTATTTTTTTAAGAGTTGAATTTCCTATATTTGTTAGGTAAATGGAAGATAAAATATAACCGATGATGATAAATAAAATTAGACAGAATATTAGTTCTAATCTTGTTAAATTAAGAAATCTAAATCGTTATTCCCAGGATCAAATTGCTGCTGTATTATCAATTAAACAACCATCATATTGTGAGATGGAGTCTTCGGTCACAAAAATAAGAGCCGAACAACTGTACATATTGGCTAATTTTTATAAGATCAGTATTGAAAGTTTTTTTTGTGACGGTAATGATTTTCAAAGTTTACATTGCAGTCAAGACAAAACACTAAAGCTTGAGTCAGAGTTGGCTAATAGTAAGGTTATTAATAATATATTGATTGCTAGAAATCTTGAATTAGAGGATAAAGTTAAAAGGAAAGATGCAAAAATTGAAAGTTTAATAGATGAGTTAACGAAGTCTGGAATTAAACAGGGATTAAAAACAAAAGAGGTTGTGCATTTTTCCTCTACCTTAAAAGCCTCGGCGATGTCAAGGGTACTTTTTGTTTCGATCATTATTTTCTCAATCTTAATATCCGTTTTTCTTTTGTCTCAACAACTCTCCCAATCGTCACAGCACGTATTAAGGAAAAAAATGTTGGAGGCTAATTCGATTTCTGACTTGAATGTATTAATGAGTGAAAAAGATTTTCAAAATGATTCTGTCACAAATATGGGTTTAATTTATAACAGGTAATGTTAAAATTTCTCAAGCTGATATATATAAGAAGGACGTATATTAGGGGGTAAATTTTAGTGATGCTGAGGATGATGATTTAAAATTCTTTTTAGTTGTATACCCATTTCACCACTGTTCCCTTCCTCGCATTTCCCAACAACCTGGATCCGGCATAGAATGGTGAGCGGGCTTTAAAGTCCATGACCGCATTGAGCACAAAGTTCTCATAGAGGGAGGAGGGTGTCTGCAGGATAAAACGGCGGCAGGCCGTGCTTCCCTGCACGGTGCCTTTAAGTTCCAGCCAACCATCTGCATAGACCTGGCCGTAGACCAGCGCATCCTGGGCTATTTTCAGTATTGCCATGTCCTGGTCACGGCCGGGCGCATAGGTAAAAACCGTTCCTTTGACAATGCTGGCACTGTCTACGCGCAGTAGAGGCTGTATGGTGTTGACCACCTTAGCAGTATCTATATTAAGTAACCCCAATGCAGAAGGGTAGTCCAGCCGGCACTCCCTGCCCACTATCAGCGTGTCGCTGGCAAACAGCTGCAGCCTGCCTGAAAAACCATCTTCTACACGGATCACCGGTGCAAACACCAGGATGTCTTCCAGATTAGCATCGGCAGCAATCGTTACCGGCGCCGTACTGTGCACGATCAGGTTCCCACGCAAAGCCATACCACTCATATATACCGAATCGGTTAGTGAGAGCAACAGGGCAGGAGGCACAAAAGAACGTAGCAACGAATCTCCCGGGGGAGGCAAAGAAATTAGCTCCAATGAATCAGGAACAATTTCCAGATCATGCAACAAATGCGTAATGATATCAGGCTGTAAGGGTGGAAGCGAGGCTTCACTATCATGGGTGGTACCCTGCACGGGTTTGCCACCCTCATAAGCCGTACCTTCTATATAGGCGATGCGCACACCAGCAGGAGGGAGGTAGGCATCTCCGTTGATCACTGTACGTCCAGACAACGAAACAGGACGGTCTTCATTGGCCAGGTAGAGCGCATAGCATTCATTAGGTTCAGCCTTTACCCCCATAAGGCCTGCCTGCCGTAACGTATCCCCTTGCTCAAAGGTGGCTACCAATCCCAGCTGAAAAATACCCCAGGGCCTTTTTTCCAGCCATACCGAGTCGCCCGGTACCGTATCTCCATAGAGGCTCATAGCTAACCGGCTTCCTTCGGGTATGAACGCATCGGCTAAGAGCAAGTTCAACCCGGAGGTAACATTATTTTCCAGACGCTGTGCCCTATTACCCTGCAAGAAATAACCGCGGCTGTACTGCTGCATGAGCATCAGCGAACTCAGGATGACCAGGATGATCACCGACATCGCGATCACCAGCAACAACGCCCCCCCTTTGAGTTTTCCAGCATTTCCCATGAGGCCAAGTTACCTGTCTGTTTTTCATATTCACCACGGAAAACAGCCTGTTCACCACGAAAAAATGCCTGTTGGCGTAAATATGGTTATTTATAGCACCCATATAGCACTAGCTTCCCTGAAAGTAAGTATGTGTTAAAAAAAGGAGCGGAGATAGGGTGGAAGTTGAGGGGATAATATTAGGCCCAAATAACATATTTAGTTAATTTTTACTGTAACCATCAACTAAGTCTGTAAAATGCGCTATGATTGTTAACAGATTCGGATTAGAATCTTTTAATATTAACGTTATCGGAAATCGCTCACCATTTTTATCTGAAATGACTTTGTCTATTTTTAGGTAATCGGTCGATTTGAAAAATTCGAACCAAATATTAAATTTCCTATTTCTTATCAACTGCCTGCCATCAGAAGAGTCACATATATAAATAATCAGATACTGATCGCTTCTGGTGTAGAAATCCTCAATAATGGCTGCTATCGTATAAGAGACAGCGGTATCATAAATTGGCTCTTTACCAGTGGGATTTATGCGTAGAACAATAGAAAATTCAAATATATATAATCAGCAAATTTCAAATCTTCACCAAATAAATAAGGTGTAGCGGTAAACCTTATCTCGTAGACCAGATTGGCTTTTGTAATAAAAACATACGAGTTTTTATGACCGCCAAGATTTTCGAAATCATACCGGAATGATCCCGCCATGGTGTGACCTACGCTCTTTAAGCTTTTTTAATGCTTCCTGAACTTCTGAACTTTGAAGAAAAAGATCTCCTTCGTCCTCAATCTTATGAACACGATCTTTCCAGTGGGCTATTAAAGAATCAATGTTGTTTTGACGCTCCTGCTTACTTAAATTGTCTTTTGCGCGATTCATACTAAACATTTTTATATTGTCAAAGATAAGAAAAATATTTTAGTATGTATCAAATCAGTATTTAATTATTCTTTTTTCTCCACATATTGCAATCGGATGCCTGCTGTCCGCATTCTTTTCAGTCAACCGCCATTTTTTCCCTTTACGGTCAGAGTGGGCAGAACGCAGGATGACCAGGGTGATCACCGACATCGCGGTTACCTATCTGTTTTTCAAATTCACCTCGGAAAAATGCCTGTTGGCAAAAATATGGTTATTTATAGTAAGCATATAATATAAAAAGGGAAAGCGGCACAAACCTCGTAAAGTCAGTTATATAAAGATGATGGTCATCGATGATTTGAAAGCAGAAACAGTAGACAGCTATGTGAAGGAGCATTTTACATCCGATTTCACTGTGGATTCAGACGACTCCACATCCTACAGAAAAATGGCAGAAAGTATAGCCGCACTCGGCAAGGTGTATTGGCTGCCTTGGTCAGTATTAACGATATCCGGCGCACCGCACAGCTCGAAGGCCTCCCGGATCACCCGGGTGCACCAAGTCGCATCCATCGTGTTGGATATGCTCCAGTGCACGATATAGCGGCTGTGGACGGCAATGACGGCCATCATGTACATGAACCCCTTCTTCATCGGGATGTAGGTGATCGTTTCCCAAACTTGGTTGTTCCGGTTTATCGCCATGTCCTTGAGCAGGTACGGGTATTTGCGGTGGCCCTTGTCCGGTATGCTCAACCTTTTGATCGGATATATCGCCATAAGCCGAATTAGGCGGCGTATACGCTTCACGTTGACCACATCCCCTCCGTCATGCACAGGTAGGCACACATGGACACGACGCCCAAGTGGCTCAAGGAAGAAACGGTCAATCGTTCCCATCAATTCCAGGTTCAGGGCACTTTACCCTTGGGAAACGTAATAGAACCCCGAACGGTGGATGCCCAAAAGCGAGCATTGTTCCCTAATACACACTGGGGTTTCCTTTTCCACCATCATACGCCTGTCCAAAACGCTGAAGCTCACTGTAACTTTTTTTTTAACCAGTCGTTCTCCATCTGAAGCTTAGTTTCCGGCGGAGCCACATTTTGAGGACTCATAGGGGGATCGATCAAAGCTTCGTTTATATCAGTGGTATCACGACCAAATAAGTCTATGTATAATAATGGATTATCGTACACATATGCATATGGAGTCCAATCAAAATGATTATCTTCAATAGCAGGATCCACCGCATTCCACCTCCCAATCACCGGGTCATACATACGGGCCCCATAGTCATATAGCTCCAGCCCGTGCATATGATCCAGCTCCTTGCCGTTGTACTGATATGGTTGTTCCTCCCGGTTCGTGCTTTCGGCAAAGGTGGCGCCGAAAGGGTAGTAATGGTTTTTTTGTACCACCACACCGTTGGCATCGGCCACTACCCGGTTATTGCCATGGGGGGGGCTACAGTACCCTTTTCAGGGCCCCGTCCTCATAGATTATGTTCCCTGCATAATCCGTGGTCCTGGTCATTGTCAAAGAACCTGCATTGATGGCTGACCCCATTACCGGTGTAGTCGAATAATTGGGGTTCCACCGCTGTACCACTTTGAGCTTCCGGCCATCCGCCGAATACGTATATTCCTTGCGTGCTTCTGCCCCGGGGCTCTTGATGTCCAGTTGCCGGGGTAAATCTAATGAATTATATTCAGTTAATGAAATACCTTTGTTCAGATCCTTGATCATCGATCCGTTCTTGTTGTACGTATACTCGGTTGCCACATTGCTGTAGTTCTTAAAGCCGGCTGATCCGGCGGCATCTTCGGCCTTTGTCAGCTGGTTTCCCGAATGGGTCATGGTCAGGTTGTCCATCAGGCCATAGGTGGTCGTGTTTATCAGACCATAACGCTGCTGGGTGAGCATATTGCCTTGTTTATCGTAAGTATAGGATGTTTTATAGTGGTCATTGACCGTGGCATCCTGCAGATAGGCAGACGCTGTCAGCCTCGACAGCGGGTCATAAGTAAAGGCATAACCCCGGGTGAAACTTTCATCCGTATGTTTCCAGCTTATGGCTGATATGTTGCCGTTATAGCGCTTGGCGCTGCCCCCATAGGATTCATTATAATACAGTATCTCATTAAACAGTGGTGCCGTGATCGATTTCGTCCATGAACGTATATTATAGGCATAGTTGGTGGTCAGCTTCGCTTGGCTATTCTTTGCAAGAGTCTGTAGTCTTCCCAGATCGTCATAACTGTTTGCCGCTAAAGTAACCTGCGGTTTTACCGTGGTACCGTCCGTCAGTTGGTGGGTGGTCTTTAGTGACCTTCCGGTTTGGTCGTAAGTATAGGTAACCACTTCGGTCTGGGTGTTCCTGCCCGTGGCAGCGTGTACATGCTTGCGCTTTACGGGTTGACCAGCGAAGTTGTAGGCGGTGTATTCTTTTTCCGTACCGCCCGGCAGGTGATTGTTCGAATTGGTTTGTATAAGCCTGCCACGGTTGTCGTAGTACAAGACCGAATAAAGATACGTAGAGCCGATTGTTCCGTTTGCATTCAGCTGGGCAGTCAGTGTACCAGTCAGCAGGCCTTTTACATTTTGTGAGGGAATACCGAAATTAGTTCCGGAAGTATCCCCTGCTGAAGCACCCGTAATAACCGCACGAAAGTTTGAACCAACCGGTACATGGAACCCATTCTGAAGGGTAATGCTCGCGGTGGCCGCAACATAGGCATCCTCATAGGCGTGGAGTACAATGTCTACTTCCGCATCACCAGCTATTCCGTTTGTATTTACAAACGTATAGCCATCGTAGTAGTTGACCGTTAATAACTGCGGACCAGCCAGCGTAACACCCGAAACGGTGTATCCCTTCATCGCATTCGTTCCGCCTGCATAACTGGCTTTCACCAGTACATTTGCCAGGGGATTAGCCTGGTAGGCGAGGTTGTTTGTGCATTTTCCGGTCAGCGCGGTACGCCCGAAAGCATCCGGAATGGTAAAGGTCCATTCAGGTGTGGTTTTGGCTCGTTGTTCACCATCTTGGGTATAGATTAGCCTATCGGCTTTGTCATATACATAATAAACAGCTTCGCAGCCTGGTAGTTTCTTCCAAATACAACGGTTGTAGGTATCATAGTGATAAATATACGCGTAATTCTCAACCGCAGCAGTTGATTCTTTCCACGTTGTATTAGTTGCTGTCAGCGCATCAGCGGCGAGCGGCGGAAGCACGAAACTCAGGTTACCGTAGTTGTCATAAATATAGTAGGTGTCATACGGCACTGATCCGCTTATCTTACGGGAAAGTACCATACGTCCAGCTTTGTCTTTAAATTCATAACTGATGTTATTATCCTCGTCTGTCGTGCGTGTTACATAGAGTTCGTAATCGGCATAAAATCCGTTCTTTTTGAAGGTCGGCACAGCAGAAGTTCCATTGAGCACATATTGCGCGCACGCTAATACGCCTGAACTACCGAAATTAGCCATCCGGTCAGTTTTAACGGAACGGCTATTGGTATACCAATCATTACCCGGTCCATACTGCTCCACTACCAGGTCCAGTGGAGAGTCATCATAAACCGTTTGACTGTATGGCCGCTGGTCACTTCCGTACAGTGTTGTTGCCTTGGCTTTCGTTTTGATCAGTTGGGGTGCTGGGTACAATCCCCCGCTTGTATTTATAGCAACAGGTAACCAGCTGTTTGATTTCCTGGAAAAGCCATCGTTTTCCTGCAGCGTCACTAAGTCGCCTCCAAGCGGAGAAAAGTCAAGTTGTACGTTCACCGACGGATTCCCAAAGGAATCAAAATACTGAATGTTCCGCTGCATTTTATCTGCAGTAAGGTTTTCCAGCTTATCGGTTTCAACCGTTGGAGTGACAGAAATAATATGCGGTTGCCCCCTGGAGGTATTGATGTTGCCAAAGGCGCTCCTGGCTTCGATGGAAGTGGTAATACTACCATTCTGCGTATTTCCTTCCGAGACCACATAGTAGGTTCCCGCGGGCAATTGTGTCACTTTTATCAATGCATTCCCTGTGTTGCTACACTTGCCCTCCCCGCTATAATTGTCGTTGGAATAGATCATGGTACCACTTTCATTTAACAGGCTCATATAGGTATCAGTCACCGCAGATCCGCAATGGCTCACCGTGATATCCATCGGGTTGGTGAGCTTAAATTTATAGAATACATCGTTGGTAGATTTTCCTGTAAACTGATTGGTGAATGCAGAAGCAGTATTTTTCGTATCGGTAAAAATAAAGCCCACTTCATGTGTCCCTGCATCAATGGCTGTAGACAATTTGTCACCCACAGGGCCAATAGTGGTTCCTTTCAAAGTAGTGGTAATATTGCCGTTCTGTTCTCCGTCTGATACGATATAATAGGTCCCTGGCAATAGTGCCGGAACTTTGAGGTATGCATTTTGCGTATTTGCACACGCACCAGTTCCGGTATACGCGTCATTGGCATATAATTGATGTTGGTCTGCGGATAGTACCTGCAGATAGGTATCCGTAACGCCAGAGCCACAGTTGTCGACTGTTATTTCCATCGGAACGGTCAGGGTAAATTTGTAGAATGCTTCATTTCCTGATTTTGTATCCACCCTGCTTTTACTGAACAAACTGGTATTTTGAGTATGGCTATAGGTGAAATTTGCCGATTTGCTTCCTATGTTTACGGGATTGGATAAAGATGAACCCACCAATTGTTCTTTTCCTGTCACGTTAAGCACATATTTAGCATCACTGTATTGCTCCATGCTGAATTTTGAAAAGACGTAATAGGTACCGGGAGGCAGTTCGTAATTGATTTTTTGGGTAGAAAGGTTTTTATTTTGAATAGATACTTCCGCGATTGTATCCATCGACGCAGAAAGGATGTGCAGGTATAAGGTCTGCATCGATTCGATCCTTGCCGATCCGGTATTGTCCAGGCTAATATCCATCGGTTTGGTAATCGTAAATTGGTGCACCAGGTCACGCCTATCACTTTCAGCGTCTAACTCAGAACCATTTTTGAAATCACATTTATAATATTTTAAATCATCAATATTTATTGTATGAGAGGTATTGAATCCAGCACTGAATGTACCCAGTATCGCCGGATAGAAAAAGTCTTCCCCCGTTCTCCTGGCTACACCTTCTACGTTGGTCTGCATTGAACCGATATCGCTCGGACTTCCCTCATAAGTCAAAGCTTCGGTAACGATATAATAGGTTCCCGGTTGCAGGGAATAAATAAACGTTTGATAACTCGAATTATAAGGTTCACCGTAAGCTATCTCCTGACCGGTTGCATCGAGTATATATATCCGCGTTCCATTGGAAAATGAGCTCCCATAGTCGTTGATCTTGAGTTGCATCGACTTGCCCGTGATGGTTAGTTTATAAAATACATCGCGGGCTGGAGGTTCGGTATAATATCCATCTGTATAAGGATCATAGAACCGGTGAGTATAATCATCTGTATAGGCACTTGTATTTTTCGTGTCCGAGTAGGTAAAGAAGTCTGAATGAACACCCATGTCGATAGCGGTCGTCATTCTTGGACGGTACGTCTGGGCAAACAAGCCAGGAGTGCATACACTCAGCAGCAGGATATATAGGTATGTTCTCATTTTCCCAATTGGTATATATATTTCTGAAGCATTGCTTTCCGGATGTCTGATGGGGATTTTACATCCAGAAAATAGCTGTCTGTAAGCCTGCCGTAACGATCATAATCAAACTTGGTTGTCAAGTTGTTCGGATCAGTCATGGAAACTACACCCTGTAAGGGCTTGTATTCGAATTTGGTGATCCGGGCATTGGGAAGTTCTGTGCGCAGCTGCTCTATCCTGGACCATAAGGCAACAGGGGGCTCGGCATAGGCCGCCCAACCTTCAAAAACATTTGTACCATTATATACCTGCTGAATGGTAGCGTTTTCGATTTTAGCCACAGGGAACTGCGCCTGATACCCCCAGATGAAACTGATTGGAATGCCATCTTTTCCCATGATCTCTGTCGCATTGCCATAGGAATCGTACGCATTATATTTTACTTCATCCCTGAAAATAGATGTCTGATCGGTTCTGGACTGTACCTTTTCGGCAAGAGAACTATTAGCTTTAAATAAAATCCGGCTTTCTTTCCAGCTGTTGTTTTCCATATGCTTATAACGTGATAAAATAGCCGGATAACCCAACAGATAGTCCATACTATCAAGGATGACCGTGTGATCGCTGTTGGTCGTTTGGATCTGTCGGGGTTTCAGTGACGACCCAGGATTTGTCATATCAAACTGATAGTTATAAGTTTTTTGAGTAGTGACCACATCTTCCCTGCCATCCACAGCGTAATAAGTACTTTCAGTTTCTTTATCCAGCGCCCTGTACATTTCAGTATCCAGGTAATAAGTGGTTTGCACCTCTCCAGAATTTTCAGGGAACAAATAGTTTCCGGTTAAAAAGACATCATTGACTGTTAAACCTTCGGTATTTCCTGTAATGAGCCTATGTGGCACATCCACGGCAATGTTGGTTCCCCAGACCCGTACTGTTTTATAGGTGTAGTCAGTACGGGAAGCCAGCTTATTGTTTCGGAAGCGGTCTGTACGAATGAGAGCTCCATATAACTGATTAGTAAATGCGTAATGTTTTACATAGTCATCATTTGGTCTATGGGGATGGTCAGGTAATACCCGGGCAATTTGCTGGAGGACAGTTTCCGGCTGCTCCCTCAAAAATGTCTGGATAGAACCGGCAGGATCTGCATCATCCCAATGCAGTATATCTTCAAAATTATGCGTTTTTACATTATAACAGTAATTTGATTTCATGGTGATATTATCGGTTGAATTGGTGATTTCCTCGGTCACCATATTGTACATCACAGCACTGCCTCCATTAAAGCTGATATCAGACTCGGGCATGGAACCGTATGTAAGTATATGACTAACTGTATTATTATCATCATCATAATGTGTTACCGATGAAACATAATCCCGGATGGTGACAATGTGATTAATAGCCCCTCCGCCCCATACGGGTACAAAATTTGCCACCTCTGGGCGGGTCAAACCATAGGTATAGTTTTTATAGAACCCTTTTCTGGTTTGGGGATCCAGCGTTTCTATACGCTTTACCCGCAGGCCGCCGACAGGATATAGATAGTCCTTGTCATGCGACCTGCTATTATCCCGGAAAGCAGCGAAATTTCCTTCATAAGCAAACGTAGTGGTGATGCCTTGCGGGTCAGTCACTTTAGTCAGTACTCCAGATTTGGTCCATTCATGGTCCGGCTCGCGGTATGCGCCAGCAAAATTTAATATAAGGGCTTTACTAATCCCGCCATTGACATCTGGAAGAATTATACCTTTCTTAAAACTGGGTACGGTTGATCCGCTCTGACTTATACTACCATTACAGAATCCCCAGTGATCTACCGCTACGGTATATATGGAAGGAACATTCCACGGATTGTTATAATTAAAGGAATACTTTTTGGGCTCCACCCCTGGAGCCGATATAACGACAGAATCCAATTTGGTCAATGCTGTGTTTGAATTATAAGGTGTGATATAAAACTTGATACTTCTTACAACAATTCCGGTTTGATCCTTCACTTCAATGTCATCGAGTACATCGCTGTTATTGGGAACAATACCTACGGATTTGTAGCTTACATACATTTTATTTCCCAGGAAATTGACTTCATGCAGGCGTGTTACCGTCATGTTATCGGGGATATATCTGTTTATTGTTGGGTAATTTACCCCGGCCTGTGTTGCTGAAATGGGCGTTAATTGTGCGTCTGGAGTTCCATTAGTCATTCCAGAAGGATAGTTTATAGAATAGTGTACATTTTGATTGTTGGTCTGTACCGTAAATGTATTTTTAATGGTATTTCCATTTTTAGAATAATTGACGACAACTTTATTATCAAGGTTATAATAATGGCCTTGAGAAAATACATTGGCGATCTTTGTGTATGAAAAATTAATCAATGCATTATTTGGATTATTTGGTGACCAGATCGATTTACACATCCAGCGCATGACGTTGTTCTCTACGATCTCCTGTTCCCCATCGAACAAATATTTCATACCCCGGGTATCCGTAATACTTATTCCGCTCGCATTATGGTATTCCACTTTATCATTGTTCCGGGGTATGGATAAAAAATTAATGCCGTCTATAAAATAGCCGCTACCACCTCCATTTGGTAGTTTGTAGCTGAACTTATCCGGCTGGGTATCCCGTTCATTGTCTACCAGTTCGTTGTAATATTTAATTTTAGCGGCTTCTCCAGCGGTAGCCGGATTATAACCGCTGGCCGGGTTATTAAGCCATCCGTAGGGATATTCATCGTCGGCCAAACCACATACCTGCCTGCTAACAGATGGTTCCAAGTTCAATGTCCATCCGGTACCTGCAGGCGTACTCGCCTCTTTGGGTTTCAAACCTGAGGCATGATAGGACAGGTTCACCGGTATGGAAACTTCTCCGGCCACAATCTCGTATAAAGGTATTGTAATGCTTGGAACGCCGGTAGAATGATCTACCGGATACGACTGGTATTTTTCCATAGCTGCCGCCGTAGGAGAAATTGGGACGACACGAGGTACATCCAGCGAAATACTCGTTTGGGCATGACTTTTCATGATGGATGCCATAAACAGTATATTGCTGCTTATTAATAAAGCCGCCAGAAAAACATAATTTTTTATCATTTGGTTTTTTATGAACACGATTCTAAATGTGTTGTATTTTGTGTAATTTTTATAATTGGTATATAATTCCTGCCTACATTATCTATTCAGATATCTTGGGGAAATATTTTACAAAGCTACACACCCCATAAAAAATCCGTCCCCTATTTATGCATAAATTTCATGCATATATGCATAAATTTTAAGCAGCTTTTCTAAAGTTTATTTTCCAACGCCATTAACCGAACCAATATCCCATCATACGATTCCTGTATAGTTTTTATATCTTTCTCTTTGGCTATTAGATGCAGCGTAAGCTCCTCTACCTTTTTTAATAGCAGTAAATTCATCGCTGCCAGGTCAAGGCCATCCTGTTTCACTTCAACTGCGGATTGGACTTCTGGAAGATGTCCGTTTCGGTTTATATATTCGGCTATTTCTTCCAGCGACGGAAGTTTATAATCAGCTTTAAACACATAATCAGGAACACTTATATCTGTTTTTATTTTAATCTCTTTAGCCAGGATATTGCCATTAACGGAAAGCTTAGCCTGAGGGGATGCGGTACCGATACCGACTTTCCCGTTTCCATCATTTAGAATGAGATTTCCGGTGTTGGTAGTTCCTGCAAGGGTACTGCGTATATATAAATCTCCAGAGGTAAAGGTATGTTCTATAATAGTAGCATATAATGGGGTACTTGTTCGAATTTGCATATAGCCAAAGCTGGTAGTGCCATCTCGTGATATGGATGAAGTGGTATTTTTAGTTCCGGTCCAAAACTCTTGAGCAAAAAGATGGAAAGGCAAGGAGAGTAGAAATGCAATGAATACTGTTTTCATAATTTCATAACTTTAATATTTTACAAATCTACACACCCCACAAAAAATCCGTTCCCTATTTATGCATAATTTTCATGCATATATGCATAAATATTTAAGTAGCTAGGTAAAACCGTTCCTATGATCGTTCTGGTATTGTCGATGCGCAGTAGAGGCTTTATGGTGGTGACTACCTTGCCAGTATCCAGCAGGAGGGAGAAAAGCATCTCCGTTGATCACCGTACGTCTAGACAACGAAATGGGGCTGTCTTCATCCGCGAGGAGCAAGTTCAAAGCGGAGGCAGCATTATGTTCCAGACGCTGTGCCCTATTACCCTGCAAGAAATAACCGCGACTGTACTGCTGAGCATCAGCGAACTCAGGATGACCAGGATGATCACCGACATCGCGATCACCAGCAACAACGCCCCTCCTTTGAGTTTTCCAGCATTTCCCATGAGGCCAAGTTACCTGTCTGTTTTTCAAATTCACCACGGAAAACAGCCTGTTCACCACGAAAAAATGCCTGTTGGCATAAATATCCCGTCAACAACCCCTCAAAAAACCCATTTGGGTTTTTCCCGGACCCATATCGGTTTACGTGGAATGGGAAAGGGAACGCGGCATACCCCTATAAAATCCCCGTAAACTAGTCTGGGTTGATGGTTCACCCAGACCGGTGCACACAGCTCTCTGCTGGTCCAGCGGTAAACACTAATGGGTTCACCGTGACACGGTATGGGTACGCGGCTTATTTAAATGAGTTTACCGTGTACCCATATCGTTGTTATATTATACCGAAACGGGTTCCCTTCGTACTTATATGAGTGTGCGGTGAACCCATATGGGTTCGCGGTAAACTGGTATCGGTATGCCTCGAACCGATAACCTTTTGCATACAACCGAAAAGGGTATACGGTATACCCACACGAATATACCGCATACCCAAACAAAACAGCGGCGGCCCGGTTATGGGTCGCCGCTATTGGGTGTAGGTTTGCTGTAAAACCATTCCGGTTTAACGTGTAGGCATATGGGTATGATGAATACCCATACCGGTTTAGGGCCAAAATCGCTTTCGGAGTAACCAAGCCAAGGAAGCCACGAGTATCACCGACAGACCTACGATCCACCAGGACCAGCCCGTACTGACAGCGACCGACCGATTGGTTGCTTCGCTTCGTTTGTCAATATGGCTGCTATCAGTCAACGCGATAGACACCTTGGAAACCAGCCGGCTGCCGGAAAACTGCAACGAATCTTCCTGCATGGCTTTTTGGCGATACACGACTACCTGGCTGGCCTTACCAATAAAGCCCGAGTCCGGATGGTAACGAAATGCCCCCACCGGGGAGAGGACCAAAGCCTCCTGCAGGTCGTAATTCCGGTGCAGCCACATTTCCTTCAGCGTGTCCAACTGCGTTAAGTCCACTTTTCTTTGAACGGAACTATGCATTTCGCTTTGTTGGGAAGCATCGCTTTTCAACTGGCGTTTGGTACTGCAAGAAATGCTCCATAGCACGACTGTAATGAGCATGACACTTAAGCGTTTCATATCAACTGCATCCTTAAGCATCCACCTGGGCAATCAGGGAAGAAACAGGGCTCCAGCCACTAATGCCACGCTTGTTACGCGCACGTACCCGGAAATAGTACCGTACACCGTCTTGCACCGGTGAATAGAAGTTGCCGCGTGAGTTTGAGTTGCTGCCCGCAGACTTCCATATCAACTGGTTCTGCTCATCGTTTTCCCAGGCAATCTGCATCTCGTAGTCGTAAGCCTCCCTCACGGCCGGAAACTCCAGCAGGATTTCGGCTGGCCTCGATGAAAGACGCAGACGACTCCATGCCGGAGCCGATGGGCTGCCCAGGCTCTTCGGGTCTGCGACGGGAAGGAAACCAGAACTTAACTGTACGGAGCTCACATCCGTAAAGTTATTGATGTAACTGCTCACCCTGCGCATCATAATGATGAGTACTTCGCGGGCCTCATCCTTTTCTTTCTTTTGCTGCGCGCTGGCATTCCGGTTGGCGGTGATGCCCTGCTTGGCGATATAGTCAAGTGCCGCTGCTTCATAATCAGCAAACGGAGGGTTCAGGTTCGGAAAATTGGTATTCGTGCGCAGTGCATCCGCAGAGCGTGTGGCTAAAGAAGCGAGGTCAGCGTCGCTTAAATACTTGTAATTACTGATTAATTTGGGAGTTCTCATTGTTTTTGTTTTTGTTTTTAATTTTTATGTATTCAATTATTTAATAGAATTTCTTAGAACGTCATCCGGAGCGAACGAAGTGAGTCGAAGGATCTCTGCTATTTCCGTTGTACTTCGTTCAACATGCCGATTATTTTGAGATCCAATCAGCGACTTTGTAAATCGTTTTGATCAGTCTCTTTTTTCGGTATACGCCTTCTCCAGGGCCTGCACGGATAGGGTGGGAGGGATCGTCTGCGGGTGCAATGGCACCGGTATTGTTGGTATTGGCTTCGACTGTGATGCACCAAATTCCATCCCAACTGTCTACAAATCCGCAATGGCCAATGCGTTTTAGTTCGGAGAAGTATAAGCCGAATACGTCGCCGGCTAAGGGAGTTGTACGTTGTAAGTTATACGTTGTAAGTCCCTGCATGGCGCCAATTGGCTTCTGTTGCTTCTTTTCCCAAACAACACGTTTCGCCGGAAACAATGCCGGTGCCCAGCCGTTCTTTGGATTGCCAATACCGGCTTCGTGTAAACACCAGCACACGTAGGCAGCACAATAAGAATAGCCTTTTGTAAGACCAATGTACTTTAAGTATTTCTCAACCTCCGGCCCGTCGTTCTTAACAGTTGCCTCCCGAACCCCAATTTCGGCGGTGTAAATGTGGCGGAGGGTTTGGCGTTGTGATGAGGTCTGTAGCGATCCAGAACCCATCGGCGTCGCTACATCCTTATTTGGTTTGTTTACAACAAAACCAAAAATACCGCACAGCACAACAAAACCAATCCGGAAAAAATACCTGTCAAAATCTTTGCTTCTAAACATGACGTGATTCCTTTCTTTAAATAATCGTGTTCATCATCCCATTCATAAAATTCCGTGAGGGTAGGGCGTACCATTCGCAGCAGAAGCCAGGCTGATACCACAAAAGCATCGACCATAAGGATAGCGAGAAGAACCGCGCTCAGCACCCCAATATCCAGAGCTGCTGCACTGGGGTCTATCAGTCTCAGTAAAGGCCCGCTGTATACAAACAACCCTAGTAAAATAAGTACCTGCCCCACTGCAATCAAAGCCTTCCAACCCAGCCAATGCCAGAAATTGAATCCATTCAGTTCCCGTTCCCAGGCCATTTCCTCCGCTAAGTCGGCTTCACTAAGCGGGTAACCATTTATCCCGATTACCGGGATCTCTTTTTGTTTTTGCATTTTTTACTCCTTTCTTTTTAATAATAAGGCAAAGGTGTCAAGGTTCAGAAACTGTTTATCACAAGTTGAACCGTATACGGTGTTTTTTTTAAAAAGAAATAGATAGGGGATTTAATGAGGTTTCATCGGTTGTTTTTTGGGTATCACAATAGGTTTAGGAGGTTATCACAAGTTGAACCGTATACGGTGTTTTATTCATCGGCATCATCCATGCGATTATTCAGGGCGTCAAGAAGTTCATCCAAAAAAACGGTGCGACCCTTTTTCCGGATGCGCAGTTCCTGAAACACGCGGTAAATATTGCCCAGGTCAATGAAAAATACACATTCAAAGTAGTCGCTGATCTGTTTGAGATCAGCCTGCCCATTGTTGAATACATGCCGGGATTCCAACGCATAGATCAATTCGGTTAACGCAGCCTTGGGAGCTGTCCAACGCATCGGAGACAACTGACCGGGCAATTGCAGGCTAAAGTCCATCTTTCCGGGTTTACTCAACGCTTCCAGCGCATCGGTGAGATAGAGGCGCAACAGCTCATTAGCCATCATCTCAGCCACACGGTAGTCGTGGCTGCTGCTGAAGCGGTGGTCTGAGTCGGCATAATGGTTGTCAAGCCCCAGTCGGAAATCGTACTGGCCCCGCCTGAAAAATTTTTCATCCAAGTAAGTCATTCCCGAGCGGTAATATCGGTAGAATTCCAGATTTTGTTTATAATACTGGTTAATATGGTCCTGTGCTTTCTGCAAATACCGGCGCATGGCCTTGTCATTTCCACCGGGTTTATTGACCTCCAGGCTGTAAAGCGCCTGATGGTAGATCAGCTTGCTGTAAATAGTCGGTTTGATCTCTTTAAAAAACAAGATCTCTTCGGCAGGATCGATAAAATGATACTCAACAATAAATTGTTTTAGCGACTGTAAACCAACATCCAGTACGTGGAGTGATAGCTCTGATCGTTTGATGGGATGGTCGACTTCCAAGGCAATATTACCCAGGTCCTCCTGTATCCGGGCTTCGAGTTGTTTGCAAAATGTTTTCATAGGTCATGCAGATTGGTTGATTAAACTATACGTGGTGTGGCCCAGGCTATGACCGCTGCCGCATTTTCACGTCCTACATGGATTGTCAGGTTTAATTTATCCAGAAGCTTTAGTTCCAATGATCGGTTGGGTTTATTGGACCAGCTGGCGATGCTGGAGATACATACAATATACTGCCGTGATACCTTATGAAACCAATCCGGATTCATGTATTTGGATAATTCCTCCACCGGGTATGGGTTTAAATAACTACGTCCATCACGCATGACGACCGTGTGTCCTTCATCCTTGAAACTAAAATAAGCAATATCACAGACCCAAATAGTCATCTCCTTATAACCGTTGCGCATGCGCAATTGGTGAGGACGTTCCGTCGAGCGCTTAAATTTCGTAGCCCATTCAGCCAATTTATGGATCACCTTCAGATAAGTAAAAGCCTGTGATAGAGAATAGATGAGAATATATAGCACATTTAGCGAAAAAAGAAATAGGGCTCCTATTTTAAATTCGTTGCTTAGATAGGCCAGTATACGTTCAGATACTCCCAGTACGGAATAAATAAACCAAAAGACTATCGAGGGAAGTAACAGTGGAAGAAAGTAACAAAAGATCAGCTGTTTTTTGAGTCGTTCCCGAAGATCAGTGACCCACGGCCACTTCCTGTCAAGCCTTCTGGTCATCCAGTGGTTAAATTCTAATACGATGAAAGTAACAAGGCAGCTTAGAACGAGCGCCAACCAATAGGATGGACTGCGGAAATGAGTGATCAGATCATCCGCTTCTTTAATAACCATCACCTGATGGCCGATAAAAATACTCAGCAGGAGCCGGAGCCATAGTGGCAAATACCTTAATTGGCTAGGGGGAAGGGTCCCCTGACGTAAAATTGTTTCCATATATTAGTCTACATAATGTGAAGAATGGTAGTTATTTATTCACAAAAATACAGCTTAAGCTCTCATTGGCAATATGCCATGTACCGAAATCTCTGCGAAGTGTACATAGAAATTACAAAAAATGCCCTAAAATAGTGTTAAAATAACTTTTTTAGCATAAAAAAATCTGGCCAACTGTCAAAAATTTCCTTCATGTGCACTTGCCCATTCGGTAAAAAACTTCACTTAAAACTTGGATTTACGTACACTTCGCCCAATAATTGATTTTTATCTGCCCCCATCGAAGCAATACCCGCTCTTGAATCTCTGATTTCACTACGTGCGTTAGCTATGTTATTTCTTTTTTCAGCGAGATCAGCCACCTTGTCGATTTTGCCTTTATTTAATGCCTTTCCTATCTTGTTATTTAGTCTTTGTTCTTGCTTTCTTAATTGATTTTCTCTATTTTTTAATTGAGCATCAATTCGGTCCGCCTTCTTTTTGTCTTTTGGGTCTTCCCATTCCTTCCCGTTTTGGTCTATCAAACGAACCGGATTATTTGCAACATAAACGTAAGACGACATTGAATAATACTTCTCCGCCAACGGATCCACCGCATTCCACCTCCCTATCACCGGATCATATGACCGCGCGCCATAGTCATAAAGATTACTGCCATCCTGCAGTTCTTTACCGTTGTAAAAGTAGCGGTTCTTGGGCGTAGTTATAACACCCTGGCCGTAACTTAACCCAAATGGATAATAATTACTCACAAACTTGGCCGTAGTTTGGCTGTTAGCAGCAAAACCAGACCGGGTATTGCCTAGGTGATCCTTTAGGAAGTACTCATAGGCATAGCCATTACTGGTGGTATTGACCGCCCTGCCTTCCTCTGTCTGGATAAAGTTCAGTTTGGTGTCTTCCCATTCAATGCCGTCAATGTAATCGGTAGCAGTCGTACCAAACACCGTTCTTAGCTTCCTACCCGAGGCATCATAGGTATAGGTCAGTTGCCCGGCAGGGGTTTTAACAATCCGTGGCAGGTTGATGGAATTGTAGGTAATTGTATCCAGGTTATTGGCCGTATTACTGGCCAGCGTATTCTTCCGCTTGATTAGGTTACCATTGCCGTCATAAGTGTAGTTCACCGTACCGGGGGAGTGGTATCCCACCGTGGCATCCGTACTCAGATCGGTCACCGCTGTCAGTTTGTTATAGCTGTACGTATAATTCAGCGAATCGGTATGTACGGTACTGCTGACCGCCCTGCGTAGCGTCTCAATATTACCCATGGTGGTGTAGCTTATCGTCTCGCGGTAAGCACCCGTGCTCAACGCACCCCGTGTGAGCCGGTTAATAGCGTCATACTGGTAGCCATAGGTCTGGATACCAGCGGTAGGTCCTTGGCGGTACTGCTGATAGACAATGTTTCCATTATACTGCTTGCTGGTACCTTCGGTATAGAGCAGCCGCTGGTAAAACAAACTGCTGGAATCTGAGCTGAGCCAACCCCGGGGGTTGTACTTATACGCCACTGTCTGCTGGTAGTTGATGCTGTCGGTACTATGCACCCGCTTTTGGTAGAGCTGGCCTATTTCGTTGTAGACATTATGGGCCATTAGCGTGCGGGTTGGAGCAGGAGTGGCCGAAGCCGGTGTCACCGTCTTCCAGGTATCCAGCAGCCTTTCCTGGTGGTCGTAGTCATATTCCGTGGCTACCGTAGCCTGCAGCACCGTTGCCGTACCAGCTGTATTGGCCGTATAATGTTTTCTAGTGCTCTTTTTAGGTTTCCCGGTAAAGGTATAACTGGTGGAGACATCATCGTAGTTCAGCGGGCTGACCACCCCACCTTTATAGTGCTGGCTGAACTGGCGGGTCACCTGACCCTTGTTATCGTAGTAAAAGACCGTTATCAACCGATTGGTGGTACCCGTCGTGCCATCCATCACCTTGGTCACCGTCACTGTCGGCAAGCTCTGCGTCATGGAGCTGTAGCCAGTTGGGCGGTAATTAACCGGCAATGCCAGCAAAGTAGCCACATTGTAGTCATCATAATAGTTTACCAGCAGATTGGTTACCACGTTAGTTGTAGGCCAGCTGCGATTACTCCAGGTCGTACTGGCACGTTCTTCCCACAGCACAGCCGTTTGGTTGGAGACCAGCGCCTGCAGATCCGTCCAGGAGATTGCCACCCCGCCATTATTCCAGACTCCGGTGAGCACCACCCGCCCCAGACCATCATACTTGGTAATCATCCATTCCTTCCGGGCCCGTTGCAGCAAATCCTGGGTAGCCACCACCTGGTCCAGCTTATTATACACCATGTATTCCACCCCCTTACCAGGCAGCTGTTTGCGGATCATGCGGTTGCGCTCGTCATATTGGTACTGGTAGCCATATCCCGCTATTTCATTGGCCGAAGGCAGCGTACTCCCCCGGTCGGGATTAATACCCGGGGGCAAGACATAGGTCAGGTTGCCAAAGTCATCATACACATAATAGGTGCTCAGGATCTCCTGGGTAGACCCTTTCAGGTTAAACGTCCGTTTTAACACCACCTTTCCTTCCTTGTCTTTGTACTCCTCCGTAGTATGCAGCCTAAGGTTAAACCCGGTGGCCGTACTGTCCCAGTTCTCATCCTTGCTGATGGTAACATAGAGTTCATTATTGGCATAGCTGATACCACTGCCAATGCTCAACGTGGGCACCCCAGTTGAAGAAAGACTCACTTGGTAGAGGATTACTTTTCTGGTCGTGGCCACTGTGGCAAATAAGTCGTTGTTATTAGTGGCGTATTCTGTGCGGGCTGTATGACCACTACCTGAAATAGCTGTGTTCTTAGGCTGCCAGGCAGCCCCGGGAAACCCCTGCTGCTCCACGCGGTTCAAGGGTGAAGGCTCATAGACCGTCTGAGAATAAGGGTAAGCATTCTTAGCCTGTCCTGCTGGAGGGATGTTGTTGTAATAATAAGCCTGGGAGGTCAGCCCAGTGGTTTTATAGGCTCCGCCCACCAAAGAGGTGGAGGCATAAGGCAGGTATTGTTTATCCTCTCGGCCATAGGCATCATACGTAATGGGGATGACAATGTCTTTTGTAGCAGCTGGGGTAGCTTTCACCTGTACCGTCTGCATGGGCCTGCCTAACCCGTCGAAGTACTGCACCTGTTGCATAGCATCGGTCACAGCCGGGTTGGTAGGGGCTGAGCTAAAAGGCTTCAGGTAAGTGGTGGTATGGATGCAGTTATGATCGGAGCTTAAAGTACTACCGCCAACCGAAAAACTCACGGTAGTGGTACCTGTACCACCAGCATTATATGCCTTTATGGTATAGGTCGTCAGTGGGGTGCCTGTAGTTGGGGTTCCCGTAATAGCCCCAGTGGTTTTGTTGAAACTCATCCCTGCCGGCAATGCAGGGCTAATGCTATACCCCTGCCCCGTGCCCATTTTCCTTACCTTGTTGTTATAGCAATCAGCAATATAGATCGTGCCATCTGCCCCCACATGAATACCTGTTATAAAATTGAAGCTGGCCGAAAGCGGGGAGCCATTGTCCGCACCGGTGGCCCCGCTGCCAGCAACGGTGGTAACCACCCCCGATGGGGTCATTTTGCGGATCCGGTTGCTCATTTCGGCAATGTAGATATTGCCGGCGGCATCCTTGCCCATGGCCAGCGGACGGTAAAAACTGGCGCCGGTGCCTGTGCCGTCGGTGGTGGCTGTGCTTCCGGAACCGGCAAAGGTAGTCACCACGCCCAAATTTTAAATGGTGAAATGATTACAAATTATATTCCGGCAAAATACTGATATTTATGTGTGGTTTTAATTTTTTCTTGTTGATTTTAAATTTTAACTTTGCAATGATGGAATACGAAGTACTGGACTGGCCGGTGGCCAGGGACTTAGTTGAAAAAAACGATGCCCATTGCATTGAATTAATTGACTACAATCAGGGTCAAGTTTATCAGTTAAAAGATTCTTCATATGTGGTCATGCCCGTTATGCCCTTTGCGAAATGCCTGCGGGTGTATCATCGGCAGCTTTTGGACGAATGGATAAGAAACTCTTTTTTTCCAACAGGCGAGCATTTCAGCGATTTTTATTATAAGCATAAAGCAATCATGGACAATTTTCCGCAATATACAGACAAGTTGCGGGAGGAATTGATCACCTATATTCAGAAAAAGCCGGGGAATACAGGCCATGTGCCTGATTCAGACGATATAGACCTGATTTATAAAACGCTGCGTAAGAGAAAGAAATTCAGTACTTACCGGCTTCATTTTTATGCGCTCCTGGGTAGCTATATTATAAAAATATGTCCGGAAGAACATTTCAAGTGGGGATTATTGCAGAATAAGCAAATGCTGGATCCGCCGGTGAGCCTGGTTCTCCTAAAAAAACAGGATAACGCATGGCGGTATTTTGATTTAGAAGATTGTGTTGAAGGAAAATTTGGTTATCTAAGTGTTCAGTATGTTTTAAGTTCACCCACAAGATTCAATAGAAGATTTAATGAAATAGAATCATTGCTGAGGGTAATGGATTAATTTAATAAGATAAATGACATTACTGGCATAGTAGGTAGAGAAATAACATTACTAATTCTATAAGTTCGACGGCAACGGAAACCTGAAGAGCCGGCTGAACACAGTAAATGACGCGGCCCATAACAAGAACAACCTGACGGCGGTCACCTATAATTACCTGAATCTGCCTCAAAGTATCACCGCCCCGGGCGGTAATGTAAGCTATGTCTACGATGCCAGCGGCCGTAAGCTGCGCAGCACGAACGGTATTATGGGGCAGACCCGCGACTACGTGGACGGCATTGAGTATGCAGGCGGGACGATGGAGCTGATCACGACGGAAGAGGGCCGGATACTGCGAAGCGGCAGCACGTATACCTATGAATACTACCTGCGGGACCATCTGGGTAATAATAGGGTGGGTTTCAGCCAGGGCACGAACGTCACTACGCCCAACTTCACGGCAGACTTTTATCCCTTTGGTTTGCAATACCAGCAGTATATACGTACAGGTAATCCAAAAAATAATTACCTTTATGGCGGTAAAGAACTGCAGGATGGCCTGCAGCTTTACGACTACGGCGCGCGGCTGTATGACCCTGTGACAGGGAGATGGGGAGTGGTGGATCCGATGGCTGAAAAAAGCCGCAGGTGGTCTCCTTATACGTATGGGCTGGATAATCCCATTCGGTTTATTGACCCGGATGGGATGGAGACAAGTGACCCGAATGCGATTGCGGGGCTATTGGCCTGGGCCCGGATGGATGCTTCGATGAAGGAAGCGGATGAGCGGATGGATCGATTATTTGATGAGAATAAGAAGCTTATCAATAGAAATGAAAATGGAAGTATTGATGAACAGTTAACGTCAAACATATATGATCCAGGCAAATGGGACTTATTAAGTGAAAAATCATTTAATTTTTCCAAAGTGACAGGAAGTTATTGGGGAGCGAGAACAAAAGGTTTTGTTTTAATTATAGAGGATTTAGAAGGAGATGTTCTATACAAAAATAAGTTTACGATAGAAGTCGGGGTTCCTATAAAAGGAAATGATGGAAAAAAGTATTCCAAAAATGATGCAATTCATTATACAACTCTAGTAGCTAACTCAGTGGCAACTCAAATAACAGCCGTTTCCTTTTTTATTGGCCCAGGAGGAAGAAGAATGGCTTTAAACAATTCCACTTTGCCTTATTACTTTGCAGGTGAGATGGAGAGAAAATTAAATAATTACATCCCCGGCTCAAAAGTTACTGCAAATACATATGGTTATAAAAAAGTTAAGGAGAGAGAGGCTGAGTATACTAATTTTTTTAAAGGTTTATTAGAAAGGCTATTTTGAATATTATTAATATGAGGAATAAGGCAATAATTCTTATTTTTGTGATTATATCTTTGACCACAATAGTGTATATGAAAATTAATAATAATACTACTGGGAAAATTGAAGGCAAGTTAGATGGGAATTGGATGCTTGAGCGAGAATCAGATTCCCCGTGGAATACTAAAATTTTGCCTGTATTTCTTTTTTTTGATCGAAATTTTGTGCTGACTAGAGGTTACGGGGAAGAGAGTACATTGAAATACATATTTAAAATTGAAGATGAACATCTTATGCTCGGAGATAAAATAAATTTCAAGATAGAAGATATTTCAGATTCAAAATTGGTGTTGGAAATTAAGGGTAATAAGTATAGTTACTATCGTCTTATAAATAATGTTCCATCGTCGGCTTTAAACGAAAAATCTATTCACAAAATGTTGCTTAAATATAAATGGAAACTTAACAGCAGACAATATAATTTTATAGGAGGTCCTGGTATAAACGGGATAGAAAACTCTTATTCTCTTGAATCCATAAAAGATAGTAAAAAATTTTTCGGATCTTATTCTGTTTTTAATTATAATGAGAATCAGAAATTTTTAATGTTGCTAACGGATGACATGTATCAGGAACTAGTATATAAAATTGTCGATATTGAAAGTAATTATATTTTGCTGGAACAAGCAGATGGAAAGCGTGATAAGTTGGAAGTGGATGGAAGATAGATAATACGGGACTTTCTTTACTAAGTTAGCTCAATTGTTAACTAGCTAGGTATTTGCATGCAAACATGACTTGGGTTATATCATTACGTTTTCGATTTGTACACCACCATGTTATTTGTTACGTGCTATGCCAGAAAGAAAATATGATTAGATTATGAACAATATTTAGTTAAAAATTCACATAGTTATGCGGCCTTAGTGCCATATAAAATAAGTTCTTTGACATGTTTTTGATTTTTCATCATTATTATTTGGTTTTTAAGGGAGTGTAATTTGAACTGTCGTACATTTGAATAAATAAAAAAAACGCATGGAATAAAGCCGATGAACTGTTGGTAGCAAATACCGTATGACACGTTCTGCTCCCATGCGTTTTTACATCTCAAAACTGGATAGTTCGTTAGGCTGCGAGCCTGTGTCAAGCTGTCGTTTAGCCACTGGCCACAAACTTTGGGCGGTAGCAATATCTCCGGTGGCTTCAAAATAATTACGCAAAGCTACGTTGTATAATAAAGCGTAGTCCCATAGTAAATTCCCAACTTGCTCATGCGGCGTCGGCGATTCAAAAACAGATCCATGTAAATAACCATCTTTATTTACCAGCGCAGCAAATAAAAAAAGGTATCTTTTAGTCAGTGCTTGTTGTTTAAAAGATTGACCATTTGCCAGGGATTCCAGGTACATATCTCCAACCCAGAGTCTCCGGTCACGTTTAGGGCCATCCTCAAACACCGTTTGCATACATTCTTTTAATGTATTCAAACCAATTGAATCTATAGATTTCAGCAGGGGAGAGGTACCTGCTTTCAGGGAATCAGGCTGTGCAGTGACTGATGTTGATGCCAATAAATTTAGTTGACTTATCTTGAAATCGAAGCCAACACCAGTACCCATCAATTCGATTTTTACATACCGAAATGCCAATCTGCGCGGTATTTGTATAATAGCGGGCACTTCACTAACTATCACAACTTCATCTTGCAACCAAGCCCGGCTTAATCCACCAGGATAGGGATCAAAAGCTACCGCTACTTCCGATGGAACTTCCCCAAAAGTAAATTTTAATCGAATTGGTGCATCGGGTGTTTTTTTATAAGGAGCAATGTGTACCGTAACAAAACCTGTATAGTGTTTGCCAAAATCAATCACTACTTGCTTTTGTTCTTTCATTCCCCTGGAATAAAAACTGTCTACAGGTCCAACTTGAACAGCCTTCCAGCCTTGAAACGAACTGCTATCTTTTTCTAAACGGATCAACTGCAACGGAACTATTTCCTGATGAACCAGTACTGGTTTGGCCTTATCAGCTTCGGCCAACCAATCAAGTCTGTGGCCAAAATAATCCTTCTCAACTAATTCATCCTTATTTTGTGCAATTACTGATAATGATATCGTCATTAACAGTAATTGCATAACATATAGCTTCATTTTTTTTATATGCCGATTAGTTACTTATGTCCTAATATGGTTTTCCAGTTCCTTGAATAAGCCACATTTTTGACCATTGTTCATTCGTTGCTGGATCTAATCTTGAAATCGCAATATTTGTATTTGCCGTGTTATAATTTAGTTCACTGCTACCATACATAAACCTGACGGGGATTTGTTCACCTCGGGGCCCATTAATTAAATTTTTCCCCAGGCTGGGGTACCCAGTTCTCCGCCAGTCGAACCATCCATCAGTAGTTCCAAACTCAGCTGCCCACTTTTGATGGATAATTACAGCTAATGGATCTGCGGCGTTTTCATAGTCAGCTGTTAGTCTTTTTTGAAATACAGATTTATCATAAGAAACGGTCTGATGTGTGGTTGAATTATATACTGCAACATCACCATCAGTTATATTATATTGATCTAAAGAAGCAAAGACCCCATTAAGATAATAAGTTAATCCATTGCCACTAATCCATCCTTTATATGCTGCTTCAGCTAAGGTAAAATTTACTTCAGATGCCGAGATAAAAATACTTTTAACCAAAGGGTTTGTGTCGGCTCTGAATATTAAAGATAAATAAGACACAAACGGATTGGTAGCTCCACCGCTATAGAACGTATTATCTAAAGCAAAGGCTAAAGACCGTTGGCTTGATACATTATTATTGTAACCATCAGGATCTGTTAATGATATTCCTAAACCAACATACAACGAAGTATCTATGCCAAGATTATTTGTTTTTAGGTATCGTTTTACAACCCCCTTATTATCCTTTTCAATGACTACATCACTCCCCTTATCCCTAACCAACGTTTGTACATCAACTGGCCTAAACCAACATGTTAATCTGGGATCATTGTGTTCTTTTAAAAAATTTATAATGGGTGCCCCAGGCTTTTTCCTGTAAAATTCAGATATAGAAGGCCGATTAAGGGCACCCATAGGCCATGAATCAGAGGTTTTTGTTCCAGGAAATGACATAGATGCATTATCGCTACTGCTTGTTATGATTGGATAGGTAGCAGGATCGGCAACGATTTTATTAAACGCATCCTTCACATCGATTCCTATGGCTTTCATTTCGGAAGTTTTTTCGGACAACCTCATCAAAAAACGTAGTTTTAAGGAATTAGCAAATTGCCGCCATTTTAATACATCACCTTTATAAAGTAAATCACCGGAAATTAAAGTAGATGAATTTATAGTTGATATCCTCATAAAGCAGTCATTTGCGGTCTCCAACGTATTCAATATACCTGCGAAAACATCTATTTGGTTGTCATAAACCGGCTCCAAAACATTTTCACCTGCACTAAATGCTTCGCTATAAGGTATATCTCCCCATGCACAAGTATAAAATCCGAACCATAAGGACTGCATTACCAATGATGTGCCCTTTATAAATAGTGAGTCAACGTTATTGTTTGCACGTGTTCCCAAATAACTTGCATTGGAAAGAGGCAAATATAAGCCCCTGTAATCAACCGATAGTGCATTCCAAACAAAGTTATTTGTTAAATTATAACCAGAAAAATCCTGCTGGATATATTGCATTGCAGCAGGTATAATACATAGCGTGGTATTACCAGTGAGAGATAGATCCGCATATTTAGAAGCTGTGCCCGTTAGAACACTCGTTAAGATATAACCTGGACTAACGTTTTCATCAGTTAATGCATTTGGATTTTCATTTGTTTCGGTAAGGTTCTTACAGGAAAACAAACAGGAAAACATAAGGAGTATATAGTAATATTTTTTTATAGTTTTCATATGAATTAAGTCTAAAATAATACATTTACTTTTATGCCCATAGTCATTGACCATGGATAAAAAGAGGCCCGATCCCATCCCAAATTATAATTAGTTTCAGGTGTAAACTGGTCAGAACTATTCATCATAGTTGACTCCGGATCTATGTTATTCTTGGCTTTTGTCCAAATCAGTATATTTTTTAAGAAATAGGATATGTTTAATCCTTTCGATCCAATTTTTTGCGCTATTTGATCTGGAAGTTTATAGGCTATGGCAACTTCTCGCAATTTTACAAACGACGCATCATATATCCATGTTTGTACACCTCTATCCCAATAGGTATCTGGAGCCAGTTCAGCAGAAAAATATTGTGTTCCTGTATTTCCAAAATTTTCGACATACCCGCCATTCCCATCTGAAATGACGCCCGGAAAGAATATCCCATCGGCAACATTGCCACCGTAATCAAACCCTCCATATTCACTTGTTCTTCCACCAATGTAGGTTAATCCATTCATGGCATTATATTTTTGGGGGTTAGCCCTTATTTCTTCAGCAAGCTGCGAATTGTCTCCATTATAGGAATTGTTGCTTAAAATACCGGTAAAAGTACTTGATCCTGCACCCTTATACCACTTCTCAGCCCGTCCATCGCGAACTAGCCGTTTCATACTTTCAGAATAATAGTCTCCCCCATGTCGCCAGTCAATACTAGCAGATAGTGTGAGCCGCTTGTAAGAAAAATTAGTTTGAAAACCAATGGTGAAGTCGGGCATTACATTACCCAATTTTTTATACTCAGTATTTGCTTGTACATATCCATTTCCATCCAATAAAGGCCAGCCAGCATATTTTCCCTCCGTTACCCGCAAAACATCAGGCCCCCATAAATCACCTACTGTACCATTTAATTTTGTCTGGTTATATACATCATTTCTTTCCCAGAACTGATAATTGCTTACTCCGTTGGGTAATTCGGTGAGTTTACTTTTTTCTTTAGTAAAATTAAAGGTTACATCCCAATTAATATTTTTACTTTTAACAGGAACAGCATGTAATGATGCCTCGATCCCTTTGTTTACAACAGTCCCGGCATTTACATTGGCTCCGGTGTAACCAGTAAAGCCATTTATAGATACACTTGTAATTTGGTTTTTATCTTCTATCTTATAGTAGGTAAAATTTAGGCCTAAACGATTTTGGAATAAAGATAAGTCGAAACCAGCTTCCGATGAAATAATACTTTCAGGCAACAAATTATTAGAAGGTGTAACGGAAGGCACAGAATACTGTGAATGATCGCCCCACGTACTCTGATCCAATGACATAGTTAATTTATACGGATCAGTATCTTTCCCGACTTTCGCCCATCCACCCCTCAATTTAAGCAATGATATTGATTCAGGTAACATGAATAATTCCGAAACTAATGCACTTAATGACACTGAAGGATAAAAATAAGATCTGTTATTTAACGGTAATGTGCTTGACCAATCTTTTCTACCCGACAAATCTACGTAAATAGCATCTTTAAACCCGATTGAAGCCATCCCGTATACACTATTGATACGTTTATTAGCTTTTTCTGTAGAATAAATGACTGAAGCATTGTCAATATTACTGGCAGTATACAAGCCTGGCAATAATAGTTGATTTCCACTAATAATGGTAGTTTCTCCGTTTTTAAAAAGTAAGTTACCACCAGCCGATACATCAAATGAGAATTGGCGAATATTTTCTTTATAATTTAGCAATACATCAGCATTGATTTCTTGATTATCTCTTGATAAATGTGCGTAACTACCGTTTGGCTGGCTTTTCTCACTTAGTGCAGTACGATTTTCAGTTGTATAGTTTTCATTAAAACCACCAATTCGAACCATTACGCTAAATTCCTTATTAATGTTCCAATCGATTTTAGCATTTCCATAAGGACGAACTTTACGGAACGAATTCAAATTTTCATTAACGGTAAACCAAGGATTGTTAAAATCACTTGACCAGACATTTTGTTGCTCATCTTTTATTGACCAATAATCTTTTAAATCATTTATATCTAACCAATTGGGTGTAAAGTATAAATCTTCATAAGGATAATTGTCATATGATTGGCCCCTGTAGTTTCCTGACCCAGAATTCAAATAATTAAAATTTCCACTTACTTTTAAATTATCCAGTATTTTGTAGGATGCAGAAAAGGAAACCGCATCTTTGTGTACTTTACTATCCGGATAAATACCGGTTGCCCTTGAATCAGAAATGGAAAAATTAAAATCAAAATTATCATTCGCCTTATAAAATGAGACATTGTTAATGTAACTTCCCCCAACGTTAACAAAATCTTTTACATTATCAGGATGCGGTTTTAAAGGTGTAGCAACCCCATCCGTACCAAACCGGGCTACCGATGTGCCCATTTCTGGCCCCCACCACAAGTTACTTGATTCATCAAAGTTTCCTTTCACACCTGTAGCAAAACGCTGTTGTAACGGAACATATTTATAGGGTATATCTGCACTATAGGATGTGTTAAAATTTATCCCTAAGTCCTTACTTTTATTTCCTGATTTTGTAGTTACCAGCAAAACCCCACTACCCGCCCTTGAACCATATAATGCAGCTGCGCTTGGACCTTTTAGCACGTTTACACTTTCTACATTATCAGGGCTTATATCTGATAATACACTTATATCGTTGCCCGTTGGAAGGCCATCAACTACGACCAATGGTGAATTGCCACCAGAAAGTGAGGTAAAACCTCTAATCATCACAATTGGGTCACTATTGATATCGGATGTCGTATTGATAACCCTAATCCCTGCTACCCTGCCATTCAAACTATTTATTAAATTTTCCTGTGGCACTTTAGTTAGGTCTTCGCTCTTTACTTCACCTACTGAATATCCCAATGATTTAGCTGATCGCTTTATACCAAGTGCCGTAACTACTACCTCATCTAGTACTTTTACCTCCGGTTCAAGCGAAATTACCTGCTGGTCTGTTGTTTCAATGAGAACCTCTTTGGTTTGAAAACCAATAAATTTAATGATGATGGTACTTCCTACGGCAGCGCTTATTGAAAATGTTCCTTTAGCATCCGTTGCCGTTGTATGTGTGCCTCCTTTTAAAATGATAGAGGATCCCACTATTGGGCTACCATCACGTGATGATATCACCTTTCCCGATATTATTTGCTGAGAAAAGGATGGTATCCAAAAAAAAGTTGAAATGAATAATAAAATAAAAACTCTCATTTGTTCATATAATTAGGGTTAGAAATTTAATAAAACAACACAAATATTATAATTTGGTAAAGATTAATAACGTTTACACTATAGAAAAACACCAGACATTTCCGTTGAAATTTTGCATCACCTCTTACTGACAAAAATAGACCAAATAAGAACAGTGATATATTATATACTTTTTAACAAAAAGTTACATCTATTGTTGTTGAATCAATTATCATCTAATGATCTTGTATAACAAAAGTAGTTCAGATGATTTGTCTGTTCATATATTATATCATCGGTTTATTGTACAAATTTATCTTCATTTTCTCCTTATAGAAAATCCTACTTATTACTTCCATGTGAAGTATTTTTCTGCGTTTAGCCTGTATATTTTGTCAATGACCTTTCGTGGCAATTTCAACCCTTTAAAAGTTCCTTCAAATGCGGCAGACTCCATCACTTCCGATGTAGTAAAAAATTTCCAATCATTTACCCAGCTTTTCGTTACGCGTTCCTCCATTTGCTTATCTTCACCCTGTTCATCTATGATCCGATCCGTTCCGTACAGTAGCCGATCCTGATATTTTATAATGAACTCACGTGTTTTTTTCCAATTCATTTTTGCGTGTAATTCGAGGTGAGAGAGGCGGGCTGCCATATCTAATGCATCATTAGGAAATCTATCCAAATGCTTTGACATCTCCTCCAAGCTCCATTCCAAACTGCCTAGATGAGCGCCAACAAATTTTAACTCCGGATGCTTTATCAGCATCGCGTCCCTGGCTTTTAACTGATCTTCATAAGCAGGATATTCGGAGTGCAAATACATGTGATACTCAGGATGGCGGCTGAAGTATCTTTTGTCACTGTTTATTGACATTTCATCAATAGGCAACCAACAATTTCTTGGTTCTCCTAGATGTCCAATAATGGTTTTTTTCTGACTTGTTATATAGTTAATTACACTGTCGAATCTGGGATTGTCTATCATCACATGATTGCCATTCTTATCTCTCAGTTCCATTCCAATATTCTTGTAGACTTTTACAGCGGCTGCTCCTTCCGAAAAAGACTGTTTCAATTTTAGTATAGCTCTGCTCTGCCAATCATCAGCCGTCCATTCGTTTACAGAAAATGTAGTTGCATATGCCAGTATATCAGGAAAAAGTTTCATCTGATGTCTTGCATAGTCATTTTGATTATCTATCCCTGGCGGTTCATCCGTAGTTATGGTCAATAAACGGAAATTACATTTTCTGGACAGGAGAAGAAACGCGGGATCATTTGTTCTCACATGAACGTGCGCATCTATTTTTTTTACCGTCCAAAAATCATTCAGGTTATAATATACGGTATCAGGTAGTCGCTGGGCTGACAAAACCTGTAGCATAGAAAGTTTGCAAAACAAGAAGAATAGTTTTGACGGTTTACACAACATTTTTCTTTTTTAAATTCAGGTAATAGAATAGACCAGCAAAGCAAACAATTAACATTAGTGGAATAAATAGGGTAGTCCCCAATATTTCCGGCCCAGCCAAACTTTTGGCATTTTCTAATTGCCTACTCATCCAAGTGCCGGGTTTCGCCTGCATATAATCAGCTAGTTTTGCGCCAACAGGTAGCTCTTTAAGGATTAAATGGTCATACATATCACCCATAAACAAGGTATAAAACGAAACGGCAACCATTCCTGCCCCGCTCATCAAATTTAATCCAAAAGCACCAGATTCTGGAATTTGGTCAGAAATAATACCCAGCAAAGTCGGTAAAAAGTAACAGACTCCCATACCAAAAATAACAGCTGAAAACAATAGCCAATGCCCGTTCACTGTACTTAGTAAATATAATCCCAATGTTGCCACCATTGCAGAAATCAATAACACGGATTGGGGAGAAAACTGACGCATTACCGGTCCCGCTATCCCACGTCCAATGACCATTACCCCCGAAGTAAGTGTAAGAATTAAAATAGAATTATTAGTGATATTTTTAAGCAAAATAACAATCCATTGGCTCGTGAACATCTCTGTAGTTGCCGTCCCAAGCATACATATGAAAATAAAAATGTACAGAGGTGAAGTAATTGACTTATACATGTGTGCCGTTGAGATGCCGGCAGAAACTCTTTGCGTTACGGGAAATGTTAATTTAGAGAATAAATACCCATAAATTAGCGTAGGTATGAACATACACGCAACTTGAAATTTCCAGTTAAGCCCCAGAAACGTAAACATCACGACAACTAGGGTGCCAATCACAATCCCTCCGGGAAACCACAGATGGAAGTAATTAAGTCGTTTAACTTTATCTTCAGGATATAATGTAGCTATCATTGGGTTACATACAGCCTCTACTGTTCCGTTGGCAATGCCGATCAACAAAGTAGAGGCAAATAAGGTCCAGTATCCCTGAGCAAAAATAGTCAACAGGATTCCACACAGGTGAAAAGCAAATGCCAGTACCAATAATCGTTTCATGCCAATGCTATCCACAAGCGTTCCTCCAATAATTACGGCTAAAGGAAATCCCCAAAATGAGGTTGCTGTAATGGCTCCCAGTTGCTTACCGTTTAACTGGAAACTTACGCTTAACTCATTCAATATACCTGCGCGTATCCCAAAAGATAAGGAAGTAACCACCAGGGCAAGACAAGCTGCAAAAAATAATTTATGACGATTGATATCCTGCATATTTACCTCCATTGCATCAAAGCCGCATTAAGCGATTCTTCTACCCTGTATCGTGGGTTGTGAAACTGGCACAACCCATGCCCGGGTAGCATAATATCCATCGTTTCTTTAGCAAACTTTTTTAAAGATTCAATATAGCATTTTTTATCAAAGTCAATGGATCCATCCCAACCAAAATCTCCACCTAATAAGGTTCCAATAACGTCCCCACTAACAATAACTCGTTTTTGATCATGTAAAAATGAATATGCGGTGCAACCCATACTATGTCCCGGTAAATGGATCACTTGCATCTCAACACCCAATAGATTTAGCACCTGCCCATCATGCACCATTTCATCAATTTCTGTAGGAACAAATGTTTTATGGTATAAGTAACCACAACACCGTTCGTCCCCTACAGCAATTCCCGAAGCCGCTTCACGGCTTGATAACAATTTTATTCCTTTCTTCTTTAATAAATGGGCCCCACCAGCATGATCAAAATGGGAGTGAGTTAACAAACAAAATTTTACGTGATCCATAGACAACCCCCAATATGACATGTTGCTCACTATTTGGGTCATTGTATCACCGCACCCGCAGTCGAACATGAGCAAACCACTGGGCGTTTCTAACACATATGAATTGCCATCGTTCCATTTAGCCCCTTCCTTATCAAAGGTAATACCGTTCAAATCCCCACCAACCTGATATAGACCTCTTAATATTTGCATGACCTTTTTATATTTTTTGCCATTTTATAATGAAAGACTTTCCCAACCTTTTCTGTATTCGCGTTTAACAAATTCATTGGCTGCATCGAAATTTGTCACTTGCATATTTTGATGATCCCACAGCAATTTTGTATTGCTTCCCGGGTAATCAAATCCTTTTCCGTTGGTCTTGGGTTTTGGCACATCGGCGATGCGGATGGCCAAGTTGGCCATTAACACGGCTTCTGTGAGAGGTCCGGCTAATGAAAAAGGAGAACTTAGTACCTTATTACCATAGCCTGCTATTGCTCCTTCAACCCATTGCGCATAATGGCCCTCAGCACTCCCTGGAACACGTGGCAACGTTTCGGATACTTGCACTTCTTGATTTCGGGATAGTGGTAAAAGACGAGGATTTGCCCCATATTCACTCGCCATCATCTTTCCTTTGGTTCCAACAAACAAGATCCCGCTATTGCCATCCCCAAATAACTCATCAGGCCCAAGATCCTCCGGACGCTGCGGCTTAATGCCTCCATCCATCCAGTGGATGGTAACATCTTCTGTTGTTTTATTGGTTTTCGGGAATGTCAGGGTGGCATGACTTGCCGGAGGACAGCTATCGGGATAATACGCCCTTTCGCCAAAATCAGTATATACCGCACTTACGCTAGCCTGAACATCTTTGGCATAGGTCAAATTCAATACACTAAAAGGAGCTTCCATCAAGTGGCACCCCAAATCTCCTAATGCTCCGGTTCCAAAGTCCCACCACCCTCTCCAACTACCCGGTATTAATTTATCCACATAATCCTTTTGTGGCGAAGTTCCTAACCATAAGTCCCAATTAAGCTCTTTAGGAACATGAGGCTTAGCAGCAGGCCATGGAATGCCCTGTGGCCACACTGGCCTGTTTGTCCAGAGATAAACAGTATGCACATTGCCGATAATCCCTGCATCATACCATTCCCGTAATATTCTGACCCCATCACCTGAAGATCCCTGGTTACCCATTTGCGTTACCACACCATATTGTTCAGCAGCTTTTGTGAGAACTCTGGCTTCATAAATATCGTGCGTCATTGGTTTCTGAACATAAACATGCTTCTTTAATTGCATTGCCCCAAGTGCTATAATAGCATGGTTATGGTCGGGCGTTGATACTGAAACAGCATCAAAACTCTTTGATTCTTTGTGAAACAGCTCACGCCAGTCCGTATAGTATATAGCTTTTGGAAATTTTTTCCTGGACTTTACAGACATCCTATCATCCACATCGCATAAAAATCCAATTTCTGCCTTTCCACTTTTATAAAAATAATTAATATCTGAATTACCTTTCCCACCTACCCCTATACTGGCAATTACTAAACGGTCGCTGGGTGCTAAAAATCCCATTCCGCCCAATACATGCCGAGGAACAATAGAAAATCCCATTGCAGACACCGTGGCCATTTTTAAAAAATCTCTACGAGATGGGCCTTCTTTTTTTTCTTGATTATTCATTTTCATGGCTAAACTTATTTTGAACGATATATTCTTACTCAACCGCCGGTACACCATCCCAATATCCTGACGTAATTTTTACACTTGTTTGGTGAGGTTATATTTTTAGAAATATTTTCTTTTTAAACATCCAGTATAAAATTAGCCATTCAAATAGCAATACCAGGGCGCCTGAAATTAAAGTAGTATATGCGGGTCCTACGATCTGATCATAATTTGAACCTAAATGGATATAAAGTGATTTGGATATCCATACCTTGATTCCTGCATCAGCGATTATATAAGCAGCAATGGAATTTATTCCAATTACTTTCAACACAAACAATGTCCATCCTTTATCAGAAACATCAATGATATAATAAAAAAAGGCTAAAAACCAATAGCATAGACCTCCACTAAATAATACCCATGCCGGTGTCCAAATACGTTTCACAATAGGGTTAATACCCAGAATATGCGCTATTAAACCCGACAAACACAACGTTAACCCCAAGATTATAAGTTGCCTTAATTTCTTATTTTTAGGTTTTGTATTCTTTAATATATGACCAGCAAAAAGCCCCAAAATCATGGTGCCTAAAGTAGGTATGAAATTTAAGGTTGTATATCCTCCACGATTAAATAAAAATGTTGACTCACGTGGAAACAGATTTAAAAACCAGGTATCAAAAGCCCATGCCACATTTGTATTCTTGTTCCAATGAGCCCAGAATCCTTTGTAATTAAACGCCCAGTTGGGTTCCATTCCCACAAGGGAGTAATTAAAGTCAGTTCCTGGCAATGGATACAGGGCAAAGAGCAGCCCATACATTAATAATATACTAATCAGTATACCAACTTGGATATGGTAATTGGTAAAACTTATTAATACCAGAAACGTATAACCTAAACCGATCTGTGTTAAGGTATCTTCAAATGTGAAATTCGTTTGAGCGGAATTAGTAGAACGCAAAAAAATTCCAAGGCAAATTAAAATGAATGATCTTTTAAGAGTATGGATTAATATAGTTAGCACGGATTCACCGCTTTGTATTCTTCCCGCTATTGAATAGGGTAAAACTACACCCACTAACATGGTGAAAGAGGGTTGGATGATATCATGTAAACTGAAACCCGCCCATTCGACATGCCTCTGGTTATACGACAGAAATTTCCAAATAATATTATCTGGTAACCTATTAGACACTGTTTTAAAAGATAGCACTTCTGCCATCATTAACAGCATTACAAATCCTCTGTATACGTCAATAGAAGATATCCGCTCTTTAACTATTAAAGACGCTTTTGGTAAGTCTTGCCCTGACACGGCTATTTGTATTTTTCTGGAACACCTTTTGGAATCTTGTTAACAAGTTTATTGATCTTGTTTTTTTGCTTTATTAAATCAAATGCATCGTACAGTTCACCGGTTGCAGTGTAAGCCTTGAACTCCATTTTATTGTTAGAAACCTTAATAACCTGAAATAATTGCATATAAATGGCAGACCGATCCATCCAAAATTTCTTTTCAACTGCATTATCTGTCATTTTGGGCCCACTTACAGAAACCACATACATGGTTCCTGATTTCTCATTCTTGCCATTCATGGGAATTTTCTCCATCCCGCGGGCATAGGTATGATCATGGCCTTGCAAAACCAAGTCCACTTTATACTTATCAAAAAGCGGCTTAAATGTTTCCCGCATCCGTTTATTATCTCGCGTACCTTTGGAAGAATAAATAGGATGATGAAAGGTAATGCACGTCCAAAAATTTTCATTATTTTTCAGTACGCTGTCCAACCATACCCGCTGCTTTTCAAGATATTCATCAGACACTTCTACCTGATCAGAATTAAGAGAAATAAATCTTGTGCCTTGTATGTCTGAAAAATAACAAGTTTCTTCTAATCCCCCGGGACCATTCTTTGGCAAATTAAATTGCGGCCGCCAATACAATGAAGTAGCATTTTTACCATTTGTCAAGTCAAAATGATCATGATTTCCTGGTGTAGGAAAACCGGGGATCATGCTATGAATAAAGCCCCCTGCTTCAAACCAATCACCCCATTCTGCATTCTGATTTGCGCGGTTAATTAAATCACCGGCATACATCATTAGCCGGGCATCTGGTGCTTTGGCAAATGCCTCACGCACCACACGTGACCACATTGCATGTATATTTACTTGCACATCACCAAAATATATAAAAGAAAAAGGTTCATTTATCTTACCGGCAGTCTTAAAATGAAACCACTCGCTCCAGTGATCTCCTTCTCCCACACGATATGCATATTTGGTGTCAGGAACAAGGTTGTCAAAAACAATTGAAAAATAATTGGCCGAAACAGAGTCACCTATATTTACTATTTCTTTAGCTGCCTCTATACGTTTTGCCTGGCTAATAAAACGTGGATCTGCATCTGCAATGGCTATTTCGGCAAAATTCTCTTTCACTGAGCTTGCAGTCCTCCAATTTACCGCCATGGATTTGGAGGGATTTTCGGTTACATTTAAAATAATACGATCTGGTGTTAACGTGGGTGGATTTATATCTTCCGCCCGCGCTATTTGGTGCATTCCTAAAACAAGGAAAACTGTGACAATTAAACACAATTTCTTCTTAATAAAACTATTGGTCATGGTTTTTCTAATTAAAATTTAAAGGAACAGGATAAAAATATTGATTGCTATAGCTTTTCAGGATCTATAAGGACATGCTTTATAGATCGTCTGTTATATGTATAAGTAATGTGTACTTTCCCATCGTTTGACTGAATGATGGCTGGATAAGCATACCCATCTTTTATTGGCTCATTTTCCAGCGTTATAACCGGCTTCCAATGTGTGCCGTCGGTTGATATTGCGAGGTTCAAAATATTTCTGCCCTTGGGCTCTTTTCCTTTTTTAGTACTGTGATTGTATATAAGTAATTGTCTACCATCTTTTAATGTAACCGCATCTATTCCTGAATTGGGATTTGGCAAATCCAAGGCAGTCATTGGGCTCCAGGTTAGTCCCTTATCAGCTGACCAACTTTGGGCTAAGACATCCTGCCCTGTACGGCAAATAATTTGTAATTTACCATTTTTATACGTCAATATGCTTGGCTGTATGGCATCAAACTCCTTACCATCATTTATGGGACCTATTACTTTCCAGGTTTTGCCCAAGTCTTTACTAATCTCAAAGTAAACCTGCCAATTTTGTTCTTTTGTATTTGAAGGGTATTCAATACTAGTTGGACAAATGATCCAACCATTTTCTAATTGAATGGGCTTATTTTTTATAGGCCCAAGTAAGTGGCCTACTTTCTGGTCGTATCCCAGTTTACGGGGAACAGACCAAGTGTTTCCATCATCATTTGAGGTTATCAGCATCCCCCACCACGACCGTGGATCGGGTCCCACCTTATAAAACAGCATCAAAGGGCCTCCTTTTGGCCGGAACAAAACGGGATTCCAGCAGGGATACCGCAGTGTATCATTCACTATTCCATTAGCCACTTCTGCCGGCCAGCTCCAATTGCCGTTTGTTAAACGGGAAACACGGATCCCCACGTCGGGATGACTTTCATGCGTGCCCGCAAAAAAAGCAGCCACAATACCCAAAGGTGTTTCCACAATAGTAGAGGCATGGCATTGTGGAGTTGGTCCATTAGCTAACGGGTAGATAAGCTCTGATTTTATATAAGCCCCTTCTCCGTCTGAGGATAGCGATGGAATCTGGTATTTGCTGTCTTTTGGATGCGACAGCTTCTGACCATTCAAGTTACCAACATGAAGGAAGATCAGCAAAATCCCTACACCAAGCGAATAGTAAACTTTCATTTTAATTTCATTTTTATAAATTTCATGTTTTAAGCCTTATTTGTTGTCAGCTATTTTTCTGCAGTCCTATTATATTTAAAAGATCACTATAATCAGCATATAATTGATCTATTGTTTGTTTAGTTAAATTATCAAATAAACCCACAAATCTCCGTGTAAAGGTTGTTATTTCAAGCCCTCTTTTTTGAAGAAAGTACTTAGCTACTATTGGATATACTTGATGCATAACGTCCATATGACTTATAAAAAATTTTTGCACGGCGATTACTTGTTCCTGCATGTCTGCGTCGTCATAATGTCTGCACAACCACACGACAAGCTCTGGATAATAGTTTCCCTGAATGCACGATAAACCTGCCGAACCAGCTTTCAATGATTCAACGGCATGCACCATATAGGCATCGTACAAGCCAAAACCAGATGCCTGCTTAGTTTGTGACAGCTTCTCCCTCACCAAATTAATATCCAGGCAGGTATCCTTGTGGTAAATAAATCGTCCGGTTTGGACAAAAAAACCCAGTTGCACTGCTGTAAGCACACGCTTAAAAGGATCAGGACATTCGTAAAATCCAAGAGGAATGCGTTGCGTGTGATCCATTAGTTGAAATACACGATCATTAAACAGCTCATCACTCTCTCCCTTACCTGCGAGCATATTACTGAGCACGATGACCGATTCAACCCCGGTATCGTAAATCCGTTTTACGAAATCGGCCTGTGTTGAGATGGCTCCCCCAAACGTACCCGAAGCAACCACTGGCACTGATCCACCGGCCACTTCAACCACATGTTTCGTTACGGCCAATCGCTCCTCTTCTGTGAGTTCAAACATTTCGCTGGATTGGCAATTGGCAAAAAGCCCAGCAGCTCCAGCTGCGATATAAAATTCAGTCAATTTGGTTAGGCCGTCGTAATCCACCACTCCATTTTCTTTAAAAGGTGTTAGCATAACCGGGATAAATCCTTTATTTCCTTTGTTCATCAAAGAATGTGTTTTTTTGTTTTTATAATAAGCAAATGTATGGTTGTTATGGGCGCATTAAATATAAAATGTTGGCTGCTGATTATAGGATATTAGCGGATAGTAATTACTTCCTTAACCTGGTGATGACCCTGCCAGATAAAAATATGCTGAGTGTCCCAATTACGATAACCATATTAGCATTAAGCGGATTACGTAAAGATGCGTAGGGGTCGGGCAGCAAGTATGAAAACGACATCCAGATTATTACACATATCCCGATGATGGTAGCTGCCAGGGCCTCGGTATTTCCTGACCGCTTACTGATAAAGCCAAGCAGGAACAACCCCAGCATTCCCCCGGCAAAGATGCCGGATAGTTGCCACCAGATATCTAGCACGCTTTTCACGCCTATAATGGCCACTCCGACAAGCATCCCCATGATGCCAATGAGGGTGGTGGTTATATATAATAGGCGTAGCTTTTGCTTTTCTCCTATATTGGGGTTGATATAGCGCTTGTAAATATCTTCTGAAAATACCGTGGCCGATGCATTCATGCCCGAACTTATGGTACTCATGGCTGCAGACAGAATAGCCGATACGATGAGGCCTAATAACCCAGTCGGGATGTTGGTCACCATAAAATGCGGCATCACCTTATCGCCATAATCTTCAGGGTTGAGCGTGGCTGCCAGGCTAGAGATTTCACCAGCAGATGCCGATGCGGAGAGTCTTTCAGCAGCTGCTTTAAACTTTGTAGGCTCAATAAGATCAGGATTGACCTGGTAAAAGGCATACAGGCACACACCAATGATAAAAAACAGCAATGATGCCGGCAAATAGATCCATACACACAGCCAAACCGATTTGGAGGCTTCCTTTCCAGAGATGGCCGTATGATAGCGCTGCACATAGTTCTGATCCATCCCAAAATTGTTAAGGTTGATAAAAAAACCATAAAGCAAGATGACCCAAAAGGAAGCATGCGTAAAATCAGGTGCCATGGTACCCAGGCTGAATTTGTGGTCTGCCTTACCTATCTCTATAATCTTGGAGACCCCGCCCGGCATATGGATTACAACCAAGTAAATAATAATGACAGCTCCAATCGTTTTAATGATCCCCTGCACGACTTCCGTCCAGATCACGGCTTCTATACCTCCCATCACGGTATAAATAATAATGCTAATGCCTGTCACCAACATAATGATTTCCATGGAGTAACCGGTGAGGGCCTGCAAACTTAAAGCTATGCCGAAAAAAATAGATCCCATTCGGGCCAATTGGGTAAGCAAAAAACAAGTGACGGCATAGCTGCGTGCCCACGGCCCAAAGCGTTTTTCCAGATTGGTATAAGCAGAAACTTCTCCTGTAGCCCTATAGAATGGTACAAAGTATTTCACTGCTACCCATGCTGCCAGTGGCATGGATATACTAAATACAAAAGCATTCCAATTGCCGCCAAATGCTTTGCCGGGTATCCCCAAAAACGTATTGCTACTTAGAAATGTTGCGTAGATAGACATACCAATGGCCCAGCCGGGTATCGATCCAGCTGCTTTAGTAAATTGATCCGCACTTTTATTTTTTCGGGAAAACCAAGCGCCCACCATCACCATAGCCAGCAGGTACACGATAATTACGGTAATATCCAGTAGGGGGAGACTTTTCATGTTTAGACAAAATTGCAAGAATGTTAAATGAAATTTTTGAATATTATTAGCCACTTGTTATACAATCTTATCAATAGTTTGGAATTAAATATTATTTTAGTACTTTAGTTAACCGAAAGTAAACGCTAACTATTTTAATTGAACTAATGTATTAAACCGGGGATTGGTTGTTTAAAAAATTAACTTCAAATTAAAAATGGAAGAGTATGAAGCCGCTATTTCACAAAGTTCCCACCCAGTTACAATCATCCTTTAGCATTAGGCATGATGTACAAAATAATTTTGGTTCAATCTGGCATTATCATCCCGAATTGGAACTCCACCATGTGATCCATGGTGAAGGAGTTAGGTTTATTGGTGATAATATTAGCAATTTTTCTTCTGGCGAAATTATCTTAATAGGCAGTAACTTGCCTCATACATGGCGTTGTAATGAAGAGTATTTATTACGCGAATCAGGAGGCCTTGCAGAAGCAATTGTTATCCATTTTCTACCTCAATGCCTGGGTCGCGATTTTCTGGACCTTCCGGAAGCTTACCGTGTTTCTCCCATGTTCGATAAAGCAAAAAAAGGCTTAGTTTTAAAAGGTGAGACGCGAAGAAAGCTGTCTGGTTTGATGCGGGATGCCGTTGGAGCTTTTGATATGGACCGCCTCATTATTTTTCTTTCCATCTTAAAAATATTGGCCGAAACGGATGAATATGATTCTATTACGTCTGCTTATGCATTTAACCAATCGAGTGAATGTGATGTAAGACGACTAAACAGGATCTCGACATATACCCTCACCCACTATAAAAAGGACATAACACTTGAGGAAATTTCCTCGATAAG
Organism: bacterium A37T11; assembly: GCA_900109895.1. Taxonomy (GTDB): domain Bacteria; phylum Bacteroidota; class Bacteroidia; order Sphingobacteriales; family Sphingobacteriaceae; genus A37T11. The sequence goes on from FOBR01000021.1 coordinate 45,875, forward strand.
CAATCTAAGTGTAACGTCATTTTGCAGGTATTTTAAAATGATGACGAATAAGACCTACTACGACTTTTTGATCGAAATACGGATTAGCCATGCCTGCCGGATGCTTGTGGAAGATAAATTGCCCACCGAAATGATCTGTTTTGAATGTGGATTTAACAACGTTTCAAATTTTTACCGACATTTTAAGAAGGTGAAGTTTATTACTCCGCTCAACTATAAACGTAAGTACTTAAAAAATATTCAAGTATTGCAATAATCGGAGTATGCATGGTGTAGATGCTGGCTCGTAGTTATTGACTTTTCCTTGATGCTTTTCATAGGTGGCCGCAAAGTTGTTACCTAAATTGACGATCTCATCACCAAACGTTTTAACATTCTGAACTCCGCCATCAGTAAGAGTGAGGAGTATAGCTATTTCAGACCCGCCTTCCTCACCACTAATGTCTGTTGCTGTTTCTAACTTAGCTAGGCAAATTTCAATATGGATAATTTGAGAGTTATGAAGAATAAGAGCAAATTTCAAGGATTTTTAGATTATACAGTACCAGATTTTTTGGGAATTTTATATTATACCGATCTTTCCAAAGTAGTTATGAAGCCGCATTCCTTTTATGAAATAGAAAATTTTATCGAATTAAAAGCTACTAAGAATAATTTGCGATTGAGTTCCTTTGACAACCAGCTAAAAATCCAAATACAAGCTGCGAAGGTGGCCAAGGTTTCTGAATTAATCTTTGTAACAACATATGGTGTAAAGGTGGGAAAATCACTATCTAATTACGCTAGGGAAAATGGCGTACCGATAACTCACTATTGGACTCAATACCAAATTTTAAATGGTGAAATGATTACAAATTATATTCCGGCAAAATACTGATATTTATGTGTGGTTTTAATTTTTTCTTGTTGATTTTAAATTTTAACTTTGCAACGATGGAATACGAAGTACTGGACTGGCCGGTGGCCAGGGACTTAGTTGAAAAAAACGATGCCCATTGCATTGAATTAATTGACTACAATCAGGGTCAAGTTTATCAGTTAAAAGATTCTTCATATGTGGTCATGCCCGTTATGCCCTTTGCGAAATGCCTGCGGGTGTATCATCGGCAGCTTTTGGACGAATGGATAAGAAACTCTTTTTTTCCAACAGGCGAGCATTTCAGCGATTTTTATTATAAGCATAAAGCAATCATGGACAATTTTCCGCAATATACAGACAAGTTGCGGGAGGAATTGATCACCTATATTCAGAAAAAGCCGGGGAATACAGGCCATGTGCCTGATTCAGACGATATAGACCTGATTTATAAAACGCTGCGTAAGAGAAAGAAATTCAGTACTTACCGGCTTCATTTTTATGCGCTCCTGGGTAGCTATATTATAAAAATATGTCCGGAAGAACATTTCAAGTGGGGATTATTGCAGAATAAGCAAATGCTGGATCCGCCGGTGAGCCTGGTTCTCCTAAAAAAACAGGATAACGCATGGCGGTATTTTGATTTAGAAGATTGTGTTGAAGGAAAATTTGGTTATCTAAGTGTTCAGTATGTTTTAAGTTCACCCACAAGATTCAATAGAAGATTTAATGAAATAGAATCATTGCTGAGGGTAATGGATTAATTTAATAAGATAAATGACATTACTGGCATAGTAGGTAGAGAAATAACATTACTAATTCTATAAGTTCGACGGCAACGGAAACCTGAAGAGCCGGCTGAACACAGTAAATGACGCGGCCCATAACAAGAACAACCTGACGGCGGTCACCTATAATTACCTGAATCTGCCTCAAAGTATCACCGCCCCGGGCGGTAATGTAAGCTATGTCTACGATGCCAGCGGCCGTAAGCTGCGCAGCACGAACGGTATTATGGGGCAGACCCGCGACTACGTGGACGGCATTGAGTATGCAGGCGGGACGATGGAGCTGATCACGACGGAAGAGGGCCGGATACTGCGAAGCGGCAGCACGTATACCTATGAATACTACCTGCGGGACCATCTGGGTAATAATAGGGTGGGTTTCAGCCAGGGCACGAACGTCACTACGCCCAACTTCACGGCAGACTTTTATCCCTTTGGTTTGCAATACCAGCAGTATAAGCGCCCCGGGAATCCAAAAAATAACTATCTTCTATGTTGAAATCCAAATTTTTTAAGCTAAAATTTTATTTTTTTCTTTGATTAGCCCCTATCTGTCCATTCAGGGCATTTTTTTCTATTCCTGTATAATTTAAAGTTGCGATCAGCCTAAACCTAAAAACCCCGAACCATGCCTAATAAACCTTTTTAATCAATCTTCTATCAGCGATCGGTATTGTATCGTCGCAGTGTGTTTTTCATGTTAAAAAGGAAGGGGACGTAGTCTTTACAAAGCGGTCATCCCAGCGGATGCCGCAGGTAGTTATTTTCGTTTAGTCCCCGCTCCGATTCTCGAAGGTCATTCGGCATCAGCCAGTCATTTCATTACGCCCAGTTCATATTTGGTGCGGTTAATGAGTACATACCTGATACGGTAGTACAATGGCAACATCAGCGGCCAGAGCTGGTTCAGCAAGAAACCGGCCTCGGTGACCGGGCTGGACGCCACGGTGATGAACACCTACAAATACGACAATAAATACCAGTTTCAGCAAAATGGCTGGGGCACGCCCAACTTCACGGCCAATACCTATACCGAAACGGCCAATGTGAACAAAGAGTTCGGGCTGACCTATGACAGCAACGGCAATATCCAGGCGCTGAAACGGAACAACAGTACCGGGGCCGTCGCCGCAAATTATACCTATACCTACACGGCCAACACCAACAAACTAGCCTCGGTATCGGGCTACGCCAGCTACACCTATGATGCCATCGGCCGGATGGCGAGTGTCACCAAGGGGGGTGTAACGCTCTATCTGGTATATGACGTAAGCGGAAAAGTCACAAAAATTTGTACAGATGCTGCAAAGACGCAAATAAAATATAGCTTTGCATACAATGAGTCTGGCCAGCGGATTAATAAGCAAGACCACACGAACAATGCGGTCACGTGGTATGTGTATGATGCTGGTGGGCAGCTCATGTCGGTCTTTGACAATGGGGATGGCACCCTAAAGCTTCGGGAGCAGCCTGTCTATGCAGCCAGCCGTATCGGTGTTTACTTCAAGCAGGGAAATAACTACCAGTACGAGCTAAGTGACCATTTAGGGACTGTACGGGCAGTGATCAGCCGCACGAAGCTAAGCAACGGTCAGGCAGATGTGGTGTACTATGCGGATTATTATCCGTATGGACAGGTAATGCGTTCAGCAGGCACGGGTTGGCGCTATGGCTACCAGGGGCAGTATGCGGAGAAGGATAACGAGACTGGATGGAATGCCTTTGAGGCCCGGAACTATGATGCAGCGATAGGCCGGTGGTTGAATACGGACCCGGCAGGACAGTATAACAGCCCATATGTCGGGATGGGTAATAACCCGGTGATTGGGGTGGATCCGGATGGGCGCTATAGTATCTGGGAAGCAATTGGAAAATGGGTAGGAAGTGGCCTTAAAGGTGGGATTGGCTATCGAAGCGGTCATGAGGACACAGGTGGATACTACGTAGGTCACAACGAGGTATTTACTGATGCAGACGGTGTCGGCGGCGTATCATATCAAATGGATTTTGGTATTGACAAAGCGGGACAGGCGATACAAAATCAACTCAACACCTCTTATAAAATAGGAGAATATAATCCTTCTACCGGAAGAATAACTGGTAGTGGTGCAATTGATCCTTCATATATAGAGTTCGATATTGCACTTACAGCCTTTACTTCTGGTGCATACCTAGGGGAGCGAATGGCGGCTGGGGTAGCCGCTAAGGAGGGAAGTACCTTATTAAGTGCAGGAGATGCTTTACGAATTGAGAATGCTGCAACGAGAATAGGTAAGCCAATAACTGTTGTAGGTAGTCGTGCAACACCAGGGAGAGTTTCCAATGGTGTAAATACATTAACAGGAAATATTTCTGATTGGGATTACATAATTCAAGGAGGACTTAAGAATAGTAGAGAGTGGTCAAAAATTAAAAACTCTTTACCAGGAGCTAAATCAGTAATAGATAATACTCCTAGTCTGATAGACATTCATAAGGGGCCCGTTTGGCCAGGATATCCATCAATAACAATTTATCCACGATAATCATTTCAATATGTTGAAAATAAAAGATACAATACTAATTAATGAATATGGACAGGGAATAACTGATATCTCTCCCATTCTAAGTCTATTTAAAAATTTTAGCATAGAGGAAAAAAGAGATTATCTTGAAGAAATAGCATCTCTTATTTTACAATCTAAGCCAAACAATAATGATATAGAGACAGCAATAAAAGAAAGTCAATTAAGGGTAACTTATACGCCATGTGTTTTACTTAGAAAAGGAGTTGAAAATCATAATTTAAAAAAAATAATCACTTTGCCAGAGGCTGAATTAGAAAAGGTTTTGATGTTACTCATGAGTTTATTTAAAATAGCTTACCAGAGAAGATTCATTGAAGAGAAAAATAATCCTGGTAAATGGTGGTATTGGGATTTATCTGATAAAAATAATATTCTTAAGATAGAAAGTATGATTAAGAATAGCAGTTGCCGCTAAGGGGGGAACAACGGTATTTAGAGCTGATATAGAAGTAATTAATGGGAGTAAAATTTTAGGGGGTATTGAAACAAAGGTTGGAAACTCTCGATATACACCATTACAAAGATTAAAAGATATCTGGATAGATTTAAATACCCCTGGTGGTTACCCAATTCAATTAGTTCGAAAGCCTAATGGATGGTAATTTTATTTTTATGAATAGTTATAAATTGTTATTAGGCAAAGTTAATAGTTTTCTAAAGCCTTTCGGATATAAAAAAAACGGCGTGACTTCTGTAGTTCAAGCACAACTATACTTTCGGCACTGTCTTTGAACCAACCGCCATAAGCAGCATACGGAAGACTAAGAATCAATACTGTCGATGTATTAAAAGATGGATTAACTCCTACCGCTAGAGAGCTCAGAAATGCTGTAAGAATAAGACAACAAATAGGACAAGGAGAGCATCTTTTATTAATCCCCAAACAATAATAAAATGATTAGAAGCAAGCAAATAACATTTTTTGCAACTAGAAGCGATATTACCATTGTCATGGAAAAAATTGAACTTGAATTTGAAATTGAGTATATAGAAATGGGAATATTTGATACAATCGAGCATTTTAGATATAGTTCAATAAAAGATATTTCGAGTATCGGAACCACAAATTATGGTAATTGGATTTCGCTGGATAATAGATTTATGATCGTGAATAAAAATATGAATGTAAATTTCAGAGAAGTTATTCAGCAAAAAGGAGGAACGAGATATGCTGTTGATCCTATGCTGAATCTCAAATCTGTGGAGCTGAGTACAGGTGGAATTTATGCCAAGAAAAATGATGTGTTAATAGCGGGAAGATTAGCAACTGTGAATGATAACGACTTTTCGACTCCGCTTTATAAAGCTATATTGGCAGTGATAAAAAAAGAATCTAAAAAAGTAAATACAGTATTCATTGGCCATGAAGCAGAAAAGAAATGGAAAGATGGATGGCGATTAGTAACTAGCGAAACGTCTGCAAGCGTATATGATATAACTTAGAATTAAGGATAAACCTTTACCTCGGGCAATGACAATATTCCACCTGTTTTACTGGATTTAGTGTTTTCAGTGGCCGGTAAGAGAACGATAAAATATGCTATTAAAGCCGGAGTATTTTACCTAAGTTTGCATACAATGAGTTTATGACTCAAAATCAGTGGACGGACTAGAATGGTGGCTGACAAGGCGCGCGAAATGAGAATAAGCAAGTCCGCCTAAGGAGGATGAGCATTTTTCGAACGAGCGCAACGCAGCCAGACGACATTATAGCCGGCCACGAATGAGTCCGGCCAGCGGATTAACAAGCAAGACCACACGAACAATGCGGTCACGTGGTATGTGTATGATGCTGGCGAGCAGCTCATGTCGGTCTTTGACAATGGGGATGGCAGTCTAAAGCTTCGGGAGCAGCCTGTATATGCGGCTAGCCGTATCGGTGTTTACTTTAAACAAGGCAATAACTACCAGTACGAACTGAGCGACTATCTAGGGACTGTACGGGCAGTGATCAACCGCACGAAGCTAAGCAACGGGCAAGCGGATGTGGTGTACTATGTGGATTATTATCCGTATGGTCAGGTACTGCGTTCAGCAGGTACGGGTTGGCGCTATGGATACCAGGGGCAGTATGCGGAGAAGGACGGTGAATCCGCTTGCGGATCATGAGGGCAATGAAAAACAAGCGCTTGCCGAATAAACTGGATGGAATGCCTTTGAGGCCCGGAACTACGATGCAGTGATAGGCCGGTGGTTGAGTACGGACCCGGCAGGGCAGTATAACAGCCCATATGTCGGGATGGGCAATAACCCGGTGATGGGGGTGGATCCGGATGGGCGCTATAGTATCTGGGAAGCAATTGGAAAATGGGTAGGAAGTGGCTTTAAAGGTGGGATTGGCTATCGAAGCGGTCATGAGGACACAGGTGGATACTACGTGGGTCACAACGAGGTCTTTACTGATGCAGACGGTGTCGGCGGCGTATCATATCAAATGGATTTTGGTATTGACAAAGCGGGACAGGCGATACAAAATCAACTCAACACCTCATATAAAATAGGAGAATATAATCCTTCTACCGGAAGAATAACTGGTAGTGGTGCAATTGATCCTTCATATGTTGAGTTTGAAATAGCACTTACAGCCTATACTGCTGGAGCATACCTAGAGGAGCGAATGGCGCCTAGTGCAGTAGCCGAGGTGGGAGGGCGTGTTTTTTGGTCAGGAGAAGGAGCTCTGGATGATGAAATGAACTATGCTAAGTCAACTGGTGGAACAACTTTAGAAATGACAAGAGCAGGTCAAAATCTTCAGAAGCTAATTCAAACAAAAAATATTCCTTGGTCAGAGGCAAGACCTATGTGGAAGAGGTTGTCAACAAAATTTGCACAAGGTGCAGATGGCGCGGTTCACTTTTTTCCAGGAAAATCAGTCCGTCCAACTAGTATTTGGTTAGAAACCGAAAGACCTATCTTGCTAAATAATGGGGTTAATATTATTACACATTAAAAATGTTGAAAAATGATTAAGAAACTGAATATAGAAAATCTTATAATTATCCTTATAACTGAGGGCGAGAATGTGCATGTAAAATCAGATAATGAGGATGTTTTGCTTGCAAATCAAAATATTGATAATATAGCCGAACTTATCAATCATAATTTTAAAATTGTAAAGAATCATTATGAAAAGCTTCTCCATAACACCATAAATTTAATTAACATAAAAGATATTTATTGTTTAATTCTTTCTATTGTGATGCATTATTTATATCTATACAATTCTTGGAAAATGATGTATAAATATCAGCAAAATGGGACTTTGATTTTTGATGAAAAAGATTTTGATAATCCAACTACTCATGATATTATATTTAATTATTTAAAGTTAGTATATCCAGATAGTTGGAAAACTAAGGGTGCTATTTTATTGGATATGGGATTGGACGAGTTGGAAGTCTATTACAAAACAAGAGAGGATTTTTACAAAAAGTAGAAGGTGACCTCGGGCAGTTTAACACAGACCACCTATTATAATGGGGGGTAGAGTATTACAAAAGGACCTAAAGTCGTTGTTTCGGATTGAACAATTGCAAAAAAGAATGCACAAATGCTGCAAAGACGAAAATAAAATATAGGTTTCACCGGATTAATTTGTTTTTAAAGGCCGGTGAGAGAACGGTTAAATACGCTTTTAAAGTCGGCGTATTTTACCTAAGTTTGCATACAATGAGTCCGGCCAGCGGATCAAGAAACAAGACCACACGAACAATTCGGTCACGTGGTATGTGTATGATGCTGGCGAGCAGCTCATGTCGGTCTTTGACAATGGGGATGGCAGTCTAAAGCTTCGGGAGCAGCCTGTCTATGCATCCAGCCGCATCGGTGTTTACTTCAAGCAGGGAAATAACTACTAGTCCTAGCTAAGTGACCATTTAGGGACTGTACGGGCAGTGATCAACCGGACGAAGCTAAGCAACGGTCAGGCAGATGTGGTTTACTATGCGGATTATTATCCGTATGGTCAGGTATTACGTTCAGCAGGCACGGGTTGGCGCTATGGATACCAGGGCCAGTATGCGGAGAAGGACAACGAGACTGGATGGAATGCTTTTGAGGCCCGGAACTACGATGCAGCTATAGGCCGGTGGCTGAGTACTGACCCGGCAGGGCAGTATAACAGCCCTTATGTCGGGATGGGGAATAACCCGGTGATGGGAGTTGATCCTAGTGGAGAATGGAGCTGGCTTGGGGCAGCCTATAGGTGGTTGGGCGCTACTGTTAGTGGTGAGAGACCCTCAGACCTTTACAAAAGCGGTGATGAATGGGGCTTTAATACAACGAGTGGCGACGGTGTTATAAGCGGCAGATTTAAGGGCGAGGGGGATCTGGGTAAGGATTTTGTTAATGGCATACCAGTAGTAGGTTATGGGTTAAGTAGCGGAGACAAGTTAAATCATGGGAACTATTTAGGGGCCACAGCTGATTTTTTGAATAGCACTACAGAGGCACTAACCTTGGGCTATGGTTCAAGGATTGTAGAATTTGGGATCAATTTATTTGATCGTTTTTTGGCCCGAAGTACTGCTGATGTATTTGTTGAGGAGGTTGCCGCTAAGGGGGGAATTAAGCTTTTAGGAAAAGATGTAGTAACGACTACAACCCGTATTGGAAGAGATGGCAAGGCTGTTGAAGTAATATTCAAAGACGGGAGTAAAATTGATATTAACGCAGCCCGTGTAAAACAATGGACACCAAATACACATCCTAATGCACCTGCGGGAACATTACAGAAAGTAAAGTTTGATAACTCCTTACCGGGTTCAAAAGGTTATAAGCGTACACCTACTCAAAGCGAGTTGGATTTTCTCAATGGTTTATAAAAGAATTATGGACATAGATAAAGCTATAAGAATATTTTCAGATTTTTTAAATAACAGTTGGAAAATAGTATCTCAATTGTTGCTTAATAGAGATTATACCTCAAATGAAGATTCAATTAACGATTGGCTGCAAGCCAACTGGGAACTACTTGTTGAGCGAAAAGTTCTTAAAGTAAATGAATACTTGGAGATATATGGTGAGGGTGCGGATTATAATGGCTCGAGCAGTAGAATAGTCGATCCAGAAGCATTGCCAAATTTCAAAGTAGTTATTAAGTCAAGAAGCGGTAATAAGATTCTTGATATATTGAATGATGAACAAGTAGTGCTGGAAAATTTAACCTTCGAGAAAATTGTAGGATTTAAAAACGGATTTTATACATTCGAACCAGAATTTAAATATGTGTTACTTACAGATGATAATTTAGGACTGGAAAGGGTTATAGTATTAGACGATGTTGTGTTTGAGTTGGAGAGATTATAGGAAAAGCCGCTAAGGGAAGTACTAAGCTAATCAGCCAATTTTCTACACGTTCTATTAGAATGGAGGCTGACAAGGCGCGCGAAATGAGAAAAAGCGGAGTTTACTAAAGGTAAATGAGCATTTTTCGAATAAGCGCAACGCAGCCAGACGACATTATAGCCGGCCACGAATGAGTCCGGCCAGCGGATTAACAAGCAAGACCACACGAACAATGCGGTCACGTGGTATGTGTATGATGCTGGCGGGCAACTCATGTCGGTCTTTGACAATGGGGATGGCACCCTAAAGCTTCGGGAGAAGCCTGTCTATGCAGCCAGCCGTATCGGTGTTTACTTCAAGCAGGGAAATAACTACCAGTACGAGCTAAGTGACCATTTAGGGACTGTACGGGCAGTGATCAACCTCACGAAGCTAAGCAACGGTCAGGCAGATGTGGTTTACTATGCGGATTATTATCCGTATGGTCAGGTATTACGTTCAGCAGGCACGGGTTGGCGCTATGGATACCAGGGGCAGTATGCGGAGAAGGACGGTGAGACTGGATGGAATGCTTTTGAGGCCCGGAACTACGATGCAGCTATAGGCCGGTGGCTGAGCACGGACCCGGCAGGGCAGTATAACAGCCCATATGTCGGGATGGGCAATAACCCGGTGATTGGGGTGGATCCGGATGGGCAATGGAGTTGGCTTGGAGCATGGTTACATCGAACTTCATCATTTTTATTGGGTAAAAATCCTGGCGAAATATATAATTCTGGAAGAGATTGGGGCTTTAATACTATTGGTGATGGGGTAGTCACTGGACATTTCGGTCAAGTAAATTCTGCCAATGTCACACCATTTAGACTTGGTTGGGAGTGGATGAATGGAATAGGTCCTCAATCTAGAGAATTTAAAGACGGAGATTTTTTCACTAAATTGTATAAGAATCATGAATTTGTCGAAGACGTTAGGAATAAAGCAATAATTCAGCTTAGAATAAGTAACGGACAGAACACGCAGCAGGATGGCATGACTTATAATCTTGGAGGAATTAAAGGGGTCGGTAAGTATATTAAAGATTATTTAACATTAGCTACTGGTGGTGAAACAGGAAATTTAGCTTTTACTTATTTAGGCTCTCATAGATTAAATTATGTTATTTCAGATGTTGATGTATCAAATAAATTGGCTAGAATAACGTTTTTAATGCATAATACTTCTACTATTCAATCAGCTCTGCGTCCACCCGTGATCGGTTATCTCCCGGCTTGGCGTAATACAGTTGGTAAGACATTGAATGAGCAGTTTAAAACTGGGGTATTTTCAGAAACCCAACAATCGATACAATGGTCAGAAATAATCCGATGGTAAATAGAGCAATAATAAATTTCATTTTAGTATTTTGTTTTTCATCCTGTCATAAGGTAATGCCAGCAGGTTTTTGGAATAATTTTCAAAAGAAATTTTTAATTAAGACTGTTAATGATCAGGGCACAAATGGAGGGCATATTGCTATGTATTGGAAAACGGAAAAACCAGGATTTTTTAATTCAAAAGAAGTTATAGCTTTTGCTGTAAAGAATGGCTGGGAATTAAAAGATAGTTTGGACATTCAGCTGGATAATTTAAAAACTTGGCGTTATAATAATGTCCCAATTTTTCCACTCTCTTACACGGGATTTTCTATTGTACCAAAGATTAGAGATTCCGAATATGAGAATTTCCCAAGATGGATACATGCAAATTTAAAAATTTATGAGTTTACAACAGGTTGGCTAACTTATGATCCGGGTACTGACAACTCATTTGAAATTAATGGTTTTGTAGTTGTAAATACGGAAGAGAATGAAATGTCTGTATATCATTTATGGGGTGAGTAAAATAAATAAATTGACATTATGTCAATTACAACAGGTGGATTGACCTACTGTTAAATGTGGCCAATAAGTAAGTTGTATTCGGAGGAAAGTCACAAACAGATGCTGCAAAAACGCAAATAAAATATAGGTTTCAACGGATTTTATTTGGTTTTAACGGCTGGTGAGAGAACGGTAATATACGCTTTTAAAGTCGGCGTATTTTACCTAAGTTTGCATAAATCATTAATATATAATATATGAAGAATACAAGTTTACTAAGAATCATTGCGGTTTCAATTATTTTTTCAGGTTGTGCCTCGGGTTATAAAACCCTGATGCCAGAGCAGATGAGTTACTTATCCGGCGGTGCGAAAGACGGGATTTCCATAGATTATAAATACGGAGTGCTGGATAAAAAATATGCAAAGAAAGAGGCAAAAAATTTTGTCAAGTTGGTATCGGTGAAATTGATTAACCAGACAGACAAAGATTTAGTATTTGGCCAAAACATCAAACTGCGCTATTCGGGAGGGAGCGAAGCAACCCTCATGAATATGGATGAGGTCTATCGGTCGCTGCGACAACATCCGGCCACTTATTTGTGGTATTTAGCGCTGACGCCATTAAACCTCTATGTAAACAAAAGCGAAAGCAATAGTTCGGGCTATAGCCAAAGCAAGACGAGCACTACGCCGATCGGCCTGATACTAGGGCCCGGTATAGCCGGAGGCAACATGATCGCAGCGAGTAACGCGAACAAAAAATTCAGGGCTGATCTGGAAATGTACAACCTGATTGGCCGCTCAATAAAAAAAGGGGAGACAGTTTATGGTCTGGTCGGCATCAGATCGGGCACCTATGAAGCATTGAATGCAACGATAAATCCATAGGTATTTAACATTTATTTCCTTGTATTCTGTCCGGGCCACGACCAGCCCGGACAGAATGAGATTCGGATTATCTAAGTCCAATTGGCGACAAGTGGTATTTGGATTCAGGGAATATAGCATTGTTGGATCGAGGCACTGCTGATACCAAATCCATTACAGTTCACAACATTACTCCACACTCACCCATTTACCTGTATTGATCGCCTGTATCCGGTTATCATACATGGCCTCGCAACTCACAGAAGGCAAGAAATAACGGCCTACGTAGGAAGCGTTCAGCAAAATTCTATACGTGAGTGTTTCTTGTGATCTGATATTAAAATAGGTCAGCACCCGGTCATCCCGAATATCCTGATAGGTAAAAGGCGATGAACGGTTGGCATTTTCATTGTCAGCAAGGCGCGTGTTAATAATTTCCCAGCCCGAAGGAAAGATTTGTGCTAAGGCCATATTTTCATACGTGCCCATATTAGCCGTGTTTTTGATGGTAACCACCGCAACAAAATCGGTACCCTGCGACAGGTGGGTAGGATCGATAGCTACCCCTTTGGCGTTGGTATACTGTACCTGCATATTCAGCAGTTCCGGGTGATTTATCTCAGGGGCATTTTCACCAGCAGGCATTTGTCCAGACCGTATTACACGGATAAAAATCTTGCCGCTTCCATGATTCGTTACCTTGAGTGATGACGGCCCATTGTTTATCCCCACCGGAATAGTATACACGTACTGATCAGATTTAATGGTGTACGATTTTCCTCCCAGCACATAACTAACCTCCAGTTTATGGTTTAAATTAGTACTCTCTGCATATTTGGCTACGGCCAGCAATGCATACGCAGTAGATTGAGTGCTATACCAGCTTTCGCTTCCCAAAGCATTGGCTACACTTTGCAATACAGATACGGCATTTTGTTTTTTACCCAGAATGATCATTGTTTCAAGAATCATGGCACGGTCACGTAAATCTGAACCAAACGTTGACCCTGCCTTGTCATAAGGTTTTGGATCCGTACTTAACCCTTTGATCAACTGGTTAGCCACGATAGGCTGGCCTGCCAATTGATAGGCGGCTGCGAGCCTCCATTTTGCTTCATCAGAAAGGTATGAAAATTCACGCAGGCGATTCATAGCACCTATTTCAGGTGCTTTGGCCAATGCCAGCAGGTATAAGCGATAAGATTGAATCAGGTCGCCACCCCGAAAATTGTAATTGTTTGGAGCCCAATTCAGAGCCATTTTCCGTTCATACCGTTTCCAGGATGACAGAAAACCTGCAGGCAGTTTGAACCCTTTAGCTTCAGCCTCCAGCATAAAATGACCAGCGTAATTGGTGCCCCATTCATCCGCGCTGGTGGCACCTGGCCAATAGCCAATACCCCCATCAGGCAGCTGGAAACCTACCAACCGGTTAATGCCTGATTTGATGTTACGGTCAATTGCCGCTTTTTGGCTTTCAGTCAATACCGTAAGGTGGTTAAGTGATAATTGTGGAAACACACTGGAAGTGGTTTGCTCCACACAGCCATAAGGATATTGAATTAAATAATCGAGTCGTTTATTCAGGTTAATGGGAGGTAAGGCAGATAACTCCACACTGCCCTTATTATTATTGCCACTACTTAAAGGATCTATTTGTTGTTCCCACACGGCCCCTCCGGACAATTCCGCATTACTGACCGAAGTAATGTATGGGTTAGGGTTACGAATGTCAATTTCCACGGAGTAATCTGCCACCTTGCCTCCACTGCGGGCCGTTATTTTTAATTGACCAATACCCGTATTTTTTCCCGATTTAATGGTGGCATACACCAGTTTTTCACCAGGCTGATCAAAATGGATGGTTTGTTTGGCATCCAGGGCTACCAGGCCTGAGGAAGCTGAAACATCCAAGCTTACGTCTTTGATGCTATTATCCATGGCAAATACAGTAACAGGCAGCCTGAAACTTTCATCCGGACCAATCACCCGCGGTAAAGTAGCCAGCAACATCAGCGGTTTCTTTACCGCTACTGCTTTTTCCGCAAATCCATAAGCACCATCCTGTCCGGCAATAACCATGGCTCTTATAGAACCAACATACCGCGGAAGTGTAAAACTATGAGTTGCCTTACTGCCACCCTTCAATGTAAAAGGCCCCATGAATTTTACCACTGGTTCAAACCGGTTGGCTTTTGCCGGGTTAATGTTTTGATTAGCATCCGCATCGCCCCCAATACTTAGCAAGCGTTCCAGATCGCCACCCCAGGCACCCAATACCTGGTCAAAAAGATCCCAGCTTTTTACCCCCAGCGCTTCTCGGGCATAAAAACTGCTATGCGGATCAGGAGTTTTAAACCGCGTCAAATCAAGCAAACCCTCATCCACCAGCGCAATGGTATAAGTCATCGGTTTCCCGGTCGATTCTGATACGGTAATGGCCGACTTACTTTCAGGCTTCAAAACGGCAGGCATCGTAATAACCGGCTTTAAAAGTGTCTTCGGATTATCCACCAGCAATGGGATCACACCATACATGCGTATAGGAAGGTCATTGGCTGTTTGGGCATGCGGCTGGAGCAAAGAAATATTCACAAAAACATTTGGAGCCATTTCATCTGTCACTTTAAAACGATAGATGGTCTGACTTTTCTTCGTGTCAATCCAGGATGCATCCAATACGCGGCTACCATTTTCAATGCTGATCAATCCACGGCCTCCATCCGAAGATGGGATGGTCAACGTGACTTCGTCGCCCACCTTGTATTGTTTTTTATCGGAAGTAAATGACAGCATGGACGCTTCCGTCGGATTATTCTGCTGCTCACGCTGAGCCCAGCCAGGCCAGTCAATATACATGGTTTTACCGGTAGCATGGCCGCTTTGCAGGTCAGTAACACGGATCAGATACCGCCCCCAATCCGGGTAGTTTACCCGAATAGTCCATTCACCCCGCCCATCCTGCAAGGTTACCATTTCCTTTTTGAGGAGTTTATTATATTTGTCTTGCGTAAAATTTCCCAGATTTTCCGCTTGTTGATCCCACCACCATTGCCACTGGATCTTATAAAATTCAACCTGCACCTGGCGCTTTCCTGCTAAGGGCTTCCCTGCGGCACTCAAATCTACCAGCTGTACCTTTTGATCATGATCTGTCAAAAGCATACCCGAAAGCTTATCTCCCGGCGGTATTTTTACGCCTACATAACTGCTAAAAGGGCTATAAGGCATGGTCACATTGTCTATACTAAAGTTGCCGCCCGGTTCAAACACCCTGGTCGCGAAATTGGCACGAAGCATACCGGGCGCATTATTTGTCTGATCAAGCGCGGCGGTGAACGTTGCCACACCCTGCCCGTCCAGATTACCGTCAAATAACACCTGCGTCTCTGCCGAAAAATTGCGCGTAGGATCATCAAAGGTATAGTCCCCGAAATTGGGAAAAGTCGTTTTAATAGGAGAGAGGGAAGCTTCTACCTTCGCTTTTAACCCTTGTACAGAGGCGCCAAATAACCACCTGGAAGATAATTTGATTGTATTTTGGCCCCCTTTACCCAGTGTTTTTTGACCAGCAAAGTCCAAGTCTATTTTTAAGCGGTTGGGCATCACGGTTTCAATCTTCAATGTTTTTTGAAAAACCGCGCCTCCGGCCATCACTTTCGCAATCCAGTTACCGGTAGGAGCACTGGCGTCGGTTTTTAACCTAAAAGTATAAAAGCCGTTCAATGCTTTATGCTGCACCAATCGGGTATTGAGTTGCCCTTTGGGATTATACAGTTCAAGGGTTACCGGGTGATCAGGCGGTAGCTTAGCCTGCTTATCTTCCAAAATGAACCCTACATAAATAGAATCACCAGGTCGCCATACGCCTCGTTCGCCATAAATAAATCCCTTCATGCCCTTTTGCACCACATCTCCATCCACGTCAAAGCGGCTTAAAGGCAGGGATGAACCATCGTCCATGCGGAGGTAACCTCGTTCTTCATTTTTTGAGGCCATCAATAAATACGGTGTACGCTGAACGTTCAAGTCTGCAAATCCATTGGCATCTGTTACGGCTTTTTGCAAAACCTGCTGCTGATAATCCAAGATGGATACCGTAACACCTTCCATTGGTGCAGCGGTCAGAATGCTGGTGGCAATTACTTTAATGCTGTTATCCGTACCGCGTTTAGCCATTAGGCCAATATTTGACGCTAACAAGTCACGTGAAGCCCACCGATCGCGCGTGTAGTAGGAATTACTGCATGGATCTTCTCTTTCATCCCAATTATAATCCTCGGGGTAATAGTTGTTATACCGATCCCAGAACGCATCATCCTCGTCAAGCGATTGCGATCGGCCCCAATAGCTGTAGCCTTCGTAATATGCTTCGTTGATGCCGCTCTCCCTATCTTTGCTATCCCCTAAACTATCCGTACATGTATAAAGCGAATAACTTTTTCTAAAACCAATGGTTACGCGATAAATAGCTCCAGGTTCGGTGCGCAGCAGCTGATCGATGTCCAGCGAAAAGCGGTTTTTCTTATGCAGGTTAATGCTTTTATCATCCGTTAATGAAATCGTTTTTTGAATAACCGGTCGGCCCACACGCCGCAATTCATAAGAGCCGCCATCCTCGCCCGTTTGGAGATACTGGGCAATGTTATTTTCAAAGATCTTAATAATCGTTACATCCACCGCCCTTAAATTGACTGCATCAAAGGGCATGGTTAATTTACCAGAGCCTGGCAAAATGGTACCCTTACCCGGAATGGTGACAGCCGGGAGGCGGTTCTCAAAGTTGACATTGGCCGTAACAGATTTTCTTATTTTAACGGCGTTTATATTTTCCACGCCCTCATTCACCACTATACTATAATTCCCTTCCAGCCGGTCTGGCGCATACACTTTAACTTCACTGCCATCTATACTGAATCGAACATCACTCACATTACTAATGCCTATGAGCCCATTCAGGTCTTGGGCAACCAATATTGGATCAGAAAACTGCACCAATACATATTGTTCATCATCTTGGACAGCACGGATGTCAAGCACCTTAAAGTTACCTTTTGCTGGTACCTCTATATCTAGTTTATCCTTCTTTTTCGAAGAAATGGGGCTACCATTCCAGGCAAGCTCCAATTTATTCGCATTGGCTGTGCGCACAATAGAGTCAATGGTAAAAGCAGAAATATGGGTTTCTGTATTGTGCTTCCATTTTATCGAAAGCGTTTTTCCTAAATACCGCGCCGTTAAAATCTTTTCCGTATTTTCCGGGGTCTCCGCATCCGCCAGGCTTATGCTGCCAGTTAGTTTCATCAAATCCAGGGACTGACTGTTTTGTGATTTCAACCCTTCTGATAGCACTTCAAATGCTGGTTCCGTTACTTTAAACGCAAAATTGAACGAACTGAGGCTATCTGGCACTTTGGTTATTTTGCCTAACGCAAAACTTACCTTGTACTCTTCACCGGGTGTAAGGTCATTATCTGGTTTAAAAGTAACCGTGCGCGCATCAACCCAGACTGTTTTGCCCTTAATGGAAGGAGAAACACGAAACAATCCGCTGTTATCTTCCTCTTTATTTTGAACGGTATTAACTTCAGATGCCAGTCTTATCGTAATACTGCTTTGCCGGGAAACAGTTCCCGTGGTATAGCCTTCTATGTAGCGCGCAAAGGCAGCATTTCCCGAATTTACTGCATTATTTCCAGTAAATTTCCAAATAACAAAAACAAGTAAGCACAGTAAAACTATCCCAGTAACGGCTATATAAATTGTTTTGCGTGCAGAAAGATCCAGTTTTTTCACAGCTAAATATTTTTAAAAGGAACCAATGAATCAGCCAATCACCACCCCAGGTTTATTTAAAATAGGCACCCTGATCAAGTTATCATCTATGATGCTCTCCGGTAAAAAAATAAATTTTTTATCATAAATAGTGCCATTAATATAATAACTGAGCCAATATTCATTGGTTAAACCAAATACCTGTTGGTCTATGGCTTCAATCGCAGCATAACTCTGGGCGGCTACATCTCCTATAAAATGGCGTAAGATGGAAGTTTTAACTCGCTTTTCATCTTTCAGCCCGTAACCTTTCGAGCTGACAAGAACATTTTCAATAGGTACTTTTTTTAAATTAATCAAATACACCTTCCAAACCTTATTAACAGGAGTTTCGCTTTCAAGCACCACTGCTATTGCAATATCCTTGACAATATTTAAAGGAAGGTCTTTTTTCATACGTCATACAAAAAGCGGTACAAATTATTTCTTTGCCGCGCTTTTTGCTTTTGTTTTCGCTTTCAATCCTTTGCCTTTGGCCGGTGTTTTAGCAGCTTCTGCCTCCGATAGTTTTATCACATCATCATACGTTAATGATTCTGCATCTTTGCCTTTCGGAATTTTAACATTCAGCTTTCCAAAACGGATGTAGGGGCCCCAACGACCATTTTCAATACGGGCTTCCGGGTTTTCATCAAATGTCCGTATAATTTTTTCGATATCTTTTTGTCGCTTTACCTTGATAATCTCTACGGCTTGTTCTTCTGTCACATCCAGTGGATCCAAACCTTTAGGTAGCGAATAGAAAGCACTGTTATGCCTAATGTAAGGACCAAAGCGACCAACGGCCACTACCATATCCTTTTCTTCAAATTCACCGATCTTTTTAGGCAACTTAAAGAGCTCCAATGCTTCTTCAAAGCTGATGGTCTCAATCATTTGACCGGGCCTCAAACTCGCAAAACGGGGTTTTTCTTCCTCATCGGGCGATCCAATTTGTACCAGCGGCCCAAAACGCCCAATCCTTACTGACACACGCTTACCTGTTTCAGGGTCTACACCCAACTCCCGTTCATTCGTGGCACGATCAGCGTGTTCAATAGTGGTTTGAACTTCTTGGTGAAAAGGCGTATAAAAGGAATGCAACATATCGGTCCATTCTTTCAGTCCCTGTGCAATTTCATCAAACTCTTTTTCAACCGTTGCTGTAAAGTTAAAATCAACAATATCCTTAAAATGCGCTACCAAAAAATCATTTACAACAACACCAATATCCGTAGGGAAAAGTTTTGATTTTTCGGTACCCGTTACTTCCGTTTGCGTGATTAACTCAATATCATTATTTTTTAGTTTAATCACCCGGTAGTTTCGTGGTTTTCCATCGCGGTCTTCCTTCACAACATAACCCCGATTTTGGATGGTAGAAATCGTTGGCGCATAAGTCGATGGTCGTCCAATGCCCAATTCTTCCAGCTTTTTGACCAAACTGGCCTCGGTATAGCGTGCAGGCGGGCGAGAATATCGTTCGGTTGCGGTTAACTCTTTAAGAATTAAAACCTGTCCCTGTAGTAGTGGCGGCAAGAAGGTATTTTCACTATCGTTATCAGCTTGCTGGTCGTGATCCTCGTCCGTCGATTCCATATACACCTTGAGGAAACCGTCAAATTTCATCACCTCACCACTGGCTGTAAACTCTTCATTCCGGGTTGATACACTAATTTTGGCCGTTGTTTTTTCAAACTCCGCTTCGCCCATTTGAGAGGCAATAGCCCGTTTCCATATTAGTTCATACAAGCGCTTCTCTGATGGTTCCCCATCAATAGAATGTGAATCAAAATAGGTAGGCCTTATGGCCTCATGCGCTTCCTGCGCACCCGCAGCCTTCGTTTTATATTGTCGCCGCTTATAATACTTATCACCATACGCTGTCCTAATTTCAGCTTCTGCGGCATTTAATGCCGTGTCACTTAAATTGACAGAATCCGTACGCATATAGGTGATTTTTCCGGATTCATACAAACGCTGGGCAACCATCATGGTTCGCGAAACAGAAAATCCTAATTTCCTGCTCGCCTCCTGCTGCAATGTAGAAGTGGTAAATGGTGCAGCTGGCGTTCTTTTAGCAGGCTTCGTCTCCAACGATTGTACGGCAAAAGAAGCTCCTACACAGTCCAAAAGAAAGCTTTCGGCATCCTCTTCCTTTGAAAAACGTTGGGGAAGCTCAGCCTTGAACCATTCCTTTTCTGTTTGGGTGTAAAATACCGCAATGATCTTAAAGGCAGCCTCAGGCTTAAACTTATTAATCTCGCGTTCGCGGTCAACAATAAGCCTTACGGCCACCGATTGTACACGACCCGCAGAAAGCGATGGTTTTATTTTACGCCACAAAACCGGCGAAAGTTCAAAGCCTACAAGTCTGTCTAATACGCGCCGTGCCTGTTGGGCATTGACCAAGTTATAGTCAATAGTACGTGGCGATTCGATCGCTTTTAAAATAGCCGGTTTGGTAATTTCATGAAAAACGATCCGTTTGGTGTTGGCTTCTTTTAAACCCAGCGTTTCAAACAAGTGCCAGGATATAGCTTCTCCCTCGCGGTCCTCATCGGATGCGAGCCATACCGTTTCAGCAGCTTTAGATAACTTCTTTAATTCGCTGACTACCGCTCGTTTATCTGAAGGTACCTCATATATTTGTTTAAAATTATCTTTGGTATCAATAGCATCATCCCCCTTGACAAGGTCTCGAATATGCCCATAACTGGATTTTACCAAAAAATCCGTTCCCAGGTATCCTTCAATTGTCTTTGCCTTCGCCGGCGATTCTACTATGAGTAAATTCTTGGCCATTTATTTTATGGTTTTGTGCAAATAAAGGGATTTATTCAGGGAATGACAACCTTTTTAAATATTTTCTTTCCCTAAAGCAGAAAACCTCCACCCAGCAGATCGTTGCCTTCATAAAACACTGCTGACTGGCCTGGGGCTATGCCCTTCACATGGTGATGGAAATCAACCTTCATCGCGCCGTTTTCCTCTACAATGGTGCTTGTCATACCTGCGTCTTTATAACGGATCTTGGTGATAGCCTCCATCGGTTCAGGGATAGAAGCATATTTTACTAAATTCAAATTCTTGACGTAAGCCGTCTTTTTCTGAAGGTCTTCTTCATCTCCCAACATGACTGTGTTGCTTTCAGGCAATATGCGGGTTACAAAAACAGGTTTGCCCAGGGCAATGCCCAAGCCCTTACGTTGCCCAATGGTATAATAAGGATATCCTTGATGCTGGCCCACGATGGTGCCATCAGTCCATACAAAATTGCCAGGTCCTATGCGCTCATCAATATCTTCCACACGGTGGCGCAAAAAGGCCCGGTAGTCATTATCCGGCACAAAACAAATTTCATAGCTATCCGACTTATTCGCCAATTCCATTTGTCCCATTTCAAGGGCCATTTGCCTTATTTCTGTCTTGGCATAACTACCCAGCGGAAATATAGTACGGGCCAGATTTTGTTGAGATACGCCCCACAGTACATAAGATTGGTCCTTGTTTTCATCCTTTCCCTTTGAAATTACGTAACGGCTATTATCCTGTTGCCGCACATTGGCATAGTGGCCAGTCGCAATAAATTCGCAATCGAGCGCATCCGCTCTTTTCAGCAACGCTTCCCATTTAATATGGGTGTTGCATAACACACACGGATTTGGCGTGCGGCCGGCTAGGTATTCATCCACAAAATTGTCGATCACGAAATCGCCAAACTCGCTCCGGATATCTAAAATATAATGCGGAAAGCCATAACCCACAGCCAGGGCCCTTGCATCATTGATGCTGTCCAGACTACAGCAACCCGTTTCTTTGGATGAACTGCCTGATGAACTATAGTCCCAGGTTTTCATGGTAAGCCCGATAACCTCATAGCCTTGCTCATGCAGCATAACTGCAGCAACAGAACTATCCACCCCGCCACTCATAGCCACTAAAATACGCCCGTGCTTACTCATTTAATGTTTAAGTAAAGCGCAAAGGTACAGTTTCTGGAAGGTTAAAAGCGTTATATAGAAGTAATTTTTGCCCAAACCGCGCTCAGAAGCGATAGCCCATCGTCAAGTACGGGTACCAACTTTCTTTAGAATGGCCGGCTGATAATTGAAACAACGCAATCTTAGCAGGGGCGTAATAAATTCCACCACCATAACCCTGATGCCATTCTTCACTCGCATCCACAGCTGTCCATACCCTGCCTACATCATAAAATCCGGAAATTCCCAATTCTCCCGGAAGAATATAACTCCCCACATCAGCCAACTTAAAGCGTGCCTCCAAGTTATTAAATAACATTTGATTGCCTGAAAAACGGTATTGTCTAAAACCTAATAAATTTCCCTGACCCCCTAAAAAAAAGGACTGGTAAAAAGCGGTTTTACCAAAAGTAGCCCCACCACCGATCCGGTCTGTGGCAATAAGTCCGGGCAAAACTTGGCAATAGCCAGCGATGTCTGCATATACTTGTATATACGATTTTGATAACCCATTTAGGCCTGTATAACTAATAAGTTGTGTATTTGCGAAAAATCCCCTTTTAGGCAACACCTTACTATCGCGGCTATCATGCACAAAATCTGCTTTAATACCTGCAAAATATTTATCCTCATAAACCGATAAGCTATCATACGTTTTTAGCAGCTGGGTATTGTCTAACAACCTACCCGCATTATGATTACGGTTAACATGGTAATATTCCAGAGCAGGACCAAAACTAAATGTATTATTCGATCCAGGATGCCACAGCAACGCTGGTTGAATATCTATCACACCAAAGCGAGCTCGGTAAAAACGCATATCCAGCACGTCTTTTTCATAAACAGAGCCATTACCATACCCAAAATAATTTTGGGTATGCGGTAAACGAATACTGGCAAGCACTAAAAAATCCTTATGCCAAATAGCCTCTTTCCACTGCCCCATGTACTTTAATCGTACAGCTCCTGTAGCAAAGGAGCCGGCTAAAGAAACTTCCTGAATATGCGTAAAAGGAACTTTTCTAAAACCACCCTGTCCAGTATACCGAAACCCAGCTCCCAGCATAATCCCATCATCCGCATTGTAACCACCAGTTAATAACGGAAACCAAACAGGGTATAAATTGACAGGAACAAAAGCCGTATGCAAGCTATCATCAGGTTTATATTTATAAAATTTAATAGAATGTGCTTGTTGGGTGTCGAAGTTTTTTAAGCCCCGACCCTCAATCAGCCGAAGGTGAATTTGGGAAGAGGTATTTTTAACCAGCACACTGTCATTCCCATCTGAAAGGTACACCCGGATTTCTTTGGTCATATCTGGCGTATAAACCTTATCCATTAATTTGCGGGTTACCTCACTGTCTTTGTTTATCTTTTGTACCATGACCCTTAAACCGCCATCCTTATCATCGCTGATACTAACCTTTTCATTTTTGTTACTGAGCCTAATATCGACTATCTGGTTAATAAATCGATAGTATTGCTCCATAGCTTCAGGTATCTCTTTCCTGCGCTGCTGAAGTCTTTTTAACAACTGCTCATGCCTGATGGCATAAATTTCTTTGGGTAACCGGCGTATAGCATCTTCCAACACAGTATCGGTCATATCCTCCACAAAATCATGAACAACAGCCATCCATTCATCCTTTGAAAACTGGTTTGCGGGATGCATATTCAGAAACCGTGATTTAAAAAGGGAATAGTGTATCCGTTTAATCTCGGGCTGAAAACCTTGCAGAGTCGGCAAAATAAAAGGCAGCGGTACCAAACTGGCAATGGTTCCCTCCGTAACCCGAAAGGCTTGGTCACGATCGCGCGGTATGGGAATATAGTCCTTATCGGCCCCCTTTTCTTCTTCATTCTTATCTTTCCAGCGCCACTGATCCTCGTGGCGGTCCCAATCACCAATCAACAGGTCCAGCATACGAGCCTTTAAAAACAATTTAGCTTTATACGTGTCATCATTATCATCAAAAATCTTATCAATCATTTTCAATGTGTTATCTGATTCACCTAAAGGTTCTCTTGCTTCTAAAAGGCACAGTGTATTGGCAAATAGATTATTAAACTCACCAAAAGCTGTATCAGGAGCTATAACTCCAATTATGGGGTCTGTATGGGGCAATCCAATGGCCTTTGCTAAAGGTGGAATCATAAGGGCACCATACGGATGCTGGGCGCTATTAGCATCATCTAAAAAATCTTGGGCAATCGTATTATGCAGTTCTGCAGGTAACAAAGCCTCCGTTCGCTTGTTTACGCTGCGTATTACCCATTCTTTACCATCTTTGTCTTCTAGTCTTAACGAAATGGATTGCATTCCACCCCCTTGTTTAATGGGATGCAGGCCTCCCCGAAAGGTAGATATATGGATCAATGGCACCTTTGTGGCCGTTGCCCATTCCAAACGATAATTCTCCCCAAATAATTTTCGGTGAAACTTACCTTTTTTATTAAAGGAGGTATTGGCTGAAAAAACCACACTGTCAGCCAATCCACTTTGAGCAGCAGCCAATCCAGGCAATAACGTAGCCGCCAAGAGAAAGTATACATAAGAAGCAATCACTAAAAGGCCTTTCATAAGTCAAATATTTAATGCATATATCAGTTAGCTAAATAGTTATAAATGGCTAGTTGAGAATGAATACCAGCAGCCACATCATCGGCCAATTGTAAGTCTATCATCTTACTGATGCGTTGTTGCAGCTTTTCGTCATACACCGGAAAACAAACTTCTATCCGATTGTAAATATTCCGGTTCATCCAATCCGCAGAGCCCATAAAATACTTTTCCATGCCTGCATTGTGAAAAATAAAAACACGCCCGTGTTCCAAAAAGCGGTCTACTATTCTTTTTACAGTAATGTTTTCGCTCAAGCCAGCTATGCCAGGCCGTAATCGGCAAATACTCCGTATAATCAATTGAATCTTTACTCCAGCCTGGCTAGCCTCGTACAACTTAGTGATTAACCTTTCCTCTTCCAAATTGTTTAGTTTTATGATAATGCCACCTGGCCTGCCGTCTTTAACATGTGCAATTTCCTGATCGATAAGTGAGAGAAATGTATCAGCCAGATTGAACTGTGCAACCAGCAACTGTTGAAAAGTTAACTTATCATCGGGTAAGGGATGCCTACGCAATTTCAGAAAATCAAATAAATTAGCTAGTTCCTGCAACATTGTAGCATGGGCAGTGAGTACAATATGATCGGTGTATTGCAGTGCAGTTTTTTCGTTCAGGTTCCCGGTAGAAAATAAACCAAATAGCTGCGCTTGGTTTCCTTGTATTTTTTTAAGCAGGGCCACCTTGGCGTGAACTTTTAAATTAGGAATGCTGTAGATAATGTTGACGCCTGCTTCCTTCATCAGTTTAGCCCAATGGATGTTGTTCGCTTCATCAAAGCGCGCCTTTAATTCAACGAATACCGTGACTAGTTTTCCATTTTTTGCAGCCGTCATCAGCGCATGTGCTATCTGCGAATCATGCGCTATGCGATACATGGTAGCATATACCTCTACAACATCCGGATCAATAGCGGCCAGGTTAAAAAAACGCAATACCGTGTCATACGATTCGTAAGGCGTATTGATCAACACGTCATGCCGCTTAATTTCATCCAACAGGCCATCTTTTAGCATGACCAAAGATGATTGTAACCGTAGTAACCGCGGGTAATCCCAGGAAGGACGCGTGATCGGAAATTGAAAAAAATCCTTCAAATTATGGTAATAGCCGCCTTCCATTTGATTGGCCTTCCGCAGAGACATATACGCCACCAACGAAGCAAGCGTCTCCTCTGGAATACCAGGCTGAAAAAGGAAACGGGTAGCTAAACCAAAATCACGCTTACTAATTTGTTTTTCTATCTTTTCAGCAATATCACCATCATACTCGTCCTGCAAATCCAACTCAGCATCTCTGGTTACCTTGAAAGCATAATTTCCAATCAGTATATATCCTGGGAAAAGAACTGGTAAAAAATGCCGGATAATGTCATCAATAAATAACACATAACTTATATCCTCATTCTTTACGCAGAAAAAACGGGAAATCTGTGCGGAAGGAATACTCACAAAGGCCAGGCCATTACTTCCATTTTTATGAAATTCAACCGCCAGGTACAATTCGTTATTCTTTGGAAAAAATACAGGTTCTTTATCCATAAAACTGATCTCCAGATAAGCTGAGAGGTGGTCGAAGAAAAAAGTTTTAGCCTCCTCCAGAATTTGAGGGGGTATGGGTTTATTGTAGATCAGCTCCACCTGTTGTTCACGCAGACTTGGAATGATAAGGTCTTTCAAAATCACGCCAAAGAGCTCCAACTGCTCTTGGATAATGGCTCGTGCCGCTTTCAGCGTTCCAGGTTCCGGAGCGGGTAAGTCAGGAATATCCTCCTTTTTCCCTATCTTCTTCAAAGCCATCATGACCGGCATGCGAACCCGATAAAACTCGTCCAGGTTGGAAGAATAGATCGCTGCAAAACGCATACGTTCACCCAAAGGCACCCCGTTGGCTGCCGCTTCACTAAGCACCCTCCCATTAAACCCCAGCCAGCTAAGGTCACGGTCAAAAAAAGCCCCATCAAAAATCATAGTCTTTTAACGATTCTTTTATAAATTCCAGCATTACCAATCACCTGAACCCGTAGGTAATTTTTCAATATCAATTTGGCCAGATAAGCCGCACCGCTGTTTCCTGTTGAATCCAAATACGAGTCGCCCACTACATAGTCTGGCTTTAATCGGTTGACGATACGGTCTATTTCTTCCTGGGTGGTGTGGCTTTTTAAGCCAATAATAGGGTATAATTCTTCCCTGTATAAATTAGAAGGATGTGTCACCAGTTTCGTAGGCGGTATAGCATCCATCAGCCAGTAGGCTATATGATATCTCAAAAACCAAATTTTTTTAGGATGAATATGTTTAGCAGAAAAGTAAGCCGGTATGGTAAACCCCTCCTCATTGTAAAGCGATTTGCCTTTTGATGCCCGATTTATAAGTACCCCATACTCTATATATGACTCCATTGGTGCTAGTATAAGCAAGATCCAAAAGACCGTATACATCGCAGGTTTTGCCCTAAAAGAAACAGATAAGCCCGCGCAAAGCAATGTAATGAGCATTGGATACAATTGTAGTAAATAATGTCCATTTACCTTTCCCAAATCTATAAAAGAAAAAAACACCCCCACATAAGAGGCCATTAACAGAATATAGTACGCCTTGTGTTCAACAACCCATGAACGATGCTTATTTATAAAAAAGTATGCTAATGAAAGTGAAATAAAACCTAAAATCAGCGGAAGGAGTTTATGCATCCAAGTGGCATGTGGATCGTAGGCCATGGGTGCAAACACTACTGACCGAAGCCAGAGGTCCCATTTTCCCGAAAACCAGTAAGGCAGCACCGTTACCGAGATACTGATCAAGACGCCTAATCCCAGTAACAAAGTTTGAACCATCGCTTTCTGCCAACTAAAATGGGGAATAACAGCCCAATAAAGCAGCCCAATCAATAGCGTCGGGTAGGCCATATTCATTTTACACATCACCGAATATCCTAATAAAATCCCTGAAAGAAACACCAAAGCCCCTTTTTCGGGAAACCTACCCAGTAGATAGATCGCCGGAACAAACGCAAACATGCAAAAATGCTCGCTCATAACGCCCTGCAGGCTTCCAAACAAACTCGATGTACAAATACATAACATTCCTGCCCAAAAAGCTGTTTTGCTTGAAGAGAGTTGCTCGGTTATTAAATAAACAAAGAACCCGGTTAAAGTGACCAGGATGGTGCCGGCCATACGGATGGCAATGAAACTTTTTCCAAAAGCAGCTATTAAAGCTGCAAATGAATAAAACAGCGCTGGAGGCTTCAAATCCCACAATTGGGTGAAGGGCAAATGACCATTAACCACTGACTGCCCCATTAATATAAAGGTGCTTTCGTCGACGTCAATATAGTCTCTGAAGAAAAAGGGCAGCCTTATAAATAGGCTAACACCGAAGTATGCCAGTAATAACTTGCCTAATGAAATCCATTTCGTATGTTGTATTTCCCGATGAGTCAACATGATTTCATTTTAGGACTCCCGAACAAATAGTTGATCAATAAAGTCGTGTAAAACTCCTTTTCTTAGGGCCGGCGCCTGGATATTGTCAAGCAGTGTTTCTGCACTTTTAGCGTAAAAGTTCATTTTTTTCTCTGCCTCCTGTCTGATGTCCAGTTCATCATAGATTTGGGTGATAACCCTTACTTTTTCCAAAGGTTCGGGAGCGGGATGTTGTAGCCATTTTTGAAGCGTGTCCTTTTGCGAGGTATTGGCTAGCTCCAGTGCTTTAATTAATAACCATGTTTTTTTGTTGGCGATAATATCTCCGCCAACCAGTTTTCCAAATTTTTTTGCCTCACCGTAAACGTCAAGCATGTCATCCTGCAATTGAAAAGCGATGCCCGTATTCACCCCCAGCTCGTAACAGCTTAACGCATCCTCTTTTGAAGCACCGCCCAATATGGCTCCTAATTCAAGAGAAGTGCCCAGCAATACCGCTGTTTTTAGACGGATCATATGCAAATATTCCGCTTCGGTTACATAGGTGCGTTTCTCAAATTCAAGGTCATATTGTTGTCCTTCGCAAACCTCCATGGCGCTTTTATTAAAAGCAGCCATGAGTGGTGAAAGAAGGGATGGAGGGCAGTTTGATAATGATTGGTAAGCTAACACCAGCAAAGCATCCCCCGCTAAGATCGCGGTATTATGGTCCCACTTTTTATGAATTGTTTGATGCCCGCGTCTAAGAGGAGCATGGTCCATAATGTCGTCATGAATGAGCGTAAAATTATGATAATATTCAATAGCAAGGGCTGCTGGCAAAGCCGATGCTACATTCCCACCAAATAAATCTGTAGCCATAAGTACCAAAGCAGGCCTTAATCGTTTGCCGCCGATACGCAAAAAATAACGGATAGGTTCAGTAATTCCAGTCACCTGGATAGGGAATTCCAGTTCTTCGATTGATCGGCTAATAAGCGCTTGTAGCGTTGTAAGGGTATACATGCAGCGAAGATAAGAAATAGCTTCCATTATTTTAGGGCGGCAGGACAGCACATAACAGTTTTTTTTATCGCAATTCCTTAATTTGTGGTATAAACAAATGCTAACTTAACATATTAAATAACCTATTCAACATTTATGAACGCATTAGCCGGGGTCATTTTTCATTTTATCGGGGGCGCAGCCTCCGGCACATTTTACGTACCCTATAAAAAGGTCAAGGGTTGGTCCTGGGAGAGTTTTTGGATCATCGGTGGCCTTTTTTCGTGGCTTATAGTCCCTCCACTTGCCGCATGGCTCACCATCCCTGGGTTTTCGGATATTATTAAAGAAGCAAGTTCATCCGTTTTGGGATATACCTATTTATATGGAATACTTTGGGGAATAGGTGGGTTAACTTATGGTTTGGGAGTCCGTTACTTGGGAGTTTCTCTCGGGAGCAGCATTATTTTAGGACTCACCATGGTCATAGGTTCTTTATTGCCCGCCATTTATTACGAATTTTTTTCAACAGCGGGCAAAGATACTATTGGTACTTTATTTAGTACCCGTTGGGGGCAAATCACGTTACTTGGGCTACTGGTATGTATAATAGGCGTAGTTCTATGCGGACGTGCTGGCACCTTAAAAGAAAAAGAGCTTGGTAAAGATGGGGATGCCAGCGGCAACAAGGAATTTAAATTTGGCTTAGGATTAGCCTTAGGTATTGTCTCTGGTGTATTGAGCGCCTGTTTTAATTTTGGAATTGAAGCGGGCAAGCCGATGGCAGACCTTGCTAACGAATTTTGGAAAAGCGCACATCCCGCACAGGGAGAATTTTTGTTTCAAAATAATGTGACCTATGTCGTTATTTTATGGGGAGGCTTAACCACCAACTTTATCTGGTGTATGATCCTGAACACCCGCAATAAAACATTTGGTGATTATTCCAATAAAAAAACGCCTCTTGTGTCTAACTACCTGCTTTGTGCCCTGGCTGGAACTATGTGGTATTTGCAGTTCTTTTTCTATGGTATGGGTGAAAGTAAGTTGGGAAATGGGGCCAGTTCATGGATTTTGCACATGGCTTTTATTATTCTTTTGGCCAATCTGTCCGGTGTATTGCTCAAAGAATGGAAAGGTGTTAGTAAAAAAGCCTTCGGTACCATATTGGCAGGGATCGTGGCCATCATCTTATCGGTAATAATTGTCGGATTTGCAAAGGACATTTAAGCTAAAATCGTAAATCAATATTCGCAAATAAATAATAGTAATAGTAAATAAAAAATCGTAAATAAAAATGTCTGAATTAGTAGATAAAACGTCGTATAAGCATGTCAGCTACCTGTGGGATCCTGCAAAAGCTGCAGCGTTGGAAGGTGATGAGGTAGGTTTGCTAATCTATCGCTCTAATTTACTTGGAGCAGATCTGAGATTAACAAACTATGGTGGGGGCAACACTTCTTGCAAGGCCTTTGCAAAAGACCCGCTTACTGGAGTAGAAACAGAGATCATGTGGATCAAAGGGTCAGGAGGAGATATAGGTACCTTAACCAAAAGTGGACTGGCTGCCTTATATGTAGACAGGCTTCGTAGCCTGGAAAAGGTATATCGGGGCATTGAACATGAAGATGAAATGGTTGAATTGTTTAATCACTGTATCTATGACCTGGCTTCAAAAGCCCCCTCTATCGATACACCCCTGCATGGCTTTCTACCTTTCAAGCACATCGATCACCTCCATCCGGATGCTGCTATAGCTATCGCAGCAGCCAAAGATGGCAAGCGGCTTACGCAGGAAATATTCAACGGAGAGATCGGCTGGGTTGAATGGCAACGCCCAGGATTTGATCTCGGCCTAAAACTGCGTCAATGTTTAGAAGAAAACCCCGGTATTAAAGGTATTATGCTGGGGTCCCATGGGCTATTTACCTGGGGCGATACCGCTTATGAAAGCTATCTGAATACCTTAAACATCATTGAACGATCGGCTGAATACCTGGAGCAGAACTACGGCAAAAAAGGCCCCATTTTTGGTGGACAACGCATTCAAAGTGCTGCTGAGGCTGATCGCAAGAAACAAGCAGCTGCCATTGCACCCATTTTACGAGGATTTACCTCTTCTGAAAAGCATATGGTGGGTCACTATACGGATGATGCCAGGGTACTTGAATTTATCAATTCAAATGATTTGGACCGGTTGGCACCTTTGGGTACTAGCTGCCCCGATCACTTTTTGCGCACCAAGATCAGCCCGTTGGTATTGGACCTCCAGCCAGATGAAGACCTTAGCGACGTGAAGGCACTAAAAGAAAGGTTGGCGCCCGCATTTGAAGCCTACCGCGCCATGTATACCAACTATTATGAAACGTGTAAACATCCCAATAGCCCCGCTATCCGGGATGCTAACCCAGTTATCATCCTGTATCCTGGTATTGGTCTATTTTCCTTTTCCAAAGACAAACAAACTGCCCGTGTAGCTGCCGAGTTCTATATCAACGCGATCAATGTGATGAAAGGGGCGGAGGCCATCTCTGAATACACCTCCCTTCCACGTCAGGAAGCGTTTGATATTGAGTATTGGCTATTGGAAGAGGCGAAACTCCAACGCATGCCCAAACCAAAAGCACTTTCCGGAAAAATAGCCCTGATTACAGGGAGTGCCGGTGGCATTGGAAAAGCGATCGCCAAAAAATTGGTACAGGAAGGAGCCGTTGTTGTGTTGAATGACATGAATGCTGAGCGGCTGGAAGGTGCAGGGGAAGAATTTAAAAAATCTTTCGGAAAAGATGCCTATGCCACCGCCCTGTTAGACGTAACCAACCAGGAGCAAATTGAAGCAGCTTTGGATGTAGCCGCACTTGCCTTTGGCGGGGTTGACATAGTGGTAAACAATGCTGGCTTATCCATCTCAAAAAGTATCGAAGACCACACCCAAAAAGATTGGGACCTTTTGTATGACGTGTTGGTAAAGGGGCAGTTTTTGGTCACCCAAGCGGCCGTTAAAGTGCTTAAAAAGCAAGCCATCGGGGGCGATATCATCAATATCGTGAGTAAAAATGCACTGGTTAGCGGGCCTAATAACGCGGGTTATGGCAGTGCAAAGGCAGCACAACTACACCTGAGCCGCCTAAATGCAGCCGAGCTTGGTGCTGACAAAATCCGCGTTAACGTTGTCAACCCTGATGCTGTAATAAGCGATAGTAATATTTGGGCCGGAGGATGGGCAGAAGGCCGCGCGAAAGCCTACGGTATTACCGTAGCAGAGCTGCCAGCCTATTATGCCAAGCGCACCCTACTCAATGAAATCATTTTGCCAGATGATATCGCCAATGCATGTTTTGCCTTTACCGGAGGGCTCCTAAATAAATCCACCGGCAATGTACTTAACGTAGATGGCGGAGTTGCCATGGCATTTGTACGATAATAGTGTTTATTTTTTGCAGATTGCTCAGTTATTTATTCCAAAAGAATAAATAACTGAATAATCTGTTTTACCTTTAACTTTTAGATTATGATTATCCATAAAGAAGAAATTGCAAATTCGAACGAACAACTAGCCGGAAAGCACCAGCAAAAGTTAACTGCGTTAAATAACAATCTTAAAAAAGATTCAAAAGCGATCATTGACAAGTTAGTTAAATTCCAGGTGGGCATACCCAGTTGGGCCCTGGGCACTGGAGGAACCCGATTCTTTCGGTTTTCAGGCGCAGGAGAACCCCGCAACATCGAAGAAAAAATCGAAGATATTGGGTTGCTTCATGCCCT
Organism: bacterium A37T11; assembly: GCA_900109895.1. Taxonomy (GTDB): domain Bacteria; phylum Bacteroidota; class Bacteroidia; order Sphingobacteriales; family Sphingobacteriaceae; genus A37T11. Next base: position 78,705 of record FOBR01000021.1, read on the forward strand.
TAACCGCTCAAGTGGCGCCGTTTCGCTGCACATTCCCTGGGATATTCCTGAAGATTATGCATCCATTCGCGCTTTGGCGGCACAGCATGGATTAGGTTTTGACGCCATGAATTCAAATACCTTTCAAGACCATCCTGGCCAAAAGCTAAGCTACAAATTTGGCTCCATGCAACACGTTGATAAGGCTGTACGTCAACAAGCCATTGACCATAACATAGAAGTCATAAAACATGGGGTTGCGTTAGGATCTAAATCACTTACCGTATGGCTTTCTGACGGATCCAGTTTCCCCGGTCAGCTCAGCTTCCGCAAAGCCTTTCAAAACACCCTTGAAAGCTTAGCAGAAGTATACAAAGCCTTACCGAATGATTGGAAGATATTTGTAGAATATAAGGCTTTTGAACCCAATTTTTACTCCACCACCGTTGGTGACTGGGGGCAATCTTTATTATACGCCACCAAATTAGGTCCCAAAGCCTACACCCTGGTTGATTTAGGCCACCACCTACCCAATGCCAATATTGAACAAATCGTAGCGTTGTTATTACAAGAAGGGAAACTAGGCGGATTTCACTTTAATGATTCCAAGTACGGCGATGATGACTTAACCACAGGTAGCATCAAACCTTACCAGCTTTTCCTAATCTTTAATGAATTGGTAGCAGGCCTGGATGCGCGCGGATTAAATCACGCCACCGGTCTCGGCTGGATGATTGATGCCTCCCACAATATAAAAGATCCATTAGAAGATCTTTTACAATCAGTAGAAGCCATCCTGATTGCCTATGCACAAGCCCTCCTGGTCGATGCAGAAGCCTTGGAAGATGCCCGAGAACAAAACGATGTTGTACGCGCACAAGAAATCCTGCAAGATGCCTTCCGTACGGATGTCCGCCCGTTAGTAGCTGAATCACGTTTGCAAGCAGGTGGCGCACTCGATCCAATAGCCCTTTACCGCAGTCTGAAGGTTCGGGAGAAGTTGATCGGAGAAAGAGGCCATAAAACCGTAGCAACAGGATTATAGCATGAAAGTCATCGCCGTATTTGACGTCGGTAAGACCAATAAAAAGCTGTTCCTGTTTAACGAGCAATATAAAATTGTTTTTGAACGTTCGGCTCGTTTTTTGGAAACAACCGATGAGGATGGAGATCCCTGTGAAAACTTGGAAAGCCTGCGGTTGTCTGTTTTTGACTCCCTACATGAAGTTTTCCGTAATCCGCAATATGAAGTAAAGGCTATCAATTTTTCCAGCTATGGTGCCAGCTTTGTTTATGTAGATGAAATTGGAAAACCATTGGCCCCGTTATACAATTATCTAAAGCCCTATCCACCCCGGCTTAAAGAGAAATTTTATAACACCTATGGCGGAGAAGAACGCATAGCCTTTGAAACAGCATCGCCCATATTGGGCAACCTGAATTCAGGCATGCAACTCTACCGGCTCAAATATGAGCAACCGGCTATTTTTGAAAAAATCGCTTATGCATTGCATTTGCCCCAATACCTAAGTTTTTTAATATCCGGACAATTTTATTCCGATATAACAAGTATTGGTTGCCATACCGGGTTGTGGGATTTTGCAAAAAATAAATACCACGCCTGGGTATATGCAGAAGGTCTGGCCAACAAGCTTGCCCCCATTGTGCCTTCTGACCAAGTTTTTCCCGCCACCTTTCCGGGCAGTACGTACACGGTGGGTGCCGGTTTGCATGATAGCTCAGCAGCCCTCATTCCGTATCTTGTCAGTTTTCACGAACCGTTCATACTTATTTCTACCGGCACCTGGAGCATCAGCCTGCATCCGTTCAATAACAAGCCACTCACAGCAGAAGAACTTGCGGCAGATTGTTTATGTTATATGCATTATCAGGGAAAACCCGTAAAAGCATCCCGTATATTTGCCGGTCATGAATATGAGGAACAAGTGAAACGCATTGCCCAACATTTTAATCAAAGCGTAGGTAAATACCGCACATTAGCTTACCAGCCAGCACTGCATCAAAAGTTGCGGGAAAGCGTTGCGCATATACCCTTAGAAAAGGGGGCAACCGAATCGGTATTTAGCAAACGGGAACTTTCAGATTTTGCTGATGACACCACAGCCTACCACCAACTAATGGCTGACTTGGTTGCCCTTCAAGTTTTGGCCACCAACCGGGTACTGAAGGATAAGCCCGTCAACCGGATCTTTGTGGATGGTGGCTTCAGTAAAAATGCCGTTTTTATGAATATGCTGGCAGCGGCTTATCCAAGCATGGAAATTTATGCCGCCTCCATGGCACAAGCAACCGCCATGGGAGCCGCATTAGCCATTCATTCCTATTGGAATTCCAAGCCATTGCCCAATGACCTGATCGAGTTGAAATACTATGCAAATTCAGGACAAGTAATTAAATTGGAAAGATCTTAAATTATAAGAATACATGATTGAACCGGGAAGGGGCTATGATCCCCGCTATCCATCCGTTGCAGACCTGCGAAAAAAGGCAAAAAGCAGGATACCCAAATTCGCTATGGATTATCTGGAAGGCGGATGCAATGACGAAATCAACCTGAAACGCAATATGAGCGATTTTCAGAATATCCTGCTAAGACCTCAATATCTGAGGAAGAAAAAGGATCTGGACATGAGCACAGAGCTGTTCGGTAAAAAATATGACGCACCATTTGGCATATCGCCCATTGGGTTGCAAGGCCTCATTTGGCCCAATGCACCCGAAATATTGGCCAAAGCCGCATTTAAGCATAACATACCTTACACCTTAAGTACTGTAAGCACCAGTAGCCTTGAGCGCATTGCCGAGCTCACCGAAGGCAATGCCTGGTTTCAATTGTACTACCCCCGTGAAGATAGGGTGCGTGATGATATCGTTCGCAGGCTCGAAACGTCAGGTTATGATGTACTGGTCGTGCTACTGGACGTACCCTCTTTTGGATTCCGTTACCGGGAAATAAAAGCCGGGTTGTCCATGCCACCGAAAATGACCTTTGCCAACATTTGGCAATCCATGATAAGACCAAGGTGGGGTCTGGAAACCCTGCGTGTTGGAATACCCAGTTTTGCCACCCTGAAACCGTATATGGAAAAAGGAATGAGCATGAAACAACTCGGAAAATTTATGGATGCTACCTTTACCGGACGTGTGGATTATGACAAAGTCAAAGCCGTTCGAGACCAATGGAAAGGCAAACTTGTTATTAAAGGAGTTGTTTGTGAGGCAGATGCTGAGCAGGCAGTAAGTCTTGGTGCCGATGGCATTATAGTGTCAAACCATGGCGGCCGCCAAATTGACGCAGGCGAATCAACCATTCAATCTATGCGCCATTTGGTAAACAAGTACAAAGACAAGTACAAGATCATGATCGATAGTGGCGTGAGGGGTGGCCCCGATATTGGAAGAGCATTAGCCTGTGGTGCAGATTTTGCCTTTATGGGCCGTGTGTTTATGTACGGAGCCGCCGCTTTGGGCAGCGATGGCGGAGACCATACCATTGGGTTGCTAAAAGCGCAGTTCAGGCAAGTCATGGATCAGCTATCCTGTGATACACTGGCCGACTTTCCACAAACCCTTATTAAATAAGCAAAAAGCACTGCTTTGGTTGGGTAATACCAACACGGCAGCTGGGCAAAGCCCAGCTGCCTATATACACCATTTTCGTAACCTAAAATTAGATATTAAAGTTATGCAAACAAAAAATTGGACCGTTATCCTAATCCTTATAGTATTTGTTTTCTGCACGCCTGATAAGGAAAAACCACCCATTACTTTTGCTACCATTGAACAAGGGTTTAAACACGTACCAGACTCCATTCAAACCAGTGTATACTGGTATTGGCTCTCTGATAATATTTCAAAAGAAGGCGTTATAAAAGACCTGCAAGCCATGAAAAGAGTTGGAATAAACCGGGCCTTTATCGGCAATATAGGCTTGGATGACTTGCCTTACGGAAAAATCAAGTTATTTTCAGAGGAGTGGTGGGACATTACACACACAGCTTTAAAAACAGCTTCTGAGCTAGGTATTGAAATAGGTATGTTTAACAGCCCCGGATGGAGTCAGTCAGGAGGTCCATGGGTTAAACCCAACCAAGCCATGCGTTACCTTGCCAGTACGGAGCAAGTGTTCAAAGGTCCACTCACTATCCACCAAAAGCTAGCCAAGCCAGCCGGCGATTTTCAGGACGAACGTGTCATTGCATTCAAGGCGCCAAGAACCTATCAAAGTAAACTTTCTGATTTAAAGCCACGCATTAGCGCAAGCCCGCAAGCTGCCGGAGCGCAGGCCGCTATGGATGGCAATATAAATACCGTGTTCCAACTGTCAAAAACTCCAGAGCAAACACTGACGTTTCAAACAGACAGTGACTACCAGGCTGAAAGTTTAACAATTTATCCCGCCCATACTAACCTGCGCATGGATGTAACACTTGAAGCCGAAATTCAGGGCCATTACCAAGCAATTAAAACATTTACCGTTGACCGTAGTAACAACGCCATTAATGTAGGTTTTGCACCCTATGCCCCCGTGGTAGTATCATTTGCCCCCGTCAGCTCCAAGTCATTCAGGATACTATTACGGCAAGCCAGCCCTGGTGCCGGCATTGCCGAGATAGCACTTTCCGCAACACCAAAGGTAGAGCGATACATCGAAAAGACCTTAGCCAAAATGCATCCAACCCCACTTCCATATTGGCAGGACTATCAGTGGCCCAAACAAGCCGAGGTTAGCGACCCTTCCTTATTGGTAAAAGAAACAGATGTAAAAGACATTAGCCAATATTTACAGCCCAATGGAACCCTTAATTGGGACGTACCCTCGGGCGAATGGGTTGTTATGCGCACAGGTATGTTACCTACAGGGGCCAAGAACAGCCCTGCCTCACCACAAGGAACCGGTTTGGAAATTGATAAAATGAATCATGCACATGCCATACCTCATTTTAACGCTTTTTTAGGTGAAATACAAAAACGTATACCCGCCGCAGATCGCAAGACCTTCAAACTAGCCGTACAGGATAGCTATGAAATGGGCGGACAGAATTGGACAGATGATTTTATTCGCAAATTTCAGCAACAGTACGGTTATGATCCCACCCCTTACATTCCCGTTTTTTATGGTCATGTCGTCGGAAGCCAAGACCGGTCTGACCGTTTCCTATGGGACCTCAGGCGGTTTGTAGCCGATAAAGTAGCCTATGAATATGTTGGAGGCCTTCGGGATATTAGCCATAAACACGGGCTTAATATCTGGCTTGAGAATTATGGGCATTGGGGGTTCCCCGGAGAGTTTTTGCAATACGGTGGCCAATCAGATGAAATAGGTGGGGAGTTTTGGAGTGAGGGAGAATTGGGAAATATAGAAAACCGAGCCGCCTCTTCTGCCGCACACATCTACGGAAAAACCAAAGTATCTGCAGAGTCTTTTACAGCTGGTGGAAAGACGTTCGGCCGATATCCGGCCCTGTTTAAACAACGTGGTGATCGATTTTTTACGGAAGGCATCAACAATACCTTGCTACATGTATACATTCAACAGCCTTATGAAGATAAGCAGCCAGGCGTAAATGCCTGGTTTGGAAACGAGTTCAACCGTTTCAATACCTGGTTTGATGACATGGACCTGTTTGTCCAATACCTCAAACGCTGTAACTTTCTGCTCCAGCAAGGTAAATACGTCGCCGATATCGCTTATTTTATCGGTGAAGATGCTCCTAAAATGACCGGCGTACAAGACCCAGCCTTGCCCAAAGGCTATGCGTTTGATTATATCAATGGCGAGATCATCCGAGACAGGTTGCAAGTAAAAAATGGTAGGTTTGTGCTGCCAGACGGCATGACGTATAAAATACTGGTACTGCCGAAGCTTGAAACCATACGTCCCGAACTTTTGCAAAAGATTGCCGCATTGGTCAAAGCCGGAGGAACAGTTTTGGGCCCCAGACCCAGCCGCTCCCCAAGCCTGCAAAATTATGGTAAAGCAGATCGGCAAGTACAGGCATTAGCTTCAGACCTTTGGGGCAATATAGACGGAAAAACCATCAAAAAACACCCCTACGGAAAAGGTCTTGTCCTAGATGGCATCGATCTCACGCAAGCGCTCCAGGAATTGGGTACCATACCAGACGTCAAGCTGGAAGAAACAGATCCAACCTTATACATACATCGTACGGTACCCGAGGGTGAAATCTATTTTATTTCCAATCAACAGGAAAACCCTATTCGCATCAGCCCTACATTCCGTGTTTACGGCAAGATCCCGGAATTATGGAATGCTATTGATGCCAGCAGTAGAGAACTTTCCCAATATACCAACACGTCAACCACCACCACAGTTCCGCTTCAGCTGGCTCCATTTGAAAGTGCATTTATCATTTTTAGAAATGCGGCCAAAGGCCCATCTGCTCAAGGAAAGTCTAATTTTCCTGAACCGGTCAAAACCGTCGAGCTGGATAAACCCTGGTCCGTCCGTTTTGATAAAGAAAGCCGCGGCCCAGAACAGCCAATACTATTTGACAAGCTAACCGATTGGTCACAAAACCCGGATACCCGCATCGCACACTATTCTGGTAAAGCTACCTATCAACAAAAATTTACCGCCCCAACCCTTCAGCCCGGACAGCAACTTTGGCTTGACCTTGGAAGTTTAGTAGCCGTGGCAAAAGTCACTGTAAATGGAACGTATGTAGGCGGTGTCTGGACCCCTCCTTATAAACTAAACATTAGCAAGGCTGTTAAACCAGGCGAGAACACACTTGACATCCAAGTGGTAAACACGTGGATAAACCGGCTTATTGGTGATCAGCAATTGCCTGAAGCCGAACGTAATACCTGGACATTGGTAAACCCCTATAAAGCTAATAGCCCGCTTCAATCTGCAGGATTGCTGGGGCCGGTGAAGCTGGAGACTTATACCTATTAAAAATGAAGAACAAGAAAGCCATCCCGACCATCTGTATGATCCTCAGCAGCTTTTATATCGAAAGCCATGGCCAAATACTTGCTGCTACAGACGGATTAGGCAGGGTGATTCCTCAAAATGGCGAAGTAGGTTTGCCAAAACCCAACAAACATGTAGCCCTTTTCTATTTTCTTTGGCAAGGTGATGCCAGCTCACCCATTTCAGGCAAAAGGTGGGACCTGCACGAAATGTGGACCAATACACCAGCCATTTTTAATCATTTTGACGATAAGGGCTGGGGTTCGGAAGCAGGAGCCATCGGCAAATATTATTATTGGGGTCAACCCATATATGGCTATTACCATGGAGCAGACTACTGGGTACACCTAAAGAATATGCAGCTGCTTACTGATGCTGGCGTAGACCTATTGGTCTTAGATGCCACCAATAGAATAACATACCCACAACAGGCCGAAGCGCTAATGCAGGCAATTGAGGCCATCAATAAACAAGGCAGGATTGCACCCAAAATAGCCTTTTATACCAATACCCAATCCGGTGAAACCATGCAGGAACTCTATAACAACTGTTATCGGGAAGGTGCCAAACACCGTCACCCGGATTGTTGGTTTTACCTGGATGGTAAGCCCCTAATTATCGGATTGTCTAAAGAAGCGGCAGGCCATGATTACGCCTCATTTTTTACCATCCGTGAATCACAATGGCCCAACGAACCCCAAAAGATCAATGGCTGGCCATGGATTGAATTTGTGCGGCCCCAGAAAATATACACAAACAGTGCAGGAGAACCAGAAATAGTCAATGTATCCACTGCACAGCATCCCAACCTGGAAGCCGCGATGGGCGGATCCGCATTTTTCGGAAAGCCTGGCAATTGGGGGCGCAGTTATCATGACGGCAAACCAGGCAATCCTGAAAAAGATGTGGTATATGGGTACAACATTCAGGAACAATGGGACTATGCCTTACAGCAAAACGTGCCATTTATATTTGTAACAGGGTGGAATGAATGGGTGGCCGGCAAATGGCGACGTAATAAAGGAGATAAAAATAAACCATTGTTTGTAGACCAAGCAAGCCCTGAGTATAGCCGTGATCTGGAACCCACCCTAACTGCCGGGCTGGAAGATCATTATTACATGCAGTTAGTTAGTAACATCCGCAAATACAAAGGTATCGAACCTCTGCCAACACTAAGTCCAAGTAAAACCATCCGGACCTGGTCAGATTGGGAAAGCGTATACCCGGTATATAACGATTATACCGGCGACGTAATAGAACGCCATTACCGCGGCGCACCCACTGATCCTCCCATTGTATACAACAATACAACGGGGCGTAACGATTTCAGTTTGCTCAAAGTAGCTGAAGATGGAAAACAAGTCTACTTTTATGCCGAAACCGTCTCAGACATCACCCCTAATAGTGGCAGTAATTGGATGACATTGTGGATCGATGCGGACCGTTTGCAAAAAACAGGATGGCATGGATACGACTACCGCGTCATTGCAGGGAACCAATTGCAACACTACACCAAAAACCAGTGGCAAGCTGTTGGAAAAGTGGCTTATCAAACCTCTGGCAACCACCTGATGCTCAGTATTCCGCGCAAAAATCTTTACTTACCAGCCAAAAAAATAAATCTGGAATTTAAATGGACAGATAACATGCAGGATGCCACCCCCCTTGATTGGTATGTAAACGGTGATGCCGCACCCGGAGCAAGATTTAACTTTGTAGCCATTCAAAAATAATTCAGACCCAATGAAAACAGCAAATGTTGTCCGAGCGAAAACAAAACACATCTTATCCCAAATTCTGGGCCTCCTATTGATCGTTCCTGCCGTTTTGGTGGCCCAAGAGCCCATCGTCAATAGCGATCAATGGTCGGCCACCGATGCCCTCGGCAGAAAAATAACGGAATATCCAGCGGCAGGCCCACGGAAAAAAGACAAATACATCGCCATGTTCTACTGGACCTGGCATCAGGGTGACGACGATACTACCTATCAAGTCAAAAATAATACAGAGATTATTCGTCAATACCCTGAAGCAATGAAAAATTACAACCATCCGGCATGGGGTAGCAAAAAACCGGGATTTTTTTATTGGGAGCAGCCGCTTTTGGGCTATTACAAAACCACAGATCCATGGGTATTGCGTAAACATGCAGAAATGCTAGCCGATGCCGGCGTAGATGTCGTGTTTTTTGACTGTACCAATGGCAGCATTACATGGAAAGAGTCATATGAGGCACTCATGAAAACCTGGGACCAAGCTCAAAAAGATGGGGTCAATGTGCCTAAAATCGCCTTTATGCTGCCCTTCGGGGCGGTACCAAATTCATTAGTCTCTTTGCGCCAGTTATATCATGATGTCTATAAACCAGGTCGCTATAAAAATCTTTGGTTCATTTGGAAAGGAAAACCAGGTATTATGGCCTATCCAGATAACTTAACAGACTTGCCAGAAGACCAAACCATCGCCAACTTCTTTACCTTCCGTCCCGGACAACCAGACTACGTTGACGGTCCTACACGTGAAAATCAGTGGGGATGGCTGGAAAATTACCCTCAGCACGGATATGTGAAACAAGCTAACAGTGTGTACGAGCAAGTCACCGTAGGAGTATCTCAAAATGCAAGTCCATCAACCAATGGGCATTGCAGTGCATTTAACCTGCCAGGCTCCCAAAGCAGGAGTTTTAGTCGGCGAAACGGATTTGACCCCAGGCCTGACGGCTATCTTTATGGGTGGAATTTTCAAGAACAATGGGACAGAGCATTTGAACTGAACCCCGAATTAGTATTTATTACAGGTTGGAACGAATACATTGCCGGGCAGTGGTTGCCAAAACACGGTTGGACAGGGCAGCCGTTTTCTTTTGTAGACCAATTTGATTGGGACCACAGCCGCGACATCGAACCCAACAAAGGGTGGGGAGATAAAGGCGACGTTTACTATCTCCAGCTCATTGACAACGTCAGGAAATTTAAAGGCATGCAAGAACCTGAAAAAGCTTCAGCCCCAAAAACCATTCATATAGGGAAAGTAAACAATTGGGCAGATGTAAGCCCTTATTACCACCATTACAAAGCCAATATACAACCTCGTGCACACCGAGGCCGGTATAACCAATACTACACCAATTACACAGGCCGAAATGACATCATCGGAGCCAAAGTAGCCAGAGATGACTCCAACCTCTATTTTTATGTAGAAACCGCAAATAAATTAAGTCCTAGCACAGACCAAAACTGGATGATGTTATTTATTGACACTGACAGGGATAAATCAACCGGTTGGAACGGATATGATTATGTATTAAACAGAACAAGCCCTAAAAAAGGAAAAATTATCGTAGAAAAGAATATTGGCGGACGTTGGGAATGGGCATCTGTCGCCCAAGCATCGTTTGCAGTCGTTCAAAACAAATTAGAAATATCCATCGATCGGCGTGCACTAAAGCTATTAGGAAAGGACATTAACCTGGAATTTAAATGGAATGACAACATGCAGGAAAACGGAAACATCATGGATTTCTATGTCAACGGTGATACAGCACCAGGAGGCCGGTTTAATTTTGTATACCGCAGTAATTGAAAAAAAGTCAGGTTTGCGAAAGCCTTCAATAAGCTATATTTGCAGTCATGATACAAATACGAACCATCCTGCTACTATTCTTTTTTACCTCTCAAAGCATTATCCTGCTTGCACAAAATACAACCATTAATGGCCAGGTACTTGACCAGGAAGCACACCCACTACCACGTGTCAGCGTGCGAATACTCAATAGCGACCGATCTACGCAGAGCAATGACCAGGGATATTTTGTGTTTGAAGGTGTGGCACCTGGCCGCTACATCCTTGAGCTTACTTCGCTAGGGTATTCAACAATCCATCAGCAAATTTTACTTCCAACGGACGGAGGAGTTGCGCTCAGCATTTCTATGCCTCCGTCATCGCTCCGGTTGGATGAAGCCACCGTTAGCGCCTTGAGGCAGGAAGAAAATCCAAAGCAGGCGCCCGTAAGTTTGAGTGTAGTCAGTCCCAAACAAATCGCTGACCAGAATATTTGGAACATTCGCGACCTTACTGCGCTAGTGCCCAACCTCAACTTGGCCAATCCAGGCGATAACCGCAATGTTTCCTCAATCCGGGGCATCGGTAGCAGCTCTTACACACCCGCCATTGCCACATATGTTGACGGAGTTAACCAATTTAGCTTAGATACATACATTCCGGATTTATACGATATAGCGCGCATCGAAGTTTTGCGCGGACCGCAAGGCACCCTTTATGGCCGAAGCGCGATGGGGGGCGTGATCAATGTGATCACCAGGCAGCCAACCAACCAACTGCAAGGGAATATAGAAGCTACAATCGGCAATGAAGGTCAACAGCGCTACCAGCTCAGCCTCCGGGCCCCTCTTGTAAAAGACAAACTATATCTAGGCGCGGCAGGACTATTCAACAAAACAGAGGGTTATTACACCAACGACTTTAACGGTTCTCATTACGACAAGCAACACCTGGGCATGGGCAATTATTACCTAAAGTACCTGCCATCAACCTCCTTATCATTTACCCTGAACTATAAGCACGCTGCCAACCGAAACCATGGCGCGTTTCCGTTAGTTTTTGGCACTGCAGACGCCCTTTCAAATCCCTATCACCTCGATCAAAACGCCATAACCGAGATGGTGGATAATTCCCAAAATGCCTCCCTGGTTGTCAAATACAGCGGCAAAAAAATAGACTTTACCTCACAAACAGCCTATCAATCTAATCACCGGTATTATAAAGACCCTATTGACGAAGATTTTTCTAGCCTTGACGGTCTTAGTTTAATCAACAATTACGGAAACAAATGGAATAATGTACACGTTTGGACAGAAGAATTCAGGTTTTCATCCCCAGCCGCCTCCAATTCCCGTTTTGGTTGGACACTAGGTAGTTATCTATTTACGCAAAACAATCCTACCAAGCAAGGAACCCATTACGGTGCAGACGCAGGTAATTTAGGTGCCCCTGACGTCGATTTTACCACAATCAGCACCAATAAAGCAACTACCCGAGGAGTCGCCTTTTTCGGGCAAGCCAACTACCAAATTGCAGAGGCATTGAAAGTCACTACAGGGCTGCGATATGATTACGAATATAATAAATTAACCAACCTTGGTGAGTATGAAAAAGACGAAACAATGTCGGTTACCGAACCCTATAGTGCAGGCAGTACCCATTACAGTTCCTTTTCCCCAAGTGCCAGTTTGTTATATACACTCAACACCGCAAGCAACGTTTACTTTTCCTATAGTATGGGATTCAGGCCCGGAGGGCTTACCCAAGTGTCCGGAGAAACAGGCCAGGCATTCCTTCCTTTCAAATCAGAGTATAGCAATAATTACGAGGTAGGCATAAAAAATGAACTATGGGATCACCGATTGCGCATCAATCTGGCAGCCTTTCTTTCAGGCATCCGTGATGCCCAAGTGCCCACCCTGGTCCTTCCTGAAGCCATAACCGTCACCAAAAACACGGGTAAAATGAACAGTAAAGGTTTAGAGCTCGAAACAGAGGCCAATCCAGCCAAACATGTACGCATCCTTTATTCATTTGGATATACGCACGCTACCTATAGCGATTACAATACCGCCGGCGAGAACGAAAATGTTCAATTAAAAGGAAACAAGCCCGTTTTTACGCCCGATATTACTTCTATGCTGGCTATCCAGTATGAAATATCCATTTCGTCCAGTGTCCTCATTAAAGTGGGCGGGGGGTGGAAAGCCGTAGGAAAACAATATTATGATCTCGCCAACCAGATCAGTCAGGGTTCTTACCACCTGTTCAATGCCAACCTCGGTGCGGATGTGTGCGGATATGAGCTTACCTTTTGGGGCCAAAATCTGGCTGACAAAACATACATCGACTATGCTTACGATTTTGGGGCAGCACATCTGGCAAGGCCAAGGACCTATGGATTGACCGTTAGAAAAACATTTTTATAAACCACTCTATGAAAAAAACACTTTTATTAATATTCGCTTTTGCAGCGATGATTACTCAACAAAGCCATTCAAATCTGCGTGAGGAAGATCCGGGCCAACTAGAACGGGCATATTTGGTTAAAACACTAACCCATATTGCAGACCCCGTCCTAGAGTCCTTAAGCCGCAATGAGCTCAAAAAGCGCATGCCCGTCGAGGCGAAAACCGATGACCGACGTAATTTTACTTATTTGGAAGCCTTTGGACGGCTGCTTGCCGGTATGGCTCCCTGGCTTGAACTTGGACCCGACCCTAGCCGGGAAGGCCAGCTACGGCAAAAATACATTACCTTAGTTCGCCAATGCATCAAAAATGCGACAGACCCCAAAGCAGCCGACTATATGAACTTCAACCAAGGAGGACAAGCATTGGTCGACGCCGCCTTTTTGGCTCAGGGCTTGTTGCGCGCGCCGACCCAACTGTGGGATCACCTGGAAGAACAGACGAAAAATAACGTGCTGAAAGCCTTCAGTTCAACCCGTGTCATTACACCAGGCTATAATAACTGGTTGCTTTTTAGCGCAGAGATTGAAGCAGCCCTCTTAAAATTTGGAGGAAGCTGTGACCGGATGCGTATCGACTATGCCCTCAGATCCCATAAAAATTGGTATAAAGGCGATGCTATTTATGGCGATGGTCCCCATTTTCACTGGGACTATTATAATAGCTTCGTTATTCAACCCATGCTGCTCGATGTGACCAACACCCTGGCAAAAGTTCAAAAAAATGCCGCAGACAGTGTGCAGCATTCATTATTCTTAGCAAGAGCCCGCCGATATGCCGAAATTCAGGAAAGGCTTATCTCACCTGAAGGCACATACCCACCAATTGGACGATCTTTGGCCTATCGTTTTGGAGCATTTCAGGTTCTCTCACAAATGGCACTTCAAAAAACACTTCCAAAAAAAGTAAGCCCCCAGCAAGTGAGAGCGGCTTTGTATACGATGATTAAACGTCAAATTGAAGCCCCAAGTACCTTTGATAAAAACGGATGGTTACAGATTGGCATTTTTGGACATCAGCCAAACGTAGGGGAAACTTACATATCAACCGGGAGCCTGTATCTTTGTTCAGAAGCCTTCCTGTTTTTAGGACTGCCCAATACCGATGAACTCTGGCAAGGAAAGGATAAAGCCTGGACAGCCAAAAAAGTTTGGGAAGGAGAGGATCTGCAGACAGATCATGCAGATGACTAATGAAAAATTTTGCTATTTTTGAGAGCTAACAAATGACTATAAAACCATTCACCAATTAATAACTCAGCGTATGCGAAATAAAATTAATATTAAAAGTGTTCGAACACTCCTCGTCTTAATAGTTCTTTTAGGTTCAAATCAATTCATTTTTGCGCAGACAAATTCAACAATTAACAAAAATGAAGTCCGTGAGTTGATAAAAAAGGTAGCCAGTTGGCAAATTGACAGCATCAAGCGAAACGGATGGCGTCACCCGGTTCTTGATTGGACCAATGGAGCCCTTTATCCAGGACTGCTTGCTGCCGCAGAAGCAACCCAAGACGATAACTATGTTCAGTTTATGAAAACCGAGGTAGGGGAGAAGAACCAGTGGCAGTTAAATCATGGCAAGGAACGATTCCATGCCGATTCTTATTGCGTAGGTGCGCTATACTGTAGCCTATATAAACGGTATAAAAATCCCCAAATGATCGCAGACCTGCAACTACTTGCCGATACCCTTTTACAAAGACCGCACACAGAATCGCTTGAATGGAAAAATAACATTGGCCTGCGTGAATGGGCCTGGTGTGACGCCTTGTTTATGGGGCCGCCACCACTTGCGCTTCTGGCTAACGTTACTGGCAAATCTCAATACCTGGATCTGACAGATAAACTTTGGTGGAAAACAACCGACTACCTGTATGACAAAAAAGAACACCTGTATTTCAGGGACGGATCCTTTCTGAATAAAAAGGAAAAAAATGGAAAAAAAATATTCTGGTCGCGGGGCAATGGATGGGTAATGGGCGGATTAGTGCGTGTATTGGAAGTTATGCCAGCAAATTACCCAACCCGCAAGCGGTGGATAAAACTTTATAAAGACATGGCCAAGAAAATTGCGAATCTACAGCAATCTGATGGTAGCTGGCACGCCAGTTTGCTAGACCCAGCCAGTTACCCCATCAAAGAAACCAGTGGCACCGGCTTTTATACTTATTCACTGGCCTGGGGCATAAACCATGGCCTGCTTGACACCAAAAAGTACCGTCCAGTTGTTTTAAAAGCTTGGGAAGCACTTGTTAGTTGCGTACATCCTGATGGTAAATTAGGATTTGTACAACCTATTGGAGCCGCGCCCAACTCGGTTACGGCCAATGATACCGAAGTGTATGGGGTGGGGGCTTTCCTTCTGACTGCCAATGAGGTGTTGAAAATGAATGCTCTATAGTGTATTTATATTTAATATCTTAACCTGTGCTTCGGAACATGTTCAAGCAATGCCTGGATACCCGAATGGGCTGGCAATATTAAAGTCGGTTTCAAACTGCGTTTATATCCTGTAGAGACCATCTGGCGTAACTTGGGATACCTAACCAATGTAACGGCCTTTTGAGGATTGCGATGAAACTTTATCAGGACGGTACATGATGAATACTCGAAAAATTGTATTTAGCATTGTATGATAAACTAAATATGATTAAATTGAGTATGCTGAAGGGTTTTTTTGTTACTTGGGTGGTTACTGGTTTGGTGTTGGTATTTTTTTCTTCGTCGGTTTCTGGTACAGTCGTTACAGAAAGTAATACGATACCAGTTAACCTGACGGTTGATGCAAAACCAGATCCTGTGGGTATACAAACCATGTCACCAACTTTTGGATGGAAGATAAAAACAGGGGAAAAGGGTTACCGGCAGTCTGCATGGCAGCTGCTGGTAGCCTCTACGCAAGCTGAGCTTGACAAAGACGTGGCCGGTATTTGGGACTCTGGCAAGCGTTTATCAAATGAGCAGCAATTTATCCCGTACAAGGGTGCAGCCCTTTCTTCCGGCCGTAAATATTATTGGAAGGTTCGCATCTGGGATGACAAGGGCATTCCTTCTGATTGGAGTTCACCAGCTTTTTTTATTACCGGCTTGTTTGCGCCCCATGATTGGGACCATTGTGATTGGATCGCATTGGAGGAATTGGATAACCGGTTAAAAGTGGTACCGGGCGTTCATCTTAAAGGCGACAACTTAGGAGAAAAAGCGATTAAACGAGCAGTTATACCGCTATTTCGGAAATCGTTTCTTGTTACAAAAAAAATAAAAGAAGCTTATTTGTTCATTACCGGGTTAGGGCAATATGAGGCTTCGCTAAATGGTGGCCGGATAGGGGATGCTTTTTTGTCACCTGGCTGGACGAATTATGAAAAGCAGGTTCTTTATAACGTGTATGATGTTTCTGGCGGAATTAAATCCGGCGAAAATGTGTTGGGGGCCATTGTGGCGCCAGGATTTCGCTACATCAATCGGGAGCGCTACCGTAAATTGGTCCGGGCGGAGGGATACCCAATGTTGCGGGCCAAGCTTTCCATCAGGTATACAGACGGAACAAGTAATGAAATACGCACAGATAGTAGCTGGCAGACATCCGCTTCACCCATTACATTCAGCAGTATCTATGGAGGTGAAGATTATGATGCCCAATTGGAACAACCAGATTGGGACAAACCGGGTTTTTCAGCAAAATTATGGCAAAATGTGATTTTAGTAAAGGGGCCTAACGGCCTAATGACCTCTGAAATGGACTATCCCATGAAAGTGATGGATACGTTTGCCCCCCAAAATAAAACGAAGGTGACTGACACGAGTTATCTGTATGATTTCGGACAAAATGCCTCGGGAATTATCCGGCTCGGTATTACAGGCAACAAAGGCGATCGGATACGGATAATCCCAGCAGAAGTGCTGGGAGATGACGGTATGCCAAATCAGGATGCATCCGGCAAACCATACTATTATGAATACATTTTACGCGGAAGTGGGGAAGAAACCTGGCAGCCGAGGTTCAGTTATTATGGTTTTCGCTACGCATTAGTACAGGTAAGTGCTTCCGCTGGATTTCAGTGGCATAACATTAACCTAACCGCTTTACATACGCGCAACAGTTCACCAGCAGTTGGAACTTTTCTGTGCTCAAATCCACTCATAAACCAGATTGATACCTTGATCCGGTGGGGTATACGCAGCAATCTGGCAAGTGTATCGACTGATTGCCCACACCGCGAGAAACTGGGCTGGTTAGAACAAACACATCTCATTGGAAGTTCGTTAAAGTATAATCATGACATACTGCACCTATATAATAAGGTAGTTGATGATATGATCGCCGGACAGTTGGATAATGGGTTGGTTCCTGACATTGTACCCGAATACGTACCCTTTCAAGGCGGATTCAGGGATTCACCCGAATGGGGAAGTGCCGCCATTCTGGTGCCTTGGTATACCTATCAATGGTACGGAGATAAACAGATCGTGGAACGGGCATTTCCCATGATGGAGCGTTATATAAGTTACCTGGCCACAAAAGCTAAAGGTGATACGCTTGCTTACGGGCTGGGGGATTGGTTTGACCTGGGGCCGAAAAATCCGGGAGTGTCCCAACTAACGCCGCTGGGCGTTACGGCCACAGCTATGTATTATTACGATGCCAGTTTGCTGGCGGAAATGGCAACACTTCTGGGTGATGCTAAAAAAGTGCAACAATACCGCCAATTGGCTGAACGGATTAAAACAGCATTCAACAACCAATATTTTAATGAGAAAACAGGCGTGTACGCCTCTGGCAGCCAAACTTCGTATGCTATGCCGCTGTTTACAGGCATGGTGCCCCAAGCGCAGCGAAAGCGGGTACAAAAAAATCTGATTGAATCAATTTATCGTGGCAATAAGGCACTAACTGCGGGTGATATTGGGTACCGCTATTTATTAAGAGCATTGGAAGATGCCGGAGCTTCGCAGCTGATCTATGAAATGAACAATAGGGATGATGTACCAGGCTATGGCTACCAAATTAAACATGGCGCTACAGCACTCACCGAATCGTGGGCCGCACTGAAATATGTATCCAATAATCATATGATGTTGGGTCACTTCATGGAATGGTTATACAGTGGCTTAGGAGGCATTAAACAACTCCCCGGTGACGCCGGCTTTAAAAAAATCCTGATCGAACCTCAGGAGGTTGATGGGATAAACTGGGTCAATGTTTCCTATGAATCCATCAATGGGAATATTCAGGTGCGCTGGAAGCGGGAAAACGGAAGGATAAGTTATACGGTTAGCATACCTCCCAATACCTGTGCAAAGGTCATTATACCCGTAAAAACAGCAAACGCAGCAACAGCCCTTAAAAAGAACATGGCAACTGTGCCAACAGCAGGAAAGGTAACCATCGATGGGAAAAAAGCGATGTTTGATCTGGGATCAGGGACTTATACATTTTAACATGAGAAAACACCCATTTTATTTTTTCAGCGTACTAATATTCGCGCTTTTTTTGAATGTAACCCTGGTGTCAGCCCAGGAAAGCGCTCTTATTCCGCAGCAACTTCGCAATGAATATCTAAACAATCCAACGGGCCAGGATGAACCACATCCCAGACTAAGCTGGACGTTGCGGGCAACTGACGATAAAGCTTATGGCCAACGGCAAACCGCATACCGCATATTGGTAGCATCATCCGATCGCATTTTACGCAACCACAACGGAGACATCTGGGACTCTGGCTGGGTGCCATCAGCGAGCATGCAACAAATAATCTACGGAGGTAACGCATTAGTGTCAGACCGGAGTTATTATTGGAAAGTAGCTGTTAAAGATGAAAAAGGGGCTATTTCAGCCTGGAGTGAACCAGCCTTTTGGAGTACAGGCCTGCTCCAAAAACAGGAATGGAAAGCAAGTTGGATCGGTACAGACGAGCTTTTTGATCCAAAGCAGGCTGATTGCAACCTCGCTGATCCTTGGTTTCGCAAAACCATTAAATTAACAAAAAAGCCAGGGAAAGCCATATTGTTTGTAGCCTCTGTTGGTTACCATGAGTTGTATGTAAATGGGCGAAAAATAGGTGAAGACGTATTATCAGGAGCGGTAACTGATCATACAAAACGCGCACGCTATCTGGCCTATAATATAGCTCCCGCCCTGCAAAAGGGAACAAACGTGGTGGCATTGTGGTTGGGTACATCCTGGTCTATACATGGGCCATATGTGTCTGATCATCGGCCAAACACCCCAATTGTCATCGCCCAGGCTGACATCTATACCCAAACGCACCCGCGGGCAGCCGATAAACCAATCGCATTTATTCGTACAGACGGAACCTGGAAAACGCATCCCAGCCCCAATAAGCTGTTGGGCATTTGGGATTCCAACCGAATGGGCGGAGAGCTATACGATGCGACCAAAGAGGTCGGCGATTGGAATAGTGCCATTACAGTTGGCAACGCGTGGAAATCGGCTACAGTTTATGACCCTAAACTGATCCTATCAGCCCAACAAGTAGCTACCAATAAATTGCTGACTGAGATAAAGCCGGTAGCAATAGAAGCCCGGCCGGATGGCAGCTATCGGGTGGATATGGGTGTTAACTTTGCGGGATGGACAGAAGTAAAGCTCACGGGTAAACCTGGTGACAAAATCGAATTTCTTTACTCAGAACGTCCGCAAAATGAGATGACCTTTGGTCTGCACAGTGCCTACATTTTGGGGAGTACCGGCAAAGGTACCTTTCGCAATCGGTTTAACTACAGTTCAGGGCGTTGGGTAACCATTAAGGGATTGTCATACAAACCCTCACTGGCAGACATCCGCGGCTGGCAAGTTCGCACGGCATACCAGGCTACCACAACTTTTTCCTCTTCTGATTCCCTGCAAAACTGGATCTATAGCACCGTGAAGTGGACGTTTGAAAACCTATCGCTGGGCGGCTATGTGGTTGATTGCCCGCAAAGGGAACGGTTGGGATATGGAGGAGACGCGCATTCGACCTGCGAAACGGGAATGTATAATTATGATTTGGGAGCCTTTTATACCAAATGGATGGAAGACTGGCGAGACGTTCAGGGAACAGAATCGATCGTAGGCAATATGTATAATCAGGCATTTGCCCGCAAAGGAATACAGAGTGGACGCATCTTTAACAATGGAATACTTCCACACACCGCACCTACATACATGGGTGGGGGGGGGCCGGCTTGGGGAGGAATTGTCGTATCATTACCATGGTTTTTTTATGAGCAGGAAGGTGACAAACGCCTACTAGAAAAGAATTTTGATCTGATAAAGGGCTGGCTTTCCTTCTTGGATTTAAACACCAAGGATAATTTGCTGCAGCGATTTGGTGGACCATGGGATTTTTTGGGAGACTGGCTTTGGCCGCATGCTGGTGCAGAGGGAATGAACAACAATAAACCCCAAACGCTGTGTCTTAACAATGCCTATAGGGTATACAATTTGCGTACGGCGGTGCGTATAGCGCGTGTCATCGGCAGGACTTCGGAGGCAGACGAGTGGGATAAAAAGGCTAGCATATATAGTCAAGCTATTCACCAGCGGTTTTATAACAGTAGCGATCACAGTTATGCGGATAGCTCTATGGCTAATCTGGCAGCTGCATTACTAGCAGAAATACCACCTCCCGAGTTGCGTAGCACAGTATTTAAGCGTCTTGAAGATGAAATACTTATAAAATGTCATGGACACATCAATGTGGGTATCACTGCAGGTGCGTTGTTGTTTAAATTACTGCGCAATGAAGGCAGGGACGATCTGCTGTATTCCATGACCTCACAAACAGATTACCCAGGCTGGGGATATATGAAAGCCAACGGGGCCACAACTATTTGGGAAATGTGGGAAAAAGACTTGCCTGGACATTCGTTACTGCATAGCTCTTATTTATATCCGGGATCCTGGTATGTGGAAGGCGTAGCAGGCATCCGGCGTGATCCTTCTGCTCCCGGTTTTCAACGATTCATCGTGCGTCCGCCGCTGCTCAACGAAGAACAGCTGCAATGGGCCAAAGCTTCCTACGATTCGCCAGCAGGATTAATCAGGTCTGCCTGGAAACGGGAGCATGGCAAACTTCATATGAATATCCAAGTACCCCCAAATACGATAGGCGTTTTGCAACTAAGAGAAACGGACCACATTCCATTAATAACCGAAAATGTGCATATTCGTAATTTAGGAATGAAAAACGGATTTACCGAGTATGAATTAGAACCAGGCGCTTACAGTTTTTAAACAAAATGATAAAAATTAAAATAGAACAAAAAGTGCGAAATAGTCGACTTTTAACACTGGCCATCCTGTGTATTTTAACAGTGCAGGTATCTGCGCAAGAGGTTAGTCCGTTAACCCGCCAATTCATATCGCCAGTACGTATCGTGTGGAAAACCGGTGCTATAAAAGACGCCGAGCAGCTGCTAAAGCCGGGCAACGGACAGGCGGACCTCACCAATAAATATAAAAGTATTTTTAAGAACGTAGCTGGCGGCACGAAAGCAGCTATCTTGTTAGATTTTGGCAGGGAACTGCAGGGTGGATTGGAAATCATCACAGGGATGTGGCCAGGCCCCAATAAACCCAGGAAGATACGCATACGATACGGTGAGTCTGTCAGTGAAGCGATGGCAGACATAGGCGTAAAAGATGCCACAAATGATCATGCCATTCGTGATTTTACCGCACTGGTACCCTGGTTGGGCAAAGCACAATTTGGGGAGAGCGGATTTCGTTTTGTGCGGATAGATCTGGAGGATGAGCAGGCCGAACTGCAACTGAAGGAGGTTCGTGCCATATTTACCTATCGGGATATACCATATACAGGGTCATTTAAATGCAGCGATGAGCGCCTCAATAAAATTTGGCAAACAGGTGCCTATACGGTACATTTAAACATGCAAGAATACCTTTGGGATGGCATTAAGCGTGACCGTTTAGTTTGGGTAGGTGACCTGCACCCTGAAATATCCACGGTAAATGCTGTATTCGGATATAATGATGTAGTGCCTAAAAGCCTGGACCTGTCACGGGACATGACCCCGTTACCGGGTTGGATGAATGGTATTAGCACGTACTCGATGTGGTGGATCATCCTGCAAGAAAATTGGTACATGCATCAGGGAAACCTGGCCTATTTAAAAGAACAACAAACCTACCTGGCCGGTTTAGTGAGGCAAATCATCACAAAAATTGGCGATGACAACCAAGAAAAGCTGGATGGAACGCGTTTTTTGGATTGGCCCTCCAGCGAAAACCCGAAGGGTATCCATGCAGGGCTGCAGGCCATGACAGTTTGGTCGTTAACTACAGCGGCCAGGTTGTGCCATATTTTGGGAGATGCTGAAACGGAAAAATTGGCGAAGGATGCGGTATCCAGGCTAAAAAGCAATGTGCCGGACATCAATGGCTCCAAACAAGCAGCGGCACTCATGGCCATAGCAGGCATCATCCCGGCAGAACAAGCCAATAAAGATGTTCTATCGGTAGGGGGGGCATCCAACTTTTCCACCTTTTACGGATACTATATGCTTCAAGCCAAGGCACAGGCAGGCGACTATCAGGGAGCACTGGACGTTATCCGCCAGTTTTGGGGAGCTATGCTTGATTTGGGGGCAACGACCTTTTGGGAAGATTTTAACCTGGAATGGTTATCAAATGCAGGCCGCATAGATGAACTGGTGCCTAATGGGAAAAAGGATATCCATGGCGATTACGGGGCTTACTGTTATTTAGGCTTTCGCCACAGTTTGTGTCATGGATGGGCATCCGGGCCGACGGCATGGCTAAGCGAACATGTATTAGGCATCAACGTTTTGGAACCCGGCTGCCGAGTCATACAGATAAATCCCCATTTGGGCGACCTTACCTTTGCCGAAGGTACCTACCCAACCCCACAAGGAGTGCTCTATGTGAAACATACGAAACGGGAGGATGGCACGATTAAAACCGAAATTAAGGCACCAAAAGGCGTAAAAGCAATTTTATACCAAAAAAAGTGAATATAATCTAAACTATAGCAAATATTGGAGATAGCATATGAAAGCAAATTCAGAAAAAAAGTTGTCCCAAGACAAAAAGTTAACGTTTAGCGCGGTATATGAAGCATACTGGGAAGAACTATTTATTTATGCCTGCAAACTGCTTAATGACCGTGAAACTGCCATGGATGTAGTTCAAGATGTATTTGTCGATTTTTTACAGCAGTACACTGAGTCGTTTAACATCCGGGAAATAAAACCTTATTTATATGGGATGATACGGCATAAAGTATCCCGGGTGATCAGGAAAGAGGTATATCGCCGTGAATACGTTGAATCTTTCATCCAGTTTGCGGATATTTATGAAGAAAGTCCGGAGCAATTGCTTGTAACTAAAGACTTAAGCCAAATGTTGGAAAAACAAATACAGTTTTTACCCGAAAAAATGAGGCGAGTCTTTATACTGAGCAGGGATGAAAAACTTACCTATAAAGAGATCGCCTCGCAAAAAGTTTGGAACGGTGGTACCATATGGAAGTGGTATTTAAGGGACCTATAGCCTCTCATCGCTTTGGCGGCACGTTTACCATGCAAAAAGATATGAAAGAATTGCTGAGTTATTTGGAGCAAATTAGTCATTTAATATTTAAGGTAGAAGAAAGGAGGATAATTGTAGAAGAAAAGAATAACCTATAAACTACTAACCATACCAATTATGGATTAGCCAATTTTTGTTTTTGTATTAGTAATAATAACCTATAATGATGAATATAATTTTTAAACTAAAAGCGTTTTTACGCGGTATTGCCGGTATCACTCCGGTAAATAAAATTTTTAGGGCTACGAGGTGGGCATTGCTATATTTGCTTTGTTCAGTACTGCAAGTAAAAGCGGCAGCCATTGCACAAGTGGTCACCATTGATCGAAATCATATCAGCCTTAAGCACTTATTTGTTGAAATAAGACGACAAACTGGTTACGATATTTTGTATGCTTCTGAGGATATTCCTGATATCGATTTTTCAAATTTTCATGTAAAAGATAAGCCATTGAGCGAAGTACTTGATTTTTGCCTAAAAGATCAGCCGTTGTCCTATGAAATAAAAGATATGGCCGTGTTGATCAGAAAGAAACCCGCTAAGCTAACCGTGCAGGGTGATTGGGAAATAACCGGGTCGTTAAAAAGTGAAAATGGCGAATCGTTAGTCGGCGCCACCGTAACACTTAAGGGCACACAAATAGCAACGAGTACGGACAAAAACGGGCGATTTAGCATAAAAATACCCGCCAAACCGTCTGTGTTGGTGGTCACTTTAATGGGATATGAACCCCAAGAGAAGCCCATTGCAAATAAAGGTGACTACCAAATTGTACTTAAAGGTACAAACAGTGAATTGGACGAGGTTGTAGTAGTAGGATACGGCACGACCAAAAAGAAAGATTTTACCGGATCTGTGGGTACCCTTAAACTGGAAGACTCACCGGTAGCCCTTGCACCTAACCTCAACCCACTGCAAGCGCTAAAAGGTACGATATCAGGGTTAGATATTGGAGCTTCCAATACCGCAGGTGGGGAGCCAGCTATGCAAATACGGGGTCAAAATTCTATCAGCGGTTCAAATAACCCCCTTATCGTATTGGATGGAGTCATTTATATGGGGAGCCTGAGCGATATAAACCCCAATGATATAGCCAGTTTTGATGTGTTAAAAGATGCCACATCCGCCGCTGCCTATGGTTCCCGCTCTGCAAACGGCGTCATAGCCATTACAACTAAGCGCGGTAAAAATGGAAAACCAATTATTTCGTTTAATACCTCTACCGGCTTTCAAAACTGGTATGACAGGCCTGTCATGCTGAAAGGGGAGGAATGGATTAAATTGGTCAATGCCAGAAATCAGTATACCGAAGGCTCTACCAATTGGCTCAAAGCAGGGGAAATTGCCAACCGGGATGCCGGCAAAGAAACCAATTGGCTGGACCTCATTGGCCAAACGGGCGTTTTGCAAACCTATCAGGCATCGGTATCCGGTGCCACAGATCGCACCAATTTCTATTTGTCAGGGTCTTATGATAAAAATAAAGGAATCATTGTGGGCGACAAATTTGACCGGATATCGTTGTTAGGTAAATTAAAATTCAACGTGACCAATTGGTTGGAAATTGGTACAGATGCAGGCTATTCAAGAAGGAATTATTCAGGCTTTGAAGCCAATATTGTCCAAGCGGAAATCACCTCTCCCTATGGTGTAGTGTATCGGGATGACCAAGGAGACCTGGAAAAATATCCGTATGAACAATCCGGTGTAAACCCCCTTTGGGGCGTACAGGATGGTACGCGGGATAATGTAGATTTGTATCATAATTACCGGTTAAATAGTTATGCATTGGTCAAGATCCCTTGGGTTGACGGGCTGAGCTATCGGGCCAATTACCTGGTAAACCAGGATAATATCTATAATGCTAATTTTACCTATGAAAATTATTATGTGCAAGAAGGTAACTCACCCGACCGGTATAAACCCTCAACTATACAAGGTTTTTTGAGCAATGCCAATGGCAACCGGGAAAGCAAAAGTAACTATAGCTATGTTTTTGATAATATCGTAAATTACAACAAAACTTTTGGGAAGCATTCAGTTGATTTCACAGCAGTGGCTACAAGGGATTATACCAGATATGAACGTACAAACATTACGGGTTCTGATTTTGCGGCCAATGGAAATACCATTTTAGGTATCAATGGTTTATCTAAAGCAACAGTGCAAAAAAATCAGATAGATGGTACTGAGCGTACAAATATTGGATACCTGGGCAGAATCAATTATTCCTATGATGATCGGTATTTCGTGACCGGATCTTACCGGCGGGATGGAGCGTCTGTATTTGGCGCGGATAATAAATGGGCAAATTTCTCCGCTTTTGGTGTAGCGTGGAAAATTTCATCGGAAGATTTTCTCCAAACATTTACAGTATTGAATAATTTAAAGCTTAAGTTTTCGTGGGGCCAAAATGGTAATCAAGGTTTGGATCCTTATGGCACATTATCTACAGTCGCTAATGGAACCAGTGGAGGCATAAGGTATGAATATTCCAATACGCCTGGAAAGATTTACTATGGATTGATTCAAAGTGCACTTGGCAACTCGTCCCTAGGGTGGGAAACCACGTCTTCCTGGAATACAGGTTTTGAGTCTGCCTGGTTAAACAACCGTATTTCTCTGGACGTGGATGCCTATTTTTCAAAAACCACCAATCAAATTTTTACGCAAAATATCCCGGTTATGACCGGATTTAAAACCATGAAAACTTCCATGGGGCGTGTAGATAACAAAGGGCTGGAAATCAATTTACGTACAGTGAATATACAAAATACCGACTGGAACTGGAGCACTTCTGTCACCTTCTGGAAGAACTGGAATAAATTGGTAAGCCTTTATGGGCAGGACCTGGATGGCGATGGAAAAGAGGATGACGACATTGCCAATAGCTTGTTTATTGGTAAATCGCTTGATGCCATATACGGGTATAAGCAGATAGGCATCGTACAAGAAAATGATGCCGATTATATGGCATTAACAGGTGCGGCTCCAGGTACGCCAAAATATGCCGACCTGGACGGTGTACCAGGCATTACGGCAGCAGACCGGACCATTGTGGGTTATAGAAAAGAAAATTTCCGATTAAACTTCAGCACCACCTTAAAATATAAACAACTATCCTTCTATACCATGATTACAGGGACCTTTGCAGGGAATAACTCTTATTTAAGGACAAATCCATTTGCTTTTATGAGTAGTGGTACGGGTAGCTTTAACGATAATTTAACGTATATTCCTTATTGGACTTCGGAAAATGCCAGCAATGTTTACCCTTCAGCCACGTTTGCAGGTGATGGTCGTTTTCTGGGATTGCAGAGCCGGGGTTTTGCGCGCATACAGGATGTGACGTTGGCTTATACCTTTAACCAACCTTGGTTAAAAGCAGCGAAGATCAATTCGCTCAAGGTGTTTGTAACCGGTAAAAACCTGCTTACTATTACTAATTGGTATGGGGGAGATCCGGAAACTGGCACACGTATACGCGAATCAGATGGTGGCAACGCAGTCCGGTTTCCGTTGGCCACTACCTATTCTTTTGGTGTAAATGTAGGTTTTTAACAGAAAAACAGAGAAAATATGAAAACTTCAATCATAAAAAAGAAATTGGTTATCGGCTTGTTGGCCTTATTAGGTTTTACTGGCTGCCGGTCAGATAAAGATTTCCTGACGGAAAAACCTTCCACCTTTTATACCGTGGACAATGCCTTCAGCACGTCGGCCCAAATAGATCAGGTACTAGTCTCTATATACTCGCAGTTGCGGGACTTGTGGGCGAATCCCGATGAAGCGAAATGGATCTTTATGCTTAGGGGAAATGGTACTGATATGTATGACGTGGCCAGTATTCGCCGGGATTGGACCTTTAATAATTATGGCATCATCAATCCGGATCATGAAAATTTTTATAACGCATACAGTACCTGGTATCAGCTCATTTCAAAAGCTAATTTGGCTATTTATTCGGCTAATTTGCCGC
Organism: bacterium A37T11; assembly: GCA_900109895.1. GTDB lineage: Bacteria > Bacteroidota > Bacteroidia > Sphingobacteriales > Sphingobacteriaceae > A37T11. Next base: position 106,241 of record FOBR01000021.1, read on the forward strand.
AAATAGCTTGGTCAAGTGATGCTGAAAAGACGTATGCACTGGCGCAGGCCCGGTTTTTCAGGGCATTTTCTTATTTAAACCTGGGTGAATTATTTGGTGGCGTTCCTATTGTAACCGATATCACAACGGTGCCCCGCTATGATTTCGTACGGGCTACGCGCTTAGAAACCTATCAGTTTGCGATCGATGAATTGGAGGCTATTGAAAATGACCTGCCCGAGACTACTGCTATAGGAGGCCGGATTGTAAAGGGTGTTGCCGAGCATATGCTGGCCAGGCTTTATTTGGCGAAAGGTATCCAACTGGAAGCTGAGGGAAACACGGGAGAGGCTAAAACGGCCTTTACTGCTTCAGTAACCAATGCCGGAAAGGTGATAGATGGGGGTACCTATGCCCTGATGGCATCCCGGTTTGGCACCCGCAAAACAGAAACTAAAGGAAATGTATACTGGGACCTTTTTCAGGAAGGGAATGTAAATTATCAGGACGGGAATACCGAAAGTATCTGGGCACTGCAAGTTGATTTCGCAGCTTATAAGGCCGAAGATGGTAAATCAAAACTTCCCTATTCACGAACGTATGGCCCGGTATTCCGGGATGGATCCGGCGGCCATCTTACCGGTACGCTGGAAGATGTAGGCGGACGTGGAATTGCTGAAATCATCCCGACTATGTATTCACGAGACCTCATCTACCAGGACAAGTGGGGCGATGATATGCGCAATACTGATATTGTATTTAAGCGGATATTTATTGGCAACGTAGTTGGCGATAGTTATTATGGCAAACCCGTGCCTTGGGAAGTATTATACAACGGAAGTACAGATGCCACCACAAACAAGGCAAATAGTAGTTTGTGTTACCCGGTTTCTTGTAAAATCGCAACCGATAAATATACCGGTTTAGACCAAGGAGAGAACAGAAGCAATTTGTTTCGGGACGATTATTTTGTACGGCTTCCCGAAACAATCTTATTGCGTGCAGAAGCGAAACAACGGTTGGGCGACAAAGCAGGTGCTGCTGCCGATGTGAACTTACTTCGGGCCCGGGCTCAATGTGGGTATATGGTTACCGCAAGCGACATGGATGACAAATTTGGAGTGATCCTCGATGAGCGTGCCCGTGAACTGGTATATGAAGAAAGCCGTTGGAATACGTTATTGCGTATGGGTGGAACCATTGCCGTGGACCGCATTAAACAATACGCGTACTGGCCCGAAGCAAAGGCTACCCTGACCTTTAACTTTAACTTGTGGCCAATTCCAAACACGGTTATAGATACCAATAAAGATGCACCGATCGCACAAAATGCGGGTTGGGAAAACAGGTAATGAGCAGGTATTTAACAGGGTTTTTATTCCTTGCGGTGTTGTTGGGGGCACAAACAGGGCGTGATGGTGAAGATCTTTCTGAACAAACGTTTTTACACCCACCGTCGGTTTACGGGAATGGTTGCTTTTGGTGGTGGCTTAATGGCAACGTGATCAAAGCTTCCATCACCCACGATTTGGAGGAAATGCAAAAAAAAGGCTATGCAGCCGCGATTATCTTTGATGCAGGGGGTGCTGATCAGGGCGGAAACGCTGCTGTTCCAGCCGGGCCCTTGTTTGGCTCTCCGGCATGGGTAGCGTTGTTTAAGCATGCGTGCAGCGAGGCAGCTCGCCTGGGTATTGAACTTTCGCTCAGCATTCAGAGTGGTTGGAACCTGGGCGGGCCAAACGTAACACCGCAGGAAGCGGCTAAGCTACTGACATGGTCAGAAACCCGGATATCCGGGGGGACTAAACAGGCTACGCGGTTGGAAGTACCCCCCATCAGGCATAATTTTTATCGGGATATCGCCGTGCTGGCGATCCCGGTAAAAGGCCCTGTACAAGCCAAGCCCTTAAGTAACCTCACCATAAAGGGCGCTTTCACAGAAGCGGCCTTTTCAGCCGGCGATATGCGTTATTTGCTGGAGGAAGACCAAGCAGATACCGCTGGTGTGCAATATGCCAGTGCGAAAGACGTGCTGGACCTCAGTGACCGGATGAAGCCGGACGGTACTTTAAATTGGCAGGCTCCCGCAGGCGAATGGCAGGTAATGCGCTTTGGATACACCAACAACGGGGCGGAAGTATCTACCTCCAGTGGCAATTGGAAAGGATTGGTGGTTGATTATTTAAGCAAGGCGCATTTTCAACGTTATTGGGATCGCAACGTGGAACCGTTGCTGAAAAGTATAGGACCGCTGGCTGGTAAAACACTGCGTTACCTCCATACCGATAGTTGGGAGCTGGGCGGCTCAAACTGGACAGAGGATTTGCGGAAGGAGTTTTCTGATCGTCGGAAATATGATTTACTGCCTTATTTGCCTGTAATAGCGGGCAAGGTAATCGGCAACCGTGACCTGAGCAACCGTTTCATGGCCGATTTTAGAAAGACCCTGGGCGATTGTGTGGCTGACAATCATTATGCAACCTTTGCGGCAGATGCCCATACCTATGGCATAGGCATTCATCCCGAGTCGGCCGGCCCCCACGCAGGGCCCATCGATGGCATCAAGAACTATGGCCGCAGCGACCTGGTACTAAGTGAGTTTTGGTCACCGTCAAATCACCGGCCTACGCCAGAGCGGCGGTATTTTGTGAAGCAAGCCTCCAGTGCCGCGCACATTTATGGCAAAAAATTGGTAGGGGCAGAGGGGTTTACGACCATTGGCCGGCATTGGAATGATGTCCTATGGCAACATATGAAGCAAAGTTTTGACCACGAAGTATGTGCCGGTCTGAATCGCTTATACATCCATACCTTCACCAATTCTCCCAAAGAGATGGGCATGCCCGGGCAGGAATACTTTGCCGGCACGCATTTCAATCCCAATGTCACTTGGTGGAATGAATCAGGAGCTTTTCTACAATATGTACGCCGCGTGCAATATATGTTGCAGGAAGGTCGTTTTGTGGGGGATGTGTTGTATTACTATGGTGATCAAGTGCCCAATATTGCTACCCTGAAAGCCCATGATCCGGCCGGAGCCCTACCTTATTATGACTATGATGTGGTAGATGATGAAAAATTGATGGATCTGCGGGTAAATGACGGCCGCCTTACGCTACCTAGTGGCATGCGTTATCGGGTGCTGGTACTGCCAGACCATGCGGTGATGACTGTCAGCGCGTTGGAGAAGGTAAAGGAATTGGTACAGGCCGGAGCGGAGGTGATTGGCCCTAAAACGTTGAAAACGGTGAGCTTGGTAGGGTATCCGGCATCGGAAGACACCATTACGCGGCTGGCCGATGCGTTGTGGGGGGATGCGAAGGCTGTAAAAGGAATCCGTAGGGTAGGGAACGGCCGCATAGCTTGGGGTTATACGGCCAAAGACTGGTTACTGAAGCAGGGAGTGCCTGCTGATTGCCGGTTTGAGTTGGCTTCCGATTCATTGCATTTTGATGATATCCATCTGCAGCGTGGCGGTGCCGATTATTATTTTATAAGCAGCCAGAATATGCTGGCCTGCCAAGCGGAAGTTTCTTTTCGCGTTGCTGGAAAACTGCCTGAATTTTGGGATCCGGTAACGGGTCGTACCTTCCCTGCGCCATCATTTAGTCAGCAGGGCGGGGTAACCACAGTCCCCATTAAATTTGCACCTATGGGTTCGTGGTTTGTCGTATTTCGTAAGGCCATTTCCACTAGCCAGCAGGGGAACGCTACCTCCAATTTCCCTGAGTTTAAGCCAGCCGATACGCTCGATGGTAATTGGACAGTATCGTTTGACCGGGCTTGGGGTGGGCCTGGTTCGGTTTCCTTTACAGCACTGACCAGTTGGCCTGAACGAGCTGAGGTGGGTATTAAACATTATTCCGGAAAAGCAACTTACCGCAAACGGGTAAACTGGAACCGTGCTGATACCGCAAATGTGTGGATAGATTTGGGGCGGGTAGAAGATGTGGGGATTGCCCGGGTACGCTGGAATGGGAAGGATCTCGGCGTACTTTGGTGCCCACCCTATCGGGTCAGGTTGCCGGCGATCAAACCCAAAGATAACCTATTGGAAGTTGAGGTAACCAACAGTTGGCGTAACCGGCTCGTGGGTGACCGTGATATGCCTGCAAAGGACCGTTTCACTAAAACGAACATCGCGATCGGTAATGATTGGCAGCTGCTGCCCGCAGGTTTGTTAGGACCGGTGGTACTATCAACCGGACAGGTAGGTAAATAAATATAAAATTTTTCCATACCATAAATTATATGTTTTTTATCACTTCGTCTATATGAGGACTTCGGTACGAACTATATATTTGTTTCGATAATAAATTTAAACAATCAATTTTTATTAGATGGTAATTTCCAATAGTGAATTTACAGTTGGGTTATTTGGAATTGGGTTAGAAGCCTACTGGGAGCAGTTTGATGGCCTCAAGGCTTCGCTGGAGACGTATTTGGAGACGGTGGCCGGACGGCTGGCAAAAAGCGGCGCCGGTTTAATGAACCTGGGATTAATTGATTCGCCTGAAAAAGCGCTGCAGGCAGGGCATACCTTTAGACAAGCAGACGTAGACTTGTTATTTTTACAGGTAACAACCTATGCTTTATCTGCCACCGTGCTTCCGGTGCTGCAACGTGCAAAGGTTCCAGTTGTGTTATTGAATTTATCGCCCGAAGCAGCTATTGACTATGACCATTTTAACCAACTACCAAACCGACGGGCCATGACAGGCCAATGGTTGCGGTATTGTTCGGCCTGCCCGGTGCCAGAAATTGCCAATGTTTTGCGAAGGGCCGGGATCCCATTTTATGAGGTTACAGGTACCCTGCACGACGAAGAAGTATGGAAAGAAATAAGTGAATGGGTGGAAGCAGCCCGGGTACAGCGTGTTATGGCACATAACCGGATGGGACTGATGGGTCACTATTACTCGGGCATGCTTGACATTTATACCGATCTCACCAAACAGCTGATCACGTTTGGCGGCCACATGGAGATGCTGGAGGTGGACGAATTAACCGGGTTGCGCAAATCGGTAACAGATCACGCGGTTAAGGAACGGGTTAACGAGTTCCTACAGGTTTTTGAGGTGCAGCCAGATTGCCTGGAAACGGAGTTAACCCGCGCAGCAAGAACGTCATTGGCCCTGGATGAATTGGCTAATCGTTACAAGCTGGGCTCCATGGCTTATTACTATAAAGGCTATGCCCAAAACGATCATGAAGATACCATGAGCTCCGTAATTTTGGGTACTACGTTGCTTACGGCACAAGGTATTCCCGTGGCGGGAGAATATGAGGTAAAGAATGCCCAAGCCATGAAGATACTGGATGTGTTGGGTGCAGGGGGCTCTTTTACGGAATACTACGCCATGGATTATACGGATGATGTGGTGCTCATGGGACATGACGGGCCGGCACATTTTAAGATCGGTGAGGGGAAAACGATCGTTAGGCCCTTGGATGTGTATCATGGCAAGGTAGGGCGGGGTTTGGCTGTGGAAATGCAGGTGAAACATGGCCCTATTACGTGTTTGTCTGTAGTGGAAAATTTTGGGGGTGAGGTTTTTTTCCTGGTGGCAGAGGGAGCATCGGTTCCGGGCCCTATTTTGAAGATCGGCAATACGAACAGCCGCTACCGATTCCCAATCGGAGCAAAGGCCTTTGTCCATAGCTGGAACAGCCACGGGCCGGCACATCATTGTGCGGTTGGGGTGGGTCATTTAAGTGCAGTTATCCATAAATTAGGTCATTTATTAGGTATTCAAACTATACAGGTATGTTGATAAGGTAGCTTTTACATCAGAAAGCAATTTCTTCGGCATATGCAATATCGCCCTTGGTAAAAGCCAGGCCCAACAAATGCACGGTTTTTCCCTGGTGGAGGTTATGTAACCTATTAGGGCCATTAACTCAGCCGGTCATCTCACGGCCGGGACAACCACTTCAGGAGCCTCGGTTCGCATGCTGCTCACCGGGGTCTCCTTTCGCTATTATCCCGATGCCGTTCGCTTGACCGGCTGATTTAAACAGGAGTAAGACTAGAAAATCTACTGTAATTTATAATCTATTAACTCATCCGGTCATCTCACGGCCGGGACAACCGCTTCAGGAGCCTCGGTTCGCATGCTGCTCACCGGGGTCTCCTTTCGCTATTATCCCGATGCCGTTCGCTTGACCGGCTGATTTAAATAGGAGTAAAGACTATAAATATACTATAATTAGTATAGGAAAGCCAATTTAACTAATTAGTAAGTGTAGCTAATAATGGATATTATTTGTTAACTTTGCTTGAACTTGAATTTAATGTATGGCACAATCAGCAACACGATTTAAAGAAATACAACGATTTAGACAATGGTGGCTTTGGGTGCTACTACTTGGATTGGATGCCTATATGATATTCAAATTGTATCGTTTGGCTGAAAAAGAAACCGTCACCACTGTATATATCATCCCAGTGGTTATCGTCTTGCTGATTACGTTGCTGTTTGCAACCGCACGGCTGTCGTGTGTCATTAAAGAAGATGGCGTATATCTCCGATTTTTCCCATTTCATTTTAGGACCCGTTTTTACAGCTGGGAGCAATTACGGAGCGTCCAGGTAAGGCAATATAATCCTTTAGCTGAGTATGGAGGTTGGGGTGTACGGATAGGAATAAATGGCTGGGCCTACAATGTTTCAGGAAATTGGGGTATCCAGCTCATCCCTAAAAAAAGAGTTAACATTCTTATAGGAACGCAAATGCCGGAAGAAGCCAGGCAAATCCTTCAGGAGGTTATGCCATCGGTATAAGGTAAGTATCAAATCCATTTTCTTAAGATAAATGCTGCTATTAGGAGGATTGTTACTCCAATGGCATATGGCCAGATGGTGTGTGGCTTGGTTTGTTTCGTTGTTTCTTCTTGTATATGTTGTTGCTGGTGGGCTGTGCTGTCTATTTTTGCCTTATTATTTGTGTGGGTTGTGGTTATTTTCGTGCTGTCCTTTCCCTCTTGACGTTTTTGTGTTTTCCGATAGATGTTTATCTGGGTTGCTTCGCCGGTATATCCGGAATCGGGGTGGTAGTTGAATGTCCCGTGGGGAATGATCTCCGTATATTCGAGCTGGTCTTGTGATAGGAAATGGAAGTGCTGCATCGCTGTTTGTTCTTGTAAACTGTCTTTTTCTTGTTCGGTATGAACGGTGATTTCTTTATCCGTGCTGCTGTTTTTAGTTTGGTGCCTTTGAACGGAACAGGATATGGTAATCAAGATTGCTATTGGGATAATTACTTTTTTCATGATTCATTTTTTGATTAAAATGGGACTTTGGTCCGGGGCCGATCCTGCTTCGCAGCCAAGGTCCCCGTCCTCAAAGCCCGCATTTTATATTACGCAGAAAGATGACATTATAAATAGACACTATTTAGTAACACCCGAAACTGGTTCGCTCCAGTCTCCCTGGCCACGGCCATTGCGTGCCCGCACGCGTACCCAGTAGGTTTGTACGCTTTGCAGGTTCGGGATGATGGTGCCACGTGTACGTGTGGTAGCGAATACTTCATTCCCCCAAACAATGTTTCCCATTTCATCCTTCGTGTTGCTCACCTGGAATTCAAACTCCCAAGCACTTCTTACCGGAGCAATGTCCATGCGGAATTGACCACGTTGAGATCCATCCCGCAGCCGCACCCATAAAGGAACAGCTGGAACGGAATTGTCCTGCGGTTGTGTAGCCAAAGTAAAGCCAGAGCTTACCAGCATATTGGCGTTGCCGTTTGCCGTAAAGTTCACATAGGAAGCTATGCGCTTTATGGCTTCTTCCAGTGCCAGCCTGGCCAGATCCTTAGCGGTTTTCTCAAACTTTCCACCAGTTTCGGCTGCAGCCTCATGCTTGGTCCGGTAATCATTCACCAACAGTGTATAATCATCCACGGTGGGTATCGGGTTGGGGAAATGGACATTCCCGGTTATTGCTGTCAACGTTTTTCCAGCCAGTGTGGACAAGTCCGCATCACTAATCTTGGAATAGTTGGTTAATACTCTTTCAGTTCTCATTTAATTTAACTCCTA
>FOBR01000033.1 GCA_900109895.1 bacterium A37T11
CTGGACTTCCACTTCAATATGGCTCTATCTGCAGTAAATATTGCTAAGGCTGCCAATTGGCTATCCATACCAAAAGAAGAAAGGGAAGCATTCTCAATGGCTGATATTAAGACAATGAATCACAATGCATTACTATTAGAAACAATTTGTGAAAAGTTTGGTATTAACCCACACTTATCTAAAAATCAAAAACATGTCAAAGAACTTATTTTATATGGCACTAAGGCCGCTTAACTATGTGAATTTTTTAACTAACTGTTGGTAATTAGACATTTGCCCAGGCTTTAACAGGAGCTCGTTTTTATTCAATTTACGAGGGGTGATTTTGCTTGTAAATAGTGTTAACTGTTCTCCTGTGTAAGAATGGATTTTTAGAAGAGCTTGTTCTATGTTTGAAAGGTGTGTCATGACTAAGTGAATTTTAAATGGTCGGTTTCCTCCTTCCTGAGATACTTTTTAAAAGTACTGAGCCAAAAATGGCAGATAGTGTGGAGGCAACCAAAATAGCAAACTTTGCTTCGGACATGAGTTCTGGCTTGCCTTTAAACGACAATAGAGCTATAAAAACTGACATGGTGAAGCCAATGCCTGCCAGGAGCCCTACGCCCAGCATGTGCGACCAACTGGCCATATTTGGAAGGCTGGCGATCTTCAGTTTGACGAAAACCCATGAGGTAAGTGTTATGCCGATGGGTTTGCCAACCAGTAGCCCAAGGATAATACCCAGCCCTAAGGGGGTATTCAAATCTTGTAGCATACTGGTTTCAAAACGTATATTGGTATTGGCTAAGGCAAACAGGGGCATGATAATCAAATTGACCGGAAGCTGCAGATGGTGCTCCAATTTTTGCAAAGGTGATGGTCTTTTGTCTAGGGCAATAGGCACTGTGGTAGCGATAAGTACCCCTGCTATCGTAGGGTGGATACCTGACTGATGAATAAAATACCAGATAAAAATACCGGGAATGAGGTACCATAATAAGTTTTGCTTCCTGATCTGATTAAAGAATAGCAATATTAAAAAAAGACCCAAGGCGATCAGCAAGCTTCCTATATGCAGGTTGTGGGTATAAAAAACAGCAATGACCAGGATGGCGATCAGGTCATCCACGATGGCCAGCGCAGCGAGGAATATCTTAAGCGATAAGGGTACATTTTTGCCCAGTAAGGAAATAATGGCAAGCGCAAAGGCTATATCCGTTGCCATGGGGATACCCCATCCACCGGCTGTTTGTGCGCCTTGGTTAAATAAATGATAGATTAGCGCTGGCGTTAATGCTCCTCCGATGGCTGCAACAATGGGCAAAGCTGCTTTTTTTGCCGAGGCAAGCTCTCCTTTGACCATCTCTCTCTTAATCTCTAGCCCCACCATAAGGAAAAACACAGCCATGAGCCCGTCGTTTATCCAGGATAATATGGAGTACCTTAGGTGATAACCGGCAATTTGTATCCCGATTGGGGCAGCCAGCAATCGTTCAAAATAATACCCTAGGGATGAATTGGCGATGACTAACGACAACATAACACAAGAAAGCAGGATCACTCCACTAATTGTAACTGAACGCATTTCATAATTGTTAGTCGTAAAAAAAAGCCTCTGAAAAATCAGAAGCTTTTAAAAAGTACTCGGAGCGGGAATCGAACCCGCACTCCCTTAACGGGAACAGGATTTTAAGTCCTGCGTGTCTACCAGTTCCACCATCCGAGCGTGGAAATTATTTTCAAAATGTGAAGTGCCTCGCGCACTTCCTTACCGGGAATCCCGATTATAATCGGGACGTGTCAACCAGTTCCACCATCCAGGCGTGGTCTTGTTTTTAAACTTAAAATCCCTTCTCTTGGGTAAGAAGAAGGGATCTTGGAGCGAAAGACGAGGTTCGAACTCGCGACCTCAACCTTGGCAAGGTTGCGCTCTACCAACTGAGCTACTTTCGCGTGACGGCTTTAAAATAACACCGTTTTTGATTTTGGTGATGCAAAGATAGGCAGTTTTACAAAGTTGTCAAGTATTTTTTAAAAAAAATAATGGGTTCTTTATAAGTCGTTGTCATTCAATAGGTCAAAAATCAAATCGCTTTCATAGCCTTTGGCCAGGGCAAAATTTACCAGTTTTGCCTTGCGTTTATAGGCATTGGCTTCATGGACTGTTTTTGCTTTTTTCTGAAGCAGTTCTTTTAAGGTAGCTACATATTCTGATGGATCAATGCTTGCCAGTGCTTGGGCAATTAGCTTATCAGGAACGGATTTTGTCTTTAATCCTTGCTTAATTTTGACCTTTCCCCATTGTTTCATGCGAAATTTGCCGGATACATAGGCTTGGGCAAACCGTTCCTCACTGAGGAATTGGTCTACGATAAGTTCACTGATCAGGTTTTCCACATCGGCCCTATGAAGTCCCCAACTATAGAGCTTATCACGTACTTCTTGTTGAGAGCGGTCCTGATAAGCACAATAACTTTCAGCCTTGGATTTGGCTTGGTCGGGTGTTAAGGTCACTTGCCGGGTCTTTTTCTCATGATTCATGGAGGCAAAATCGTAATTAATTAGCAGAGTCGGTAAAAAATGTTGAAATTCGTGCACAAATTCGTATATCGTGTATAGCATCTCTGACATCGTCCAAATAATTGGTTCCGAAGGTACCCGCTTGATAAATGGGCAAGCCCTTATTCAGGGTCTGAGCTACGACAGCCGCAAAATTAGTAATCCGGAAAACAGCCTATTTTTTGCCTTGACCGGCTTGAAAGACGGTCATATGTATGTGCAGGATGCTTATCGGCTGGGCGTTCGGAATTTTGTATTGGATGCTGCACGGATAGATGTTTCAGGTCTTCCGGAAGCTAACCTAATCTTTAGTAGTGAGCCGTTAAGAGCCATGCAGCATTTAGCTGGCCAGCACCGACGACGCTTTAACTATCCGGTTATTGCTATTACGGGAAGTAATGGAAAAACCATGGTTAAAGAATGGTTGTATCAATTATTAAGCCCGGAGTACCGCATTGTGCGCAGTCCCAAAAGCTACAATTCGCAATTGGGGGTGGCCTTGTCGGTTTGGCAAATGGATGAGGGGCATGACCTGGCGATCATTGAAGCAGGCATTAGTAAACCAGGAGAAATGGAGGCGTTGGCTGCCATGATCGCTCCAACTATAGGGGTTTTAACTAATATAGGCCCGGCTCACGATGAAGGTTTTAAAGACCGTGCAGAAAAGCTAAGCGAAAAATTGGTTTTGTTTGAGCATGTCCAGATGATGATCTATTCATCTGGCTACATACCCGATGAACCGGAAGCCATACCTGGAAAACAGCATTTCTGTTGGGGTAAAGGGGCCACCGATCAGTTACAGATTACCGGAAGGCTAATACTACCGGGGCAAGAACAAAAGCTCACAGCTATGTATGAAGGCAAAGAGCTGGAGGTCTATATTCCGTTCGTAGATGCTGCCTCGGCCGAAAATGCGGCTTGTTGCTGGGCGGTAATGCTGGCATTGGGTTATGAACAGTCTTTGGTTGGGATACGGTTGGCCAATCTGCAGCCTCTGACGATGCGGTTGGAATTGAAAAGTGGGCTGAATAATTGTTCAGTTATTGATGATTCATATAGTAACGATCTGGCTTCACTTGGTATTGCTCTTGATTTTCTGAAACAGCAGCAACAACACGATAAGCGGATATTGATCCTTTCTGATTTGCCTGAAACAGGCGGAAACGCGGATAAAGTTTATGCGGAGGTAGCGGGTTTGCTAACCGAAAAGGGCGTGGACCAATTGATTGGCGTAGGGCCTGAGATTGGAACACAGGCGGCTGCTTTTGATGCAAATAGCTTGTTTTTTGCCGATACGCCTGAATTAATGCGGGCCTTGCCATCGCTTGTATTGACGGATGCGACCATTTTGTTGAAAGGGGCACGGAAATTTGCTTTCGAAACGATCAGCAAGCGGCTTACGGCAAAACAGCACGAAACTTCGCTGGAAATTAATTTGAATGCTGTGGAGCATAATTTGAATGCTTTTAGGGGGCGGTTGCGGCCTGGCACCCGATTAATGGCCATGGTGAAGGCATTTTCGTATGGAAGCGGCAGCTTTGAGATAGCTAACTTGTTACAGTTTAATCAGGTTGATTATTTAACGGTGGCTTATGCTGATGAAGGAATAAGCCTAAGGCAAGCGGGTATCGATTTGCCTATTGTGGTGATGAGCCCTGAAAGCCGGTCATTGAATAGCCTGCTGGCCCACAACCTGGAACCGGAAATCTATAGTTTTGGGCAGCTGCGCGCCATGTTGGAGGCCTTAAAACAAGGAGGACATTTAGCTTATGGCATTCATTTAAAACTAAATACCGGAATGAATCGCCTGGGTTTTGAACCGGCTGATTTAGACGCTTTGCTGCAACTGGTTAAAAATGATCAGATACGTGTGCGAAGCGTGTTTTCACATTTGGTGGCTTCAGGAAATCCGGACGAGGATGCCTTTACCCGGCATCAGCTGGCCTTGTTTGAAGATTTTACGGTGAAACTGCGAAATGCGCTGGGTTATTCGTTTATTAGGCACATCGCAAACACTGCGGCGATCATTCGCTGGCCGGAAGCACATTTTGATATGGTTAGGTTAGGCATAGGCTTGTATGGCATGGATGGGAGCCACGAAAATCCTTTGGGATTGCAACCGGTGGCCACGCTGAAAACAACCGTTGCGCAGATTCGGAAGGTAAAAGCAGGGGAAAGTATTGGATATAACCGCCACGGACACTTAAATACAGATGGGCAAATCGCTACGGTGAAAATTGGGTATGCGGATGGGTACAATCGCCGCTTTGGAAATGGGGTAGGGGTGATGATGATTAATGGGCAGGCTGCCCCAACGGTTGGAGATATTTGTATGGATATGTGCATGCTCGATATTTCGGGCCTCGCTGTAGCGGAAGGGGATGAAGTGATCGTCTTTGGAGATGTGCCCGATGCGACTACGCTTGCGGAAAGCATTGCCACGATTCCATACGAACTGCTGGCCACGGTATCGCAACGGGTAAAACGTTTGTATTATTATCAATAATCGTAATTTATAAATCGTAATTCGTAAATCAAAATGAATAGCAAAAGTTTACGCAGAAAAGCTATTTGGAGAAGGAGCTTCAGGCAGGTTTTTAATTATCTGATAAAGGGGGCATTGGTTACCGTGCCAATTGCAGGGGCATTATTCCTGATCATTTGGATAGTGGCCAGCCTGGATTCGGCCCTGAATTTTAGCAGCTGGTTTTGGACGGATGAGGCCGGGAAGCCGGTATATGTTCCAGGACTGGGTTTGCTTATGGTTTTAGCCATGTTAATTTTGGTGGGTGTCTTTGTGACTTTTTTTGTGACTGAACCGATCAAAATTTGGTTTAATAAGGTTTTGAACCGCATTCCGCTTTTTAGTACATTGTATTCATCGATCAAGGATTTTACGGAGGCCTTTATGGGAGATGAAAAGAAGTTTACAGAGCCGGTATTGGTAGAGATCAATGAAACAGGACTGAAAAAGATTGGCTTCTTGACACAACACAACCTGCAAAGCATTGGATTGGAAGATGAGGTGATGGTTTACTTCCCTTATGCTTATTCACTTTCAGGTCAAGTGTGCGTAGTTAATAAATCAAGGGTTACTCCGTTGCATATGCACGCCACAGATGCCATGAAATTAGCTGTATCTGGCGGCGTGACCGGTTTGGAGTAATTAGATGGCTTTAAAGTTTCAGCTTTAAGCTTTCTTTGAATATATCACTTTCAGGTCTCCGCGGTCATCTGTCACAAAGAACAAATAAACATCACCTCCATCAATAATTTTGTGTTTTTTTCGAAGCTGTTCTGTGTTCATAGGAAAATTACGGGCGGCAATGTTGGCTTTAACGGGATTTTTATTTTTCCTGAAAGCGCCATAGTCTTTTACATCATTCACTATAAAAACCCTGCCTGGAAATACAAGGTTCAGCTGGTTAGCGGTATATAGGTGGGTATGCTGATGCAATTTTTTGAATTGATAAAAGTGGGCAGGCAATTTAAAACAGCCGGCTTTCAATAAGGCGGCGTCTGGTTCATATAAATATTTTTGTACCTGGCCGAAGGTGTTTTCGCAGTTTTTTTCTTCGCTAAGAGCAAACGTGAATGATTTCTGGACGGTACTTTCAAGTAAGATGCAGTGCACCCGGGGTTCCCCTTCATGACCCCTTCTTTGTACAAACAGTAATTCCTTGCATTCATTGCCTACGCTGATCACATGGATTTCGGCTACATGGAGCAATTGGTTTAGTGACGCAGCAATATCAAGCATGGGGGCTGCTTTTACTATAAGCAGTGGGGCTTTTTGCAGCATCCATTCCTGATGCGGCACAATGGCAGGCTCGGCATCATTCAATGTAAATACTTTTTGCTGGTTTATACGGCGGGATGGATCCATGTATACATAGTCAAAGGTTTCATTTGTCTCCTTTAACCAGGCCAGGCCGTCTGTATTTATACATCGGATATTTTTTGCTGCAAGTATTTGATTGTTGTGTTGCACCAACTGTGATAGTTGCGCATTTATTTCGCAATGGGTCACTTCACGGCATGTCCTTGAAAAATAATAGCTATCAACCCCGAATCCTCCTGTTAGGTCTGCCCCGCGGCCATTTAAAGGTATTAAGCCTGCTTTATAGGTGGCGGTACGTGTTGAGGAGCATTGCTCCATGGCCAACTTGGGAGGATAATAAATACCGTCTGTTTCATGCCACAAGGGTATCTTTTTAGCGCTTCGCTGCCTTCCATCCAGCTGTTCTGCCAGTTCTGCGGCGCTAACATCCTTAAATGGGCTTTTCATTAGCGCCAGGTCTGAAGGCTTTAACGATGCGCTTTTTAGGAGGTATTGTTGTACGTTATGATTTAGGAGGGCTAAATTCATCTATATTAATTAGCCTATCGTCCTGATAAGCATTTGGCAGGTATATCCATTCTTCACCTCCAGTACGATCTCTTTATGGATGAGTACCCGGTTTATGGTTTCCTGGTTGTAATAACGGATGGTGACTAACTCAAGCCCTGCTTCTACGGATACATCATAGCGCTCTTTGAGGCTGGTTACCAACAGGGGTATTTTAGTCTCGTCGTCATCTACGCTGACTGAAAAACTTACCGCACTGTTGTGCATCATGTTGATCTTCACTTTATGTTGGTGGAATAGCGTAAAAATATGGCTTAGATTATCCTCCACAATAAAAGAAAAATCCTTTGGTAAGATGGCGATATGTACCTGGTTTACTTTAAAGATAAAGGAAGGGATGGGTAAAGTGCCCTGGTTTTGATGTACGACAGTTCCGATGGTTTCTGGCTTTAAAAAGGAGCGTACGATTAGCGGGATGTTTTTATTTTGCAGCGGTTTGATGGTTTTTGGATGGATAACGGTGGCGCCATAATAGGTAAGCTCAATGGCATCCAGATAGGAAAGCTCTTTAATAAGTTCGGTTTGATCAAACCATTTTGGATCTGCATTGAGTACGCCTGGAACGTCTTTCCAAATGGTTACGGCTTCGGCATTCAGGCACGAAGCAAAGATGGCTGCGGTAAAATCTGAACCTTCGCGACCCAGCGTGGTCGTAAAATTTTCGGAGGTGCTACCAATGAAACCTTGGGTAATGACAGTACTTTCTGTAAGCATGCTGGGCAGGTCGGCTTGGATGTTATTTTCCGTTTTTGGCCAGTCCACTTTGGCATCGCGGTAATTATTGTCTGTGCTGATGTAATTGCGAGCGTCCAGCCACTGATTGATATAACCAAGGCTGTTTAGATAGGTGCTTACAATACGGGTTGACAAAAGTTCACCCACTGATACGATCTGGTCATATAAGTAGTCAAATTCATCCTGCGGCTCTTCTTCAAGGATCCATTCAATTTCGACAAAGGTGTTTGCTATAAGGTCATAAACCGGATGTTTGTGATCAGGAAAGAGTTCATGAAGGATGTGCTCATGGTAATCTTTGGCTTGCTGTAGCAGGGTGGTAGCCTCACCATTTTCGCTGAAATAAGCATTACACAACGCTTCAAGCAAATTGGTGGTTTTGCCCATGGCAGAAATAACGATGAGTAATTGCCCGGGCTGGTTGAGTTTTAAAATACGGGCCAGGTTCCTCACACCTTCCGCATCTTTTACTGAAGCTCCGCCGAATTTATATACTTGCATTTGATTACTGAAAATTCAAAAGCCAAAGGTAAAAAATAAAACCTTTTAAGCATCCTCAATCCTTAAATCGTAATTTCGTAATCGTAATTCGTAAATCTACAATCGTTAATCAAAAGATGCGATCAATACTTTTGCTTGCGGGCTGAGCAATCGTTCTACATCGGTTAGCGGAATGGCCAGTTTTGTGGTGCCCGATACATAGGGCTTTATTTCGTAAATATTGTATAAAAAATGCAGGCTATCGGCCGAAAGGTAAAAGTTTTGATTGAGGGCAAACTGTCCGTTCTCAAAAAAATATGTTTCTTTCAGGCTTGCCGTATCTGTTAAGCCTTCTTTTGCCCTGAAATAACGCTCACCGATGGCGTTAAGCTCTTTTTGGTAAGTTTGCGGGATGATATCTGCCAGCCTGATTTCCTGATGGGTGGCGATATTATAGTTTGAATAGACCGTGCCATAATTGCCGTGGGCACCTCCGGTATAGTTTTCATAAGATACGGCCAGGCTAAGATAGTTTGGCGTGATGACGTTAACTGCCGCGTGAGTTTCGGACGTCCATACCCTTGGGTAAGGGTCTTTAGCATGAAACTTATCAAATTGACCGATAAAGTTTTCACCCAGTGCTTCAATGCTTGCAAAGGTAGTATCGGGCGAGTCATTGATAATAACGCTGCTCCGGACGAACTGGTTAATGGTATCGTTCTTAAATACAGGATAAGTGGCCAGAAAGTAACTAGTATCGGTGCTCTCACTGCTTTTAACAAGCTTATCACTGCGTTTTTCATAACTGGTATAGTGATAGGTCAGTGTGTCAGCCTTGGGTTTGGCGGTCTGTTGACGATTTCCAGAATTATTTTGGCAGGCGGCAAATAGCAGCCCGGTTAGTGTTAGTATATGGATGGTTTTCATTTTGAAGGATTAATAATAGAAACATTTAACCATTCAGCATCAAAATTAGCGCCATATTTTCTGTAAAAGTTAATGGCTGGTTCATTCCAGTCAAGAACTTGCCAGGTCATCCCTTCATACCCACGCACCTGGCATTCTGTCCAAACACGTTCAAATAGGAGTTTGCCGATGCCTTTACCGCGTTTTTCGGAAGTGACGATCAAATCTTCTAAAAATATGCGGCGACCCTTCCAGGTGGAATAACGAATGTAAAACAAGGCCATTCCCAACAACTCACCGCCTTCATCTGCTACAAAGGCTTCCCACACGGGCTCCGGCCCAAAACCCGCATCTTCCATCTCGGAAAGGCTTACCGTCACTTCCTGCGGAGCTTTTTCATAATCCGCCAGTTCATGAACCAGCGTAAGCATCGCCAAACAATCTTCTCTAACCGCTTTCCTAATTACCATAAAATATTCTTTCAAGCTTTTCGCTTTAAGCTTCAGCTTTATGCTCCCTGGCCCCAAAAATAGTACTCCCCAACCTGATCATATTGCTTCCTTGCTGTATGGCGATTTTATAATCGGACGACATGCCCATGGAAAGGATATTAAAGGAGGGTTCCTTCCGGAAAAAACTTTGTTTAATGCCGCTGAATAATGTTTGAAGTTCATAAAACTCGTCTTTGATCATCTGCTCGCTGGGGGTATTGGTGGCAATGCCCATCAGCCCCACAATGCGTATGTTTTTAAGGGTAGGGATAACTTCATCGCGCAGCAGCACGATCAATTCGTCGTATGCCAATCCAAATTTAGTTTCTTCGGACGCTATATAGACTTGCAGTAGGCAATCAATGGTTCGATTGTTTTTTAAGGCCTGCTTATTGATCTCCTGCAACAGCTTTAGGCTGTCAACTGATTGGATGAGATGGATGAACGGGGCAATGTTTTTTACTTTATTGGTTTGCAAGTGCCCAATAAGGTGCCATTCAATGTCTTTGGGTAAATGCTCGTATTTATCAACCAGCTCCTGCACGGTATTTTCGCCAAAAGCCCGTTGGCCTGCAGCGTATGCTTCCAGTATATCTTTTTCAGATTTTGTTTTAGAAACAGCAATTAATTTTACCTGAATGCTATCGGTTTCTTTTTTGATGGATTGTATGTTCTTGGCTATACTCATGATATTTCCTCATGCTGCTTATGTCAGCGCCTTTTTGTATTTTTGCCGCTAAATTAATAAATGCAGCGATTAATAGCGGGGTTTTTGGGATTCATTTTTTTGCTGGGATGCCATAGTGGCCCTCCCAAAGGGATTATTGCCCAGGAAAAAATGGTGAGTGTGCTAACCGATGTGCATTTGGCAGATGGCTACGTAAGTTCAGTTCCGATGGATTCTGTGCAGATTCTTCGTAATAGTTTGTACGCCGGTATTTATGAAAAATACGATACTGATTCAGCCGGACTGAGGCACAGCCTCGAGTATTATTCAGCACAACCACAAGTTTACGATTCTATGTATTCCAATGTGAAAAGCAAGTTGCAGGGTTTGGTAGATAGTGAACAGGCAAAAGAAACTGCAAAAATGAAAGCTATTCAACGGGTGGATTCCATTAGGAATGCGCATGTGAGGGACAGCCTGAACCGGATTGTACGTGACTCGGCCGATTTCAAATTAAAAAGACACCTCTTATATTGGCTCAGAGCTGACTCTGCGTCCCACCTAAAACCAGGCGTTTGGACCAAAGAAACTGCCGCCGCTGATTTTTTAACTCCTATTGGGCTTCAATGGCTTCCTTCGGTGCCTGCTGGTAAAGCGGAACCAGTTCCTGCCAAGCCGCAGATATCAGCTCCTTTAGAAAGGAACCGCCTGGAACAAATGAAACCTCTGAGGCCGATAGGTATGCCCACACCATCAGGCTTGCGAAAATTGGAAAGAAAGGTGAGTAAATGATCTACCCGAACAATACTGCCGATAAACTGGGTTTTACGGAGATAAAGAACCTTATTAAAGGCTACTGTCTGAGTGAGATTGGACGGCAGTTATTGGATAAGGTGCAGCCGATGTATCAATTTGAGCAGATTGACAAGTTTTTGCGGCAAACCCATGAATTTAAGGAATTGTTAATACATGACAGCCCTTTGCCAATCGAACATCTTTACCCAATCAAATCCTTGGCCGAAAAAGCCAGGGTGGAAGGGGTATTTTTAGCGGAGGAGGAGTTTCTGCATCTGTGGCTTTCGCTGAAAACAGTGTTTGCCGTGATCAGTTATTTTAATGAGCGGGGTGGGCTATACCCAAATCTGGAGGCCTTATTTGAGCATTTGCCGATTGAACGAAGCATCATCCGCCGCATAGAACAAGTTTTGGATGACCGTGGCAAGATCAAATCAAATGCTTCAACTGCTTTGCACGATATTATTAGCAGTATTGCCAAAGCCGAGGGGGAGGCCCGCAGGCGCATGGACCAGGTTTTCAGAAATGCCCAGCAAAGTGGCTGGACGGCCGATGGCAGCCTCACGATTAGGGATGGGCGGATGTGTATTCCCATCCTGGCTGAAAATAAGCGTAAACTAAAGGGGTTTATTCACGACGAGTCGGCCTCCGGCCAAACGGCCTACATTGAACCCGAGGAAGTATTTCACCTCAACAACCAGGTGCGCGACCTGGAGTTTGAGAAACGGCGGGAGATCATCCGCATATTAACTTTGCTCACGGATGACCTAAGGCCGCATATCCCCTTGGTGATCGCGTATCACGGGCTGCTCAGTAAACTTGATTTTGTGCGCGCGAAGGCGCTTTTTGCGATCGATACAGAGGCTTCCATGCCTACGCTTTGTAAAGAAGCTGCGCTATCGCTGATCAATGCCCGTCACCCTTTGCTGTATCTTACACTCAAGAAAGAACAGCAAACCGTGGTTCCGCTTAATGTAAAAATTGATGAACGGCAGCGTATCGTGGTGGTATCCGGCCCAAATGCGGGTGGGAAATCGGTTAGTATGAAAACCATTGGGCTTTTGCAGCTCATGCTACAATCCGGACTGCTGATTCCGGCCGCACCTGAATCGGAATTAGGTATTTTTCGCCAGGTGTTTGCCGATATTGGCGATGACCAGTCTATTGAAAGCGACTTGAGTACTTACAGCGCCCACCTGGCCAAGATGAAGTATTTTACAGAGCATGCCGATGCAAAGACGCTGGTGCTGATCGATGAGTTTGGTACGGGTACTGATCCGCTTTTTGGCGGTCCGATAGCCGAGGCGGTTTTAGAGGCTCTGAACCAGAAAAGGGTAAGGGGGGTGGTTACTACGCACTATTCCAACTTAAAGGTATTTGCTAATGCTACGGAAGGTATCGAGAATGCTTCCATGGTTTTTGACAATGCCGCTATGAAACCTCTATACATCCTGGAAACGGGCAAGCCTGGGAGCTCTTACGCTTTTGAGATTGCCCAGAAGATCGGTTTGCCGCGCGAAATATTGCAGGCGGCTAGGCAAAAGGTGGGTGCCCAGCAAAAACGGGTTGACACTTTGCTGGTCGATTTAGAGCGGGATAAGAAAAATATGTATGATACTAAAGTGGCTCTTGAAAAGGAGAGCCGCTCGCTTGAAAAGTTGCGCGCAGAAAATGAAAGCCTGAAGACCTATTTGGCCGAAAACCGCAAGACTATTTTGAAACAGGCTAAACTGGAGGCGCAGGAGATCATTAAGGGAGCCAATAAGCTGGTAGAAAATACCATTGCGGAGATTAAAGAAAACAAGGCGGATAAGGAAAAGACCCGAACCCTGCGCCAGCAATTGCAGCAGGAGCTGGATAAAAATAAGCTGGATGAACCGGCAGCCGTTACAAAATTAGCTATTCCGAAAGAGCTGGAGGTGGGCGATTGGGTGCGTATCATAGACAGTGGTTCCACGGCGCAGATCATCGAGATTAGTAAGGACAACCTGATTTTGGCTATGGGTGAACTTCGTACCGTGGTCAAAAAGAAACGGGTAGAGAAAATAACAACCAAAGAGGTTCCCAAATCGGTGAGGCGGGCTACTAACGGTGGCATCAGCGCCGATAGTTTGGCCTCCTTCTATCCGGAATTGGATGTTCGTGGCATGCGGGCCGAAGCGGCTATTCAAGAGCTGGAAAAATACCTGGACAAAACCATTATGATGGGTTTCCAAAGCTTGAAGATCATCCACGGCAAGGGAGACGGTATTTTACGTAAAATGATCAGGCAGTACCTTAAAAAATATAGTGAGATAAACCGCTTGGAAGACGAGCATGCGGATAGGGGGGGTGATGGTATTACGTATGTGTACTTTAACTGATCCATTGCCACTCTGATGCCGTCCAAAATAATTCAGAGCCTGGATATATAAAATCTGGGCTGTCCCTGAAGAGGCCTAGGGAACGTAGCGTAGTGAGACCAAGTCTCACGTAGCGGGAATTCCCAGCCGATGAAGGGATAGTCGGATTTTAATCTTTCAGAGCCGGTCAAAATAAATAATAGATGGATCAATTATTAGAACAATTCTAAACAATCCCGTATCTTTGACCAACGATTAAAAAGAGATGAGTGAGCGATCAATTTTTCAAGATTATTTAACGTTAACTACTCCTACTGATCTGGAACAGTTCAAAGGCATCAACCCCTATGCTTCTTTTTGTGGCGATTTTAAAAAATGCTGCAAGAAATACAAAAAGGGGAAAAGATGTAAAAACTGTCCGGGGAGGTAGCTTTTTCTTTTTACTGATACCAGTAAACTTATTTATGATGATCAATAAAGTGGTGGCAGATGCCCATGTGGCGATCCGCGATATTCAGGATGGTATGACCCTGCTTTTGGGTGGCTTTGGCTTATGTGGCATTCCGGAGAATTGCATAGCGGCCTTGGTAAAGAAGGGTGCCAAAGATCTCACATGTATTTCTAACAATGCCGGGGTCGATGATTTTGGTATCGGACGCATGCTGCAGCAGCTGCCCGGTTCGGCTGTATTTGAATCGGCGATGAGCTTTGGCATGATCCGCTCCCAAAAAGTTGACCTTACGATATTGGGGGCCATGGAAGTTTCTGAAAACGGTGATATTGCCAACTGGAAGATTCCCGGGAAGATGGTAAAAGGCATGGGAGGTGCCATGGACTTGGTAGCTTCGGCCAAGAATATCATCGTGGCGATGCAACAGGTGAATAAAGCAGGCGAAAGTAAATTATTGCCCCTGTGTAGTTTGCCCTTAACTGGGGTGAAATGTATGCGGAAGATTGTTACGGAGTTGGGTGTTTACGAAATCGACCAGCAGCGGGGTGCCTTTGTTTTGTTAGAACGGGCACCGGGCATCAGCGTACAGCAGATCAAAGATGCGACGACCGGCAAGCTGATCGCAGAAGGCGAAATCCCAGAGATGGTGCTGTAATACTTCAGACAAAAACCCGAGCCCTCAACAGATCAGAAATTTCCTGGGTCACCGTTAACATGTCAGCCTTAAGATTTGTGTTGTTTTCAACGATGAGGTTGCAGGTGGATTTATACGGTATAAGATAGGTGTGATAGGCAGGCATTACATGGTTCTCCCATTTATAACGCACATCGTCTTCACCATACCCACGTTCGGTAAGGTCGCGTTTAATCCGTCGTTTGAGTGCTACCTCTTCGCTGGCTTCAATAAATATACGCTGGTCGATCAGCTGGTTGATCTCTTCAAAATGAAAAATAAAGAGGCCCTCAATAAGGAGTAGCGGGGCTGGCCTAAGCTCCAGCATTTTGGGTTGGAGGGATGGATTGTTAAATGTATATTTTCTTTTAAGGATCGTATGCCCTTGCATAAGTTGCAGAATATCGTGGGAAAAACTTTTCCGGTCAATGGTAGCAGGAAGATCAAAGTTGTAGAGCTTGTTTTCTTCTTGTGTCATCGGGGGCGCAGGAAAGTAATAATCGTCCTGGGAGATGAGGCTTACTTCTTCGGGTTTAAAATGGGCTAAAAAACTATTTAGGAAATAGGTCTTTCCGGATCCGCTTGACCCCGCAACCCCCACGACATAGGGTTTTCTATTCATTCGGAACGCCGTAAGATATTTCAATCTGGAATCGCCTGTCTATTACCCCGACTAATGATGCTGCAGCTTTTGAAATGACAATGATGGCACCCTGGGTTTCCTGATTTTCTGTAAACTTACCAACCACCTTGGCAAAGGTAGTGCGGTTGGTCATTGGATTACTGATCTTAATGACCGTACCAATGGGTGCTGTTTTATGAAGTGCCAGCATGGTACCCCCTTCTGAGCTCAAATCGTCAATCCATACGCCAACTCCTTTTTCAGTAACCTGTCGCAGTCCGTAACGGTCTGAATGTAATGGCAGCGATTGTTTGCTGGTATCCGTGTCCACACTATCCATAACGTCGGCTTTAACCGTCGCGGGTTTGACAGGCTTTGATAGCGGCGTTTTCTGTCCTTGCGGAACAAGTAATACTTGCCCGCTTCTTAAACTATTTTTTTTGAGTTTATTTGCTTTTTGAATGGCTTCAACGTTCGTTTCAAAGCGTTTAGCGATCGAAAATAGTGTTTCCTTAGGTCCCACTTTGTATTCAATGAGTTCTGAATTAGCGGTATTTTTGGCCGTTGTTGTTGTAGTAGGCAGGGATACGCTGGGATCTGGCATTGAAAATGGCATTCCTGTGGGTATTTTTATTACATTTCCAGCTCTTAGTTTTTGCTGCTTGTTCAGTTTCATGATATCTTTTGAAGTCACGTTATACTGGCGGCTGAGCGAAAAGTAGGTTTCTTTGCGTGACACTTTGTGCAGGATGACTTTCTGTCCATCCAGGTTCTCAATTCCGACTGAGTCTTTTGGAGATCTGTAAAAGTTACTTTCTGCGGTTGAGTGTAGTGTGTTGGCAAGCAAGAATGCACCTGAAAGGATGATATAGTAAATTTTCATGGTTATTTCGTTAATAGGTTATACGACGAGATGCCCCGATTAGTGTGTGTTACACAAAATATCTGACCATCCAGCAAAAAAAAAGGCTCCAATAATAGTTTTGGAAGATGCTCCAAAAGGAGGGTATTTGAAGGGTTCTTGCCTCCTGCCTCTGTACGAAGCCGTAAGTTATAGGCGTTGTTATCCGGTTCATGCCAAGCCCAAAGGGTTTCCTGGCCATATAGGCAATAAAATAAAGGCCCATGAATGGTCTCTGCATTTAGCCAGCTAGGTTTTTGTCCTTCATACATGACGGGCAAGGCCACTTGATTGGGTATTGGTTTAAAGAATGAAGGATCGGCGTTGGGTACCAGCAGTGTGCCAGATTCAAAGGAGATCAGTTCACCAGGAGGACCCGATAACATGCGATGGTAAACAAATATGCCTTCGTTGGTCAGCATTTGCAGGCGATATTGAAAAGTTTCCCAAACAACCTTTCCTGTTTGGCAATCAATGGCAGCCAGACCTTCTGCGGCTGGTCCGGCTTCACTCATAGCCTGTACAATAAGCATCCCTTGGTGTATGCCGGCAATGGTCCACCAACGATCCCCGTAGTGTAACTCATGCAGT
The DNA here is from genome assembly GCA_900109895.1 of bacterium A37T11. Classification (GTDB taxonomy): domain Bacteria; phylum Bacteroidota; class Bacteroidia; order Sphingobacteriales; family Sphingobacteriaceae; genus A37T11. The sequence continues at coordinate 16,604 of FOBR01000033.1, forward strand.
AACACACTACCCGTGGGATAATGGATGACTGAAAAAGACGGCATGCCTGTATCTGAATCCCTGGACTCTACCGCCAGCAATTGCGACACCTCGTCGGTTTTAATGCGCCAAACTATCCCAGAAAAATTGTTGGAAAATGCAGAATTTAGCATATATTTAGCAGTTGATACGATCGCTTGTTTGCATGTCTGGTTAATTCGGCACGCAAATTACAAAGTTCACGCTTATTAATAAGTAATAAAATGCATAAAAATTATAAACCATCGGTTATTGCTTGCTTGGCAATCATTTTTTTACTTGCGGGATGGTATCCCACAAGGACCTGTGCCCAGCAAAAAGGGGAGGTATACCTTTTTCAACTTCGTTCAGAAATCGGGCCAACGTCCTGGAGACTTACCAAACGGGCATTTGATGAGGCTGAACGGTCGGGGGCCAAAACGATCCTGATCGATATGAACACCTATGGCGGCCTTTTAAATTTTGCCGATTCCATCCGCAGCCTCATACTGGCCTCTCCCATACCAACACTCGTGTATGTAAACCCGAATGCCGCTTCGGCAGGTGCGTTGATTGCTCTGGCCTGCGATAAGATTTATATGGCGAAAGGAGCAAGCATTGGTGCGGCCAGCGTGGTAGATCCGGAAGGAAAAATATTGCCTGAGAAGTACCAGTCCTATATGAGGGGGCTGATGCGGACGACTGCTGAAGCAAATGGGCGCGACCCAAAGATTGCGGAAGCCTTTGTAGACCCGGATATAGATTTGCCGACGCTGAAACCTAAAGGCAAAATACTCACACTGACGACAGCTGAGGCGGTAAGAACGGCCATTGCCAACGGCGAAAGGAATAGCCTCAATGACCTGTTGCAGCAGGAGGGTCTTACGAATGCCGGCCTTCGGCAGCAACAAGTTACCTGGGTGGATCTGCTCATTGGTTTCCTGATCAATCCCGTTGTGAGCGGTGTGCTAATACTACTGATCATTGGCGGTATTTATTTTGAAATGCAAAGCCCGGGAATTGGTTTTGCCTTGCTGGTAGCCATTGCTGCAGCATTTTTGTTCTTTGCGCCGCTGTATATGGAGGGCTTAGCTGACCATTGGGAAATCTTTCTTTTTTTGGCAGGCGTTATATTGATCGCTTTGGAAATCTTTGTGATCCCGGGTTTTGGCATCACGGGCATCGTGGGCATTATATGTCTGGTGTGTGGGCTGGCCTTTAGCATGGTGAGTAATAATTATTTTGATTTTACCCCGGCAGGTTATGGCTCAGGCTGGTTATTCCGTTCGTTTCTGGTGGTGATTATTGGAATGATTGGCGCTATTGTTCTTTCAGTATTATTTGGAAAAAGTCTTTTGAAGTCCAGTGCCTTTCAGCGATTAGTCCTGGCCGATGAACAGCAGGCAGGGCAGGGGTATGTGTCTTCACTTCCGCAGCTGGAAATTATAGGGAAAACAGGCATTGCAAAAACCAGCTTACGTCCATCTGGGAAAATAGAGATAGAAGGAAAATGGTATGATGCCGTGGCGCTTGATGGCTTTATTGAAAGTGGTACAGTGGTATTCGTGGAGAAACACGAGAATTATAATTTGTTTGTACGGCAGAATAAGCAATTATAAAATTCTGACAATTAAATGGCTGTTACTATCAAATATAAGTGTCACCTTTGCCTAACACTGTTAAATTGATTAATGGGTAAAAGTAATGGCTAGCAAAGAACGTATTCAACGTTTGAAAGACGAGAACAGGATCAACATCCTGAATGCTGCCTTGCAAATTGTCAAAGATGACGGGTGGCAGGCGCTCAGCATGCGGAAGATTGCAGATATCATTGAGTATACAGCCCCCATGATCTATGAATATTTTCCGGGTAAAGAAGCAATCCTGATCGAATTGTCAAATTTGGGTTTTCGGAAACTGGCCAGGCGAATGAAAGAAGCTAAAGAAAAAGAATTTACCTTGCCCAACCAGCTTGAAGCGATGTGGCTTGCTTACTGGGATTTCGCTTTTGAAAATAAAGAATTCTACCAGATCATGTATGGTGTAGGGATGCAATGCTGCGAAAAGCAAAAATCCGCGCAGTGCAATGAGACGATAGGCTATCTCGTTAGTGAGGTGATCCGTGAGATCATGGCTTCACAGTATCCTTCCGAGGAATTGATTTGCCGGAAATATTATACCTATTGGTCTATTATCCATGGGCTCATCTCTATCAATTTGGTAAGCCTGGATGTGCGGGATGAGACGAATAGGCACATCCTGAAGGATGCGATACATGGGATCACCCGTTCGTTAGTCGATTAATTTTTTTTGCATAATTAAAAACAACTGTAAATAATTTAACATTGTTAAATTAATAAATTTCTTTAAACATAATAAGTACGATAATTATATCAGTGACGTGAGCCACTGATATAATAACCACATAGTTTTCTAATAATTTAATAGCTCCTCATCATGAAACAATTAATGAATGTTTTTTACCTACTCAAATCTGACTTATTGCTTAACAGTGTTAGATGGTTTAATATTGTAAACAGGTTGTTTTTATTCTTTTTAGTCGCGTTTTTAGTGGGTTGTACAGCAGCAGGAAACCAATCTCCGACAGACGCAGCGCCGACTCTCCCTGTTGTAAAGCTGGCGAAATCTGACCGGCTGGTAGACAAGGAATATCCGGCTTCGATAGAAGGGACAGTGCAGGTGGAGATCCGGCCACAGGTATCGGGTATTTTGGAAACCATCTTTGTAGATGAAGGAGCCAAAGTAACCAAAGGCCAAGCTTTATTCAAAATTGACGATAAACCCTATCAGGAACAATATAATAATGCGTTGGCCAACCAGCATGCTGCTGAGGCGGCATTGGAAAATGCCAAGCTGGAAGTCGAAAAAAAGACGCAGCTGGTGAACAACAAGGTGCTTTCTGATTTTCAGCTGCGATCTGCCATTGCCGCTAAAAATGTGGCACAGTCTAATGTTGAACAAGCCAAGGCTGGTGTAGCAACCGCCAAAATCAATCTGGGCTATACGACCATCAGGGCTTCAGTGGGCGGCTACATTGGCCGTTTGCCAATCAAACAGGGTAGCCTGGTAGGACCTACTGATCCCCAGCCACTCACGGCGCTTTCTGACATCCATGAGATCCATGTGTACTTTTCATTGGGTGAAAATGATTTTATCGATTTCAAATCGCAGTATGAAGGCCAGACCCTGGATGAAAAAATCGCACATGTGCCACCTGTCACTTTGCTTTTGTCTGACAACACCCCCCACGCTGAGCTCGGCCATATTGATATGGTGGATGGCCAATTTGATAAAAATACGGGATCCATTACGCTGCGGGCTACATTTCCCAATAAAGAAGGCCTGCTAAGGGCCGGCAATACGGGCAGGATTAAACTTAGTAAACGGTATAACGATATCTTGTCTGTGCCACAGGAGGCAACGGTAGAGATGCAGGACAAAGTATTTGTCTATGTAGTGGATGCAACCAACAAAGTAAGCCGCCAACCGATTCATATTGTGGGTACCAGCCAAGGCAATTATCTGATAGGCGATGGTTTGAAAGCTGGAGACCGCATCGTATATAAAGGTATGGATCTATTGAGGGACGGGGAGGCCATTAAGCCACAGGATACCCCCATCGACAGTCTTAAAATTGCCAGCATAAAATAAAGTAAGCGATGTTTAGAAAATTTATTGAAAGGCCGGTACTGGCCACCGTCATATCCATTTTATTAGTCATACTAGGTATAGTGGGTCTGGTTAGGCTGCCCTTGCAGCAATTTCCGGATATTGCACCACCTGCTGTACAGGTAATGGTGTTGTATCCGGGTGCTAATGCAGAGACGATGCTGCGTGCAGTGGCGCCTTCATTGGAAGAATCCATTAATGGGGTGGAAAACATGACCTACATGACCTCTACAGCCAGTAATGATGGTTCACTCACCATTTCTGTCTATTTTAAACAGGGTACAGATCCCGATCAGGCAGCGGTGAATGTTCAAAACAGGGTGTCTCAAGCAACCAGTCAGCTACCTGCAGAGGTGGTACAGGCCGGGATTACGACCGCGAAACAGCAGAATAGCCTCATTATGGTGCTGGACCTTTACACAGAAAATGAAAAGGCTTACGATCAAACATTTATGGCCAACTATGCCCAGATCAACATTATCCCTGAATTAAAACGGATTCCGGGGGTAGGGCAGGCGCTGGTGTTTGGTGGGAGCAAAGACTACTCGATGCGGGTGTGGCTCAATCCTAATCAAATGGCTGCATACAACCTTACTCCGGCCGAAGTCATGGCCGCTATTCAAGATAAAAATTTGGAAGCTGCGCCAGGTAAGTTTGGTGAGAGTAGTCAAGAAGCTTTTGAATTTGTCATTAAATACAAAGGCAAACTCAATCAGCCTGCAGATTATGAGAATATGGTTATAAGGTCAAATGCGGATGGTTCTATGCTACGGCTCAAAGATGTGGCACGCGTTGAATTGGGTGCATATACCTATGCCAGTAATACGCGGATCAATGGAAAGGTAGGTTTGAATATCGGCGTTATGCAGCTATCGGGATCTAATGCCAATGAAATACAGGTAGGCATTCAGAAATTTATGGAAAAGGCTGAAAAGAATTTTCCCAAAGGCGTGAAATACTTGGTGTTATATAATACCAAAGTAGCACTTGACCAGTCTATTGAACAGGTTAAACATACGCTGATTGAGGCCTTTATCTTGGTATTTTTGGTGGTGTTACTTTTCTTACAGGATTTTCGTTCTACGCTGATCCCGGCGATAGCCGTTCCTGTAGCTATTTTGGGTACGTTCTTTTTTATGCAGGTTTTTGGCTTTTCCATCAATATGCTGACGTTGTTTGCACTGGTGCTGGCCATCGGGATCGTAGTAGACGATGCGATCGTAGTGGTTGAAGCCGTGCATGCAAAAATGGAAGGCAGAAATCTGGCGCCCAAGCAGGCGACGCTCGAAGCCATGCATGAGATTACCGGGGCTATCATTTCCATCACGCTGGTCATGTCCGCGGTGTTTCTTCCTGTTGGTTTTATGGAAGGGGCGACTGGGATGTTTTACCGGCAGTTTGCCTTTACGTTGGCCATCGCCATTGTGCTTTCTGCCATCAACGCACTGACATTGACGCCGGCGCTGGCGGCCCTTTTCTTAAAAAGTTTGCACGGGGATCACGATAGTGGTCATAAGCAAAATCTGAAAGAACGGTTTGTTACCGGCTTTAATAAAGGTTTTGAACGCCTTACATATCGCTATACCCATGCGCTTAAAGGGCTTATCCGATTTAAATGGCTCAGCTTGGGGGTACTTGCCCTATTAGTAGTGGCTACCATTTTTATGGTACGGAAAACCCCTACTGGTTTTATTCCTTCAGAAGATCAAGGGTTTGTCGCTATATCGCTTTCCATGCCGGTCAGTGCTTCTCTTGAACGGACCAATGCTGCCCTAAAGGAGGCTGAAAAGGTTATGCAGCCACTTGCTTTTACAAAAACTTTGAATGTCATTGCTGGTTTTAACATCATGACCCAGGCCTCCAGTCCTTCATCGGGCGTGACTTTTGTGCTGCTCAAGCCTTATAAAGAGCGTGGAGAAGTGAAGGATATCAATGCGATCATGGGTGTTCTCACCCAGAAACTATCGGCCATAAAAGGTGCTAATTTCTTTGTGTTCACCTTTCCAACAGTACCTGGATTTAGCAATGTGGAAGGCTTGGATATGGTACTGCAGGACCGGACGGGAGGAAAGCTCAATAAATTTGATGAAATAGGCCGGAACTTTATTGGTGAGCTAAGTAAGCGCCCCGAAGTGATGATGGCTTTTACAACGTTCAGGGCAGACTATCCGCAATACGAGTTGGAAGTGGATGATGTCAAAGCCGCTCAGCTGGGCGTAAGTACCAGCGACATCTTACAAACGATGCAGGCTTATTTTGGTAGTGCTCAGGCTTCTGATTTTAATCGTTTTGGCAAATATTACCGGGTGATGGTGCAGGCAGAAAAGGATGACCGTGCAGATCCTACATCTATGGACGGTATTCAAGTTAAGAACAAACAGGGTACGATGGTGCCCATCAATACGGTGGTATCGCTCAAAAGGGTATTTGGCCCGGAGACGGCATCCCGCTATAACCTGTTTAACTCTATCGCCATCAATGCCATTCCGAGCCCTGGTCATAGTAGCGGTGATGCCATACGTGCTGTGGAGGAAGTGGCAGAAAAGTCCCTTCCATCGGGTTATACCTATGAGTTTTCTGGGATGACCCGGGAGGAGATCACCTCCGGTGGGCAATCTGTGGTCATCTTTGGTCTGTGTCTATTGTTTGTATACTTTCTGCTGGCGGCCCAATATGAAAGTTATATTTTGCCGTTGGCGGTCATTTTATCGATTCCTACGGGTGTATTCGGCGTCTTTGCAGCCATTGGGTTCACAGGCATATCCAATAACATTTACGTACAGGTGGCACTGGTCATGCTTATTGGTCTTCTGGCAAAAAATGCGATACTGATTGTCGAATTTGCCGTTCAGCGCAGGCGGATGGGCAATAGTTTGGTCGTGTCGGCCCTGGAAGCTGCCAGACTCAGGCTCAGGCCCATCATTATGACTTCACTGGCCTTTATTGTAGGAATGATCCCGATGATGAATGCCAATGGGCCATCCGCACAGGGTAATCATTCAATCAGTATTGGCGCAGCCGGAGGGATGGTCACTGGCGTTATCCTAGGGCTATTCATTATACCGGTATTGTTTGTCGTGTTCCAGCATTTGCAGGAAAAGCTGTCTGGGTCTGCTTCTGATGACCAGCAAAATACCGGTCCTGTGAATGAAGAACAAGAAGCAACTATAGAACAACCTTCATTTTAATATGAATAATTGATATAACATTCAGGAAAGCCCTCTGCGGCTACGGAAAACCGCTTCGTGAGCCTTGGTCTCACTACGCTATTTTCCTGATGCCGCCACCGGACTTCCCTGAATGTTATATGACGAAAAAAAATATAAAGGATAATCACAACGAAAATGAACGATATAAGTAAGTCCATAATTGGGCTATTGGCAAGCATACTATTCCTGGGAGCGTGTTCGGTATCACGGCCGCCTGTTTTATCGGATGCGTCCATACCATCTACCTATCGCGGCTCAACGGCATCTGACCCATCTACAGCCGATTCGTCCAGTATTGCCCAACTGCACTGGAACGAATTTTTTACAGACCGTACGCTGCTTGCATTGATTGATACCGCCATCGCTAATAATTACGACATCCGGCTGGCAGTAAAAAATATAGAATCAGCCCGCTTGTTGCTTACACTGGCTAAGGCAGGTTATTTGCCCGATGTGAGCCTTCAGGTAGGCGCCAATACTTCCCGTCCCTCCGACAATAGTTTGAATGGGCTAAGTCTAAGCCAGTTTTTAGGTAGCAAACATATCGAAGATTATACGGCAGCAGTTTCCATTTCTTGGGAAGCAGATATTTGGGGCAAGATCAAAAATCAAAAGGCAGCAGCACTGGCCGGCTACCTGCAAACGGAAGAGGTCCGAAAAGCGGTGCAAACACAGTTGGTGGCCCAGATAGCCCAAGGTTATTTTAACTTGCTAATGCTACGGGAGCAATTGGCCATTGCCCGGCAAAACCTGCTGCTTAATGATAGTACGCTGCAGGTTATTAACCAACAGTACAAAGTGGGAGATGTTACTTCCTTGGGTTTAGAGCAGGCGCAGGCGCAAAAGTTAGCAGCAGCATCGCTGATCCCAGGTTTTGAACAGGATATCAGCATTCAGGAAAATGCGTTGCGCATCCTCAGCGGGGAATTCCCGGACTCACTACCTACCGAGAAGAGATTGGCAGATATCGCCGTGCCGCAGCAGCTAGCCAGTGGTTACCCCGCAATGCTATTGGGCAGAAGACCGGATGTGAGACAGGCTGAGCTGGCCATTAACCAAGCACAAGCCAATAGCAAAGTGGCCCGAGCCAATTTATACCCATCGCTAGCTATTACGGCTCAAGGTGGCGTGAATGCCTTTGAGGCCAGCAACTGGTTTAACATACCAGCCTCCTTATTTGGTACGGTAGCAGGTAATCTCACCCAACCCATCCTGCAGCGCAAGCGGCTTACCACCAACTATAAGCTGGCGCTGGTTGAACAGGAAAAGAGTGTACTCCAATTCCGGCAATCGGTATTGAAAGCAGTGGGGGAAGTGTCGGATGCGTTGGCTAAGCTGGACAAACTGAATCAGCGGCAGAAAATTGTGCTCGAACGTACCCAACGGCTACAGAGCGCCATCCACCAGGCCGACTTATTATATAAAACAGGTATGGCCAACTACCTGGAGGTGATCACCTCTCAAAGCAATGTGTTACAAAGCGAGTTGGAGCTGGCGGATGTAAAACGATTGCAGCTCTTTGCCGTAGTAGATCTTTACCGGTCGCTTGGTGGGGGTTGGGAATAGATGACTATTCCTTATTATAACCTGTTGTATACTAATACTCAGCTCGTCCAATACCTTTATTGAAGGGACTTTTAAATTAAATTCCAACGTAACTATCAAAACTGTGGGTATTTTATTCAGTTTGAGGTCCAATCAACAGATAAGCGGTGCGCTCGGTTTATGATTCGTTCATAGAGACTATCTTACACCGAAAAGCACCTCCAAATCCCTGAAAGATACGGTCCATTACCAAGGCAAAATCTATATACGAAAAACCCCACTTTATAAAAATTGGGGTTTTTCACATACTTCTCACGGTATTATTTTATGATCTTTTAAGGTTTGAAAATACGCTATCATTTGGTCAATACTGTCCAGGTTCATTTCCTGAAAACCGGCTCGTCTCGCATTGTTGACATCAAAAAAGGCATCGTATTCCGTTCCGAAGATAAAGTCGCCGAATGCCCATTGTACTAACATATTTAAAGTTTGCGGTTGCAGCCCGTATTTTTTTACCATGTTGTTCCACAGATAGGCCTTGTTTTCCATATAAGCTGTGAGGGAAAATTTTTGTGGTTCGGCATACGTGACTCCAAAAAACGCAGCAAATTTGGGCCAGGCATCTTTCCACCTAAAAATATCACCGTTGGTAATGTTAAAGATTTCATTTTTCGTATTGCTGGCCGTTGCTGCCCATTCCATACTTTTACTGAGTACTTCTGTCCCAGTCACGTTCACCAATACCTCGTAAGCCCTGGGGCTGCCCGGAAATCGGAATGGAACATTCAACTCTTTACATAAACTCGCGTATACCGCAATGAGATTACCAAGGTTCATTGGATTATTGATTGTATATCCAATAACCATATATAACCAAAGCTGCTCAGGAGTTACTTATATCTCAGCCTAATGCCAGTGTCCATCTCGCTGCATTAGAAAACTATGTTGGGGGGCCGTTGTTTGAGAGGCTTCCCCGAAAGATGGTTCCTACTGAACTTGGGAAACAATTATATGTGCAAATAATCGCTTCCATTGAAAATTTGGAGCAAGTGGAGACTGGGTTTAATCGACTTACTTATCATAAGCAAGCTACCCTAAAAATAGGTAGCCCCAAGGAATTTTTTCAGCGTGTACTCGTATCCAAACTTTACAAGAGCTCTTCTAAACTTTGGATACAGTTCGGATTGACAACAGATTTGATGCAGGAATTGGAACAGGGGCAGCTTAATTTTGTAATAGCCACCCATAAAACCAAAGAAAGTGAAAACGTTGTCTATGAAGCCATATTAAAGGAAACTTTTATTATTATTGGTTCTGCCAATCTGGATATAGCTGATTTTAAAAAGGCTATCAACCAAAATGATAAGAAAGAGATAGAACACTGGTTGCTACAACAAAACTGGCTGTCTTATGGCAGTAATCTTGCATTTATCCGCAGGTTTTGGTTACAAAACTTTCTAAAACGGCCCAGAATCAATCCTAAGATCATTATACCCGATTTATATCACATAGCACTTGCCGTTGCCGAAGGCAATGGTATAAGCATCGTATCGGACTATCTGGTTAAAGATCTTTTAGAAACCAAGGTTATCTTTAACCTTTGGAGTGGAGCAGAACCGACAACAAACATCCTTTACCTGGCATATGACAAGACCAAGGTTTCTGTTGCTCAGGTAGCGGAAATGAAAATGATGATTAATGATGTTAGTTGAACTGATGAGTGCTTATACGTTAATCACCACCTTACCGGTGTTTTTTCCGGCCTCGTCGTTATAAAGTATGAGGATAATCATGCACCAAAGACATATCAATAGTCACTCTAGGTACATAAAACGATGCTGCCTATATTTTTTAGTCCTTAAGTTTTACCCTAATTGCAGAGGTTTTCTAGAATTGGGATTAAATTCCAACCTTTAACGGTCAAAATATATTCAATCCCGACAGGAACAGTGTTGGGAATTTTCTTTTTTATAATGATTGTGTCTGTTTCCAACTCTTTGAGTTGTCTGCCCAAAACCTGATCAGAGATATTCGGCAACTCCTTTTTCAATAGGTGAAAACGATTATTTCCTTGGGAAATCGAATAAAGAATTTGTGATTTCCAACGGCCACTAATCAAAGAAATCGCGGAATTTAACTCACATACTTGAAATAAAAATTGCTCATTTATTGTATTAGAGGAGTTTTCTTTACGCATTAGTATATATTTAGCTTATTAGGCTCACAATTTTGTTCGTCATTGTATATGCCAAAATGCTTGCTCAATTTTGTTCAAAATTACAAAATATGAACAAAATACTCTTTATAATTATTGGAATGTTGATGAAAACCACGTTACAGGCACAGGAAAAATGGATTTTAAAATCGGATTTTTTGGCAAAACCAGCTACTGTTTTAATCTTCAAGCCAAGGTCATATGCCGAAAATGAAAGATTTCCGTTGGTTTATTTGTTGCATGGATATAGCGAAAACTATAAACAATGGTCGCAAACAATAGATCTGCAAAAATTAGCCGACCAATATGGATTTATTATAGCTACACCAGAAGGCTTTACCTCTTTTTACATCAACAGCCCCATTAACAAAGAGTCACAATATGAGAATTTTTTCTTCAAAGAGTTAATTCCTAAAGTTCATCAATCTTTTAACATTGATAAAAGAAATGTATTTATCAGCGGTTTGAGTATGGGGGGGTATGGCGCTCTGCGGTATTTTATTTTACACAGAGATTATTTTAATACAGCAGGTTCTACCAGTGGAGCTTTGGAAATTGATTTTCCGAATTTTCAGAAAATAAGCAAACATTTTTGGCAGACAAACAGATTGACAGATGATTTGATAAAAAATATAGGGAATCCGAAAACTATAAATTGGCACAAATACAGTATATCAACCCTTTTAAAACAGCATCCTGAGTTTAATAGTCCATTTATTTTTGATTGTGGAAGAGAAGATATTTTGTATTCAAACTCTGAAAAGCTAAGAACACTAACAGGTAGTTTGAAAATTCTGCCTACTTTTATTACCCAGCCAGGGAGCCATAATACTGCATATTGGAATAGATCAATCGAATATCATTTTGTATATTTTCGACAACATCTGAGATAAGCTTATATTGACCTAATCCACAAAGAAATCTTTCCAAGCTGGCTCAGGTAGCGAAAATGAAAATGATTATTAATGATTTTTTTTGAACTGATAAGTGCTTATACGGTAATCACCACCTTACCGGTATTTTTTCCGACCTCGGCATAATCGTGGGCCTCGGCAGCCTGGTCATGGCTAAATATATGCGGGTCAATCAATGGTTTCACCTTTCCTGCTTCTACCAGTTCAGTAATATGATTTAATTGCTGACCGTGTTCCTGTTTTCCTGCCTCATCGTTATAAAATATGGGGATGATCATGTACACAGTATGAAAGGCTAGTGCCTTTTCATGCATCAAAGACATATCAATGGTGTCAAGGGATAAAGTGGTGACTACCGTTCCTTTGCGTTTGACGGCTTCAAAACTATCTTTTAAGTGCTGATTTCCGATGGTATCGAATACCACGTCAAAACCCTTTCCTGCCGTATATCTATTTACAAAATTTTGAACTGTTTCTTGTTTGTAGTCAATAGCATAATCGGCGTCCAGGTCTTTCACGATTTTTGCCTGGTCATCATTGGAGACAGTTACATAGACTTCTGCTTCCAATACCTTTGCAAACTGGATGGCAAGATGTCCAACGCCACCTACTCCTCCGTATACGAGTACTTTTTGGCCGGGTTGGATAATCGCCCGCTGAAAAATAGCCTCGTAAGCGGTAATGCCAACCAGCGGAATGGCGGCGGCTTCTGCAAAATTTAGTTTGTTGGCATTTGCGATAATAGCCGATAATCTGCTTTAGTGTATTCAGCTAGTGCTCTGTCAATGCCTATTAATTCTCCTATGCAGCCATATACGTGATCTCCGATCTGAAATCCGTTCACATTGGTCCGTTTTTGCCACATTGCCTGCGGTATCTCCTAACGACTGCTTTCATCTGTTATTGCTATGCATGTTGGAGACAAAGTTAACGCCTTAAGCTCGTATCCGGTAGTATGCAGAAAGGATAAAACAGTATTGTCATTGGATTTATGTATTCAACAGGGGTAGGGGTATCACCTTTTGCAAATGCCGCTTTCAAATTAGCAGCCAGTTCAGTTCGTAAAGCGACTCTGTTTTAGGGATATCGACACGCTTAGCACCACTGATCAGCTGAAAGATATATGCAGTTTTATCAACATAAACGCCATTATCCTTTCTTAAATCCTCAAAATTGGGCTGACCAACCGGCAAATCCTTCATCATAGCTGCAAATATAATGTTAAATACCGAAATGGTGAAGCTTCCTGTGTTGTCTCTAAGGCTAAAGAATCTATTCTTATCCACCCTTTATCGAACGTCTGTTTTCAAATCCATTTTCTTAAGATAAATGCTGCTATAAGGAGGATTGTTACACCAATGACATATGGCCAGATGGTGGGGGGCTTGGTTTGTTTCGTTGTTTCTTCTTGTATATGTTGTTGCTGGTGGGCTGTGCTGTCGATTCTTGCTCTATTTTGTAAGTGTGTCATGGTTATTTTCGTGCTGTCCTTTTCCTGTTGTCGTTTTTGTGTTTTCCGATAAATTTTAATCTGGGTTGCTTCGCCGGTATATCCGGAATCGGGGTGGTAGTTGAATGTCCCGTGGGGAATGATCTCCGTATATTCGAGCTGGTCTTGTGATAGGAAATGGATGTGCTGCATCGCTGTTTGTTCATGTAAACTGTCATTTTCTTGATTGGCATGAACGGTGATTTCTTTTTCCGTGCTGCTGTTTTTAATTTGGTGTTTTTGAACGGTATAGGATATTTGAATAAAATGGGACTTTGGTCCGGGGCCGAGCCAGCTTCGCAGGCAAGGTCCCCGTCCTCAAAGCCCGCATTTTATATTACGCAGACTGATGACATTATAAATAGACACTATTTAGTAACACCCGAAATTGGTTCGCTCCAGTCTCCCTGTCCACGGCCATAGCGTGCCCGCACGGTGGGTATCGGATCGGGTAAATGGACATTCCCGGTTATTGCAGTCAACGTTTTTCCAGCCAGTGTGGACAAGTCCGCATCACTAATCTTGGAATAGTTGGTTAATACTCTTTCAGTTCTCATTTAATTTAACTCCTA
>FOBR01000056.1 GCA_900109895.1 bacterium A37T11
GAGTTGGGTGAGGTTTAAAGAGTGAGAAAGCTGAAGATTTGGTATATTGAAAACAAAAAAGTTCAAAGATGAAGAAATAGGTAATATCTGATGAGAATTTGAAATGGCATCGAGATGAGATCATCCTGGCACTTGACATGTATTTTAGGTTGGAGCCGGGGCATGAACAAAATGGAGCATCTGGAATGGAGGGCTTTGGCACAAAATGGTCTTCGGCCAGTACTTCCAACAACTTTTCGTGCGCTAACGATTTGCTCTGCATAAATGTCTGCATTGGGGTCTTTCCATAACAGTACCTGCCCGTATGTGTGCGCTCCTCATTATAGTATGTGAGCCATTTATCCAGGTCTGTCTGCAAATCAACTATACTCCGGTATACTTTTTTCCGGAAGGCTACTGCATAAAACTCCTCTTGGATGGTCCGGTGGAACCGTTCACATATTCCGTTTGTTTGTGGGCTCTTAGCCTTCGTCTTGATTACACGCAACAACCGTAGGTCATGTTCTTCAAAGAAAGGAACCACCCGGTCATTCAGTTACTAATTTATAGGTAACTGTCAGATTAAGTCTTGACTATTTCATTTTATCTGTGCCCACTCATTCTCACAACAGAATCCTCTTTTGCGCTAGCAATCTTGTATGCCGCAGCAATATCCCGATTAATTTTCTTGCTATCATAATACTCAATACAGTCGTCCATAATTGTTTTTCCTCCAACTTGACTTTTGGGGTCAAATGTGATTCCCTTTAAGACCGAGTTAACCAATGAGTCTAATTGAAGTGATCTATAACCAATTATTTTACCCATATCTGCATATAAAGATAATGTATGATCTGGTTCGGAATGTGTATCCATTTTCCTCCCCTTTTCTATGCAGGTGCACAAAATATACCGTCTTGCTATTTCGTACTGAACCTTGGTTAATGAGAGATCGTCAATTTTCACTGTCCTTAAACTGATCCTCTTGTTGCTATCGCATGAAAACAATAGAAACAAAGGAACGATCATCACACATACTATGTACTTGGATATTTTGTTTTTCATAGTGCTTCCCAAAATTTAATTCGATAAATTCCTCCCGAAGATGCACAACGAACTGATAGAGAGATCATGACTTTGTTTCATAATTTAAGCTATATTGTCTTTCCAAAGTTTGTTAATTCAATCAATATAAGTTAAAATAAATTTAATGTTATTTTACATTTGTATTATAATGATTATTTTTACACTTTAAAAGCTTAATTTAATATCAAAATTAGTAACAATTCATGCATGGTCCTTATCCCCCACCCGCCTGCCAGACGAGAAACTGCGAGAGTGTATAACAGGGCCTTTCATAATGCAAAAATCAGCATGCTAATTTTTCATCTTCCTATTGTTTCTATATAGATACGTAAATTAATTATTATTTTCCTCTCATGAATTTAATCAGAGGCGGAAGATAAATATAATCTATACTTTCAAGCGATGAATAATCTTTC
>FOBR01000035.1 GCA_900109895.1 bacterium A37T11
TTTGTTAATTCAATGTCGGTGTGTAGTGATATATCCCAGCACATACATAGTCATTTAATAATCTCCATAGCGGGAACAATGACCTTTTTATCCCCAGACTGAATTTCAGCCATAATCCTGCTAAACTCCTGATAAAATAAGATGTCGATAGGGTCTTTGCTTTTAAAGGTGGTTTTTGTACGTAGAAACCCGATAATCTTTCCTTCATATACCCGTTTCATCCGGGCAGACCAGTTTTGATCTTTGATCGTATTTAAGAAAACCCGATAACCTGAACCGGGCTTCAGTAAGTCCTGTACTTTCAGCGCATCCTGCCGCATGTCCAACAGTTTTCCTTCCTTAGGTGCCAATTGCGAGGCGTGCACCTGTAGAATCAGTTTTGCAATTATCTTTGGTGATAGTAATCAAACTGAATTAGAAATATTTAGAGTATTGACTTCACCTAATACCCAATATTTCATCGATATTGATGACGCGTCATGCATGTATAGCATTTCATCGGGGAATACTGCAAGAGTTAATTTTAACTGAATCCCGCATTAAATAATTTTATTCCAAAATATTATTAGCCGGATAAAATAAGTTCTGAACATTTATGGATTTCGTAAGGAAACCAAAACGACTGAATTTATATTTCATATAGTTCGCCGTAGAATCCTCGTGGGTGGACATGATAATGTGGTAATCTGAGAACTCATGCCGCATTAATTCAATAAATGAATGGACATTAATATCGTCCAAGGTTTGTACAGGATCGTCGATCGCCAGGAATTTAAAATGCTCTTGAGTTTGGTAAACTTTATTTAATGCAAGGCAAAACGCAATGGAAACGACGGCAAGTTGTCCAGAACTTAAATGATGCACAATATCATGATCAGACTGTCCATCTGTCAAAAATCTTACCTTATTTGTTTGATCCTGCATGTCAATAAAAATTCCCAAACCTTGCTGGTAGTTCTGCAAAATCTTACCCGAATATATATAAAAAGGTATCTTGATCTTTTCAATCATTTCAAATTTAAATCTCTTGATGGCTTTGTCATAGGTATCCTTTAATCTCAATAATTTATCTTCCAGTAACTGTAGTTTTTCAACGCGCGAGCTCAGTAAATTAGTTGAAAATCTCTTTGCGGTGGCATATTTAAATTGAAGGTAAGTCAACTTGTTATCGATTTCAGAAATGGAAAGGAACATTACAGGTGATTCATTAAACAGCTCTTTGTACATGCTACTTTTGACCAACCCCGATTGGTCTATTTGGATGGACTGGCTCAGTTGCTCGATTCGCTCCCTTAGCAAAGAGACTTGCTCATCCAGTCTGGACAGTGAGGCATATTGTTCAAAAATGAAAGAACTTAATTGTTCCTGAAATGCCCCAACAATTACATTGAAGCGGTTAATCCGATCGGCATATCCACGGGCTCTTTCAATTCGTTCAAAAAACAGGATATCCAATTGATTTTGTGGCGCATTAACAAATGCCTCCAGATATTCGCGAACGGGTCGATTGTAATTCTGTTGGATTTGTTCGTTCAACTCGCTCAACTGAACAGACTGGCCTGCGTTAAATTCGTTAAGCAATTGGGTTTTTTGTTCGATTGCCCCTAACAATTCATCCATTGATTGCCACTCCGAGTTACATAAAGGACAATTGGCCGATTGCTCGTGCTGTGCATGGAGTTGATTAAACTTTTCGATTGTATTAGTCCTAGTCTGATTTAACTCCGCAATAATTCTTCCGATATCACTAAGCGAGCCTTCTAAAGCAAGCTTTTGTTGAAGCATGTTGAGATACCCCGCAATAAATGTTGCGTCAAATTGTAATTCCGTAAGAAGGCTGTCACTTAAAACTGTGTTAGCACTATCTAAAGTCTGTAATGCCGATGAATATTTACGTATTTTATTTCTCAACTCTTGCGCTTCAACAAATGGTCCATCCGCAAAAAGGTGTTGCAATATATACGCCGTTAAGATTTCATTATCACTTGCAGCTAGGTTAAATGCTTTCTTTACTTTATTCAGTTCGTATTGACCCGGGTCAAAATTTGCCGTAAATACTCTCAGATCTTCTACTTCTTCAATATAGCTATTATATACAGTTTGAAGATTTTCTGGTAACACGTTCGTGAATGGTTCCTCCAGATCGTACCCCAGGGACTTGTCAAGAAAAAGCCGTTGATAGGACATCTCGGCAGATGAGGTTACTGCGTCTCCAAGCTGCCTGATTCGTCCATCAATGTTGATGCGGATGGCTCTAATTTGTCTATGGTATTGAGTAAGCTTATTTAACTGATTTGCATGTGTCTGTGTTTGAAACAAAAAATTGAGTTCATTTTTCTTATCTTCTTCATCTTTCCTCAAAAAATAGATGTTGTCCTCTTGTTGTAGATAATTAAACAAAGGATACAGTTCTGACAAGTGAAGGTTGCCATCCGGATAAAAAAGCATGTCTATTTCTGTCTGTGTAATGGACGGAACAGCCTCAGGCCTGAAAGCAGAATTAAATGCCGACTCATCCTGACTATAATAAGTGTTGATGATTTCCCAGGCATCCGGCTTAAAAGCTCTAGAGTTTCCACTTTTACCGTTGTGATTTTTGTCTAAATATTTAATAATAATATGTGCATTATTATCATCATCTTTAAACAATGCTTTTAAAACGACGTCCCGACCTTTGGTATTTTGATAAAAGGCTTTTAAATAGTCGGCATTGTTCTTTTGAACACGGCCGAATTGATTTGTTCGTTCCAGTTTGCCGCGAAGGCACAATTCAATGGCATCAAAAATGGTAGTCTTCCCGAAGCCATTGGGCCCACTTAATATCGCCAATGCCGTATTTTCAAAATCTACGATTTCTATACCTTTGATTCCTTTAAAATTTTCAAGGTATAATCTTTTTAATCTAATCATGTGCCTCAAATTTTGAAAGTAATGCATCAATACGTTGTTCATCCGTATTTATGGAGATACAGTCGGCTCCAAATCGCTCCCACCATTGTTCATCGTCAAGGTCAGTATCGCACAATATATTTTTAACCGCCGATAAATCAGAAGCAGTCAATTCCATTTCGATAAGCTGATCCGGCGATACGAATGCCTGCTGCTGTCCTTTAGGTGCGTTTAGAAACGGTATCTTTATAAATAATTGCAATGCCAAGAAGTAAGCACCATTCAGGAACATATTGTTTTTCATTGTTCCAAATGATGATGAATTTGAAACTAGTTCTGTAATGTGGGTAAGATAGCTCTGATCTATCAGATTCTTTGGTACAGATTCATCTGTATATAGGACCACATACTTTTTGAACCAATATTCGTGTTCCTCTATTAAAAGCACTTGATTTTTAATCTTCTGAAATCCAGTCGCAAAATCCATCATTTTTATGCAAACAATCAGCGACGTATTCTTTTCAATCTCTTTCCGCTTTTTCACTTGCTCATTGAACAAAAAATGGACATCGCCTATCAACGGGGTTTGATTAATTTCGGAAACACTCGATTCACTATTTAAAGCGACTTCAAAGTAATTCAAGATGTCATTCTCCAAAATGAAGTCAACAAGAAAAAACTCCAATTTATCTTCGTTTGTCTTTTCGTAAAAATGCACTCGCCCATTATGGTCAGATTCAACAAAGGAACTTTCCGAGAAAATATGATGAATTAAATTTTCCATAGTTGTTAGTTAAGTTGTTGTATGGCTTCCACCTTTGGGATGAAAATCATATCCTTAGCATGAAAGAATTTACCTGAATCCCTTTCAATGATGGCTTTTGCAGCATCACCGATACGTCCATTATAATTGTCAGTAATAATGAAATCAGTCTCGTAAGCGCTGAAATCGATGTTATTGTTATTTAGGATCTTTTCTGCATGCCTCCAAATGTCGGTACTGGAAGATTGGATAGAAGACAACAAGTAACTTTTGTCACGAAAATAATGAGGAATTTCAGACTCATCCAATTTGTATGGTGACCCAGTGACCCGAATAAGTACATATAAAAATATTGAGTAGAAATTGTCACTATTGTAAAAAGCACTGGTCTCGGTAATTTTATCAAAAATCAAATTGCATGTCGTATGTGGATTGATATTTTGCAGAAATCGCACTAATTTGACATCTTCCAACTTCGATATTTGTTCTATAGCAGATTCCACTGCTTCTTGATGCGTGTCAGAAATATTTATGCTCCCATCATGAATATCGTGAACTAAAGAAACGTATGTATGATAGATGTTATCACGAATACCTTGTATTCTAGTTTTCTGATAATTGGGTGAATGAAGAACTAAATTTTCGATTTCCTGTAAGGAAAATCGAATATTATAATTAATCTTAGTTTTTGTCCTGTGTTCTTCTCGAATTTTTTCATCCAATTTTCCGAGAAATTGGAAATATACTCCATCCGCATAGGAATCGTTGCCTTCATGCAACGAACCATTCACATGCAAAAATCGCTGTATTTCTTGTTTAATATAAACTTCTATCTCGCCAAGTGGACAGTGGTTCATGTTGAGAGCATAGGGGTAGCGGACTACTGTATGAGGATTTAGGGCCGGTGTTAAATTGTTCCAATTGACTATATCAACTATCGAATGAATAAAATTTCCACCCGCACAATGATTAAATGTTGCCAGAGCATCGGTATAAGATGCCAAATAAATACCGCCAACATATGCCTTAACTTGGTGAACTTCTAAAGTAAGGGTAGACTTTCCAATTCTCACATCTTCTTGAACTTCATAATCGAGCCAATAATCATTAAGATCTTCCTGATTCATTCCAGGAGAATTCAATTTTCGTAAAGCAATTAGTAAACCTACTTTCCCCTGATGTGAGTACCCACTCCAGCTTGCCGTGGCATTTTGTGACATCCCAATATAATTTTGCTGCTAATTTAATAAAAAGGGATTCTCTACAATAAAAATTTTTAATTTCCTTATTATTAGAAGGGAGAACCTGACAGTTTTTTAAACCAGTGACTGTCAAATCATGTTGTGGTTATGAAAGTATAAGAAGGTTCAAGAATTAGTCTCCTCTGCAATAGATTCATTAAATTTTGTTTATAAATCTGTCTTTTAATCGTCTTCAGAATTATTAAAATTCCCTTCCACCAAGCCTTTGATCCAGGACAAAAGCGTTTTTCACATCTTTTTAAGACTGATTAATCTATTGCCAAAATCGAATATCTCATTTATTCCTGATAAATTGGGGGCGTCAATTCCATTACTTAATCCAGTTCTTCTACTACTTAATAAGTATTACAAGAACTAATATTCACAAATATTTAAAATATCCTCATTCAGATCAAAAACCCTCCGAAGGTTTATATTCAATCGCATTATAAAATGTTGCCCTTTCACGTTCCTGTGTTCGTCTCATGTTATTAGTCCAATCCCCGTCGATGGGATAATAGTCGCGTTCACCCCAAATCACCTGAAACATCGTCTGGTGATTGTCTTTAAGATATTTTTCTAAAAGATCGCGGCGCAAATAGGTGAATGTTTCCTGGTCAGCATACTCAACCTCATAAGTATAGTTGAAACTGGCCAACCGGCCCTGTTCATCATAAAGGTCAGTGCTGTCAGCCGGACTAGAAAGGTTTAGGGAGACAATCAGGTTCTTACAAAGATACACCCTTTGTTCGTGATAACGCACTGGAATGAAAACGTCAATGGTTTTGTCTACCGATACTTCCTCCATACAGGTAAATGTTTCCACCACTACTTCGAGGTTCATGCGTTCTAAGGCCTCTTCAATGGTTATATTTTCGGCTTTATCGCTTGTAGAGAATTTAATCAATGGAGGATCAATATTAGCATTATGGATCCTGGGAAAAGAAATAATACTCAGTTGCGAGATTATGGATTTCCATATCATATCAGCCTCTATTTCGTCCAAACGTACTCCATCTCTCAGCAATACATATTTGGTATACTCCCGCTCCACGATTTCCTTTTCCACACTGTACCACCATTCAGTAAACTCGTTGAAAGGAATACTTTCTCCATCCGGAATTTCCAATTTATAAATATTCTGAGTATAGGGTATACTGTTATTTGCTCGTCCGAACTCAGTTTCGGCCGTAAATGCCTGACGGACATCAGTCAAGAATACGTCCCTAATCAGAACGGCATTCACCTTAAAATAAAATTGACGTTCGGTAGACTTATGGTTCTGATGTACCAGTGCATGTAGAAGTACCCAGTCTCCAGCCCTGTACTGAAAAGATTCCCTCTGCAAATATTCGGTCAAATCTGGAGTGGTCTTATCATTGCACCATTTATCCAAGGACACACTGGTGTCTATAAAATCCCTTTGTAAAAAACGGTCGTTCGGTGAATCTATCTCAATGTCCTGTCCTATTTTAGTTGGATCATGCTTCAATTTAAAAGTTCTTAAATATCCAATATCATCATAGTTTTCAAAGGAGTTCTTGGAATCAAGATATCCGCAATATTCCTGAAAGGCTATTTCAATGTATTTATCAGCGTACCTTTCTATTTTAGCATAACCGTCCCAATGTTTACAGTAAGCGATTTTCTTATCGATCTCGCCAAAACTTTCAAACGTGTATCCCAACTGGTAGGCTCTCCAACGCAATCTGGCCTGTATCGCCAAATATTCCGGTGTAAGGTTATACTCCGATCCCTTTCCTTCTAAAATGTACGGCATTTTCTCATTGTTAAAATAATAGTCAATGAGCGAATTACCGTCACTGTATTCGCCCTCATTAGCATCGGGAACTTCCTGCCAGTTGGTTAAGCCAACATGCTTAAAATTTTCGATAGTTATTTTAAGATCTATTATTGATGCAACTTCGGGAATGCTGCGTACCAGAAGTTTGAGTGAGTTAAATGCGTAATTTCTAATGATCATGTGATTGGACGCATAATCACCATCGGGATTAAATACCTCTTCATATAAGAACTTTGCAAGTTTAACCATATCAGATTTATGGTTACTGAGGTTTTTCTTAACTATAAAGATTGTTGCAGTGTACATTACGCCACTCATCCACTCAAATACAGTAGGATCATTAAGTTTGGCAGAATGGTAATATTCCTTTAAAAAAAACGTGGTAAATCGGACAGCAAATGCAAAAAGTGCATCACCAGCCTTCTGTTTAATGGAGAGGCTAGTAGAGGTAAAAGTCCATTTCAGGTATGCGGCTACCAATAATATCTTTTCCTCCTGCTCCTGGGTCAACGGTAGCACCAACTGCAATACCTCGAATTCTAAGATCTGGTCATCCAAAAAACCATCAGGCAACTGATTTCTAAGGTATTCGCTCCATGTGCTGTCTCTTTCGTTCATTGACATATTTTCCAGCCTGGAGGACCAGAACCGGAAATTAAAAGAATGGTTACTTACGAAAAGAACCCCTTCACTAAGCGAAAGCAGACGTACAAAAATCCTAGGATTGTTTGCTAACTTTCCTACATATGCGACCTGTTGTGCTGGGATATGTTCCGGGGATTGCATGATAGTTGCACCTATTGACTTGCCAAACAATCTGGAATGTACCGGACTCATCTTTTCTCTTTCCCGGCCTAGAAGATCATGAACAAATATGCCTTTTTTTAAAGGCAGAAGACTGCAAAGCGCGTCTATAATATCCTCATGGTTGGAATGTAGCTCCTCGTAATCTTGGGACATCAGAAGCCCAAAATCATTGCTATTAAAGAACGCAGAAAAATCGGCAACTGTCTCTATAAGGTGTTTCGCAATAAAGTACCCCGCTAATAGATCATAAGTCAGGTAGACAAACTCCTTGCCGTCCTTGAAATTACGTACAAATAACAGTTCCTCATCGAGCAATGCCTTCGTAATGGAATTATTGTAGTTATCAACGATCTTCCCATCGGCCATGAACATGAGGTCATTCAGTGAAATCGGGCGCTGGTTGTTATTCCACAGCCACTCACCGATACAGGTACACACCCGTGAAGCCTGCCTTTTATTTACTGGATTTGGAGAAAGTTTGCCAAACATTTTGATCCGTTTAAATATATTAGCATCGCACAGAGTGACAAAGTCTTCAAAAATCGAGTATATAGAATTGAAACCAAGAGTGACCTGCTTCACCTTCTCTCGTGGACTATTAACCGACTCACAGTAAAGTTTAAGATACAAGGGTTTGGTAAATCTTTCCAGTGAGATAAAGGAAAGATCCGCCTGAATTTTATAATGTCTGAAATAATTCCTAACAAGTTTCTTTTTGTCCTCATGGTTAGTAAAACCATAAAGAAAATGGAACCTTGAATCATCGAATTTATCAGTTTCCCATATTTCCTCCTTATAAGAGGTCCTGCATGTGGTAATTAGAACCAGGTTTTTCCTGAGTGAAAATTCGACCTCCAGTTGCGGCAAATCAAGTTTGAGCCGCTCGTTAAAAAATCCATGCGCATTAGTCGCTTCATTGAGACCATCCAATATAAAAGGGATGCGGCGGTTATGTATCCTGCCCATCTCGTCCAGGCAGTCCAACAGATCGCCAAACGTATATCCTGACTTGATGTCTAGTAATGACAGAATCTGCACGGATAACACAGTGGATCCGGTCAGTAAGATCGCAGGCAGGTAGATAGCCGGCAGTCCGGTATTTAAATAACCTTTTACCAGCGCGACCGCAAAATTGGTCTTCCCATCGCCGCCATTACCCAAGAAATGTGCTGAACGCCATTTCAGCGGTAGGCTGCTATGGCTTACATAATTGTTCAGTTCCTCTATGAATTCCGCATACACTTGGTCTATTTCTGAGACCTTTATAAACTGTTCCGTATGGCTCCGTTTCTGATCTTTATTATTCTTGTCGAAATTGTCCTGATACCAGATTCTTCGGAATTCATCAAGTTCGGCTTTGATCGCACGGCACATGGTGATCTCACTAGCAAAATCCTGTCCCGATAGCTTATCAACAGAATTTGGAGTAATAGTGTCCAGCCGATCGCCGCACTCAGAAATCAGCCGGTCGGCAACCAGATTAAATTCTCCGTACTTTTCAATGTATTTATTGAATACCGGTCTCCATGTTCCATTAGCATAACGAAGCTTTTCCAGCTTTTTTTTTCCTACTTCCAAAAGCCCCGATAGCTTTCTGGGATAATAGGCGATACGATGGGAGATAAACTTCTCGTTGCAAAGTAGGGGGTTTACGTAAAAATATTCAAACTCCTCGTTGGCTGTATACAGAAAGCTGTCGAACTTGTTTTTTACCAAGCTGAACGACTTCTGAAAAATTATGTCGAACCAGTCATCGGACAGTTCAAGCTCATTGAAAAAAGAATGTTTCAACCCATTAAATATGGGTTGGTTTATCTTTTCATGTAAGAAACTTTCATTCCAAACCCTAATTTTCGCTTGGTGATTTGATGGAATATATTTAATAAGTTCTGTATTAACCCATATTTCTTCTTCTGGTGTCAAATCCATTGCTAAGCACAAATACCATATTTCTAATTTTGGATGTTTATTGATAGCTCGTTTAAGGGATGATATAATAGCCGCCTTCCGACTGCTTACATTTAACCTCGCTAAACCTTCATAGTACTTCGCCTGCCAACCCCATTCAATTCCATTGGGCATGGTCAAATAAAATTCCACGCCATCTCCACCTCCACTATCATCCACGGGCGTAAAATTGCCTTGAGAAGAATATAACCTAAAAGCTATTTGATAACAAAGTTGCTCAAAGCTCTTTGATTTGGATGTTTTATACGGCTGTAACTTATTCCAATCAATAATCATCGCATATCCAAGTTGGGTGAAGATATATTCACATTATCCTCCTTTACTTTTTATGCTTACTACTGATAAAAAATAATCTACGGTATAACTATTTCCAGATCCCATACCAAAATCAGTACTGTAAAATCCTAATTTACAGATTTTGTTCCTAATTTTCTTCTGATCATTTTCATCTGCATATAATTTTTGTTTTATCTGGTCAATCATTTCATTGGCTTCACATTGAGTAAATATCTTCGTTCCTTTCATATATTTGCCTTTTGTACTTATAACTGCTATGTTTGATTACGAGGAAAAAAAATTAAAAATATTACTTTTTCTTTCCATTTAAATTTCCTGATATAAAAATATACAGTATTTATGTGATTTCCAAATATTAGATGATACTATTTAATTATTATCCCTCAAAATCTAATCTCCTTTCAATTTATATAAGTAAACCGATCCGTTGCCGAATTTATCCTTGCGGTCTAGAGCCTCCTTTTCATATAAGCGTCTAAGCTCTCTAGATAGTTCTTGACTGTTAAGCTCTCGTTGATACTTGACTTTGCTATACTCAATTAGTTCCGAAACGGTACCGCCGTCCGACATTGCGTCGTCAGAAAGCAGCACATTTCGTAAAAACCTTGCCACGCTATACTCATTGCGCCTATGAACAAAGAATTTAGCATTTTTATTATTCTCCTTATAAAACTTCTCAACAGTTAGGATTTTAAGCGGATTCTTTAAGGATATTGTTTTGTCTGTATACAACAAAGCTACTTAAATTTCAAAAAAATCACCGATCTTCTTAGCCAACTTGGATGATATGTTAGTCGCACCTCTTTCAATTATAAGAGTATAACTTATTGAAATCGACAACGCAAAAGTTAACCCCTCAATTGATAATCCAGCCTGAGTCCTCAAATGTTTTATATCGATTCCAACAATAAATGGGAGCCTATCATTCTTTCCTGATGTTTCCATTATACAAATGGAACATCATTTTTGTGATCATTTTAAAGAATTTTATTTGTCTTAATCAAAACACTTTTCTACCTTAGTCCCGTAATAAAACAACAAAATTATAGCAGAAAACATAGACAAAGACTAACAAGGCCATTAAGCATGAAACCAAAAATAAAATCAATAGCTTTACATCTCACCCGAAGTTAAATAACCCTACCGATGGTATATTATTTCTTTTTTGAGTATAAATTCGTCCCTTTTTTGGTTGGGTGGGCCTGTACCAAAATCTCATCTTCCATTTTTTTAAGTTCATTTTGAATTGATGTACCTAAATAAAGCCAGCCCAATTTTTTAAAAAATTTTGTTATAGCGTTTATTTCTTTAGGTTTATCTAATAAATTCGTATTAAGTAATTTGTACACAATAGCGTATCTAATCGTAGGCTTTTTATTTAATATTACATATATACTCAAATTTTCTTTATATCTACTTGCAAGTTCCTCCCTTAAATCATTCCTAACTTTAAAATTCTCTTTTGATAATTCCTCTATATTATAAACTGTAAAATCAAGGATTTTTTCAATAAGACTTAAATTAAACCCAGACTTACCACCTTCTATATTCACTATAGTTGTCCTTGAAACACCTGTTAGCTCAGCAAATTTTAATTGGGAAAGATCAAGAGCTTCTCTCAATTTCTTCACATTCTTTCCGACTGTATTCCTTGCTGTATTTTCCATACAGCAAATTCAACACACAAAATCATTTATAATTGACCAGTTTTTTGTATTTTTAAAAATAATTTAATATATTTGAAGGGTCAATTCCAATGAGTTGATTTTACTAGGTAATAATATAAAGAGTCTCGTCCACAAACTCTGACAAATTTTAATTTAGAACGAGACGGTAGCTATTAATGCCTGTAGTGACTTTTTGCGTACTTTTGTACGAACTATAGCGCTACGGGCACTACCGTAAATCCGTTTCTAAGAGGGGTCAGAGCCTTGTGGTGCGGTAGGTAGAGCCCGCTATAGTTTTGTGCTCTACATAACCCGGGACTCGTATCAATTGATACGAGTTATGAAAAGAAGAAACAAAACTAATTTCTGTAAAGTTCTTTCCTTATTCCAAAATCGGAATCAGGAAGGTTTTGTTATTTCTAATCAACCAAAATCCCTAAAAAACCTATTCAAAAATATCATAAAATCCCCAGTTTGATCTTGCTTCACAAACATGGCAGGCCACAATTCCTGGCCAGCTACTTTCTTAATTCTTAATTTTTTAATTTAAAATGAAATCACGTGAAGCAAATTTTACGCTTAGGGGGAAGCTATAACCTTTCCGCTATGAAAAGACACGTTCCTTATACACTTTTAATATCTTTATATATAATCTTATTGCCGGGCAGTTTTGCCCGGGCGCAATCCTCCAAAATTGACAGCCTGAAAAAAGACACCCTGAAAAGTGTATTGCAGGATACTGTTTTTCAGCTTGAAGAAGTACAGGTTTCCACAGGTTACCAAAAGATCAGCCCGGAACGTTTTGTCGGCTCGGCCGCCATCCTGGATAGTGCTAATTATGCACGACGCACCGGAGTCAGTATTATAGACCGTTTAGACGGAACAATACCGGGAATTCTTTTCGACAAAAAGATCGATAGATCAAATGGTGCATCTATTCAAATACGGGGCTTAAACACTTTAGGAGGTAATACTCCACTTTTTGATAATTTTATGCCCCTTGTAGTCATTGACGATTTTACCGTCCCAATGGATCGAAATTTCAACCTGGACGAAATAAATCAAAATGATGTTTTGAGTATCACTGTTTTAAAAGACGCTGCAGCGGCATCGGTATGGGGTACCCGGGCCGGAAATGGTGTAATTGTGATCACTACTAAGAAAGGACAATATAACCAAAGAAATAGAATAAATATATCTTCCAATACAACTATTGAACAAAAACCAAACCTATATGATAACCCACAAATGAGTGTGCCTGATTTTATTGGAGTTGAACGGATACTTTTTGAAGAAGGATATTATACTTCCGCACTTAACAATACGACAACCAGGCCAGCCGTGTCGCCGGTAGTTGAATTATTGGACAGGGCCAGCCGGAAGGTCATTACACAGGACGAAGCAGATGCACAGATCGCCACTTTTAACAGTAATGATGTCAGAAAGGACTTTGATAAATATGTGTACAAATCCGCCCTAAGGCAACAGAATTACCTGGATTTTTCAGGAGGATCTTCCCTTATGCGATATCAGGTATCCGGCGGCTATAACCGAGCATCACCAAACATCAAAGGCAGCAATGCGGATGACCAAATAACCTTCTTGTCTGACTTCGGTATCAAATTTTTTGATAAATTGGAAATAAATACCAATCTAAACATTTTAAACAGCACGAATAAAAGCAGTGAACTTGATATGCCTGGAGTTATTGCTCCCTATCTTCGATTGGTAGATGGGGCAGGACAGCCGAATGCAATACCTTATAATAACCGGATGGCATATCTTGACACCGTGGGTGGGGGAAATTTATTAGATTGGCAGTTCCGTCCGTTGGATGAAATCAGATTGGCGGACCGTAAAGACCAAAAAGCAATAGTTCGTATAAATATCGCAGTAAAGTATAAAGTTCTCGATTGGTTGACGGTGGAAGCCAAGTATAACAACCATAGGGAAACAGGGATTTCCAATGACTATTATAGTGAAGAAACATTTTATACGCGCGACCTGATTAATAAATATACGAATCTTAAGGTAACCGGCAACACGAGGAACCCTATTCCTATTGGTGGTATATTGAATAAGCAAGAAACCAATGTTAGATCATCTAATGGCAGGGCTCAGCTAAGTGTGCACAAGAATATGAAGGGTAAACAGGATTTTTCAGGCTTTATTGCTGCTGAAATTTCCGAAACAATAAAGGACGCCTGGTCAAACCAATATTACGGATACAGTGCACACACAGGCGCCTATAATGGATCAATAGATTTTCAGACGTCTTATCCTATATTAGAGCGGCTTACCGGGAGTTCTTCAGCAAAAATACCAATTGCGAGTAGCCTCAGCGGGCCTGACATTAATCGATCAGTTTCAATTCTGGGAAATGCTAATTATGCGCTTAAAGATAAATACATTTTTTATGCCAGTGCCAGAAGGGATGGAGCCAACATTTTTGGAATAAACACCAATAACAAATGGAAGCCATTATGGTCTGCCGGAGCAAAGTGGTTCTTATTAAAGGAAGAGTTTTTTAAAATCGAATCTATTCAAAATCTGTCGCTAAAAGCTTCGTATGGCTATAGTGGGAATGCTATTAATTCGCTTTCAGGTGTTCCAACCATTCTTTTAGGACGTTATCCCAGTTCATCAAGTATCGGCCAATTTACGACCGTCACTTATGGTCAAATCGGCAATGCGCCCAATCCTGACCTGCGCTGGGAGGAGGTCAAAAATATAAACGCAGGATTGGACTTTGCCGCTTTCAACAACCGTATTTCCGGAAGTATTGAGGTGTACAGGAAATATTCCACAGATTTGATTTCTCAGGTTCCATTAGACCCCACATCAGGGGTCAGTATTTACTATGTGAATGCTTCCAGCCTAAAGGGAAGCGGTTTTGAATTAAATTTGACCAATGTCAACCAATGGGGGGCCTTCGTTTGGAGGAATTCGCTGAACCTGTCGCACGCCAGGACCGTCGTGACTAAATACAGCCAAAATACTAGCTCTGCGGCAAGCTATTTTATTGCCTATGGTATTAACCCATTAGAAGGCCAAGATGCTTTTGGAATATCAAGCTACAAATGGGCAGGGTTAGACTCCGAGACAGGTGATCCGCTCGGCATATTAAATGGGGAGGTGAGTAAAGCATATAATGATATATTCCGGGATTCGGTGAACCATCAGGTTTTTCATGGATCTTCGGTTCCTTTATATCACGGATATCTCCAAAATTCTCTTTCCTGGAAAAATATTGAATTCTCTTTTAATATTAGCTTTAGGCTTGCCTATTATTACCGGAAATCGTCCATCAATTATGCACAGCTTTTTGCTGGAATGATCGGCCATGCTGATTTTAATAATCGGTGGAAAAGTCCCGGCGATGAAAAAAATACGAATATACCTTCGATGCGTTATCCTGTACCGGCAGAGGTGGCGAGTCGTGACCAGTTTTTTGCAAACAGCGAAATTAATGTGGCCAGAGGGGATAACGTACGATTGCAGGATGCCCGGATCAGCTACCGTTTTTCCCCACCTCTTAAACCGGCTTTCTTTAGTTCCGTTCAACTATTTTTATACGCCAATAATTTAAATAGCATATTATGGCGGGCAGACCACTCCGGTGATGACCCAGACTTTCCTGGGGCAGAAGGATATCTTTCCGGACGAAGCTCACGAACAATAGCTATTGGGATAAACATAAACCTTTAACAGTTATAAGACATGAAAAAATCGACAATTAAAATGACGTTTTATCTGATCTGTGCATTTGTCACACCGATATTCTTATCGTCTTGCGAAAAGTACCTGGATCAAAAACCACTGATAAACCTGGCTACCCCAGAATCATTGAACGATTTACAGGCCTTGTTGGATAATGCAGCGCGATTAAATGAAAGCAGCACCTGTATTGACGAGATGCTGACCACCAATTTTTATGTGACGGATGATGTCTATAATAACGTGGCAATTCACGCGGCTAGCGAGATGCAGCTCTATATTTGGAAGGATGACGGTTTATATGATTATCCGTGGAGCACCCTATACGGGACAAGTATCTATTACGCGAATACGGTAATGGATGCATTGCCGCGGGTAGGGCAGAAAAAAAATACTGACTTACAGCGGAATCTAATAAAGGGGAGAGCGCTGTTCCATCGTGCATTTTCTTTTTACAGGCTGGCTCAGTTATATTCGAAGCCATTTTCAGAAAGCGCAAAAGATGAACCGGGAATCGTACTGAAGCTGACATCAAATATCGGTGAGAAGTTGACCCGGTCAACAATTGGAGAAAGCTATGAAAGAATCCTTAAGGACATAAAAGAGGCGGCTGAACTTTTGCCAGTTTCGGTTGAATTTCCAACGTGTCCCAACAAGGCTGCCGCATATGGTTTACTGGCTAGGGTCTATTTATCCATTCGCGATTACGCAAACGCCAAGACATATGCCGAAAGTTGCCTTAGCGAAAGAAAATATCTGCTGGACTACAATGAACTCGTTCCGATTGGGCCTTCCCCCATTCCCCAATTAAATGCAGAAATATTATTTCACAGTACAGGCGGGCTAATGTCTTTTTCTTCCGGTGACCGGAACATATCTGAAGAATTATACCAGTTATACGAAGATACCGACTTAAGAAAAGAGGTTTTTTTTAAGCAAACCTCGTCGGGAGCAATCAATTTCCAGGGAAGCTATAACGGCTCAACAGGAATCTGGAAAGGCTTTGACGGGATCACTACAGCTGAAATCGTCTTGGTATATGCAGAGTGCCTCGCAAGGGAAAACAATGTGGAGGCGGCTATGGCATCGTTTAATGAACTTTGGATAAAACGATGCAGAAAAAATAGATATACTCCGTTGACTGCTAATTCTGCTTCTGAAGCTTTAGAGGTTATTTTGAAAGAACGAAGGAAGGAGTTAGTTGGCCGGGGTATCTGGTGGTCGGATTTAAGAAGGCTGAATCTGGATGGAAGGAATATATCATTAGTAAGAACCATTAACAACATCACATATCAACTGTTGGCTAATGACCCAAAATGGACGCTAAAGGTACCGCAAACGGTATTGGACCTTAATCCAGCGCTAGTACAAAACAGATACTGATGCATAATATATACACCGAATCCTTTTTAAATTAATATAATGAAAACAACCATAAAAGTTTATATTCTTTTTGCAATGCTCTATGCATTTGTTGTGCAAGTTTCAGCAAACACCAAATTTTTTGCAGATTCACTCAGGCCATTAAAAGTTGGCGATGTTATCCCAAATATCCCGTTGGGGAATTTGAACGAACAGCAAAAAGGTCAAATTCATATGGATGACTACAGAGGTAAATTGGTTATTCTGGATTTTTGGAATACAGCCTGTGCGGCATGCATTAAAGCCATTCCTGAAATGCAGAAATTGCAACGTGAATTCGGAGATCAAATAAAAGTTTTATACGTCAATATGTGGGAATCCGAATCGCAGATCAGGAATCGGCTATTGCGTGCCAAAAACACGAAGTTATTGGACATTTTTGAAACCAGCTCCTCACTGGTAGCTGGTGGAGAAACCTTTAGGGCACTCTTTCCTTATGTCCATGTCGTACCTCACCATGTGTGGATTGGCAAACAAGGACAAGTTATTGGGACTGGCGCCTTCGAAAATTCAAATGCCCAAAAAATAAGGGAATATCTGGATGGACGGAAAATAGTATTTTTAAACAATGCGAATACGGCGGTGAGGTATGACGGCATTAAACCGTTAGCTGAAATCTCCCATGCCAAATTTGGAAATGAAAGTTTGCCAAGGTATATATTTACTGAATACAACAATCAATATTTGGCAACATCTGGTGGTGAAATGGTCGTAGGCAGAGTAGATTCGGCTGCAAATACCGTCCGTGATACCTACCTCAATCACGATCTGCTTTCGCTGTTTAAACGCGCAATCCCAGATTCACTGTTAAACCCGGACATAAAAGTAGCCTTTAGCCCGAACCGGGACAATAGCAAATATTGGATGGACTTTGTTTCCTTGCCAAAAGATACAGATACCATCAAACTTTCTACCAGATTTTACAACCCGTTTCTGAATACCGATTACGAAATCCGGAATAATAGGGTATGTTATGAGCAGCATACTCCAACGAATTGGACGGATGCCCAGCGGAAAGAGTACATGCTTATAAATCTAAATGCCTTTCTGGAAGCAAGGATGGGGTTGGAATGCGGGGTTGAAGAAAAGGTGATCCGGGTATATAAGATTATAAGAACTTCAGCTACAGACAAGATAAGCGCAAGGAATCCACTGGACAGCGACTCCAGAGAAGTAAAAGATACGCTTGTGAACGGCATTCCTATGAAATCTTATACGAACTACGGATTTTCAGAGAAAGCCATGAATGTTTTTACCACCAGTTTATCTCAGTCATTTCAATACTTTTACAAAAACTCCGTTCCAAAGATGCTGATTATTGATGATACAGGATTTGTAAACAAGGTACAACAGAAATATGAAGCAATTAATACGTTTAGGGTCGATATGATCATGCCCTTACCGATTAATATAAAAACAATAGAAGACCTGCGATCAGCCCTGAAATCCTATGATCTCGATGTTATAGAATCTCATGCGAAAATAAAGTTTATGTCATTTTATAATCGGTGAGTATATTGAGGGGAGAAAACGTTAGTTTGCCACTAATCAAACTCCTCAAAAAATGGAAGCCCCAATAATTTTGATTTTTAACAAAATTATTGGGGCTTCCTTAGTAGGTGCCGCATTTTCATTATAGGCAATGAGCGGCGATTACTGTTTAGTTTTATTCAGGTTGCCAGACAAAGTCAGGTCTCTTATGAATGACTACGCCATCAACTTCATCACCATCATTTACAGATGCAAAGTTTAATTCGGCAATGTCCCTAGCGTCACTCTCAGACATACTATCTGCATCATAAGTAAATCCACAATAATAAGCACCCTCGCTACAACCGTCGCCAGTTGGCGTACCGTTGTAACTACCATTACTAGTTATAAACCTCGATACGGGATTTACAGCCGTCTTTGAAGTTTCGGCTTTTGTCCCTTTACCCTTTCCCACTTTCCCCGTTACCATCGCCTTAGCCAGTTTTGCAGGCACCACAAAACCCGATTTAACTTCTCGATGCGAAGCGGAGATCCCGACGGATGCCGGGACTGCGTTTGAGCTGACAACCTCTATTGCATTAACGGCTGCAACGGTTTTTTCCTGGGCTTTGCCCACACCCACGGCCATCAGAAAGGCCGCGAATAAGACCAGCATTTTGCTGGACACTTTTTTTGTAGTACTCATTTTGTTTGAATTTGAATGATTAAATAAAATAACGTTTTCCCCTGCAACCTCACCGGCAGGGACGGTTTCCGAAACATACTTTTTTGTTTTCATTTTCATCTTCTCTTCGGGATAGCGGATATGACCGTTTCCATGGATCAAATGTACAGCTGGTACAAGCCAAAATACATTACATAAATACGCGCTATTTATTGACAAAAATACGGGATTGAATATCAGCTTTTTCGGCGTTGTTTTTCAGGATATCCACCGGCAATACACCGAAATACTTTTTAAAGGCGCGCTCAAAGCTGCTGGCGTCTTTAAAGCCCACTTTGTATCCCACTTCGGCTACTTTATAAAGGCCGGACTCCAGATAGCTTTTGGCAAGGTTCATTTGTACCGTAGTGGCATAACCTTTAAACGTATCCTGATACACCTGTTTATGACATTTGTTAAGGTCCTGCTGGTTATAGGCCTTATGTTTAAGCAAATCGCCAATTACAGGGCTGATGCCCTGTTCAATCAACCGGTCAATGGTGTGGCGGATGGCATTGACCACCGCTAGCACCTTTTCACTGACCTGGGGTTTGTGGCTCAACTGCTCATGCGCCTGCTGTATAAGGGAGGTAACCGGCCGGTATACCTCTCCATCCATTTTGATGCCGGCCACTTTGGGCATGTGGGCCAATATATATAACTCACCCTCCATTTCTGAGCCAAGGGGAAGCTGGCCCAAATGCACCCAACCTTTATCCAGTTGGTCTCCGGCAGCCAGCAGGGATTTAAAAGTGCGAAGCTCCTTATTTTTATAACGCTTAAACCACTTATTTTGCGTGGCAAAACCCATAATGACCATTTCATCCGTCAGGGGTGTAATGGTGTAGTCCCCCAGCCGGCAGTAACTATAGCTATACGTCTTTTTCTGCAAGGTGAGCAGGTTTGGCTCCCCCGTTTGCGCTTGCATGTCTGCTTTGCCAGTTAGCAGGTATATGCCAAAAATATCCGGATATAAGACTTCTATCGGGATCGCTTTATTTTTTAGTCCATAGGCTTCCAATACAAAGATGTAAGCATGCTTTGCATTTTTGCTATGGAGGGTGGTT
This sequence comes from bacterium A37T11, assembly GCA_900109895.1. Lineage (GTDB taxonomy): Bacteria > Bacteroidota > Bacteroidia > Sphingobacteriales > Sphingobacteriaceae > A37T11. The sequence continues at coordinate 19,837 of FOBR01000035.1, forward strand.
TGCCCCTCCCCTTTCTGCCAGCATTCATGGAGCATGTAATCCGGGTGAAGGCCGCATTTGTTACCTGGCCCATCTAGGTATTCCAACTGCGGTGGCAGCTTTTTTGAATAACATAAAAACGATTTTTTCACATGAGCAATAGTAGTTTGTATTAGTCCGCCAGAGGCGTACCAGGGATTACTGGTTGCCTCTGGCGGGCTAAGAGATGAGTAAATAGCTGTTTCTTCGATCTGTGTTTTTTTATTTCATAGCAGTGAATTTAGGCACCAACGGTTACCCGGAGAAAAAAAAATGACAAACAGGCATTTGGGCATGATGAAACCGTCAAATCGGACTTCATCATGCCCAAATGGCGGTTCATCAGGTAAATTTTGCAAAGTTATTTTGGACCTGCACTTTTGTTCCGGATGCAATGCCGCATCCATTAATATACCCATAAAATGGAACAATTGACCAACGAACAAATTGAACAAGCAATGGACCTGCGGGCAGAGACCCTTTCTTTTGCTGACCGGGCTGATGGGTTTGACCTGATTGATGATATCCTGGATTCGATCAGCAGCATGACGTTTACCACCAGCTCACACACCCGCTAGGCCGGCGTTGATGCATAAGTGTATTGTGCTTGAAGACGAACCCTTGGCAATGCAGATGATGGAAGCATATATTGCAAATCGGATTGAACTGGTGCTGGCAGCCAAAGCTATGCAGTTGCGGGAGCTTCGGGATATCTTGCAATCAACAGACGCTTCCATCATTTTTTTGGATATGGTTGTTCCCGACGGAGGGTCCGGAGGCTTTCGGCTAGGACAGATCCCGCAGGGAATGACCATTGTGACCACTACTGCCCTTCCAAAAAGCACCTATGTACACGAATTTGAGGGCCGGCATTTCTTTGAAATGACTAAACCCATATCGCCCGAAAAGTTTAATCAATGCATAGACCAGGTATTACGCCATCAAAAGTACGACCATGGAAGCATTTGACTTTTACCTGCTGCGGGTGCCCCGCCTACCCTTACAGGTCATGGAACAGTTGAACCGTGTGCCGCCCGGGTCGGCTTTTGAACGGGCATTATATGAACTATTCCGGGAGCCATCTTTGCAGGATGCTATTTACCATGCCAGCACCACCGTTTTTATGCAGCTCCAGGACTGGTTTAATGGAAAAACTACCGGGTTATCAATGCATATGCAACAGACCTTATATAAGTATGTCCTGCGCATGGCTGCACGGGCTACCCCTTTTGGGCAGTTTGCCGGGGTTTCTACAGGTAAGACTGGTAAGGCTGCATCCGCATTACGTTTATCCGGCGATTTTTCCCCACATGGCAGGGCTGATATGGAACTCTCCGTATTTCTGGCTACCCAGTTAGTACAGGATAATTCCATAAGCGGGTTACTCAGCTACCGGCTAAACACCACGCTGCTTGTCTGCCACGATCACTACCGGTATTATATAACACAGCATATTACCGGCAGAAGCCGGTATGAATGGGTCCGTATGGCCAAAAACCCTTTGCTGGTTAGGGTGCTGGAAAGTATGGGCAACAGTATAAGCCACCCTTCACTAATGACGGTATTGCTGCAAATGGGCCTAAACGACAGCCAGGCCGTTTCCTTCCTGAAAAATCTTTTACTGCATCAGTTGCTCGTCAGCTCGTTGGAGGCTACACTCACGGGCGATGACCATTTAAACCGCATGATGGCCCTCCATCCGCATATTCAATCATTGGCCAACGTGGTGCAGCATGATTTGCCTGTACCTGGTGGGGCCTTTGAAGCGCATAAAAAAATAACTCGTTTGTTGGACAACCCGCCTGTGGCCCATTACTTTCAAGTAGACCTGCAAGCAAATACGCTGGCTAACCAGCTGAACGATGGCGTAATTAATACGCTGGTTAAGGAAGTAAAAGAGTTACTTCCGTTGCATAAGCCAGCATTTTCGGCCGATCTGCAGTCATTCATTAACCGGTTCACCCAACGTTTTGGCGACCAGGAGGTGCCATTGCTCACCACCCTGGATATGGATCGCGGTATTGGTTATGGGGAAAAACAAAGCTATTACACCGACCATTTTCCGCTGATTAAAAACTTGGGCATTGGCAAGGCCCGCAGGAATGAACGCAAAGGCCACATCGAAATGGAGGGGTTATTACAACAGTATCTGAAGGACGGGTACCACAAGCGGGAAGGCATTGAACTGACAACTGCCTTGATAACTACGTTAGGCAACACCGTAAACCCCGATCAGCTTCCGCCATCCTACTACCTCATGGGCAATCTGCTGGCTACCGATGCCGCATCGATGGACCGGGGTAACTTTAAGTTTCATTTGTCGGCCTGTAGCGGATCTTCGGCCGTACCGCTTATGGCACGTTTTGCCTACTTGGATCCGCAATTGGAAGCCAGCCTGAAGGGTTGTGCAGCGTATGACGCCGCCTGCTTCCCAGATGCAATCCTGGCTGAAATTATTCACCTGCCAGATGCCCGAATGGGCAACATTTTGCAGCGCCCGCCATTGCGGACTTTTGAAATACCCGTGCTGGGAAACCCGTCAGCAACGCCACAGTTCCAAATTCCCTTACAGGACCTGCAGGTATCTGTGCGCCATAATAGGGTGGTGCTCCGATCTGCCATGTGGAATAAACAGGTAATTCCCCGTCTGGCTTCTGCCCACAACTACCGGAATGGAATGCCGGTATACCGTTTTCTGTGTGACGTGCAGGTTCAGGACCATTATCTCCATATAGGATGGGACTGGGGGACGGTTGATGGCCTGCCTTTTCTGCCCAGGGTAAGCTACCGCCATCTTATCTTGACCAGAGCGAGGTGGTTGGTGCCGGCCGGCTTCACGCAGCTTAACAGCGAGAAGTCTCCTGAAAACGTAATCCATCTCCTGCGGGAACAATATGGGCTACCGGAAGTAGTGGTGCTGGCAGATGGTGACAACGAGCTTTGCCTAAACCTCTCACAAGGTATGGCGGCCCACATTCTGTATGACCGTTTAAAGAAGGGCGCCGTTTATTTGTACGAATTTTTATTTGAAAAGGGCAATAGCCCGGTTATGGACGTGAGCGCGCGTTCTTACGTCAACGAAGTGATCATCCCGGTCAAGGTTAAAAAGCCCGAACAAGCTTCCAGTAAACAACGCGTATATATAGCCCCCTCAGCAGGTATAGTCCGTAGTTTTCCGCCAGGAAGTGAATGGCTGTACGTAAAAATTTATACTGGCGCGTATGAAGGCGATCGTTTCTTAACCGATTACATAGCCCCCCTTGTGCAGCAGCTTAGGGATAGACAGCTCATCGATACCTGGTTTTTTATCCGTTACCATGACCCCGAGGCCCATATCAGGTTGCGGCTGCACGTGGCCAATAGGAAAAGTGGACGAGTACCCGGACAGCTCATTTCCTTCCTGTACGAAGGGTTTAAAAAGGCCTTGGAAACAGGTATTATCCATAAATTGCAACTGGACACCTATGATCGTGAGCTGGAGCGTTATTATCCAGCGTGCATGGAAGCTTGTGAAATCATCTTTGAAATTGATAGTGACTGGGTACTTGCTGTCTTACCCGAAGTTGGTGGAGTAACTGGCGAGGAACAACGCTGGCTTGCAGCCTTTGGCGCAGTTGGTCAGTTGCTGGATGCGTTTCTGCCCAGTCTGCCAAGTATAGTCAGTCGACTAGTTAACTGGCGCGATGCTTTTATTACCGAATTCAAAGGCACTAAAAAATTGCAGGTTCAGCTGGACAAACGGTATCGCGATTGGCAGCGTTTGTTTGAAAACAGGCTTAGCCCGCCCCTTGTCCGCGGGCTGACTTTACAAAAACCAGTTAACGATATTTTGAAACAACTGTCAAGCCTGCCGCCGGCAACGCAGCAATCCGTCTTGGACAGCCTTTTGTCCGGGCTTTGCCATATGACCGTAAACAGGCTTTTTTTTGCCAATCAGCGGGAGAATGAGTTGGTCATATACCATCTTCTGGCCAAATATTATTTAAGCCATATAAACCGCCGGCGCACTTCCTTTTTGAAGTGATCACCAATGGGAATTTTTTCCTGCGCTCCTTTCAGGATCAGCTGATTCGTATCGACCCGTTGCACAAATTCAACATTGACGATATACGATTTGTGCGACTGAATAAACGATTTGGAAGGTAGTGAGATGGAGAGTTTTTTAAGCGTTGTTTCTTCCGTATGGATTTTTGTGTCGGTCACGATTCTCACATAATTTCCAAATGCCTGAACATACTTGATGTCTTTGTAATAGATAACGGCATGCTTGTACCCGTCTTTCGTAGTGATAAACCCATTCTTATCGGTTTGCTCCGCAGGGACAGGTATGAGTTGGAGGAAGGCCCTGGCCTTGTTGCAGGCTTGCAATAACCGGGCTAGTGTATAAGGTTTAAGAACATAGTCGATCACATTGAGATCATAGCTCTGTACCGCAAAGGAGGGGTCTGCAGTTACAAATATGAAGGCAGGGGGTACCGCCAGCGATTTAAGGAAATCTATGCCTTTAATATCGGGCATTTGAATATCAGAAATGAACAGTTGTACGTCATCCATAGCCGGATGCACCATCGCTTCCCGCGGGGAGTAGACGCTGCCGACTATCTCCAGAAAGGGTATAGCCGCACAATCATTTTCCAGCTTGGTTTTAGCTAGGGGTTCATCTTCAATGATCATTGTCTTAATACGGATAACCATGGTCAAACTATTTGTAGGTTAAGGTAGAGGGTTACTTGAAACCGGTTCGGTTGTTTGTCAATGTCCAGCTTATGTTGTCCGGGGTAAAGAAATTGAAGCCTTCTTTTTAGATCATAAAGGCCTAAACCACCAAAAGCTGGTTCAACAGCATCTTTATTGACCCCATTGGCTATTTTAAAGATAAGCTGGTCTTGAAGCAATTGTAGTCCTATCCGTACCCAAGCACCATCAAGGCTTCTACCGGGGCCATGCTTAAACGCATTTTCCAGTAAACTAACAAAAAGGTAGGGGCTGACCATAAAAGATGTGTAGCCGCCATCCAGTTGACAAGTGATGGGTACGTGAGGATGTATACGGAGTTTCATCAGGTCAACATAGTCTTGGATAAAAGTAAGTTCTTTTTGCAGGGGTATTTTTTTATCAATGGATTCATAAAGCAAATAGTGAAGTATACCTGAAAGTTTCAGCATGGATTCCGGTGCTTTATCATCTTTAGTCTGCATCATTAAATAAATCGTATTGAGGGTGCTTAGTAGAAAATGCGGGGTGACCCGCATTTTATGAAACTCCAGTTCATCCTGCAGATGTTTATTTTTCAGCTGTAATTTTTCAACCTTTTGTTGTAAAAGTAACCTAACCATTTTAGGAGCAAGCGGCAGGGATAGGAGGAAAATAAAGTCAAGCGCCAACACAGGTAATTTTTTCCAATGATAGATGTATAAGAATGGTTCATCAAGCAGTAGGTTTGATAGGTAGGTTACATTTTTACTGTCTGAAGGAAAATAATCCCTGATCACCTGACAAATTACAGCCGTAGAACCAGCCCAGACCGTGTAACCCAAAACCAGCCAGATGACACCAAGCAGCAATCCCTTCCCGGAAATGCGGTAGGCGTTGCCCTTCAATTTGAGTTGGTACAAGGTATAGGATAACAAGTATGACATGGAATAGAATAAGCATAATACCAACATATAATCCTTTGCAATAAATAGCCAGACCGCAGGCCCATCTACAAGACGGCTATAATTAAAAGAGTAAAACACGAGTACAAGTAGCCAAAACAACAGGTGGAGCAAGCCTCTTTTATTATGAAAATGCAGCCGAAAATAGGGAAAAATAGTATCCATAGTATAGTTAAGTGAAAGTGCGTATAAATTTAATAATTTATTGCCTCTTTTTGGCATATGGATGGCAATAGGCTAAAAAAACTTGTTTTTTGTTATGTTTGTATCTATTAATCTTTGGTTTCACTGCCATCTGCCGGTGGAGCGATAGCTTATCCCTGATAAATCGATCTGTCTGTGAAGTAAGCTGTTTTTTAAAGGATGCCTGTTGCCGGGTTAACCGTATAACGATGGTGCTTAATTGCATTGTTATGAATTTGCCTCAAAACACGGATGGCACTATGGCAGAGCTCCTGCTGCTTAAAAAAGAAGTGCTCACCCTAAAGAAAGAAGTGCTGGAATTAAAAAAACAAAAGCTGCTGAACAAATTGGGCGTGAGCACAAGAATCAGCCCACCTACTCACTTCCGCATTATTAAAGACCCATTTATCGACCCAAACAAATGGATGCCGGTGAAAGTTGCTGAAAGTTACCTGGGCATACAGCACAGTACCATGTATGTAAAACTGGCTAAAAATGAGTTGCACCGTTACTGCGAGAAGGGTACCGAAAACCAGGTGAGGCCACGGGTTTGGCTACTGCGGGAGGAAGTGGAGGCTTATAAGAAATCCCACCCTTTAAAGTAAGCAGCGTGCTGGATAAGTGGTAAAAAAGTAATACGTTCTGAATATCAGGGATGAATACCCGGAAGCCGAGAAAATTTCTTTTTGTGCAAGGCTGTTATCCAAAACAGCATTGCTAACTTTTCCGTCAAAAAAAGAGAATAGAAAAAGCACGGGGGAAGTCTACCCGGATACGGACAAGTTTCAGGGAAAACCAACCAAACTTCCGGTTGTGGATTTCCGTGCTGTACGGCTACCCTTCAGGATTACTTTATACCCTAGGAAAACGGATAAATTGCCGGGGAAGCTTCTTAGAACTTCGGGGAGATGTCTATGGCAGCTTTCCGGTGCTGCCTTGTTGTATTCCAGACCTCCACGGCCATTAAATAATGCTCGAAAAAGGCAGGGTAAACCTCCATAAATGCGATAGAGACTTCCTTCCGGTTATTGCATACTTCCCCCCGAAAGCCTATAACCTTTAACGAAGGTTTGCCAGTTGTCCGGCTATTGTCCGGACAACGCCCACCGTATGTGCCATGAAAACATCAAAAACAGCACTAACAGTTGTTTGATATCCAGTAATGTCCGATTATTCTTTTGTTTTTGAGCGTATTATGATCTTTGTATGGTTAGAATAAACAACCATTAAACAGGTAGAAAAATGAAACGAAAACAAAAAAATCTTCCCACAATGGGAATGGAAAATGAAAGCCCGGAATGGGCAAAGATGGAGGCATTTGAGCGTGAGCTACGCTGGATGCGTGTATTAAACTGGTTAGGGTGGGCACCGTTAATGGCAGTCGTGCAGCTTTTGGGTTTGTTGGCGCTTTTCTTATGGAGCGGACCACTGATCAGGTGGTTTGACCCGGGTGCCGGTGTAATTGATGCGGGCGCTATTTCACCTTGCCTGCTGGCGTTGCTGGTGGTTAACCTGTGTGCGGTATCAGCCTGGTTGCTGTTACGGCTTATTCGGGAGGGCCTTACCGGCTTTTATGAATGGGACAATGAACTGGATGGTTTTACAAACAAATTACCGGTATGTTTAAGAGCAAAAATTTTAACAGTTGGGTATTTTATCTTGCTATTATTAGCTGTGGGGTTGTTTTGGGTGTTGGTGTAAAAACAGGTCTAAGGAGTAAGGTTGAAGGTGTAAGGACCGGTCAAGCCTACAACCAAGGCTTCATGGCGCCTGCCAGTGGGATCGTTCGACTCGTTTCACTCGCTTCCCGACAGATCGGAACAGGCAACGATGACGTTCGGAGAAGATTGCAGCAAATTTACATCTCCCAGATCGGTGTGCGGGAAAGGACGGGTAAGAACGACGGGGCTGAGGTAGGAAAATACCTCGTGTATACTGGAATCAAAACACCCAGTGCCTGGTGCGCTGCGTTCGTT
>FOBR01000037.1 GCA_900109895.1 bacterium A37T11
TTTATAGTCAGTTGTTGTTTTTCTGTAATCATCATTCAAAGATAATAATTTATTTCATCCTATCAAAGAACACATCCTTATGCCTCTCATCCAATACCAGTGCTTAGGTCAGGGTCAGTGCGCCCATAAGCCGTATTGGCCATTGAAATCAGTCATAGATACCATATATTTGTAAATTAAAAAAACACTAAAAAAAATGAAATGGATCTCTATTACCGACCGACTGCCAAAACCAGCTATTGAAGTGTTAACCACAGATGGGGATACATTCAATCTGGCTACGCAGGACTACCCATGGATGCGCCAACTCACTGGGCAAAGTTGAAGCATACCAAAGATAAAAATTTATTGGAGTCCTAAGTCCTTATAAAAAGGACGATTTTAAGTAGAGATACCTTTAAGGCAAAGAATGTGTATCAAAAAAAGGCAATAGGTTCGTCCCCTACTATTGTCCGGCAGCATTTGCCTCTGATATTTCATCAATTTTTGCAACGATCTGCGACTCCAGTCCTTTAAAGAACCCACTATACGATTGCACAATGATACCATCCCGGTTCAGCAGATAAAAGGACGGATACCCGTCGATAGGAAAATCATTCACTATAGTTTTTTCCGAAGTGAAGCTGGCCGTTTTTATATTTTCTCTTTTATCAAAATCGTTAATACTTTCCGCCTGGTCCATTGGATAGATATTCAGTATCATTACTTCATTCCCATATTTGTCGTAAAGCCGGTTTAGCATTTGCGACGCCCCTACACTGTGTGGGCAGCCGACCAGACTAAAGCTAAGAAGGACCACTTTGCCCTTTAAATCCGATAACTGAAGTGCTTTGCCAGCAAGGTTATGTATCATTAACTGCGGGGCGGGGGTGCCATAAGGCAAATATTTAACTGGCTGCCGCCTTGTCGGAAGTTTGAAATAATCGGGAATGCTGGCCACTGACAAGTCCGGAAAGCCTTTTTGATCTGGCATATACTTGCTGTAGGCATGATTCTCGGTCAGCCCGACAAACGTACCATCATCTGCCATGTCCATTATTTGCCAATTGATGAGGAATGGTAGCTTGGTTTTTTTATCCAGGACAATATCCTTGACAGAGTAGACATGCTTATTATTGGCTGTACTGTCAAAATCGATTACTTTGATATGTGCATAAGGCATTTTATTTATCAGCGTATCGGGAAAGCGAAGCACTTTTTTATCGGGTTGACCCGCCAGTTTTTCCCATTCGTTTGCCCAATATAAAAGTGAGCGGGTATGCTGCCCGGAAACACTTTCTTTCTGTACCTTATACGTGCTTTCGGCCAAGTTCAGGTCGCAACTGATCAGTTACCAGCGCTATGCGTTTGGCGTAGGCGGGGGGGTGATTGTTTAGCGCTTCGGTTGTTTTAGAAGGGATTTAACGGCGCTTCCGAGCCCGAAATCGTTGCTAAAGCTATGAATTTGGAGAATCAATTATAAATAACGATTTTTGAAAAAAAACAAAGCATTGCAATAATAACATTCATAAAATCGAGCATTTAACCTTATACCTTCCGCATTGTCACATTATACCGTATATATAAACTTTGGAGAGGACATTAGTCATTGGGGCTTGGTTTCGCTGTTTAACGAAGTGCATGAAGCTAGCGAAGGTGATTCGATGCAGCTAACCATCGATTTTAGTGCCGAATCACTATTTGTATACGCTGATCATTTATTAGTGGTCGTTATTATGGTTCAACACCTCCGTATATTAGGCGTGAACGTCAAAATTGATATTTTGGGCAGTAGTGAATATGCAAGTCGGGTTAATTTTTTTCATCTTTTGGAAATTCCCTATGATGAGCGGTTCATCAGGCAGCTGTCACGTGGACGGTTTATTGAATTATTGCGTTTCGACGCCGACTCGATGTACCAGCTCCAAGATGATTTGACCATGATCATTCATCAAATTGGTAATATTGCTATTGAAGTCAAACAACTCATTTTTTATTGCCTAATCGAAATCATGGATAACGTTATCGTCCATTCGGGCAAGGAGTATGGTTGGTTGGCAGCGCAAGTGTTTCCGAATCGGCGGGAAATCAGGTTGGTTATTTGCGATAATGGAATTGGCGTGCTTGAATCCCTTCGTTCTTCTGAAAAAGAAGAGTTTCAGGCCATCGATGGTGCTGCCGCATTAGAAAAGTGCCTACAACGAGGGGTAACGGACGGCAAAGGGATTGGGTTTGGCTTGTACGCAACCTCTGAATTTATCAGGCATAACAAAGGCGACCTATTGCTTTACTCCGGGAGTTATTGTCTGGAATTTTCTGAATCGGCGGTTGTGATCCGTGACGGGGCCAATTGGCCCGGAACGGTGGTAGCTCTACGTATTCGTACAGATATTCCGGTCGATTACAAAAACATTATGCCATCACATCATACATTGCCAGACGATTATCAGTTTTTCATCGATAAATTTTTTGGTGAGGATAATGAATTATGGTAAATTTTTCCTTAACTTTGTATGGATAACAGAGGAGTATTCGCATGCATATCCGATTTTCAACTTTAGGGAAACACCTGTCCACGCGTAGGGATGGAGCCGTTATGCGTGAAAAAATAGCCAGAGGCATTGAAGAGAAACAATGGATTGAATTGGATTTTGATGGAGTGGAGGTCATTTCTAATTCCTTTGCCGATGAATGTTTTGCCAAATTGATGTTTGATTACGATCTACCCACGGTTAAAAGCAGCACCACCTTCAAAAATGCTAGTCCTTTCATTAAGGCGGTGATCGCTAATTCCTTTAAGGAGCGTTTGCACACCATGCATATGGCGTAATCGGTTCAAGCCACCTTTCCCAAACCAATTTTTGCTGTAATGCGGCGGTCTTGCGACACGGTGTCGCTGTAAATGCGATTCCTGTATGGCGCGTGGTTCCGATGCTGTCAAATTCATCAAACAGATAAACCGCCCGGAAATGTTCACCTGAATGGCCCGTTCACTTTTTAATACACTTGAGTGCATAGCAACGCCAGCTTCGCCGAATACCAAGGGAAGGTGTTTTGAATGAGTAACTCATATCTTTAAGGTCACAAATTGTGACCTTAAAGGTTCACATTTTCAGGCGCTGACTGCGGATGACACCTTTTCCAAAACTAACCTGGCCGTTATTAACTATCTACAGCCAGATATATACCGTCATTACCGGTCGGAGGAAACAGGTATCATTTTCGGGGCTACCCAAGACACTTCGTTAACCAGGCGAAATAAGATGATCGCAGATTCCATCGATAAACTTGCCGGCAAGCATACATTATTTATCCTGGTGGATGCATCACATTTACCGGCCAGCACGGGTTTGCTCAATCTTCTCGAAGAAAAAGGTTTCGGAGAAAAAACGGTGCATGCTGAACATCTCCTCCCCGGCTACGTGCTCAAGCTTCATCGAACCTTTTTCCTTAAGGTATTTACGCTGATAGTGTTCAAGAAACTGTGTATAACTGTACGACTCCCGTGATTGTCCCATGTATTGCTGGTAGTGGTGCAAAAATGTCCCAGTATCGAACCTATCCTGCGGTTGCTGACACCATCAAGGTGTAAAGTAATTATTTGTTTCAAGTCCATCGGATCAAGTATATTGGCCATGTCGCTATATTTATGTACGGCGACAAGGTAATGCTTGAGCTCTCAAAGTGGCACAAAACGACCCGTAATTGTGCTATAACTTATACTAAAAGTCCTGTAGGCACGCAGTCGACAGTGGCACCGTTTGAACCGTAATCCCAACAATCAATACCAAACTAACTCGGCATCATTTGAACCGTAATAACTGGCACTATCCGGAACCGTAGTATCCAAAATCTTACTAACTCAGCCATCTCTATCTGGACATCAAACAAAATCGCTTTGTCTTCCATGCTTTTTTTTATCGCCTAAACGGGCGCCTTATCTTCTTCCAGTTCCAGTCAAAGGAAAGAATGTCACAAACAAATTCAATTAAACACCAGACTGGTATATCCCCCCTTTCCGAACCGCATAAATTAGTGATTGAAGAAGCGCTCACCATTGACGAGGATGCGCTGCAGGAAGTTATTTATAATGGAGGTTTTAGAACAAACTCCTCTGCAACTCCCTTGGGTTATCATCCCCTAGCGGGGGCAAGCCTTCCCAATCCCAATAATCAAATTTATGCTTGCCGTCCGGGCGAATAGCTCCACCACGAAGCGAGTATACCGGCTGGAAAAACAACCCATCTTCCGGCAGCTCAAAGTTGAATATTTCCGTCATATCATCCTCGGTTATCTCGCTGATCCAGGCCTGCTCCAGCTCAGGGGTCAGGAACAGCGGCATCCGGTGACGGTTTGGGCCATCGTTGTGGATGCCCTGCATCGTGGTATTGGCCGTCCGGGTTATCAGGGCAAAGGAAGCTGCTGTATTCCGGATGGCCTAAGGCCCAAACGTCCTCCATATTGGGGTTCCACTGTATCTTGCTACGGCTTTTCAGATTTAGGAAAGCTGCTTTTGTTAATTCAATGTCGGTGTGTAAGCTTATATCCCAGCACATAATTTTCGTCTGTCTATAATGGCTGCTGTCAGCGTTATTTAATAATCTCCATAGCGGGAAGAATGACCTTCTTATCCCCTGACTGAATTTTAGCCATAATCCTGCCAAACTCCTGTTCACGCGTAGGGTAGGCCCAATTCGCTGGCCAGCATGTGGGCACTCATTGTCTTATCGTACAGAAAGTACTTCATCTTCCGTGGACACCTCTATTGTAAACACCCACGCCGATGAGCACTGTTTATTCCTTACATAAAAGCGGTTCCCTCGGGTAGCTTGAAATATGCCGGGATGTCGCGGTTTTTTTGTAAGTTTGCCGCAAATTAAATAACCTTAATCCAGTGGCCGAATCACAATATGTAGAATACAAATCCTCCTGGCGCGATGAATATCTAAAATGGATATGTGGCTTTGCCAATGCCCATGGAGGCCGCATATACATCGGTATGGATGATGGAGGCAAGGTGGTTGGCCTGGCCGATGCGGCCAAGCTATTGGAAGACATCCCCAATAAAGTGCGGGACATTTTGGGCATCATCGTCGATGTGAACCTTCATAAAACAGCAGAAGGGGACTACATCGAGATCAGTGTCGATGCCCATCCAAACCCTGTAGACTACAAAGGGCAATACCACTATCGCAGCGGCAGCACCAAGCAGGAGCTAAAAGGGGCAGCACTGGATAGGTTCCTGTTGCAGAAAAAAGGCAAGCGCTGGGACGGGGTACCCGTACCAAACGTAACCGTGGACGACTTAAAGCAGGAGACATTTGATTTTTTCCGTAAGAGAGGGGTCAGGAGCCAGCGGCTGGATGAAGAAAGCCTCAACGATGGCAATGAGCACCTGCTTGCCAATTTAGAGCTGCTTGAAAATAAATACCTAAAGCGGGCTGCCTTGCTGTTGTTCCACCCCCGGCCGGAAAAATTTGTGACCGGCGCATACATCAAGATCGGTTATTTTGAATCCGATGCCGACCTGATCTTTCAAGACGAAGTACATGGCAACCTGTTTGAGCAGATTGAAAAAGCCATGGACCTGCTGTTTACCAAATACATCAAAGCCATCATCAGTTATGAAGGCATCCACCGGGTAGAAACCTATGAATACCCGAAGGAAGCAGTCCGTGAAGCTTTGCTGAATGCCCTGGCCCATAAAATGTACGAGGGGTTTGTACCTATCCAGATCAGCGTTTACAGCGATAAGATCATGATGTGGAACCAAGGGCACATGCCAGATAACTGGACCATGGAAAAACTCCTTGCCAAACACCCTTCCGTGCCTTACAACCCAGACATAGCCAATGCCTTTTTCCGCAGCGGATACATCGAAGCATGGGGGCGTGGCTTTACCAAGATGACCGGCCAATGCATCCAGGCCGGACTTCCGGAGCCGCTTTATGACTATGATATGTCTGGCTTTTGGGTGGTGTTCAGGAAAGATATTTATCACAGAGAATACCTGGGCACCCTGCATTTGAATGACCGACAGGTTGACGCCCTGTTATTTTTTAAGGAAAAAGGGGAAATCGTTAATTCTGAATATGTGAAAAAGTTCGGTGTTACGGATAGGACGGCGAGGAGGGATTTAACAGAACTAGTAGGCAAGCAACTACTCCTTAAAGAGGGAGATAAGAAATCAGCTCGTTACTTATATAGATAGTATGCAACCTTTGTCCGAGAAATGTCCGTTAAAACACTCAAGTGTCCGATAAATGTCCGATATTTCAACTTTATCCATTTTCTACCTTAACCGGTGTTCATTCTCTAGCTAATATTATTCCACAGCAAGCACTTTCACTGAATTTATAATTCAATGGTAAAGTTGGCGAGAAAACATATAAGTACCTAGTCAAGAAAGCCAATGGAAATTAAGACATACCCAACCAGCATTGACTTCTATCCCCAAAAATCCATTTATACCCAGGAAGTTCTTTTCAAATGCCTATATTGGTATGGCGGAGATTATGAGGTAGAAGTCATTGATCATGATGCCTCTTGCTACTGCATCCGCTTTCAGAACCTACCGAGCGATACCGACCAGCCTACCCTTATCAGCAACTTAAAAAGGGACTTGCATGACTATAAGCTCCGGGATATCGTTCAGCAAGAAACCCAAAACATCCGTGACCTGCTAGTCGCCAAAGCCTTTGCTTTTGAAGATCCGGATGAAATAATCCCGGATACCGAAATATCAGATCCGGTAGGGTTTGACCCTTTATCCGTCTCTCTATGATTAAGATAGCAGAAACACCCGTCAAAAAAAGCCGTAAATTTTTGGGAGCTGCATATTTCCGATCAGAAAATACAGGCTACCACCTATTACCATTCCGATTCATGCGGCTCAGCGAAGAAAAGGAAATTCTGGTAAACGACCTTGGGGAATACCTGATCTGCCCCAAAGGAACCGCCGCACAGGTCATCCGGAAAGAGGTTGACCCGATCACTCAGGAAACACTGTATGCAGATCTGCTCAGCGGCTTCTTCATCAGCGAAACACCTATTCCTCCATTACTAGAAGTCATGGCCACCCGCTACCGCACCAAGAAATCTTTCCTTGACCACTTCACGTCATTACATATTTTTGTCATTACCTTACGTTGCGAGCATACCTGCCATTACTGCCAAGTATCGCGGGTCAGTGAAGATAAAAATGCGTTTGACATGAGCCGCCAACACATTGACAAGGGTATTGCCCTTATGATGCAGTCGCCAAATCCGCACCTCACGATGGAATTCCAGGGAGGCGAGGCACTCCTGGCGTTTGACAATATTGTCTACGCAGTAGAGCAGACCAAGCAACAGGCACTCCTGCATGAAAAGAGAATCACTTACGTCATTTGTACCAACCTTGCACCTGTCACGGAAACGATGCTGGCTTACCGCAAAGATAACGACATCCTGATCTCCACTTCGCTTGACGGACCGGAATATGTTCACAACCCCAACCGGCATAAAAAGGGAAAAGACAGCTATCAGTTAGCCCTAAAAGGCATTCAGCAATGTCGGGAAACATTAGGCAATGACCAAGTGTCGGCCCTGCTGACCACCTCTAATCTATCGTTATCTTATCCATTGGAAATCGTAGATGAATACTTTCAACAGGGCTTTTCCAGCATTTTTCTGCGCCCCATCAGCCCCTTCGGCTTTGCTGTGCGAAACGAAAAGAAAAACAAATACGATACCGGGCGTTTTCTGGAGTTTTATAAAACGGCGTTGGATCGTATCATCCAGTATAACCTGGATGGTCATTTTTATCGGGAAGACTATGCCACCATCATCCTGAAGAAAATACTCACACCATTCCCTGTCGGTTATGTAGATCTGCAATCACCGGCCGGCATCATCAATAATGTTATCGTGTTTAACTACGATGGAAAAGTGTATGCCTCCGATGAGGCGCGCATGCTGGCAGAAATGAAAGATGACACCTTTTTATTAGGTCATTTAGATGAGCATGGCTATAACGAGATTTTCTATGGCCAAAAAGCCCTTTCCTTCACAGCCGCTAGTATTTATGAATCCCTGCCCGGCTGTTCAGAATGTGCTTTTCAACCCTATTGCGGTGCCGATCCCGTTTTTAATCATGCCACGCAAGGCGACATCTACGGTTACCGCCCCACCAGTGCCTTCTGCCAAAAAAACATGGAGATCATCCGGCACCTGTTCTTACTGATGGAAAGCGATAAGCGCATTGAAAAGATATTTCACTCCTGGGTCAATAGCTAATGGAACTGAAGACAAGAGGAAAGGCGGCAGGTGTGACCAAACCTATGGTGGTACGGGTGACCAGGAATCCTGAAAAAACAGATAGTCATACTGCCTTATTGGTGGAGGACTATCTGCCAGACCACCTGGATAATTTCGGAGCCGTGCTCAGCACGCTAGATTTAACCAGCTTCCCCATCTCTCAGCCACATATACACAGTATCCCATCTATGTTCCATCTAGCAGAAGGAGATATTGTGGCTATCCATACCGATGGTGTCATCAGTACCCTATACCGGGTTAATTCCCACCACAACTTTCTGCTGGTTACAGAACGGTGCAACAGCAATTGCCTTATGTGTTCACAACCACCACGAGACCGGGAAGATGTCTATTACCTCCATGCTCTCCATCAACAGCTCATCCCACTGATCCCCAAAGACTGTCCAGAATTAGGGATAACCGGCGGGGAGCCCACCTTAATGGGCAACTTGTTTTTTGAGCTATTGGAACAGCTCAAAACGGAACTACCCGACACAGACCTGCATTGTTTAACCAACGGACGGGCATTCGCGTGGAATAATCTAGCCTAAATACTGAGCAGGATGCAGCTGGATCGGCTTATGCTTGGCATCCCGCTCTACTCAGACTATTATAAAGAACACGATTACATTGTCCAGGCCAAGGATGCATTTCATCAAACCATTCAAGGGCTGTATCATTTGGCAGCCAATAAGCAACGGATCGAGATCCGAATAGTATTACAGAAACAGTCTATTCCGCGCCTGGTCAAGCTGGCCAAATTCATCTATAAAAATCTGCCCTTTGTAGAACACGTGGCCTTTATGGGCCTCGAGCATCAGGGTTACACACCGCATAACATGGATCAGCTCTGGATCGACCCGGTGTATTACATGGAGGAACTAGGCGAGGCTGTGGAGTTCCTCTCCCATAAACAGCTGAACGTATCCATCTACAACAGCCAGCTTTGCCTGTTGCCCAGGGAACTCTGGCCCTATAGCCGAAGGTCTATTTCAGACTGGAAGAATATATATGTGGATGAATGTAAAGAATGTGCTGTGTTTGATAAGTGTGGCGGATTGTTTGCTTCGGGAGAGAACGTGCATAGTGGGTTTTTAAAGGCTATTTGAGATAAGGAAATGCGGCAGACCCGCGGTAGTGCATAAACCAGCCGCTAAAATGTCTAAAATACCGGGACTAGGGGCTAATTTGTTCCAATGCTTACAATTGGCTGCCATATTATCACATACATTGTTTATATCATTTTGGCGTATATAATTTCCAGCTTCAACTCCTCACTATAATCTCCTTCATTAAATAGTGAATTAATGATTTTTAATAGAAGATCTCTGTCGATTCGGTTATCAGCGACGTCCACAGCTATATTTTCCATCTCTTTAATAAACAAATAGACAATACTCTCTGAAAATCCATTAATTTCAAGAAAATAGGCAGAAAGTGCAATAGACGCTCTTTTATTACCGTCTTGAAAACTATGGTTTTTATTAATGGAAAAGAACAAATGTGTTAGCTTATCTTCTAATTGAGGATAGTAAAAATCATTCTGTAAATGTTCTAGCGTGCTTTGCAATAAACCAATATTCAATATTCCTTTTATTCCACCAGATTGATCAATGATTTCATCATGCACAAGAATCGCATGACCTATATCAAAATACACAAATGACATACTATCTTTCTTTTAGACGTTTAAATACATCTAGCAGCTCTGGATCTTCAATTACACGCTCTATTAAATTCTTGCTCTTTTCGCCTAAAAATCGGGCATATTCGTCTTGCCCAAGATGAGATATATACGGTGCAATTCTATCATGTATGACGTCTCTGAAGCAATAATCTCTACTGGCCATTTTACTCCTCGCATCTTCTATTTGCGGTATCCAAAATCTGTTTTTTGAGAACTCTTCTATTAAATTATCTAACTCTGAGGGATGCAATTTTCTTCCTATTTCGCTATATTTCGTTTTCATGGCATCCGCTATTCCAATTTCAAAAGAAGCGATAAGTCTCAAAACTTCGGAATACATTGTGTCACGTGGATTCTCCTTCTCTTCAAGCTTTAGAATCTTTTTATATTCTTTTGAATTTTCTTTAAATATCACATTATAAATAGCATCTGTATAAATGGCATATTTATAATTGCCCATATCTAAGAAATCATTGAGTGCCGAAGTAAATTCCTTTCTATATATGGGCTCCCGGGCAATTGCTACTAGGTAATCTTCATCACGCTGATTTATAAATTTTGTTGAGCCACCAAGTCTTTGATTTATTGTGTCAATTACAATATCTAAAATGGCACTTCTTAGTGCCTTTGCTTTCTCGCTTTCAGTTAACAACATCCCCAAGTTAAGAAAAGATCGAAAGTTAAAAACACCCAATTGAGGTGCTTTTGAGCCTTCTTTAAGCATCCAACCAAATTGATCTTTAAATACCTTTAAGTCCTTTCCTTTGAGATTTACATAGCCGTTATGACGTAATTCTTCTCCATGACTAGATAAATACCGATCAATAGTGGAGTTGTCCACAGAATAAAATTCCGCAACTTGTTGTCGAGTGTACCTATATTCTTCTTGAAACATCATACCCGTTATTCCCAAATACACTTGAATACTTTCAATGGCCGATTTATTATTCAAGATATTTTGTCGATCAACCGGTGACACTGTTAAATCTTTCATATTTGCAAGTTTTGTTGATAACTTGTTTAATGTTCGCCTTATTTAAGAGGTAAACATTATTTAAATATCTAATTATAAATTATTTATTTTAATTAAAAAGTTTTATAACATTCAACAATTGTAGTAATAGTGATACCAGCTTATCAGTCCATCCAGCCTGATCATTCAGCTATTTCTGGGCCGTATTAACCGGGAGTTTTTTGATGATCGCCGTTTGCTTGGCCTTCCCTAATTTGGACAGATCGATCAGCTTTTTCAGCTCTTCGGCCAGGGCGGTATGGCCCATCCGGGCTTCGGCGGCCGCAATTTGCATAGCAGTGGCATAAAACCGGCTTTCATCACCGTCCCCAAAAGACCGTATAAGGCTCTTTATTTGCTCTGCTGGTGCCATTTTGTGCGTTTGTTTATTGTTTCTGCACCTATTTATTTTATGTTGCGAAACTTAGCAAAGATAGTGAATTGTTACGTGTTTTCAATTGTAAAAGTTTTCAGCACGTGAGTTATTTCGAGTACACTCGGCAAGCGCGCGTCAGACTGGTGTAGAAAACGTCGTCATTAAACCACTCATCATGATTATGCTAATTCCAATAAAAAAGAGAATAAGTATTCTAAATCGAGTCTTTCATAATTATTGCTAAACAAACACATAGTTATATTAAATCAACCATATCTTTTTCCGTATCCTTTGTTGTACTGATAAGTTTATTAGCTTTTTGGCTCTCTAAAATTATAAAATTTCGAAATTCGTTTGCCAAGTCAATTAATTCTGAAGTATAAAGCTCATTCCAAACTTCCTGTGGAATAACGTCGTTCTCAAAAAAAATTAAAGAAACGAAAGAATTAAGTTTATTAGCTGATTCAAAATTATCTTTAACTAATTCTGCGATATCAATGCCAGAAATAAGTTTTTCACGTAAATTCTCATTTAATTTTTCTACTAAGTATCTGTGAAGTTTTTGTGTATATAGAAAATGGACTTGAATTCCCCTATAAACAGATTCTTTTACCGAGGGGGAGAACTCCAAATGAAGATTTTTCCCATCAATTTGCAAACTCTTTCGCTTTGATTTTGGTTGAATATGACCAAATTTTATACTAATACCTTCAGTAAAATAGTTTATATATTTTTTCACATATTCGTCTGTTATATTATTATTTACATCGATATCAATAGCTAATTCATTAAGTATTTTTATATAATAATTATTAAAATAATTAAATGTGTCCATTTCTTCCAGAAGGGTCAACAAATTCTCTATTTCTCTGACGATTAGATCATGATCTCCTAATTTACTAATGATTTTTTCGTAAACTCTGGTATTTTCTTGTTCCTTAAGTTCCTTTATAAAAGATGCAGCAAAGTACTCTTGTAAAGATCTGTGTGTAAACGATAACTGACCTTCATCATCTACCCAAATTCCTATAGCAGACTTTAAATCGAGAATAAATTTTTCATTATCAAATGAATATTTTTTCCTTTCCTTTATAGCTTTTAATTTATCATATACATAATCTGTTTCAAAGTCAAACTTGTTCTCAAAATAGGAAATGAATGAAAAGGCTTTCAAAATATCTTCAAATTGTTCTTGATTTAAACCACATAACTTTTCCCTAACAAAGCCAAGTTTAGTTTTACTGTCATGCTCTGAAAACAGTGCATTAATGACCCGTCGGTAAAAAATGTATTTTTTGTCGGGTATTGATGCATAGCTCTGGAAGGTCAAAATATAAAGAGAAAGGAGTAAGGGATTTTTTAAAAAGCTATGAATATATTTTCCTTTTGCGTTTTCAATAGACTGTATGATTTTGTTTGCTATTTCTTTCTCATTCTCTAATTGTCTATAAACAAATCCTTTAATTTCGCCATGCTCTAAGCTCAAATCTTTAATTTTGAAATTGGAGAATAAAGGCAAATTTTCTATATTAGAGTAGGGTCTTGATGTTAGGATAAAATTGTTCTCTGTAAACTTATTTATAAAATTATAGGCTTACCCATTTAAGTCACAAAAATTTGTTTATGAAGATAATATTTTGTAAATTGTACTCAAATCCAGAAGAGATGCGAATACTAAAAGAGC
>FOBR01000019.1 GCA_900109895.1 bacterium A37T11
CTGGACTTCCACTTCAATATGGCTCTATCTGCAGTAAATATTGCTAAGGCTGCCAATTGGCTATCCATACCAAAAGAAGAAAGGGAAGCATTCTCAATGGCTGATATTAAGACAATGAATCACAATGCATTACTATTAGAAACAATTTTTAGCAAGTTTGGTATAAACCCAGACTTACCTAAACCTGCGCAAGCAAGCTTCATCGCCATTAAAAATCAAATGATAATGATGAAAAATCAAAAACATGTCAAAGAACTTATTTTATATGGCACTAAGGCCGCTTAACTATGTGGGTTTTTTAACTAACTATTGCTGCATATTTTTTATCAATAGTAAATTCGCCGGAATTGCCTGGTTACTGGAAGCGGTAGCACTCTTCCTGTGGAGCGGCCCGCTGCTGCGCCTCCTGGATCCCTCAGCAGGCGTTTTAGACGCAGGTATCTTGTCCACGCTGCCCCTGGCAGCACTGCTACTGGCCATGGCCAAACTAGCTGCCTCCACGGTCTATCAAATAATGGTAAAATCATTTAATTAATTAAACGAATGGTAAAGATCAATAGCCTATGGCTGCCTCTACTTGTTTTACTTCTGGGCCATGGCGTCGCTCCTGGTAAGCCTGCTGCTATAACTCGCTGGACACAGCAGCCAACCCTGCCTCAAATATACCGTGCAGAGATCGGGGTGCACGAAGCCATCAGCCACAACGACGGCCTGCGCATAGCCGAATACTTACATTACTTTTTCGCTAGTAGCTGATGGTGAAATTCAGAAAAAAGGTGGTTTCTTCCTTATCTTCGAAACCTTGGGTGTCACCGGATCCGGTTCCTGTCCGGCCGTCTGGCTCGATGAATTTGGAACCATCGTGTGTCAATGCGGTTTTTTGTTCCGGTTAGGTGAGCGTAATGGCGATCTCCTGGCAAATAGCATAAGCGATCTGACTGGCCCAGAGTGCACAGGTTGCTTCGGGAAGGCTGTCCAGGAAGGCTACCTGCTCTGCTGTGAGTGCAAACCGTAATTATAGCTGGGCACCATGCCGGGCGACAGGACAAAAGTAGGTTCAGGTTTAGTTGTATGTCAATAGGTTATCGTTAAAAATGGATGCCAAAGAAAGTTGGAATGGATTTGCGTTTAAGCGATTAACTGACTTCCAAGGGAGCCCGGAAAGTCCCGGCACTACCTCTGCGGCTGGGAAAAGCCGGCTGCGTGCCTAGATCACTT
Source organism: bacterium A37T11 (assembly GCA_900109895.1). Classification (GTDB taxonomy): domain Bacteria; phylum Bacteroidota; class Bacteroidia; order Sphingobacteriales; family Sphingobacteriaceae; genus A37T11. Next base: position 1,219 of record FOBR01000019.1, read on the forward strand.
CGCCTATTTTCCCTATGCCGCTTCGGCAGCACCGGGACTTCCTCCCAGTTCCTAATTCAGTAATTGATTATCATTAATATGCTTAAATGCTGAAGTACCCGATCCGATGTTTACAGCGGATTCGCCATGCAATGATGAAACCTGCTGCCTTAATACGCTTGTATGAGTACTTCAGCTGGAATATTGAGCTTTTCGGCTAGTTTACGGATCATGGATAAGCTCAGTTTCCGTTTTCCAGACAGAATTTCAGACTTACGCGAACGATAACCTATTATATCCGATAGCTCAGCTTCAGACATATTCATTTGTTCCATCCTGAACTTAATCGCCTCGAGCGGATTGGGGGTCGGAACCGGATAGTGAACCTGTTCATATTCGTGAATCAATATTGAAAGTATTTCCAACTCATCTGACTTCCTTGAATTGGGTTTCAAATCTTTTTGCATGAGCTGATATACACGTGCCAATGCATCTTCATATTGTTCATCATTTTTTACGGGCCTTAACATAGCTTATCGTTTTTGCATCCATTTTATCATATTGTTCATGCGTCCCAAACCAGACGATGAACACAATTTTCAGTCTGAACTCAATATCCACCAATAGCCTGTAGGTATTACCGTGAATATTGAAGACGGTTCTTTTATTTGTCAGTACAGAAGCATTACGGTACTGAGCCTTCAATTCGTTGGGATGATTCCAGTTTGCGTATTCCACCTCCTCATACCAGGATAAAAGCGCTTGTTCTGCTTTGGGAAACTCTTCCAAATAATTCCGTAACGTCTTTACCGCAATAATTCTCATAATAACTATGCAAATATATAAATAATTGTTACCAAAATGGTAACAATTTAAAAATTAATTTTGTTATTCCTCCTCCATCACCCTCCAAATCAAAAATTCTTCCCGTTGACGGTCGGCTATTTTTATTTCTTGGCCGGGGCGTGGGGCGGCTAGCGTTACCATCACTACGCGGCCATACTCGCGCATGCTAGCGATGGCTTTGCGGCCAGCGATCATTTCGCGGCGATGACGGAAATAATGGTAGCCTTCCACTTTGTCGTAGAGGTCGCGCATGGATTGAGGTTCTATTTCGCGTTTTCCCTCAAAATCGATTGAAATAACGGTGTTGTGCAGGTGAAATAACTTCAATACAACGGTACAACACCTATTTCGTGAACACTTTGGGAGACTATCTATTAAAAGCCAAATCTAGAAATATAGCTTTTTCTGATGCTTCATATTCCTTTGAACAGCAGCAAGAGATTTTACAGCGGGCCATTGACCAGCTCCCTGAAAAGCGCCGCCAAGTCTATTTGCTGAGCACCGAAGAGGAGCTGAGCCTGGATGAGATAGCAGCCCGCATGAACATAAGCCGGTATATGGTCAAAAAGCAACTCTACGCTGCACGCGACGCTATTAAGGAGTATATGACCATCCACTTAGGGCTGATGGTGCTAATCTGCAACCTGGCGTTGATGGCTTCGGCTTCTTGATAAAGTTGATTTTAACGGATGGGTTTATATGCCCGTTGCCAGGGTATAAACCTTACTTTCCACATATCTTGATGCTACGACGATTTCTGTTTGCTGGCTGTGCTGCCTGAAAAGCGTTGCGGCCCGTTCTGGGTCGTTATTGTCTCTTGAAAGGTGTGCTAACAACAAATGGCTGAGGGCCGGCGAGCGGTACTTGATGAAAAGCTCCAGTGCTTGTGCATTGGATAAATGGCCGTGGCCGCCGCGAATGCGGTTTTTGAGGAAATAGGGGTAGCGGCCGTTCATAAGCATTTCTTCGTCGTAATTTGCTTCCAGAAAGGCGGCGTGGCATTGGCTGAAATGATGGATGGTTTGCTCACAGATGCGTCCGATATCGGTAAATACCCCTACGTGAATACCCTTTTGGCTAATGACAAAGCTATGCGGTTCAGCAGCGTCGTGATACTTTGAAAAGGAAGTAACGGTGAGTTGCCCTACTGACCATTGCTGGCAGGCGGTGAGCGAGTGGATTTGTGAAGGGGGTACTTCAAAGCGGCAGGCGTGCAGGGTGCCGTCGCTGATGTAAACGGGCAGCCGGTATTTTCGGGCCAGAGAACAGAGTCCCTTTATGTGGTCGCTATGCTCGTGAGAGATAAAAATGGCCCTTACACGTTGCATACTGAGCCCTAGCCTGGCCATACGGTTTTCAGTTTCACGGCAGGAGATTCCCGCATCTACCAACACGGCATCCTGCTCGTTGCCGATGTAGTAGCAGTTGCCGTTGCTGCCGGAATTAAGCGATGCCAAGTGTAATGCCATGGCTACAAAGTAACAAAAAATATCAGCAAATTTTTGTTTTTATTGCACATTTGCTAACTTGCAAAAAAATAGTACAGCTATGATTGCATATATTACCGATGGAGTAAAAGTTTCGGTTGAAACGATGTATCAGCCCGAATATTCTAACCCCGAGAACGATCATTTTATGTTTGCTTATAAGGTCATGATTGAGAATGTGGGCGATTATACCGTGCAACTTTTGCGCAGGCGCTGGCAGATTTTCGATTCAAATGGAACCCACCGGGAAGTGGAAGGCGAAGGGGTTGTAGGGTTACAACCTGTTTTAGAACCGGGAGGCCAACATGAATATGTGTCTGGCTGCAATCTTAAAAGCGATATGGGCAGCATGGTGGGTACCTATCAAATGCTGCGGCAGGTAGATGGCAGATTGTTTGATGTAGAAATACCCAAATTTAATTTAATTGCACCGCATAAATTGAATTAGGCTGCAGGCTTAACTTTGCCTACAGCCTAAAACCTTATAGTTAATTTCTTCTACCTCCCAACAAGATCATCGCATAATAAACCAGCATCGCTAAGGATGACAATGCGGCAACGACATAGGTCATGGCTGCCCAGCTGAGGGCACTTTTTGCTCCGCTATATTCTGTGCTGCTTTGCATCACGCCTCGATTATTATTTAGCCAGGCTAGTGCACGGCGCGAAGCATCAAATTCTACCGGCAGTGTAATGAAGCTAAACAGGGTGGTAAGAGCCAGCGCGGTTACACCGATGGCCAACACCCATGGGGTAGAACTGAGCATAAAAACGCCGATAAGCAATACCCAACCGGTCATCCGGGATGCAAAACTCACGATTGGTACGACGGCTGTGCGCAATTGCAGCCAGGAATAGGCTTTGGCATGCTGCACGGCGTGTCCGCATTCATGGGCTGCTACTGCCGCAGCGGCAATGCTGCGTCCCTGATATACTTCAGGGCTAAGATTCACGGTTTGGTCGCCGGGGTTGTAATGGTCGCTCAGCGTGCCATCCACCGAAATGATCTTTACGTCGAAAATACCGTTGTCGTGCAGCATTTTTTCGGCAATGTCACGGCCGGTTAGCCCACTGCTGAGGGGCATTTCTGAAAATGTTTTAAACCTGCTTTTGAAACGCCATTGCACAATAAAGCTTACAATGCCGACGACGATCAATAACAAAAATCCTATATTCATTTTTTGTACCTCTTTTTTTATTTAATTATATGTAAGGCCAATGCAAAAAACATACCGACCCTTATCGCCAGTCCTTATACCTGTTAATAAGTCCGTTTGTAGAGGTGTCATGGCTGTTGACAGGTTCATTGGTACGCAATTCTGGCAGAATATTGCCGGCCAGTTGCTTGCCAAGCTCCACTCCCCATTGGTCAAAGCTAAAGATGTTCCAGATGACCCCCTGTGTAAAAATTTTGTGCTCATAACAAGCGATGAGCTGGCCCAGCGTGTAGGGCGTAATTTTTTTGATAAGGAATGAGTTGCTGGGGCGGTTGCCGTCAAAAGCCTTAAAGGGCTTAATACGCTCAATCTCTTCTTCTGTTTTTCCGGAAGCTTTTAATTCTTCTACAACGACTTCTTCCGTTTTGCCATTCATCAGCGCCTCTGTTTGTGCGAAAAAGTTAGACAAAAGCATCGGGTGATGTTCGCCGAGCGGGTTATGGCTTTGGGCGGGGGCTATAAAATCGCAGGGGATTAATTTGGTGCCTTGGTGGATAAGCTGGTAAAAGGCGTGCTGGCCATTGGTGCCGGGCTCGCCCCATACGATGGGCCCGGTTTGGTAATCAACGGGTTGGCCGGTGCGATCCACATGTTTGCCATTACTCTCCATATCGCCCTGCTGAAAATAGGCGGCAAAGCGGTGCAAGTATTGATCATAGGGCAAAATGGCCAGGGTTTCGGCATCAAAAAAGTTGTTATACCAAATGCCGATAAGGCCCATGATTACCGGGATATTTTCTTCAAAGGGCGCTTGCTGAAAATGCTGGTCGGTAGCATAAGCACCTTTTAACAGTTCGTGGAAATTGTCAAAACCGATGCTGAGCACAATGGAAAGGCCAATGGCGCTCCATAACGAGTAGCGGCCGCCTACCCAATCCCAAAACTCAAACATGTTTGCTGTGTCGATGCCAAATGCTGAAACTCCTTTACTATTGGTAGACAAAGCCACAAAATGCTTGGCAATGTCGGCCGTTACGGCGCCGCTGTCAAGCAGCCATTGCCTGGCTGAATGGGCGTTGGCCATGGTTTCTTGTGTGGTAAAGGTTTTGGAGGCGATGAGGAACAGGGTGGTGTCAGGATTTAGCCCTTTCAGGGTTTCTACCAGGTGGGTAGCGTCTACATTGGATACGAAATGGGCATTGAGCCGGGTTTTATAGGGTTTGAGGGCTTCTGTTACCATTACCGGACCCAGGTCTGATCCACCGATACCAATATTGACCACGTCAGTTATTTCCTTGCCGGTATAGCCTTTCCATTCGCCACTGATGACAGCCTGGCTAAACGTTTCCATGTGCTTGAGTACGCCTTGAATATCCGGTACTACGTCTTTTCCGTCAACCAGGATTGGCCCTTCGCCCTGATAACGCAGGGCGGTATGCAGCACCGCGCGGTTTTCAGTTTCATTAATGAGCTCTCCGGCAAACATGGACTTGATAGCTTCATCCAGCTTACATTCTCGAGCGAGCTGGAACAGCAGCGCCATGGTTTCGTCGTCGATCCGGTTTTTGGAATAGTCATACAAAATATCGCCAAAGGTGAGCGAAAACTTGTCAAATCGGGCCGGATCTGAAGCAAACAATTCGCGCAGGTGTTTGGTAGCAATATCTATATAATGGTTGCTGAGATATTTATAAGCGTTTGTTTCTGTAAAATTTATTTGTGCTAACATGGTGTATTATTTTTATTCTTAATATAACGCTAATTTACAAACTTTAGGTTACCAATATCGTTTTTTTCTTTTTTTAAATAAAGAGGCTACCCATTTTCGTTGCCACCATAGACAGCCGGCAGCACTTACAATGAAAATAACCAGCAGCACGCGGAATACCAGTACCTCATTGGCCCAGGGCCAGGCGCGGCGAAGGTGTACGCGCTCAAAATCGCCATTGTAAATCATGCCCGCCCAATAGTAGGGTAGTTTGTTCATCGGCGAAATTTTGGGGTCATTCAACCACTCAATTTTGGTGCTATGCAGTGCTTCGGCTTTATTTTCGCCAGCCATGAGGTGTTTATAAAATTTTTCCATGAATTGGGCAGCCAACTCGTCATCAATGTTCCAGAGACCCGATACTACTCCTCCGGGGCCGTGTGCGTAAAACTCCCGGGCCAGGCCTATGAGGCTCTCGCCTGAATCCAGCCAGCCACTGCCGCTTTGACAAGCACCAAGTACAACCAATGAAGGCTGGGTCATGAAGGGGTAAAGGTCTGGTATGAGCAATCTTCTGTCCTTAAAAAGCAGCATGGGTACCCGATCAGCCCCTACCAGCATGGCATGCGTACTGATATGTACCACCTCTGATTGTGGCAGCTGCTTAACCATAGTGGTTACCTGGGCATCATCATCCCAATAGTATTGACCCCGCACTAAATTTTTGACGCGGGTTTTTTCTGCTTTGACCGCTTTCAATCCATCCTGTCCATATATTCCCATAAAGGGCATAAAAAAACCGGTGAAGTTTCCATTATGCGTTCGCATTTTGCTGCCCTCCGTCTGCTCAAACCAGTTGGCTATTGAATACGCGTATGAGAGGCGATATTTTTTGGTCAAAAACGGCCATTTCTGTACATCAATGCCTTGCGTTGGTTTGGTAATCAGTGCGTCAAAAGGCAGCGTGTTTAAGGCACCATCGGGTATTATGATCAGTGCGCGTTCTGGACTATGCTGCTTAAAAAGCAATTTGTAAATATGCTCGCCTTCTTGTAGGTATTCTTTAGGCCGGTTATACAATTCTGTCGGGCCTTCCTGAAAATATTTTCGGTTAAAATTGCCAATAACAGAATCCAGTAATAGTGCATTCTCCAAACGGTCAAATGCCAGGAATCCGGTTTTGCTGTACGAAAAGGCATAATAATAATCAAAACCGCAGAAATAGGCTTGTACCTGTACACTGTCAGGCAAATTAGCTAGCTGCTGTTTGGTTTTATTGGTGGGTTGTGTAAGTCCGGAACTAAATAAAGGGTATTGCTTAGTAAGCTGCTGCTGCAAAAGCGTGAGCTGTTGGTTTACCTTTTTTAGATTTTTACGAATAATAGTTGTATCGGCCTGTTTATTGATCAATGCCAGGATCAAATCGTTTTCATACCACGAAATTGCGCGCAAAAAGCGGCTTCTTTGTTGTAAATGCGTGTTGATTTCATCCGGTTTACCCGCAGCGATGTGCCGGTTCACCTCATCGGCCAGTATACAGGTCTTGTGCTTTTCTGACAGGGCTAAGGCGGTGGTTATGTATTGCGGATCCTGGTATTTTTTATATTGAGCATAGGCCAATGCAATGGCTTCTTCGGCAACTTCGCGCAAAATTTGCTGCTGCGTGTACTGGCTGTTCTCACTGTAAAATATTTGCCCTAGTTTTTCAAAAACATAAAACACGTCCTGGTATTCATCCAGGGCTAACTTAGGCTGGTGCAATGCGGCATGGCTTCTGGCCAGGCCTAGTTTAACATCCATCAGCGTGGGTTCAGCATAGATCTGATAAGGCGTATGCTGGGGTAAGAGCAGTTTGATAGCTTCCGTAAAACAAGGTAGGGCACGCTGGTAATTTGCTTGGCGAATATATATATTGCCTGTTTGGGCCAATATTTTTGCTTTTTCAAGGGGCTTGCCTTCGGGGAAATAAGTTTTGAGCAAATGCAACGATCTATCCAAATAAACCAGGGCTTGCGGATAGTGGTGTGCGGCAGCTTGAATGCGGGCATAAACCTGAAGGGTGGTACTAAAGCGCTGGGCAACGTCAGGGTTCATTTTCTGATGGCTCAGTATAGTATAGGCCTCCTTAATGTAGTTTTCGGGAGAGTCATCAATTTCCCTGAACAATTCAACGTCTGCCAATGTTGTTAGCAGCTCTGCTTCTGTTAAGCGGTCTATTCCCGGGATGTCTAATCCGTTGGAGGCATATATGGATGCTTGCCCCGGGTTGCCTACCCAACGGCAAGTAATGGCCAGGTTATTATAGAGTGTGGCGAGTAGTTTTACCTGGGAAGTATTCTGGATAAGCGAAAGCGCCTTTTCCTGTATATTATATACCTGAGCGTAGTCGCCCAACTGCGCATAGTTTTGGCTTAACGGAAAAAATAATTGTTTTACGATCTTTTCTGGCGGTATAAATGGGTAATTTGAATAGTAACTTAAGGCCTTTTCATAGGCTGCTATGGATTGGATAATGGTGCCATGCGTTAACAGGTTATAACCTTCAATTACGAGTAGATTTATCCAGGCAATGTGTTCATCTTCTGTTTGGGGTGCACGCCAGCGGTCATTAAGAATCCGCGATGACCATGCCAGGGTGCTTTCTGGATTTTCGCTTAGGGCATTTGCCCAGGTATTTATCCAATCTTCCAGTTGGTTCGCGCGCTTGTTGGCGTCTAGTTGCTGTTTCCATTTTTCTGGCAGGGCATTATTGGCCCATAGGCAAGCCGGAAAGAAGAGGATGAATAAGGAAAAGACCAGAAACTTCTTAATTTGTCTAACAGTCACAGATTTCTTTATGCGTATTTTATGGGCGAATATACGGTTTAAAAAATAATTGCTACTTTAGCCCAAAGAAAGTTTGACCCCTTTACAAGATGACAGGTGTTAATTACGAAAATATAGAACGGTACCTTACGGGTAAGATGAGCAGTGGTGAGCGGGCTAATTTTGAGCGTGATCTGGCTCAGAATAAAGAACTCGCTGATGAGCTTTATTTTTATCAATATGTGAACCAGAGTATTTCAAAGGCCATGAAGTCTGCAATCAATGAAAAGGAGTACAAGGAAGAGCTGCAAAATATATCCCGGGATATCAATGATGACAAAAGATATCATTTTAAGCCTAAAAGGCGGTCTTTTTATCAGCGCATCACGGATAGTACTTTAAATATCATTACTTATTCCAGTGCAACGGTTGCGGTGATTGTGTTGCTGTTCTTGTGGTCTCCCTGGAAGAAAAATCTGGTAGACCAGTATGCCAGCGATATGACGATGATGTTTGCCATTGAACGGGGAAGCGGAAATGAAAGTACCATCCAGGATGCGGTAAGGCATTTTAACGCGCATGAGTACCAGGAAGCGTTGTCCTTTTTTGATCAATTGCTTGATAAGCAAACCAACGATACGTACCTGCTTTTTTATCACGCAATTTCGCTGTTGCATACGGGCGAATTTGCTACTGCCCGCAATGATCTGCTGAATGTGTACAGCAGTGGTTCCATTTTTCAGTATGAAGCGGCCTTTTATATTGCCCTGAGCTATGCAAGTGCCGGAAATAACTACGATGCGCTCCGGTGGCTTGAAAATATCCCTTCGAATGCCTATATTTCTGAAAAAGCGAATGCATTAAAAAAGAAATTGTAGATTTGCCCGCATGACCAAAGAAAATATTCAGGATTTGAGGGATAGAGCTGCTTCCCTGAGGAGGCATCTTTGACATCGATGCCAAACAAATAGACATTAATGCCGAGCAGGACAAGTCCATGCAACCTAATTTCTGGGATGATCCTCAAAAAGCAGAAAAAATATTACAAAGTATACAAAGTAAAAAGGTGTGGACGGATGGGTTTACAGCGACGCTGGATGCCATAGACGACCTTTCGGTCATGTTTGATTTTTTCCAGGCAGGCGATGCTACGGAGGCTGATTTGCAAGAGCTGTATGACGATGCCAGGATAAAAGTTGAAGAGCTTGAATTTAAAAACATGCTCAGTGCCGAGGAAGACCAGCTGGATGCTGTACTGCAAATTACCGCCGGAGCCGGGGGTACTGAAAGTTGTGACTGGGCTGCCATGCTGATGCGGATGTACCGCATGTGGGGCGAGCGCAATGGTTGCAAAATTACCGAGCAGGATTTTCAGGAGGGAGATGTGGCCGGTATTAAGTCGGTAACACTGCAGTTTAGCGGCCCGTTTGCTTATGGATACTTAAAGGGTGAAAACGGGGTGCACCGGTTGGTTCGCATCTCGCCTTTTGATTCGAATGCCAAGCGGCATACGTCCTTTGCTTCGGTATATGTATACCCATTGGTTGATGACAATATTGAGATCGAAGTAAAGGACTCCGAGATCGAATGGGATACTTTCCGTTCTGGCGGGGCAGGTGGTCAGAATGTGAACAAGGTTGAAACCGCCGTACGGCTGCATCACAAACCTTCAGGCATCGTTATCAAAAACCAGGAGAGCCGCTCACAGCTGCAAAACAAAGAAAATGCCATGCGCTTGCTCAAATCACAGCTGTATGAAGTAGAAATGCGGAAACGCCGGGAGGCTACAGCAGTTATTGAAGGTAATAAAAAGAAGATTGAATGGGGTTCGCAAATTCGTAATTATGTTTTGCACCCGTATAAGCTGGTCAAAGACCTGCGCACGAATTACGAAACTTCCAACGCGCAATCTGTGTTGGATGGCGAGCTGGATGAGTTTTTGAAATCCTATTTAATGGAGTTCGGAGGCGATTAGTGTTAGCGGCCGTTTAAAAACTATTCTTCCACATCATGCTTTCTACAGGCTTCGTGGTTTTGTTATTGTATTTAGCGTTGCCTTTGCTGTTATAAAACGTTTCAATTTCGCCCTCTACGACAAAGTATATGAGCTGGCCGATGGGCATGCCTGCGTAAATGCGTACGGGTTGCGCTACGGAAATTTCAAGGGTCCAGGTGTTGCAAAAACCCACATCGCCTTTGCCTGCTGTGGCATGGATGTCTATCCCTAAGCGCCCGGTGCTCGATTTACCTTCTAAAAATGGGACATGCCGGTGTGTTTCGGTGTATTCCATGGTCACACCCAGGTAAAGGGTGTTTGGCTGCAATAAAAAACCGTCTTTCGGTATTTCAAAGTGATCAATTTCATTGTGTTTTTTAGCATCGAGTACCCGGTCACGGTAGGTTGCCAGGTATTTACCCAGGTGCACGTCGTATGAATTGGTACCCAGGCAAGTTTTGTCAAAGGGTTCTATAATGATATTGCCCAGCTCTATTTCTTCGAGAATACGTTTGTCAGAAAGGATCATGCGCAAAATTACGCGAATATGTGGGATTTTAAATTGAGATTGCCGATTTTTGCATAAATTTTATTTAGGTGGCTTTAGCATATCAAAAAGAGGTTGGTTCAGGGGTGCGTATTGCGTTGTGGAAAATTGAGGAATCATCCGCTGAGCTGCTCATGCAATTGCAGCTTAATGATAGTGAAAGGGCCTATTTGCAACGGATAGATAAAGGGAAACGGACTTCGCACTGGCTGGGTACACGGGTGTTGCTGCGCAAAATGCTGCATACGGATGGTTATATTGATTGCCCATCAGATGAAAACGGGAAGCCTTACCTCACTAATTTTCCGCAAAAAATCTCGCTTACCCATTCTTTTGATTATGCGGGCGTGATGCTAAGCGATCATGGCGATGTGGGCATTGACCTGGAGCTGGTGAGTGATAAGATTGAGCGCATTGCCTCCCGGTTTTTAAAGCCTGCTGAATTAAACTATATCCAAGGCCCCCATCGGATCAGGCAACTGTATGCCTGTTGGTGTGCCAAAGAGGCTGTTTACAAACTGCAGGGAAAAAAGGGTGTTTCTTTCAGGGACAATATCCTGATTGGTCCTTTTGTGTACCAGCCCAAAGGGGGCATGCTGCAGGCGCAGCTTAACGGCCCGTATAAAAGTGCCCGTTATGAGGTGTATTATGAAGAATTTGGAAATTACATGTTGGGATATACCAGCGAACAGCCGCCCCTGTTATGAGTATAAATAAAAAAGTAATTTTTGAGGATTGGGGTTTGTTAGACTACCAGTTGGCTTGGGATAGGCAGGAGGCGGTCTTTAACAAGGTTGTACAGGAAAAAACCGATAACCGCAACCAACATACCGACCATCCTACGCATAATTACCTGGTTTTTACGGAACACCCCCATGTTTATACGTTGGGGAAAAGCGGCAAGCACAACCATTTGTTGCTGGATGAGGAGGCTCTGGCCGAAAAGGAGGCCAGCTTTTATAAAGTGAACCGGGGGGGCGATATTACCTATCACGGCCCCGGGCAGTTGGTAGGCTATCCGATACTGGATCTGGACAACTTCTTTACCGATATTCACCTGTATCTGCGTACCCTGGAAGAGGCCGTCATTCAGTTTCTGGCCGATTATGGCATTGTGGCCGGCCGCTATCCGGGCTATACAGGGGTGTGGATTGATCCGGATAATGAGCGGGCGCGCAAGATATGCGCCATGGGCGTGCGTAGCAGCCGTTGGGTAACGATGCATGGCTTTGCGCTTAACGTTAATACCCATCTTGATTATTTTAGCAACATTGTGCCCTGTGGCATAGAAGACAAAGCCGTCGCTTCCATGCAGCAGGAATTAGGGCACTCGCTGGATATGGACGAAGTAAAAGAAACATTAAAACACCACATCGCGCAACAATTCGGGATGGAACTAATAGATCACAAAACCAATAATCCGGAAAATGTTTGACAATAAAGACACTACAAATATTAACCAACTGGGCGAATTTGGCCTCATAGACCTTATCACCAAATCGGTGGTGCTAAAAGAGGCCAGTAGCCTCAAGGGCATCGGCGATGATGCGGCTGTGCTCGATTTTAAAAATGAAAAAACGCTTATTTCAACCGACCTGCTTTTAGAAGGGATACACTTTGACCTGCGGTATGTGCCACTGAAGCACCTTGGTTATAAAGCTGTGCAGGTGAACCTGAGCGACATTTACGCCATGAATGCCCTTGCCAGCCAAATTACGTTTTCCATCGGCGTGTCTTCTAAATTCCCGATAGAGGCCGTTGAAGAGCTGTATGTTGGTGCATTGCTGGCCTGCGACAAGTTTGGCGTTGACCTTATCGGGGGCGATACCTCGGCTTCAGCCCAAGGGCTGGTCATTAGTGTAACCAGCATTGGGCATGCCAAAGCTGCCGACATTGTGTACCGCAATGGTGCTTCTGAGGGCGATCTTATCTGCGTGTCCGGTGATCTGGGTGGTGCTTATGTTGGCTTGCAACTGCTTGAAAGGGAAAAAATGATCTTCCTGGAAAACCCCGAAATTCAACCCGACCTGGAGGGAAAAGATTACATCATTGAACGGCAGCTTAAGCCCGAGGCCCGCAAAGACATTGTTGACCTATTGCGCGACCTGAAAATAAAGCCTACCTCGATGATCGATGTTTCGGACGGGCTGGCATCAGAACTGCTGCATATCTGCAACCAGTCTGAACGGGGGTGCAAACTGTATGAGGAAAAGATCCCGATTGACCCTATGACCTATGATACGGCCCGCGAATTTAATTTGGACCCGACGGTGTGTGCCCTTAGTGGTGGGGAAGACTATGAATTGCTTTTCTCCATTAAACAGGCCGATTATGAAAAAATTAAAAATGTACCCGAAATTACGGTTATTGGCCACATAACTGAAAAAAACAGCGGCAAAGAGCTCATTTCAAAAAGCGGGCAGGTACACCCGTTAACTGCCCAGGGCTGGAATGCGTTTAGGGGATGATAAATATTTAAGGAATATTCCTTAAACTTGCAGTGATGAATGTGCCGTTCATTAACTTTGCAGGGTAGTGATGTCATTTTGGCACAGTTAAGCAGCCCGGGAGCATTTGGCTTATTTGTTGCCGGCGCAAGATGTATTTAGAACGTTGAAATAATGTTAGGATTTTTAAGTAAACTTTTCGGAAGTAAATCTGATCGTGATATAAAGGGTATAACCCCGTTGATAGAAAAGATCAAGGAGGAATATGCCAGGCTCGAAAACCTGAGCCACGATGAATTGCGGGGAAAAACCGCAGAACTTAAGGAACGGATAAGCAAGCATCTGTCTGAAATTGACACAGAAATTGCAGGTCTGAAAACCAAGGCTGAATCTGCAGCGGTGGATATGGCTGAAAAAACAGCGATCTACGAGCAGGTGGATAAGCTTGAAAAAGACCGTGACAAAAAGCTGGAAGAGGTGCTTATGCTGATACTGCCAGAGGCTTTTGCCGTGGTAAAAGAAACGGCCCGCCGTTTTACCGAAAATCCCGTGCTTGAAGTAACTGCCAATGAATTTGACCGCGAGTTGGCGGCCCTTAAATCCAATGTACAAATTCAGGGTGATAAAGCCCTGTGGAAAAACACCTGGCTGGCAGCCGGTACGGAAGTTACCTGGAACATGGTACACTACGACGTGCAGCTGATTGGTGGTATTGTGCTGCACGAAGGTAAAATAGCCGAAATGAGTACGGGTGAAGGGAAAACGTTGGTGGGTACATTGCCTGCTTACCTGAATGCCCTGTCTGGTCAGGGGGTACACATTGTAACCGTAAACGATTACCTTGCCCGGCGTGACTCTGAGTGGAATGGCCCGCTGTTTGAATTTCATGGCCTGCGGGTTGATTGCATTGACAAACACCAGCCCAATTCAGCCGCACGCCGTAAGGCTTATGCGGCCGATATTGTTTTTGGTACCAATAATGAATTTGGTTTCGATTATCTGCGCGATAACATGGCCCAGTCACCTGAAGCGTTGGTACAGCGCAAGCTGCATTATGCCATGGTAGATGAGGTTGACTCGGTACTGATTGATGATGCCAGGACCCCATTAATTATTTCAGGACCTATCCCGCGTGGGGACGAGCATGAGTTTTATGATCTAAAACCCCGCATTGAGCGATTGGTCAATACCCAAAAGGCTTATATTAATGGGGTGCTGAATGAGGCTAAACGGATGATTGCGGCTGGCGAGACCGATGAAGAAAGTGGTGGCTTAGCTTTATTGAGGGCGCATCGGGGTTTACCTAAAAATAAAGCGCTTATTAAGTTTTTAAGTGAAAGCAACAACCGGCAAATTCTGGGCAAGACTGAAAACTACTATATGCAGGAGCAGAATAAAAACATGCCCAAAGTAGATGCCGAGTTATATTTTGTGATCGACGAGAAGAACAACCAGGTTGAATTAACCGAAAAAGGGATTGAACTGATCACGGCTTCGGGTGAGGATGCCCACTTTTTTGTAATGCCGGATGTAGGCAGCGAGATTGCAGAGATTGAAAAATCCAACCTTCCTAGCGAAGAAAAATTGACCAAAAAAGAGGAGTTATTACGTGATTTCTCCATCAAATCTGAACGTATCCATTCGGTTAATCAGTTATTAAAGGCCTATACGCTTTTTGAGCGTGACCAGGAATACATTATTGACGAGGGCAAGATCAAGTTGGTAGATGAGCAGACCGGCCGTATCATGGAGGGCCGTCGTTATTCTGATGGCTTGCACCAAGCCCTGGAAGCTAAAGAAAATGTAAAGGTTGAAGACGCTACCCAGACTTATGCCACCATCACCCTGCAAAACTATTTCAGGATGTACCACAAGCTGGCCGGGATGACGGGTACTGCCGTTACGGAGGCGGGCGAATTATGGCAAATTTATAAATTGGATGTGGTAGAAATACCTACCAATGTGCCCATGCAGCGGGATGACCGCAATGACCTGATCTATCGTACGGCACGCGAAAAATACAATGCCGTGGCCGAAGAAATTCAACGGCTGACCCAAGAGGGGCGCCCGGTACTGGTGGGTACTACCTCCGTGGAGATCTCTGAGTTGCTAAGCCGGATGTTAAAGCTACGCGGCATTAAACACAATGTGTTAAATGCTAAATTGCACCAAAAAGAAGCCGATATTGTGGCAGAAGCCGGAAAGGCGGGTACGGTAACCATCGCCACCAACATGGCAGGCCGTGGTACGGACATTAAACTTGGCGAAGGCGTAAAGGATGCGGGTGGTTTGGCCATTGTGGGTACAGAACGCCATGAATCTCGCCGGGTGGATCGCCAGCTTCGCGGGCGTGCCGGCAGGCAGGGCGATCCGGGGTCTTCGCAGTTCTTCGTGTCACTTGAAGATAACCTGATGCGCCTGTTCGCATCGGAAAGGATTTCAAACCTCATGGCTAAATGGGGTGTTGAAGAGGGTGAGGTGATGCAGCACAGCATGCTCACCAAGTCCATCGAAAGGGCCCAGAAAAAAGTTGAAGAAAATAACTTTGGTATCCGTAAACGCTTGCTGGAGTATGACGACGTCATGAACTCGCAGCGTACGGTGATTTATGCCAAACGCCGCAACGCTTTATTTGGCGAACGCCTGGATGTGGAACTGAATAATACCATTTTTGATGTGGTAGAAGATATTGTTACCCAGTTTAAGGAAGAAGGTAACTATGAAGGGTTCCAACTGGAAGTGATCCGTATATTTTCCATTGATCCGGCGGTTAATGAGCGTGAATTTTCAGATGCTGGCATTGAAAACCTGACGAATAAAGTTTTTGATCAAGTGATCGCATTTTATCACCAGAAGGCAGAAAAGATCGCTTCGCAGACATTGCCGGTTCTTAAGGATGTTTTTGCTACCCGTGGGCAGCAGATAGAAAACATTGTGGTACCATTTTCAGACGGTATTCGGGGCATACAGGTGGCCACGGGTCTTCGTCAAGCCGTGGAAACCAATGGCAGAGAAGTTTTTAAATCCTTTGAAAAAGGGATTGTACTGGCATTGATAGACGAGGCTTGGAAAGAGCACTTACGGGAAATGGATGAATTGAAGCAATCCGTACAAAATGCGGTTTACGAGCAAAAGGATCCGATCATTATTTATAAAATGGAAGCGTTTGATTTGTTTAAACAAATGCTTGTTGATATGAATAAAGAGGTGGTCAGCTTTTTATTTAAGGGCGAGATTCCTGCCCAGGAGGCGCAGGAAGTGCGTGAGGCCAGGCCCATTCCGCGCCAGGAAGCCCGTGTCCGGACCTCAAAACCTGAATTGGTAGCTGCTGGTGGAAATGAAGGGTTGCCGTTTGACGACACCAGAGAATTACAGAAAACACAACCTGTTAAGGTTGAAAACAGGACGGGCAGGAACGATCCTTGCCCTTGTGGAAGCGGTAAGAAATACAAAAACTGTCACGGCGCAAATTAAAGGATGAAAAGTTTTTTAATAATAGGTTTAATAGCGCTTTTCGCTTCGCCTGTATTGGCCCAGCGCCAAGGCAGGGTGGAAGAAACCAAGGATACGCTGATCACTTTATTACAAAAGAAAAGGGTGGAGCTAAAGGGTGAGCAAACTACATCGGATGCCAGCCTGAGCGCGAGCACAACAACGGATAAGAAGGGGGTTAAATCAACAGCTCCCGGATACCGTGTTCAGATCTATTCTGGGGCCGACCGTAGTAAGGCTTATGCTGAACAAGCCAGGTTTAAGCGCATGTTTGCCGATTTGGATAGTTACATCACTTACGATGAACCTAATTTCAGGGTGAAGGTGGGTGATTTTACCAATCGCCGGGAGGCACAGGAATTGATGGACGCGCTTAAGAAAAGCTTTGGTTCAGTGTTCTTGTTCCCTGAAACGGTGAATGTAGTAAATTAATAAGTTTAATCCAGAGAACACATGCTTAAAGCGTCCATCAACTCGTTGGCTAAGTCTATTTATGGAGATGTGGTGGCAAACCGCAGGCACCTTCACCAACATCCGGAACTTTCATTTCAGGAATTTAATACGGTTGCTTACGTAAAGAGCAGGTTGGATGAGATGGGCATTTCCTGGAAAGAGATGGCTAATACGGGTGTGGTCGGGATTATCCAGGGTGACAAACCTTCCAATGATACGGTGGCCTTGCGGGCCGATATGGACGCCTTGCCCATTCTTGAAACGCCCGGCCGTGAATATGGTTCAAAGAATGAGGGGGTGATGCATGCTTGCGGACACGATGTGCATACTTCTTCTTTGCTGGGTACGGCTCAAATTCTCACACACCTTAAAAAGGATTTTGGGGGTACCATTAAACTGATTTTTCAGCCCGGGGAAGAAAGGCTTCCCGGGGGGGCTAACCTCATGATCAAAGAGGGTGTGCTGGAAAATCCAAGGCCTTCAGCCGTTATAGGCCAGCATGTAATGCCACTTTTAGATGCGGGTTTGGTGGGTTTCAGAGCGGGTAAATACATGGCATCTGCGGATGAGCTGTATGTAACCGTGCGGGGAAAAGGCGGGCATGGCGCGCAACCGCAACAAAATATTGACCCGGTAGTCATCACCGCGCATATTATCACGGCACTACAGCAGGTGGTAAGCCGTTTTGCCGATCCAAAGTCACCATCGGTACTTTCTTTTGGAAAGGTTATTGCCAACGGGGCCACCAATGTGATCCCCAATGAGGTCTATCTGGAAGGTACCTTCCGGGCTTTAGACGAAAAATGGCGCAAGGAAGCGCACATCCGCATGAAAAAGATGGCGGAAGGCATGGCCGAAAGCATGGGCGCAACCTGTGATTTCAATATTATGTTGGGCTATCCATTTTTGGTCAATGAGCCTAAGCTTACCGCCCAGACCCGTGGTTTCGCTGAAGAGTACTTGGGTAAAGAAAACGTGGTCGACTTGGACATATGGATGGCAGCAGAGGATTTTGCCTATTATTCGCAAGTAGCCGATGCTTGTTTTTACAGGCTGGGCACGCGCAACGAAAGCCGAGGCATTGTTTCGGCCGTGCACACACCTACGTTTGACGTAGATGAAAGTGCCTTGGAGCTCAGTACGGGGCTCATGGCTTACCTGGCCTTACGCAGATTGGGGAATGATTAAACAAGAAACCGTCGATAAGATTCTTGACACCGTTCAGGTTGAAGAGGTGATCGGCGATTTCATAGACTTGAAGAAGCGGGGCACCAGCCTCATCGGGCTTTGCCCGTTCCACAACGAAAAAACTCCTTCTTTTAATGTTTCCGTAAGCCGCGGCATTTATAAATGTTTTGGCTGTGGCGCCGGGGGCGACGCTGTGCACTTTGTGATGGAGCATGAAAAGTACTCCTATCCGGAGGCTTTACGCTATTTGGCCAGAAAATATAACATTGAGGTTGAAGAAACGGAGCAGACCCCTGAACAGTTACTCACCAACGACCGTCGTGAAAGCCTATTTATCGTCACTAATTGGGCAGCTAAATTTTTTAAAGAGACGCTTTGGGATACCGAGGATGGCAGGGCCATTGGCTTGAGTTATTTTCGGGAACGGGGCTATCGGGATGATATTATCCAGAAATTTGAGCTGGGCTATTCGCCAGAATCCTGGGATGCGCTGTATGATCAATCCACAAAAGCTGGATATGCCCTGGAATTTCTGGACGAGACCGGTTTGGTGATTAAAAGGGACGGTGGCAAAGTATATGACCGTTTCCGTGGCCGGGTAATGTTCCCCATACACAACCTTACTGGCCGGGTGTTGGGTTTTGGAGGCCGTACCCTCAAAACGGATAAGAAAGTTCCTAAGTATGTCAACTCGCCCGAAAGCCTTATTTATCATAAATCGGATGTATTGTATGGGCTTAACTTTGCAAAAAAGGCCATGCTTGCAGAGGATAGCTGCTACCTGGTAGAAGGCTATGCGGATGTGCTGTCCATGCATCAGGCTGGGGTAGAAAATGTGGTGGCTTCTTCCGGTACGTCGCTTACAACCGGGCAGATCCGGCTGATAGCCCGTTTTACAAAAAATGTCACCATCCTTTATGATGGCGATGCGGCTGGTATTAAGGCCTCACTGCGCGGCACGGACATGCTGCTTGAAGATGGGCTGAATGTAAAGGTTTTGTTATTTCCGGATGGGCACGACCCTGACTCGTATGTGCAAAAAGTGGGTTCTGAAGCGTTTCGAAAGTACGTTGAAGACCACCGGCAGGATTTTATTTTTTATAAAACGCAGGTTTTATTAAAGGATGCAGGTACAGACCCCATTAAACGTGCGGGAGTGATCCATGAGGTGGTTGAGAGTATTGCCCTCATCCCTGACCAAATCAAAGCTTCGGTTTTCATTCGCGAATGCAGCACCCTGCTGGATATGGAAGAGCGGATCCTGGTAAGCGAACTGAACAAAATACGGGTAACCAATGCGCGCAAGGTTTCCAGGCCCCCAACGGGCTCGCAGGCATTGAATGCGCCTCCGGGAATGGATGAACCCCCTGCTGATCTGTTGGCTGATGAACCTGCCGGGCTGTCAGTAGGAGACGATATCATTCGTCCGGATGTGCTGCAGGAACGCGAGATTATAAGGTTGCTGTTATATTATGGGAATAAGCCAGCCACTTGGGAACAAAACGGCGAGATACCGGTGGCCCCTTTTATTTTTGCCGGCCTGGCAGATGTGAGTTTTTCTGATCCGGTATGCCAGAAGGTGGCCACTATTTACGAGGAGTACCTGGAACGGCAGGAAATTCCGGAAGAGCGTTTATTTATAACACATGCTGACCGCGAAGTGGCCGATCTGGCGATTTCTTTATTGTCTTCTCCCTATAGTTTAAGCCCCAACTGGAACGACGAAAAACGCAAGATCTATGTGGCTGATGAACTGGATAACTTAAAGGCAGCGGTGCTGGGGGCCATTTACAGGCTTAAGAAGCGCAAGGTGGAAAGCCAAATGCAATCTATCCGCGAAGAGCTTAGCCGTGAACAGGATGCCGTTAACCAGGAGATACTGATGAGTAAATATCAACGCCTAAAGAAGGCGGAACGAGAAATCACGGCCTTTTTAGGGACAGTAGTTGTTAAATAACAGGCCGATGGCAGAGCATTTACAAACGGGAGCTAATGGTGAGCATGCTGCATACCTGCACTTGGTTGAAAATGG
This sequence comes from bacterium A37T11, assembly GCA_900109895.1. GTDB lineage: Bacteria > Bacteroidota > Bacteroidia > Sphingobacteriales > Sphingobacteriaceae > A37T11. Next base: position 21,356 of record FOBR01000019.1, read on the forward strand.
CTTTCGCATTGTGGAGCGAAACTGGCGCTATAAGCACCTGGAAGTGGATCTGATTATGATGGATGGAAATGTGCTGGTCTTTGTAGAAGTGAAAACCCTGAAAGGTGCTGATTATGGCCTGCCGTTTGAAGCGGTGAATTGGCAAAAGGAACAACGTTTAGACCGGGCAGCTAACATATATATTCGCCAAAAGGGCTATGAAGGCGAGATTCGTTTTGATATAATTTCTATTTTTGCCAACGGCGATGGCGCTTTTAACATCCGGCATATTAAGGATGCTTTTTGGCCGGAATGAAACAATATACGATTTACGATTTACGATTTTTGAATTACGAATAGTGTGATGATATTAAAAAGATTGATGATGTTGGTGGCGGTGGTATCCAGTATAGCTGGTTGTAATACCCAGCGGAAAGCTACCGAATTGAACTTTAAAACACCAGAGGCTGGTACGCTGGTCAAAAAAGGCGATAAGGTGGCTGTGCAGATGAATTTTCCTGTCAGCGATTCGGCGATCGATTCTGTGGTATATTTACTGGACGACCGGGTGATCGCTGCAAAAAAAGACAGTACCCCTGTTTCCATTGCTACAGATTCACTAAAACTGGGCAGCCGTTCCATCACTACGCGGTTATACCAGGGAGGCAAGCAACTGGAGGCATTTAGTAATGTTGTCCTTATCTCCCCCAAGGCTCCGGAGCAATTAAGTTTCTCGGTAATCAAAACGTATCCGCATGACACCAGCGCTTATACGCAGGGTCTGGAATATCACGACGGTATCTTGTATGAAAGTACCGGCGAGTGGGGTGAATCCTCATTGCGCAAGGTGACACTGGAGACTGGAAAGGTGCTGAAGAAGATTGAATTTCCTAAAGAGATCTTTGGAGAAGGCTTGGCGGTCGTACCCAGTAATAAGATTGTTATGCTCACCTGGCGTAATGGCAACGGCTACGTGTTTGATAAGAATTCGTTTAAAAAACTTTCTGAATTTCAGTTCCAGGCCAGCAAAGAGGGTTGGGGGTTGTGTTACGATGGTACCCGGCTTATTAAATCTGATGGTTCCAACCGCTTGTATTTCCTAAATAAAGAGACGTGTGCCGAAGAAGGATACCTGGAAGTCTATGATGACAAAGGACCCGTAGACCAGCTAAATGAGCTGGAGTATATTGATGGCCTGATCTATGCAAATGTGTACCAAAAGGACATTATTGTGGTAATCGACCCGAATACTGGGGAGGTGCTACGTGAGCTGAACCTGATCGGACTGCTTCCGCAAAAGGATCACTTTGACAATACGGATGTATTGAATGGGATTGCCTATGACGCCGTCGGAAAACGCCTTTTTGTGACCGGGAAGAAGTGGGATTCGTTGTTTGAGATTAAAATATTGCCACGTAATTAGGCTAGCGAGGGGGCATTCTTAACTAAGAAGATCTCTGATGTCATCGGCAGAAAGTGATTTTACAAAACTTTCTTCGGTAGTGATCAGTGATTCAGCAATGACCTTTTTACGGTTTTGGAGCGCCAGGATCTTCTCTTCAACCGAGTCTTTGGTGATAAATTTATAGATAAATACATTGCGGGTTTGGCCAATACGGTGCGTACGGTCTATGGCCTGTTGTTCTACTGCAGGGTTCCACCAAGGGTCCAAGATAAACACGTAATCTGCTTCAACCAGGTTAAGGCCCACGCCACCGGCCTTGATCGAGATCAGGAACAGTTTGACGGTATCGTTCTGCCTGAATTCCTCTACTACGCTTTCGCGGTTCTTCGTGGCGCCATCCAGGTAGGCATAGCTGATGTGGTGCTTGTCAAAATAGTCTCGATAGATGTCAAGCTGTTTGACAAATTGCGAGAAGATAAGTACTTTGTGCCCGCGTTCCAGTACGTTTTCAAGCGTGTGCACCACGTTTTCAAACTTACCCGATGCTCCTTTGTAATGCCGGTCCAGCATGCGCGGATGGTTGGCCAGCTGCCGCAGTTTGGTTAGGCCCTGCAGCATCTGGATCTGGCTTTTATTGACCCCCTCATTGTTGATCTGGTCGAAAATGGCATTGCGGTATTCAGACTTGGTGCGTTCATAGAGCTCTTCCTGGTCTTCTTCCATCTTACAAAAGAACAGTTGTTCCGTTTTGGGGGGCAGCTCTGTGGCCACCTGGCTTTTGGTGCGCCGCAATACAAACGGTTTGATCATGGCCTGTAGACGGCGGGCCTGTTCTTCGTCCTTTTTCTTTTCGATCGGGTTGACGAAGGTCTCCTGGAAGTAAGCATGCGTACCCAGCAGGCCAGGGTTGACAAAAGACATTTGGGGCCAGAGGTCGGCTACCGAGTTTTCTACGGGGGTACCGCTCAGGATGAGCCGGTTTTTGCCTTGCAGCATCCGGACAGCCTTGAAAGATTTTGAAGCGGGGTTTTTGATGCTCTGGCTTTCATCCAGGATGATGTAGTAAAAGTAAAAGGATTTGAGCAGTTCGGTATCGCTACGCGTGATGCCGTAAGTCGTCACTACCAGGTCATAGTCGGCGAATCCTTCGGGGCTTTTTGCGCGTATGCTGCCGGTATGTACCAGGATGCTCAACTCCGGGGCGAAGCGCGCGGCCTCATTTTGCCAATTATAGATCAACGACGTAGGCATAATGATGAGGGAAGTGCCCGCTTGGCCGGTATCCCTGAGGTCTTCTTTAACCTTTTGCAACATCGCCAGCGTTTGAATGGTCTTGCCCAAACCCATGTCATCAGCCAAGCATCCGCCAAAATGATATTTCTTTAAAAAGTGAAACCAATTGTAGCCTGCTTTTTGGTAATGCCTTAATGAACCATTAAAATGCATGGGTTCTGCCACGTCATCCATTTCTGTAAACTCGCTTAGTCTTTGCAATTTTCTGTCCATGCTTAGTTGCATGTAATCGCTTTCACGGATGTCGTTGAGTAAGCCAATATGGTGTTTAAGCAGGCGGATGGCATTTTTGTCGGGCGAGAAATGGAATACGTTACTAAATTGGGCAAACCAAGCTTCGGGTATGATCGCTATTTCGCCTGTCGGCAGCTTAAATTCATGAATATTATTTAGAATGTGATTTCTCAGGTCTATGAATGGAACCCTTACCGAACCAAAATGGGCCACAGCATTTACGTCAAACCAGTCGTTATCTTCGGTTACCTCTATACTAAGGGTGGTCTTTCCGAAAAAGAACTGAGGTTTGTGGCGGTCTTGTTCAATCTCAAATCCTTTGCTTTGAAGCAGCTCGTAGTTTTCCTGAATCCAATCGATCACAGAAGGTATAGGTTGTCCATCCTGCGGAATTTCCAACCCCATATCCTGTAACTCCTGAAAGCGGTTTTTCTCCCATTGTAAGGAGCGTTTTATGCGGTGAAAGATATATGTGTCCTTTTCGTCCAGGTACTGCATCCGTACGGTCACTTTATTTTCGGCACCTGCTGCAAACAGATAAGGCCCATATCTAAAATGAAGCTGAACTTCAGAAGATCCTTTTTCGCCATAGATTAACTTAATGACTGGCGTGGCATCGTGCTGGTGAGTCTGGATTTCAAAACCTTCGGCATATACAGGGTGTTTTTCAATGAGGCCCCTAACAAAGGTTTCATAATATTTATGTTCGGTTGAGCGTCCAATCGATATAAAGCGTTTATGTAAAAAGGGTAATAACTTTTTGCCTTCAACCAGCTGATCAAAATAATATAAGGTATCTTCAAGCATCATCCAGGCCGGCTGGTTGAAAACAATTTGCGCATCCTTAAACATGAATTCAATACGCAGGTTTTTATATTTAATGGTAGGAAAATAACGGGTTTCTTCTTCTGTTCTCCTAAAATGAAACAGGATGGACGCTGGTTCTTCAGCGATGGTAAGCCTGCGTTCTACCGGCCAACCTTCTTTGCTCATCAGAAAAAATGGTTTATCGCGTAGTAAAGGCATGACCTGCATTAATTTGGCTTCAATCTTAGGTCTGATGGTTTCAAACAGTTTGTCTTCAAATATATCGCTGAAAAATGTAGCAGGGCGGATAGGTTTTTTATAGTAACGTTTTATAAGGTGAGTCTGTTCTATTTCATCAAGCGTTTTGATTAGCTTATGGTCTATATCATCCAAATTTTTCAGATAATCTTTCGCTGTATGGCTGAATATACGGTTATGGGTCAATGAAAAGCCCCCATCCGGATTTAGCTGGATGATGTGCGGCTCCACAAGGTATCCCAAATAGGGATGTAAACAAAGCGAATAAACGAGTTGGTAGGGCTTTTTTACATCGACTCTTAACATATATAGCAGCGTGATGATTTAAAAAGCATTATGAGTAGGCATCTAGCTGAATATCTCCTTCAAAGACAAAGGTTGCAGGTCCTTCCAGAATGATGTGCGAAAATATTTCTTTTTCTTTTTGAAAACTAACCTTTAATTGTCCGCCAGCAACCCGGATTGGTGTACTTAGGCTGCCTTCCTGTTTTTTGTAGGATGCCATGGCCAGCGCTACAGCGGTAACACCGGTTCCGCAGGCCAATGTTTCGTCCTCTACGCCCCGTTCATAGGTTCGAACAAAATAACCATCTGCCTCTTCTTCTACAAAATTAACGTTAATGCCTTTGATCCGGTATGGCTCGCTATTCCTTATTTTTTTCCCTTCCTCGTAAACGTTTAGGTTAGCCAGGTCCGTTACCCGCTTAACAAAATGCGGGGAGCCTGTGTCTATAACAAAAGCATCTTCGTCCCTATTTACTTTGCCAACATTCATCATGTGAAGACTTACCCAGTTACCTTCCGCTGAAATTTGGGCTTGATGTATGCCATCTGCTGCCAAAAAGGCAGTTTCGCTGTCAATTAATCCCATACGTTTGGCAAATGCTACGATGCAGCGCCCACCATTGCCACAAAGGCTACCTAAGCGTCCGTCAGCATTGTAATAATCCATTTCAAAATCAGCTTTCCCGCTTTCTTTGAGTAGCATAATGCCATCTGCACCTATGCCAAAGCGGCGGTCACACAGCCGGTTTAATATTTTTGCATCCGTTACATTAAAATGCCCGTCCCTATTGTCTATGATTATAAAATCATTGCCAGCACCCTGGTATTTATAAAAATGAACGTGTTGCATCATGATGCGCAAATTTAAGAAAAAAAGATTACAACCATCTTCATGTAACATCCGCTATGCTTTAACATTTTTTAACAGGGAATGGGTCATTTTGATTACGTTATCGCAATAATTGGTATTACATTTGAAAAATGAATGTCTGTTACCATTTCAATTAGTAAGAAGTTAGACAGTTTAGCATAAAAATATGAGAAAGATAGGAATCACTTTATTGGCCGCCATAGTTGGTGGAACTATTGCAGTGGGCGGATATAAATTTTTTGAGGCCAAACAGCAAAATACGATGTCTTTTGAAGAAAGACAGGATCTGCATTATGCAAGTAATCCATCGGCTATTACCTCCTCGGCCGGGAATCTTGATTTTACACAAGCGGCAGCGGCCGTTTCGCCAGCGGTGGTGCATATTAAAACAACCTATGACCGTGGGGGCGCTGGCCAGGATGACGATTCATATAATCCATTTGAGGAATTTTTCGGCATACCCCGGGGCCGTCGCCAACAGGCACAACCTGCCATGGCATCGGGTTCTGGTGTGATCATTTCTGATGATGGGTATATCGTAACGAATAATCACGTGGTAGAAGATGCGGACAAGATTGACGTAGTATTAACCGATAAACGGACATTTGAGGCCAAGGTAATTGGCCGCGATCCTAATACGGACCTGGCCCTGATAAAAGTAACGGCTAAAGGCCTACCCATCGTTAAATTGGGAAATTCTGACAATGTGCAGATTGGCGAGTGGGTATTGGCCGTAGGTTATCCACTAGGCCTTGAGTCAACCGTTACAGCAGGCATTGTTAGTGCAAAAGGGCGCAGTATTGGTATCCTTAATAATGCGCCAAGGGAGCGCCAACAGCAAATGCCGCGTGGTTGGGGTCAACCCCAGGAAGACCAGGATCAATCAAATCAAGCATTGATAAATACGGCCATCGAGTCGTTTATCCAAACAGATGCGGTGATCAACAAAGGCAATAGTGGTGGAGCATTGGTTAATGCGGCTGGTGAGCTGGTTGGAATCAATTCGGCTATTGCTTCTCCCAGCGGTTATTATGCCGGCTATGGTTTTGCAGTTCCTGTTGACCTGGTAAAAAAGATTGCTGATGATTTTGTGAAGTTTGGACGCGTAAAACGAGGTTTGATTGGCATTAGTTTTAGGGAGCTTTCGCCTGAATATGCGAAACAACTGGGCATTAGCGAAATTAATGGGTTGTATGTTAATGAGGTTGTGCCCGGTGGCGGAGCAGAAAAAGCTGGTATTCGGAAAGGGGATATCGTGACCAAATTAGATGGTAAATTAATCTATACGTCTTCTGATCTTCAGGAAAAAGTGTATCGGTTAAGCCCAGGTGATAAGGTGCGGCTGGCTTTCAAACGTGGAGGAAAGGAACAGGAAGTAACCGTTACGCTGAAAGAAGATGAAGGGGCTACCAAAACTGCCCAAGTGGATGCGGCGAAGAAACGCAGTGCCACCCAAATTTACAATAAACTTGGAGCTGGTTTTATTCCGGCTACCGCACAGCAAAAAAAGCAACTCGGCATCACCTCAGGAGTGGTAGTATCACAGGTGCAGGAAGGTGGGTTATTTGACGAAAATGACGTGCCAAGAGGGATGGTCATTTCAAAGATTAACGGCCGGCCGGTGAACAATGTGGACGAAGTGGAAAATGCCTTGGGTGAAGGGAAAGAAGGATATGTGCGGCTGGAAGGGATTACCCCTGATGGTGGCCGCATTACGGCAACATTCCCCGTGCAATAAGCTTTTTAATCAAATAGACCCTTATTTAAACTGAAGTAAGCCGCCTCTTTAACTTAGGGGGCGGCTTTTTTAATTAATTGGCAGTCTGCCGGATTGCTCCGGCGATCTCCTCTGCCAGCAGTAACATGTCTTCTTCTGCGGGCTCATTACGGTTGGTGAGCAAAATTAGGCTAAAGTGATGGCTGGGAACCCGGTAAAAGACGTTCCGGAAGCTGGTGGTGCTGCCCGTATGATAGACCACCTCATTGCCTTCGGCATCTTTTTTTAAGTGCCAGCCAAAACCATAATGCACCGGCGAGCCATCTTTCAGGTGCTGATCAGTAAATGACTGAATGATCAGTGCCGCGGGCAGTACGGTCCCTTCGTACAACGCCTCATCCCATTTAGCCAGGTCAAGCACATTGCTGTAGATGCCCCCATCGCCCAGTACCGCGCTTGTCGCGCTTTGGTCTTTCTCCTGCCAGGTGCCGCCGGCACTGCGGCTATATCCCAAAGCACGAAAGGGTACCGTATTTTTTTCTTTCTCAAAGGCCATTGTATGGTCCATCGCAAGGGGTTTAAAGATATGTTGCTGCAAATAATCACCATAAGCCTGTCCCGAGATTTTCCCCACCAGCAAGGCCAGCAGTGCGTAGGCTGAATTGCTGTACCGGTACTGTGTCCCTGGTTCAAAATAGCCCTTTTCCTTTTTCATCAAAATATCCAGCACACCCTGGTCTTTCAGTTGGGGGTTCATTGCGGTGTCGGGCACATCGTCTTCGTAATCGGGTAAACCGGATAGATGGCTAAGCAGCAACCTAATCGTTATCGCCTGTCCGTATGCCGGAAAACCCGGAAACCATTTTGTCAGGCTGTCATCCAATGAAAGCTTTCCCAGCTGCACCAGTTGCAGCACACAGGTTGCCGTGAACTGCTTGCTTACCGAGGCCAGCCTGAAATTGGTTGCCGCCGTAACCGGCGCTGCGGTATCAAGCCGGGCCAACCCATAACAACGTTGCAGCAAAGGCTTGCCGTCTTTCAGCACCAGCAGACTGGCTCCGGGGACAGTCCCTTTATAAGCACTTAAAATACGATCAATTTTTGCCGTATCCTGTGCCATGGGAAACGCCACGCTTAAAAGCCACAAAAAGATCAAAAGAATTGCTTTCCCATCCGTGAACAAACATAGCGAATCCATCCAAAAGCCTATTTTTTATCGTTTATCAGGGTTGACAGCGCCGCGGCAACTTTTTCGGCGATGGCATGGAAACCGGAGGCTACGGGGTGGGTGCCATCCCCCCCTTGCCAGAATTCAGGATGGTCAATTGAAAATTCCCATAACGAATCAATGCTGATGTCTTTCTGCGTAGCGAGATAGTCCAAGGCTATTTTGTTCCTTACCTTAATCCTTTCGGTCAGTGGGGAGAATACCTTGGCATCTTCCTTTGTGCGCATCGGTGTGATCGTAGCCCACATCAATTTGGCCCCCGGGGCATTTTTCCGGATGGTTTGGACAAACCCGGGAAAAGCTTTTTTATAATCTTCTTCGGTATAGCCAAACCCATGAAGGCCGTTGTTAAAATGGACAATGTCAAATTTATAATAGCCCATGATCAACTCAATCTCTTTCAGCAGCGCCGGGTCGCCGACGCTTTTTGACGTTGTTAACCTGGCCACATACCCCTTTCCGGCGAGCATTTGCGCCACTTCCGGATAATAGCCACGCGTTATCGAATTCCCGATCAGCAAAATGCGCGGTAAGGTTGAATCGTTGGTATTGGGCATGTATACGTCCAGCCACTCGATGTTTTCCCTGATGGTTTTTTTTGATTCCTGGGAGTGCCCCAAAAGTGGCATTGTGAATAAGAGGGCCAGTGACATCCAGTACTTGCAAGTTGTTTTTGATGTTCTTATCATTTCTTCTAAAATTCCCTGAATTTGAGGCTAATTTAGGGAAATGAACGGTAGCATCAAAATCTATTGCGATGGATGCGTGGGCCTTCCTTTGTTGGCCCACGTTTTTTTTGCAACCTACCCTACATAGCCTTCCCCATCCGGAATCCCGGGGGATTGGGGGATGGAAATGAACAAAACGAATGCAACTAGCTAATAAACCATTCAGTAAATTTAATTCTATTCAATTTTAACAACTAACAGCAATGGAAACAAAACAAGTACACAGAAAGAAAGTGAAGCGGCCACTTAAGCCGCCCCGGAGGCAGGACGACAAATTGCTCAAGTCCACTTTTGAGTATTGGTTCCCCTATCTGCTGCGGTTCTTTTATCCAAACGCGGATGATATCTTTGATTTCGACCGGGGCATTGAATTTTTAGACAAACAACTAAAACTCATCATCCCTGAGCGCGAGCGCAGTAAAGGCGACCGGGAGGCCGATCTGCTGGCAAGGGTGTATTTAAAGGACGGCACCGAACGCTGGATCATCTGTAATGTCGAAATTGAGGCGAGCAGCAGTGTTACCTTCTCCTTCCGCCTGTTTCAATACTGGTATCGCTGCATTGATAAATTCAATGTAGCTGCCATGAGCATAGCTGTGTATACCGGTGATGAAAGCCAGCCGCACCCCTCGGCATTTAATACGCAGCTATTGGACACGGAAGTGAACTTCAAATTCCGGGGCTTTCACATTTTTGAAAAAAGCGACAAAGAGCTGCTAGTGATGGGTAACCCCTTTGCTCTCGTCGTTTTGGCGGCAAAGAAAGCCGCCCAGTATGACTACCTTACTGATAAACAGTTAAACCGCGCCCGGGTATTGATACTACAAGCGTTACGCAAGGCAGGGACCTACACGCTGGAACAAATAGAAGGCTTTGCATACTTCCTAACCCAATTTATTTTTGTACAGGATAAAGAAGAAAATCGTATATTTGACAATGAGTTGTCAAAAACATCAAAAGGAGAACTTAACATGGGAATCGTAGAAACAGTAAAAGAAATAGTAAAGGAGCAAGGTAAGCTTGAAGGCAAAACGGAGGTTGTTACAAACCTTCTTCTTTCCAATAAATTCACTATTGCCGAGATTGCTAATTTCGCCAGTGTGACCGAAGATTTCGTCAGAAAAGTACAGGCAGATTTGGCCAAGAAAAAATAAGGTAAACCGCCATACCAATTAAAATGAAAAACCATATCCTTACCGGTATGGTTTTTTCGTGTCCGGAATTTTAGCAGGATACTGCACGCATCCCGGATGCGTGCGAGCGGGTAAATACGCATCACTCAAATTTTCCAGTCTAACCTTTTTCTATGTTCTTCAACGCCTTTTCCAGTAATTCCGGAGTGACTGGCTTCACCAACGTATAAATCATTCCGCGTTTGGTTTCCTCACGATCGTCTTTGTATTCTTTAAACCGGTTTGTACTCTTTACAAGGCCTTTTAATAGGCCGTTTTTCCAAGTGATCGATGTAGCTTGGTTGAGAGGAGGTGGAAGGAGGTTTAAAATGTCGACATTCAGAAATTCATGTCCAACCGAATAATTTTTTATAGCACGAATTACATAACTGGACATGTTTTTAGTGCCTTTGGTTCCTGCTTTGTTACCCGAGTCTTTAGGGTGATTCAATATGTAATCTTTCGTAACTTGAGGTAAATCATCGAAATCAGGGATACCTGTCTCCTCTTTTTTGAAATCGCAATATTCGATACCATATATTAAAGGATAGGCTTCTGCTAATTCTAGGGTTAGTGTTCTTGAGCCTAACTCTAAACCTCTATACTTAATTTCTTTTTCAACTAAGAGATAGTCTATATCACTTTCACTTAACTTGAAATGTAGGCGGAATGTTTTAGCCTTAGAGATGAAATGGCTTTGGTTACTCATTTGAAATATAAATGTTAAAATATTTTACCAAACATGTCACTCTCTACCCAGAAGGCATCAGTGAGGAAGATGTCTGTGTAGGCCAGGAAGACACCTACCAGTTGGAGCATACGCCGGAAAAGCTGGAAGGCATCCGTTACACCCGGCTGAAATACAAAAAGAAGGCCGAAACAGAGGAAGAAAGTCTGCACAGCGAGATCCTGATTGCCGCCCTTCCGCCGGAAGTCATCAAAAACTCAATGGCCGGTGCCAGCCTGATGGCTAAGGTTACCGTAGAGAAGGTGGCAGACCACATGCCTATCCAACGCCAGAAGACAGCCCTGGCGCGTACGGGTATTGACATACCCTATTCCACCATGATGGGCTGGTATAACAGGACCTGCCTGATGCTATGGCCGCTGTATGAAGCCTTGAAAAAGGAAGTACTGAGCAGCGGGTACATCCAAATGGACGAGACCCCGATAAAAGTGATGGACCCGGACACGTGACGGGGGTCTTTGTAGGCCGGGTTGCCGGCATGGAACCGGGCTTCCAATACCGGATCTTCCAGCTTAAGAAGCTCATCCAGGCTTTGCCTACTTTCTGCTAGCTTGTGCAGGTACGCCTTTACCGTGTTCTTACTGATGCCCAGTTGGCGGGCAATCGTCTTAATGCCTGTTTGCTGCGCATGCAGCCTTAATAATTGCTTAATCTGACTCATGGGTCTTGTTTTACCGGCCATCAGCGTTCTATTAGTGATCAAATAATCACCAAATCAACCTAAACCTAAATACTATCGCAACAGGGGGCAGCATGCTCCATTACGCAACTGATGATCCCGGGTCAAAGCGAGCAGTATGCTCCAGTGCGCAGTACTTCATAAACTTTAAGGGGGTCAGCATCGGCCAGAACGGCATGCCAATACGCGCTTTAATCGAAGATCGGGCGCTTAAAAATTGGTCGGTCCAGAGGGGTCAATATCGGCCAGATTATCCAGTACCCACCGGGGTTACTTCTGGGTGGGGCTGGCACCCCCGGAAAACATCGTTTTCTTCGAATACCAGCCCGGAAGAAACCAGGAAATACCCCAGGAACTGCTGAAAAACTTTTCAGGGGTATTACAAAGTGATGGTTATGAATGTTATAATACCCTATCCAAACGGGAAGACATTACACTGTGCTGTTGTCTGGCCCATGCCAGGAGGTACTTTGAACAGAGCCAGGGTAATGACAAGGTCCGTTCCACCCATGCCCTGAACGTATTCGGCAGGTTATATGATATTGAGCGGGAGCATAAAGAGAGTACACCGGAAGAACGACTTGCCGCGCGGCAGCAATATGCCAAACCCACCTGGCAGGAGTTCGGTCGCTGGCTGGAGGACCAGGTGGGCTTGCTTGCCCCTGGCAGCGCGATCCATAAGGCTTTTGCCTATACCATGCGCCGCTTTAAAAGACTGAGCCGATATATGGATGACGGAACCATAAAAGCCGATAATAATCTGATTGAAAATAGTATACGGCCAGCGGCTCTCGGCAAAAAGAACTATATGTTCTGTGGCTCGCATGAGGGGGCCAGACGCGTAGCCTTGCTCTACTCATTAATCGGCACTTGCCGCATGCATGGCATCAACCCTGTGACCTGGATGACAGAAGTACTGCGCAGGATCAGCACACACCCCAAAGAAAGCATCCACGAGTTGCTGCCCAATCATTGGAAAGAGCTTAACCTGGAGCTTGCAAAGAACGAACCCCTACCCGTCATCGTCAGGGTCGATAAATCAAAAAGAAGAACGGCTTAAGCCTATCATCAGCACACTTTATGCAAGATGTTGTTACCTGTACCAGCCGGTGAGCTTACCCAAAATGCTCTTAATTAATTTTTACATGTGTTTGCAAAAAACATGTGTTGATGTCACGATACAAACCAGGAACGCAAGGAAAAAATGTTGTGTGGTTAATATTTCAAATGTATAGCTACCGCCGTTCTATCCATATATGTCATGTGATAACTTTCTCCATCGTATAACAAACTTTTGAAATCAAGTTTGTTTTGACCTACCTTAAAATTTTTAAATTTATACTCTATAGATGACTCCCCATAAAGAAAAATATTTAAACTATCGCATATACTTGATATTTTTAAATTAAAATTCTGGTCTGAATCTAAGTTCTCAAGCTTAAATAAATAATATCCTGTACTCTTTTTTTTTGAGAACATATTAACACCAATATATGGAGAGCTATTGAAATTATCCACACTAATCGGAATAAATGATGATTGGATAGATAAAGACAATGAACCATTTTTTAATACATTCTTAATATCCCTTTTGTCCATAGCATGAAGAAAGGTGAAATTATTTATTGAAGTGGCAATTAATGGTGAAGAATTTCTTGTCCAATAAAGAATATCAAAAGCGTCTACCGAGCGTTTATGAAGCGGATCAGTCGGAACATCTGTATCAAGTAATCCAAATGTAATATATCGATCTTTTTCAAAGAATGTCTGGATAATCTTATCATCGTTCCAAAACAAGTAACCATTAGAAATATTTTGAGTACATTGTTCCAAAATATTTCCAATTTTATTAAAATCTTCGGGTATTCTAAAGATCCTTTTATTAGGTCCAGATCTATACTTACCTTTCGTTACTTCAGAACCAATATTGACATAATCTTCAGGATAAGCTTTGTAAATATAGTGCCCTAATCGTTTGACTTTAGATGATAAAGTATTACCAACCATCTTCTCAAGATGTGCATCATGGCCAAAAATTAAAACTTTAGCTGAACGTTGATTTCTTATCCAGTTTAAGTTTTTAAACATACTATTATCTCTTAAATCATCGGGGTGATTGTATGATAACTCAATAGAGCACCGAAAATTTTCTAAGACATTAACAAATAAGTCGATTGTCGCCATCTTATCTTTCAACCTGATATTAGATAATGCAGCACTTAGAGAATCACAAATTCCATTTATTTGATTCAAGCTATATTTTTGTTTATAAATATTGTAGAAAAAAGGTAAACCTGAAATATCATTCAAGGCTTGTTTTTGGAAAGAAGTAAGTTCAATATTAATTTTATTTGCCATCTTTAAAATCTGAAATGCTGCGGATCTAGTATTAAAAATATCCAATCCTAATATCCAAATTTTATGATTATTAGCTTTTGTTTTATTAAACTCTTGTACCCACAAAATAAGTTCTTTTTCTTTTTTTGAGGAATAAGGAAAAAGCATCTGTCCAATATGAACGCTGCTATCACCGGTAATGAAATAATTAGTGGACAAACTTTCACAAAAATCTCTTTCGGCAAAAGCGATGACGTTAATCTTCCCTTTCTCCACCAACATCTTGGCTAAGTCACAAAAAGCATCGCGAATTTCTTGTGTACCATGTGTCGCTTCACCAAAACCAATGATAGACTTATTGACAAATGCTTCATTCAGCTTTTCGATGGTCCTATTTTGCTCAAAAATAGCTCCTGTAAATAAATTTTCATCTACTTTGTTTTTAATCGATTTTATGGAAAAATACCAATATATTTTAAAGCATGAATATGAAATTATTATTAAACCTAGAATAATTATAATAGAAATTTTAAAAATCCTCATTAACAAATTTATTATGCGCTCTGTTGATTTGTAGGCTCAATTTGAATAAGTTCTTATATTTAATAAATTTGAGCGAATTCTCCTTTATTAAAAATAAACTTAATTGATTAATGTTCTAGAGATATTTTGGTTACTGATTTAAAGGTACTCCTAGTAATTCGCTAAATGATAAATAGTTTATCCAATACGACTCATAATTATCTGCATAAAATTAACAGATAACTTTGTAACCAAAAAATCACATGCGTTATTAATGTAAAAAAATTAGTCCCAATCCTAAAAACGAATTAGCACCTACTAGTTAATGAAAAAGCTTCTGAGAATTATCAGAAGCTTATAATAAAACATCTAATTCCTAACAACCAGTAAGAGTTGTACTTTGGCAAGAATATCCATGCAGCAAGGTACAATAAACAATTGTTGTTGTGTCATAAGGCGTCGTTGTATAAGGAGTGCAACAGGTGAAGCCGGTACAACTATCATAAGAGGTTGTCCACATATTACCCTCTCCTCCTTTTACAAGCTTTGCTTCACTTTCTGACAAAGTAGAAATAATTTTTTTGTTTAATTTAAGTTTTTTTTCATAACACTTCATAATTTAAAATAATCGACCTTTCAAATTTATTAAATAGATTTCAAAAACACAATTTTTTTTTATTTTTATAAATAAATATCTTATTAGCCGGGCAGATTCCATTTAGGATAACTGGGAATCTAACCCATTACATAATATTAACCATAATTATGTTCATCCTCTATCTTCAGTTTTAGCTATGGGTTACCAATTTTTTACAACAAATAGAGACTATTGAAACTGAATAGAAGGCGGTTTAATTTGAATTGTGACGGCGATTGCTCTCACAATATCTCGTTTTGGTTTTTCCATGATACGGATATAGTTTCTTGTGGTTGCGAAGTCGTCAGTTCTTATTCGCTTCGGTAATCTCCTGACTGGCCAATCGGAAATTTTCAGGCTTTGACAAAATCGACAAGGAAAATAAATCATAGACCTTCAAAGAATAAATGGTGTAGTAAAGTAACAAAAAAACGGAAGGAAGATAAAAACAAAAGCTGACTATGAATAAAAGAACCGGCCCCTAAACGCTGGACAGTTGCCAAAAGTAGAAAGAAGCGAGGGGATGTGCTATGATACGACCAGTTAATAGTCTATAGCGTACAACAGCATCCACGACCGGTAAAATCCATAAAAAACAAGCGGTGGCCAAAGAAATGACACAAGCACGCAACCTATTAATGTGTTTCATAAAATTCCATGGCGGCATGTTGCTTTTCACAAAAGACTTCAACGTCTCCTTTACCAATAATACCGCTGAGCAGGCTGTCAGCATGATGGAGATTAAACAAAAATTATCCGGATGCTTACGAAGTAAACAGGGAGTCCAGACTTCGTCACTACAAGAAGCTATATTGTCACGACAAGAATAAGCGAAACATTACTGGGGCCGGCAACCCTTCCCGCCAAACCGGTAGTGAGATTGCTGCTGGACACCTTAAGTTCTGTGGGGTTAATGTTGGTCACGAAACCGGGCGATCAATTCTGCAATTCGTGGCAAAACATTTCTACTCACCCTTAATAATCGTCACCATCACTTCTTAGAACAATTCTAAATTGCTCAAATTTGTTGCGTGGTTTTAGCAATCCGAATAAAGCCTTTAGATTTGCTTACCGAAATTATTTAACAAAACAAGAATAATGAGTAGTTTTAAGCAAGCGTTCACTTCCTCCCTGGGGAAGAAACTGATCATGAGTCTGACCGGGCTCTTTTTATGTACGTTCCTGGTTGTACATTTGATCGGTAACCTGCAGTTATTCCACGATGACAACGGTAAGGCTTTTAATGAGTATGCCTATTTCATGACACACTTCCCACCCATAAAGGTGGTGTCTTATTTATTATATGCTTCTATTATCCTGCATGCCATTTATGCCCTGGTGGTCACTTTGCACAATAAAAAAGCTCGCCCGGTTAAATATGCTGTATACGATGGGCAAGCTAACAGCAAATGGAATTCACGAAATATGGGTTTCTTAGGAACAATTTTACTATTTTTTATTGTGAGCCACATGTATAGTTTTTGGTGGAAGTACCATCGGGATCAGGTGCCTTATATTGAATACCGAAGTGACCTCAACTCCGGATCGACCCAGACAAGGGAGCTGGCTGCGGCCGAGTTTAACGATTATCAAAATTTTACGGATAACGGTGTAGAAGTTGTTCGCGCACGTGATCTTTACCGCCAAGTAGAATTTGCTTTTCAGGAATGGTGGCTGGTCGCTTTTTATGTGATTGCGATGGTTGCTTTGTCTTTTCACTTGATTCATGGTTTTAGAAGTGCCTTCCAGACATTGGGATGGAACCATAAAAAGTATGTGCCGCTGATCAGATTCATTGGTATTTGGGGCTTTGGTGTACTTATTCCAATTGGATTTGCCGCGATGCCACTCTATTTTTTCTTTTGTAAATAAGCAATTAACGATCGAAGGATGTTAGATTCAAAGATACCTGCAGGACCACTGGCCGAAAAATGGTCAAACCATAAATTTCACCTAAAACTGGTTAATCCTGCCAATAAACGTAGATTTACGATCATTGTAGTAGGTACTGGCCTGGCTGGTGCGTCTGCCGCTGCTTCGCTGGCAGAGCTTGGCTACAATGTGAAGGCTTTTTGTTACCAGGACAGTGCCCGGCGTGCACACTCTATCGCTGCTCAGGGTGGTATCAATGCTGCCAAAAACTATCAAAATGACGGTGACAGTGTGTACCGTTTGTTTTACGATACGATAAAAGGGGGTGACTACCGTGCACGCGAAGCCAACGTATATCGGCTTGCGGAAGTTTCTGTCAATATTATAGATCAATGTGTGGCACAAGGGGTTCCTTTTGCCCGTGAGTATGGTGGGTTACTGGATAACCGTTCATTTGGCGGAGCACAGGTATCCCGTACATTTTATGCTCGCGGTCAAACAGGGCAACAATTGCTATTAGGAGCATATTCAGCCTTAAACCGGCAAATCCATGCTGGTAAAGTAGAAATGTTTACCCGGCATGAAATGTTGGATCTGGTGACGATAGAAGGGCAGGCGCGAGGCATTATTACCCGCGACCTAGAGACGGGAGCGATAGAATCGCACGCTGGTCATGCGGTATTGTTGTGTACCGGCGGATATGGAAACGTGTTTTTCTTATCAACCAACGCAATGGGCTGTAATGTTACCGCTGCTTGGAGAGCGCATAAGCGGGGTGCCTTTTTTGCCAATCCATGTTATACCCAAATTCACCCAACTTGTATTCCGGTGACGGGCGATCATCAGTCAAAACTGACGTTGATGTCTGAGTCATTGCGTAACGATGGCCGTGTATGGGTGCCCAAGACGGTAGAGCTTGCCCAGAAATTACGCAAGGGTGAGATCAAAGTCACCGACATCAAAGAGGAGGACCGTGATTATTTCCTGGAACGTAAATATCCATCTTTTGGAAATCTGGTTCCACGGGATGTGGCTTCGCGCAATGCCAAACAAATGGCTGAAGAGGGCCGTGGTGTGGGAAAAACTGGTTTGGCGGTATTTCTAGACTTTGCAGAAGCGATTTCCAGGTTGGGCGAAGATGCCGTAAGGGCCAAATATGGCAACCTTTTCGACATGTATTATCAGATTACGGATGAAAACCCTTATAAGCAACCGATGCGGATTTATCCGGCTGTACATTATACCATGGGTGGTATTTGGGTAGATTATAACCTGATGACGACCATACCGGGTTTATATGCATTGGGTGAATGTAATTTCTCAGATCATGGTGCCAACCGGCTTGGTGCTTCTGCGCTGATGCAGGGACTGGCAGATGGGTACTTTGTGATTCCTTACACCGTGGGTGATTACCTGGCCGGATTAGGATTTGCTCCCGTAGACAAAAACCACCCCAACTTTGAAAAGACCCGTCTGGAAGTGGAAGGCAAGGTAAAACAACTGCTTTCCATGAAAGGCTCAAAGACAGTGGACGATATCCATAAAAAACTTGGCCACATCATGTGGGAGTATTGTGGCATGGCCCGTAATGAAGAAGGCTTAAAGAAGGCTAAAGGCTTAATTCAAGAACTTCGTAAGGAATTTTGGAGCGACGTGACCGTTCTTGGCGAAAATGAGGAACTCAATCTTTCCCTTGAAAAAGCTGGGCGTGTGGCAGACTTTCTGGAGTTAGGCGAATTGATGGTAGACGACGCGCTGAATCGCCGTGAATCCTGTGGCGGGCATTTCCGCGAAGAAAGTGCCACGGAAGACGGGGAAGCTAAGCGGGATGACGAAAACTATTCCTATGTTGCGGCTTGGGAATACCAAGGTGATAACCAGCCAGAGGTCATGCATAAAGAAGAACTCATATTTGAGAATGTTAAGTTAACGCAAAGAAGCTATAAATAAGATGAGCGGACACATGAATTTAACGCTGAAAGTTTGGCGTCAAAAGAACAAGGAAACCCGGGGCAAATTTGTGACGTATAAAGCGGATGATATTTCACCGGATATGTCTTTTCTGGAAATGCTCGACGTGGTGAACGAAGGGCTGACACGCAAGGGCGAGGATCCGATCTATTTTGACCACGACTGCCGGGAGGGAATTTGTGGGATGTGCTCCCTCCATATCAATGGGCGTCCGCATGGGCCCAAAGAGGAAACGACTACTTGCCAATTGCACATGCGCAGTTTTCATGATGGCCAGACCATTGTGATTGAACCCTGGAGGGCGGCAGCTTTTCCTGTGATCAAAGATTTGGCGGTTGATCGTTCAGCATTTGACCGCATTCAGCAAGCGGGAGCTTATGTCAATATCAATACGGGTGGGGTACCGGATGCAAATGCGATTCCTATTCCAAAAGATGTCGCCGACGAAGCATTTGAATCGGCAACCTGCATTGGTTGTGGTGCCTGCGTGGCTGCGTGTAAGAATGCATCGGCTATGTTGTTTGTTTCGGCTAAAATATCACAATATGCATTGGTTCCTCAGGGACAAACGGAGCGTTACAGCCGTGCTCAGGCCATGGTAGCCCAGATGGATGAAGAAGGTTTTGGTTCTTGTACCAATACTGGTGCCTGTGAGGCAGAATGTCCGGTGGGCATTAAACTAACCAATATTGCCCGCATGAACCGCGAATACTTTACGGCAAAATTCTTTAAACAGGAAGAAGCTCACTAAGAAAGTGCAACTAGGATAAGTCAAATTGCATCCAGCCGTCGCCATTATACCCATAAATAAATTGAGTGGGGTTAATGATCTCAGCCAGGAGTTCGGCATCTTCTGCCATACCATCATCACTGCCTGATGGCAAAAAGTGTTGCCCATCTACCACATACACCCGGTTGTTTTGAACAGCAGGGGTGTTTATCCATTCCGGTTGCTTTAATTGGTCGGGCAAAATTCCCAAAAGTTGATTCATAGGCTCGGTAGTGACAATGATCAATAAATCGGCCTCAGCTACTTGGGACGGTCTGCCGCCTGCCCATTCAACGATTTCCTGAAGGGAGGAGTCATCCAGCAACACTTGTGGAAAAAGGGACCTAAGTAATCGTACTTTGGGCCTTTGGGCCGCTTCAATAAATTTTAATTTGTGCCGGATAATGTCCAGGCGTTCCTCCACGTCTGTTTGCATGCTACAAAAGTACGGTTTTTAAGGATGTGGATAAGGAAGTTAATGTTAACAAAAAAATAATAGCTGCATAACTTAGTTCTCGTAAATTCATTATACCTTTATCAGACCACGCATTCTTTTGTGGTTCTTTTTATAATAATAGGTTATTTAATACAAACCCCAACGTTTATGACCTGGAAAAAATTTAGCGGAGAAGTGATCCGCAGACCAATTTCTGAAGAAGTTTCCCAAGCGATTGCCCGCGAATATGCCCTGGGCAACAAACTAAAAGTATGTATCGGTACAGACTCACAGGTAAAAGGTGGAATTATTGATTTCGCCACCGTGATTGTTTTTCTCCGTGTAAAAAAAGGGGGCTTTATGTACATACACCAGGAGAAGAGCGCCATCAAGATGTCCATCCGCGAACGCATGCTTTCGGAAGTACAAAAGTCTATTGAGATAGCCTACGCGCTATGCGATTTGCTGGATAAATACGATGTGGCCCTCGAAGTGCATGCAGACATTAACACCAATCCCAATTTTAAATCTAACCAGGCCCTGCACGAGGCGATGGGTTATATTTTAAGTATGGGTTTTGTGTTTAAGGCCAAGCCAGAGGCTTTCGCAAGTTCGGCTTGTGCCAATAAAATGGTACAATAGCCATTAGAAAACGACAAAACGTTCAAACTGTAGTGTTACACGCTCACCTGCTTTCAACCCTGAAAGTTGGGTATTAATTATTTTGAGGGATATTTGATTTATTTCGACAATCAGTTCTTCGTAAAAGCCTTTAAATAAAACAGCCTTTACTACGCCTGCTCCGTGGTTATCCGGCTGTGCCTGGATCCATTCAGGATGGATGGCGGCCGTTTTTCCCGGGGAGGCATTAAGTTTAAGCAAAGTAGCTCCTTCTGACGAAAGGATATTACTTTTGGCCAGGAGCGTAGCTGCATAGGCATTGGGTGGATTTTTATAGATTTCGGCGGGTTTACCTGCCGCCATGACCTTGCCTTCCCTAAGAATCAATAAAGCGTCTGCGATGGCCAGAACTTCAGATGGGTCATGTGATACCAGTACTACCGTCAGTCCATCTTCATCGACCAATTTACGAATATCTTGCTGTAACCTATCCCTGAAAGCTGCATCCACTTGGTTAAAGGGTTCGTCCATGAGCAAAACTTCCGGGTCAGTTACCAGCGCACGTGCAATAGCTACACGCTGGCGCTCACCGCCGCTTAAATCAGATATGCGTTGTGAGGACAGGTGAGATATGCTTAGTCGATCAAGCATATTGCGTGTCTTTTCTTCTTTAGCAGTTAGATCAGTATTCGAAAGCCGGGAGGCAACATTGTCCCAAACATTGGCGTAGGTATTCAGATCGTCAAAATGTTGGGAAACCATCCGCATGGCTGGATGACCGGGAATGAGTTTCTCCAACGGGCCCTTTACTTTCCAGCCCCGGTAGCGCACCTCTCCTCCGTCTGGCTCCAACAAACCATATAGTAAACGTAATAACGTACTTTTTCCGCTGCCGCTTTCTCCGATAATAGCCGTAATTTCTCCTTCAGCGATGTCTGCATGAATGTGCTGGATAGCGGCTACGTTTCGCTTATCTGCATAATATTTGCTGAGGTCATCAGCATGGATAAGAGCCAAGCCTTCCAATTGTACATCTGGAGAAGTGGGGCTGCAAGAAATGGTAGCGGATGCTGACATATCACATTAAATACTAAGACAGCACAAAACTACGAATAATATATAGTTCAGTAATAATCTACACAACCCTAGAATCCAAGCATGATGCCGAATGTAAAATCTTTAACCCCGTCCTGTTCAGGGCTGTTTTCAAACATATTGTTGAAATAGTATTTAGCATACACTCCTAAACCTCTATAACCCCATCGTACGAATGCGCCGTACTTGAACTGAGTAAAATTAAAATCGTCCCTGACACTGAGCTTTCCTTGCTCATCATTCTTGAGTATTTGGCTACCCTGCATCAGAAAGCCGCCGATAGGTCCGTAGGCTACGCGCATGTGTCCATCATCAAAACGGTGCTCAAAGGTTAGCGGAAGCCTGATATAGCTGGAAGTAAGCCTGTTTTTGTCGTAGTCAATGCCGGTATGCACATATTGCAATGTGGTGGTGTTCCGCAAAAAGGCCACATCTCCGAGCAGGCGGATGTAGGTCCAGTCGAATCCTCCAGACAGGAATATTCGAAAGTGGTCGCTAAAATGATAGCCCACCTGCAACAGGTCAAAACCGAAATTATAGGTTTTCCAAGCTCTGTTTTTCAAAAAACTATTTTTATCAGAGAGGGTAAAACTGCCGTTATCCATGATCTTAGTAAACCCGAGATCGATGCGGGAAAACGTAATGCCGTAGATCGCATGGCCTTCATTATACTTTTTCTTGGAAACCGTTGCCCCATTAGGGTGTTTACTGGTATCTGTGGGGGTGTTTTCTTGGGCATTCACCCTAACTGTAAGACCAGCGTATAGTAGCAGTAATAATCCAAACTTATGCAAATTGTTCATATTTGAAATGTTATGTTCAATAAAAGTGATGATCTACGGTTTCAATACCTCTTTTCGCATAAAATGTTTGCAATGACATTTATTTTATTCCCATAAAAATACGGTTCCAGCGTATTTTGCTTAAGAAAGTGCCATCTTTATCATAGCTTAACCAAACGAAAAGAGCTTTTCCGACAATATGGTCTTCAGGCACAAATCCCCAGAAGCGGGAGTCCAGCGAATTATGCCGGTTATCGCCCATCATCCAGTAGTAATCCATGGCAAAAGTATAGGTATTGGTCTTTTGGCCATCAATATAATATCCATCAGGCCGCTGTTCAAAACTGTGGTGTTCATAAACCGTAATCGCTCGTTTATAAACGGGCACGGTGGCACTGTCAAGTGTCACGGTCCATCCTTTTTTCGGGATAATGACGGGGCCAAAATTATCCTGGTTCCAATGGGGATTATCCGTGAATATTTCAAATTCATGGTCCTCTTTGTTCTTAATGGACGGTGAAATGGTTTTAATATTGGCCCATCCTTTAATCACTTCGGCCAAGGGTTTTGTTAGATACATCCGGTATGAATTTACGCCAGTGCGCTCGGCCTCGATGCGCAAATCCAGCAATCGCTGTGGGTTTAGGTCAGTGCCGTCGGTAATGACGTCATAGATCAACTGTTCCTGCGGAGGCACTTCATTTGGTTTTCCGTTAACAAAAACTTGCGCATGAACTACTGATAAGGTGTCTCCGGCGATGCCCTGACAACGTTTAATGTAGTTTTCCCGTTTGTCGACCGGTCTAAAATAGGGTGAATCGGCCTCAACCGGGTAATTAAACACCACCACATCATTGCGTTTGATCTTTTCAAAACCGGGTAGCCGCTTGTAGGGGATCTTGATGCCATCCCAATAGGCCTTGCCGCCAATGATGGGCATGGTGTGATGGGCAAACGGGAAGGCTACAGGGGTCATTGGGATACGGGCACCGTAGTTGATCTTACTGACAAATAGAAAATCGCCTACCAGCAGGCTCCGTTCCATGGATCCCGTGGGGATCATATAAGCCTCGATAAGGAAACTACGGATGAGCGTGGCAGCGACTACTGCAAAAATAATAGCATCTGCCCATTCGCGAGCTGCTGTTTTTTTATAAGGATATTTTTTGCGGAACTCTTCGGTGGCGGATTCACCCCAGTAGGTTGTTTTCTTATCAAAACCCCAGTAAGGAATAGCAATAAAAGAGAGTATGATGCCTGCGGCATGTTCAAGAAAAGACCGTTTACCAAAACTCTTCATGAAATCAATAGCAAGACCAATACCTACAAAGAAATTAATGACAGGTATCAACAGTAAAAATATCCACCACGCCGGCCGACCTGTAATCCTAGTCATAATGTACGCGTTGTAGAAAGGAATCAAGGATTCCCAACCAGGCCTCCCGGCCTTTTCGAATAGTTTCCAGTACCCAATTAGATTGAGAACAATAATGAGGATGAGGATGATAAAGCCCATTTTTAAATGATGTTATTAAATAATTTTCTTTAGATGTCTTGACGTATTTACTTTACTCAAAATTAAAGTTAAAGATCTCAGTGACGTTATAAAATCCTTTTTTTCCGTTTAGCCATTCTGCTGCTATGACGGCTCCTAACGCAAAGCCCGCTCTGCTATGGGCCGTGTGCTTGAATTCGAGCTGATCTACCTCCGAGCTATAAAGTACGGTATGCGTGCCGGGAACTTCATCGATGCGGTGCGATTCAATGAGCAGCTCGTCGCTTTTGGGAACCACTTCTTCTCCTTCGCCAACCAGGTTATTTACCCATTGTTTTTTATCGTCCATATACGTTAAGATACCTTCAGCAATCGTAATGGCTGTTCCACTGGGGGCATCCAGTTTTTGAGTGTGGTGAATTTCTTCGACCTGTACATCGTATTGTTTGTAGGGGTTGACAGCTTTCGCCAACAACTTATTGATGTGAAAAAAAATGTTGACCCCTATGCTGTAATTAGATCCATAAAGCAACGATTTGTTACGTTCTAAACATTGTTCCTTTACGGTTTCAAGCTCGTTATACCACCCAGTAGTACCTACCACAATTGGAACATCGGCTTCAAAGCACAGCTGGATATCATCCAGCGCCGAATCGGGTGTGCTGAAACTAATGGCAATGTCAGCTACTTCCAGATCTGCGGGTTCGATGTCGGGCCTGTTTTGGGAGTTAACGGTCAATATGACTTGGTGCCCTCTGCTAAGGGCAAACTTTTCAATTATACGGCCCATTTTACCGTATCCGATCAGGGCAATTTTCATATTTTGGGTGGTTTTACATCCATAGCGGTAATTTAACGTAGGGCAAAGGTAAGTTTTATTCCCGGAGCTACCGAACCCCAGCCCATTACGCCAGGTGTTTGCTGGAGGCTGGGTGATATCTTCAGGGTGAGATCGTCTTCTATGTCATACCGCAGGAACACACTGTTTACATAGGCCTCAATTACATTGATGGTATATACGCCCGCAAAAAGGATAATGCTTAGGTCGCGGTTGCGGCGATACATATCTTTAATCCTAATGGCATAATCTTGCGTGATGTATTGATAATCTTCATTAAGCCATTGACCATTGTTGGCAAGCCGGTATTGTACTTCCTTGAGGAAAATATGGTAATAGCGATTGTTGAATTCATACATGAGACCTACGCTTACGAAACCACCGTAGATCGCCGGGACACTAAGCCACCATAATTTGGGGCTAACGACGCCTTTTCGCTTCATTTCATCTTTTCGAAGGTGCCACTGCTGCGAATTGTAGATCTGTCCCCAGCCAGGCAGAATCAATGAACGGCGTACGGCCTGTTTGGTGACATTTTCAATGGCAAGCCGGGCAGAGTCTTTAAGGGCATTTTTTTTCGCCTCCTTAACTTCTGCATCCAGCTTTTCCTTCTTCTTTTTAGCTTTCAGGGCTTCCTTTTCTTTCTTTTGCTGCGCCTTGTAAGCTTCTTCCTTTGCTTTTTTATCGGCTTTCTCGCGCTTTTCAATTTGCTTTTTCGTTAGGTGGGCGGTATCTTGCACGGCTTTGGCAGGTGGTACACTATCCCGTTTCTGTGCTACAGCACCTAACGTACACAAAAATCCCAGTAGCACCAAAAACAACAACCGCATAGCCGATTACCAGTCCAACAGTTCCAAAATACGATTGAGGTCGTCTTCAGAGTGAAAAGGGATCTCAATGAAACCGGAACCGCTTTTGGAAGAAACACTCAGTTTAACACGTGTGGCAAATTTGGAAGCCAGGTCATCCTGGACTTTTTGAAATTGGAAAGGCATACTGGATTTTTCTGGCTTCTTTTTGGAAGTGGAATTGTTTTGTAACGCCCTAACCAATTCTTCTATTTTTCGAACAGAAAGGCCTTTATCAATGATTTCGCGATGAAGGTACAATTGTTTGTCTGGTTCTGCCACTGTAATAAGCGCGCGGGCATGCCCCATCGTAATACGTCCATCGCGGATGGAGGCTTGGATGTCTGGAGGTAATTTAAGCAAACGTAAATAGTTGGTTACCGTAGACCGGTTTTTACTGACCCGCTCGCCCAGTTCGTCCTGCTTAAGATTGCATTCATCAATCATGCGCTGAAAACTCAAGGCTACTTCGATGGCGTTCAGATTTTCGCGCTGTATATTTTCAATAAGGGCCATTTCCAACATCTGCTGGTCATTGGCTGTGCGGACGTAGGCAGGCAACTCAGTAAAGCCGGCAAGTTTTGAAGCACGTAATCGGCGTTCTCCGGAGATAAGCTGATATCTTCCTGCTTCTGTTTTCCTGACCGTGATGGGTTG
The DNA here is from genome assembly GCA_900109895.1 of bacterium A37T11. GTDB lineage: Bacteria > Bacteroidota > Bacteroidia > Sphingobacteriales > Sphingobacteriaceae > A37T11. The sequence goes on from FOBR01000019.1 coordinate 47,640, forward strand.
TATTAGACCTTGTATCCGGATAGAATTTGCTAATTCTTCAAGCGCTTGTTCATCAAATTCTGAACGTGGCTGAAAGGGATTAACCTCAATTAGGCTAATTTTAATAAAATTTACTGAACCAGGGGTTTCCCGATCCGGAATTTCTTCCATTGGTTTACGGCTGGCTTGATTCACCTCTTCTGTATCGTTCAAAAGTGCACTTAAACCCTTTCCTAGTCCAAATTTTCGCTGTTGTGCCATTTTTTATTGCTATTGCTTTAAGCCTACAGCCTCTTTAACTATTCCATTTTTTTGTAGGATCTCGCGAGCCAGGTTCAGATAGTTAATAGCACCTTTAGAATTGGCGTCGTGCATAATAACCGAGATACCAAAACTGGGGGCTTCGCTTAGACGGGTATTGCGCTGAATAATAGTATCAAATACCAAATCATTAAAATGGGTGCGGACCTCTTCTACCACTTGGTTGGCCAATCTTAGCCGTACGTCATACATGGTGAGCAGAATGCCTTCAATTTCCAGATCTTTGTTCAATCTATTTTGAACTATTTTAATGGTGTTTAGCAATTTTCCTAAGCCCTCTAACGCAAAGTATTCACATTGTACGGGAATAATTACTGAATTAGCTGCTGTCAATGCATTGATCGTAATGAGCCCTAGTGATGGGGAACAATCAATGATGATGAAATCATAGTCATTCTGGATTTTTTCAAGCACGGCCTTCATCTTAAATTCACGCTCGTCCAAGTTAATCATTTCTATTTCGGCACCTACCAGATCAATGTGTGCCGGCAGCAAATCCAGAAAAGGGGTATCCGTCCTACAAATGGCCTCTTTCGGATCCAAATCATTTACGATGCATTCATAAATGCTCGATTTAATGGTACGTGGATCAAAACCGATCCCCGAAGTGGAGTTAGCCTGAGGATCAGCATCCACTAACAATGTACGGTATTCTAAAACGGCCAGGCTTGCAGCCAGGTTAATAGAGGTGGTGGTTTTTCCGACCCCCCCTTTCTGGTTGGCCAATGCAATGATCTTACCCATGTACTAATTAATCCCTTAATGATTTGTTACAATTTTAACAATGCTCAATGCTAGGCATTGTGCGGCTAAGTTACAAAAAATAGGTAACTATGAATGCCTATATCACAATATTAACGATACGCCCTTTCACCACAACCACCTTTTTGGGGGTCTGTCCGTCCAGAAACCGTTGCACATCGGCATTGGCCAGCACCTCTTTTTCTATATCAGGCACTTCCAGGCTGAGGGAAAGCGGCAAGTTCATCTTCATCTTCCCATTGACGGACACCGGGTATGCAAATTCACTCTCGATCAAATATTTGGGATTAAACTGTGGAAACGGGGCATATGATAAGCTGCCCGGCTTGTTGCCCAATAACGACCACAATTCTTCAGTAATGTGGGGTGCATATGGCGAAAGCACAATGCATAAATCTTGCAAAATGACGCGATTTTTACACTTTAGATCCGTGAGCTCATTTACGCAGATCATAAAGCTGGATACCGACGTATTAAAAGAAAACCGCTCGATGTCTTCTTCTACCTTTTTGATAATCTTATGAAGAGATTTCAATTCCGCAGGGCTGGGGGAATCGTCAGATACGCGGAAGTTATTATCCGCGTCATGGAACAGCTTCCAGAATTTTCGAAGGAATTTATGCGCACCTTCAATGCCATTGGTATTCCAAGGTTTGCTCTGCTCCAGAGGCCCTAGGAACATTTCATAGAGGCGAAGCGTATCGGCACCGTAATTCTCAATGATATCATCGGGATTCACTACATTGAACTTTGATTTGGACATTTTCTCTACCTCATGTCCGCATATATATCTCCCGTTTTCGAGTATAAATTCAGCATTTTCATATTCTGGTCTGAATTGCCGGAATTTATCCAAGTTGAGGGTGTCATTGGTAACGATGTTGACATCTACGTGCAGGGCTGAGGTTTTGTACTGGTCTTTTAATCCGTATGAAACAAAGGTATTTGTTCCTTTGCCTTCCTCATCCAGCACGCGGTATACAAAATTGCTCCTACCCTGGATCATGCCCTGGTTGATCAGCTTTTTGAAGGGCTCTTCTTCAGCTACACAACCCAAATCTTTCAAGAACTTGTTCCAAAAGCGACTATAGAGCAAGTGACCAGTGGCATGCTCCGAACCGCCAATATAGAGATCTACGGCCTTCCAATAATCTACTGCTTCTTTTGAGGCAAATACATTTTCATTGTGAGCGTCCATATACCGGTACCAGTACCAACTGGATCCTGCCCAACCGGGCATGGTTGATAATTCATAGTCATAAGTGCCCTGATATTTCCAGCCTTCAGCTCTTCCCAGGGGAGGCTCTCCACTTTCTGTGGGTAAGTACTTATCTACCTCGGGCAATAATAAGGGAAGGTCTTTTTCATCCAGCAAGTGTGGAAGACCGTCCTTAAAATAGACGGGTACTGGCTCACCCCAATAGCGCTGGCGGCCAAAGATGGCATCACGCATGCGATAGTTAATTCTAGCTTTGCCCAAGCCTTTCGCCTCAAGGGCATTCAGTAGAACGGGCACCGCCTCTTCGTAAGTCAGGCCATTAATGAAAGCCGAATTAATATATTGTCCGGATTTGGTGGGGTCAGCTTGCTCTGTTAGTTGTTGGGCATCATTAATAGGGATAATGGGTAATTCAAAGCGTTTGGCAAAGAGATAATCCCGTTGGTCGCCAGAAGGTACACCCATCACCGCACCAGTTCCATAACCCGCCAACACGTAATCGGAAATCCAAACCGGTATTTGCTCCCCAGTAAGCGGATGGTTGGCATACCCGCCTGTGAATACTCCTGATACCACTTTGGCCTCAGCCATGCGGTCCAGCTCTGATTTCTTTTTGGTCTGTTCTATATAGGCATTGACCGGCGCCTGTTGAAGTGCCGATGTATACTTAGCCACAAGTTCGTGTTCAGGAGCCAGTACAAGAAAGCTGACCCCAAAAATCGTGTCTACACGGGTCGTGAAGACTTCAATATCATCAAAAAAAACACTGGCCCCTACCGATTTTCCAATCCAGTTGCGCTGCATCTCTACCAGCGGTTCTGGCCAGTCAATAGTTTCCAAACCCTTTAGCAGGCGATCTGCATAGGCGGTGATGCGCATACTCCATTGCATCATTTTCTTTTGGATGACCGGATAGCCGCCTCTTTCAGAGACGCCGTCTTTTACCTCATCATTAGCCAATACAGTTCCTAAGGCAGGACACCAGTTTACAGTACTTTCGCGCAGGTAGGCCAGGCGGTATTTTAGGATCTCTCGTCGCTGTTCTTCTGGTTTGAAAGTATGCCATTCGCTGGCCGTAAAGGTTCGGATGTTTTCATCGGCTGCGGCATGTATACCGGTACTGCCGTTATGTTCAAAGTGGGCTATTAGGCTGTCTATAGGTTGGGCCTTGTCAGCATCCTGGTCATACCAGGCATTGAATAGCTTCATGAAAATCCATTGCGTCCATTTATAATAGGCTGGATCGCTGGTACGTATTTCGCGACTCCAATCAAACGAAAGCCCTATATTATCCAATTGTTCCCGATAACGGGCGATGTTAACTTCCGTGGTGATGGCAGGGTGTTGTCCGGTTTGGATGGCATATTGTTCTGCTGGCAGACCAAAAGAGTCATAGCCCATCGGATGTAATACATTAAACCCTTTAAGGCGTTTGTATCGGGAGAAAATATCTGAGGCAATATATCCGAGCGGGTGGCCTACATGTAAACCAGCGCCTGAAGGATATGGAAACATATCCAAAACATAATACTTTGGTTTATCTGCCGTATCATGGGCACGAAAGGTTTGGTGCACTGCCCAAAACTGTTGCCACTTCTTTTCTATCGCGCTAAACTGGTAATCCATGTTGACACATCCAATTAATTAAGAGCCGCGAAATTACGAAATTTAAAGCAAATAGTTGGAGAGTCCTGCAACGGAGGTGTCGCTCTTAACTATATTAAACTGTATCGTAATTGTTACAGAATATATTTTGCATAGTGTATAAAACACACTATCTTTGTGTCATCATAATTTAGGTTTATAATTGGTTAGTAAAGGTCTCCAGTCTCCCCGGCTGGAGACTTTACATTTTAGGCCTATTTTAAATTTAGAGAGCATTTTCAATTCACGCCTGTCCGTAAAGGCAGGTAAGATCCATAACTGTCTGTCCGGGGGTGAATAATCACAGCAAGGCATTTTCCAGTATCATCTACTTCAAAGGCTATACCCTCCGGGGCATCTAGTATGGTTACTTTTTTTCCATCTTTCTGGTAGCTTTCTTGCGGTTTGACCACAAATCCCATTTCAATAGCCTTTTTATTTGATCCAGCCCCCAGGCCGGTATTGGTTTTGAATGAGGGAGAAGTGACCCTGATCCGTTTGACCCTGGCGGTTTCGTCATTGCCCATATCGCGAGAAGTGTATATTGAAAGTACGTTTCCTGTACTATCGCCATCCGTGTACCAAAAAGCGACGGCCTTGCCCATGGCTGCATCTCCGGCATCTGCCTTGCCCAGTCGCTTAAATACCGAATCACCCGGTTCGTCCAGCTTGGTCTTACCTGCTGACACTCCGGGTACCAATAACCAACTGCTGTCTGTTTTAGCAGCCGGGGTATCGGTTTTGTGGATCTGAGCAAGGCTGTCCTGCCGATGTGCCTGCTCGTTGGTGACCGGGGAATGGCAAGATGCCATACCCAAAATGGTTAATAAAATTACTGTTGGAACAGAAAAGACTTTCATCATAAGTTGATAACAAACTTTACACCCAACTGTTTACTACAAATGCCCCTATATCAGTATTGTGTCAATGCGGTGGGCATGGACTAATTGGAGTTCTTCAGACCAAACAAATACGGTAAACAAGCCATCTTGCGAAGCGACCATCGCCAGGCTGTCGCGCTGATCATGTACAAACTGGGCTGCTGCCAGGTGCCGCGTGCCGCCAATCTTGGTGATCTCCACAAGCTCAGGCTCAGCATCCCTCACTGGTTCAGAAAGTAGAATTTGACCAACCGGCAACCCCTGGTCTGACCGAGCCACTTTGGCACCAAATGCCAGCAGCTGATGGTCCCGGGAAAGAACAGTAGCCCCATCAATTGCAGAGAATCCGCCAATAGCATTGATGGCTCTGTGCAAGGTTGTCTCATAACCATCCTGATACTCTGCCTCCGATTTGGATAACGAAGGTTCCGGGAGCAGGTTGTATGCCGGATGGATCTGGTAACTGATGGGTTGCACGATAGACCGTAGCCAGCGTTGACTATTGGCTGGGACAATAAGTAGTAGTGCCCCACGGCCATGGCGACGCATAGCTACGGCCAGCTCCACCAGGATATTGACCGTATCTCCGGCCAGTCCGGGGATTGGAAAGGAAAGCCCCCATTTAGTCTCATCGACCATTTTAACCTGGTCACCTTTTAAGACGGCGATGTTGATAAACTTGCCGCCCGCATCATCCCTACGTTGCTTTACTACCAGCAGGCCAGCTTCTATCACCTCCAGTACCAGGCAGTAAGGTGGTACATGGTGCGTAGTTCCCCAGATAAAGAGGCTGTCATTGTCCTGCCAGACGCCCAAATGGATCCCTGCGTCTATCACTGCGGGCGATAACTTAACCAGGTTGTGTGGGGTAAGTCGCTGGGGCTGGTGCAGGAGAATGTTGCCCATCCCTTCCGCAGGAGGCAAAAAGGCCACTGAGATCTTTGGGGTATAGCCCTCTTCGTGACGCAGGCTGGCCCAAAAGGCTGTATCGATAATAGCCTCGATAACGCGCAGGTCCGGCACGCACATTTCTTCACGAGCGTCTGCGAGTTTTGCTAGGGCATATTGCTGCTCAAAATGTAGTCTTATTGGCGTGGAAACCATTTTAGCCGCCAGATAGGAAGGATCAGATATCATATGGGCATTTATTAAATTAAAGAATAGAAAGATGGTCAACCCCTTCAAAATTTATAAGTCGCGCCACGCGTAAAAATTCTGACTGTGGATTGGATCTGATGCAGATAGGTTGACCGCTGATTGGGTGTTTAAAACTAAGCTCGGATGCGTGCAGCAGCATGGTGTCCATGGCAAAGGTGTCTTTCCACAGCCTGTTTTGTTTGTTACAGCCGTGAGGTCTATCGCCAATAATAGGGTGCAGGATGTGTGCAAAATGCCGCCTTAACTGGTGCATCCTTCCCGTTTCGGGGAGTGCTTCTACCAATGAATAGCGTGAAGTACTATGCCCACCAAAGGGTAGGTCAATTTCACCGTGACTTAGGGTTCGTAAATGAGTCACAGCATCCTGAAGCATGCCATTCTCTTTTTTCAGCGGATAGTCTATGGTCGTTTCGGTAGGGGTATATCCCCTTAAGATGGCCAGGTATTTTTTTTCAACGAGCCGGTCTGCAAAAAGCCGCTGCAATGCCGGGTTGACTTCCTTTTTTAAGGAGAAAAGAAGTACTCCTCCGGTTTTTCGGTCTATGCGGTGCGCCGGATAAACCATGCAGCCCAGCTGGTCGCGCAGCATCTGTAGGGCAAATGCAGGCGCATCGCGGGCCAATGACGAAGGGTGCACAAGCAATCCGTGTGGTTTATTGATAGCCACCAGGTCGTCATCCTGATATACGATATCCAGCAAATTTTCATGATGATCCACCATTAAGTCCTCTCTATTATTCAAAAAATGACCTCTCTCAATGGGCTAAAGATACACAATCTTTTCGTTACGTTTTGGTATAGCAATCAGCAACTAATTTAAGTTTTGACACACACCCGATTTCATTTTTACGTAATTTTGGCACATGAAGGATATTAAGGCCAAATATTTGGGAGTTGTTTTTGCGGTATGGACACTCACTATGGCATGTTCAGGAAATCAACGATCCGCAGAAAATTCAGACGGATCGCAAAATGTAGCGGCCTCAAAAGAATCTGAAAATGGACAATTTAGTTCTAGCGCATCAGATGCACAGCCAGCCCGAAAAGAACCAGCTGCCACCATCCCTGATTTTACTTTTTATAAGTTGAATAGTGGTATGGCATTTACCAAACAAGATCTTTCTGTTAAAGGTAACATTGTTTTTATCCTGTTTGACCCAGATTGCAGCCATTGTCAGCATGAGGCCGGTATGCTTGGGACAGCCTATTCGCGCATTAAAAACGCACACCTTTATTTCATATCCATGATGGATCCTAATATTATGTCTGGTTTCTTTGATAGGTATGCCAAGCAGCTCAAAGACAAAGACAACGTAATGATGCTTTACGACCGAAAGGCCGAATTTATCAATAAGATTCACGTGCCCGATCAGTATCCGGCTACATATGTTTATGGGAAAGATGGCCGTCTTAAGGAATATTGGAATGGCGACCGTGATATCGAAAAGATTATTACGTCCATCAATCAGGGCTAACCGCAACCAGCCAATTACTAGTTAATAGGTGGGAACAATTCAGTCGCATTAAGTTTTAAAGCTTTCGCGATGCGGTAGAGCTTGTCGATTGATCCTGCATAATAACCAGTTTCCATGGAGCTTACTGTAGACATGCTGATTCCAGCCCTTTCAGCCAGTTGGCCCTGTGTGATGAAATGAGCGATGCGATGTTGTTTTACACGCCGGCCAATTTCTTTCTGAATGACCTTCATTTCTTTGTCTGTTAATTTAAATGTTGACATCGTTTATGATTTGAAATGCAAAATGTAATAAACGTTACAAATGTAGCTATTTAGCGTAATATAGTAAAAATTGCACGACCTTTGCAAGTGTTATGCACTTAATTAATATATTTCATAAAAAATAGCTAAAAATGGGGACCGAAACTGATCGACTGGGGCATAAAGCATGGAAAAAATGGGGTCCTTATGTGTCAAACAGGCAATGGGGCACTGTGCGGGAAGACTATAGCGCTACGGGCGAAGCATGGGATTACACGCCCCATGACGTCGCCAGGAGCAAAGCCTGGCGGTGGGGAGAAGAAGGTATTGGCGGCATCAGCGATGATCAGCAAATTCTTTGTTTTGCGCCGACATTCTGGAATGGAAAGGACCCAATTCTTAAAGAAGTCTTTTTTGGTCTCAATAATAGCGAAGGTAACCATGGCGAAGACGTCAAAGAACTCTTTTATTACCTGGACTCGTCGCCTACCCACTCCTACATGAAAATGCTGTATAAGTATCCTCAGCAGGCTTATCCCTATGAATGGCTCGTACAGGAAAACAGGCGACGCGGAACTCAAGACCCGGAATTTGAGCTTATCGATACCGGTATTTTTGATCAAAATGCCTATTTTGATATCTACATTGAGTATGCCAAGGCTACCGAGGAAGACATCCTTATCAAGATTACGGCGTTCAACCGGTACACCGACAAAGCTCCACTCACCATTTTGCCCACTGTATGGTTTCGCAACCGGTGGTCTTGGGGCTACCATCAGAAGGACCTGTCTATTACACGCAAGGATGACCTTAGGCTTGACATTAGCCACTACAGTCTGGGGCAATATACCCTCTATGCCGAAAACCCGGCCGGATGGCTTTTTACAGAAAATGAAACCAATATGCATCGGCTGTACCATTTTGGAGATGGTAAAGGTTATTATAAAGACGCTTTTCATGATTACCTGGTGCATCAGCAGAATGAAGCCGTTAATCGTGCAGGTAAAGGAACCAAGGTAGCAGGGTGCTACCATTTGGAGATTGAAGGCGGGCAATCAGCTACCATACAGATGCGGCTGAGCAAGGGCGGGCACGCTCATCCTTTTGCCGATTTTGAAAGCCTTTTTGACCAACGTAAAAAGGATGCCGATGACTTTTACGAAACGTTGCAAGGCCATATTCCCGGGAAGGATGATCGTAACATCCAACGCCAGGCGCTGGCCGGATTACTCTGGAACAAGCAATTCTATGACTACAATGTAGAGAAATGGCTTCGCGGAGACCCCACCCAACCCGCTCCGCCAGCAGGCCGCCGTCATGGCCGCAACCAGAATTGGACTCACCTGAACAATGCAGATATCATTTCCATGCCCGATAAGTGGGAATTTCCCTGGTACGCCTCCTGGGACCTGGGTTTTCACTGCGTGAGCCTGGCCCTGGTAGACGCTGACTTTGCAAAACAGCAACTGCTCCTGCTTACGAAGGAATGGTATATGCATCCCAATGGGCAGATACCGGCCTACGAATGGAATTTTGACGACACTAACCCTCCCGTGCATGCCTGGGCTGCATGGGAGGTATATAAAATGGACCAGCAGCAGAAAGGCGGCAAAGGCGATATTCCCTTTCTGGAGACCGTTTTTCAAAAATTGCTTATTAACTTTACCTGGTGGGTGAATCGCAAGGATCATCGAGGTAGCAATATTTTTTCAGGCGGATTTCTGGGTCTGGACAATATAGGCGCCTTTGATCGCAACATGTCCCTGCCAGACGGCATGATCATCGAGCAGGCCGATGGCACCAGTTGGATGGCCATGTATGCGCTTAATATGATGCATATATCGCTTGAACTGGCCTTGTACAACCCGGTTTATGAAGATATGGCCACCAAGTTCTTTGAGCATTTTCTCTATATTGCTGGAGCGATTATGAATATTATGGGGTCTGATAATACAGGGCTTTGGGATGAAGAGGACGAATTCTTTTATGATGAGCTCTCAGCACCAGACGGACGTACTACTAAATTAAAGCTGCGCAGCATGGTGGGACTTATCCCGTTATTTGCCGTTGAGGTCATACAAGATGAGACGCTCACTAAGTTGCCCACCTTTGCAGCGCGCATGCAGTGGTTTTTAGATCATAAAAAAGAGCTGGCCACGCTTGTATCACGCTGGACCCTGCGCGGGCAGGAAGACAAACACCTGCTCAGTTTGCTCCGCGGGCATCGTATGAAGCGTATCCTGTATCGCATGCTCGATGAGAGCGAGTTTTTAGGCGAATATGGCATCCGTAGTCTGTCCAAAACTTACCAGGACCACCCATATGTTTTCCCGGATGGCCAAGGCCAGCTCACTGTCCCTTATTCCCCGGGCGAAAGCAATACGGGTACTTTTGGGGGCAACAGCAATTGGCGGGGTCCTATCTGGCTTCCTGTCAACTACCTCATCATCCAAAGCCTGTTGCGCTTTCATGATTACTATAGCGATGATTTTAAGGTGGAGTACCCTACAGGCAGTGAAAATTATTTGACCCTGAAAGAGATTGCTGCGGCACTAAGCCAAAAGCTCATCCAGCTCTTCAGGCAGGATGATCAAGGCAGGCGCGCTTGTTATGGCGGGCAAGAGAAATACCAAAACGACCTTAATTTCAAAGATCACCTGCTTTTCAATGAATATTTTCATGGGGACAATGGTAAGGGATTGGGAGCTTCCCACCAGACCGGTTGGACGGCCTTAATTGCTAACCTTATCCAGCAACAATAACTTGCAAGCGTATAATAAATTTCAGATATTATTGTCTAATGATTAAAAGAGTACAAATGTTATTTAAGGTGGTAGCTTTATCAATGTCCATTGTGGTCTTGGGATGGAGCGGGTTAAAAGCACAGGATACGGTTGAACTTAATAATAACTGGAAGATGCATGCCAGTGAAGATTTTAAAGATCCCGGAACTACTATCTCAAATCCGGCATATGTATTAAAAGGCTGGGAAAATGCCGTGGTGCCGGGTACGGTATTGACTTCTAAGTTGGCCAATAAAAAGATCCCTGATCCATTTTGGGGCATGAACAATAACCAAATTCCCGACATTTATACCATCGGCCGGGCCTACTATACATATTGGTTTACCACTGACATAGCAGTGGCAAAACCAGTGGGTAATGGGCAAGTTTGGCTTAATTTTAGGGGGGTCAATGACAGTTTCGACCTATATCTGAATGGTAAAAAAATAAATAGCCATCCTGAAAAAGGGATGTTGCTACGCAAAAAATATAATATTACTCCCATATTGGCTGCCAACGGCAAAAATCGCCTTGCGATGATCGTTTACCCTCCGGATCCGGTAGGTAATGCAAATGGTGGTCAAGGTGGCGATGGGCAGATCGCTAAAAATGTAGGGCTACAATATACGGCCGGCTGGGATTGGATACGGCCTATCCGCGATCGGAATACCGGTATTTGGGATAAGGTATATCTGGAAAAAACAGGTGCTGTGGACGTGAAATATCCGCACATCGTGACGTTGGTTCCAGGCAAACGGAAACCTTCCGGACCACAATCGCCAGCTACTATAAAGGTGAGTGCTGACCTTTTCAATGCTACCGGTGAAACGGTTCGAGGAACTTTGAAGTTCCTAATTGCGGGCCAATCGATTGCTGTGCAAGTAGCGCTTGATGCACACGAAACCAAGACCGTGGCTCTGCCTGATTTGCTGTTACAAAATCCCCGCCTGTGGTGGCCCAACAATTATGGTGAACCTTACCTCTATGATGCGGTGTTAACTTTTGAAGCCAATGGGTCGGTTTCTGATAGTGAAAAAGCTAAAGTTGGAATTCGTGAACTGCAATCTGATTGGAACAGCCATACCAAGAGCCGCGAAATTTTTGTTAACGGACAGCCTGTATTTATTAAAGGAGGTAACTGGATTATTTCAGATGCGATGCTTCGCTTCTCCAAAAAGCGATATGATGCAGAAATCCGTTTTCACCGAGATATGAACCTCAACTTGATCCGTATTTGGGGAGGAGCCATTACCGAACGTCCTGAATTCTATGACGCTTGCGATCGTTATGGCTTGCTGGTCATGCAGGATTTTTGGGTTTCGGGCGACTGCAACGGACGCTGGGAGGATCCGCTGAAATTGGATGACCAATGGATACGACGTCAATATCCGGATGATCATGGTTTATTTCTGCAATCAGCTGCAGATATGATCAAAATGATCCGGAACCATGCTTCGCTGGCAATCTGGTGCGGTGGCAACGAAATTACACCACCCGAAGATATTTTGCTTCCCCTGCGGGATTCAATTTTGCCCAGTTTGGATGGCACCCGTTGGTTTGTGGACTACTCTAACTCTAACGAAATGTCGTTTAATGCAATTGGTGGCAATGGGGACGGCCCCTACGGTATTCAGGATATTCATCATTTTTGGGACGAACGAACCTATCCTTTTAATACGGAGGTGGGTTCGGTGGGCGTGGGTGACATTACCTCTCTTAAACGATTTTTGCCAAACGAAAGTCTTGTTCCTCCGCAGTTATTAATAGGTTTGGGCGGAACTACGAAAGAAAAGGCAGACAGCATTTGGGAATACCATACTTACATTGGCTATGGTAACCATATTAAACCCTATGGAGATGCAACCGGGTTGGAAGACTGGGCTAACAAGGCGCAGTTGGTCAATTACGATCAGTACCGTGCGCTGATGGAAGGCTTCAGCAGCCATATGTGGGATTGGTATACTGGTGCAATCATCTGGAAAACCCAAAATCCATGGACGGCCATGAGGGGGCAGATGTATGACTATTACTTGGATCCGAATGCCTGTTTGTATGGACTGCGGAATGGTAGTGCGCCGCTGCACGCCATGTACCACCCTACTGATGGTATGATTAGTATAATTAACAACGGGTTTGAAAAGCAAAACGACCTGATGCTGCAGGTAAACGCCTATACAATGCGGGGTGAAGAAATGACGTTGACACAGGTGTTTTGCTATTTGGAACCCTCCACAATTAAACCTATCTTATCGGTAAAACAAGCCATCGATACCCTTTCGGCCAAGGAGGGTCTTTTTTTGGAATTACAGATACTGAATAAAAATAAAGAAGTACTCAACAGCAATCTCTACTGGTTACCGGACGCGCGGGGACAATATAGCGGCTTGCAGAAAATGGTGCGAACACCTATTCAGATACAAGCGAAAAGCGTAGCCAATGGCGAAATAGATCTTAGCATTAACAGTGCCACCGATCGTCCGCTGGCCTTTTTTAACCGCATATCCCTGTTGGACGGTAAGACTGGCGAGCGGATATTACCGGCGTTCTATTCAGATAACTATGTATCAGTACCTCCAGGTGGTAAAAAAAAGATTCGGATATCCTTTGACCCAGACTTAAATACATCAGGATTTAAGGTATCGGTTAAGGGCTGGAATGTGGCGGAGCACGTGGTGAATGTGGAGTAAATTAGTCTATGTACTCATCCTTCTAACCAAGTCTACGGGGCAAATTAACGGTTGTTTAATGTGGTTTTCCATTGGTTTATTTAGCGCATGAATCAGGGTGGCTGCTACTTTTTCGGCCATTTCACCCGGATATTGCTCGATACTAGTTATGGCCGGTGTGATGATCGCAGTACGTGGATCGTTAGAGTAACCAATCACCTTCAACTCGTCCGGTATTTTTATATCCCTTTCGCGGGCAAATTCAACAGCCGCAATGGCCGTAGTATCGTTTGCGGCAAAAATGCCATCGGGTACATCCTTGTTTGAAAACAGCTTTCTCAAGCAATTCCAGGCATTTTCCTGCGTGAGCTCTTGGTAAAAAGTGTATTCAGACCGCATGTCCAGACCGGCATGAGCCAAACCATCTTTAAAGCCCTGCATTCGTTCTTTATAGATAGATGATGACAGCAGGCCATTAATAAAGGCTACCTGCTTGCACCCTAATTCTGATAAGTGCCTGCCGGCTAACAAACCTCCACGATAATCATCTCCTTTAATAATATAGGCAGAAGTCGTTTCCAAAGGTACCCGGTCATAGAAAACCAAGGGTATTCCCATTTCCATAAAACGGTCAAAGGCCGACATTTCTGCTGTATACAGCGTGAGAGATACTACAATGGCGTCCACACGCGCGGAATAAAGTGAATGGGCAAGTTCGGTTTCCATTTCAACTGAATCATTTGATTGGCAGATCATCAGGTTGTATCCAGCAGACTGTAATTGTTGCTGTAATGACGTTATAAATACTGAATGAAAATACATGGATATGCGTGGTACGATCAAGCCGATGATGTGCGATCGGCGGTTACGTAACGAGGAAGCCATGCTGTTATGCCGGTAGCCCATTGTCTTGGCCATTTCCTTAACGCGCTTCCGAGTTGCTTCACTGATTCGTGTATTATTATTGAGCGCTCTTGAAACGGTAGCGGCCGAAATACCGAGTTCTTTGGCTATATCAACAATGCTAATTTCTGTTTTCGAATTCTTTAGGGTCATGTATATGCGGTTATCGCGTTTTTCAAAGCAAGGGTTTTTTCTTTAAAAATGCAAATGCCAAGTATGTTTCGTTTAATTTTGCAATTATGTTATCTCTTGATCAAAAAGCTCCATCTAATTTATCTAAAAGTACCCTTTGGCTAATGGCTGTTGGGTCAGGTCTGGTAGTGGCTAATAATTATTATAACCAGCCCCTGCTGGGAAAGATAGGTGAGTTTTTTGGTAAGACTGAAGCAGAAGTAAGCCGCATTTCGGTATTAACTCAAATAGGTTATGCGGCAGGTTTGCTATTGATCGTGCCATTAGGAGATATGTTGCGGAGAAAAAGGCTGATTATGGTCGATTTTCTTTTTATCATCATTTCTTTACTAGCTGCAGCTATGGCGCCTTCTTTACCAACGCTGGTTATTGCCAGTTTTTTTGTCGGCCTTACCTCAGTCGTTCCACAACTGTTCGTGCCGATGGCAGCCCATCTGGCATCTGATGAACAGCGTGGCAAGGCGGTAGGGTTAGTAATGAGTGGGTTGTTACTAGGCATTCTTTGTTCGCGCACCATCAGTGGTTTTGTGGGCGAGTATTTTGGCTGGCAGGCGGTATTTTATATGGCTGCAGGAATCATGGTAGTGCTTTGGGTGCTCATCGGTTTTAAGCTGCCAGAGGTGAATCCTTCTTTTAAAGAAGGATACGGAGCATTACTGCGCTCTATTTTCCAGCTGGCACGTACCAAATATACCTTGCAAATGGCTTCAATGCGCGGCTTTCTAAGTTTTGCAGCTTTCAGTGGTTTCTGGACTAACCTGGTTTTTTTACTGAAACGACCTCCTTATCATGCAGGGAGCGATGTGGCTGGTATATTTGGACTGGTAGGGGCTGCAGGCGCACTTGCGGCCTCATACAGCGGTAGCATCAGCGGTCGGGTAGATCGCAATATAATCATTTTGGCTACCGCTTCGCTAATGTTACTTTCCTGGATCGTTTTAGGAGTATTTCCCATGCATTATGTGGGTTTGATAATAGGAGTACTATTACTTGACGTTGGGGCACAGGCACTTCACATCACTAACCAGACCGAAATATTCGCAATAGACCCAAGTGCCCGCAATCGCATCAATACGGTGTATATGGTGTCTTACTTCCTGGGAGGTGCCACCGGTACGTTCGTTTCCGGGCAGGCCTGGCTGCACTGGCAATGGAATGGGGTGGTAATATGTGGGGGAATTTCGTCGTTACTAATTCTAATTTTACAGAGTACCGCATCAAAACATAAAAAAAAGAATTAAGGGCAAATTATTTGCCTAAAAAATGAAAAATAGTAGGCTAAAAATATAAAAAAAATACCCCTACATTTGTTAAATGACGTCAACTTTCGAAAATGTAGGTCGGGGAATCTTAGGAATGCTCTTTCTCGTTTTTGTTTGCTGGATTTTTAGCAATAATCGCCGCGCGATTAACTGGAAACTCGTAATATTGGGTATCGTTGCTCAAGTTTGCCTAGGACTGGGCATTTTAAAGATCAATTTTTTGAAAATCGTTTTTGGCTGGTTGTCTGAAAAATTTGTGGATGTCATTAACATAGGCCATGAGGGCATCGCATTTATGTTTGGTAAACTGGCTGATCAAAGCGGTGAGTGGGGTTATATTTTTGCGGTGCAGGCCTTGGGCAATATTATTTTCTTTTCGGCTTTGGCGGCCATTTTCTATTACCTTGGTATTTTGCAGAAAGTTGTTTATGTATTTGCCTGGATGCTCCGGAAATTGGGAATTTCAGGCCCTGAAAGTCTCTCCACTGCTGCAAACATTTTTTTGGGACAAACTGAAGCTCCCCTTATGATCAAACCTTTTATTGAAAAAATGACCCGGTCTGAAATGCTTTGCATCATGGTTGGAGGTATGGCCAATACGGCTGGCAGTGTGCTGGCAGCATATATCTCCTTTTTGGGAGGGGATGACGTTAATCAACAGCATTTTTTTGCCTTGCACATGCTTATTCAGTCCATCATTAGTGCGCCTGCAGCAGTAGTGGTGTCCAAAATGTTGTTTCCGCAGACTGAGCCGGTGTTGCGTGACTTAACCATTCCCAAAGAAAAAGTGGGTGACAATTTTCTGGATGCGATATCACTGGGTACGACCGATGGGTTAAAGCTGGCGGTCAATGTTGGAGCTATGCTCATCGTATTTACCGCCTTGATGTACTTTTGCAATTATATCCTTGGATCTATAGGTGGGTGGTTCCACCTCAATGACCACATTGCTTCACTGACCGGCGGAAGATATCATAACCTTTCCTTTCAAATGTTGTTGGGTTATTTATTTGCACCAGTTGCCTGGCTCATAGGTGTCAGCCACACAGAAATGGTGCAGGTGGGTCAACTGTTGGGAGAAAAGACGATCCTCAATGAGCTGGTAGCTTACATGTCTTTTGGGACTATGAAAAATTCGGGATTGATCAGCGATCCTAAGTCGATTCTTATAACCACTTATGCCTTGTGCGGGTTTGCTAACATTGCCTCGATTGGCATCCAAATAGGGGGTATTAGCCAATTAGCCCCTACACAGCGGCGTAATATTACTGAATTGGGCCTTAAAGCGTTATTAGGCGGAACCATTGCTTGCCTGATGTGTGGTTGTGTAGCGGGTGCGATTAGTTAAAAATTTAAGAAAATTTAACATATCTGGTCAAATTAAAGCTGCTATATTTGCAAATCTGGTGGCACTTGACTATCATTGCCGCCAAACAATAAAATAAATGAAAAATATATACAAATTGATTCTTTTTGCCGTCGTACTATTGGCAACACAAGCTGGTCTTTACGCACAGCAAAAGTATGGACACGTCAATACGACGGAAATTTTTCAGGTAATGCCTGATGTAAAAGCAGCAAATGATGGCTATCAAGCCTATGCCAAGGTTAAGCAGTCTGAAATGGAACAAATGAATGCTGAATACCTGAAAAAAATGACCGAATACCAAGATAAACAAAAATCCAGGAGTGAGTCCAATAAAATAACCGTGGATGCAGAGCTTCAGGCTATGGCAAGTTCTATTACTGATCTCCAACAGCGTATTCAGGCAGCTCAGCAGCGTTCACAACAGGATATGCAAAATAAAGAAGAAGAATTATATTCCCCTATTCAGCGCAAAGTTGACAATGCTATCAAGATTGTAGCAAAAGAGAAAGGATATACATATATATTTGACGTAGCGGCAGGCGGCCTAAAATACTATGCGGAGGCCGACGACCTAACCCCTGCTGTTCGTCTGAATTTGGGAATATCTCCGGATGCGAAACCTATAACTCCTGCGGGTAGTCCTGATGGAGCAACTAATGTTCCTGCTTCTCCGGCTAGTACGACTGCTCCGGCAACAACGCCTAAAACAACTACTCCACCTGCCACTACTAAAAAGAAGAAATAAAGCCAAATCATACCGGCATTTTTGTCACTGAAAACCCGCTCTGCTACTTAAGCAAAGCGGGTTTTTATTTCATCTTGAATATTTGAATTGTTTGGTTCAATATCCTGGATTTTGAGTTAGTGCAGGGTTGTTGCGAATCTCGCTGTCTGGTATTGGCATCAACAGATAGTGAGCGTCAAACTTAGTGGTGCCGCCACCTTCCTCAGGCCGCTTTAAAAAGTCAGCAAATATAGAGGTTGCTTTATCCGGGCCTTGACGTACGATGTCAAACCACCGGAGGAATTCTCCAGCAAACTCCAGACGACGCTCTTTGTATAGTACTTCCCTGAACGTTTCCTGGCTGGGGGCATCTGTTGCGCCAAGTGCTGCGAGGCCAGCGCGGTGCCTGACGTCATTAATTAATGTAAGGGCTTGGCCACTTCCTTGATAGCCTAGTTCGTTTAATACCTCAGCATACATCAATTGCACGTCTGTTATACGAACTATAGACAAATTCACGTCGTTGTCTTCCTTTTTGTCGGGTATAGAGCCGTGGGCAAATTTTATAAATAGGAGTGTGTTTTGGTCCACCACATTGTTATTGGTGGTATATCCCTTTTGAATGGTAATATCCCGGCGAAGGTCACCTTCCTCATAGTTTTCGTAAAGGTCATTGGATACGGCGAGCCAGGTAGACCGGCCTCCTTTAGGAAAAAGATCTGTCTGGATGTTTTCAGGAACAAGCGAATAGACCAATGGGTTTCCCTGACTGTTTAATCCAGAGGTATACTGAATTTGAAAGACATGTTCGCTGCCGTTGTCTTTTGTATTTAAAAAGCAATCTTCGAAGCTGGCATAGGGCGTTAAATTAGAATTGGCCAATATTGCTTCTAATACTGGTTTGGCAGCGGCATAATTTTTTGTATATAAATAAAGCCGGGCCAATATGCCATTGGCGGCATATTTAGTGGCACGTCCCAGGTTATCTCCCGTTTGCTCATCGGGAAGTACCGCAGCAGCAGCTTGAAGTTCCGTTGCGGCAAACTGAAAAGTTTCTTCCTGGGTACTGCGAGATGTCTTGGCAGTTTCTTCAGCACTAATGACATGATCTATTAAAGGCATACCTCCAAAAATCCAACCTAATTGAAAATAGCAATATGCCCTTATGAACTGTGTTTCCCCCTTCAAAATGGGCCTGGAGGCCTCATTGACAAATGTAGCGGCATCGATGTGATCAAGTATTTGATTGGTACGATTGATGATCGTCCAATAAGCAGACCAAACAGCGAGTATCCGGTCATCACCAGACGTAAAACCAAACCGTGCTGTAGGGGTGTTTGTGGTATTTAGTGCAGTATTGGTATTGTCACTTAAGCCTTCCATCAACAAGGGATATTCATATCCATGGATGGACCGGAGCCCACCGTATGCTCCATAAAGTGCCTGACGGAGATCTTTATCTGTTTTATAAAAATCTTCTGTATTGTATGACGATGCTGGGGTCAGATCCAATTTTTTGCTACAAGCTGCACAAAGAAGCAGTGAAGCGAATACATATATCTTAAACGGTTTAATCGATTTCATATTTATATTAGTTACCATAATCCATTTACTAAAAAGTCACGTTTACTCCCAGACTAAACCGTTTTGATAATGGATATCCACCATAATCAGTGCCTGGTTGTGTATTGGCCGCATTGCCTGAGCCACCTGCATTGTTAGCCTCAGGGTTAGATCCAGGATAGTTAGTAAATGTATGTAAGTTATCTGCCATGACATATATCCGGATCTGGCTTACTTTCCATCTTTTTAGAAGTGTAGCTGCAAAATTATAACCTAACGTCACGTTGCGGATGCGCACGAAGGTGGCATCATACACCCAAGTGTCATTATAGACTGGGTTGACACCGATCATGCTGGGAGTTTTACCATCCCAATTCATATTTACCCCATTATCTGGAATATTGCCGGCAAACTGAGCGGGTTTGTACGCATGCAGCCAATCTTTGTATTGATTGGTGCCTTCGCCCAATCCATTATTGAAACCGCGGCGTCCCAGGTAAAAGAGATCACCTCCTTGTTGTCCCTGAATATCAAAACTAAAATCAAATCCTTTATAAGCAATATTATTTGACAGGCCCCACAGAAAATCAGGCTGGCTATTTCCTACGATAGTATGATCCTGTTCATTAATAAGGTTGTCATGATTGCGGTCTACTATTTTAACATTCCCTTCCATCTGACCGGCTACTATTGGTACGAGCGCATTTCCATTGGCGTCAAAGTCACCAGGCATTAACAATCCGTCAGTTTGGTACATATAAAAGCTTCCAATAGGCTGACCAACGATGGTAGCGTAGGCATTAAAATCGTTAAGAGGGCTCAGGGAAATACTTTCAGTAGTTCCTGGTGCCAACTTTAATACCTTATTGTTGTTCTTGGAGAAGTTAATCGAAGTTGTCCAACTAAAATCCTTCTTTTTGATATTTAGACTGGTCAATTCTAATTCAAAACCATTGTTTTGTACTTCTCCCAAATTTTGGCGTATGGTAGAAAAACCGTTCACCCGACTTACGGGTACATTTAGCAACAAGTCACTGGTTTTATTAAAATAAGCATCAGCTGTGAGCTGCAGCTTATCTCCCAAAAAAAAGATATCCAAACCAATGTCCCTTGAAAGGGTTGTCTCCCAACTCAAGTCACCATTAGCAATGTTGGTAGGGACTAAACCATTGACAATTTTTCCATTTAGGTTGTAGTCTTGTGGTCCCAATAAGGAAACGTACTCATAGTTTCCGATACGGTCATTTCCGGCTTTTCCCCATGATCCTCTGATTTTTAATAATGACAGCCACTTGACGTCTTTAAGAAAAGTCTCTTCATTGAGTTTCCAACCCACAGAGACGGCAGGGAATAACCCCCATTTATTGTTTGGACCAAACCGCGATGAACCATCATAGCGTGCGCTAGCGGAAAGCAAGTACCGGTCTTTGAACTGATATTGCGCTCTGCCGAAAAACGAAGTCGTGGCACTTTCGCCGATCATACTGCTGGCCAGGGTTGGGTTGTTGGCATTATTTAGCGTTGGCAGCAGGTCGTTTGGATATCCATCACCCGAAGCATATAAAATTTCCTCTCTAATCTTCTCATAGCTTTGGCCGATCAAAAGGTCAAGTGAATGGTCTTCTCCCAAGTCTGGAGCGTATGTTGCTGTATTTTGAATATTAAACGTATAGTCATCGGTACTTGATGCATATCCATTGGCTGGTGCTCCATGATTTACATTACTTGGGGTAAATTCATTATAGGAAGCGTGCGAATTGATGTAGCCTAGTTGCGTTCGCAATGTGAGGCGATCGATAGGTTTATATTCTGCAAAGCTATTTACCTGAAGCTCGTTACTTTTAGATCGGGCAGTCATTTGTTGCAACCTGGCCAATGGATTGGTATAGGTTTGTGCAGGAGAGTATCCGGTTGCTTCCGTATTTTGGTCAATTCCTACGACCGGTGGCATTGCAAGTGCATAGTGTGCATTACTTTCTTTTCCATCAGATTCTGGATCGTTCATGATGTTAAAAGAAGTGGCCAAATTTGTTCCTACCTTAACTTTTTCTCCCAAGTTAAAAAGCGTATTTGCGCGTATATTATATCGTTTAAAACCAGTGTATTTCATCACGCCATCTTGATCGAGGTAGGATCCTGACAATAAGAAAGTTCCTATTTTCCCTCCTCCAGATACGTTTAATGCATAGTTTTGCATCGGCGCATTGTGGTAAACGATTTTCTGCCAGTTATTATCAGGAAGTGATGAAGGATTTAAATAGCTGTCGGGATATTGATTTGCCGCAGGGCGGCTGGATAAAGGCGCGCTCAGGTCCCCACCGCTAAGCTGAAATCGGGAATCACGTAAATACCGAATATATGAAGTGTACTCCATGGTATTCATCATAGGTAAATAATTGTCTACTTCCTGAAAGCCACCGTAACCGCTAAAGTCTACTTTGGTTTTTCCTTCAGCGCCAGATTTCGTCGTGATAACAATGACCCCGTTCCCTCCGCGGGCACCATAAATGGCAGCAGAGGACGCGTCTTTCAGAACTTCCATTGAAGCAATATCTCGTGGGTTTACATTTCGCATCTGATCTTGAGGTATGCCGTCTATGACGTATAACGGGCTGCTGGAGGCCGTTATGGAGTTAATTCCCCTAATCTTGATATTGGCAGCTTTACCAGGAGAACCGGTGGCTTGGCTAACTCTGACCCCAGCTATTTTCCCGGCTATACCGTCTTCAGAATTGGTAATAGCTGCATTTTGAAAAGCAGAGCCCTCCAGCGAGCTGACCGAACCTGTTAAATTCTGTTTTTTTACAGTACCGTAGCCGATGACCACTACTTCGTCTAATTTATTGTTTTCATCTTCCAGCCTAACTGATTTTTCCAGCGCCGCACTTAAAGGAAGTTCGAGTTTTTTGTAGCCCACCCCAGAGAAAACAAGTATGGAAGCTGGATTTTCGGACTTCAGGATTGCAAAAACCCCATTGGAATCTGTCTGTACCTTTTTTGTTGTTCCTTTAATAATTATAGTTAACCCTGGGACAGGTTGCCCTTTAGTGTCTGTAACCCTTCCACGATTTAAGGCTTTTGTGGTATCCGCTTTAATAGTATCCTCTGTTGCCGCATGTGCATTTGCAGCAGGCGATTTTTTTGGAGGAGCTGGTTTGGAGGTGTCCGCTTTTGCTTTGGTTCTTATGAGTGGAGTTAACTTATCAAGTTTTTCCACTAATTTTCTGGAAGTATCTTTTTTTGAAGTGTCGGGTTTCCGAGCGGTATCCTGTTTCCGGATAGTGTCTTGTTGTTGACAAGCATTGCCTAGACTTCCTTCCGCATGGGCTATTCCGGATAACCATAAAATTAAAACAATACATCCACATAAGTCACCTAGTATGCGCTGACAAAACTTCTTATTTGTATCGTGTAAATTATTATTCTTAAGCATAATTGATATTGGAATAAGGGCTATAAAGCTCTACGGAATTATACATCGAGTTAGTCAATAGGGTTTTAAATAACAATGCCAAATATTGTAATAGCTTGTATGCTAGCTGACTAATTATTTTGCCTTATTCTGGAAATGTGTGGTAAATCCACATAATGTAAACGTTTTTCAATACTTATGTTAAAAACTGTTAATTTTTATTTATTTACGAAAGTCTTCGTACATTTGACTTACGAAATAATTCGTACATAAATGATGACACAGAAAAATATAAAACCCACCGATAGCGAAATGGAAATCCTGCAGCTCTTATGGCAAAAAGGGCCATCGTCTGTCAGGGAGATACATGATGAACTAAGTAAGACTAAAGATGCTGGGTATACCACAACGCTCAAACTCATGCAGATTATGCATGAAAAGGGATTGGTGAGCAGGGATGCCAGTAGTAAGGTACATATTTATACGGCTGCGCTCACACAACAACAAGCCCAGCAACAATTGGTTACTAAAATGATTGACCACATGTTTAATGGGTCTGCAGCCCGTTTGGTGATGCATACCATTGGACAAAAACATACTTCTAAGGAAGAGATTGCGCTTATAAAGGCCTACTTGGAGGAACTGGAAAAGGATAAAAAATAACTGATCAATTTAAAAACATGGAAAATCTAATGGAAACCACCGCTTGGAGTATGCTGCACTCCCTCTGGATTGGTGCTCTTTTGTACGGTTTACTGCAGCTGGGTTTATTAATTGTTGGACCACAACGGGCTGCGCTGCGTAGTGTACTGGCCTACGTGGCCTTGTCCGGGATGTTTGCAGGTTTTGTTTTAGTCTTTTCGAATAATTTTCGGTTGGCGGCAATTTTGGAATTAGACGTAACTACCGGACCTCTGCCCCAAGATATGTTTCCTTTATCAAAACCAGAAACCAGACAGCAGATAAGCGAAATACTTAGGCCTTATTTTCCATTCCTGGTATCCGGTTACGCAGCAGGACTCTTGTTTCAATGGGTAATTCTTACCCTGGGACTATTCCGGATACGCGGATTGCAGCATAGCGGATTGTCGGCTGTGCCGGATAGTTGGCAAAAGTTATTTGAATCGGCACCAGTTTGCATGGGCATATCGCGAAAGGTAGGTTTCTTTTTATCAGCGAGGGTCACAAGCCCCATTGTAATCGGGTTTTTGAAACCCATGGTACTCATACCTGTGGCTATTATTAACCATCTGGATCTACAACAAGCAGAATTAATCTTGTTGCATGAGCTGGCGCATGTGCGACGCCAGGATTACTTGCTTAATTTGCTGAAGTCTTTTATTGAAGCTTTTCTTTTTTTCAATCCTTTTGTATGGCTTTGCGGACGCATCATCCAGGCCGAGCGGGAGAATGCCTGTGATGATCTGGTTATCGGCATCTCATCACGGACGGTTGATTATGCCCACACGCTATTCAGGGTGGCTGCGCATTCTGTGCGCCAAAAACCTTCGCTGGCATTGGGGGCGGCCGGGCAGCACAAATATCATTTATTACAACGCATTAAACGAATGACAAATATGAAAACGAAACAAAATTATTTTAAACAGCCCCTAATTGCCATGATATTGGCGGTTTTAGTTTCAGGATCGATCGCATGGGTAAAACCCCAGGAAAAGGTGGTCAAAATCGCTCCTCCATATCTACCTGCAAATAAGTTGGATACTCCTTGCGATTCAGTTCCTGGTAAGGATTCACTCATTCAGCCACCTCTACCACCCGTTGCCCCCGAGCCTCCAGCTCCAATAGATTCAGTCACATTCATTGCGGCATCAGATCCTATTATTGAAATAAATATAACCGATACCATCCCAGGAGACTCGGCTTTACACTTTTTTAAATCGCATGTATGGAAAAAACAAGAGAAAGAAATAGATTCTCTAAAGGCTTTTTTCAATTCTTCTCAATGGAAGAAGCAAATGGCTGGCATCAATAAACAGGCAGGTCTGGCCAGTATCCAAGTCGAGCAGGCCCGAAAGCTGGCAGACTCTCTGCGTGCCAAATTTGATAGCCCCAAATGGAAGAAAAAGATCCGGGAAATGACTCAGGTCTATACTTCCCCAGAATACAAGCAATTATTAGCAGAGTTTGAGCATAAAGTGGAGGCACTTAGGAAACGTACTCTAAAAGACAGTGGTCAATAAACTAAACAAAGCTATTTCAGGATGCGCTTGATCTTGTTTGACTTTTTGATGAGTTTATGAAAGGTATCATAATCTTCCACTTTTAACACGTCATACATTTGTTGTAACTGACGGATGTGCTCTTGGAGCACATCCATCACATTGTGCCTATTCTGTTTAAAAATGGGCACCCACATATCTGCAGAACTTTTGGCTAACCTGACGGTAGATTCAAATCCGGCACTAGCCAGCTCAAAAATACGGCCCTGCGATTTTTCTTTTTCCAGTACTGTGAGGGCTAAGGCAAAAGAGGTTATGTGAGCAATATGCGATACGTATGCGGTGTGTATGTCATGCTCCTTTGCATTCATAAAAATTGACTTCATGCCCAATAGGTCACTCACATTTTCCGCCAGTTCAAACGCATCCTCGTCGCTTTGAGTTACATCGCAAAAGACCATCGTGCGGCCGGTAAACAGATTGGGAATGGCTGCCTCGGGCCCCGAATATTCAGTGCCAGCCATGGGGTGAGAGGCTACCAGCCGGCCCCTATTTGGATGATTGGCCACGGCTTCCAGTAATTTTTCTTTGGTTGAACCCATATCCATCACCACCTGATCGGTCACCAGGTCGAGCACTTTGGGTAAGATGGCAATAATAGCATCCACTGGAATGGCCAGTATAACCAACTTTGCCTTTTTTACAGCTTCTTCCAAATCTGCCTGTTCATCGATCAATTTAAGGTCCAGAGCCGTTTTGAGGTTGGCCGCGTTTTTATCAACACCTATTACATGACCTGCAAATTTTTTCTCTTTGAGGCTGATGGCCAATGAACCACCAATCAGACCTACGCCTACAATAGCGACAGTGATCTTACTTTGCATGGCTGATTCTTGTTATGGCCTGATCAAGTACCGCTTCATTGGTGCAGAGACTTACCCTGACGTATTTGTTGCCTTCACTGCCAAAGATACCCCCGGGGGTAATAAATATCCGGGCTTTCAAAACCTCATCACTCAGCGCATATCCGTCTGAAAAAGTATCGGGGATGGAGGCCCAAATAAAGAGGCCAACTTGGCTTTTGTCATACGCGCATTGCAACAGATCGAGCAGTTCGTATACTTTTTCGCGCCGCTTGCGATACACCTTATTCAAATCTTCATACCAGTCAGGGCCAAGTTCCAGTGCTTTGACCGCAGCCATTTGCAAGGGTAAGAAAGATCCGGAATCCATATTACTTTTAAAGCGGATGACTTCAGAAAGGCGGTCTTTATCCCCAAGAAGCATTCCTACCCGCCAGCCGGCCATGTTGCCCGATTTGCTAAGGGAATTCAGCTCTAATGCTACTTCTTTGGCGCCAGGCACAGCAAGCAGACTGCGGGGGGTATCGTTCAGAATAAAACTATATGGGTTGTCATGACATAATAAAATCCCATTGCGCTTGGCGAAAGCCACCAACCGTTCAAAAAAATCAGGATTTGCGGAGGCCCCCGTAGGCATGTGTGGGTAATTAACCCACATGAGCTTCACCTTGCTTAAGTCTTGGTTTTCCAGTGCATCCAGGTCAGGTAACCAGCCGTTTTCGGCTGTCAGGGTGTAAGGCACCCCGGTTGCGCCGCTCAGGTGGACGGCGGAGGCATAGGTCGGATATCCTGGATTGGGTATCAAGGCCTCGTCTCCTTCCTGTAAGTAGGTCATACATATATGCATGATACCCTCTTTGGAGCCGATGAGTGGTAGCACCTCATTGTCTGGGTTTAACGCTACCTCATAATATCTTTCGTAAAAATGGGCAATGGCCTGCCGTAAGGCCGGAATACCCTGGTAACTTTGATACCCATGCACATTCGGCTTCGCCGCATATTCGCTCAAGGCAGCTATGACAGAAGGGTGGGGTGGCATATCCGGGCTACCAATTCCCAAATTGATGACCGGATCTCCGCTTTTATTTAGTTCAGCTATCTCCCGCAGTTTCTTCGAAAAATAATATTCTTCTGTTTGAGTGAGCCTACCGGCTACTTGTATCTGCATATGTATAAAATTACTGTATATAAAAGAGGTGACCGCTTGACTGATCACCTCTTCTTTTAATAACTAAAATCAACTTTTTTATCTAATTTCAGCGGGGGGATCAAAGCTTCCGTTTTACTTCAACCTGTTCGTAGGCCTCCACGATGTCTCCCACCTCGATATTGTTAAAATTCTGAATGTTCAGACCACACTCGTAACCAGCTGAGACCTCTTTGACGTCATCTTTAAAGCGTTTCAGAGATGCCAGTTTGCCTGTATGAACAACCACACCATCCCTGATTACGCGGATATCATGGTTCCGGCTAATCTTTCCATCAAGCACCATACAACCGGCAATCGTACCCACCTTACTAATCTTAAAGGTTTCGCGAATCTCCACATTGGCCACGATTTTCTCTTCAAATTTCGGTGCAAGCATCCCTTCCATGGCTGCCTTTAATTCGTCAATAGCGTCATAAATGATGGAGTAGAGTCTAATATCGATCTGCTCTTGTTCAGCAAGCTTACGTGCTCCTGTAGAGGGGCGAACCTGGAAACCGATGATGATGGCATCTGAAGCGGAAGCAAGCAGGACATCAGATTCGGATATTTGTCCAACAGACTTATGAATGATATTGACCTGTATTTCTTCTGTAGACAGCTTGAGCAAGGAATCGGAAAGGGCTTCAATAGAACCATCCACATCCCCTTTGACAATCACGTTCAGCTCACGGAAATTTCCGATTGCCAATCGACGGCCAATTTCATCGAGCGTAATGTGTTTCTGTGTGCGAAGCCCCTGCTCGCGTTGCAGCTGCAAGCGTTTATTGGCTATTTGGCGGGCTTCAGACTCGCTTTCCAGCACATATAGTTTGTCGCCGGCAGTGGGTGCACCGCTCATACCCAGTATCTGTACAGGTGTGGCAGGACCAGCTTCTGTCACTTTCTGACCGCGTTCATTGGTTAATGCTTTAACTTTACCACTGTACGAACCCGCCAGGATCGGATCTCCTACTCTGAGTGTACCTCCTTGTACCAAAACGGTAGTTACTATACCCCGGCCTTTATCTAAGGCAGCTTCTACCACAGAACCTGTGGCGCGCTTTTTTGGGTCGGCTTTCAGGTCCAGGATTTCGGCTTCTAATAATACTTTTTCAAGCAAAACATCCACATTCAACCCGGTTTTACCCGATATTTCCTGCGCCTGGTATTTTCCACCCCATTCTTCCACCAGGATATTCATGGTAGAAAGTTGCTCGCGAATCCGGTCAGTATTAGCGCCTGGCTTATCTATTTTAGTAAAAGCAAATACAATAGGTACATTCGCAGCCTGCGCATGATTGATGGCCTCCCTGGTTTGTGGCATCACGCTATCATCCGCTGCGATCACAATGATGGCTATATCGGTCACCTGTGCACCACGGGCACGCATAGCCGTAAAGGCTTCGTGACCTGGTGTATCCAAAAACGTAATCTTTCGCCCATCATCCAGGGTCACGGCATAAGCCCCGATATGCTGGGTAATGCCGCCGGCTTCACCACCTAATACGTTTGTTTTACGAATATAATCCAGCAAGGAAGTCTTACCATGGTCTACGTGTCCCATGACAGTAACAATGGGGGCCCTTGCCACAAGGTTGTCCTCATTATC
The DNA here is from genome assembly GCA_900109895.1 of bacterium A37T11. Taxonomy (GTDB): domain Bacteria; phylum Bacteroidota; class Bacteroidia; order Sphingobacteriales; family Sphingobacteriaceae; genus A37T11. The sequence goes on from FOBR01000019.1 coordinate 76,036, forward strand.
GGGCTCTTCCAAGGAATGTTCTTCCTCATCATTAGGCTTCACAAATTCTACCTCGTATCCAAATTCCTCGGCCACGATGGTCAATGTTTCTGCATCCAGTCGCTGGTTAATGGATACGAACATACCAAGGCTCATACAGGTCGATATGATTTGCGTAACCTGAACGTTCATCATGTTCGCCAAATCATTGGCGGTCACAAATTCGGTTACGCGCAGAATTTTGGATTGTATTTCACGCTCCATGGCAGCTTCTTCGGCAGAAGTAGCCACATCATCCCGTTTTTGACGGCGCAACTTAGCACGTTGGGCAAACTTACCCGATTTACCTGCTCCGCTGAGTCTGGCCAGCGTTGCTTTGATCTGGTCTTGAATTTCTTTTTCTGTAGGTTCTTCCTTTGGAGCATCACCCGGCCGCGTCCTGTTTCTGTTAAAATCAGGCCTTGCTTTATTAGCGCTTCCAGTTGCCGGGCTTGCCGGCCGGTTTCCCTGCGGGCGATCATGCTGTCCGGCAGGCCTGTTTTGGCCTCCTTGACCGCCTTGCCCGGGAGTACGGGGCTGCTGCCCCTGGTAGCCTCCGGAACCGCCCGGACCTGTACCCGGTTTATCTTTGCGTTTACGCTTCCGTTTATTATGATCTAATGTTGAGCCAGAGGACGAAGCTACTGGCTGGTCTTTACGGCGCTGAGGCTGCGTCGGTAATTCTATTTTCCCAACTATATTAGGGCCTGAAAGGCGTTGTGCCCTGGCACGAATCACCTCCGAAGGATCGGCGACTTCTGGTTGTAGTGGGGGGGTATTTTCCGAAGGGGTAGGCTGGTGAGCCTCTTGCGTTTCAACAGGAGCCGCTTCCGCTGGTGGCGTACTGTCTTCAGATTTTAAGGTTACCGGCTCTGTATGTTCTTCCTTTACCTCCGGTACCGGTGCCTCCGTTTGAACTGTTTCAACTGTTTCTTTAATTGTAACGGTAGGTTCTGGTACGTTCGGTACATCCTCAACAACAGGTTCGGGCTGTAATTCTACCGGTTTTGGTATTTCAATGGCTCGTTCTTCCCTTTTAGGGGTTGCATGTTTGTTGTCGTTCTGACGGTGAAATTTTCCACGTTGCTGAATACTGTTCAGATCGATCTTGCCAACTACCTTGACACCACTAGGCTGTGAATGAGCGGTGGGCTCTTGTAACACTGGTGCGATGTCTGAAGAGGCAGGCACGCTGGCAGGTGGGGTATAAGCACTGGTGTTTTTTATCAGGATCTCTTCGGGCTCCACATCCTTTTCCCTAACGGGAGCTTCCTGAAAGGAATCCTGAGGAGGATCATCGCGACGAATCTTGCCAATAACAATCTGTTTGGCCTCTTCCTTCACAATTTTGTCACCCTGAAATTCACGAGAAAGCACATCATACATATCACCGTCTAATTTTGTGGTAGGCTTTGCCTCCAGGTCGTAACCTTTTTTTGCCAAAAATTCAACAGCGGTCCCTATGCCAATGTTCAGCTCTTTCGCGGCTTTCAGTAAGTTTATGCTTTTACCTTCTGTCATCAAATATTTTACCTCTCTAATAATTAAAGCACAAAAGTATACTTTTTACACGTTTATTGCTAAACTTTTGAAAAAGTATACTTTTTGTGACCATTGGCCGCATAGCGACCTTATTCAAATTCGGCCTGAAGAATGCGCACTACATCCCTTATTGTGCTTTCTTCCAGGTCCGTTCTTCTTGCCAAATCATCAAAGGATAACTGCAATACGGATTTGGCTGTATCAAGGCCTACCCGTTTAAACTCATCCAGGATCCAGCTGTCAATTTCATCTGCAAATTCTTCCAGGTCCACATCCTCTTCCGTTTCGTTTGCCTCGCGATATACATCGATCTCATAGCCTGTAAGCTTACCCGCAAGTTTTATATTATGTCCACCACGGCCTATAGCCAGAGAAACCTGATCAGTCTTTAAATATACCGCAGCTGTTTTATGATCTTCGTCCAATTTAATAGATGAAATGCGTGCAGGGCTCAACGCCCGTTGAATATACAACGAGTTATTATTGGTGAAATTAATTACATCAATATTCTCATTCCGCAATTCGCGTACAATGCCATGTATGCGCGAACCTTTCATGCCTACACAGGCACCCACCGGGTCAATGCGGTCATCATACGATTCAACAGCCACTTTAGCACGTTCGCCAGGTTCCCTTACGATTTTGCGAATTGTGATCAATCCGTCAAAGATCTCGGGCACTTCCAGTTCAAACAGGCGCTGCAAGAATTCAGGAGCCGTACGTGAAATAATGATTTTTGGCGAGGCATTCATCATGTCAACTTTTAAGATGACCGCACGTATTGTATCACCCTTTTTAAAGTAATCTGCAGGGATATGCTCAGATTTAGGCAGTAACAGCTCATTTCCTTCATCATCCAACACAAGGGTTTCTTTTTTCCAAATCTGGTAAACTTCGCCTGTAACCAACTCCCCAACCCGGTCTTTATATTTCTTGAAAACCTCGTCTTTTTCCAATTCCAATACTTTTGAAACCAGTGTTTGCCTGGCTGAAAGAATAGCGCGGCGGCCAAAACTTTCCAAGGTAATCTCTTCAATGAAATCATCACCAATCTCTAAATCCGGATCCACCTTACGGGCTTCTGCCAATTCGATTTCCAAGTCGTCATCTTCTGAAAACTCATCCTCCACTACCACCCTGGTACGCCAAATTTCCAAATCGCCGTTGTCAGGATTGACGATTACGTCGCAGTTTTCATCTGTTCCGAAACGCCTGCGCAGCATGGTACGGAATACTTCTTCCAGTACACTGATGACCGTAGGGCGGTCTATATTTTTAAACTCTTTAAACTCCTGAAATGAGTCGATTAAATTGATATTGCTCATTTTATTTAAATGAAATTAACACCTTGGTTTCTGCAATCTGGGTAAATGGCAACGTACGTATCGCAGCCGTAACTTTTTTACCTTTTTCTTTGATTAACTCTTCTATTTCAATTTCCTGATCATCGGCCGCCAGTAGTTTTCCTTCCATTTGGCCCCCATCAACCAGTTTAATATGAACATTTCGCGAAATATTCTTTTGATACTGGCGCAACAATAGCAGCGGACTTTCTATCCCCGGAGAGGACACCTCCAGGTGGTAAGCCGTGTCTATTTGGTTTTCTTCTTCCAAATGAAAGCCCACGTGTCTACTCACTGCAGCACAATCCTGAATACTGATTCCCTGATCCCCATCCAACAAAATGGTCAGTTTACCATTTTCATGCATTTTTATCGCTATAATAAACAAGTCAGGCCGGTCTGTGAATTTTTCAATCACCAGCTCACTTACCCGTTTTTCTAAATCAGTCACTTATTTTGCAAAATTAGTTTAACGTAAAAGAGGGGACTAGAATGTCCCCTCTTTTACAAGATAGCGCAAAGATACATATAATAGTTGATTATACAAAATCCAAGCAACTTCTAAAAAATAAACTGATATTAAAACAAAACCTGCGGAAATGAGTTTTACTGAAAATATAAACAGTCACTATGCGATTAATTATTGAAATTATTGTAATGGGATTGGCAGTGTGGTTATCTGCCAAATTACTTCCAGGTGTTGAAGTTTCGGGTTTTTGGAGCGCTATTATTGCGGCCTTATTAATAGCGCTTGCTAACGCAACCATTGGCATGATCCTTAGGATTTTAACTTTTCCTGTTAATTTTTTTACCCTTGGTCTCATGTCGTTCATCATTACGGTACTAATGGTTTTGTTAGTAAGTAACATTATGAGTGGTTTTTCAGTAGCTGGTTTTTGGACGGCAGCACTTTTTGCAATTGTACTTGCCGTGATCAAAATGATTTTTGGGGGAATCTTTGGAACAGAGAGCAATTAGTAGGTTGGTAGATGTGACTAAACTGAGGGATGGCCGGAATACGTTCCGGCCATTTTTAATGGAGTCCAGACCACTTTGTCAAAATAATCGAAGCTGTTCGGGAGGAGAAAACAAATTTGTATTATTAGGCATCTTCGAAAAATTGGAAAGTGATACGCCCAGCAGTCTTACCGGCCTTTCATTTAGTCCGGCTAATCGTAGTAAATCCAAAGCTATCGTCCAAATTTGGTCAGTATTACAAATTCCTATTTTCATTGATTGAGTGCGGGTCATCTGGCTAAAATCTCCAAATTTAATCTTTAAGGTCACCGTCCTTCCTGTTAAGGGCTGATTTTGGAGCCGTGAGGCCAGTTTTAAACAAAGCTTATGTAACTCCAGTTCCAAATCTTCCAAGTGGGTCAAATCCTTTAAGAACGTATCTTCCACCGCCATTGATTTCAAGGTTCGGTGTGGTTGCACGGTCCTATCGTCAATGCCACGTACCACATGGTAATAAAAACGGCCAACCTTCCCAAACCTCTCCAACATTTCCTGTTCTGATAAGTTTTTAAGGTCAGCACCTGTAAAAAGATTCATTCCCTTCATTTTTTCGGCTGTTACCTTGCCCACCCCGTAAAATTTTTCAACAGGCAATTGTTCCATAAAAGCGGTTACACGTGAAGGACCTATAAACGTAAGTCCATCTGGTTTTTGCAGATCAGAAGCAATTTTTGCTACAAATTTATTTATAGAAACTCCCGCAGATGCCGTTAGACCCAATTCATTCTTAATGTCAGCCTTAATTTGGCGGGCAATATCCAAGGCTGAACCAATTCCCCTTTTATCAACTGTAACGTCCAGATAAGCCTCGTCCAGCGATAAAGGCTCTATAAGGTCGGTATAACGGGCAAAAATTGCCCTAATTGCCCTTGAGACACGTTTATAAACATCAAATCGGGGAAGTACGAAAAGCACCTCCGGACAAAGTTGGGCAGCCCTTCGGGATGACATGGCAGAACGAATGCCAAAGCGCCGGGCTTCATAGCTGGCGGTAGCTACCACACCACGCTTATCGGGCGAGCCGCCTACCACCAGTGGTCTGCCGCGATATTCCGGAAAATCTCGCTGTTCCACTGAGGCATAAAAAGCATCCATATCAACATGTATGATCTTTCGTTGCATCCCTTATGCTATTTTCTGGATAAAGGTAGGAAATTGATTTTTTTTTCCTAATATTGGACATTAAAACAAGAGTCATGAATCCGTTAATTATTTTTTTGATAACAATGATGCCGACCATTTTATTGGCCCAAGATCATGCAAACCTTATCATAGGTACTTATACTAATGGTGGAAATAGCAAAGGTATCTATGTATATGACTTTAACCTGAAAACCGGTGAAAGCGTTTTAAAAAGCGAAACCCCGGTAGCGAACCCCTCATTTTTAACCCTCAGCCCTGATAAGCATTTTGTTTACGCCGTAAGCGAAGAAGGCGCAGAACTAGCCTCCGCGAATGCCTTCACCTACGACCGGTTTAGTGGCAAATTAGGTTTTATTGATTCCTTACGAACAGGCGGAGCATCCCCCTGCCATATCATCACAGACGCCGGCAATAAACATGTCATTGTTGCCAACTATTCTGGGGGTAGCCTCAGTGTATTTAAGACAAAGGCCAACGGAAGCCTGGATAAAAAAGTTCAGTTTATTCAATATGAAGGTAGCGGCCCCGATAAATCGCGGCAGGAAAAACCCCATGCCCATTCATCCACCTTATCTCCTGACGGCAAATTTCTCTTCGTGCAGGATCTGGGAACCGATCAAATTCACGTATATGCCTACGATGCCACGAATCCTGATGAACCACTTAGGCCAGCGACTATACCTACTGTACCTTGCACACCCGGCGGTGGCCCCAGGCATATCACTTTTTCCGCAGACGGCCGTTTTGTGTACTTAGTACAGGAAATGGGCGCAAGAGTGCAGGTCTTTGCCTACCAAAAAGGAACCCTGAGATCCATCCAGGAGATCAGTATGCTAGCCCCGGGCTTCACCGGTAAGGTCGGTGCTGCAGACATTCACCTATCTCCTGACGGCAAATTTTTATATACCTCCAATCGTTTAGAAGCCAATGATCTTTGTATCTATCAAGTTAATAAAAAGAGCGGAAAGCTTACCTATGTGACCAATCAATCGGTGCTGGGAAAAAATCCGCGGAACTTTGCCATCACTGCCAACGGCAAATTTTTGTTGGCCGCCAATCAAGATACAAACAATGTAGTGATCTTTAACCGGGACGCACAAACCGGCTTGCTGACCGATTCGGGCAAGCGTATTTCCGTGGGCGCCCCGGTATGTCTATTAGTTGATTAAATCAGCACTTCGTCCACCATGCCAAAGTCCTTGGCCTCCTGGGCAGTCATCCAGTAGTCTCGATTAGATGTCTCATAGATCTTTTCGTACGTCTGGCCACTATGTGTAGCCAAAATACCGTACAGTTCTTTTTGCAAAATCAGCATCTGTTGCATCGTGATCTGCATATCGGCAGCTGTTCCCTGCATACCACCAGACGGTTGATGGATCATCACCCGCGCATGCTTTAATGCCGCCCGTTTGCCGGCAGCGCCCGCACACAGTAAAACGGAACCAAAAGACAAGGCAATTCCGGTACAAATGGTGGCCACATCCGGCGAAATATACTGCATCGTATCGTAAATACCCAGACCAGCGTGTACCGAGCCGCCGGGACAATTAATATAAAGCTGAATATCACGCCGGGCATCGGCAGATTGCAAAAATAGCAGCTGAGCCTGGATGATGTTGGCCGAACGGTCATCCACCTGCTCGCCCATAAAAATAATACGATCCATCATCAAGCGGGAAAACACATCCATCTGGGCTACATTAAGCTGGCGTTCTTCCGTGATGTATGGGGTCATCGCCGTGGGAGCTGCATAGGCAGCTGTCCTGTCCATAAATTGATCTACATACATCCCATTCATACGGTGATGTTTTACGGCATATTGCCTGAATTCATTGCTGTAAGTCATGATTTAAAATAAAGAGTAAAAAGTTATTTTGCCTGCTCTTCACGGCTGGGAACACCGCTTCCGTAGCCCCGGTCTACTCCGCCTTATATGTTGTTTTATTTCTTCCGGAAGAAACCAGCTATACGCTGACGGAAAGAGCGGTGCTCGGGTTCGGAGAATAATTGCTTCTCTACCATGCAAATCTCTTTCCGAAGCTGTCTGCGGCCATATTCGCGCACCAGCTCATAAGTCTTTTGCTGCCATTGCGTTTCCTCCCGCAAACCCGGTTCAATCAGCAGGCGTGCCTCAAACAATAGATAATCTCCGGCAAAAGCCTTATCAAAAAGATACGCCTCCGCCATGTGCAGTTCATTCAATGAAGTCCTCATAGTGCAGGGCGTTTTCTTTGACAGTCTCTTTCACCTTTTCCAGACATTTGTATTTCTGCACCGTAGCAGAGTGGGTACTTCTAAAACCAAAACGGCTGGCTAACTTCTCCATGCTAAGCTTTTCATAGTAAAAGGCACTTAAGATGGAAAGGCATTTTTGTCCTGCTGTTTCCAGCAAGTTCAGCAACTTTGCTGAAGAGGCTTCTTCATACGCCGGACTGTCTGCCATATTTTCCTCAGCAAATTCTTCCAGGGCATCAAAGGGCACTTTCCGATTTTGTTCACGGAACCGATGATTCCAGAGGTTTTTGGAGATTCCAAATAAATACGACTTTTCGCTATAATGGAGTTCGGTATTAACGGTCAGCACTTTTTCATAAAAAATAACCAAAGCATCCTGAAAGATGTCTTTAGCCTCCTGTTCATCTCCGCCCATTTTGCCAATATAACTGGCCACCATGGGAAATGCTTTTTTATAAAGTTCCAGTAATTTTAATTCCCGTTCTTCCAGCGGGGCAGTGTTGGCACGGGATTCCCGAACTGTGCTACTGTCCAACCTTTCTGTTCGGATACCCTTCCATATAACTGTTTTTGTATTCATCCTTCTTTATTTTATAGATAAGTGTAAATTTGAAGATAAATATCACCCAAATGTGATAAATTTTTTTAGCTTTACCGATTATACCTAAAATTATTTTGATGCATGCGCGTTAAACCAATTCGGTTAATATTGATACCTCCATGGCTGCTTCTTGCCATGCTGACATTGACTAATGCATCCAGGCCACTTAAAACCTATCAAGGCACTTCAGATACCACATTCAGCTCAAAAACCATCCATGAATACAACGGCGCGACCTATCAGCTTAAATTGGCATTTGACAGTGTGGGCAAGCCGGCCTATTACCATAGTTCGGTTTATACGGAAGTATGTACAGACAGTGTGTGTAAGCCCGTATTTATTAACTTATATTGGGACCTACTGGGAAATTACCAGCGGTATGACTTTCCGAATGGGGAGATCTTAACCAAAATTGACCACCAGCCTTTTAAAGAAGAAGACTACCAGCGGTTGCAGGATATCCTGAGCAATGAAAACTCCTTGCTCAAAGAGTTTAAAGTGGAAGACCTTATTGACAGCAGCACGCAGCGATTGTCTGATAGCGTTGATGCTGTCACAGGCGCAACCAATAAAACCATCAAAAGCGAAGTCATTGATGGAGCGCTCTATACCTGTTATACCCTGTGGCATATTGTACACGGGCGAGTTACTGATACCATCCGGCGCGTTACTGACAGTTTGATGAACAGCACCCTATTACATGATTTTCTGAAAGGCGGCAATTATCATTACCAATACTATGCCTTGGGGCGGGTAATGGGGCAAAACGGCTGGCCCGAACCTGAATACGAAAGTGAGGTACTGGGTCTTTTGCGCGGAGATAACGTTTTTCTTGCACGCAACATCCTTAACCAGCTTTCGCCCGATGTATTTGCAGGGCAAAAAAAGCAAACATGGCTGTGGCAAACCTTTATGCAGGCTAATTATGCACTAAAACTAGCCATTCTGCGAAAATTGGATGGAATGGAATTGCAAGCGCCCATACTACAAGCGCTCAAAGAACAACAAAAGACATACAATGAAGAAATCAGTGGACTCATTTCCAAACAATTAAACAAGTATAAGCAAAATTAAAAATACACAAAAATTAGCTACAAAAAAAACAGTTGTTATGAATATACAAATGATCAGGAACATTATGTGCCAATTAGCGTTGCTAACGGGTATGATTCCGTCCTTATCAGCCCAAGAGCAAGTCCTGGTAGAAGCAGAATCCTTTAAAAATACTGGCGGATGGGTTATTGATCAACAAGCCTATCCGGTGCTGCAGTCGTCCTACCTTATGGCCCACGGCATGGGCCGACCGGTAGCCGATGCGGTTACGCAGGTTCAATTTCCGAAAGCAGGCTCTTACCACTTATGGGTAAAAACCAAAGACTGGGCGCCCTTCCCTAAAGGGCCTGGAAAATTTGAAGTATGGTTAAATGGCAAAGCCGTAGGCGGAACCTTTGGTGAAAGCGGAATAGCCGGCTGGAAATGGTATGATGGTGGCCAAGTAAAGGTTGATCAGGTACAGAGTGAGCTGCGGCTCAAAGATCTGAGCGGCTTTAACGGACGCTGCGATGCCCTCTATTTTACCAGCGGCAGCGCCGCCCCCCCGCAAGATTCGGCAGGAATGGCCCAATTGCGTAAAAAATTACTGAAATTGGGTGACAGCCCCGCGCAGGAAGGCCCCTTTGACCTCGTGGTGGTAGGCGGTGGAATGGCCGGTACTTGTGCTGCCATCCAGGCATCGCGGCTGGGTCTAAAAGTAGCCCTGGTGCAAGACCGCCCCGTGTTGGGTGGCAACAACAGCTCTGAGGTACGGGTTCACCTCATGGGCGATATCGACAAAAATTATTATCCCAAATTGGGGCGTATCGTAAGGGAACTTGACAATGGCGATCCGGGCAATGGCGACCCGGAAGCCAAATCCTATGGTGATAAACGCAAATCAGACATCGTGAAAGCCGAAAGGAACCTCAGTCTGTTCCTGAACACCTATGTTTATCAGGTAGAAAAAGAAAGGAATCATATTAAGGCTGTGATCGGCAGAAACACCATTACCAATAAAGAGACTAAAATTAGTGGCATCTATTTTTCAGACTGCACAGGGGATGGTACGGTGGGCTACCTGGCCGGGGCCGAATACCGGATGGGCAGGGAAAGCCGGGACGAAACCGGGGAAAGTTTTGCACCAGAAAAAGCCGATAATTTCACCTTAGGTACCTCTAATTTGTGGGCATCGCTACCTACCGATTCAGTAACCGAATTTCCGGAAACCCCCTGGGCCCTACCCTTTACGGATGAATATCATATAGATGAAGAAAAATCTGACTGGCAATGGGAAACGGGTTTTGGCAATTTCAACACCATCACGCAAGCCGAGGAAATCCGTGACCATAACCTGCGGGCCATCTACGGCAATTGGTCTTATTTGAAACATCATAAAACAGAAAAATATGGTAAAAGACAACTGGCCTGGGTAGCCTATATTGGTGGCAAACGGGAGTCGCGTCGCCTCATCGGCGACCATGTTTTAACACAGATGGATATCATAGAAGGCAAAATGTATCCTGATGCAACCGCCACCGCCACCTGGACCATCGACCTGCATTTTCCCCAAGAAAAGAATGCTCTTTACTTTCCGGGTGAAGAGTTTTTTGCCAGTACCAAACATATAAAAGTGGCTCCTTATACCATTCCCTACCGTTGCCTGTATAGCAAAAACATAGACAACCTATTCATGGCCGGGCGGGATATTAGTACCACGCATGTGGCCTTCGGCAGCACGCGGGTTATGCGTACGTGCGGTATGATGGGCGAAGTGGTGGGAATGGCAGCCTCCATAGCCAAAAAACATAGCACTACACCAAGGGGAGTATATCAGGACTACCTTAAAGAACTTGTGTCCATGGCGCAGGATGGAGAGGAGTTTCAACTGAATCCTGAACCTAAAGAAAAGCGATGAAAACGTTTGCGAAGAAAACGTTTGCGCAGTAAAGTATTAATCCCTACATTTATCGGCACTAATATAAACAGCATAAAGTGTTATGAATTCAAGAAGAAAATTCTTACAAAAAGGGGGGGCTGGCTTACTAGCTGCAACACTGCTTCCGCTCACTAAAAATTTGGCTTCCTCGTCGGGAAACGCCTATAATTACGATCAAAAGTCAAGCGAAGCTTTTGATATTAGCATTGCAGGATACAGCTTTCTCAATTTTAAACTTGATGAATCACTAGCGATGATGAAAAAGGTTGATGTGCATTACCTCTGCATCAAAGATTTTCATTTGCCTTATAAAAGCACCGATGCCGAAATCGCAGCGTTTCACCAAAAGCTCAAAGACCATGGAGTTACCGGATATGCGGTAGGCCCCATTTATATGAAAACACATCAGGAAATTGACGATGCCTTTATCTATGCCAAGCGTGTAGGGGTCAAATTGATGATCGGTATCCCCAACATTGAAGATTTGCCCTATATTTCGGCCAAAGTGAAAGAATTCGATATCCGATATGGTATACATAATCATGGCCCACAAGATAAGTTATACCCCAATGCCACAGTGGTATATAACCATGTAAAGGATCTGGACCCACGCGTGGGACTTTGTTTCGATATGGGACACGACACTCGCGACGGTCAGGATCCAGTGGCAGACTTAAAGAAATATGGAAGCCGTATTTTCGAAATTCATCTTAAAAATGTCACTGCGGCTACTAACGAAGGCACAACCTGCGAGCTTGATCGGGGCGTTATAAATATTCCTGCTTTCATTAAAATGTTGCGTAGAATTGGTTACACCGGAAAATGTGCACTGGAATATGAAAAAGATATGAAAGACCCCCTGGCAGGCATAGCAGAATCTGTAGGTTATTACCACGGGGTTGTTGACGGTACACGTTAGTATTTATTAAAATAACCCTAAATTATGAAAAGAAAAAGTATCTATTTCTTCCTGTTGTCGTTTTGCTTTTGGGGTATTCAGGCCGTCATGGGCGAAGTAAGGCTTCCCAAGATCTTTGGGAACGGAATGATTTTGCAACGTGACCGGCCCATTACCATTTGGGGTTGGGCAGATCCGGGTGAAGCCATTAGCGTTAGCCTGGACAAACAAACCAAAAGTACCACAGCCCGCAGCGACGGAAAATGGTCACTTAAATTAAATGCCGAAAAAGCAGGCGGGCCTTACGAGCTGCAGGTGAAAGGAAATAACAATATTACGTTAACCGATGTATTACTGGGCGACATCTGGCTATGCTCTGGCCAGTCAAACATGGAATTTGAGCTGGAACGCGCCAATAATGGAAAGGAAGAAATTGCAGCGGCCAATTATCCACAAATAAGGCAGATCAAGATTCCGCGTATTGTAGCCGGAAATCCGCAGGATGATATTAATGGTGAAGTTACCTGGAAAACAGCCACGCCCGAAAACGTCGGCAAATTCACAGCCGTTGGTTATTTTTTCGCCAAAGGTTTGTATAAAGACCTCCACGTTCCCATTGGCCTTATTAACTCTTCGTGGGGCGGAACCATGATCGAAACTTGGATCAGCAAAGAAGCCTTTGAACAGACAAGTTCGTTTAAGGATGCCATTACCAACTTTACAGAAGTGCCTTTGAATACATTAAATAAAGCACAGCCAAATAACTATCCAACTCTGTTGTTCAATGCTATGATCAACCCAATAATTCCATTTGCCATCAAGGGGGCCCTGTGGTACCAGGGCGAAACCAATGCAAGCCGCGGATACCAGTACAGGGAGGCCTTTCCGCTTTTGATCAATGACTGGCGGAAGCGTTGGGGACAAGGCGATTTTCCATTCTATTTTGTACAGCTGGCCAGTTATAAAGCAGCTGGGGGTACCGTTGAAAAAGGGAGTAGCTGGGCTGAGCTACGCGAATCGCAGGCTAAAACCCTGTCTTTGCTCCATACGGGTATGGCGGTTATAACGGATATTGGGTTAACCAATGATATTCACCCGACTAATAAACAAGATGTCGGCAAACGGCTGGAAGCCGTGGCCCTGCATGATGCCTATGGGAAAAAAGTAGTATACACCGGGCCTACTTATAAAGATATAAAGGTGGCAGGTAATCAAGTTACAGTAAGCTTTAATGAAGTGAACGGGGGGTTGATTACCAAAGATGGCTCTGTCAATGTCTTAGGATTTGCTGTCGCCGGAGATGACCAGCAATTTAAGCCTGCCAAGGCTAAGATTGCAGGTGATAAAGTCGTCGTGGTGAGCGATAGCGTAAGCAAACCGGTAGCTGTACGCTACAGTTGGGCTGATGATGCCGGCACTAGCAATCTTTATAATAAAGAAGGATTCCCAGCAGGACCTTTCCGAACAGATAACTGGCCAGCGTTTACCAAAGCAAACCTCTTCAGCGTTAAAAAGCCTTAAAAATAATCTTTACGGAATATAAGAAATACCGGCCATTTGCCCAAAGCGAATGGCCGGTATTTTTATAAACAAAATTTTTTAACTATTATTTAGATTTGTTATAAATAGAGGTATCTTTGCTTTGTAAAAGATATGACTCTTCGAAAAAAATTACCAGCAAAAAAGTATTCCAGATCTCTTTTTTACCGGATATCTGCTTGGCTGCATTTGTGGCTTGGGCTGGTAACCGGTATTATCGTAGTAATAGTCTGCCTCACAGGGTGCATCTGGATGTTCAATGAAGAAATTACTAATTTATTGGAACCAAAAACACGGGTTAAACATCGTGATCAGGCTGTATTGACTCCCTCCCAACTGCAGGAGGTAGTGAAAAAAAACTATCCTGGCAAACACCCTACCTATGCCTCCTATAGAATGGGATCGGCCATATATGTGGGCGTCACGAGTGGTGAAAAGAAGCCTCCAGGCAAAAAGGTGGGCCGGCGTGGTGGTGAAATTAGTTTGCGTATAAACCCCTATTCAGGTCAGATTGTAAAAGTAACAGAAACTAAAGAAGGTCAAACTGATTTTTTTCGGTTTATTCTTAATGGGCACCGGTTTCTATGGCTCCCTTATGAAATCGGCAGGCCCATTGTTAATTATAGCATCCTTATATTTATCATCACCCTCATCACTGGCATGGTGCTTTGGTGGCCCAAAAAATGGAATAAAAGCACGCGCGATAAAAGTTTTAAAGTAAAATGGGATGGTAGCCCCAAGCGTGTAAACTACGACCTTCATAACGTTTTTGGATTTTATACCCTCCTTATATTATTTGCAGTGGCCACTACCGGCATCGTCTACGGCATTCAATGGTTTAGCAAAAGCCTCTACTGGGTAAGCACAGGCGGGCAAACACTCCCCGCATTTGAACGCAGCGAGTCCGATTCGCTACAGGTTAACAAGCACTACAGCCTTTCACAGGCTATGGACCTAGCCTGGAACAAGGTGCTCCATAAACATCCCGATGCCCAGGGCTTTTATTACAGCTTTCCTGAAGCAGACGATGTTAAATCGACCATCGGTATCTATATATACCCCAGTGCCGGGAAAAATTTTAATAATCGCAATTACGTATTTGACCAGCATACCCTCAAACCCCTTAAGGGCTATGCCTTGTCTAGTAAAGACTTCTCTGAGTCTAATTTCGGCGAAAAGTTACGCCGTATGAATTACGATATCCACATTGGTTCAATATTGGGCCTTACCGGCAGGTGCATTGTTTTTTTTGCGACACTTATCGGAGCCTCACTACCCATCACCGGTTTTATCATCTGGTGGGGTAAACGAAAGAAAAGACCGAAATCCATTAACAAACAAACCAATCGTATTCAACATCTACGGCCAGGGGAGTTTAATCGGTGGCCACAGCCCGTAAAATAACCTATCCATTTATTTTATGTTACAATACGCTGTTTTTTGATGTATCTATTTGAATAGATTAATTATGTTAGAATTTTTTAGTGAAATAGATGGATTTAACAGTTTTTTATACTTTTAAAATATTATGTTTGCCTAAAAAATGCTGTTACAATGTATGCATGATTATAAATTATAGCATTCCAAATTTATCTTTAAAATCCCTTTTTAACGCTATCTAAAACATTTTTATACCTAAATGTTCACATTATATTTAACATTTTTTAACAAAAACTTGTCGCACAATTTTTAAGTCGTATTTTTGATTTTAGAAAAACAAAGTAAGTCCATTTCCGTTTTGGACTGTTATTTTAGGTAATTTAAGTATCTATTTTACTAGATATTCATTTTATAAAGGCAGAAAATAGTTAGTATTCTATTTTTTTAGTATTATTTAAAACAAATACTGCTAATTGTAAAGAGTAAAACTTATTCATGAAAAAAAGGAGCTGAATATGATTTAGAGAATAAAAACCCCCCGAAAAAAACAAGTGTATAGTGTAAAACACATAAAATTTAAAAGCAACCGTACAATTTTTAACTAACACACAATCACATGAAACATAAACTACTTAGCTTCTGCCTGCTGTGTATAACGCTGATGGGTTCAGCGTATGCACAGGAAAGAAGGATCAGTGGAAAGGTAACTGCAGCAGGCAGTGGAGAACCGATACCCGGTGTATCGGTATTGGTGACAGGAACTTCTACAGGTACCACCACTGATGGAAATGGTAATTATAACCTGAGTATCCCGGATGGTGGCAAATCGCTTAAGTTCCGGTTTATCGGTTATACAGAACTTACCCTTCCTTTGGGTGCCAGCAGTACGCTTAACGCCGCATTAACAGAAATCTCTTCCGAACTATCCGAAGTGGTCGTAACGGCCATGGGAATATCTAGGTCTCAAAGAAGTTTAGGATATTCGGCAACTACGATAAAAGGCGAAGACATTGCGCAAGCCCGAAATACCAATCCAGTTAGTACGCTCGCCGGTAAAGTAGCCGGTGTCCAGATCAATTCGATTTCTCCAGATCCGGGTTCTACAGCGTCAGTGGTCATACGCGGGTATTCCTCCATAAACGGTAGTAATCAGGCATTATATGTGGTAGATGGAGTGCCCATGCAGAGCAATAGTTTTGATACCGATGGTCATTTCGTAGCGATCAATGGTGCCGGCAATATTTCAGGAGATGACATAGAAACAGTAACTATACTAAAAGGAGCTGCTGCCAACGCATTATATGGTAGTCGGGCTGCCAACGGTGTTGTGGTTATTACTACAAAGAAAGGTACGAAAGGGAGTAACCACAATTATTCTCTTCAATACAATGGTGGTTTACAATTACGTCAGGTCTCATTAATGCCAGATATGCAAAATCAATATGGCCAAGGATGGAACGGTACACAAACCTATATCGAAAATGCATCCTGGGGTCCACGCTTAGACGGATCAACCCAAGTCTACGGTCCTATTTATGATCACCAGCAATTGATCCATAAGTATTCTGCTGTTAAAAATAATGTAAGGGATTTCTTTGATATTGGAAAATCCTGGAACCACAATATTTCACTCAGCGGAGCATCGGATGATAATAAAATCACAAACTACCTATCTTATTCATATGCAAAGGATGACGGAATTATGCCTACGGATGCTGATGCCTACAATCGAAATACCATTGCCTATCGCAGCACCTACCAAGGTGCAGATTGGTTTAAAATTTCTTCTTCGGTTAACTTCGCCAAGGCACGTACAAATACGGTGGGGAGTTTTCAGGGCACGTCGGTTATTGATGGTCTTTATGAAACCCCGAGGGATGTATCTTTGGTCGATAAGCAGGATCTTTCCAGTCCATTCAATAATCCATATGCTTATTTTACCCCTTATGGTATTACCAACCCATATTGGTCGTTAGAAAACAATTATAATCAGCTAAATTCAAAGCAGGTATATGGTAAAATACAGGCTGATATAAATCCGATCAAAGCGTTAACCCTTACCTATCGTTTTGGGTATGATTATTCGGATTATGATACCAAAATTGGAGTACCCCAAATTAATATATTGGAAGACGATCCACTAATGAACAATAATTATGGGTATGGATATTATAATTTAAATCAGGATGGTAGTGTCTATGCCCGATATGGAAAATCTTACGAACTAAACCACGATTTTCTGGCCACATACGATAATAAATTTGATAAACTGTCCGTGACTGCAATTGTTGGGGCCAATATAAACGAACGGTATTCCACATATATGCTTGGTCAAACGCAGGGCCTGGCATTCGAAACGGGTTTCTGGGATCTAAGTAATGGTGCAAACAGGTCAGACTTAACGGAAGCGCAATCTAAGAGAAGATTGATTGGAGCCTTAGCAGATTTGACATTTGGTTGGGACGATTATTTATACTTAAACTTGACTGCGAGAAATGATTGGTCGTCTACATTGCCGAAGGATCGTAAAAGCTTTTTTTACCCCGGTGCGACCTTAAGTTGGGTATTCACAGAGCAATTACCTAAAAATAACGTATTGACATTTGGTAAGGCCAGGTTAGCCTATGGTAAAACTGGTAGTGATGCCAGTCCATATCAGATATATAATACGTTCACGCAAGCCTTTGCAAATGGGTATTATGGATTGGATATTGCCAAATTTCCTTTCAATGGGGTCAACGCATTCCAGTCTGATGGTACGGCGGGAAGTTCGACTCTACAACCAGAGATGACACGTGAATTTGAAGCTGGTTTGGAATTAAAATTTTTTAACAACCGGATAGGATTGGATGCTGCATATTATAATCGGAAAACGAGCGACCAGATCTTCACGCTTCCGATAGACCCTTCTACCGGTTACACCAGTTTAGTAACAAACTTTGGGGAGGTACAAAACAAAGGTATTGAACTTTTGCTTACTGGTACACCTGTACAGACATCGAAATTCCGCTGGGATTTTGGAGTTAATTTTACTATTAACAGGAACAAGGTATTGTCGGTACCAGTAAGTCTTGAAGACGGGATAGTAAATATCAATAGTTTTTCAGCGGGCAATGATGCCGTATATATGCGGGCAGTGGTGGGGAAACCACTGGGTCAGTACTATACTTACCTTGCAAAGCATGTGACCGATCAAAGCAGTGAATATTATGGTGCTCCTATTGTGGATGTGGATGGACAACCCGTGTTAAATACTGATATCGAAGATACCGGATTAAATATGAATCCAAAATGGACCGGAGGAGCAACCACTTCTTTGTCTGCTTACGGTTTCACCCTAAGTGCTGCCTTAGATGTCCGTTACGGAGGAACCACTTTCTCCAGAACCAAAAACCTGATGCAGTTTACGGGAAATGGTGTTGCCACGCTATATAATGACCGCCGTCCATTTGTTGTTCCCAATTCTGTCGTAGATAATGGTGATGGCACCTATTCATCCAATTCTACCCCTATTTACTTGTCAAATACAGGCACTCAAAACTATTTTGATAAGACGGGTTCTGGCAATGGCGGATTGGCCTATCTGACTGACCGGACCTATGCAAAGTTAAGGAACATTACCCTGACCTACAATTTGCCTAAAAAGTGGGTAAATAGTACCTATTTAAGTAATATTGCTGTTTCTGCATTTGTAAACAATGCGTTTATCTGGACTGCGTCTGACAATTACTATATTGATCCGGAAGGTTCGACCGAGGGTAGGGATTTGGACGGTATGTTTGGTGAGTTATATATAAATCCATCCACCAGGATCTATGGTTTGAATGTGAGTCTTAAATTTTAATTGCGGGGGAAAACGATCATGAAAAAATTATTCATACCATTAATTGTTTTAATCATGGGAATCAGTTCCTGTGACAAATATTTAGATGTAAATACAGACCCTAATAATCCGAGTGAAGATAATATCACCGCTGAGTTGGTCTTTCCCGGCTTGGAGATGAACCTGGCATCGAGTTACGGGGATTTCCTGAAAATCGCAGGGGGTTACTTTTCCGAACAATATGCCCAGACTTTTGGTACTTCTAATTATTTAGATTATTCTCAATTCACTATGTCTGCGACACGTTCTAGTGGTACTTATATACAACTTACGTCCAGGGTGTTAAAGAATCTTAAAGTTGTTCGTGACTTGACATCTTCCAAAGAAGAATGGGGGACCTATTTGGCAGCTACCACGTTGTGGGCTTTTACTTATCAGGTATTGGTAGATGCATATGGAGAAATACCTTACACAGAAGCCTTGGATGTGACGAATGTGACACCGAAGTTTGACGATGGGATAACAATCTACAATGGAATCCTTGCAGACTTGGATGATGCCCTATCAAAGGCAACACCAACAAGTCCAGTACCAAGTACCTTTCTTTTTGAAGATTTGAACGCAACAAAATGGATTCAATTTGCAAATGCACTAAAATTGCGAATCCTTATGCGGATGAGTAAGGTGCAAGATGTAAAAGCACAATTGGATGCCTTGACCGCTGAAAACAATTTTCCCACTTCAGATGTAGCATGGGCAGGGTTTTGGACGGATGCCTCCGGACAGGCCAATCCCTTTTATCAAGAAGAATCTGCTTCATATTTTGGCTCAAATCAAGTAAATGTGATTGCTAATTTAACTTTGACGACAACTATGTCTGAAAGTGAGGATGCACGGTTGCAAAAGTTTTTTTTACCTAATAAGGCTGCAAATCAATATCAGGGAGGGGTGTCCGGTACTAATTTTGCCGCTTCCGCAACTTATAAAGAATCTTATTTCTGCCGCCCAGTTTCAGCTTATGATGATCCTGTTTATTTGATCACGGTTGCAGAGACTGAATTTTTTCTGTCCGAATATGCGGCTCGTTATGGTTCGGCTGCAGATGCAGAGACGCATTACAAGGCTGCCATTACTGCTTCATTTGAAACAGCTGGTGCTACAGGTGCCGAAAAAATCTACGATACATATTATCCTTATAGTAATTCTAATCACGAAAAGGTCATTGGAATTCAAAAGTGGGTCGCTTTGAGCGGAACTAATAATTTTGAGGCGTGGGTAGAAATGCGGCGGTTAAAGTACCCGGCATTTGGATCGGTAACTGGAACCCAAATTTATAATGAAACGACTAACGTATTTAATCCTGGTTTATACAAGTCGGGGACACTTTATACTCCGATCAAGGTAAACTCTGTCCTTGGTGCTGAAAAAGTGTTGCAACGGTTTAGATACCCTGAAAGTTCTACGAGCCGTAATCCTAACGCACCGGCTGATAAGCCCGATTCAGAACCTGTTTTTTGGGGAAAATAGCATATAAGTTGTTCAGTTGAAATTTTGAGTAAAATGAAAAATAAAATATCAATTACGGCGATATTCCTACTAATGCTGGTAGGAATGCAAGCTTGTAAAAAGGAAACAAGTGATGGGCTCACTGCGATTACCTATTATGCGACGCTTAATCTATTAGGAGATGAAATAGTTTCTGTAGATAAAGGATCTACCTATGAGGATGCAGGAGTCTATGCTGAAATGCAGGGAGAAGATATTACAGATCAGGTTAAAACAACATCTGACGTTAATACTGCCGAAATTGGCTTATATCACATAAATTATAGTGTTGTTAACGCAGAAGGTTTTACTGTCACCGCTTCAAGAATAGTTTGTGTGAATGATCCAACTTCAACTCCAATTAAGTCTGGAGGATATACCGTTAAAGCTGGAACCAACCGTCTCACAATTGCAACCGCAGTTACGACGCCTTATAGTGGGTATCCTTTGGTGATCTATCAAGTAGAACCAGGCGTTTTTTACATTAGCGATTTTTTGGGTGGATATTATGATGTTAGGGCGGGATATGGATCGACTTATGCGATGGTTGGACACTTCAAGCTTAATAGCAATAATACCATAACCATGATAGACAGCTCTATTGCTGGTTGGGGTGATTCTTTAGATGGGGTAACAAAAGGTAAATTCGATCCAGCTACAGGAAGAATTAGTTTTACAGCTTCTTACGCGGGGTCATATGATTTTAACGTAATAATTGAATAGATTTATGAAAAATACAATAGTTAAAATAAGCATATTTTCCTGTATCTTATTAGCCTTTTTTGCTTGTAAGAAGGATGAAATCGAAAATACAGCCTCAGTTAAATTGGCGGGTGATTGGTATGTAAAAGCTTCACAAATAGACGATGCCGGAAATATTGTAGCAGAAGACCTTACTGGTGGATATTTTCACCTGTTGACTTACAATACAGCGGCAAATAAAGATACGGAATTATGGATCGATGATCAGAAGAACTTTTGGGATATCAAGGGTGTAGTAAATTCAGATGTCAATGGATTATCTTTTTCCGGGACAGATGTTCAGAACGTGTCATACGATTCGAAATTTACCGTGGCTGACGGGAAAGTACTCGAAAAAGCAGCAACTACCCCTTCCGGTTCCGCAGCAGATAGCATTGTATTTACTATATCTTTTGACGATGATGAGGAACTTCCCACCGGTGGCTTTCCAAAATATCGTATTTCTGGATACCGTTACACCGGATTAACTGGCGATGAATAATAACCTGCCAGCATAATTTGGCAGGATTTAACTCTACCTTTAAATAGGGTTTGATTTCCAAATTTGGAAATCAAACCCTATTTTTGCATTTAAATTAGCACCGTTTAACTGCCAAATAGTATAAACTTCCGTGGCATTCGTATCAAAAATATTGGTCGAAGGTAAAACAATCTTCATAAAAACAACTACTTTCGCCAGCTTTGTATATGCTTTATTCCAGCAGACATGTACTTCCATAGCAGACGTGAGTACTTGATTTAACGAACAGGAAGCTTGGTCTGTTCAAGTGTCCATATGTCAGCATAAAGGTTAAACTTTGTTTCAACAAGCAAACACTTTAACGGATGAAGCATACCCTTGCAGGCCTTTTTTTTAAACTTCTCATTCAAAAGTTTCTGTTTCATCCATTCAAGCAGGAACTTATTGAAATGGGGCATATACTTTTTAATACGAAGTCTATGCTTTCCTAAAGGTTGTTTATGTTTGAATGCGGAAAGTTGGAACGTGCCATCCTCAAGTGAAAACTTGCGCCGGTATATGGGAAACCTGTCGCACGTTTGTTTCTGCTTGTGCAGATGAAGCAAACAAAAAATCCGTACAAGCGACAACTTGTACGGATAAAACACCCCCTACGGACGCAGAAGTCTTTGCCGCTGCCAGCATAGTTTATGCGCAAGTCAGCTTTGTTTATGCCGCAACACGTATTTTATTATCCCAAATAGGGCTAACAGGCCCGCAATGCATGCCAGCGCTTGCCACAGGTAGCCGTTGAACGTTTTCTGCTTGCTATCAAAGGTGCTTTGCGCCAGTTGTTGTTTTCGTATGCTGCTGTCCAGACTGAGCGCATAGCGACTCGTCGCCAACTGAAATGACCAGTTACCCAACCGGCCATCCCAATGGATGCTGTCGGCCCTGGCCGAAACCTGTACCTGCCGTTTTTCTTGATTGGAAGATTGCTGCTGCTGGCGTTTGAGCGTGGAGCAACCCCAGAACGTTAAGGCCAGCACTAGATAACACAACAGCTTTTTCATATTAAAGGGCTCTTACAGTTGATACGGCGCTCCAGTCACTCCACCCACGGTAGTTCCGCGCACGGACCCTGACATAGTAGATGTCGCCAGAGACTACATTTCCAATCACATTTCCGCGGGATGTTGAGGTGTTATATGTGGCATCCCATACCGGCTGGCCGACTTCGTCAAGGGTATGTGCCAAAGCATACTCGTATTCATAAGCAGCCTTAAGCGCATCAAAGTCAAGCCGAAGCTGCCCTAACTGACGGCCGTTCTGTAATCTGACACCCGAAACCAAGTCTGGCGCCAGCAACGTACGAGGATTAGCCGCCAACTCAAATCCTGAACTCACCAGGATGGCACCATTGCCCTTTGCTACACTGTTTACATACTGGGCCAGAATGCCCATCGCTTCCAATAGAGCTGCTTTGGCCACTTTTTTCTGTTGGTTCTCCAAGGTACTGCCACCCCGGCTCACCAGTTCGTGTTTGGCGACGAAATCGTCTACCAACGAGCCGTATTCTTCCAATGTTGGTCGGGGAGCTGTAAACACGTCTGCGGCCACCGTCATCGACGTAAGCACTGTACCCGCCAGTGTAGACAATTCATAATCATTTTTGTCACCATAATAGGTCATTACTTTTAGTTTTCTCATTGCTTTATTTCTTTAATTATGTATTATAAATTCAATTAATTGTATGAGATCCAATTTGCTACTTTGTAAATCGTTTTGATCAGTCTCTTTTTCCGGTATACACCTTCACCAGGGCCTGCGCGTATCGGATTACCGGGGTCATCGGGTGAGGTGATCGCTCCGGCATTGTTGGTATTAGCCTCTACACTGATCATCCACGTCCCGTCCCAACTGTCCACAAATCCGCAATGGCCAATGCGTTTCAGTTCGGAAAAATAGATACCGAAGACGTCGCCAATCTCTACGTCACCCTGAGCGGAACGAAGTGGAGTCGAACGGGTCTCACCTGAAAAGCCGTATTTCTTCCTTTCCCAAACCACCCGTTTGGTCGGAAATAAGGCTGGCGCCCAGCCATTCCTGGGGTTATGGATTCCAGCTTGCCCCAAAGCCCAGCATACGAAGGCTCCGCAATAAGAGTTACCTTTGGATAGGCCGATGTACCTCAGGTATTTTTCTACCTCAGGCCCATCGTTTTTACCAGTCGCCTCCCGCACTCCGATCTCGGGAGTATAGATGCGCTGTAGTCTCCTTCTCAGGTTATTGTTAGCTGTTCCGCCTGTCCTGGACAAGTTGATAGCATTCAAGTAAGCAACTTTTTCGGTATACCTTACCCTTGTTTTTACAGCAACACTGTAAAAACAAGTACAGAAAGCAAAACCAATCCAAAAAAGATTCCTGCTATAATTTTTGCTGCTAAACATACCGGTAGTTTATTAATGACATCACCTTGTTCTTCGTCCCAGTCGTAGAAGCCAGTCAGTCTTTCCCGGACTAAGTGAACTACTCCCCAGGCTGATAGCGCGCATCCATCCACGATGACCAGCGCCAGCATAGCGGGCGATAGCGCTCCAGCGTCAATCACACTCACAGAAGGGTCGATCATCCGAAGTAAAGGGCCGCTCCATAAGAAAAGTATCAAAAGCGCCATGAATTGCAATACCGCCACCAATGGGATCCATCCGGGCCAATTCCAGAGCCGCATCCAACGTAGTTCTTTGTTTAGTTGCTTCATCCGGTCCTGGACCAGTGGCAACACCTGTTCATTCCTTGTTTCCATTTTTTTAACTTAATTACAGAAGCAAAGGTTAGAAAGGTTAGTAACGTAGCCAATTTATTGACTATCTTATGTTTAAATTGTCTATCTTTACCAGATTTCGGTTTATTTTTGACTAATATTTATCCATTATTAGTCAAAAAAATAATAGAATCGCTCCAATGCATTATTCCATTGAAGCAATACCGTACTCCATTACTGCCATGGAGAAATCCATTACAGCTATACTATACTCCTTTGCAGCAATGGAATAATCATTTGCTGCCATACCATACTCCATTACTTCAAAGGAATACTCCTTTACAGCTAAACGGTACCGAATTACCATAAAGGAATATTCCATTGCCGTATTTCTGTATAGAATAAGCATAAAGGAATATAGGTTTATGGTAATTCTATACTCCTTTGTTATAAAGGGCTAATCAGTTACTGCAATTCGATATCGAATTTCTATAAAGGAATAATCGGTTAGAGTAATGCGATATCCATTTATCGCAATGGAATATGCATTTACTATAAAGGAGTAATCC
The DNA here is from genome assembly GCA_900109895.1 of bacterium A37T11. Lineage (GTDB taxonomy): Bacteria > Bacteroidota > Bacteroidia > Sphingobacteriales > Sphingobacteriaceae > A37T11. Next base: position 100,625 of record FOBR01000019.1, read on the forward strand.
GTTACCGCATTTCTATAGTCATTTGCTATAACCGATTACTCCTTCGCTTCCATGGAATACTCCTATACCTTACCCTTAGGAACAGAATAGGAGAGGCGCTTAGCCTCTACCTCTGTGCGTAGTAGCCAGACCGTCGGTTTGACCAGCGCAGCATCACCCTCTTTCATAAGCACCGTAAACATCTGCGCTTTGCGCATCAGTTTCATCTTGCTCTCGCTGATGCCTAATCGCAGGTAGGCTTCCTTTTGAGGCATGACTTCGGTAAGGCTGTATTTCTTGCCATGGTTGTCTGTGAAGGGCTGGGGGAGGGGTGGCTTTTCTGATCCGGTCGCTAAGTTGGGAAATTTCCCCTCTGCGGCCGGTAGGTTTTCGAGTATTTTCTGTAATAAGGAAACCAAGGCTTTCAGGTATTCCTCGTTTAATAAGTGGTTAAGGATAACCACAATTTGCGTCAGCAGCGTGACGATTTGAAAAATGTGTTTTAACATGATGAATGACGTTAAAACCATCGTCCAAGCAGTAAACCCGACAACCGAAGTGCAGACTAATACAACCACTTTATAAACAGGCAGACTACCTTAGCCTTCAAATTCTGCTGTTCCACTATAGATGGCAGATTTGAAATTTAGTTAGTTATCTTACAATGATACTAAAAAATGGTTAACGGCTATATACCTTTTGAATACCACCAATAGCGTAACCTGAGCCAAAGCGTTCCTAATAGAGAATGGGTACTTAACACTCCGTTGGCTGTGGTAGGCGGCATTAAGTCATTGATAGGTACCTCCAGAGCTTTAGCAATCATAGACAGTGTTTTCAAACGAGGTATAATATGGCCGTTTTCTATCTTTGCAATGGTCGTTTGGTGCACGTGTGCAACGTAGGCAATGTATTCCTGTTTTAAACCTTTGGCATCCCGGATGGCTCTGATGCGTTTTCCAATGTTTTCCATAGCTTATATAAATTATTTTTCACATAACAAAATTTTCAATGTTTTATCATATGCGTTAAAATCATATTCGTATCCCTTTCACTCATTTTATAACAATCTCTTTATTAACTAAATAAACATTATATCATCAATTTTGTATGGTCTTCAATAGGGAAGACATTTATGCAAAAAACAAGATGAAAAATCAATTTCCACATCCCACTCAAAAAATGCAGGTACCAGCTAGTATGCAACCCATGAACAAGGAGCAAATGGAAAAAACCAGTGGCGGCAAGCACCGTCAAGGTGCATTCGCCGACCGATTGGCTTTTGGTATAACCGCCAGTCTCATTTTTGGGCCGGTCGGTTTTTTGGTTGCCCTTTTCTAAAAAATGCTCACTAAAGTTGCCATCGCTAGGCCCGTCAGTGCGCCAAACCAATGGGTGCGCGCTGCCGGGCCAATGCGAAATAGCCATAGTAGCGTTAAAACAACAAAGCATAAAAATCCTAACTCATAATAATATGAAATATGTAATACTGAAAAAGAAAACTGTAATTCTTCCATAGGCAAATAGAAAAAATAGAACATGAGCCCTGCAAATACCATGGCAGAAGCGCCGGCAGATAGGTAGTTGGGGTCATGGCGTTTTAAATAGCCTTCGGCCCACACGGGGATAAAGGCAAAGGAACTGATCATCACGATCATCAGAATGCTGCCGTTAAAAGGCCCAAAGTCATCTTTGATCATGTACTCATCTTCAGACAAAAAGGTAAGCAGGCAAAAGATATTAATCGTTAAATGCCGCCAACTAATATGTATAAAAGGAGAAGTCAATAGCGTGTAGCGCTGTTGTTTTCGGAAGAAATCGTGAGGGAAAAAACACAGGATAAAAAATAATGCCTTGTCGTAGAGGCACCACACACTAATCCCGACCATCCAAGCGATGAGTATATAACTAATGCACGCTTCGTGAAAGGTGGGAAACATAGGGCTACGTATTATTAGTGCATCTTGGAAAATTATGGAAATGTGAATAAAAGGTTAAATATAATAGGAATAATTTAGATAAACAAATAATAGTTTAAAAAAATAATAAATGACCACCCTGCAACAACATGACCAGAGCGATTGCGGAGCCGCTTGTATCCAAGCAGTAGCGGCTCACTATGGCCTGCGCTCCTCCATCGCCGCTATCCGTTTGCTGGCCGGTACCGATGGCACTGGCAGCACCATGCTGGGGTTGCAGACTGCAGCCGAGCGGATGGGTTTTGTGGCAGGTTGTTTTAGCGGCCCTTATGAGGGCCTACAGGAGGCCAGGCTTCCCGCTATTCTCCACCTCGAGCGGGAGGGTGGCCACTTTGTGGTGGTGTACCGGGCAGGTACCCATAAGGTACGCTACCTGGATCCGGCAGACGGAAAGCTCCATAAAACCACCGTAAGTGCCTTTTGTAAGCCATGGAGCGGATCGGTGATGTTCCTGGAGCCGGGCCCCCACTTTGTCCAGAACCCATCCCCAGCCGGCATGACGAAACAATGCTGGCGCTTGCTCTACCCATACCGAGCCTGGTTAGTTAAGGCATTGGCGGCTTCAGCCTTCAGTACTTTACTGGCCTATAGCGGTGCCTTTTTTGTCCAACTGTTTACAGATCGCGTCATTCCGGCACACGATCCCGCATTACTCCATCACCTTGGTTTTGCCTTTTCCCTGCTGCTGGTCATACAGGGCAGCAGCAGCGTTGCCGCCAGGCTGCTCAGCCTCCGCAGTGGAAAAGCCATGGATGAGCGCTTGTTGCAGGACTACTGCGGCCACCTCCTGCGTCTCCCTGCCCGCTTTTTTGATCAGATGCGCACGGGCGAGATCTTTTCCCGCGTTAATGACGCCCTAAAAATCCGCTATTTTATCAACGACACCCTCATCCATCTGAGCGTACCCGTGTTCATCCTGTTATTTACGTTGATGATATTGATCAGCGGGCATCCCCGTTTGGGCTGGATCATTTTGCTTAGCCTGCCCCTCTACATCGCGGTCTATTGGCTGAGCAACCGGCTTAATAAAGGCGTACAACGACGGATCATGGAACAGGATGCCGCACTGGATGACCAACTCACCGAAAACCTGCAGGCCATTCATACCATCCAACAGCTCGGTTTGGAGCCCCAGTTTGACCAGCAAGTACGCGCCCGTATCCAGGCGCTTACGGCCAGCCAGCACCAATCGGGCAGAAACAGCGTCTTTACCGAAGAAAGTACGGGCATATTATCCCAAGCATTATCACTGGCCTTGCTCTGGAGCGGTGGCCAGTATCTGTTGCAAGGAGGGATCAGCCTGGGTGAGTTATTGTCCTTTTACACACTGAGCGGCTATTTCAGCCGGGCAGTCCTCCTGTTGATGCCTTTTAATAAAACCTATCAGGATGCCCGCATCGCGGCCGAACGGCTGTTTGACATCCTTAGCCTGGCGCCGCAGGAAAAACCGGAAAGCACGTTGGTCCACCCCGAGCAGGTAAGCGATATATGCCTGCAAAACGTCTGCTTTGGTTACCAGCCAGGCAGATCCGTCTTGCATGATTTGAGCCTGCACATCCCCAGTGGGCAGTTTGTCGCCATTAGTGGCAGCCCAGGCTCGGGCAAAAGCACGCTGTTTCACCTGTTGTTAAAACAATACACACCAGACAGCGGCCAGATCCGACTGGGCATCTACCCACTTTCCTTGGTGGGCCACGCCTCCCTTAGTCGTCTCATTGCCGTCGTACCCCAGCAAGTACACCTGTTTCACGGCAGTCTGCTGCATAATATCTGCCCCGGCATCACCCGGCCAGATACCCCGAGGCTGGTAGCCCTGTGCCACAGCCTGGGTCTCCTGCCACTCATCGAAAGCCTGCCTGATGGGTTTGACAGCCCCGTGGGTGAGAATGGCTGCTTACTTTCCGGCGGTCAGCGGCAACTCCTTTCCCTGGCGCGGGCCCTGTATCGTCAACCTTCCGTTTTGTTGCTGGATGAACCCACCGCAGCCCTGGATGCTACTTCCACAGCAACCGTACACGCTTGCCTGAAGAAGCTTCAGGAACAGGGAGTGACCATCCTGCTCATTAGCCACCAGGCCAGCAGTCTGCTAGCAGCAGACCGGGTGGTGCATCTGGCCGACGGGCATATCCAATACGATCACATGCAGACTTACCATAACAACCCTATTTTTTCACCCCTCAGCACCACTGCCCCTACGGAGGAACCCCCGGCGCAAGCAGCGGGCTGATACAAAACAGAAAGGATCTTTAGCATGGACCACCCCTTTATTCACGGCCTGAAAGAAGCCTTCCCTCATGCCCGGCAATTAAAAAACCGGCCGTTTGTGGGTGGGTTGCGCCTCAAAAGCGCTACAGGCTGTGAATATTGGGTGGACGATGCCTTTAAACTCAGCTATGAGTACCACGATGCGCCAGAGGCGTTTGTGGCTATTTTGGAGTTCCGCGCCGCTGCTCCATTGACTTTTCCGATGCACTGCCCCTATTTTGATCTGCACGGTGTCTATGTAGACGAGGGTGGCCTCACCATCCGCAAGGAAGATAACTCCCAAAAAGCCCCTTTTATCTTGCAGCCGGAGTCGTACGCCTTTATCTATGCCGCCAAGGATGACTATCTGGTCGAGCTGCCGGATGGCACTACGCTCATTTACCTATGGGCCTTTAAGAAAAGCTGGCCCAAGCGGTATATCACTGCGCCGCAGTTCAAGGCGATATCCACGCTGCTGTACCTGCTGGATGAACAGCCCGCTATCTGCCACAGCAGCCGGATGCTGCCACTACATCCCACGGTGCGTGAACAATGGAAACTGCTGGCCAAACTACCCCAGCTACGGCCCATGAGTATGGATACCGGTATCTATGATCACCTCATCGAGCTGATCTATTTGGGTATCGAAACCCTTCAGGAAAGCCGAAAGGACCGTAACGACTCGCTCAAAACCATTATGGAGCTGCGCGCCGTTATTATTAAACACGTGAAAGCCGGGATAAGCCCCCGTGTCGATGCCCTTGCCGAGGAACGACGTACTTCCGAGTCCTACCTCGTACGCATGCACAAAAAGCTATACGGTACCAGTATTAAGGCTTTTATCACCAAAGTGCGTATGAAAAGGGCCCATGACCTACTGGAAAAGGGCAACATGACCATTACTGAGGTAGCCTATGCCGTAGGTTATACCAGCCTCCGGGATTTTGACCTGCAATTTCTGGCTTACTTTGGGTATACTCCTGGGGAGGTTAAGAAAAAATAACCAACCTCCATCTGCTTAGGTTCAGTTTTTCCGAATAGGCTAGTTCAGTTTTTCCCCATTCCAAGGGGTGAAAACAGCCTAATTTTGCTTATATGAAATGAGACATATATATACATATATATAAGGTATAAAAAGCAATGAAAACGATCATACACAACTCAGCACACAAACACATCCGGATCCCGGAACACACCTATATTATACGACATGCTGGCCAAAGCTACGGCTGGCAGAACATCAATTTAAACGGCCCACGCCTGAACAACATTTTTAATCATTTAATTCATTGTATTATGAAACGTAAAAGAAAAGTTTCGGAAACCGTCCCTGCCGGTGAGGTTGCAGTGGAAAACGTTATTTTATTTAATCATTCAAATTTAAACAAAATGAGTACTACAAAAAAAGTGTCCAGCAAATTGCTGGTCTTTGGTATGGCCTTTTTAATGGCCATGAATGTTGGCTTTGCTAAGGAGCAAACAGCAAAATCCAATGATGCAACGGAAATGGTGAGCGTAGTGAAGGAGGTCAAACCCGTTGAAGTGGTTTCTGCCGGGCTAGAAAATGGCCCGGGTAAGGAAACGAAAGATTCACTGAAATCTGACGTCAAAGTGCCGTTGAAAAGCGCATTGGTTAAGTTGAACACGGGCACAAAACAAAGGGCCGCTTCCCGTCACTATTTGACAAAAAATGGAAAGGCGTATGTGGATGTGGTTTGGTTTCCGGCTTTAGCCGAAGGAACCAATTGCGATCCGTCCAATTTTGATCTGCAAAACGGTACTTTAGCCGAAAACCCGCCTTCCGGGTGTGAAGATCAGACGGATATCTGCTGTGCTATTTCTTATCCACAATCAAGTTGCGAAGAGGTACCAGGGCATCCTGGACAATACCGAGTAAAATCGGGTATGTCTGGAACTTCCCTCACAGTGGTTCACCGTAGTGCCGATTAGTATTTAAAGATAAGGGACGGCCTCACAGCCTCCCTTATTTATTGTATAATGGCGAGGTTAATCATTTCCATTCTCCGTACCATTTTCACACCTATTTGATTCATTATTCTCGCTAAATCTTCCAATTGATAGTGCCTTTCCAAATTAATATCTACCCGCATATCCTCCAAAGCATCCCCCTGGTTGAGCACCAAAAGAGGCAATTTCGGATCATAATTTATGTAAGCCAACATCTGGGACAGCTCAATACTTCTTTCGTTACGTTGAGATGAGTTTATTGAATTTTGGCTTGTTTTAGGGATGGCTGCCAAGTAAATGACCTCCACCTGCCTTTTTTCAAAAGCAACATGCACGCCTAAATACCTTTCCAGGTCTGCCAACAAAAAATTAGCAGCCTGAGCCAATGAATAAAAAGGCGGCAGCGTGATTTCGTAGCAAAAACAATGCTTGGTGAACAGCTCGTCCAGGGCATCGTAATCCAATACCTTGAAATCAGAAAAGTCTTTGTAGGGAAATACGCTGTTTGCTTTCTTTTCGTATCCTTTATAATGAACATAATCTGCCGAAATACTGTCATTAACTGCCATAATACATTCAGAAGCCTGTTTTATCATAGCTGGTACTGTGCTATTGGCAAAATAGATCCGCGTAAAATCATCATTTCGATCCACATATTGCATCTTGTTTAATGTATCTGCATAATTGGAAAAAAAGGTCCGGAATAACTGCCTTCCATTTAGCGGGGCACCGGAAGGATAGTCTAAAAGATACGGCCACTGGTGCAGGTCGTCCGGATACTGTTTTTTTTTCACCTTCATTCGCATAGAAAGAGGGAACTCCTGGTTCAGGGCCTGCTCAATATGCATTGGTGTAACCGCATCACTATAGGTAATGGCCCGTAACACCGAGTGCTGATCGATCCAGACCACATGCGGATAACCACTGTGCGGGAAAAGCTCTTTCAGGACAGCATCTTCTACTACGGAAGGTAAGGATAATGGATGGCCACCAGCTTTCCGCCTGTCGAAGAATTGCTGATTATAACTTTGGTCCTTATAGTAGGTAACCAGCATCACTTCCAGTTTACCTTTGTAGCTAGCTTGCAATTGCTCTAGTTTTGGAAAAGAAGCGATACAACCGGCACAGGTCGTGGCCCAAAAGTCGATAATAAGCAATTTTCCGTTATAATCGCTGATACGGGCTTTGGGCGAATGATAGTTGATGATCTTCGCCAGAACTACGTTGGGCACGGTATCCCCAATGCTTAACGCTTTCGGAGATGGCTCTTGGGCAAAAAGCGGGGGCATAAGAAATAACCAATAACCCAGTATGGCAACGAGTAATAATAAGCATGTTCGTTTCATTGCTCGTTTGTGATGTGAATGTCTTCCCGGGGGTTCTGCGGCATACCTGGACTGAATTGGATCACATTATCCGGTATGGGGAACGTATAATTTAATGAATGAGGCGGTAAACTATACAGCTTATCATCAATGATGCGTTGCAGGGGCTTTGCATGATCCTGATCCTGGTTAAGGCGTCGCAAGTCCGGCCATCGGGTTCCCCGAAATAAAAGTTCCTTTCGTCGTTCGGTCAATATGCTGTCTAAAATTTCTGTTGTGGCATTTGCGGTCACGGGGATATAGCTACCAGCTACTACCCTATGCCTTCTCAACTCATTGATGTCTTGGAGGGCCGGATTAAGCTGACCAGTCCTTGCATAGGCTTCTGCGCGGATCAAATAGGTCTCAGCGGTGGTAAGCCCGGCAAATAAACTTACGGTTCCATCATAACTACCATTAAAAGAGTGACCAGGCCTGCCTCCACTCGATGGTTTAAAATATAGGATTTTGCGCAGGTCGTTATCTGCAAAACTTTCATACAATACACTATCGACGATGGCTCTTGAAACTAACAAATGGCTCGCCCTTATAAGAATACTATGATAAATAACCTCTTGGTTAAACCGTGTAAAAGGGTATGTTTTACTTGGATCAACCAAATTATAATCCAGCAAGGCCACCGGAAGCTGCAGGCACTCGTCTGCGCAGCGCAACGCTTCCGGATAGTTTTGCATCGTTAAATGCACCCGGGCCAATAAGGCCAGCGCTGCCGCTTTGGATGGCCTTGTTTTATACGGCTGTTCAACCGGCAACAAGTCTACGGCCGCATTCAGGTCTGCCAGCACCTGTTCATAGCATGCCTGGATGCTGCTCCGCTGGATGTGTTCACCCACATCAGATCCCAAACGCAACACAATGCCGGGAGCCTGCATATCGGCAGCCGGCGCATAAGGCGGTGCAAAAACCTGTAATAATTGGTAGAACAGGTGGCCACGGGTAAATAAGGCAGTCCCTTTGATCTCCTGGTACTGGCCAAGTTGCTCCGCACTGTGAGCGATGCCATCCAGCCCGTCCAGCACCAGGTTTGCATAAAATATGGCCCTGTAAGGTGAATTCCAGTCCGGAACATTGGCTACGCCCGCATAGGGATCGGCGTCCCAGGTGTACAGGTTTTTATCCATTAAGGTAGGCAGCGTGCCAAAGTTGGTCATGTAATAATCATCGGCCGCAACCTCGCCCATGGATGGGACGATGCCGGCGTTCCCCGCGCCGTTGATCAATATATCGTTGTCTAACAAGCTTTGCAAGTCGTCCAGCGTTTCGGGAACGACCAACGACTGATCATATTTTGCGTCCAGAAAGCCCGAATTGCGGCAGGAGAGCAGCATGCTCAGGCCCAGGAAAAGTAAATAACGTTGTTTTAGGATAGTGCTCATCTGAAAAAAATTAAAAATTGGCTTGGATTCCTAGAGAGAGGCTGTATCGCTCTTTGGGAGTGGATTGGTAATAAGGGTCAATACCCCGTGAATTGGCAGCATACAGCAACCCCAAATTGGACAGATACATATAAAGACGTATTTGCTGAGGTGCCAAGGCATGTTTGGCCTGTGCTGAATTAAAAAGATAACTAACCTGAATGTCTTCCATCCGGATGTGATTGCCTTTTTCAGCCAGCATGCTGGAGTATTGGTACAGTTCAGCCCTGTTGCTGTTTTCGGGATAACTGAAAGAGGGGACCTGGGTGTGCATTTCATCTCCCGGCTGTTGCCAGCGATTACCGTAGTCGGCATGTCCTGTCCAGGAGCCCACCAACGCATTGTAAGAAATACTGCGGCGCCTGAACACATAGCCGGATTTATAGCTCAGCATGGCAGACAGCGAAAAGCTGCCGATGCAGATTTCGCTTCGGAAAGAACCGAACAGCTCCGGTTGGGCTGGACCACCATAGACCATGGAATCCAACGGAGTGAGGTTCATGATGCTGTTGTAGTCTTTGCTGGCCGCACCTTGGTAATAGCCCAGCGGGTCACCGGTTTGCGGATCAAGGCCCATCCACTGATAGCTATAAAGGGCGTAAATAGGTTTCCCGACAACCGGATTAACGGCGCTTGGATTGGCATAGACCCTTCCTGAACCCGATACGGGCATCAGGTATTGTTCTACCTTGGTTTTGGCATAACTCATCACCAGGGTATTGGCCCATCGGATGTTTTTATTGGTTAAAGTATGATTGGTTAATTGAACGTCAAGCCCCTGTCCTTTTATGGCCGCCACATTGCCATAAAAATATCCGGATAGCTGGCTGTCCATGATTCCCAACGTCGGATCTAATGGGGCCATGCCTATCACATCCTTTACGTTTTTATGATAATACTCAACCGAGCCGGTCAAGAGGTTTTTAACATTGAAATCAGCCGCCAAATTTAAAATACGCACTTGTTCCCAGCGTAAGTTCATATTGGGAGGGTTTACGACTCGGCCGGTCTTCAGGTTATTGATATTTCCTGACCCATATTGGATGGTCATGAAAGCCGACGTGGCCCGCGTTACGTTGCCATTATGACCATAGGTGGCCCTCAGCTTTAGCTCTGGAAGCCAGGTTAGCGCATAACCCTTTTCATGATGTACATTCCAGGCTGCTCCGGCAGACCAAAGCGGGGTGCCGCGCTGGTTGGCGTTGACCCCAAACAAGTTGGCCGCGTCTTCCCTTGCGCTCATCGAGAAAAGATAGCGTTGGTCATAGGTATAGGAAGCATTTGCATAATACGAGATAAACCGGTCCAGGGTCTCGGTTAAATACTGGACGGCCGGGATAACCGTTGCATAAGAGGCGGCATATGCGCCGTATGGGTATTGTGGATATCTTTGGAGATAGTCTAAACCGGAAGTGATCTGGTTGCCGCTCCGCACATAGCCATATTTGCGCGAATGGTCGCTTTTGTCGGACAGGTTTTTTATTTCCCAGCCGGCGATGGCCGTAACTTGGTGCTTATCCGCCATTATCTTATCGAAACTTAACTGCGCGCGCGTTTGGTGGGATAGTGTGCGGTAGCTGTGCTGATCCAGGATATCCCCTTTGGGGATCGGGAATTCTTCTGTAGCTTCTGGCTGATAGAAACTATTGACCAGGTTCCGGACAAAATAAGATTGCACGGAATAATCCACGCGGTTGTCGGTATTGGCACTGGTAAATTGGTAACGCACTTCGGCTTTTAACCAGGAATTGAAGGCGTAGCTCACGGATGTATTGAGCGTATAGTCGGTTTTGCCATAGGGGTTATCAACCTGGTCCAGATCTTCCAGTGGTTTATAGGTCCAGTCCAATAGTTTTCCATGGCCTGCCGTATCGGCATAGGTGGCCCGCAGCTGGTTGACCAAGGGCAGGGCATTGCCTTGATCATCGGCCAAGCGGGCGTAAGGATATAGGCCTTTTTTTCCACCGCTGTTAAGCTGGTAACCGTTGTTATTACCATATTGCTGATCGTTTTTCGAGAAGATCAATCCGGCGCCTAGTTGAAGTTTTTCAGTGAGCTTAAAGCTGTTCTGCGACCGCAGGGTGATCCTGTTTTGTGAGCCTCCAACCAGGTTATCACGGCGCTGGTCATAGCCTGCCGAGAAATAATAATTGATGGCTGGGCCGTTGCCACTGATACTTAAGGCATGCTGCTGCTTTATGGCGGCCTGGTACAGATACCTTGAAATATCGTCCCTTGCGTCCACACTTTTCAGCCGGTCTATCGCCGTGATGGTTTCTTCTTCCGTCGCCATGCCTTCGCGTTTCCTGATTAGTAGTTCAACAACCGGTGTGAAGGGCGGCTGCCCGTAACCGCCTTCGCTGGTGGCGATGTCCGTATCGTAGTAGCCCTGTGCAAACAGGGATTTTTCCAGTTCTATATAATCAACCGATGAGATGGTGGGAATGTTAAACAAGTCTGGACGTGGGGAGACTGTGGCATTGCTGTTAAGTTCAATGGCCGGCTTCAAACTAAGCCCTTTCTTGGTCGTAATCACAATAACGCCGTTGCCGGCCCGTGCACCCCAAATGCTGGCCGCTGCGGCATCTTTGAGGATCGTGACCTCCGAAACATCGTTTGGATTAATGTTGGAGATATCGCCGTCATAAGGAAAGTTGTCCACCACAATGAGCGGGGCGGCATCTCCCATGAGGGTATTTCGTCCCCGTAGCAGGATGGCATCCGGGGCGTTCTCATTGCGGTCAAAAAGCAATCCCGGCGTCAGGTTTTCAATCCGGTCCAGCACGTTTGTGCTTACCTTGCGATTAAACAGCTCCGTATTGATATGGTCAAAACTGCCCGTGGCCCGCTCTTTTCCGATGCTTTGGTAGCCGCTGTTCACAACGACCTCTTCAAGTTCCGTTGTATCAGCGAGAGATTTTTTGGTGGTGTCCCGTTTTGATGTGTCAGATGCTGATGCCCATGTGACGCTCTGCTTAACAGGTGAATTAGCATCGGATTCCTTTCCAAAAACCTCCTGCGTTGCTGCACTAAGAAAAAAAGATATGCACAGGCCCCAAAAAGTTGGTTTTAGTAAAAAATATTGTATAAGTTTACGGCATAGAAGTGCCCTTAGGTATAAAACCTTCATTTTTTAATAAATTGATCATTATTAAATCAGTTAATTAATAAAAAAGGCTGCCCGCCAACGCGTCGAAAACAAAGGCAAGCAGCCGGGTTTGAAGGTTCTCATTCCGGAGCGCTGATTACGTTCTTTATAATCGATTGGTAGGAATGAGCAGGATGTGGATGCCTTGGATTCAGGATATAGAGGGTGTGAGCAAGTGTTTTGCTGGATTTTGGGTAATTGAAATTGGTGGTTAGGTAACTCTTTTCCATCACTTAATTTGGTTTGGAAACGAGCTCTGGGAGTTTACAAAGGCAATTAAAAAAAAGTGACCTTCACAACCCCCGGCCGAGGGAAACCAGCAAGTAACCCAATTTCCACATCCGAAGATGAAGGAAATGCCACCGGAAGCCACACGTGAAGGCCACCCTGCTAGAAAAGCATCCGCAAAGATAACTTTTTCTAGCGTTCTTGGGTGAACTCACGGCTACTCGCTGGCAAACTTGCTGGTTTTTTCGGGCGAGCACGTCGTTGTTCTCTCCTTTATCAGGAGTCAATCCTTATGTCTTTGGAGCTTTTTGCTCCTTAATTTTTATGGTTAATGTATCTGTTTCGTCAATATCTAAATGGTTGTAAAACTTAACGGTGCAAATATAAAAAATAATTTTTTAAGTGGCAAAATAACCACACGATTTTTTTCGATTTTTTATAATGGTTAATAAATTTAAAGATACCTACAAGCGGATTGGAAGTAATGTTAAGGAATATAGAACGAAAGTCAATTTAACACAAAGCCAGTTAGCTGAAAAGTGTGGGAAGATGGACAGATCTAAAATAAGCGATATCGAAAATGCTAAAGAAGATTTTATGTTCTCCACTTTATTAGAGATAGCTGAAGGTTTGGGTGTGGATGTTGAGAAATTGACTAAGAAAGTGAAGAAGGCAAAGCCGGCGAATGAATGATTTTTAGAGACAGTATAATATAAGGAGCTGGATATAGGGCCACCTGTGTATGGTGGCAAGGTCGATCACAAGCTCATTGATGATTCCTATTTTGAAAAGGTAACAACCCAAGACGGATTGGTGCTGCAAACAGCCATTCTAAATACAGTCACTCTAAAGAGAAACATTCGGGTAATGCGCATAAAAGTCAACGAAAAGCAAGAAACCTGTAAGCTGTATTTCTTTACAGAAACTACTATAAGCGCCGATCAAATCCTGCAGTAATTACCGTAGCCGCTTTCAGATCGAATTTATTTATGGAAAACTGTCAGGCTAGGAGTGCCGAAAAACTGGACTTCCACTTCTACATTGCTCTATATGCAGTAAATATAGCTAAGGCTGCCAATTGGCTATACATAACAAAAGAACACAGGGAAGCATTCTCAATGGCTAATATTAAGACAATGAATCACAATTCATTATTATTAGAAACATTTTTTAGCAAGTTTAGTTTTAACCCAGACTTAACTAAATCTGCGTAATTAAGCTTCATCGCCCTAAAAAATCAAATAATAATGTTGAAAAATCAAAAACCTGTCAAAAAACTTATTTTATATAGCACTAAAGCCGCTTAACTATGAGAATTTTTAAAATAACTATTGTTTAATATTTTTTAACATTTTAATTACTTAATGAATTTGGAATTAGCCGCACCAAGGAATTACTTGAACGGATGCTCTTGAAGATGTGCCACAACTATTTATAGCCTCAACTTCAACAGTATTTTCTACCCCGCAGTCTTCTATTAATAAAGTTATGGATGGAGCTGTTGTCTGCCCGCGATATTCTCCATTCACATACCATTTATATGTCACAGCGGTAGGAACTGCTAAGAAACTAAGATGAACCCTGCTTACTCCCCAGCTTGAGCCCGTTTCAGCAGTGAGATTACTGGGAGTTCTTACTCCCATGTAGATGGATTTCTGAATATTTAAGGTTCCGCAAGGAGTGGTTATTTGTGCATTTAATGTCCTACCGCTAGAATTACCCCCACTTATAGTAACTGTATTTCCATTGTTGACTCCGGTTATCGTTGCAGGGCTACCTACTGACCATAATATTGTAGCTCCTGTTGGTAGATTATTGATTGCAAAGCTTGTAGTACTACAATAATTTGGTTCTCCGGTAATACTGGGCAATGCTGCTCGCACAGCAGCCTCCGCATTTAACCGGCCATAACCATACGTGTTATCAAAACCCAAATCCCCCATATCAGTAGCCGTCGATTGCAATATACTTCTCAGCTGGGCTTCTGTGAGGCTTGGATTCGCGGTAAGCATCAGAACTGCGACACCAGCCACCTGTGGGCATGCGGCAGAAGTGCCACCAAAATTTGTCATGTAGTCTCCTGAACTATAGCCACTTGATCCAGTTCTGTCAATGGTGTAAAAATCTCCATTTAAATTAACATTTCCTGAAGGGGCAACTAAATCCATTTCCGGACCACGCTGGCTATAATTCCAAATGCTGCCATTTCTATCGACTGCTCCCACTGTGATCACTCCGTTTACATTTGCAGGAAATGAAACACCATTTATAGTTGAATTTGAATTTCCAGAAGAGAAAATAACAATTGATCCTTTTCCATCTCGCCCAAGCGTCCTAGCTTCTGTTATAGCATCTGTGATGTCGTCATATCCTGGATTAGATATACTAGTTACACCATATCCCCATGAATTACTTAAAATATCCGCATCACCTTCATCCCAAGCCCACTCTATCCCATCCGCAATATCTTGATCGGATTCAAATCCATAAAAAATGTTAACTGGAATGATATTTGCGTTAGGGGCTATTCCTGCAATGATAGAATTATTGTCTTTTTTTGCAGCAATTATTCCAGATACTGCCTCACCATGAGCAGATGAACTAGTTGGGGCGCCCAAGCCACTACTATTTAAAGGCGTAAATCCGGATAAAACTCGTCCTGTAAGTTCGCTGTGATTTTCAACCCCATCATCGATGACAGCTACGCGTATTGGACAATTTAAAGTGCCTAATAAATCCCATGCCTCTGGAGCATTTATATCAAAGTTATTTGTTTGATTTAAGTAGTATTGCTGGCTGTAATAAGTGTCGTTGGAATTACGCACAATGGGCACAATAAAACTCGGGTGACACCACTCCACTTTACCACTTTCATAAATTTGGTTAGCAATATCCAATACATCGGATATATTGTTGGCCCTTATCGTAAATTTATTTCTTTTTTTGGTTTTGACTAGTTCAGCTTTTCCAGAATATTTTCCTAGGAGGTCTTGTATGGAACCTCCTAGCTTTAATTTTAGGACAATTTCACCGGTGGGTATCATTTCCAACGACTTCCCAAATTTATATGAAGCATGGATAGCTGAAACACTCAAACCTTTAGCTGATATGTTTCCGATGGATGCAACGATTTGGTCTGACCTTAATAAGAAAAGGTTTTGTTTTTTTAATCTAACTGCGTTGACATCCTTATTCAAGCCAGATTTTATTGCGTTAATGAAGCTAGTGGAATCGGAGGTTGATTCAATGATAACAATGGAGGAATCAATTTCAAGCGTGTTTTTTTTCCCCCCGGACCAGTAATATAGACCCGAAAGACTTTTTATATTTAACAAATTTTTGCCTTTGCTTGCTAAGCTTTCTTCTAGGGATTCATTAGTAAAGTTTCCCTTTTTTTCACAGGTAATACATATGAAAGCTAATACCAGGTATAGTAAATGAAATTTTTTCATAATTTAAAGTAATTTAAAAATAGTTGAATAAATAGATTAAACTATTTTTTATAATGAGTAAAAAGAATAATCGAATTCTAACAAAAGCTGTAATGAGATACGGCAAAAATATGGGACTAAATTATGAAGTAATAATTTATTATGCAAATATATTTTATCACTATTATCCGACTAAAGTCGGGGTTGTTTACATTTAACCATTTACTTGGCCATTAAAGCCGTTTTTTCTGCTTTATTTAAAAATACCTCCCCCCTGAGGTGGCTGAAAACATTGTCAGTTGGCCTTTTTCAGTCGGTCCATCGTGGGCGTTATAGTGCCGGTTTGCACTTTTCAATAACTGGTATACATCCAATAGGCTGATCAAGTGGATACGCACCAAGGTTGCCACCACCGAAAACGCTTTTTTCACCTCCGCCTTCTTCTGCAATACGTTCAGCAACAGCTGTGCGATGAGTGTGCACCACACCTGTGTGTATATGGCATTGGTATTCTCTCCATAGAAATAGTTAAGCTGGAAGTTCTGCTTCATTTTCTTGAATAACAGCTCGATTGTCCAGCGTTTCTTATACAGAAAAGCCACTTCCTCGGCTGTGATGTCCATGTTGTTGGTCAAAAATTCATAATACCGGTTCTTTTCATCCTGGTAACATACCCTGCGCAGGGTGAGCTCGAGGGTCTCCTTGGTGATTTTCTTCCCGTTCTCATCCTCGGGATGGTAATTAGCGGTAATAACCTCATCGCGCAGCACCTTGGCCTGTCCCTTTTTACGGTAATGTATGCGGCGTGCCTCCTTGACCGTGTATACCGCGTTCTTCTTCATCCGAGTCACAAAATAGACCTGCTTTTCCGTCCAGCGGGCAAACATTAGGTAATGGTTGTAAGCCCGGTCGAACACAATCACGCTGTGTGGCACCAGTTCCAGAGCTGACAGAAAGTTCTTGTCATGTACTTTGGCTTCGGTGATCTTCACGAACCTGCCAACGGACTGTACCGCATCGATCAGCATATGCACTTTCAGCCCGCCTTTCTTCTTTCCGTCACCTTTTGGGTTCCGGCCGACACCTTTCAATATATCGCTGAACAGCCGGATGGTGGTCGAATCAACAACACCTCCTTGAAGGTCAGCCCGAATGTCCGGCTTTCCGACAAAAAACTTTGGTAATGCTTCACCAGCGAAAAGTAAACCGACTCGAAAAAACTGCTGTCTCGGTTGTGCAATCATTATGATTGGATCCCTTAAAGGTGGTACCATTCGGGATTATATCAAAAGTAGACAATCCGTCACAAATATTGAATTAGTTTAATTTTAGGACATAGATTTAGAATTAAACATTCCTTCCCTTAAAGTGGCATTTATGAATGAGGCAGAATATCGTGATATGTTGATGGAACGCTTCATTAACGGGCATAAAGAATACAATCCGGAATATATTTATAAATATTTGGATTTTAATGGAGGTTACTTGAGCTTGAAAAATCTCAATATACAGTTTTCACATCCATATACATTTTCAGACTTAACTGAGTGCAGAAAATTTAGGATAAAATTTAAAAATAAGGGAAAGAGAATTAAAGACAGTTTACTGGATGAATCACTCAATCGTTTTAATACACCAATTAGTGTTAATATAGAAAACATACGTAACAAATCCTATAGAGAAATTGAGTTGTTTACAGAACACAATTGGGAAAAAATCACACTAGAGAAAGCAGGTATAGCGTGTTTTACTACATTAGCGAATAGTACTTTCCATTGGAACAATTATGCGGATAAGCATAACGGTATCTGCGTAAAGTATAACTTTATGAAACTATTAACACATTTCGAGAATAGTTCTTTTTTTTATTATTGGAATAACCAAAGCCTTATTCACGGCCCTATAATTTATTTGGACGAAATCATTCCCATAAGTTATGGAGACGATTTTAAACTTCTAATGCTTCAAAACTGGATATATGTAAAAAAAATTACATACGCTGAAGAAAAAGAGTATCGTATTTATTCACAGAATTGTGATTTAAACAAACAAATTGCAAGGATTGGCATTGATAGAGCTTGTATCGAAAATGTTTATTTTGGAAGTAATGTATCTTCAGATAATATTGCAAGAATCAATGATCTAGGATTTTAAATTTAAGATTCTGTATGAGTATAAGGTAATTCCTCAGAATGATGGTGTAAGTGATGGTGAAGATGATGGTAATTAAATTTTAGATTTAAATATTATATGATGATCTTGAAAAGATTGATGATGTTGGTGGCGGTGGTATCCAGTATAGCTGGTTGTAATACCCAGCGGAAAGCTACCGAATTGAACTTTAAAACACCAGAAGCCGGTACACTAATCAAAAAAGGTGACAAAGTTGCTGTCCAAATGAACTTTCCGACCAGTGATACAGGGATCGATTCTGTGGTATATTTACTGGACAACCGGGTGATTGCTTCAAAAAAAGATATTACCCCTGTTTCCTTTCCTACCGACTCGTTAAATTTAGGCAGCCGTTCCATCACTACACGATTGTATCAGGGGGGCAAACAGCAGGAAGCTTTTAGCAATATTGTGCTGGTATCGCCCAAGGCGCCTGAACAATTTAGTTTCTCGGTAGTCAAAACCTACCCGCATGATACCAGCGCCTTTACACAAGGCCTGGAATACCACGACGGTATTTTTTACGAAAGTACGGGGTTATTGGGCGAATCTTCTTTGCGGAAAGTATCGGTCAATGATGGCAAGGTGCTAAAAAAGATCGACCTTCCGAAGGATATCTTTGGAGAGGGCTTAGCTGTATTGCCCAATAATACCATCGTGATGCTAACCTGGCGGAACGGGAAGGGTTTTGTTTATGATAAAAATACCTTTGAGAAGCGCTCTGAATTTCCGTTCCAGGCCAGCAAGGAAGGCTGGGGTTTATGTTTTGACGGTACGCGGCTTATTAAGTCTGACGGCACAAACTGCCTGTACTTTCTGAATAAAGAAACCTGCGCTGAAGAAGGGTATATTGAAGTTTATAATGATAAAGGGCCGGTTGACTCACTGAATGAGCTGGAGTATATTAACGGTTTGGTCTATGCCAATGTTTATCAACAAGATATTATCGTGGTAATCGACCCTAAAACCGGGGAAGTGCTGCGGGAGTTAAACCTCATTGGCTTGCTACCGCAAAAGGATCATTTTGATGATACTGATTATCTGAATGGAATTGCCTATGATGCGGCGGGCAAGCGCTTATTTGTGACGGGGAAGAAGTGGGACTCGCTTTTTGAGATCAAAATCCTGCCACGCAATTAACTTAACAATTCCTGGATATCATCTGCTGAAAGTGATTTGACGAAGCTTTCTTCTGTGATTATTGGATACTACGGTTCGAATGGTGCCAGCCATTTCGGTCGAATGATGCCAGTTATTACGGTTCAAATGATGCCAATTTAGTTTGGTAGTGATTGTTGGGATAACGATTCGAACGGTGCCACTGTCGACTGCTTGCCTACAGGACTTTTCGTATAAGTTATAGCACAATTACGGTTCGTTTTGTGCCACTTTGAGAGCTCAAGCATTACCTTGTCGCCGTACATAAATATAGCGACATGGCCAATATACTTGATCCGATGGACTTGAAACAAATAATTACTTTACACCTTGATGGTGTCAGCAACCGCAGGATAGGTTCGATACTGGGGATTTCTCGGAATACGGTGAATACTTATATGCAGCTGTTTGCTGCAAGTGAGTATTCACCTGGAGAACTGTTGCGCTTTGATACGGCAGCTTTATCCGAACT
>FOBR01000038.1 GCA_900109895.1 bacterium A37T11
CATTAAATGTAAACAAGCCTTCACTTTGTTTTTCAATTGAGTAAATATAATCTGCCTCCCCGAGTTTGGCGGTGCTATCTGTTGTAAAAGTGATGGTGTCGCTTTCTTCCGGCGCAAAAACCGCGTTGAAATATTCTGCGTCTGCAATAAACTTTGCGATCACCGCCTCATCAGTCACTTCGCCATCTTTGGTGTACAATTTTACCGGCCCTTGTTCTTCCATGGCGGTGGCTTTTACCTTTAAAGGGTAGGTGATGTTGTCATCAGAAGGACCACCGTCTTTGCTGCAGGCCGGCAGGCCCAGGCAGATCAGCCCACAAAACAGGGCAGAAAGTGTGTAATTGTTTTTTTTCATACTTCACAAAAGTTATCGTAATTTTCAATACATGTTATTTATGCGTCAAATAAGGTTTTTCCCCTTAAAAATGATGGCCAGTATATAAGGGGTAATTATCATAAATGCACACATCATCCAGCACCAAACCCTGTTTCTGGGATTATTGACGGGACTGTCCTTAAATTTCTGGTAAATAGCTGAGTACCGTTGCCTGAAAATAAAAAGCTGATAGGGAATTAATAAAGAAATAATCATCGCCAAAATCCAAATCATACGTCCTGGAGTTCCCCTGCCCATAGCTTTTATGACCAACTCAACAGCAAAAAAAACATGAAAAAGGCAAAGGCCTACAGACAGTAGCGCCCTGTACCAAACGAGTTGTTTTATCCGGCTGGTCATGTTTGCGTAGTAGCTATACAGCACAAAAAAGAAGAAATCTAGTTTTTCACGTATCATCGCTTTATATTCCACTTTTACCTATTACTGTTTAATACTTCGTTTCGGCCGGGATTTCCTGATTCTTTCCCCAAATTAAATACCAGATATATCTAAACACCGGTACAAAAAGGATGATCAGTATCCAGGAGATCCGGCGGTCACTGGTGAGGTGGTTGCTTTTTGCTGCAATGGTCAGGCAGTATAGCTGCAAAATAACAACGGGCAAAGTGATAAAAAAGGCCAGGAAAAGAATAATTATCTCTGGTGTCCCAATGTTTAAAAAAAGTAATTCCATAACTTAAATTTATAATTTGGTTAAAAATTTATTCTATTTATTAATCCATTTTCTTCCTAATCCGATGGTTTAGATTTCACCTGTTTTGCATTAAAATTTTTAGCTTCTGATTCCATCGCTTCTTCCAATTCCTCGATGCTAGGGAGTTCACTTTTCAGCTGTTGTGGCAACTGGTAGTCAGCCACGCCCATTGGCGAGCTGATGCCTTGAAGTGTGTAGCGCACCACGGTTTCATTAGGGGTTTTGCATAGTAATACGCCAATGGTCGGATTATCGCCTGCCCCTTTTAGCTGTGCATCTACGGCATTTACGTAGAAATTGAGCTTACCGGCATACTCGGGTTTAAACTCGCCTACTTTCAATTCAAATACAGTAAACGCATGGATATGAAAATTGTAAAAAAGCAAATCCAGGAAAAACTCATCCTTTTCTACCTGCAGTCTATATTGGTTGCCCACATAGGCGAAGCCCCGCCCTAGCTCAAGCAGAAATTTACGGATGTGGTCTATCAGGGCTTTCTCTAATTCCTTTTCTTGCATTTCTTCATTTGCACTGATAAAATCCAATAGGTACGGATTTTTGAGCATTTCCCTGGCCAGGTCAGATTGGGGTTTAGGAAGCGTCTGGTCAAAATTGGTGATCGCCTGGCCCTGCCGTTTGTGAAGCTGGCTGGCTATTTGATAGGTCATTACGTCCCGGCTCCATCCATTTTCAATGGTTTTATGTATATAAAAGGCACGGTCATCCAAATTTTTTACCTTATCTAAAAGGGTGATATGATGATACCACGTCAATTTTGCAAGTGACGCTTGCAAAAATTTATTATTTTGGTAATCAGTTGTTTCTGATAAATAGTCAATGACAGACGTTCCATTTTCCAATTTTGCAGCCAATGGCTGCAAAAATAGCGGATAGGCTTCTGCAAAAGACCGCATATAGCGAAGGTTTCTGGGAGAAAGGCCTGTCATGTCTGGAAATCCGGCTTTTAGATCGCGGGCCAGGCGGTCAACCACCTTTGCTCCCCAGCCTTGTTCCGACATTTGAACGGAGATGGTATGGCCTATCTCCCAATATACCCCCAAAAACTGTGTATTGGCCGTATAGGCAATCCTTTGCCTGGCTTGGCGGATTTTTTCCTTTAAGTTATCCAGTATTTGAATGTAGTGCTGCTCCATTTCTATTAGTTAAAATATTTTCCTAATGCCCTTCCTTTTTGTCAGAACAGTTATTTTTCATTCCTTCGCCGCTCCAACCATCCATCCATCACCAACAGCCTCAATCGCTTATTTCCCCTTACCTTCGTTTCTTTTTCCCCGCCTTCGGCCTTTTGTTTCTGAGACTCTCATGATAAGCTGAAAATGAGACCACCTCAATTCAGCAGACACTGTCTCCTGAATTTGTTACTGTTTTGGGAATACCAGATAAAATAACCCCTTATTCCCCTTCACTTCCCTGTCAAAAAATTTAAAGGGAATATTATCCGCTTTCATTTTGCCTATTTCTTCTCTTCATTTTCGTTTTCTTCTTGTAATCAGCTACGAATTTTTGGATTTTTTCCACTATTTCTGGATTAAGCTTTTTAGTAGCCTTACCTGTGGAATCTAATAGATAAGGAGATACACCAAGATCCATTAATCTTTTTAATTCTTGTTGAGCAGCTTCGGCTAATCCAGTCTTAGTGCGGTTAGATTTTACTATAAGATCTCTATTATCTTCTTCAAAGAACTCCCCAATTTCGTCAATGTGATTTAAAGATGGTTGACTCGAATTGGTGTTCCATTTACTTACAGTCGTAGGATCTATATTTAAGTATATAGCTAAAAGTAAAGAAGACGTCTTGGCATCAGCAGTGGCACCTTTAATTCTATTTAACTCTTTAATTTCCTTCTTACTCATTACCTATTTAATAAAAAGTTGGTTTTATTTTCAGTTTTATTTGGTTTTAAAATCAACTATTTTTATATTTGCTTCGTATTAATATTTTGAATGTAGAAAACAGTACTTAGAACAGAATATATTAGCAGCTAGTAACAATAGCTGCATTACTAAAGAGTCTCCAATCTCCGATTGACACCCGAGAAGGAGGCGGACAGGCAAAAAAGTTCATTTCCTGCAAAATGCTTATCTTTGCATTTCCGCAGGGAAGAACTCCTGCCGTGGAACCGCTTTCGGGTGTCAACTTTGGAGGAGTGGTGAAGCGGCAGGTTTTTTTTTGCTGCCTAAACCACGTCCTGTAGACTCGTAAACCATTAAAATTATGGAAACGAGATTTACCAACCACTTCTGTTACCCCAAAAATTCCCGCAAAAGCGTTACTGCCTCGTTTTGCCAAATCTTTTCCAACGCATACTCAACCCAATCCTGCCAATCAGTGTTAAAGAACGTCATTTCCGCCCCGGAATGACCGTTTCTTTATTTTTAAGGCTGCCCGCTTGTGTCTGCAAAACTTTGGCGGGTAGCCTGCCTTATGCTTAAATAACTGATTTTTCAATCACTTAACCATAAAAAAATGAAGGAACGTCTCCTTAAGGGACATCTATTGTCCAAATTTATAAAAAAAATTTTTCAAAATGCAATAAAAAACTGCCCTTTTTTTATTGGTCTAGCCGAATACGGCATAATGGTTTTTTCGTATGCTACAAGAAAGCCAGTTTCTATGACGAAAAAGGCATTTTCTAACCCATGTAGTATCAAAAACACACTGCTTGTAGCATGCATTTTTATCCTAATCGGATCGGGTAGGGGCTATGGACAAAGCCAGCCTTATCAGATTAACGGAAACGTGATCTCCGCCAGCGACGGTAAACCCTTAGAAGGTGCCACGGTCAAACTCAAATCCGGTAGGGTAGGGATGCTAACTGGAAATGACGGGAGCTTTAATTTTACTACACCTATTAATAAAGGCACACTCGTTGTCACTTTTGTCGGTTATCAAACCCAGGAAGTTGATTTTAGTTCTGTTTCCAAACTGCCTATTATTATAAAGCTGGTAGGGGAGGGAAATGAATTGGAAGAAGTGGAAGTCAGCACCGGTTACCAACAGATCCCCAAGGAACGAGCCACGGGTTCCTTTGTCCATATCGACAGTGCTCTTTTTAACCGGGCCGTATCCACTGACGTGATCAGCCGTTTAAAAGGCATTGCGCCTTCACTGTTGTTTGACGAAAGGGCAGGAGGCACTCCGAAGCTTAGTATACGTGGTCGCAGTACCATCTTTGCCAATGCTGACCCGCTGATAGTAGTCGATAATTTCCCTTACGAAGGTGATCTTTCCAACCTAAATCCAAACGATGTAGCCGATGTTTCCATCCTTCGGGATGCCGCTGCGGCTAGTATCTGGGGGGTAAGGGCCGGGAACGGTGTCATTGTCATTACCACTAAGAAGGGGAGGAAGAACCAGCCGATGCGGGTTAGTTTCAATAGTAATATCACCCTCGGCACCAAGCCGGATTTATATTACATACCCCGGTTAGCTGCACCCGGGCAATTGGAAGTTGAGCAGTTTCTTTATGACAATAAATATTATGATGCAAGCTTTGCAGACAACGTCAATTTTCCGGTACTTCCTCCATCAGTTGAAGTTATGGCCAATCCCCTTCTAGCTGACGCGGAAAAGAAAACATTGCTGCAGGCGATGGAAGGCCGGGACATCCGACGGGATATGGAGAAATACCTTTACCAACCTCAATTAAATCAGCAAAATGCACTGAATATAAGGGGGGGGGGTGAAAAGAATCAGTTTTACCTCTCGGCCGGGTATGACCAAAACCGGGAGCCAGAAGTGGGCAACCATTCAAAGCGTATTAGCCTGCTGGCTAATAATACATATTTAATATTGCCAGCTCTTGAACTGAATACGGCTGTCTCCCTTAGCCAAAGTTCTTCCCAAAACAACAGCATAGCTGGCTCTCTTGGTTCTACATCAATATATGAGCGTTTTACTGACGATAACGGCAATTCACAAGCTGTTTCATACGGTCTCCGGATGCCTTTTGCCGCTGCCGCGGAAGCCAGCGGACGCCAAAACTGGTTGTACATCCCCTCGCAGGAGATGCAACGGCAGGATCATCAGAATCGCGCTACCAGCAACCGGGTCAATTCCCAACTTACCTACACGATCATAAAGGGTTTGAAAACAGAATTCTATTATCAGTATGAGCAGCAACATACGGATGTACATAATCTGTATAACCCGGACTCTTATTATGTGCGTGATTTGGTAAACAGATATACCGTCGATAAAAACGGACAACTGTATCGTAATCTACCACTTGGTAGTATCCTTCACCGGAATGAAAAATTGTTGGAAGCCCACAACGGCCGCCTTCAGGCCGCATATAACAAAAGGCAAAAGCATGGGGAATTTAACCTCCTTGCCGGAATCGAAATACGTGAGGCTAAGACCAATGGTTTCGGCAGTAGCCTATTTGGTTACGACCCGGAAAATGGGACTGCTATTTCCGTCAATCTGGACAGCATGTATACACTATATCCCAGCGGACTCCAAAAACTGTCTTCACTGGCCAACCAGGACGTGACTGGTTATCTGGAACGGTTCCGTTCCTTTTATTTCAACGGAAGTTACGAACTGATGGAACGATATTGTTTTTCGGCCAGTGGCCGCATGGACCAGACCAACTTGTTTGGTGTAAAAGCCAACCAGCGTACAGTTCCCTTATGGTCGGCTGGTTTCAAATGGGAAGTCGAAAAAGAAAACTTTTATATGTTGGATTGGTTACCTAAACTTGCCCTGCGTTTAACCTATGGATATAATGGTAACTTTGGCCAGAATACGTCGGCTTATGTTACCGCTACGTATTCAATTAATCAATACGGGCAACGTGAAGCCAGATTGGGTGGCCTGCCCAATCCTGAATTGGAGGCGGAACGCTCTGCCGTATTAAATATTGGTGCTGACCTATCTATAAAAAATGACCGATTGTCCTTCCGGTTAGACCATTACCGTCGGCGGGGCAGCAACCTCATCAGTACTGGCCCCATTGAACCCACTACCGGAAGGACCGCGTTTAGTGGTAATTTGGCGCATATGATTGGCCGTGGCTGGGACGTTGAGCTTAGCAGCCGGAATGTGGTATCTGCGTTTAGCTGGTCAAGTTCCTTTTTTCTTAGCTTTAGTCGCGATGAAGTAACCGAGGTATTTGAGAACACAACGCGTGGCTATTTTTTTGATGCCAGTCTTCTCGGTTTTAACCTTACCCCTGTTATTGGCAAACCGCTGTTCGGTGTTTATAGCTATGGCTGGTCGGGCCTTGACCCCCAAACAGGAGACCCAATGGGTTATCTAAATGGGCAGTCAAGTAAGGACTATGCTAGCATTCAGAACAATGTTAAATCTGCAAAAGACCTTGTCTATCATGGTACAGCAATGCCCCGTTTTTTCGGGGCCATACGTAATGATTTTTATTTTAAAGGTGTTTCGGTATCTTTCAACATCGGCTATAAATTGGATTATTATTTTCGCAGTGCATCGGTTAATTATACCGGGCTAATTAATGGTAATGGGTTGAAACATCCGGACTACGATCTCCGCTGGAAAAAACCGGGTGATGAAGAGTTCACCCAAGTGCCTTCATTTGTTTACCCTGCCAACACCGCCAGGAGCAACTTTTACCAGAATGCGGCGGTGCTGATCGAAAAAGGTGATCACATCCGCCTTCAGGACATCCGGCTCAGCTACCAATGGCGTAAATGGCGAAGTTATTTATACGTTAACAACCTGGGAATTCTGTGGCGGGCCAACAAAAAAGGAATTGACCCTGATTATAACAATAATGTAGTTAGCGGAACGACCACCTTTCCAGCGCCGCGGACTTTTGCGCTTGGCCTTCAGACCACTTTGTAATTATATATCTATACATAATTAAAAATGAAACACTTTGTATTTTATCTGACAAATCGGCGTTGTGTTCAAGGGCTTCTTATTTTGTGTTTGCTCTGCACGGGGAGCTGTCAAAAAAATTGGCTAGAAGCCAAACGCGACCTGAACACTGTTTTACCCACTACGCTTGATGACCTGTATGCCCTGTTGCATATTGATTCCAATCCCTCCATCTCCAATGATTATATAGGTGCCCTGCTGGTCAGCAGTGACGACCACTATTGCACGGACGAACGCCTACAGTCCATTGGTGAACAGGAGTTTGCGCTATATACGAGGACTACGACAAGTTTTCCGTCATCTTTATCTATCCAGGAATGGAACAACAGTTATGAGCAGGTGTTCTATGCCAACGTCGTACTGGAGAAAGTTCAGCAAATTAACCGTAATAATACCAACGCTGTCCTTTGGGACAATGTAAAAGGTGGCGGGCTGTTTTTCAGAGCTAAGGCATTTTATAACATAGCCCAGACATTTGCCCAACCTTACCAACGCGGGCATTCGGAAAGCGACCAAGGTATTCCACTGAGGCTTTCATCCGACCCAAATATTCCGTCAAGTCGCGCAAGCTTGGAAGAAACCTACCAGCAGATTACATCCGACCTTAAACTGGCTGCCGCTCTGCTTACCACTCGGCCCGATATGTCCATTACGGCATCACGGCAGGCGGCACTGGGATTATTGGCGCGCATTTATTTGGCTATGCGGATTTATGAACAGGCGGGCCTGTATGCAGATTCCTGCCTGCAGCTACATGATGCGTTGTTGGATTACAACCATATTGCTGATGGGACTACCAGCAGTTTCCCAATTGCCCGTTTAAACGCAGAAGTCATCTTTCATGCGTACCTGTTGCCATCCAGCAATGTTGTTTCCGCGACCTCCGGTTTTACCGATCCGCAGTTACTGGCATCTTATGCCGCAGGAGACAGGCGGGGAAGCCTGTTTTTCAGGAGCACGACCACCGGTTTTCGTGGTAACTATACGGGTTCAAGCCTCAAGTTTGGGGGCATCGCTACCGACGAAATGTTGCTTATACGGGCCGAATGTGCGGCCCGGTCCGGGGACGCATCCGGGTCTTTGGATGACCTAAACCGCTTACTCAGGCATCGTTATACGCCGGAAACTTTTCATCTATATTCCGGGCTGAGTGGTGAGAAACTGCTTAATCTTGTCATTCAGGAGCGGCGAAAGGAGCTCCTGCACCGAGGCCTGCGTTGGGGGGACCTTAGACGGCTCAACCTGGAACAGGGGCATGAGGTACCCTTACTACGTATTGTAAACGATACGCGTTACGAATTGCCGCCCAATGATCCGCGTTATGCATTACCAATACCAGATGCCGTCATTTTCGCTACGGGCATGCCACAGAATGATTATTCAGCCATCCAACCCTAATTTTTATGAAATACCTAAAATATTTAGTGATTTTAGTTGCTTTTGCAACAAGAATAATGAAGCCCTCAGCTCAAATTAATGATAAACTCACCGTATCCCTGCAACCGGGTGATCCAATGCCAGACGTAAACATTAATCTAAGAAATTATCCGTTCGCATCAGCCAGGGTATCCGATTTTAGGCGGAAGTTACTCATTTTTGACTTTTGGGATATTACATGTAAGAGCTGCATTCAGTCAATGCCAAAAATGGAGGCATTGCAAAAGCAGTTTAACGATCGGATCCAGATCATTCTGGTCACCAAGAGCACAGATGCTCAAGTAGAAAGATTATTTACACGTTCGGCTATAGCACGTGACTGTAGTTTGCCCTCTATTATTGGAGATACGGTTTTAACCCGTCTGTTTGAGTTCCATTCAGTGCCAACACATGTCTGGATAGATGAACAGGGAATAGTTAATCAGTTTATGGGGCCATATACAACCCAAAAAACGATAGAAACTTATTTAAGTGGCCGGAAACTAAATCTTCCGATCAAAAAAGAATATCGGGATTTTAATGCTCGGAGTCCATTGATAAAAGAAGGCTCCGGACGGCAGCTAAAGCATTTGCAGTTTTACTCTGCTATTTTTAAAAAAATAGATGATGATGGAGGGAGGGTGTCGTCAATCACAGATTCTGTGAATCAGATTGCCGGATACAAATTTGTCAATCTGCCGGTTTTAATGTTATATCAATATGCGTATATAACATCGGAACTAAGCCCCGATTACCGGTACCTTCAGATTGCCCTTGAAATGGATAACTCTGGGCGGTTGATCCGGCCTTCCGATAAAAATGATGGGGAAGCGTTGGCAAAATGGGATACCAACACATTGTTTTGTTATGAATCATCAGTGCCATTTTCAAAACGCAGCGTGTTGTCCGATTTGATGAGGCGCGACCTGGAAGGGTTTTTCGGTTTTAAGGCAAATGTAGAAAAAAGGAAAATGCCCTGCATTATACTGGACGTCGTTGACTCAGCAAAGATGAACAGGCCGCTCCCCACAGTTGACTATCCTGGCAATTCCGCTGTTCCCATTAAGTTCAAGGCAACTAACCAACCCTTGTTAGTAATGCTTAATTACCTTAAAGATAAATTGTATTACCAAAACGTTCCGGTTATCTGTGCCATAGATAAACTGACCAATGTCACTGTAGCTTTAAAAAGTAATCCAAAAGATTTTGATGCATTATCTGCTGAACTTAATCAATACGGATTGTCACTTTATAAGGAAGAGCGGTTTATTGATGTATTGGTGCTGCGTGATTAAAATAAAAAAGTAAAGAAACAAAACCCGGCAGTAAGCGTCCTCACTGCCGGGATAAATTAAGACAATGGATAGTTCTTTAGTTTTCTACCCGTTGGCCTTCTTGCGAATCCTGTATCCATTCGCCATCCACTAAAACTAAGTACGGAGCTCCAATATTATTGGGTGCTGTCGCACTGTAGTGGTAACGATAGGCACAGGTGCCTGGCTGCGTGTTACAATCCGGCACACCAGTGGTTGTATCTCCGGAACCATCCGTATACAACCAGATGTCCGTTTGAAACTTTCCAGCCTTAGCCATTAGATTGCCGCCTACCGTCAAAGCAACCGCTCCCAGAGCGATTCCTTTCATGATTTTCTTTATCATTTTTTTCATACCTCCTTTCTTTTTAAGCATTTCCCGTAGTTAGAGCCTGGGAGCGGCCTCATCTGTTGCAACAAATATTTTAAGATAATATACCAATATGGTTTGCCATGCTATCAATAACATTCCAATGTTTAGCCAGAAGTGCTTTGCCCAGCTTAGACCCCATCCCTCGTTTATACCTATACACACACAGGGTTGGGTTTTTGGATTCAGTAAAATAACCCCTATATACGCCGTAAATAAGACCATCACTCCCAAGAAGCCCCAAAGTCCCCATTTTGTCCACCCCGTTTTCCAAAAGCCAACCAGCAATGCTATGCTTACCACCAGCATGGCCAGTGCCACTAGCACCGCTACCCCAGCTGCCATCCAATCCGGTACAAGGGGCGAATTTTCCAGCCCTGAGCGAAACTTGGAAAAAGCCGTTAGCTTGTCTATCCCGGCATAACCAAATAGGCAGATCATCCCAATGATCACCAGGTAGCAGCTGATTTCTGCAACTATTGGCCATTTTGTCGGTTTATGTGAGTTTATCTTCATCTTAAAAGCTGATAAATGTTTTTTCAGTCAACGCCTCAAACAACCCCTGTATTTTTTCCTTCCCGTGCCATCTTTCCAACGCGTCCCATTCCAATTTTTGAAGTGGAAAGAAAAGAGGATATTCCCCCTCGGGATGTTCCTGCCAGTACCTGATCTCGTATTCGGGCTGTATAAGCCGGTTAATGCCTAATAGTATTTGCAAAATGTCAGCGTGCGTATCGCTGAATTTGATCACTTCTGCCTTTTCCCGGTAGGCCATGACCAGCACAATCTCCAGCCGGCTTAAACTTCCATGTAACATACAATAAAGCGGATCATCTCCCACAAGGGCATCCACACAATGATCTATGAGACTTTCAGGAGTTCCGGAAGGGTCTGCAAAAAAGCCGATGTCTTCCCGGCCATAGATCGTTTCCAGGTCATACGCTTTGGCTTCGATCAGGAATTGACTGACCCAGTTAATTCTTCTTACGTCAGTCATATTTAAGTACGTTACTGCTTCTGTCTGTGGATTCATTTTTTTGCCTTTTTTTGCGGTTCAGCTTTACTGCCGGTCCAACAATACAAAGGTCTGGCAAATACATACGCACGGGGATGACATAAAAGAACGAGTTGGGGTGGCAAAAAAGAACATAACTGAAAAGTGCAATGCTACATATGCTGCTCAATCAGCTTAAACATGCGTATTTAGCACAATGGGTTTATTATCCACTAAAATGGTGTACCGATAAAGTTGTGTACTAATATTCTTTCTAAAATTAATTTGGATACTTATATTGTTTACTTCTGGTAAATAACTAAGGCTTGTGTGGGGCTGATTGGGAAACCCAATGGCATAAAAGACGTTTTTGGCTGAAATGTCTGCATACATGAGTAGTTTTCCTCCAGCAGCATATGGGTGACGATAGTTGATGCCTTTTTGTGCATTGACTGTAGATAGCGTACTTTTGTCATGCAAGGATTCTTTATATTGTAAATACGTAAATATAGCATTTTCGCAAGGCAAAGGATAAATGCGGTTAATGTTCTGCTAAAATGTTTCATTAAAAGCAAATCCATAGGTGTGCAGCTGATAGGTGGGCACCAGGCTATATTGCTGTTTGCCTCCACCCATGATCCATTTTTTTAATTTGGGATAGATAAAATACGCAGCTTTGGCAGACAGGATGCCAAAACCGGCTCCAGCCACTACGTCGCTTATCCAATGCCTATTATTGTACAAACGTAAAACCCCTGTAGCTGTCGCTACGGTATATCCAGCATATCCATACCAAGGAGATATATCTTTATATTCCTGATAAAGAAATTCCGCTGATGCAAAGGCATTGGCTGTATGACCGGAGGGAAAAGAAGTATAGGCCGAATGATCAGGCCGCAAGCGGTGTACGTCTTTTTTGAGACCATATACCGTGCCCCCCATGATTCCTTCAGTGATCAGATAAATGCCAGTAGCATCTGCCAGGGAGTGCCGTCCTTTAAGTCCGGCAAAATTTAGGGCATAAACGGCTACAGCAGGGGCATATTGCATATAATTATCGGCATGCATAGCAAAGATAGGATGGTCTTCCTGAAGCTCATCTTTGGTAGTCAGATCCAGACTCCTGATGAAGTTATGGCGGCCTAATGATACGAGTCCATAACTTAAAAAGACAGTAGGTATTATAAAGGAACTAATTTTTTGCGTATATGCGCTATCCGCTCTCTGAGATAGAGCCATCCGTGGCAGGGTTAAAATGAAGCATAAGCAACCCAGTTTGCTGATCTTTGAAATCATTTGTTTTTTCGTTTAATGATTCCAAAGCTAACAGTCAATTATGGAGAAATTCTGAATTTTTCGAAAAAGTATCTTAAAATAGTTCGGTAATATTTACGCAGCTGTTATTCCTGTGTAAATACATTGTTCATAAATCTGTTTAATTTTTCTGCAATTCAGCTCAAGACCTAAGTTTGAAAAAATTCGGTCTGCGATTAATTTGTTGTGATACATCGTTTTTATTGTCCGCATGGAGAATTCATCCCTCTTCTCTGGCTTTAATGACCACCATACGGCAGCCTTAGCCGTACTTACGGCACTTAAGGCCATATTGAAGTGGAAGCTTAGTTTTTTGTAGCTTCTTGCCTGGCAGTTTT
>FOBR01000040.1 GCA_900109895.1 bacterium A37T11
ACCCCGCAGGAAAGTTATACACCGGCGGCGGCATGATTCACAAAGAAAAAAGAACCAAAAAAGAAAGAAAAGGTGTGGAAATGTGGAAAACCCTAAGGGTTTACACACATTCCCACACCACAACAATAACAACAAGGTTGATTATTGTTCTTAAGTTAAGGAGTATTTTGTCCTAACAATGGGGAGTACTTTATTTATCCATTGATGCAACGCATACCCCTCGCATCTTATAGTATTATCGAGTATTTTTCCAAATGCCTCCTACCTGTCAATTTATCATATTTATATCCGTTTCCATTTTTAGAGGAAGAAAGTATGCCACTTTGGATGTGGCTCTATCCACCCGCACTCTTTTTGACATGCTATTGCTTTTGCCATCAGCTTCGCAGCAAAGAGGAATAGTTTAAATATATTTATATATCCGTATTTTAAATACTAGTATTTCAAATAATATAAACAACCATCCATAGTTGGTTTAAAAAAATGTGTATATTTGTATTATGGATACGGAAAATTCATCAAAAATAAACCAACTTTTACAGTCTCAGCCCTCTGGAACGGTATTCACCGCAGAGTGGATGACTGCTAATGGATATAGCCTTGACTTGCAGCGACAATACAGAAAAAGCAATTGGTTTGAATCCATCGGAAATGGAGCAATGAAACGGGTTGGTGAGAACGTGTCATTAGTAGGAGCACTGTATTCCTTGCAGAAGCAATTAGGACTTGCTGTACACATCGGCGGGATATCAGCGCTTGGTATGCAAGGGAAAGCACATTATTTAGCCATGGGTGAGCATAAAACATCTTTATTCTGTCCTACCGGTATGTACCTTCCAAAATGGTTCCTTGATTATGAAGGGTGGAAAGACACAATTACACTCACGCACACTGATTTTCTTCCTGCAACAATTGAGACTACCGCGTTCCAACAGAATAGTAGTTATCAAATACAAATATCTTCCCCTGCGCGGGCGATGCTAGAATGCCTGTACAGTACACCCGCAGCCCATCACCTTACCGAATGCTATGAAATTATGGAAGGGCTCAATAACCTA
Source organism: bacterium A37T11 (assembly GCA_900109895.1). Classification (GTDB taxonomy): domain Bacteria; phylum Bacteroidota; class Bacteroidia; order Sphingobacteriales; family Sphingobacteriaceae; genus A37T11. The sequence goes on from FOBR01000040.1 coordinate 1,059, forward strand.
CGACCGCAAAGCGTGCAGGTATTGTTAGAGAATTGTAACTCCGTTAAAGTAAAACGGTTGTTTTTGTTTATGGCCGATAAATCGGGCCACAAATGGTTTAAATACCTCAAAATGGAACAAATCGACTTGGGAAAAGGGAAAAGAAGTATCGCATCGAATGGTGTATACAACGCAAAATACAAAATAACCGTACCAAAAGAATTAATGAAGGATGAAGAAGGAATATGAACAACAGGTACGTCTGCTGCTTATGTTGACTATGAGCACACCCGCGAAAAACTGATTGCAAACGTACAGGCTTCATTGACAACCGAAGATAAAACATTCTTAATCGCCTTTAAGAAGCTGGAGCCGGATTGGTCACTATATGACTACCAAGAATACCCAGCAATTAAGTGGAAAATACTGAATTTGCAGAGGCTCAGAGATACAAACCCGGAAAAATATATGCATCAGTTCAATCGCCTTAACGACTTCCTGAGCAATGGAGCATAATATTATTGTACGTGCATTGTGATCCTCTATGAGTTCCCTTACACCATTTACCATTGGAAATTTCCGGGAGGCAAGGTTGAGGCAGGGGAGAGCCCGCAACATCACGCTGAGTGCTTATTATTACACTACCCAAGAACCCCAAACCCTAAACCTTACCGAGCATTCCGCTTTCTAATGGCTGGAAACCGCAGAACTAAGTAATTTAACTTGGGCAGCGGCCGATGAACCGGTAGTGGAAAAACTAAAAACTAAAAACACGCTACAGGTGCAAATAGTGCAAAGAAATACTTAATGGCTATACACTTTTAGTATATACTTATCAAAAATATACTCCGTAAGCGGTTTTAATATTTTGTGATTGTCTAGCGGGTAATATCCAGGGGCAGTATAGTATTCTAAACTATCGTCATCTATTTTAACGTACCACACCTTCCTTATGGAATTTTTTTTCAGCGTATCTGGGCGGGTTATCCTTTTAAACGTAATCACTAAGTGCTCATCCAGTGCCATTTTATCCACATGTATACTGGTATCCAAACATGCCACTGGTGAATAATGATCGCCTGCCCAATACATGCATTGCCGATCGTGGGATTGGGTGATGAAATAAGAGCCTAAACATACCGCTGAAATAGTCAACACATAGATAAGTGGCTTTTTGCCCTTCGACCATGCCCATTTAGTGCCTATAGGGGGCTTTTGTGGATCCTCGTTGTCACTTTTAGTTTTTCTTTCCGTGGCTGGGGCACTACCAAAATCTTGAATACTGTCATCTTCTAAAGAAATGATAGGTATTTCATTCAAGCCTTCACACTTTTCATTTTCGTTATTTTTACTTTCCGCTTTCCATTTATCATATGGACGAGGTTGAAAGTCGATCAATATTGCGAGTAGTTTTACGAAATTATCATCAGTATTTATTGTTATTCCATTTACGAAATTCAGTAAGGGTTTAAACTTTTCTTGTTTGTGGAAATCCTCAATGGCTTTTTCCAAACTTTTGTAAACACCTACAGGATTGAATATCCTTTCAAGGGTCGGAATATCATTTTTTAACATTTCTTTGCCCAAACGTGGAATAAGATATCTCATTATTTTAGCAGAGGTAATCTTATCTAACCCAGGAGGCATCTCTCCATTAGCCACTTTTTTCTCGTATAAGTTTTTTACTTCAATTGTAAATAGTTTAAAATCATCTGCCATTTGCCACAAAATTAATTTTTCAAATCGAGCGGGTTTTACGGGATCCCGTAAAATTGATAGACCTGGTTAATATGTTAATATATTGGAAATTTCGGAAATCAATTCGAAATTCCGGAATTATCAGAAACCGATTTAGAAATATCAGAAACATCGGAAATTGTTGATGTAAAGGATTTTATGTATCATAATTTTGCTTCAGAAATCAGGATAAGTATCTTTTTGCTGTGATAGCAAATATACAAAACTGATTTTAAAAAGAGAAGAAATCGCGGTGGTTTATAGCCGGCTTGGGAAGCAGCTATCCGCTTCCGCGACAGACGCTCATACTTCCCAAAAGTTCAGAAGGCCTTCTGAAGCAATCGTAGCAATCCACACGAGCGGTTCGGGTGGACCTACAAATTATTCACGCATAAAATTTTTATTATGTTTTATTACATTCTTGCCTTTTTATTGGGCCTGGCTAGCCCTACGACAAAAAGTACAACAGATAGTAAAAGTGTAGTTGTCACTACAGCTAATGACGAGGGCGATCCTGTAGGAGATACCTCACAGGTACCTCCAAGAAAGTAGTTATCGTTTAAGTGAACCTATTCACTTAAATATTTTAAATTTTAAAAGTAAGGCGATTTAATCGTCTTACTTTTTTTATATTTGAACAAATATTTTATCTATAAAACTTATGGTTAAACTAATTAGGCAACTACTATTTTATCTATTAGCATTGCTTTTAATTAGTTCTTGTACCAAAACTAAAGTTCCAAAACCTAAAGTAAAGGAAAACTTATTTTATGACAAAGCATTTGAGCTAAGGGAGAACAACCAAACTGATTCTTCATTTTTATATTTTTATAAGGCTAAAGATTTATTTTTAGAACAAGCAGATAGTTTAGGAGCTGGAAAGTGCTTGGTTAATATGGCTATTTTTTTAACAGAAAAAGGAGATTACTACGGGGGCCAGGAAACAGCTATTGAAGCTCTTAAATATCTAGATGAGCGAAACCCCAATCATTTTCATTATTTAGGTAGCAATTACAACAATCTTGGTTTGGCTACCTTTAGGCTTCAAGATTTTAATAGATCATTAGTATTTTATAATTTTGCAGTTAAATTCTCTGACGATCCCTCCGATACTCGAGTCTATTTGAACAACAAAGCCAAAGTGTATCAACGGCTCAAAAACTACAAACAAGCAATCAATATATATCGGTTAATATTAGCTCAAAGCAACAATAATCAACTAGAATATGCGCGTATTCTGACTAATTTGGCAGTTGCTAAATGGCTTCAAAACCCCCATTACCCAGCAGCTAAAGAACTTCTTAAAGCCTTTCAAATCCGTCAAAAGGGACATGACTTATTAGGCATGAACTCAAGTTATGGTCATTTAGCGGACTTTTATGCCCTATCTCATCCCGACTCTGCGATAATCTACGCCCGAAATATGAATATCGTAGCCCAACAGATTAAGATCCCCAGCGACCAAATCGAAGCCCTGCAAAAGCTCATTAAACTTTGTCCGCCAGACTCAACCAAGCAATACTTCCAAATCTATCAGCACCTACGTGATAGCGTAGAACAAGCCCGTAATGCCGATAAAAATCAATTTGCCCTTATCCGCTTTGAAGTAGAAAAGAATAAAGCCGAGAATCTAAAACTACAGAAAGATAATGCTGATAAAGCCTACCAAATCACCCGGCAGCGATTAATAATAGGGATGGTTATTTTTTTAGCCTGCTTATTTATAATAGGAGGGACATACTGGTATAAAAAAAGGAAGCAGCGCCTGGAACTTGAGAGTCAAAACCAGTTAAAAGCCCAGCAGCTCAAAACCTCCAAAAAAATACACGACGTCGTAGCCAATGGCATCTATCGTGTCATGACAGAACTCGAAAACAAAAATTACTTGGATCGGGATGAACTATTAGACAAGCTGGAAGATATGTATGAGAAATCGCGCGATATATCCTACGAAACCGAAGCATCTGAAACCAGCCAAGAAGAATTTAACGAAAAAATAACCCGATTGCTCACCTCATTCGCTACCGAATCCGTAAAAGTAATTATCGCCGGAAATGAATCCGCCCTTTGGGAAGCCCTGTCAGCAGAAGTAAAATATGAGGTCGAGCAGGTTTTGCAAGAACTAATGGTCAATATGCGAAAACATAGTCAGGCTGGTCTCGTGGCAGTGCGGTTTGAGCAACAAGATAAGCAAGTGCATATTTATTACGTAGATAATGGCGTCGGCATGTCCCATACACAACCATGGGGAAATGGCCTACGCAATACGGGAAACCGTATAAATAGTATCGGAGGAGAACTTACTTTTGACGGCGAAGCGGAAAACGGGTTGAAAATACACCTTTCATTTCCCATAGCATAAAAAAAATAACATGTTCAAAAAAGTTATCATAGCCGAGGATTATCAAAGTACCAATATTTCTGTACAGAAAACCCTTGAAACATTTGGCATCCCAGAAACCAAATATGTCTATTATTGCGATGAAGCATCATCCTGGATACGCAAAGCCATTCGCGACGGACAACCCTATGACCTGCTCATTACCGACCTCGCTTTTGAAGAGGACTTCAATAAACAACAACTCACCAGTGGCGAGGCTCTTATTAAATCAGTTAAAGAGGTTCAGCCTAATTTAAAAGTCATTGTCTTTTCAGTGGAATCCAGACCCGCTATTATAGATGAACTATTTAAGACATTAGGCATAGATGGCTATGTGCGCAAAGCCAGGCGAGATGCCGAAAACCTTAAACAAGCTATGCAAGACGTCTATGCAGGCAAAAAATATACCCCAGCCGATCTCAAACAAAGCATCAAGCAAAAGAACACCTATGAATTTAGTGCGTTTGACGTTACCATATTATCGTTACTAGCCAAAGGCATCCTACAAAAAGACATTCCATTTTACCTCCAACAAAAAAATATTAAGCCATCTGGTTTAAGCAGTGTTGAAAAACGCCTTAACCAAATGAAAGAAGTGCTCGAATTTTCCAAGAATGAGCAACTGATTGCCTATTGTAAGGATATTGGGATTATTTAGCTACGCTATTTTCTTAAATCGTTTATCGCTTTGTGGTTTCACTTAAAGGACATGAACGCTCGTTAGGTACTTTTGATAAGTTTAAATAGCGTATATTACTTACAAATGAGAAGACGATGACGTGGAGTTTTCGTTAACAAATAAAAATCATCTCAGGTGTACGTAGACATTCAAGAAATAGCCGGTCAGAATATGCAAGTAATAAAAGTCAATACTTTGGAGAATCAGCACCGAAAAGATCTCAAGAATGACTTTCAGAGAAATTTGGTATTTCTTTCAAGAATTATCAAATAGCAATTGAACACTATATATTTTCGGTTTTACGGTTTCCCGTAAGAACAGGAAGGATAACTTAGATATTTTTGAGGAATTAAATATGTCATTATACACATCAAATATCTAACACAAAACTTATTATGGAAACAACAGTTAACACAGAATTAAAAAGTCACTTTTTGAGGTTATACCAAATGGCCTGTGCTGATGAAAACTTCGATATAATGGAAATGAAGTTGCTTTACAGATTTGCTGAAGAAAGAGGGATTGACGCGCAGCATCTAAATAACATTTTAACCAATCCGGTCCAAAAGATGGAATTGCCAAAATCTATTGAAAAAAGAATAGAGTATTTGTATGACCTGGCCATCATGATATGGATAGACAAAGAAGTTACGGAAGATGAATATAATCTATTGAAAAAATACTGCAGAACATTTGAATTTCTGTCGGAGAATGTTGCTGAAATATCCGAATATCTCATTGACTGCGCAAAAAAGGAAAAAAGACTTTATGAAGTATTACAATCATTAAACTAATGTTATGGAAATCAAAAAATTATTTGCTACCAGAAAGCCTGAACAAGCAGATTTTGTAGTTTCTCAGGATGAAGAACAGGACGAACAAAAGGTCAGAGTTACTTATTATCAAAGCGGTTATGGTGCGGCATTAAAGGCTATGGGAAATCCGCTGAATTTTAAGGCTTGTCTGGAGAATGTATATGCAAGTTTTGAACAACAGTGTAGGGATCAGGAAATTCAACAACAAAAATTAAAACAACCTTATATTGAAGAGAAAAATCGTAAACAGAGTGAGCTGAAAATCACGGAGGCTGCTATCTCTATATTTGACGAGAAAAGGCAGCAGGTTACGGAAAAAATGAATATAGCAAAACATGACCTCGAAAATGTAAAGCACCAACCAGAAAAATATGGTTTGGATTCAACAAAAAAGCCTCAAGCACAATTTTATATCGGGCTTTTATTGTTAGTTCCCATTTCAATATATTTGTTTGTATTTTATATTTCCGCCACATATTCTGCCTTTTTTAAAGATTTTTCTAACGACAGTATTTCCGCTGCCATTTTCGACGCTCAGGCATTTAACAAAGCGATTCAGGCAGGATGGCTGGAGGGTATTTTAGTTCTTACCATTCCATCAGTTTTTTTAGGATTGGGATATATTATTCATATGGTTCAAAAAGGAAAAGGCATAAAAAATGTCTTGAGGCTGATCGCGCTTTTTATGGTAACTTTTTTGTTTGACGGATTATTGGCATACCAGATTGAGAAAAAGATCTATGAATTTAATAAAACTCTTGATTCATCCCCGTACAATCTAAAAATTGCTTTAGGAGAGGCAGAGTTCTGGATGATTATTTTCGCCGGTTTTGTTGTATATATTATTTGGGGATTGGTTTTCGATATCACGATGAAGGAACATGAAAACCTGGATAAGATAAAAGGTTTCATCAAAACGAAACTTACAGAGCTTCAACAACTCGAAGTGGATAAAAATGAAATGACAGATGAAATAAATAACCTAAGGAAAAAATCTGTAGAAATAACAGGAAAGATTTCTGAACTTCAGACTATTATTGATGGTTTTATTGTGAACCTTAAGCAGTATCTTCTTTATCACAATCAATATAAGGAGGGCTGGTTTCAAGCTATAACATCTGAAATCGCGCTGGCTCAGGTTGCACAGAAAAAAATGTTGGAAGAGTGTGAGTCGGTGTCAAATGATCATCTGCAAAGGCTTAATCTCATTAATCGGGATTTTCAGAAAATCGTTTACTCTAATGTATCCTAGCCATGCGATATAAGTCCGTCCTATTAGTTAGCATGTGTATTATTACATCTAGTCTGACATTTAATGCTTGTAAAGATGGGAACGCAAACGGCACCAAAACCGAAGCTTCCTTATTAGGGAAAAAGTTTATCACTGCGCAAAACCTGAATATCAGTATTCTCCTAGACTTGTCAGACAGAATAGACCCCAAACGAAATCCAAGTCCTTCGATGGAATTCTACAGGAGAGACCTAGGTTACATTGAATCTATAAGCAATGCATTTGAAGGTCATTTGAGATCAAAACCCATTATCAAAATTAACGATCAAATCCAGGTATATTTTGAACCAGAACCATTAAATGCAGAAATAAATAGTCTGGCAAAAAAACTGAGATTATCTTTCTCTAAAAATAACTTGACGAAAGAATCCATAAAAAAAATGTCTACGCAGTTTACATCAATTTCTGAACAGATCTACAAATTAGCGATTAATGATAAGAAATATTTAGGCGCAGATATTTGGGGATTTTTCAAAAATAAAGTGAAAGATTACTGTATTAAGCCAGATCATCGTAATATTCTCTTCATTCTAACAGACGGATATATGTTCCACGAGGATTCCAAATTTATGGAGGGAAATAGGAGCTCTTATCTCACATCCCCATTAATCAAGGCATTAAAGCTACAATCATCGGAATATTGCAATCTTATAAAAGAAAAGGGATATGGTTTTGTCAAAGCTACTGAAGGATTAACCAATCTGGAAGTTGTGATCCTTGGAATCAATCCTGCAAAGGGGAATCCATTCGAAGGGGATGTCATTAACGCATTTTGGACGAATTGGCTTCAATCAATGAACGTTAAAGGACCTATCACGAAACCAATGTCAGCTGACCTTCCTTCCAATCTCGATCCAGTAATTCAAAAATATATTAATTATTAGTAACAAGTATAGATTTAATAGGTTACAAAAAAATATGAAGCTATTTCTGCTAATCCTATTGATCCAGCTTAACCCCGCCTGCACAATTTCGAAAAAGGCTTCCAGTTGCGCTAAACTGACCGTCTACCTTTGCGGTAGCGATAATGGCAAAAGATATCACCTCGATTCTAATTGCAGGGGATTGAGCAATTGCCAGACAAATATTATTAAAAAGACTATTTAAAAAGCAAAGAAGAAGAGTAAGACACTATGCAAATAGGAAGATTGATACTATTTTTATTATTTCTGCAAGTAATCCCGGTTTACAGCCAGGATAAAACTTTCAACGCTCAGGTCGTCCGAAT
>FOBR01000041.1 GCA_900109895.1 bacterium A37T11
GGGGTAGATCTTTGGGCCGTGTGGGGTGTAATAGAAGATATTCTTCCTGAATTTGAACAACAGGTCAATCAAATCATTTCAGAGAGCTGATAAGTCTAAAATGAATTAGTTTTGTCTGGTGGCCAGATAGAAAACTTGTAACTTTTATATCGCAAATTTGCGTAGGTCTTTTTTCTTCTCAGTAATTCATTAATTTTGACTTTCAGATACTAAATAGACAGATAATTAAAAAGAAAAAAAGTGATATGTTAAAGAAACATTTGATTACGCTTTTCTTTTTGTTGACGGCCGTACTTTTGTTGGCTAAACCGCTGGTTGGTTTTAGGCTATATCAACAGAGCCTGAATTTAGATCAGGATGAGTATATAACCATTATCAAGGCGTTTAGTAAACGTAAGCAGGAATATTCATGCGATTCTTCTGGAGAAGAATGCACTATTCTTATGCAACAGATTAAACGCCGCATTCTATCTTCTATATTTAATATTATCATTCTTTCGGTTTTTTCCTTTAAAGTCTCAGACGTATTGACCAGCAGTATTCTGAAAAAAATGAATCTCCTGCTTACCGATTCTCGCTGGCTTTATCTTTCTCAGCGACGGCTGACCATTTGATGCAGTCCCATTTCACGGACTATTTCATAAGGTAAAAAACAAAATCATTCATTTATTATGTACTTGCTAAGAAAAAAACTTGGCTTGGTGGCGCTGCTATGCTATATAGTTTTTGCAGCGCATGGCCAGGTACGATTTGAGCCAATTTCTTTAAGAGAATTGCTGAATAAAGTGATGGCTCACGCGCCATCCCTTGCAGCCGACTCTATGGGTATGGCAATTAGAAGAGCTGAAGCTCAGGAGGTCAGGAACTTTCGGTCGCCGGAACTGAGCCTGTCCTATCAGGTGGATTTCGGTTCCAATAACAATGTGGCCAGCCCCTATTTTGGATTCGGGCTGGTACCGGGCAATTCGGGTGGACGCCGACCCGATAATAATTATGATCCGGTGTCGGGCAGCGTGGGAATTGCTGCTTTTCAGTGGGAGTTTTATAATTTTGGGGGGTATGCAGCTCAGTCTTCAGTTGCCAAGGCATTGATCACTGCAGAGCAGAAGCAATTGGTGCAGCGGAAGTTTGACCTGCAATCCTTCGCCATCTACGGCTACCTACAATTATTGCGTGTTAATGACCTTATTCGTATCCAGCAACGGAGCATTTCCCGCAATGAGGAGATTCGACGTTCTATTCAGTCGCTGGCCCGCAGCGGCATACGGCCTGGTGTGGATACCAGTATGGCCGAAGCGGAATTATCCAGGGCGCGGCTCACCAAGCTCGATCTGATGAACCAACAAAATCATCTTCGAATTGGTCTGGCTACCCTCAGTGGCCTTCAACCGGAGGCCATAATTCCCGACACATTGGCAGAGCAGATGCTGTTTAGGGAGGTCAGAGTGCATCCTACTTTTCCCGATACCATTTATCTGCATCCAACGGTCGATTATTATACGTCTTTATTGGATAAAAGTAAATTGCAGGAACAACTGATTCGTAAGCAATATTTGCCTAAGCTGTTCCTGTCGGCTGCCATTTGGGGGCGGGGTTCCAGCATTGACGGCAATGAACAATATCTTAGCGTGTACCGGGGCCTGGGAATGCAGCGCGGCAATTACCTGGCCGGGGTTGGCGTTAGTTACGATTTATTTGATATAAGGCGTAAAAAACTTAGTTTACGCACACAACAACTGGTAACGGAAGAGGCACAGCGGCGATTGGTTGAGCAAGCTGCGACGGTACAAAGCAACATTCTATCGGCCAAGGCAGACGTGGAAACTGCGCTTCAACGGTTGCTGGAGATTCCGCGGCAAACGAAGGCTGCCAGCGCGGCATACCGGCAAAAGTTTTCGCTATATAAAAACGGGTTGACCGACATCGTAGAACTAAATGTGGCGCAAAGCCTGCTGGATCGTGCGGAGCGTGACTACATAACGGCCAAGTACGACTATTACTTGTCGTTGTACCATAAGGTCATTGCCCAGAACAATGTCACACCTTTTCTTCAACTTTTCAACTAAGTCGCTATGTTATTGGTTTCATCCGCTTTAAAAAAGCCCGTCACCACAGTTATTGTTACCCTGAGCCTCTTGATATTTGCGGTGCTGTCTGCTACCCGTATTCCTATTGATATTTTCCCGCAGCTCAATTCGCCTACGATCTATGTCATTGAATCCTATGGTGGCATGTCGCCCCAGCAGATGGAGGGTTTCTTCTCCTCTCGCATGCAGGACCAATTCCTGTACGTGAGCGGTATTAAAAATATTTCGGCCAAGAATATCCAAGGGCTTACCCTGCTTAAACTCAGCTTTTATGAGAATACCAACATGGCAGAGGCTGCTGCCCAGGTAGCCTTGCAAGTAAACAGGGCCATGAAATTTTTCCCGCCAGGCGCCCTTCCGCCACAGGTGATGCGTTACGATGCGTCGTCCCTGCCGGTTGGGCAGTTGGTATTGTCTGCTCCTAACCGGAGCCTCAAGGAAATATACGATATGGCCAGTACGTTAGTGAGACCCATGTTTTCCACCGTGCCTGGCCTATCAGCGCCGCCGCCATTCGGGGCCAATTCGCGCACCATTACTATTAGCGTCAATCCAAATAAATTAAGGAGCTATAACCTCACGCCGGATGAAGTGGTGACTGCTTTGGCTAAATTTAACGTCATGTCGCCTTCCGGTAACTTGCGTATGGATAATACCATGTACGTCACAACCCTCAATTCCCTGATCAAAAATGTAGAAGAATTTGGTAACATTCCCATTCAGACAAAAGACGGGATCCCGATCTACGTGAAAGATGTGGCGCGGGTTGCAGATGCATCAGATATTACCGTGAGTTATGCACTCATCAATGGTCATCGGTCGGTATACATCCCGGCCGTCAAAACATCTGATGCTTCTACTTGGGCCGTAGTGCAGGGATTAAAGAAAAAAATACCCGAGATCCAGCAGCTGCTTCCACCCGATGTCAAAATATCTTATGAATTCGACCAGTCTGTATCGGTGGTCAATTCCGTACAAAGCCTGCTTATGGAAGGGGGGATGGGGGCCCTGTTAACCGGGCTGATGGTCCTGCTGTTCCTACGTGATTGGCGCAGCAGCCTCATTGTGGTCATTACGATCCCAGTATCTATCCTGATTGGAGTACTCTTGTTGTCGCTCTTTGGGCAAACGATTAACATTATGACTCTTAGTGGACTGTCTCTTGCGATTGGCATTCTGGTAGACCAGGCTACGGTGACCATCGAGAGCATTCATCAGGAGCAGGAAAAAGGAAAATCCAAACGGCAAGCTATATATGATGCGTGTGCGGAGCTTGCTATTCCGCTCTTTTTGATCCTGATTTGTATATTGGCCGTTTTTGCACCATCTTTTATTATGGAAGGCATTCCCAAGGCCATGTTCCTGCCCTTGTCTTTAGCTATTGGTCTCACAATGATAGCCTCCTATTTCCTGGCGCAGACAGTGGTACCTATTCTATCCAACTGGTTGCTGAAAGACCGCCTGCATGATGCTACTAAAAAGCCGACCGCCTTTGACCATGTGAAGAATTGGTATACGTCCTTGATCCAAAAAGGCATGAGACATAAGAAAAGTATTCTTTTCGGTTATTTGGTTACCACATTTGGACTTGTGGCGGTGGCGTATGTGAGCATTGGGAAAGATATGATGCCTAAACTGAACAATGGCCAGTTCCAATTACGGATAAAGGAACCAGATGGCACGCGGCTGGAACGTACCGAAGATAAGTTGAGGCAGGTATTGCAAATCATCGATAGTACGGTCAGTGGCCATGTGGCTATCACCTCCGCCTATGTTGGGCTGGTACCCAGTAGCTATGGGGTGAGCAACCTCTACGTATTCAATACTGGTACTCACGAAGCCGTTATTCAGGTAAACCTGAACGAAGGCTATAAGGTAAACATGGACGACCTGAAGGATGTTCTTCGCAGAAATATAGCCTATAAGCTTCCAGAATTACGAGTTAACTTTGAGCCGATCGATATGACCGAGAAGATCATGAGTCAGGGCGCTGCCACGCCGATCGAGGTAAGGGTGGCCGGGCGTGACATGCGGGTATTGGAGGATTATTCTAACAAGGTGGTCCACGCATTGAAAAAGATAGACTATTTGCGGGATGTTCAAATTGCTCAGCCACTTAAACTGCCTACTATTTACATTGATGTAAATCGGCTCAAGGCCTCACAAATGGGGTTGCAAATGACTGATATTGCCCGTTCGGTAACGGCCTCCACTTCTTCCAGCCGCTTTACCGAGAAAATCCAATGGCTTGATGAAAAAAACACCTATACCTACCAGGTGCAGGTACAAATACCAGAATATGTGATGAATACGATGGATGAACTGCGCGAAATTCCGCTCATTCCCGGGCACCGCAGTCCCACGCTCGGTGATATTGCCACTTTCAAAACTATTTATAATCCGGGTGAATATGATCGGCAAGGGCCACGTCGCTACCTTACCGTGATGGCAAATATCCAACACAAAGACTTGGGAACAGCTACAAATGCCGTTGAGAAAGCGATTTCGCAACTACCAAAACCACCACGCGGCGTCATTACCGAAATCCGGGGAATGTCGGTTTTACTTACCGATACGATGGGCAGCCTGCAGATCGGCCTGTTATTTGCCATACTGGTAATCTTCTTGTTGCTAGCAGCTAACTACCAGTCGGTGGGTCTATCCCTGACTGCGTTGGTCACTATTCCTGCAGTTATTTTAGGTTCCATCAGTATTCTGTTGCTCACAGGCTCTACGCTTAACTTGCAATCTTACATGGGAATGATCATGTCCACCGGTGTGTCGGTGGCCAATGCCATCCTGATCGTGTCCAATGCCGAACAGTTGCGCCTTGCTGACAAAAATGCGGAACAGGCTGCTGTCGGTAGTGCAGCTTTGCGCTTACGGCCGATCCTGATGACCAGCCTGGCCATGATCGCGGGAATGATTCCCATGGCGCTGGGCATTGGAGAAGCTGGTGAGCAAGCTGCTCCGCTTGGTAGGGCTGTAATTGGGGGACTATTTGCGTCTACTCTGGCAGCGTTGCTTATATTGCCCCTCGTGTTTGCTTGGATGCGTGAACGGTCAGCTACCACTTCTGTCTCACTAATGCCTGACGAGGTGACGAATGCACATGAACATAGTGAAAATCCTTTATTGACAAATTAATATGAAACCATCTTTTTTTTATATACTTTTAGCATTAAGTGCATGTCTTGCCTGTGGAGGCTCACAAAAGCCCGTGGATATGACAGCGGGCGCAAAGAAAGAAACGAAAAGCAATGACCTAAAATATGAGATTGGTCAGGTTCGCGAAAAGCCCTTGTCTAGTTCTGTCCGCTTGCCTGGACAGCTGAAGCCGTTTAATGAGGTGTACATTTATGCAAAGATCAACAGCTTTATTAAGCAATTGTATGTGGACAGGGGCACTACGGTGAAAAAGGGCGAGTTGCTAGTCGAACTGGAAGCTCCGGAAATGCTGTCACAAATGGAATCAGCCAATTCTCGTTACATCCAGGCACAGGAGACGGCCAATGCCAGTAAGGAGAAATACCGCCGACTTAAGGATGCTTCCAGTGAGGAAGGAGCGGTCTCACCCTTTGATCTGGATAATTCGCTTTCGAAAATGAAAGCTGACGAGGCGGTGGCCATGTCCGAACGCTCAAATGCAGAGGCTATGAAGTCCATCCAATCTTATCTTAACATACGCGCACCTTTTAATGGTATGATTGTGCAGCGTAATGTATCGGCCGGTGCCTTGGTGGGTCCAGGCAAAGGCAATGATGAACCTATGCTAATCCTTCAAGACATCGATAAGTTACGACTAGAAGTGCACATCCCTGAAAATTATATCGACAAGGTTGATTTAAGCAAGCCTGTGTCGTTTATTTTCAATGCCGATGAGGGTAAGACCCATCAGGGAACCATCAGCCGTTCTGCAAATATGTTGGGAGCCATGCAATCCGAAGCGGTGGAGATCGATGTGGCCAATCCGGACCATCAACTCAAACCCGGAATGTATGGAGAAGTGCACATCCCTTTATTGTCTGGTGTAACTTCCTTGCTGGTACCCAGCCAAAGTATTGTCCGTTCTACCGAGCGCCAGTATGTGATCAAGGTGCTTGACGGCAAAACGTTTTTTATTGACATTAAAGAGGGAATCGCGGCGAACGATTCCACCGAAGTATTTGGTAATCTCAAAGCACATGACAGCATTTTATTGCATGCAAACGATGAGATAAAGGAAGGTCAAAAGGTGGAGTGACTGAATCAATAGATGAACTTCCGAATTATTATCTTTGCAGCACGTATAGATCAGATGGGTCAAAACATTAGGAGGGTCTTTCAGCAAAAAGCAAAAAGGGTAGGAGTAGTGTCCTACGAGCATAATGAAAAATAAGTAAGTTGATTTCTTTCTTCGTGGAAAGTAGGGCTTTTGAAACGCCAAAACACTACTTATTTCCAATTGTATCTGGATAAACTAAAGGGCAAGGTAACCTTATAACACGTGGGTTGGGTGATGATGTGTGCTTGGTGGTGACGGTTATACACAATTTCTTGAACACTATCAGCGTAAATACCCTATGGAAAAAGGTTCGATGAAGCTTGAACACGTAGCCGGGGAGGAGATGTTCAGCGCGCACTATTTTTACTCCGATTGGAAACCCAAGTTCTTCAAGCGGAAAACAGCACCGCACGGCATGCATATGGATCTGGTATTCCAATACCTGGACGGACTAGGAGAAAAAAATCAAACCTCAACCTTTTTTGTCCGAGATGGGATGGTGGGATACAAGATGGAAAAGGGGAGAAGTAATACGTATTTTTGCCGTTAATGATGCATGTTTCCTGCCTACAAATAAATATTGAAAAACGCTTGGATTTAAGAAGCTAACCAATTAAATTAGCCTCAAGATTTAATTAACGTAATTTATGGTATAGCTAGATATTTACTAAAACTAATTTTTGACCGATTATGACCTTTCAGGACTATGATAACTTCTTTTTACCAGCTGAAGATCTGGACGAGGCAAAGGCATTCTACAGAGACAAGTTAGGGCTTTCCATTAAATTTGATTTTGCCGATAAAGGGATGACTGCTTTTAAAGTGGGTGAAAACGAACCCGCCATTATCTTGTCTACACAGAAAACAGCCAAACCCGCCATTTGGTTTAAAGTGGACGACGTAAAGCAGACTTATGAGGAATTAAAAGCCAGAGGTATAGAGTTTTTAAGTGAGCCTTTTGAGATCATGACTGGCCAAGCCGTAGAATTTCTGGACCCGTCTGGTAATAAATTGGGGATAACGGATTATAGTAAGATGGTAAAGGGGAAAGACTAGTCGGATTTTTGAGGTCGCAAATTGCGACCTCAAAATGAGGGGAAGCTGGTGTGTGGGGTAAAAGAATTTAGGGTGGTTACGGGAAACTTAGAAGAGCTTGGTAAGAAAAAAATAGAATTAAGAAAAGCTGAAGAAGCTGAACGAAAAAAATCAAATAAGGAGCAAATTGTTACCTTAATCCACGCCTATATATTTAATGGTAGTAAATCGAGATTTAAAATTATATAAATGAAGCTTGAAGAGTACATGTCAAAGATCAATGATCCAAATGCGATGATTAAATCAAAATTCCAATACACTACCACCAGATGGAGTGCTATAAATGATGAAGCAAAAATGCTCGTTAAGGACTTTGAAAATAAGTACATAAGCCGAAGTGATGTCATAGAAGCTTATCGGGAATACTTTTCCGGAACGACAACCGATTGGCGAAGAGCCTTTACTCTAACTATGATATGGGGTTTTGCAGACACTGGCTACGGAGCCCATCGAACGGAAAAATATCTTAACGGAAAGAATTATTCACACATAAAGGAAGCTCTGGCGGCGGTAAAAGCTAAAAATTTGAAAACTGCTTTTATACTTCTGTCAAAAATCGATGGATTAGGCATTAGTTATATCTCCAAAGTGCTATATTTTGCTACAAGGGCAGAAGGACAGGATGAATACGCATTGATATTCGACATTCGTGTAGCGCGTGCACTAATAAAGATTTTGGCGCCAATAGTTTACGGGATTTTGAAGATTTACCCTTCTCCAAAATACAGGAACTATGCGAAATATAATAACCTCATGCATACTTTAGCCAAGCAATATGGCACTTCAGCGGAATCCCTTGAACTGTTCTTGTTTAACCTTGCTGATGATAAAAGGTATTCATTAGATAGTGAACATCCTACGGAAGACAGCCCGGCAAATAATCAAAAAGTCATTTAACTGTAAGCATTCGCATCCGCCTGAGCAAGTACATCTTTCCAATAATTGATAAGAGTTATACTTTAGCGATTAAAAAATGTTGCTATGGATCGTAGCGAAAAGATGCTGTCGCTGGTTAGTCAATGGCGAGAAAGCAGACAAAGCCAGAAGGAGTTTTGTTTATCGCATGGGATTACCCTTGGTAAGTTCAATTACTGGGCAGCCAAAAGTAAGGAGGGTTTACAGAGAGAAGGTTCTATTCCGGTGATTAATGGATACTACAGTTCGAACGGTGCCACTATCGACTGCGTGCCTACTGGACTTTTAGTATAAGTTATAGCACAATTACGGTTCGTTTTGTGCCACTTTGAGAGCTCAAGCATTACCTTGTCGCCGTACATAAATATAGCGACATGGGCAATATACTTGATCCGATGGACTTGAAACAAATAATTACTTTACACCTTGATGGTGTCAGCAACCGCAGGATAGGTTCGATACTGGGGATTTCCCGGAATACGGTGAATACTTATATGCAGCTGTTTGCTGCAAGTGAGTATTCACCTGGAGAACTGTTGCGCTTTGATACGGCAGCTTTATCCGAACT
>FOBR01000055.1 GCA_900109895.1 bacterium A37T11
CATTAAATGTAAACAAGCCTTCACTTTGTTTTTCAATTGAGTAAATATAATCTGCCTCCCCGAGTTTGGCGGTGCTATCTGTTGTAAAAGTGATGACATTGCTTTCTTCCGGCGCAAAAACCGCGTTGAAATATTCTGCGTCTGCAATAAACTTTGCGATCACTGTCTCATCAGTCACCTCGCCATCTTTGGTATACAATTTTACCGGTCCTTGTTCTTCAAGGGCGGTGGCTTTTACCTTTAAAGGGTAGGCGATGATGTCATCAGAAGGACCATCGTCTTTGCTGCAGGCCGGCAGGCCCAGGCAGATCAGCCCACAAAACAGGGCAAAAAGTGTGTAATTGTTTTTTTTCATACTTCACAAAAGTTATCGTAATATTCAATACATGTTATTATGCGTCAAATCTGGTTTGTCACCTTAAAAATGATGGCCAGTATATAAGGGGTAATTATCATAAATGCACATATTATCCAACACCAAGCCCTGTTGCTGGGATTATTGATGGGACTGTCCTTAAATTTCTGGTAAATAGCTGAGTAACGTTGCCTGGAAATAAAAAGCTGATAGGGAATTAATAAAGAAATAATCATCGCCAAAATCCAAATCATACGTCCTGGAGTGTCCCTCCCTGTAGCTTTTATGACCAACACAACAGCAAAAAAAACTTGAAAAAGGCAAAGACCTACCGACAGTAGCGCCCTGTACCAAACGAGTTGTTTTATCCGGCTGGTCATGTTTGCGTAGTAGCTATACAGCACAAAAAAGAAGAAATCTAGTTTTTCACGTATCATCGCTTTTTTTTCACTTTAACCTATTACAGTTTAATACTTCGTTTCGGCCGGGATTCCCTGATTCTTTCCCCAAATTAAATAACAGATACATCTAAACACCGGTACAAAAAGGATGATCAGTATCCAGGAGATCCGGTGTAAAAAGAGTAATTCCATAACTCAAAAATTTATAATGTAGTAAAACTTATCCTATATCTTTAATTCATATGACGCGATTTCTTCCCTGAAAATCTGTTTCTCAGGCATCGTGCCACCTATTTCCTGTATGGTTTTCCGTACCTTTTTACCCACTTCAAAATGCGTTTTATTGGCAGCCGTTTTACCCTTGATGTTTTCCCTGCGAAGTTTTTCTTCTGTTTGGGTTGCCCGAAATAAGTTGGCAGCCAATTGCGTATTGTGCTTGGCAAGTTCGTTGCCTTTCCTTTGTCATCTAATATGGGGCAATACACCTAGATCCATTTAAGGAACGTTTCCTTAAGGGACATCTATTGTCCAAATTTATATAAAAAATTTTTAAAATTTAATAAAAAACTAACCTTTTTTTATATGCCCCGGCTCCAACCAAAAATATAAGTCAAGTGCCAGGATGATCTTATCCCGATGCCATTTCAAATTCCTCATCAGATATTACCTATTTCTTCATCTTTGAACTTGTTTGTTCTCAATATATCAAATCTTCAACTTTCTCACTCT
>FOBR01000022.1 GCA_900109895.1 bacterium A37T11
ATATTAAATCTGGTTGGCCGGAAACGGCCTGGAAATGATAGCGTAAATATTCCGATACATCGGGGACGAAGCGATTTTTTAAGCCGTTAGAGGGATAAACTGATTAGTAACCTATACTTTGTAATATTTTAACAGTATATAACAATTTCTAAATGACGTTAGCATTATATTTGCTGGCAGTTAATAATTTACTGGTTTTTATGAGAAGCATTTTACTTCTGCTTATTTATTCAACTCTTTTTTCATACAGCGGTTTTTCGCAGGGAAAAAAGGATAAACCGAAGGTTAATTGGTTTAACCTGGATCTGAAGGAAGACAGTGTGATGGGCATTAGCACGGAGAAAGCGTACCGTGAATTGCTGCCCGGTAAAAAAGGAGTTCCGGTAATTGTTGCCGTCATTGATGGAGGTACTGATATTAACCATGAGGATCTGAAAAATGCTATTTGGGTAAATCCGGATGATAGGGTAATCAGTCCGGACGATACGACCGATGCGGATCATAATGGATATCCAGGTGACGTGCATGGCTGGAACTTTATTGGTAATAAAAATGGCAATGACGTTCATTTTGATAATCTGGAGGTCACCAGGCAATTGAAAGTTTTACGGCCATTATATATGTCAGTCCTGCCAAGTACGCCACTCCCGGAGAAACAACGACGTGAGTTTCTGGCTTTCCAGAAGATGACAGCCGATTATACCGATAAGCTTGAAAGAGCCCAACTAGGGCAATTAACTTATAACCGTATTAAAAAGGTAGTGGATACCATGCTGAGTCAGTTGAAAAATCCAAAGCCTGAGCTTAAAATGATCGAAGACTATAAAGTTTCAGACCAAATGGATTCAAGGGCTTTGAAATTGTTTAGGTCTGATGTGAAAGACCAGGGTTTTGAAGAGGCCTACAAAGACTTGAAAGAGGGAGTGGAATATTTCAATAATCAGGTGAATTATCACCTGAACATGGGTTTCAACTCACGGGATACCGTGGGTGATAATTATGAAAACAGTAACGAGCGTTTTTATGGAAATGCAGATGTGATGGGTCCTGATGCGAAACATGGAACGCATGTGGCTGGTATAATTGGAGCAAATAGGAACAACAATATCGGAATAAAAGGCGTGGCCGATCAAGTGCAACTAATGATTGTCCGTACGGTGCCCGATGGAGATGAGCGGGATAAGGATGTAGCAAATGCCATTCGTTATGCCGTGGAGAATGGGGCAAAGGTGATCAGCATGAGCTTTGGAAAAGCCTACGTAAAGGACAAGAGGATAGTTGATGATGCCGTTCGGTTTGCCCGGGAAAAAGATGTACTGTTGGTGCATGCCGCAGGGAACGATGCGCAGGATAATGACAAACATCCAAACTTTCCAAACAGGAACCTGGTGGATAGCCTGGGAATTAATCAGGGTACTGTTGATAACTGGATAGAGGTAGGAGCGTCCGGATGGAAAAATGATGATAATTTGGTGGCTGAATTTTCAAACTATGGTAGAAGGTCAGTTGATGTATTTGCCCCCGGGGTACAGCTATATTCAACTTTACCTGGGAATACGTATGATTATGAAGATGGAACAAGTATGGCCGCCCCTGTTGTATCTGGTTTGGCGGCCCTTATCCGTTCTTATTACCCCAATTTGAAAGCTTCGGAAGTGAAGGAGATCATACTTAAATCAGTCACTAAAGTGGACCAAAAGGTAAAAATACGAGGTGATGACGGTAACCGGATGAAAGTTAATTTGAGCGATATTTCTGTTTCAGGCGGGGTGGTAAATGCTTACCAGGCGCTGAAAATGGCCGCAGAAAAAAAGGAAAGTCTTAAAAAATAAAGGGATCAGAGGTGCTTATTCTTGGCTTATAATATTCTTGACTTTGTTACGTTAATTATTATATTTATACTTTTATACATCCAGCGAGAGCTTATGACAAAAAATTTTACTTCCCATACTACTGAAAGGAAAAAGAGGATGACCATAACACTAGCTCATAAATTGAGTTTGGAAGATGAGCAGTTTTTATCTTCCTTGGGAATGCGACTCAATAACCGGCTGGTTGATCCTTCGGCCGTATCTGTTAAGAAAATTCTTAGCTTTGCACGTAGCTTAAAATAGAAGGCTGTCTTGCTTAAAAAAGAGAGATACCAGGCTTTTGTTGCCTATTTTTCTGCCCACAATCCGGATGCGGAAACGGAGTTGCATTATAGCAGCCCCTATGAGTTATTGGTTGCGGTGATCTTATCAGCCCAATGTACGGATAAGCGCATTAATATGGTAACCCCGGCATTGTTTGGGCGGTTTCCGGATGCTGAAAGCCTGGCTGCTGCTTCAGCGGACGAGATTTTTCCCTATATCAGAAGTGTGAGCTATCCGAATAATAAGTCGAAGCACTTAGTAGGGATGGCGCGAATGCTGATGGATGATTTTGGGGGCGTTGTTCCATCGGATATTAATGCCTTGCAAAAACTGCCCGGTGTAGGACGCAAAACGGCTAATGTGATTGCTTCGGTTGTTTTCCAAGCCGATGCTATAGCGGTGGATACGCATGTGTTCAGGGTAGCAAATAGGATTGGGTTGACTCTAAAAGCCAAAACTCCTCTGGCGGTTGAAAAACAGTTAGTACGTTATCTGCCAAAGGAAACTTTGGGCATTGCGCATCACTGGCTTATATTGCATGGACGTTATATTTGTGTGGCCCGAAATCCAAAATGTGAAATTTGTCCAATTACCTGGATGTGTAAATATTATGAACAGGTTATAGGAAAACGAAAATAAATTAAAAAAATTAGTAATTATAATAAATATGGTTATATTTGAACCAAAATACTAATATAATGAGTAGTCAGGAAAAGCTTAAGGCATTGCAACTTACCTTGGATAAATTGGAAAAATCCTATGGTAAGGGTACGGTTATGAAATTAGGTGATTCGGCTGTTGAGCCGATCGAGTCAATTTCTACAGGTTCAATTGGATTGGACATTGCGTTGGGAATTGGCGGGGTGCCCAAAGGACGAGTGATTGAAATTTATGGGCCGGAATCATCGGGTAAAACGACACTGGCTACGCATATTATTGCAGAGGCCCAAAAGAAGGGAGGCATTGCCGCCTTTATTGACGCTGAACATGCTTTTGATAAATATTATGCCCGTAAACTGGGTGTGGATATAGAAAACCTGCTGATTTCCCAGCCGGATAATGGCGAGCAGGCACTTGAAATTGCAGATAACCTGATCCGTTCCGGGGCTATTGACGTCATTGTTATTGACTCCGTGGCAGCGTTGGTACCCAAAGGTGAAATTGAAGGGGAAATGGGCGATTCAAAGATGGGATTGCAGGCCCGGTTGATGTCACAGGCTTTGCGGAAACTTACGGGCACGATCTCAAAAACCAATTGTTGTTGTATTTTTATTAACCAGTTGCGTGAAAAGATCGGGGTAATGTTTGGCAATCCGGAAACGACCACGGGAGGGAATGCGTTAAAATTTTATGCCTCCGTTCGGCTTGACATTCGTCGTACCTCACAGATTAAAGATTCTGACGAGGTTTCGGGCAATAGGGTGAAGGTAAAGATTGTAAAAAACAAAGTGGCCCCGCCTTTCCGCATTGCTGAATTTGACGTGATGTTTGGCGAAGGGATATCAAAGGTGGGTGAGATCATTGATCTGGGTGTTGATTTCAATATTATCAAAAAATCAGGTTCATGGTTTAGCTATGGGGAAACCAAATTGGGCCAAGGGAGGGATGCTGTAAAGGCTCTGCTGCACGATAATCCGGATTTGATGGATGAATTGGAAGAACGCATAAAAAGCGAAGTGACTGCTGAAAAGCTGGAAGAGAAATAGGCTGAAACCTATTGTTAGTTTTGTTTGATTTGAGTAACTAAGATGGCATTGCTGTCTTAGTTATTTTTTTGTGCAGCCTCGTCCTCAATCGCTTGTTCATGATTTACTTTAGCGTTTTGCATGGCTGATTTGCTGGCAACAAACCAAGAAACAGTAATGGCTAGTATCACAAGTACCGCCAATACGATTAACCCAACAACGCCTCTTTTACGGTCCTTGCTAAGCAACCATATGAGTGCGCCAATCAAGGGGATGACAAACACTAAAAAAAAGAAGAAACTGGGTGCACTCATGTTTTTATTTTTGCAAAGGTCGCAAAAAGCAGCATTAAAAGCTCTTAGAATTTATATTTTTTTGTACTACCATTAAACCTTTTTTTTAACTCCCAGTCAAACCCTGCAAACAAACAGTTCGTATTTTATTTTCCGTAAACTTCTTTTATGAGAAGGATTTTTAAGTATTGTTTACTGGTAGTTTGCTTTTTTTCCTTGTATTCAAAGTCTTTGAAGGCGCAGTTTAGGCTTTCAGGTAAGGTTTTGGATAGTTTGACCTTAAATGGTTTGCAGGGTGCAAGTGTAAAACTGGTAAGTAGTAATGATTCGATAGTTAGTTATGGATCTGCTGGCGAAAATGGCAGGTTTACCATTACGGTGCCTAGAGCCGGAAAATACCGTATTTCAGCCAATTTTTTAGGTTATAAATCGACATCATTTCCAGTAATGATCAAATCCAATGAACGTTCGAAAACGGTGAATGTGCCCTTGCCCGCTGAAATTAAAGAGCTGGATGCGGTGGAAATTACCGCGCCTGTACCCATGGTAGAAGTAAGAGGCGATACTACTGAATTCAATGCGGCGGCATATAGTACAGAACCTTATGCCGATGCTGATGCGCTGGTGGGCCAGATACCCGGGGTGGAAATTGATGATGAAGGTAAGATCAAAGCACAGGGTGAAGATGTGCAGCGGATCATTGTCGATGGTAAGGAATTTTTTAGTTCAGACCCACGCGTGGCATTGAAGACCTTGCCTGCGGATGTCATTGAAAAAATTCAGATCATTGATGAACAGAGTGAACAGGCGCGTTTTACGGGCTTTGACGACGGACAACGCCACAAAATCATTAATATCGTTACGAAAAAAGACCGCAGGCATGGATATTTTGGCCGGTTGGCAGGGGCTATGGGTAGCAATAAGCGGTACAATGGTGGGGGAAATATAAATTTCTTTAACAATAGCCGACGGCTGAGTATACTGGAAGTATCCAACAATGTAAATCAGCAGAATTTTTCAATGGCTGAAATTGGTGCTGAAGATGATGGAGGTGGTCGTGGCGGTGGTGGTCGAGGAAGCCGACGTGGTGGCGGTGGAGGTAACGGCGGTCGTAGCGGCGGTAATAATGGACAATCAAAAACCAACAACGTATCCATTAATTATAACAATACCTGGCTGGATGAACGAATGGAATTTAGTGGGGACTATACGTATAACACTCGGAATAATGATGTGAATTCTATCAATAACCGGCAATTATTTGTGGGGGATGGCGAAGACCAATTCAGAGTGCAGCAAAATTTGAGCAATAGTATCAACAATAGCCACCGGGCAAATATAAAGATGGAGTTTAAGCCCGATTCAAACCAGTCGATGGTTTTTACCCCAACGTTTAGTTATCAGCAAAATAATCGGCTCAGTACGAATACCAGCAATACGGTCAATGAAAGCCAGGACCCATTGACAAGCGCAAATAGTAATAATAACAACCAGAATAGGAATGTTAATATCGCAGGCAATTTTACCTACCGTTTTCATTTGGGAAAACCGGGCCGTACCATTTCGCTGAGTGCCAATGGTTCTTATAGTTCCAATAAAGGATTGGCCCAGGCGCTATCTTTTACTCACTATCTGGAAAATCAAGAACGGATAGATACGGTGAATAACCAAAATAATTCATTGGGTAATGGTAACGGCATTACAGGGCGGTTTGCTTATACGGAGCCCCTGGATAGTTTTAGCCGTATACAGGCCAATTACAGTATTCGAAATACGGCAAATTTCTCTAACCGCCAAACGTTTAATTTTTTGGCGGAAACCGGGCAGTATTCCGAATTAGATGATAGGCTGTCAAACGAATTTAGGAATGAATATCTTTACCATAGTGGGGGCTTAAGTTATCAGTGGTCTAAGAATATCGTGATGTTTGATTTTGGTATGGACTACCAGCGGGCGGAGATGCAAAACCACAAGGTATTTCCAACAGAGGTAAAAGCAAGCGAATCGTTTGTGAGTTATTTGCCCAATGCCAATTTGCGCCTACGTTTTTCAAGGGAAATGAACTTGCGTTTTGAATATTCTACCGAGACCAACCCGCCTTCTATTGATCAACTGCAGGACGTAACCACCTCCACCAATACGCAGTCTGTAAAGTCAGGTAATCCCGACCTTAAACAGGAATTTCAACAGCGGTTCCGCGTAAGTTTCGATAAGGTGAACCGGCAAACGGGCGCAAACCTAAATGTTAGCCTGAACGCCGATTTTTCTAAAAACCGGGTAGTGAATTCGGTTATCATTGTTAAAAGCGATACTACCATTAATGGCTTTGAACTTCGTCGTGATGGCCAGTTCACCCGGCCCGAAAATTTAAATGGCTATTATAGTCTGCGTGCAAATGCTAGTTACGGCACTCCCATCAAGGCCTTAAAGATCAATATGAACCTTTCAACTAATGTGTTCAGAACGCGTGATGTGGGCCTGATGAATGGGTCTTTATCCGCTTCAAACAGTTATGGATTTAGCCAAAAGGTGGGAATAAATAGCCATATCAGCGAAAAATTGATCTTTGGTCTTAGCTATAATGGCAGTTTTAATGTGGTAAAAAATAATTTACTTACAGATCCAAGCAGCAATAGCAATTATTTCAACCAAACCATCCGCAATGACGTTACCTGGATTTTTTGGAAAGGGATACGGATCAATTCATCGGTCTTGTACAATTATAATTCAGGTTTAACGGGCGGCCTTAATCCTTCGTTTGTGACCTGGAACGCTTCTATCGGTAAAAAATTATTTTCCCGACAGGAAGCCGAGATTACCTTTTCGGCATATGACCTGCTAAATAATAGTACTAATGTATCCCGGGATATCACGCAGTCCTATATTCAGGATAGCCAAACTTTAAATATGTTGCGGCAATATTTCACCTTGGGCTTTACCTATAACTTGCGCAATTTTGGAGGCCGCCTGATGGGCAACGGGGGTGGATTTAGGCGTGGCGGAGGAAGGGGTTAAATACTCCAACGGGCCAGAGGGGCAATATCCTGACCGACAAAATCGCGGGCTAAAAATTTAAAATAACCGGCGATGGCAATCATGGCCGCGTTATCTGTACAATATTCAAACCTAGGGATAAATACCTGCTTATTGTTTTTTTCGCCGAACTCCAGCAAAGCATTTCTCAAACCCGAATTGGCGGATACGCCACCTGCTATGGCGATGCTGTTTACGCCCGTCTGTAAAACGGCTTTTCTCAGCTTATTTAGTAGGATACTGACAATGCGATGCTGAACGGAGGCGCAGATATCCGAAAGATTTTCAGATACAAAATGGGGTTGTTCAGCTACTTTTTGTTTGATAAAATATAGAATGGCCGTTTTTAATCCACTAAAGCTAAAGTTCAGACCCGGAATCTGCGGTTCTGGAAATGAATAGGCCAAGGGATTGCCCGACTGGGCATATCGGTCAATCAATGGGCCTCCGGGATAGGGTAATCCCAGTATCTTAGCGGTTTTGTCAAAGGCTTCGCCGGCGGCATCGTCCATGGTTTGTCCAATGACTTCCATTTTAAAATAGTCTTTCACCAGCACAATTTGCGTATGTCCTCCTGACACCGTCAGGCACAGAAACGGAAAATCCGGTTTCGCATCGTCAATAAAATGTGCCAATATATGTGCTTGCATATGGTTTACTTCGATCAATGGAATGCCCAGGGCAAGGGCAAAACTTTTGGCAAAGGAGGTTCCCACCAATAAAGAGCCTAAGAGGCCAGGCCCTCTTGTAAATGCTACAGCTTCGATAGTCGCCTTTTGAATGCCGGCTTGTTTAATGGCTTGCTCAACGGTGGGTATAATGTTCTGCTGGTGGGCCCTGGAAGCTAACTCAGGTACTACACCGCCAAATTTTTCATGGACGGTTTGATTCGCTATCATATTGGATGCGATGTTGCCCTCAATACAAATTGCTGCAGAAGTTTCATCGCATGACGACTCAATGCCGAGTATTACGCTCATTATTTGTTTAATTTTTGGGCTTTATACATTCTTCATAATGCTATGGCCCATGCGATCACGTTTGGTACGGAGGTAAAGTTCATTGTATTTGTTGGAAGCAATTTCAATGGGGATGTTTTCTACGATTTCCAAGCCATATCCGGTCAATCCGGCCCGCTTTGTGGGGTTGTTGGTCATCAGTTTCATTTTTGTAATCCCCAGATTGCGCAGTATTTGAGCGCCGATGCCATATTCCCGGTGATCGGGCTTAAAGCCTAGCTGAATATTCGCGTCTACGGTATCCAGCCCGTTTTCTTGGAGGTTATAAGCGTGCAATTTGTTAATTAAACCTATACCCCGGCCCTCCTGATTCATATACACGATGGCGCCCTTGCCTGCCGCTTCGATCATTTCCATGGCCTTATGTAATTGCGGTCCGCAATCACACCGGCAGGATCCAAAAATATCGCCTGTGAGGCATGAGCTATGTACCCGAACTAATATGGGCTCATCGTGCTCCCAAGTACCTTTTGTAAGGGCCAAATGCTGCTCGCCAGTGTTCTTGATGGTGTAGGCTGTCAATTCAAAATCGCCCCAATCTGTCGGTAATTTAACCGATACCTCACGGCTAATCAAAGAATCTTTTTCTAACCGGTATTCAATCAGGTCTTCAATGGAGATGATTTTTAAATCAAAACGTTCTGCTACATCCATAAGGTCTGGTAAGCGGGCCATTTCGCCATCATCTTTTAAAATCTCAACCAATACCCCTGCTGGTTCCAGTCCGGCAAGCCTTGCCAGATCCACAGCCGCTTCGGTGTGGCCAGCCCGCCTAAGCACGCCGCCATCTTTGGCGATCAGCGGAAAAATATGCCCTGGCCTGCCCAATTCTTCAGGTTTAATTTTCGAGTCTATTAAGGCTCTGATGGTCTTTGACCTGTCAGAAGCTGAGATGCCTGTGGTGCATCCATATCCCTGGAGATCTACAGAAACGGTAAAGTTGGTTTCAAAAGCCGCGGTATTATTACCGACCATTAAGGATAGATCCAGTTCTTGACAACGCTGTTCTGTCAGTGGGGCGCATACCAAACCCCTACCGTGGGTAGCCATAAAATTAATTACTTCTGGGCTTGCATTACGAGCTGCGGTGATGAAATCGCCTTCATTTTCGCGGTCTTTGTCATCAACTACAATGACTACTTTACCGGCCTTTATATCTTCGATTGCTTCTTCAATCGTATTTAATTGAATGTTCATTAACTATGTGGTATTAAGAATGCTGTAAAGTTACGGCACTTTTGCGGGTATTTGTTTGTTTTTTTGGGCCGATCTAAACAGTTTGATAATAAACTGACCAGCTTGCCTAAGTTTGGTTTTATATAGCTCCGCATCAAAAAGGGCAGAGTCTGTTGCCGCTTTATAGATCAGAAATATAGCAAGCGGTGTGAGTACAATAATGGCTGTCCACATGCCCCATGAAGGCGAGATGGAACCTTCTTTGGCTGATTTTTCTGACACTGTGTAAATAATATGGTATATCAGAAAAAAAATAATGGCCATAACTACCGGTAGGCCCAGGCCACCCTTACGGATGATGGCACCCAAAGGTGCACCAATTGAAAACAGAAGCAGGCAAGATACGGCCAAGGTAAATTTACGGTGGTATTCCATAATATACCTTCGGATGCTGAGGCTATAATCTGAATCGACAGTCGATTTCATCCGTAATTCATCCTTTATATAGCGCGCCTGGTTAAGAGCTTGGTTATATACATTCATTTTCTGGTGCACTGGGATTACCTCGGCCAGGCTATTTTGATACACAACAGGCCTTAGCGGCTTTTTCTGAACCGAATTGGGCCGGTTATACGGATGGTAAACCTGATAGTAGGAGGATATGGCATTGAAAACAGTATGCCTTGAGCTGTCATTTAACTTGGTCACTGAATCTGTATAAAAGCTCAGCTGTTTCAAATTGAGCATCGCATAATGATTTTTGAATAGCTCCTCGTCCGTATGCTGCATTTGAAACGACGACATATCAAATTTTTGCTGGGTCTCCTTAAAATAATACCGCGTAAACCGCTGCCTGGGATTGTATACTTTGCCGTCAGATGTCTCCTCATACCTCACCCCATTGCGCAACTTCAGGATCATGTATTTGTTGTCGGCAGAATTATACATTTCTCCCTCTTTGGCTAATATAACGCCCATGCCTGCTGCACCGCCCGTTTTATGCTCATAGATCATCATGTTATAAAGGTGGTATCCATCTTTACTTTTATCTCGGGCCCGGATGGAATAACCCGGAATGCTGCTGTTAAAAATACCGTCTTTAATAAGAAAATCGGCCTTTTTATTCCGTACGTCCCATAGTAAAGACCCCATTTTTAAGTTGGCTATGGGTAATATGTAGTCACTGAATAAAAAAGCGCTAATACTAAATACGGTGACAACGATGTATAAAGGCATCATGGCTTTACGCAAAGAGATACCGGCTGCTTTAATAGCAACTAGTTCATAACTCTCTCCTAAATTTCCGAAGGTCATGATGGATGAAAGCAGCATGGAAAGGGGCAAAGCCATCGATATTTGTGTGGCTGATGCGTACCAAAGCAATTCCATAATGGTATACCACTCGAACCCCTTGCCAATTAAATCATCAATGTATTTAAACAAAAATAACATCAACAATACAAACATGACAATGAAAAAGGTCACGATAAAGGGCCGTATAAAAGCCTTTAATAATAAAACGTGTATCTTATTCATGGATATTCCCTGTCCTCACCATACAAATATACGGAGAATAAAGATTCTTTGTTAGGCCCCTAATACACTAAGCAGATACTGGATTTGATTGTCCCAGATCATTTTCCGCTCGCTAAGGGCATCTTCTGTAGCAAAATCAGTGATGGACAGTGCAACATCATTGGTCAGGTCGTCCTGTAAAATTTCCATTTCAAAATAGTAGGGATCATCATCAAGCCATTTAAACCGGACAAGCTTATTTTCTTTAACGCTAACCATCCGGGCATCGTGGTTTTCACCATCCCACTCAAAAGTATAAACATGGTCCTTATAATTTACATTGTCTGCAAACCATTGGGAGAGCGCATTGGGCTCGCTCAGAAAAGAGAACAGGATTTTAGGGGAAGATTTTATTTCATATTCCAGGGTAAATTTTATTTTTTCTGCCATTTCCGTTTCTTAATAATTTCCTCAAAAAAGTCCTTTTCAACTTTTTTTCTAAAGAAAAGGATTTTAAACTATATTTGCAAACTATTTTTTGGCGGGGTAGCTCAGATGGTTAGAGCGTAGGATTCATAACCCTAAGGTCGGCAGTTCGATCCTGCTCCCCGCTACAAAGCCTGGAAACTCGTTTCCGGGCTTTTTTATTGATTAAAGTTATATTCTACAAACTATTGATTAGCCTGATATTCTTTGTTTATGGAGGCCAATCTCTTTTCTTTAAGAAAATGTGTTCTCTTAAATTAGTGTTATAGCCCGCATGCAATAGAAAATTTGTTTTTCTCATAGAAATTAACCAAGTTTGCGTTTGTAAATGCGGAGGTTTTTATGAATTCACTCAATGCAAACTGGTTTATAGAGTTGCCACTTGATTTTGAATATAAGAAATATCAGTTATTGGCCTATTTACAGGAAATCAACAGCCACTTTCACAAAACCCAGTTGTATCCCAATTTAAACGACCTCGTTTATCATTACAACAACCTGACTAAATTTAAAAAGGATAAATCCACGTTACAAAATTCATTTCCGGTCAGGCTAACCCATGCTGATACAGAAGCATTGCGGCTTACTTATGAAAAAATGGTAAAAGACGATGTGCTAATGAAAGAAATTGAGCGCATTATAACCTATTCGTTAAAAAAGCTTGATCCGGCTATTAAAGAGGGTAAAGAGATTTATGAATTTGTGGAGAGCCATTTAACCATTGAAGCGATAGGTGTGGTGCCTTTATACCTGTCTCAGGGTTATTTATTGCTGAAAAACGGTGATGAACGCGGAACGATGGTGTATGAATATCAGATCACTATTTTTGAAGGAAAAGATGAAAAATACCGGGGGGTACATACCAATTATTTAACCCGGTACGACAGCCATTTTGTGTACGGTACTCCTGAATCCATCCGAAAAGACCTAATTAATCAGCGCAAAGATTTGCCTAATCCGGCCGTATATCAGGTGGAAAGCGATATAACGTTTCCGGTTGAACCTACCTTACTGCCTTTGGCAAAACGCAGTCTGGTCAAATATATTGCTACAGCAAGCTAACCGGTTTTCAGAACGACTTCTTTGCTATACATCATTTTTCGGAGGTTGTTCAAGGCATAGCGCATACGTCCTAACGCCGTATTGATGCTAACTTGGGTTACTTCGGCAATTTCTTTAAAACTCATATCGCCATAATGACGCATGATCAGCACTTCTTTTTGGTCGTCAGGCAAAAGCTGGATCATTTTACGCAGGTCAATGTAAGTTTGCTCCCTTACAAGGCGGTCTTCAACACTTTCGTCATATACCTGGAGTACCTCAAAAATGTCGAAATCATCATTATTTACAACAACAGGTGTGCGTTTTTCCTTGCGATAATGATCAATGACCAGGTTATGGGCAATACGCATCACCCAAGGTAAAAATTTACCCTCTTCATTATAACGGCCTGATTTGAGCGTTTTGATCACTTTGATAAAAGTATCCTGAAAAAGATCCTCCGCCAAATAACTATCTTTTACCAGCAAATAAATAGAAGTATAAATTTTAGATTTATGCCGGTTAACCAGTTCTGCAAGGGCGGCTTCCTTACCGCCTAAATATAGTTGAACCAGTTCGTTCTCATTCTTCGTTTGTAGTTCCATGCTACGCTACTTTTACCCTTTTTATGCGTTTAAAAAGTTATATAAGTAGTAGTTTTCCGTATATTTTGCCTCCGAAGTTTTTTTGTTGAACTATATTTTTTCAAAGCAAAGCAATTTTTTTAAAAAAACAAAGAATAAATATCAAAATAATTTGTTCTGCGGTATTATGCGTATTTTTGTGTTGCATGAATAAACAAGCTGAAGAAACTCCAAAAACCCACATCCTTATTAAAGGAGCGAGGGTACATAATTTAAAAAATATTGACGTTGCTATTCCTAAAAATAAATTGGTGGTTATTACCGGGATGTCGGGTTCCGGTAAATCATCCTTAGCTTTTGACACCCTTTATGCGGAAGGGCAGCGCCGTTATGTAGAGAGTTTATCTTCCTACGCCCGCCAATTTTTAGGCAGGATGAATAAGCCTGAAGTAGACTATATACAAGGCATAGCCCCCGCTATTGCCATTGAACAAAAAGTTGTTAGTAGCAATCCGCGTTCTACGGTTGGAACATCTACTGAGATTTACGACTATCTTAAGTTGTTATTTTCTCGGATTGGCAAAACCATATCGCCGGTTTCGGGGCAGGTGGTTAAAAAAGATACCGTAACGGATGTGGTCAATTATATCGGTACATTAACAGAAGGAACCGCCGTAACCATCTTATTCCCTCTACATCCTCACAACAACCGGAAAATTAAAGAAGAATTGGCTATTTTACTGCAAAAGGGTTTTGTTCGCGTGCAATATCAGGATGCGATCCATAAGATCGAGGACTTGATGGCGAACACCAAGGTGGTTAATAAAACGGCCAAGCCAGGCGAATTGAAGGTTATTATTGACCGTATACGGGTGGAGCATAGCGATGAAACCTTAAGCAGAACTGCCGACTCAATACAAACGGCGTTTTTTGAAGGGAAGGGCGACTGTTTTGTAGAGGTAAATGGTCAGGAACATTTTTTCTGCGATCGGTTTGAGCTGGACGGAATAGCTTTTGAAGAGCCGACCCCAAATTTTTTTAGTTTTAACAATCCTTATGGTGCTTGTAAACGCTGTGAGGGTTATGGAAAAGTGATCGGTATTGACCCTGATCTGGTAGTTCCGGATAAAAGCCGGTCGGTATATGATGGGGCTATTGCTCCTTGGCGGGGTGAAAAAATGGGCGAATGGCTTAATAAACTAACAAAGGTGGCCATTAAATTCGATTTTCCCATCCACAGGGCCTTTTCCGATTTGACAGAGGCCCAGAAAAATTTACTATGGACCGGAAATAGCCATTTTAGGGGGCTGAATGACTTTTTCGCGGAACTTGAAGAGCAAACCTACAAAATACAATATCGGGTAATGCTGTCACGCTACAGGGGAAAAACAGATTGTCCCGATTGCAAGGGCACCAGGCTTCGTAAGGATGCTTCCTATGTTAAATTAAGCGATAAGTCTATTACAGATGTGGTGCTGATGCCGCTTGATAAGGCAGTGATTTTTTTTGATAATCTTGATTTAAATGAAACAGAAAGCAAGATTGCTAAAAGGCTGCTGCTTGAAATTAATAACCGGCTTAAGTTTTTGACGGACGTTGGTTTGGGTTATCTTACCTTAAACAGGCTTTCAAACACCTTATCAGGCGGTGAATCTCAACGGATCAGGCTAGCCACTTCCTTGGGCAGCTCGCTGGTTGGTTCTGTATATGTATTGGATGAGCCAAGCATCGGGCTTCATCCCCGCGATACCTTGCGGCTTATCAGTGTGCTCAAATCCTTACGGGATGTAGGAAATACCGTATTGGTTGTTGAACATGAACAAGAAATGATGCAAGCTGCCGACTTTCTGATTGATATTGGTCCGGAAGCTGGTATTCATGGCGGTGAGCTTATTTTCTCAGGAAAATATCAGGAAATGCTAAAAAGCAAGCATAGCCTCACTGGTAAATACCTTAGCGGCCGTTCTACAATTGAAGTACCCCAGCATAGACGTAAGTGGCAGGAATCCATACTTATTAAAGGAGCTCGTGAAAATAACCTGAAGGGCATAGATGTGGAGGTACCGCTGTATGTATTTACCGTAGTTAGCGGCGTTTCTGGTTCGGGAAAGACTTCGCTTATTAAGCGTATTCTGTATCCGGCTCTTCAGAAAGCAACCGGTAATTATTCAGGGGAGCAAACGGGCCAGTTTGATGCACTGGAAGGGGCTGTTACGAAAATAGCGCAGGTAGAGCTGGTAGATCAAAATCCCATCGGCCGCTCTTCACGCTCAAATCCGGTTACGTATGTGAAAGCTTGGGACGAAGTCAGGGCCCTTTATACTTCGTTGCCTGCAGCAAAGGCAGGCGGCCTTAAACCTGCAAGCTTTTCATTTAATGTAGAGGGTGGGCGGTGTGACGTATGCCAGGGTGAGGGAGAAGTAAAGATTGAGATGCAGTTTATGGCAGACATCTTTCTTCCCTGTGAAGCCTGCAATGGCAAACGCTTTAAGCAACATGTGCTTGACGTGCAGTACCAAGAAAAGAATGTGGCGGAGGTATTGGACATGAGTATTGATGAGGCGCTGGAATTTTTTTCAACCCAACCTAAAATTGTTGCCAAGCTGCAACCGTTGGCTGATGTGGGGTTGGGTTATGTAAAACTGGGGCAATCATCCAATACCCTTTCTGGTGGTGAGGCGCAGCGTATTAAATTGGCTTCTTTTCTGGTGAAAGGCAATAACAGTAAAAATACCGTCTTTATTTTTGATGAACCCACTACCGGTTTGCATTTCCACGATATTAAGAAGCTGCTTCGGTCATTTGACGCATTGATAGCCCAAGGAAATACGATTCTGGTTATTGAGCACAATATGGACGTAATCAAAAGTGCCGACTGGGTGATTGATATTGGACCTGAAGGCGGTGAAGGTGGTGGGCAATTAGTAGTAGCTGGTACCCCCGAGAAAGTGGCCTCCTGCAAGCAATCATACACGGGGCAGTTTTTGAAAGGACACCTGGTTTCATAGGTATGGGGCATCCATTCGTGTTACAAAATGGAGAATGGATAAAACACTATGGTTTTAATAGTATTTTTTCTTATTGAAAATAAGCGCTTTATTAAAATAACCTAAAAAATAATTTTTTAATACCTACTAAATTAATATACAATAAATATATTTGTTCCTGTCATTAAATTTTTAAGAAAGGGGCAACTGAAATGGCTATTGAAGAAAAGAAAAATACATATGTGGATCCCAGAATTACCCTGGTAGGGGCAGGGCCGGGTGATCCTGATCTGATCAGTGTAAAAGGGGTAAAAGCATTGAAAAGCGCTGATGTGGTCATTTATGATGCACTGGTAGATGAATCGTTGCTGAAATATGCACCAGACAGTGCGGCAAAGGTTTTTGTAGGTAATCCAAGCGGTGAAGAGAATTTTTCCCAGGATATGGTTAACCAGCTTATGGTTGACTATGCGCTAAATTTTGGCCATGTTGTACGCCTGAAAGGTGGCGATCTTTTTGTCTTTGGCCGTGGTTATGAAGAGCTGGATTTTGCGACTTCTTACAGTATTCCTACTTTCGTAGTGCCGGGTATTTCAAGTGCAATCTCGGTACCGGGCCTTCAGGGTATTCCGGTAACCCATAAAGGTGTTAGCGAAAGCTTGTGGGTGCTTACGGCTACGGATGCCGACGGAAATATTTCAAGCGAACTGGGTGAGGCTGCCCGGAGTAAAGCAACAGTGGTTATTCTTTTGGGTTTCCAATATCTGCAGAAAATTGTTCATATTTTTAAGGAGGCAGGAAAAGAACAGTTACCAGCTGCCATTATTCAAAACGGATCTATGAAAAACGAACGGGTAGCGATCGGAAAAGTATCGGATATATCTTCAATAGCCAGTGAACAGGGAATTGATAATACCGGCCCAGTATTGCTGGTTTTTGGAACCGCGGTTTCCCTGCATACCCGTGCCTTGGGTAGTGGTCAATGGCTCACGATTAATAAAGTATTTGCTTAGAGCAGTATTTTGATTTGCCGCTGTCAAAGCGTATTTTTGTAGAAGATGAAAGTTACGTTAAACAGGGTAAACCAGGCCGTTCATTTTGAAGGCAGTGCTGCTTCTTCGCCGGTTAAAGTTCATATTGACGGCTCGCCCAGTATTGGGGGGGAGGGGTTAGGTATCAGGCCCATGGAATTGGTGTTGATGGCATTGGGTTCTTGCAGTGCCTTAGATCTCATCAGCATTCTTAAAAAGCAGCGGCAGGATATTAGTGATTTACAAATCGAGGTAACGGGACATCGTACGGATGCTGTACCTTCAGTTTTTACCCATATTGACATTCTTTTTCAATTATTCGGTACGGTTGATACGGAAAAAGCCGCGAAAGCGGCCGCATTGGCAGTTAAAAAATATTGTTCTGTACATGACATGCTAAGTGCAGGTGGCGTTGATATTACGTACCAAGTGGTTATAAATCCTACAATAACATCATTTTAATAGTAATATATGTGTTTTGACATTGGTTAAACAAATGTGAATACATGTTGGAACACTTATTGGTAATACATTATAAATACAATAAATTTTATTATTCAGTTTTAAAAATAATTAGCGTTATGGCAACTAAATGGGTTATTGATCCCACACATTCAGAGGTAAATTTTAAAGTAAAGCACTTGGTTATCTCTACCGTATCTGGTACATTCACAAATTTTGAAGGAAGCTTAGAGTCCAACAGTGAAAGTGATTTTAGCAATGGTTCGGTCAATTTCAGCGCAGATGTAAACAGCATTGACACAAAGCAAGATCAACGGGACGAACACTTAAAATCGCCCGATTTTTTTGATGCGGCAGCTCATCCTAAAATTACGTTTAAGTCTACCTCCTTTACTAAAAAAAGCGACGATGAATATACGCTTAATGGCGATTTGACCATCAAAGGCATCACCAAACCGGTGTCACTTGATGTTGAGTTTGGGGGCGCAGTAACTGACCCATATGGCAATTTTAAAGCTGGCTTTGAAGTAACTGGAAAAATTAGCCGTAAAGAATTTGGACTTACCTTAAGCCCAGTAACCGAAGCGGGTTCAGTTGTGGTAGGAGATGATATTAAACTGCAGGCCAGTGTACAGTTTGTAAAACAATAGTCCCAACTTTATATTTAATAAGGCATTTGATAAAAAAGGTGGCCTGGAAATGTTTCCGGGCTATTTTTTTTCAATTCCACGCCAAATCTTTTCTGCTTGGCGGCCCACCATAAAAAAAGAAATCGCAAGGATCGCGAAAAATATTGCCCGGTTCATTGTATCCCAAAAATATTCAAAATAACGAGTATATACGTTGATGACGACGAAGACCATCCCAAATTCACGGGCAAATAGGTCTTGTTTTTTAAATCCGTAAATCGTCATAGCAAGCGCCGCACTGGTGGAAAGAATGCCCCACCCAATTAAATGCCATTGTTTAACAGATGACCAAATCTGGAAATCGCTGTAATTTCCGAAGATCGATAATAGCCAAAGTGATATTAGCAGGTAGCACAACCCGACCACATAACTCACCGTTTGAAAGGGGAGCAAGATTTTAACACGTGTTTGGCCAAATAGCGCAAGTGCGGTAACAAGAACACCAAATAGCGTGAAACGCAAAGGGTAGTTCATTCCCCAGAAACTAAAACCCCAGTTACTTTGGTGGGCTGTTTCGGTGGCAAACCAAATACCCAATGCCAACAACATAAATATCCATATTAAATTAGAACCTAATTTGACGGCCAGGACAGCATAAATGATAATAGATGTAAGAAAAAGAAGGGAATAATTTCCGCTTTTGGTGCCTAATACTTCCCCCATATAGCCTACGGCAGTAGCTGTGGCAAAGACTCCCAATGCCATCATAGCTTCATTACTGAAAGACTTATCAGGATGATATTTTTTATGACGGAACCCTAAATAGTAAAATAAGATTGCCAATACCCAACAAAAGGCACTTATCAGTAAATCTGGTGTTTCATAGAGGCTTTCAACCCATCGCATGATGCCTTTATCCACGAAAATTGAAAGAAAGGCCAATACCACACACGATAGTGCAATCCAAAAGGAATATTGGGCAAGGCGCTGCCAATCAAATCCCTTTACCGCAATGTTGCTCCTTATTTTTCCTGCAGTTTCGGGGTCGATCAGTTCTTCTGCTACCCAATGCGTTATGGCATCATTTAGCAGTTGCTGTTCCTGTTGGTTAACCTGTAGTTTGCGCAAGTTTAAATTTATCTAAAAATCAAGCTGCGAATATTCTTTTCATCGATGGAAATCTGTGCTACCATGGCCTCAACTGAATCAAATTTCTGATCTGACCGTACAAAATGAAGAAATTTTATGCGCATTCGCTTGCCGTAGAGGTCCTCGTCAAAATCAAACAGATGCGTTTCAATGCTAAAGTTTAGTCCATCAATCGTTGGACGGTTACCTATATAATTCATTCCGTACAGCGTTTTTAAAACTTCAGGAGGGGAAAATACATCATCCGAATGATTGGAGGGGGCTAATATGGCTGCCTCAACCGCATATATACCAAATCCAGGAATTAATTTATAAGGCTCATCTACCTGCATATTGGCGGTTGGAAAGCCAAGTCCTCTTCCCAATTGTTCACCACGCACAATGGTGCCAGTAAGCTCAAATGGATACCCCAAATAGGTATTCGCAGTGGCAATATCGCCATTAACTAGCGCTTCCCTAATCTTACTGGATGACACCGCAACATCATTGATATCTTGTTCAGGGATCTCTTGCACAGCGTAGCCGTAAATAGCTGAAAATTTTAGGAGGTCTCGCATAGACCCTTCCCTGTCTTTTCCGAATCGGTGGTCATAACCAATCACCATTTTTTTAGTACCAATCTTACCTACCAAAATATCCCGGATATAGGCCTCAGGCGTAAGATTGGAAAAATCGCGGGTAAAAGGTGTAATAATGAGATGGTCAATTCCTGAAGCTGCCAGCAATTCAATTTTTTCGCTCAAATCACTAATTAGCCTTAAACTGTCATCCTCAGGATGCAATATCATACGCGGGTGCGGAAAAAATGTCAGTAATACCGTCTCTCCTCCAAGTTCGTTTGCGCATTTCTTAAGCGTACTGATAATTTTTTGATGGCCAATATGCACGCCATCAAATGTGCCGATAGTAACCACCGCCGTATCCAATGGGATAAATTCTTGGAGATTTCTATATATTTTCATCTGTTAGCTACGTTTAAGCCTTCTGCTTTTAATCTAACTAATTCTTGTACCAGATCAGGTAGTTGCCACGCTTGGTCAACCTTAAATTGACCACTGCGGGTTCTCCTGAGATTGCTTAAATAGGCACCGCAACTAAGTTTTTGCCCCATATCATGGGCCAACGACCGGATATAGGTGCCTTTGCTGCATACCACCTTAAAGTCTACTTCAGGTAGTGCAATCCGGGTAATTTCAAACGTGCTTATGGTTACGGTACGGCTTTTGGTTAGTACTTGCTCGCCGCGACGGGCTTTTTCATATGACCGTTCCCCGTCAATTTTTACTGCAGAGTGTGCCGGAGGAAATTGCTGAATTTCACCTTCAAAGGATGCAGCTGCATTTACTATGCCCGCTTCCGTAAGGTGGCTAATATCTGTATACCCCACTATTTCTGTTTCCAAATCATAGGAGGGCGTGGTAGCTCCAAGCACAATTGTACCTGTATATTCCTTTTCCTGTGCTTGGAGTTCATCTATTTTCTTGGTCAATTTGCCCGTACAAATCACCAAAAGACCGGTTGCCAGGGGATCAAGTGTGCCGGCATGGCCTACTTTGAGCTTTAAAGGCTTTAGGGCATATCTAATTTTACTGACCACGTCAAAACTTGTCCATTTGTGGGGTTTGTCCAGCAGCAACAGTTCACCCTCTGCAAAGTTAAATTTTAGCATTTAAATAACCTGTAAACTATGGCCGCTCAGTAACATGATTAGAATGACGCCACCAATAATGATGCGGTACCACCCAAATGCTTTGAAACCATATTTGGTCACGATGCCAATAAATGATTTGATGGCTATTATAGCCACAATAAAACCCACTAAATTTCCTATCGCCAACAGTTTGATTTCTTCACCGGTTATGGAATTTCCATCTTTAAAATAGTCCAGCAACTTTTTACCGGTTGCTGCTACCATGGTAGGTACTGCCAGAAAAAAAGAGAATTCTGCTGCGGCTTTGCGAGTCAGCTTTTGCTGCATGCCTCCAATAATAGTGGCTGCTGATCGGGATGTTCCTGGTATCATCGCCAAGCATTGAAAAAGGCCGATCTTAAAGGCAGTTAAGTAACTTATATCGTCAGAATCATTCAGCAAAGGTTTATTAAACCACCGGTCAACGTACAGAAGAATCACCCCGCCCATGACCAGGGAGACGGCTACCGTTGTGGGGCTTTCAAGCATATTGTCAATTAAATGGCTAAACAATAAGCCAAAAACAGCTGCTGGAATAAAAGCTACGACAAGTTTGAAGTAAAAATCGACAGAACGGAAAAAACGTTTAAAATAAAGTACCACTACTGAAAGAATGGTACCTAATTGGATGGCCACTGTAAAGAGCTTAACGAAAGGCGTTGGCTCCATTCCCATGAGCGCTGTGCCAATAATCATGTGGCCGGTAGAAGATACGGGAAGGAACTCAGTCAGGCCTTCAATAATGGCCAGAACCAGGGTTTCAAATAGATTCATTAATTCTCAGGCTTTTTACGCTTAGTCAAAATGGCAACAATACCTAATATAAAGCCTCCCACTACGATGATTGGGGCAAGGGTAATTTTGGTGAAACTATATATATCCGTTGTGCCAGACATTAATATGAAACCTAATATGACCACGCCAATGCTGGCAAGGAACAGCTGATAGTTCATTTTGCCAAACACTAATTGCTCCTTTTTAGGTTCTTGAGTGTTTTTATATTTAAATTCTTGAGCCATTTTAATTTACTATTTACGATTTACGATTTACGATTTACGATTTACGATTTACGATTTACGATTTACGATTTACGATTTACGATTTTATATTTTTAAGGGCTATATTATCTATACAGGTCGTTTGAGCGTAACCTTAGGTATTTGCTTACCGCAAAAAAAGTACTGAAACCAGCGATGACAATGCCAAGGGCTATCACTCCTAAAAAGATGACCGCAAATTCAAAATAATTTCGGAGTATAACTAATTCAGGTATCTGTTGCTGCCCAAAATACAAAATTGCAAGCAACAACAAAATGGAAATAAGCGCGCCTAATAAGCCATGTAATAGGCCATAACCTAAAAAAGGGCGACGTATAAAACCTCTGGTGGCGCCCACCATCTGCATGCTTTTAATCAGGAATCGCTGTGAATAGATTGCTAGTCTGATCGTATTATTGATCAAGGCAATGGCTATAATTAAAAGTATTGCTGCAAAACCAAGGATAATAATGCCGATAATCCGAATATTCTTATTGACCATATCAATCAGCGATGGCTGGTAAACCACTTCTTTTACCAGTTTGTTTTCACTCATTTGTTTGATAAAGGTATCAATGCTAGGATTATTGGCATATTCGGCTTTTAAATAAACATCTATGGATGATAGGAGCGGATTGTACCCAAGAAATTTCACAAAATCTTCACCCAAATCTTTCTGCAGGTTAATGGCGGCAAGTTCTTTACTAATATACTGCGTGCGTAGCACCTTTTCATTGGTGTCCAATTTCTTTTGTAACGCAAGCACATCACCCTCACTGGCCGACTCATTGACAATTATATTCAGGACAATGTTTTCTTTCACATAGTTTGAAAGATTTTTGGCGTGTACCAAAAGCAAGCCCAAAAGGCCCGTCATCATCAATACCAGTGCAATACTGATGACTGTGGAAATATAAATCGATTTTGTTTTACCCGCCGATGCACTTTCTTCAAACTCTTCCATATGCAATGGTTTTGACGGCGAAGTTAATAATTAGATGTGATACATAGGATACCAGGGCGTAGATTTTTTGAAGACTTACCTTTTTTCCTGCCCTTGGTTGGGGCTTTTTTGTGCAAAACTATAGAGTAGATAAAACAAAAAAGGCAGAATAAAGATGCTTCCCAATAATAGCGCCCATGCCAGCGCATCAATGGTCTTTTGTTCCCCCTGTTGCTCAAGCAAGGACAAGTAGGACCCGCCCTTTAGCAATACAATTCGTGGGAAATGCTGATAGGTTGCCGCAAACAACACCATAGCGATCTCAAAACCGGCTAGCAAGCGCATGGCCAGCACCTGGCTGCGTTGCAGGGACCACCACAAAAAAGGAAGAGATACACTAGCAGCCACGATGGCGGTAGTGCCTGCTGTGCGCCCAAAAATCCAGGATAGTAAGGGAATATGCTCCAAATGGGCGGCTACGAAAACCGCTGCTCCGCAGGCTACCGCTATGAGCAACATGATTCGGGCCTTCCGGGTAAAAGCCTGCCGGTCTATCGGGGAATCTGTCTCGCCGATAATAAAAATAGCAGCTAAATAGGCACAAATGCTCACCGTAAACAAGCCTACTGCCACTGTAAATGTACTTAACCAGCTCCAAATATAAGCGGTCATAAAGTCAGTGGCATGCGTATCAATGTGCCCTGTCACGGTACTTCCTGCTATAATACCTAAAAAAAAAGGGGTAATGATGCTTGAATAAATAAAAATCGGCGTATATATCTGCTGCATATCATCCTTTACCGCATCGTAGTTGCGGTATACGAAAGCGGTGCCACGGGCAATAATGCCAAGCAACATGGCCAGTAGTGGTATATGGAGGTGCAATGACATGGTGGTATAGATTTTGGGAAAACCCACAAACAAGATCACGATGGCGATAATGAGCCACATGTGGTTGGCTTCCCAAACGGGTCCGATAGCTTGGTACATGGTATTTCGCGTCCGTCCCCGATTTTTTCTGGAAGTAAACAGTTCAATAATACCAGCCCCAAAATCTGCGCCGCCCAATAACAAGTAAAGCAGGATGGCGGTCCACAAATACACAATGACTATGTAAAGCATCATAACGAATGTTGATTAACCATGCGGATCTGGCGGTACAGTAAGAAAATCACGACTGCAGATAAAGAAAGATAAACGGCTGTAAAAATATAAAATGAAAATGCAATCCCTGGCATCGGGGTTACTGCGTCGGCCGTGCGCATTATGCCATAGATAATCCA
The DNA here is from genome assembly GCA_900109895.1 of bacterium A37T11. Classification (GTDB taxonomy): domain Bacteria; phylum Bacteroidota; class Bacteroidia; order Sphingobacteriales; family Sphingobacteriaceae; genus A37T11. The sequence goes on from FOBR01000022.1 coordinate 24,180, forward strand.
AGGCTGCCTACCAACTTCCGTAACAGTCCAACCGGCTTCTAAGGCCATAAATCCAAGCGGAGTAGCCAGTGCAAACATGCGCCAAAACCAAATTTTTTCCAACCATCCACGCTTTTTCCACAAAGCCAGAAAATAAATGATAGCAATAGCCAGCATCCCCATCCCGATACCCACCATGATCTGAAAGGCAAAATGCACCACCATGACAGGCGGTTGTTCATCTTTCGGTATGCGGTCCAGACCGGTGACTTCAGCGTTGAAATCACCATGGGTCATGAAGCTAAGGACACCAGGTAGCTCTACCCCATAATTCACCTGTTGGGTGGCTGTATCCGGGATTCCTCCGATCAACAGACCTGCGCGTGGGCCGGTGTGAAAATGGGCTTCCATAGCGGCCAGTTTGGCCGGCTGCCTTTCCCCAACATCTTTTGCAGAAATATCTCCACTTATGGGCTGCAGTAATGCGGCCACTGCGCCAAAGATTGAAGCGATCTGAAAAGCCTTTCGATGGAAAAGTACCTGACGTTTTTTCAGTACCATCCATCCGTGTATGCCGGCTACCGCAAATCCAGTAGCAGAAAAGGCAGCGATCATCATATGCAGCGACTGGGAGAACCAAGCGTCGTTAAACATAGCCTTTATAGGGTCGGCGTTTAGATACTTGCCATCGGCATAGTCAAAGCCGGTAGGGCTGTTCATCCAGGCATTGGCTGCCACCACCAGAATGCCCGATGCAAGGCCGCTTACGCCGACCACTACACCACAAAACCAATGGAACCACCGATTGAAACGATCCCACCCGTATAAGAAAAAGCCAAGTGCAATGGCTTCTACAAAAAAAGCGGTGCCTTCCAGTGAAAATGGCATGCCAAAGATAGGGCCGGCATGTTCCATAAACCTGGGCCATAGCAAGCCGAGTTCAAACGATAGCGCAGTGCCTGACACGGCCCCGGTGGCAAAAAAGATGGCTACACCGCGGCTCCACGCTTTGGTAATCGACCGGTATACTTCCTCTCCGGAACGTAACCATAAATAATGCGCCACTGCCATAAAAAAGGGCATGACCATACCGATGCAGGCAAAGATAATATGAAAGCCCAGGGAGAGGGCCATTTGTGACCGGGCAGCAATAAAATCATCCATGGAGGCTTTGCTAAATGAATAGTAATATAACAATTTAACGACCTAAAGGTAGTAACAAAAAAGACGCAGTATTGAAGTTTTGCGTCTTTAATTTTATTCAGAAAGATTCTGTATTACGTTTACAGCATTTTCTCATAAAGCCGATAGCGCTTGTAAAGGTGGCCATTTAACTTTTCGATGGCATTATTCATCAAAAAATTTTCGTCAAGCATCCAAGAGCATTCCGCCCGGATAATGGGACTATTTGGGATTGCATTTTTAATAATTCCCCCATATAAGCAGACTTCAATACCCAATTTACGATGGCTTTCCAATACCCCCAACATCAGTACACGCAGGGTATTGATGTTCTTACGCCCAAATAATAGTTTAAAAATGCCGGTAGGCAATAGGCGCCCGCGTTTGATCTTGATCTGTACCTGATTGATGTCAGGAATGCCTAATGCAAATCCAACCAGCTGGCCATTTTGCTCTGCGAGTAAGCAAAAACGCGGATCTAAGATCAATTTAAGATCTTTGGCTACGTAGTCAAACTCTTTTTTGGTCATGGGTACAAAACCCAAGTTTTTATCCCAGGCTTTATTATACAGATCATGAATTTTGACCGTTTCGTTCTTGAAATCTTTTACATTAATTTGGCGAATGACAATGCCAGAGTTACGTTCAAGCCTTTCTTTTAATATATCAAGAACTCGAAGTGACTTTGCTTCCACGGTACTTCGATCTACCATATATGCCCGGAGGTCAGTCCTTTTTTGTAAGCCGGTGCTCTTTAGTAAACGGTCATAGTATGGCGCATTATAAGGCATCATTGCAACTGGCGGCTCGTTGAAATTTTCTATCAATGTACCACATATTTCATTGGTAGAATGATTTACAGGCCCAATAATCAGGTGGTCGGCCCCTTGCCCTTTCACCCAGTCAATTGCAGACTGCATCAAAAGGGATGCAGTTACAACATCGTCAATACTATCAAAAAAGCCAAAGAAACCATCATTTTTGCCCACAAAGGCATTATGATTACGATTAAAAATGGCTGCTATTCGGCCAGTAACCTTGTCCCCGTCATATGCCAGGAATAGTTGGATGGACGAATGCTCAAAGAATGGATGACTAGGAGACAATAAATCTCTTTGAGCTATATAAAGTTCGGGTACATAATTATTATCATGACGGTAAAGGTCATGAGGAAAATCAATAAATCGTTTCAGGTCTTTCTTTCCCGAGACCTGTACTACCCTGGTCATAAATTATGATTAACAACTATCGGTTGGGTCTTTTGAAAAGCGAGGCTCAATTTATCAACAGCTTCATCAATTTGTGCAAAAGTGTGGGTAGCCATCAATGAGAAACGAATAAGCGAGTCTTCCGGTTGTACAGCTGGGGATACGACAGGGTTAACGAAAACGCCTTCTTCTAACAGGATCTTTGTAATCTGAAAGGTTCTGGTATTATCATGAATGTATACCGGCAAAATGGGGCTTTCTGAATGTCCCAATTCAAAACCTTTTTCAAGTAACAACGCTTTCGCATAGGCAGTGTTAGCCCATAAGCGCTCAATATGTTCCGGTTCTGTACGAATGATGTGCAATGCTGCCAATACACTGGCAGCTGAAGCTGGTGTCATACTGGCGCTGAACATCAATGAACGGGCTCGATGTTTTAGGTATTCAATGGTTTCTGCATCGCTCGCGATAAAACCACCAAGAGATGCCAGCGACTTGCTGAATGTACCCATGATAAGGTCCGTTTGTTCTGTTACGCCAAAGTGGGAGGAGGTTCCGGCCCCTTGGTGTCCAATGACACCCAAACTATGGGCATCATCTACTAAAACAGATGCATCAAACTCAGCGGCGATTTGTAACATTTGAGGCAGCTTCACTATATCACCTTCCATGCTAAAGATACCATCAGTAGCTATAAGTTTGATAGCTTCTTCCGGTAGTTGACCTAACTTTCTGCGAAGGTCATCCATGTCATTATGGGCATATTTAATGACTTTGGAGAATGAAAGGCGGCTACCATCAATAATAGAGGCGTGGTTACTTTCATCCAACACCAGGTAATCATTGCGGCCGGTTAAGCATGATAAGGCTCCAAGATTGGCCTGAAAGCCTGTACTAAATAATACGGCAGCTTCTTTGCCGGTATAATCAGCTAATTGGGTTTCTAGTTCTTCATGAATGTCCAGTGTTCCGTTAAGGAACCTCGATCCGGCACAACCAGTGCCATATTTGTCAATAGCGCGTTTTGAAGCCTCTTTGATATAAGGATGCGACGTGAGACCAAGGTAAGAATTAGACCCGAACATCAGGACCTGCTTGCCATTAATAACTACTTCGGTATCCTGACCCGATTCAATAGCCCTAAAATAAGGATATAATCCACTGGACTTAATTACCGCAGCGTCTTGAAACTCAGCGATTTTTTTGTGTAACTTCTTACCCATATTATGGTTGCAAAATAATATGATTAAATTTTAACATATCATGTCTTATTATTCCGGATTCTTCCCTGGAATAAGCCTGCTTTAATAGTTTGTTAATAAAACGTCAAAAGTAAGATATTCTCGTCAAATAAATGGCAGGTATTTATTTATATTAACGTTTTTTTACTTTATTGTTGCTGTTTGCCTGTCTATTAAGATTTTTTATTCCTTGTAATTTAACCAAATTTTGCCACTTTTACACCGTAAATATAACAAAAATAATTAAATGAACGAACCAAAAACGTTAACTGCCGTTGCCGAATTTCACCATGTATTTAAGCATCCGGTGCTTGAAAAGCCATCTATCCCTGACGAAAAACGCTGTCGCCTGCGCGTAGCGCTGCTGAGCGAAGAGTTGAAAGAGCTTGAAGCAGCTATCCTAAGCAAAGACCTTACCGAAATTGCCGATGCCCTTTGCGACATTCAATATGTGCTATCCGGAGCAATCCTTGAATTTGGGTTGGGGGACAAATTTAAGGAACTTTTTGATGAAGTGCAGCGTTCAAACATGAGTAAAGCTTGTAAAAATATAAAAGAAGCTGAAGATACCGTAGCGCACTATCAAGCCAAGGGGGTCGATTGCTTTTTTGAAGAGCAGGATGGTCACTTTCTGGTTTACCGGACAGAAGACCACAAAACATTGAAATCGCTGTATTATTCTCCGGTTGATCTCCAAACGATCCTGGAACGCTAGCGCAGTTTTAGCAAAAAGCCCTGATCCAGGGCTTTTTTTGCTAAAATTTAAGATTCATGCCTAACAGAAAATTGGTTCCGGCCTGTGGAAAGTAGAAATTGTTGGTATATATGGTAGGGTCTCCCTGATAAATGGAGCTATACGTATAGCCGTTGGGTTCATACTTTTCATTAAAAATATTGTTGATAAGCAGCACCCATTCCATGCGTTTTACGCCTTTAAAAGACAAACCATAAGCCAGGCGCAGGTTGTTTACAAAAAAAGCATCCAAGCTTCTTGAATTATTTTGAGTATTGTCCAGGTATTGCATAGAGACATATTTTGACAATAGTGAAACTTCGATGTGGCTGTCAGGCTTTAAGGTGAGAGTGCTAGATCCAGTTAGGGAAGGCGATAAAGCAATGTCCGTCAATTTGAAATGATTAACCTTTTGATCCACAACTTTATAATCTTCATCATAGATGCTTACATATTCCTCAAAATTTTTAACCTTGTTTCGGCTCCATCCGGCCGCGACCGACCAGATGAATTTTTTAACAGGCCGCCAGGTGACGTCGGCTTCCAATCCCAGGCGATAACTGTCTGGCACGTTAAGGCGAGTTTGTGCACCTACATCGTTAATCTGGCCAGTTAAAATGAGTTGATTTCGGTAAAACATGGCATATCCATTTATCCCGGCACTAACTTCCTGGCCACTGGTGCGGTAGCCCAGCTCCACATCCTGCATCTTTTCTGGTTTGGGCCTGCTGTCTGGAGTAGAATTTTCATAATCGTCGCCGATGGGTTCTTTATGGCCCATTGCGTAGGAAAGGTAGATGTTGTCTGTGTTAGAAACCTGATATGTGACCCCTAGCTTCGGATTGAAAAATGAAAGGTCAGCGTTTTGCTGCAAGTTATTTAAATTACGGTCGTATCCCAGAAAGTTGTAAGTGACACGCCTAAATTGCAGGTCGGCAAAAATACCAAAAGCGCCCAAAGTATAATCTGCCTTTCCATAGATATTGAAATCCGTTTTTTTAGCATCGTTGTCGTAATACCGGTAATCGGTCGAAAATGTGCCGTCCTCATCTTTGTCATGGGGTCCTTCTACAGAAAAAAGCGGGTAATCTGACCAGATGATATTGCCGAAGTGGCCTCCTTTATAAATGTTATATGCACCGCCTAGGTTCAGGTTTAATTGGTTACATGCTTTATAATCGCCTGAAAAAGTTAAACCATAAAAATAATTGGAAAGCCAGCGGTCTCTGACCAGGTCGGTCGATTTTAACGTATCTCCATTTAAAACGACAGGCTCTAGTCCATATTTTGTATAAGAAGCACCGGGCTTATATTCTTCGTAATAACCTTTTCCTCGCGTATAATGCAATGCTCCATTAATAAGCAATCGCTGATTTAATTGGTTTGAGTACAATAGCTGGTAGTGATCTTGTTGGTAAACGTCATTCTGGTTTTTATATAAAAACGAATTGTACGTGCGTGGGTCACTTTGGAGAATGTTATCAGCATCGTCACCTTCCAATCCATTGGCATCTATATATCCCTGTAGGTCGGCGGCAGTACCAAATAACTTTTCTTGGGGCACACCATTCCATGCCTGATACGTTTTTTCCTTACCCGAAAAGACGTTGGCGCGCAACAGGCTATTTTTGCCATACCAAGCGCCACTCAGGTAAAAAGAAGAAAGCTTAGACTTTGCGCGGTCTATAAAACCATCAGACTGCACCCTGGAGAGTCGCCCGTCAAAAGCAAACTGACCGCCGATAAGTCCGGTACCCACTTTCACCGTATTTTTCCAGGTATTGTATGAACCAAACGAATTATTAAGCTCGGCGTAAGCCGTATCAGTGCGGGTACTGGTCTGAATATTGATACTAGCCCCAAAAGCCCCAGCGCCATTGGTTGACGTCCCAACACCCCGCTGTATCTGGATATTATCGATAGATGAAGCAAAATCGGGTAGGTCTACAAAAAAGGTGCCCATACTTTCTGCATCATTATAAGGAATACCATTTATTGTAACATTGATGCGCGTGGGGTCGCTTCCCCTAATCCTTAAACCCGTATAGCCAACGCCTGCTCCTGCATCAGAATAGGTAACCACTCCGGGCGTCTGGTCAAGCAGATACGGCAAATCCTGGCCTAAATTATTTTTTTCAAGTATTGTTTTTGAAATGTTTTTGAACGTTGTCGCCGAATGTTGCCCCGCACGGGTGCTCCGTACGATGACCTCCTCAGCCAGGAAGCCACCAGGAAATAATAGGATCTCTAATACACTATCCTGTGGCAATTGAACCGCACGTTGCTGCGCCTTAAACCCAAGATAACTCGCCTCCAACACAGTTGGACCAGCTTTCAATCGGCTAAAAACGGCCTGGCCCTGACGGTCTGTTTGCGTAGCCATCTGCCTGTCGGCAATCCGGAGCGTTGCTCCTGCCAGTGGCGAATGGTCATGTTGGTTTAAAACAGTTATCCGCAGGGATTGTTGTGCCCATAAGGATACGGGCAACAATAAAATAGCCAACACCAGGCTCACGTTTAATTTGTTCACTTTATGAATTGTTTTGTTAAACTCAGCTGCTGTCAGGGGTTGCCACAGCTTTATTTAGTTAACATGACCTCCCTACGCCGGCATTACCCGGATCAGGTGCTCAGTGGCCGAAGCCGCTGATGGGTATGATCTCAGCCTTAATTTGTGTTTCTGAATGAACGCGAAACAAGGCACCCCTATTTGATAGGACAAAGATAGTATTTTTTCGCTTTAAGCTTTCTGCTTATTTGTATGGATAGAAAACATAGTTTGCCCCTTCGGGAACTACGACAAAAAGACACATAAAATCTTCAGGCTTTTTATAGGTTTTAATAAAACGATCTTTAAATTCTTCTTTAATGACGCCTTTTTCAATAAACTCTTCCATCATAGAGGCTTGGATAGACCAGGAGGTGCCCAGATCGTGTTTATCGAGTATTAGTTCGCCAAGGGCCACTTCGTGTTGATGAGCTACAAAAATAGGGTATGATGAAAGACCCTCGGCCATAATTTCAATAGCCACCTCCTTAATTGAATCGCTATAAAAATCCAGGTCTTTTTTTAAGCTTTTGAGTGGGCTTTCTTTATCAGGTACCTGTTCATCATCACCTGCCAGTGGCTGGAATAAATCTTGTAAATCCATGTTTCGTCTTACATTTTACGTAATATTTGGTATGTTTTTCAATGTTAGCAATACCACATTTTCTACATGTTGGGTGTGCGGGAACATATCAACGGGTTTTATTCTTTTCACTTCATATTTTTCTGAAAGCATAGCGATGTCCCTGGCTTGCGTAGCCGCATTGCAGCTCACATAGACCATTCGCGGCGCTTCAAGTGCTAATAACCGTGCCACCACATCTCCATGCATACCGGCGCGGGGCGGATCGGTAATTACCACATCGGGCTTACCATGCAGCCGGATAAATTCGTCGTTAAGAACGTCTTTCATGTCGCCGGCATAAAACCGGGTGTTTTTGATGCCATTTAGTGAGGCGTTAACCCTGGCATCTTCAATGGCAGTAGGTACATATTCAATACCGATTACTTCCCGGGCTTGATGGGCTACAAAATTGGCAATCGTGCCGGCGCCTGTATACAGGTCATAAACAAGCTCCCCACCCGTAAGTCCGGCAAAATCGCGTGCTATCTTATATAAGGCATGTGCCTGCAAGGAGTTGGTTTGGTAAAACGACTTTGCACCAATTTTAAATTGGAGTATTTTACCTGACAGGTCATCAACGGGCATGGTCTCCAGTATGTAATCCCTCCCATGATAGCACACCACTTCCTGGTCAAAAATTGTATCGTTCTTTTTTTGATTAACAATATACAACAGCGAGGTGATCTGTGGAAAGGCCGCTTTCAGGTATTCCATCGTCCCATCAATCTGCTGCGCTAAAGGGTAAGCAAAAACAACGATGACCATCAATTCGCCTGTACTTGCTGTACGGATAATGAGGTTGCGGAGGGCCCCTTCATGCAAGCGCAGGTCATAAAATGATAGCTGGTGTGCCAAGGCAAATGCCCGCAAACCATTACGGATTGCATTGGAAGGGTCCTGTTGCAGGTAACAATGGTGTATATCCAATATTTTGTCAAAGCGTAGGGGCACGTGGAAGCCAAGTGCATCCATGCTACCATGATCCACCAAGCCATCTTCAGCCTCGTTGAGCCAGCGTTTGTTGGAAAAAGTGTATTCCAACTTATTGCGATAGTACTTTGTTTGGGCAGAAGGAAGGATAGATTCCATAGTAACCGTATCGATCTTTCCAATACGACTGAGGGCATTTCCTACACTTTGTTGTTTATAAATAAGCTGGGCGTCATAGCTCATGTGTTGCCATTTACATCCACCACACGTACCAAAATGTTCGCAAAAAGGGTCAACCCGATGTGTGGAAGGTTTAATAAGTTGCGTAATGCGAGCTTCACCAAATTTCTTTTTCTTGCGGAAGACTTCCACATTGACCACATCGCCAGGTATAGCCTTTTCAATAAAAAGCACCAAATCATCCGCTCTGCCCACCGCCTTGCCTTCTTCGGCAATATCAATCACCGCTATTTCGTTAAAATAACTTTTTTCGCGTGGACTTCTTTTGCTCATAGGCAGCAAATTTACAAATAATACGAATAAAATGGTACTTTTGCCGCTTTAACAAGCACAAAATTTAATCCCTGCAGATGAAGATTTGGCAAAAAAATACCGATGTGAATGCATTTGTTGACCATTTTACGGTAGGAAAAGACCGGGAGCTGGATCTACAACTTGCAGCTTTTGATGTGTTGGGCTCGCTGGCCCATACACGTATGTTAGAAAGCGTCAAATTATTAAGTTCTGATGACCTCGTCCTGATACAGAATGAACTAAAAAATCTTTACCAAGAAATTCAAAAGGGTAATTTTCACATTAGCGAAAACGTAGAAGACGTACACTCGCAAGTTGAGTTCCATTTAACTCAACGTATTGGTGAAGCAGGGAAGAAGATTCATAGCGGTCGTTCAAGAAATGACCAAGTGTTGGTTGATCTGAAGCTTTTTTTTAGGGATGAAATTGAAAAGCTGACTCTAAATACCGCATCATTGTTTGATAGGCTACTGAAATTAAGTGAGGCCCACAAGTTGGTTTTGTTGCCAGGATACACGCATTTGCAGATAGCAATGCCATCTTCGTTTGGACTTTGGTTTGGAGCGTATGCGGAGAGTCTTTCAGATGATCTTCAAATGTTGCTTGCCGCATGGAAAGTTTGCAACAAGAATCCTTTGGGTTCTGCTGCCGGCTATGGGTCATCATTTCCACTAAACAGACGGATGACCACAGAACTTCTTGGCTTTGATGATTTGAACTATAACGTGGTTTATGCCCAAATGGGCCGCGGGAAGACTGAACGGATATTGGCACAGGGAATGAGCACCGTTGCAGCTACATTGGCCAAATTGGCTATGGATGTTTGCCTTTACATGAGCCAGAATTTTGGATTTATCAGCTTCCCTGACGAATTAACAACGGGTTCGAGTATTATGCCGCATAAAAAAAATCCGGATGTATTTGAACTGATCCGGTCGCGCTGCAACAAAATACAGGCACTACCCAATGAAATTGCTATGATGACCACAAATTTGCCCTCAGGATATCACCGCGATCTGCAATTGTTAAAAGAAAATTTATTTCCGGCATTAACCTCCTTAAATGAATGTTTAGTTATGGCGGAATTTATGCTTGAAAATATTTGTGTACGGGAAGGAATTTTGGACGATCCAAAATACGATTATTTATTTAGCGTAGAAGTGGTCAATAATGAAGTGCTTCGTGGGGTGCCATTTAGGGAGGCCTACAAAAATGTAGGGATGGCCATTGAAAAGGGCGAATTTATTCCATCCAAAATCGTGCATCATACGCATGAAGGTAGTATCGGAAATCTATGTAATACAGAGATCGAACGGTCTTTTAAAGAGGTTTTGCTCCAGTTTAATTTTGAAAAGGTTCACCTTGCACTAAATCGACTGGTCGCCCCTTAACCATAAAAGGACAGCCAATCAGCTGTCCTTTTATGGTTAAATGCTACCTTTTCTCAAGCGAAACAAAGTCGGCCATTACCTTAAGACTTTCATCCTCTATAAAGTCATAATTTGTTTTTGGAATAGGATCTCCCTTTTTAAGCGGAGGAAGTCCTTTTAGCTTACGGCGCTCATTGGCCCGTTCCAAGTTTTTAGCTTCCAAATCATCGCGTTCTTTCTTCATTACCGATTCCTGTAACGAAACAGAGGTTTCATTCTCGCGTTTATTGAGATAGGCAATATCGTCCAGTAAATATTTATATTCAGGAGAAGCCTTCATACGTTTCTCGTGCTTTGCTTCAAGCACTGTTTTATCGGCCGTTAGATTTGAAAAGGGGGTAAACGAAGAAGTTTTTATCTGGTCCCATGGCAGGGCTGAAGGCTCTGAACTTTCACCATATTTATTAGCAGGATAGATCATCGGAAATTCAATGTCAGGTGAAACTCCCTTGTGTTGAGTACTACTACCATTTATTCGATAAAATTTAGCCATTGTTAGATTAATCTGCCCAAACTGAGGAGACCCCTCTGGAGCATTTATTTTAATTTTTCCGGCCTGAGCCTGCGCTTTCAAAAGCAATTTATTAGCAGGGCTAATTACCCGGCTCATATCGATGGCCGATTGAACTGTACCTTTACCGTATGATTGAGTGCCAATAATGATACCCCTTCCATAATCTTGAATTGCTGCGGCAAAGATTTCAGAAGCTGATGCGCTGAAGCGGTCTATTAAAACACCCAATGGCCCATCCCAGGAAATACTTGGATCCTTGTCTTCATCTACCTCAACCTGGTTACGCATATCCCTTACCTGTACTACAGGGCCTTCTTTAATAAATAAACCTGTCAGATCAATAGCTTCGGTTAAAGAGCCGCCACCATTGCTGCGCAGATCCATGACAATCGCATCAACGTGCTGTTGTTTGAGCGTATCCAGTAACAAACGAACATCCCTGGTCGTGCTCTTATAATTCGGGTCTCCGTCGTTTGCCGCCTTGGCATCCATATAAAAACCTGGCAGTTTAATGATGCCGACTTTAACGACTTTACCATCTTCGCCAGTGACTTCTTTAACTTCTTTCTTGGCCGATTGCTCTTCAAGGATAATTTTATCGCGTACCAGGGATACGATCTTTGGTTTAGCGCTGAGTTCCTGTCCGGCAGGAATAACTTTTAAGCGCACCACTGTGCCTTTTGGACCTTTAATCTTACTCACCGAGTTGTCCAGACGCCAGCCAATAATATCTTCAAATTCACCGTCTTTACCTTGGGCTACGCCAATGATCCGATCATCAACCTGTAACGCCTTTGATTTAAAAACGGGTCCGCCAGGAATAATTTCTGCTACTTTGACCACTTCATTTTCCAAACCAAGCCTGGCTCCGATTCCCTCAAATGACCGGGCCATATTTTCATTGAAATCCTGGGCAAAATAAGGGTTAAAGTAATTTGTATGGGGATCAATCGCACCTGTAAAAGCGTCCATAATGCGTTGGAAAACGTCATTGCTATTGGTCTGCTTTGTTTGCGAGATCAGGTTGTCATAACGTTTTCTAAGTGTTGTCCGGTTTTTTTCGTCGTTGCTTTTGTCGGTACTGCTAAGCCGTAAATTGAGAAGATCATATTTAATGCGCTTCTTCCAGGCCTCATCAGCCTCTTTCACGCTGTTAAACCATGCTTTTTTTTCACGATCGAAAACAAAGGTATCGCTTTGATTAAAATTAAAGGGATCATTTATCTGGGCAACGGCATACTTAAAACGTTCCAAGGCCCGTTGTTCATAGATATTGAATATATAAAACATAGACGACAGGTCGCCCTCCTTAAAATCATCGCAAATCGTTTTTCTATACTGTTCAAACTGTTTAATGTCACTAGCAAGAAAATAATTTTTTCCTTCGTCCAGGTCTTTCAGGTATCGGTCAAAAATAATGGACGATAACGAATCGTTCAGCGGAACTTTTTTATAATGGACACTTTCAAACAATCCCACTATATCCTTAACTATAACTGCATGTTGGGCATCAGGCTTTAATTTAATGGAGCCATCGTCGTCAAGGTTTACACGTGGATCTGCCGAACAGGCCATCGCTGCAACCATAAATAAAGCCAAAAACACTTTTTTCAACATTTCTACTATTAATTTAAATTTCATTTTTTTTATCCCGGTTGTAATATCGGAATTAGCCGATAAATTTACTCAAAAAATCAACCATTTTTATTAACGCTCATGATTGCTTTTATATATGATAATTGAAATATTAATGGTTGCAATAAATTTTTCTCTATTAACCTATTTATCTCTAATTAAATAAGTAAATATTTTTTAAGTATATTATAAAAAGCTGCAACTTTAGCTGGCGTTATGCGTATACCATTTTTACAATGAAAAGATTATATTCCGGTATGCTGATCATTTTGACTTTCCAAAATCTTGTTTTTTAGATTATTGTATTCATTCAGGGCCAAAACCGCTGCGGTATAGTCGCCAGTTTGATTGTAAATTTCGCCTAATACATCCTGTATGGCAAGCTGAAGGGGTATCAAATTGTTTTTTCGTGCGATGCTTTCAGCTGACTTATAGTCCAAAATGGCGAGCTTAAAATCGCCTATTAAGTATTTTATATGTGCTAGGTTGTAAAAAATATAAGCCATTTCTCCCGAATTTACTTGTCCAGGAAGCGCTATTTTTTTAGCTTGAAGGTAAAACCAGCTCGCTTGAGCATATTTTTGTTGCATTTCGTAAATGGTGGCTAACGACTTAAAAGCCCCAATATGGCCAGCAACATCATGAGCACTTTTGAACAGCGGAATCGCTTTTCTGATAATAGTGCGTTCTGCTTCTTCATAATGCTGTTGCCTGGCCATTTCCAGCGAAATACCAACCAATGCTTGCGCTTGTGCCCGCTTGTCTTTTAATTTTTGAGCAATCGCCAGCGATTGCTCAAAATAATTAATGGCTTGTACGTTTTTTCCAAGATACTGTTTATAGAGCGCCAAATTTTGTAAGATTGTCAATTCCGATAACTGATCATTAGTGGCTTGTTTGCCCTTTAAGGCTTCCTCAAATAGGCTAGTAGCCTTTTCATAGTTATCTTTGCTGACCATCATTATGGCCAGACTGTTTTGTGCACCGGCCGCTTCCCCCAACTTGCCTGAGAATAGATGCCCATTAATAATTCTTTGGAGATCTTGTTCACTTTTCAAAGAGCTGGCGGGACCCACAGGCGCATAAAATAGTTCTTTAAGCTGCAAAAAAAATTGTTGTTTATCGAGAAGGGAGTCAATTTTGGGTGCCTCAACTTGTTTTATTTCATACCCTTTGGCAAGGATTTCCTGCTTTGATTGCGGAGCTGGCAAATTATAAACCTTTGGTCCAATACCTGTAAATCCGGAATGGTAGCGAATGGTATCAGCATTCGCTGTTTGAGCAAATAAGAAGGTAGTAGGATAAGATGATAGCCAAATTATAAAAAGGAATATATGGAAATAGAAGCCATTTTTTTTCATTCTAATCATTGCTTTTTAATAACCATGAAGCTTGCATGGGTGGTTACTGTTTTATCACCAACTTTATTACCAAAGTCATACCAAGCTTGTTGTTTAATGGAAAGCTACATGCAAATATGCGTATAATATTTATTAGATTTGCTAATCTGTTTGGTAATTAAAATAATTATATGGCAACTATTCCCCCATTGGCTGAGCGAATGCGGCCCAAAACGATTGATGATTATGCCGGACAGCAACACCTGGTTGGCAAAGGTGCCGTATTAAGAAAGGTTATTGAAAGTGGAAATATACCCTCCATGCTGTTCTGGGGACCTCCCGGCGTTGGCAAAACCACACTGGCATTTATTATTTCCGAACGGCTAAGCCGGCCATTTTTTAGTCTTAGTGCTATTAACTCGGGTGTGAAAGATATTCGGGAAGTGATCGACAAGGCCACAGAAATTAAAAAAGAGGGGGGTGAACAGCCGATCCTGTTTATTGATGAAATCCATCGATTTTCAAAATCACAGCAAGATTCTTTGCTGGGAGCTGTAGAGCGAGGTTTGGTTACGCTGATCGGCGCCACGACCGAGAATCCTTCATTTGAAGTGATATCTGCGTTGTTGTCACGTTCACAGGTATATGTTTTGCAGCCACTGAATGAAAACGAATTAATTGCCTTATTAAAAAGAGCCATACAGGAGGATCCCTATTTAAAGAAAAGAAAGATTGAAATCCGCGAATACGAGGCTTTACTAAGGCTGTCTGGAGGTGACGCCCGCAAATTGCTGAATGTTTTGGAATTGGTTGTTAATTCAGCAACGAATGACCCTTTGATCATAGAAAATGAGCTGGTATTAAAACAAGTTCAGCAAAATATGGCCATTTATGACAAGGCGGGTGAACAGCATTATGACATTATTTCGGCGTTCATTAAATCCATTAGGGGAAGTGATCCTAACGCGGCCGTATATTGGCTGGCCCGTATGGTAGAAGGAGGGGAAGACCCTTCGTTCATTGCCCGCCGGTTGCTGATACTCGCCTCAGAAGATATTGGAAATGCCAATCCCAATGCCTTGTTACTGGCCAACACCTGTTTTCAGGCTGTAAATGTTATTGGTTGGCCGGAATCAAAAATTATTTTAGCGCAAACAGTTACTTACTTAGCCTCATCAGCTAAAAGTAACGCAGCCGTTGAAGCCATCAGCCAGGCGCAGGCAATAGTCAAACAAACCGGAGACCTTTCAGTACCGCTTCATTTGCGAAATGCACCAACTAAACTGATGAAAGATATGGGGTACGCCAAAGATTACCGATATGCACATTCATATTCGGGTAACTTTATTGTCCAGGAATTTTTGCCCGAAAAAATTAGCGGAACGATCATTTATAATCCGGGTCATAACCCCGCAGAAGATAAACTACGCGAAAGATTACGTGAGCTGTGGAAAAACAGGTATAAATATTAGCAAATTTAAATTTCAGAACCAGCATTTAGCCATTAAATTACGTGTAAGCTTTCACAGGCTTTTTCAGCAGCCAATTTTTCGGCGTTCTTTTTATTATAATCCCGGCCTGTGCCCCACACTTGTCCTTCAATAACGGCATCAATGGTGAACAGTTTTGAATTTTCCTGTAAGGCATTTTCAACCACCACAAATGATATCTCTTTACCGGCCTGCTGGCACCATTCAATAAGCCGGCTTTTAAAATTGGTTTCAGTTTGTTCCAGTTGATGAATATCTACGTGTTGCTTTATGATGCGCGTAACCAGGAAATGACGCGTAAACCGATATCCTTTATCCAGATAAATGGCTCCAACAAGGGCTTCAAAGGCATCACCAAGTAAAGAAGTTTGCTTAGCCTGTGGTCCTATCATACGCGTATCAAATTGAATAAGCTCATTGAGGCCAAGTTTTCGTGCCAGTAGGTTCAGGTGATTTCGACTGACTATTTTTGACCGCATTTCTGTCAAAAATCCTTCATCCTTATAAGGGTATTTTGTAAATAAAAGTTCAGCAATTACTGAACCCAAAATAGCATCGCCTAAAAACTCAAGTCGTTCATTACTGTTTTTTGTCCCTTCTTTGATGTTTTTTGCCACAGACTTATGTCGAAATGCCATGTGGTATAAATGCATATTACCAGGAACAAATCCCAATAAATTCTTAAGCGCTTTCACATATTTGCGCTGAGGTGAAAAATGCAACTTATAAAAACCGGAAATAGACATCTGAAATAATTCGAGAATCGGTATTTTCTAGTCCTTGTATTTTCTAAAAATAACAGAAGCATTATGTCCGCCAAAACCAAATGTATTGCTCATCGCGGCATTAATAACCCGTTTCTGGGCTTTATTAAATGTAAGGTTAAGCCGTGGATCCAGTGCTTCGTCATCCGTGAAATGATTAATGGTGGGTGGCACAGTGTCATTTTTTATAGCTAAAATGGAGGCAATTGATTCAATTGCACCAGCTGCACCCAATAAATGGCCGGTCATTGATTTGGTTGAACTAATGTTTAAATTATAAGCGTGATCACCAAATAAAGCCATGATGGCCTTGATTTCACTAATGTCCCCTAATGGGGTGGATGTTCCATGTACATTAATATAATCAATATCATTAACACTTAATTGGGCGTCACGTAGTGCATTTCCCATTACCAGCCGGGCACCTAACCCTTCCGGATGCGGAGCCGTGATGTGGTTGGCGTCAGCACTCATGCCGCCGCCCACAATTTCAGCATAAATCTTCGCTCCGCGTTCCTTGGCATGCTCCAAACTCTCCAAAATAATCACTCCGGCGCCTTCGCCGGCCACAAATCCATCCCGGTCCTTATCAAAAGGGCGTGAAGCAGTAGCCGGATCGTCATTTCGGGTTGACAATGCATGCATGGCGTTGAAACCGCCTATGCCAGCCTCATTTATAATAGCTTCTGAACCTCCGGAGATAATAATGTCGGCCGTGCCAACACGAATATAATTAAGTGAATCAATAAGGGCATTGGTAGAGGAAGCACAGGCAGAAACAGTAGAAAAGTTAGGCCCATGCAATCCATATCTCATAGAAATGTGTCCTGGCGCTATATCCAGGATCATTTTTGGGATAAAAAAGGGATTAAACCTTGGTGTGCCGTCGCCGTTGGCAAAATGGCTCACCTCATCATAAAACGTTTTAAGGCCGCCGATCCCCGAACCCCAAATAACTCCAATACGGTTTGTATCAAGTTTAGAGAAATCCAGGGCTGCGTCTTTTACTGCTTCATCAGTAGCAGCAAGTGCAAAATGTACAAATGGGTCTACCTTTCGAGCCTCTTTACGGTCTAAAAAATTCTCAGGATTGAAGTTTTTAACTTCGCAAGCAAACCTGGTTTTAAATTTAGAAGCGTTAAATTGGGTGATAGGAGCAGCTCCGCTTACTCCTTTGATCAAACTGTCCCAATATTCAGGAACAGTATTTCCAATAGGAGTAAGCGCGCCTAGTCCTGTTACTACTACTCTTTTAAGCTCCATTTATACGTTTTGGCCTAATAAATTAGTTAGTTAACGTTTTTTTCTAAGTAAGCAATGGCTTGCCCAACGGTGCTAATGGTTTCAGCCTGATCATCAGGGATGGCCACATTGAATTCTTTTTCAAACTCCATGATAAGTTCTACAGTGTCCAACGAATCGGCACCCAAATCATTGGTAAATGAAGCCTCTGGTGTTACCTCGTTTTCGTCAACACCTAATTTCTCAACGATAATTGCTTTTACTCTTGAAGCGATATCAGACATGATTTTATGGATTAATTGTTTAATAAATCAGTGCAAAGAAAAATAAAATTCGGTTAATATCAAACCTTTTTCGGTTTTAGCTTACTAAACTTGTATTTTTAGAAATTAATAAAATAATAATTTTTATTGGATTTTGTTTTTGTATTTTCGCCAATAAAATTCAATTTGTTTTGAACAAGCTTACATTAAAACTTGAGCTGGATCTTGATTTTAAACTGCTGGGCATTACCTGCCAACTGAAAGATTACCGGCTTTGTTATCATATAAACAAGTTTACAGGCCTTCAACTGGCGAAAACAGAAGATCATGAGGTAGACTATTTAAATAAACAAATTTTATTTTTCAGCAGATATATTTTTATTCCACCCATGGCAGAAACAGAATATTATCTTTTGGCAAACCGTGGAATTAACGGAGGATTCCTCATTCCGGAGATGAGAGGGGCTGATTATTTTTTTTTGATAAGAAATTTTATCGATGACGAAAACTTCGCCACACTTCATCATGCCATTTCTGGAATAAAAGATGTATTGACTGCTACAGAAATTGAGCCCCATAAATTGAAATCTAAAGAAAATCTGGTATTTTAGCCGATTCTAAAGATAATAAAGAATACCGCGATACATCGTATCGCATCTCTAAACTAAAATAATTTCAATGGAAAAAGTTCAAAAACGAACTAAAATTGTTGCAACACTAGGCCCGGCGTCAGCAAAAAAGGAAATTTTAACCAGCATGGTTGCAAAAGGAGTGGATGTTTGCCGTCTCAATTTTTCCCACGGCGACCAGGAAGATCATCTTAAAACCATTCAGACCATCCGGGAAATCAATGCCCAGCATAAAATTAATGTTGGAATTTTGGCCGATCTTCAAGGGCCTAAAATAAGGATCGGAAAAATGAAAGAAGGAGGGGCCTTGTTGTTAAACGGCCACCGCCTTAAAATTACAACCCATGAACAGATTGGTGATGAGAATATGATCTATATCACTTATCAGGAATTCCCGAAGGATGTAAATGTGGATGAAATCATTTTATTAGATGATGGAAAGATTCAAATGAAGGTTTTGGCCACGAATTTACACGACACGGTAGACTGTGAAGTGATTCATGGAGGGGTATTAACGTCGCGTAAGGGTGTGAATTTACCCAATACCAATGTGTCCATTCCAAGTTTGACAGAAGAAGATCTGTCTAATCTAAACTTCGCATTGGATCACGATGCAGATTGGATCGCCATGTCTTTTGTGCGCAAAGCAGAAGACATCATATTATTGAAAAAAATCATTGCAGAAAGGGGTAAGACGGCCAGGGTAATCGCTAAAATCGAAAAACCTGAGGCTATTGAAAATATTGACTCCATCATTGAGGTCACCGATGCTGTGATGGTTGCCCGAGGTGATTTAGGCGTAGAGTTGCCAATGGAAGAAGTGCCCGTACTTCAAAAAATGATCGTAGATAAATGCCGTGCGGCCTCAAAAACGGTCATTGTAGCTACTCAAATGCTTGAAAGTATGATAACCACACCACGAGCCACGCGTGCTGAAGTTAATGATGTAGCAAATTCTGTATTGGATGGAGCTGATGCGGTAATGCTGAGCGGAGAGACCTCTGTAGGGGAATTTCCCGAAATTGTAATTGAAACGATGAGTAAAATCATTAGGTATGTAGAAAAAACTTCTTATCGTTATTTTAATCCCAAAAATAAGTCTTATAATCCTGAAAGCTATATTCCCGATTCTATATGTGCTTCCTCCGTTTATTTAGCCAAAGAAACGAGTGCTAAAGCCATTGTGGCCATGACTTCTTCTGGCTACACCGCATTTGAGATATCCAGTTATCGGCCAAATGCAGATATTTATGTATTCACAAGTAATGTATCGCTATTAAATACCGTAAGCTTGCTCTGGGGAGTGCGTGGTTTTTACTATGATGGATTTGAAAGTACCGATGGCAGTATCCATGATGTTAACAAGAAGCTAAAGGAACTCAATTTGGTTACTAAAGGCGAGATTGTGGTCAATACAGCGTCAACCCCTTTACATAAAAAAGGTAAAACGAATACGATCAAAGTAACAGAAATAAAATAATAAACTATTTTAAAATTGTTTGCATGAAGCGACTGGATTACTCAGTCGTTTTATGCAATATTTTACTGCTGGCAGTCAGTTTTTTGACAACATGCTTCCTGGCCGGAGATGGTAAATTCAGGCTATTAATGACAATCCTTCCCGGACCTATAGTGTCATTGCTTATAAGGGATGGTGCCGCGTTTTTAAGGGTAGAATGTTTTGAGGTAGAATCCGGATAACTTTCCTTCAGGAAAGCTTTAGGACAGCTTTCTTTTGCAATCACCGTCAATAAAGGAGTCATATACAAAGCCAAGCAAAATACAAATTTAAAGGCTCTCATTACTAATAGGTCTTTGTTTTAGTTACACAAAGATAAGAACTTATTTTTGAAAGTTATTGACAACCCGAGTGTTAAAAATTGTTAAATGACGTTCCAAAACCTGTAAGCTTCTGTATTTTTGTGTAGCATGAAGCGAAAAAGTATCAGTTTGATCATTGGTTTGATGGCTGCTGCCTTGGTAGGAGTAATTGGTATGCAGTATTATTTCATATGGAAATCATACCTTTTGCAGTCGCAATTGTTTGATGAATCAGTCAAGGCTGCTATGGGGGCAGTTGTCCAAAATGCAGGGAAGCGGGAGATGGTGCGCTTTATTTCTGATCAGGAGCGAAAAAGTAGCCGCATGATACAACAGCGGGTGGAGGAACAAAGCCGTCGTGTCAGGATTGACTATTTAAGAAAAAATGTAACCGAACAGGAAATCACTTTTAACAAAAAAGAAAAGGAGCTGAAAGAGCGTTTTCCCACAACCATAGAACTTGACAATTCGTTTTATGAGACCTATTTAAGACATCCATCCCGAAATTATTCGGTTAAGTTAGATATTCAGGGCTCTATTGGGGGAATAGTACAAGACAACCAGCTGGTAGTATATGCCGAAAATCCTTCACCCTTTCCAAAAAAAGCTAAAGATGACAGCGTGCGTTATTTTGTGGTGGATGTTTCAGGGCAAGACCGGCATCTTTTAATAGCATTACCGCCGCGGTTTGACAGAAAATTGGCTTCTGAACTGGCCCATCTTGAAGAACAGGAAAGGATAGAGCAGGCTAACGAATTTTTCGACTCTGCAAATACGGGTACAGCTGGTCTAATTCAAAATCTGGCCAATGAATTTGCTTTGTCAAAGCGCCCCCTAAATCAACGCATTGATTATCCTTATATACAGGATCAGCTAGATCGGGAATTTAAAGCCAGGGGAATTCATTCACCATTTAATGTGGAAATTCATGATAGGAACCGACTGCTTTTTAAGCTGGCCAATTTTCAGCCAATGCCCGACAACGCTGGCATCTATCAAGTGTCCCTTTTTCCAAATGATCCTAACAAATTACCAGGCTCATTGACAGTATTTTTCCCAAATAAAAGCAATATCCTGCTGGGAAGCATCCATGTGATGCTATTTTCTTCAGCAGGGTTGCTGTTAGTGCTAATCGGATGTTTTGCTTATACCATTTTTATTATATTAAAGCAGAAAAAAATATCTGAAATGAAAACGGACTTTATAAATAATATGACGCATGAATTTAAAACGCCTGTTGCCACCATCATGATAGCGAGTGAGTCACTAAAAGATCCCGAAATAGGACAAAACAAAAATCGGGTAGATCGCTTGGCCAGTATCATATACGATGAAAATGTCCGTCTGGGCAATCACATTGAAAGGGTGCTCAATATTGCACGGATAGACAAAGGGGATCTCAAACTTGATAAAAAGGAAATAGACGTAAATGAGCTGATCCCCGTGGTAGTGGATAGCATGGAATTACAATTGCAGAAGCGTGAAGCCAGCGTCACTTTGGAGCTTCAGGCTACCTATTCGCGTGTGATGGCCGATGAATTGCATCTGTCCAACGTGTTGTCAAATTTGATGGACAACGCAATTAAATACAGTAAAGATAAGCCAGACATTTACATAAGCACAAAAAATGTGGGAAAGCTTTTATACATAACCGTAGCCGATAAGGGAATTGGTATGAGTAAAGACCAGCTATCAAAGATTTTTGATCAATTCTACCGTATTCCGACCGGAAACCGTCATGATGTTAAAGGATTTGGATTAGGGTTGAGTTACGTGAGTGACATTATTAAACGGCTTAATGGACATATAAAAGTGAAGAGTGAAAAAGAAAAGGGGACCGAGTTTGAAATTACCTTGCCGCTTTGCAAGGAAATAGAACCTATAAAGAAATAGCCGTAGGCTGCAGCATTTATGAATGTGATAAAAAAAATTTTATTAGCTGAAGACGACCCCAACTTGGGAGAAATTCTAAGTGATTACCTGGAATTAAAGGGAAAATTTGAGGTTAAATTGTGTGCAGATGGAGAGGAAGCCATACGGATCTTTAACCGGGAGGATTTTGATCTTTGCATTCTTGATGTCATGATGCCAAAAAAAGATGGATTTACATTAGGTAAAGAAATCAGAAAAGTGAACGCAAAGGTTCCCATCATTTTTGCAACAGCCAAAGGCATGATGGAAGATAAAGCCGAAGCTTTTGGGTTGGGAGGCGATGATTACATCACAAAGCCATTTAGAGTAGAAGAATTGCTGATGCGTATCAATGCATTGTTAAAGCGGGTATTGTTAACGGATGACCAAGTGCAGGAAAAACTACCGGATAGTTTTGAGATTGGTGAATATCACTTTGATTATACTTCACAGCAAATATCTCGCAATGGATTGGCGCAAAAGCTTTCCACCAAAGAGGCTGAATTGCTGCGTATGCTGTGTCTTAAAAAAAATGAAGTGCTTACCCGAGAGGAGGCACTCCTTAAAATATGGCATGACGATAATTATTTCAATGGCCGCAGCATGGATGTATTTTTAAGCAAACTACGCAAATATCTTCGCGATGACCAAAAAGTGGAAATAGTAAACGTTCACGGTAGGGGCTATAAATTGTTAGTAAGCTAACGGATAATCTCCGCAACATGAATCCCGATATTGTTGACCATCTTTTCAATGGGAAGATCATCCGGATCAGTACCAAAAGGATCTTCTATTGATTCTGCGATGACTTCTAATGAAGCCATCACATAAAAGATAAATGGTACCGTGGCCATGACGAAATAGCCCATCGAAACCACATAACCAAGGGGGAGCGTAAGTACATAAATAAAAATAAATTTTTTAATAAATGAACTGTAAGATATCGGAATGGGCGTGTTTTTAATGCGTTCGCAAGCCCCGCATATATCTGCAAACGATTGTAGCTCTTGACTCATTACAATAAGTTGGTCGCCAGTAATCAATTTTTCCAAATACAATTGATTAATTCGTTCAACGATTAGCGAGGCCACTTGGTTAGGCCCATGTTTTTGGCTATCCAATGTCTCAAATTCCGGATGTTCCTTTTCATCCAACATAAACCGGGTCTTGTTTGAGCGAAGGTGATCAAAAAGCGTACTAGCAAATAACGGGATTGATTTTGTGAAAAAACCTCTGTTTAATTGATCATCAGATTCAAGGAAAGCCTGTATTTTAATGGCCAGATTTCTGCTAACATTCGTAAGCATCCCCCATTGTTTTCGTGCCTCCCACCACCTGTCATAAGCCGTATTCGTACGGAAAACTAACAGAAGTGACATAACAAAGCCAAGTAAGCTATGTAACACGGTGATATTTTTAATCCAATTTTTTTCTGATAATTTTAAATACTCTATTTCCCAAAAAGCAATACCCCCTGAATAAAGGGCTATTAACAAAATCAACGGAAACAATTTACGTACGGTATCTGAGCGTTGTAGTGAAAACAGCGCTTGAAACCAATCTTTCGGATTATAAACAATCATACAGCAAATTTAAACGAAAATGAAGGTTTTCCTGTAAAAAATCGTATATTTGTATATAGCGTATCTAATGAGGTTATTGACAAATATGGAATCATTAATTTGTTGTTCAACAGAAGATTATTTGCATAAGAATAAATATGTGGAAAACTTATGTTAGTTGGAAGCCATATTTAAACCTATTTTGTTTTGACAAAGCTAGGGTAATATGGTGTCCCGCTTTTTACAGTTCTTAAGACGGTTGATTTGATGGAAGAAGATTTTGAGTTTGGTTTTTCTGAAGATCCCAGATTCTCAGTTGAACGATATGAGGAGATGATCCGTAACCAGGATCAGTATTTTTTTGACGCCCAGGCCTTTGAAGGAATTATTGATTATTACATTGAGAAAAATGATCCGATAAAAGCGTTGCAGGTAGTTGAATACGCAGTTAGCCAGCACCCGTTTGCGGCCGTATTTTTCATAAAACAGGCCCACCTGTTTATGCTGACACAGCAAACAGAGCGTGCCATGGCGGCATTAGATAAAGCAGAAACGCTTGAGCCTTCAGAGCCCGATATTTTCCTGATCAGGGGAGGTATTCTGGGTAGTGTTGATCGGTACGAAGAGGCTTTTGAGAATCTGGAACACGCCCTTAGCCTTACTGAAACACCCGATGATATCTACCTCCAAATGGCGATGATATATCAAAATCAGGGAGACTATGAGAGTTCAGTCAAAAGCCTTAAAAAGTGCCTGGAGCTCAATATGGAAAATCAGGATGCACTTTATGAATTGGCATTTTGTTATGATGTACTGGATAAACAAGAGGAGAGCATTAACTTTTATCTCCAGTATATCGACAACGAGCCCTACTCATATGCTGCCTGGTATAATCTGGGCAATGCATACCATAAAATTGATGCATTTGAAAAGGCTATAGATGCCTATGATTATACCATCCTGATCAAGGAAAACTTTGGCTCGGCCTATTTCAACAAAGGAAATGCGCTGGTCAATTTGGAACGTTATGCAGAAGCAATTGACGTTTATAAGCACACTTTTGAATATGAACCACCGGGCGCTGATACGTATTGTGCTATCGGGGAGTGCTATGAAAAGCTGGAGCAGATGGATGAAGCGCGCTCTTACTATAAAAAGGCCGTTAAGATCAATCCCAAGTTATGCGATGCCTGGTTTGGCATTGGAGTAACGCTTGATTACGAAGAACGTTATTTTGAATCACTGCATTTTTATAAAAAAGCATTGGAGCTGGATGACCAAAATCCGGATTATTGGTTTGCCGTAGCCGATGCACGGTACAAATTAGGGCAGATTGCAGAAGCCGAGCAAGCTTATGCAAAGGTCGTCGAATTGAACGGGGTGGATGTAGAAGCCTGGCTGGACTATTCTGCGATTCTTTACGAACAAGGAAAACTTTTTGAAGCCAAGGATATCATTACCGAAGCTATCCGGGCAAATCCGGATGCAGCAGAACTTTATTATCGCATGGTTGCCTACTTATTTGCTACAGGAGGGTTTACCGATGCTCTGGCCACGCTTGAACAGGCACTACATTTAAACGCGGATAAGTACCCTATTTTATTTGAGTATTTACCTCAGCTTCAGCAAAATAAAGTAATAATTGATATTATTGGCAAATATACAAGCAGATAACTTGTAAATAAACGGTATATTTGCGCCGCCCTAATCGGTAATAGGGGTTTATCGTTTTTTTAAATGAAAAAATTTGGTTTAATTGGTTATCCACTTAAACATTCTTTTTCCAAGCAGTATTATAATGATAAGTTTGAAAAAGAAGGGATTACTGATTGTGTATATGAACTTTTACCTTTGCAACAGATCAGCGAGCTGCCAGGCCTGCTGAAGGCAAGCCCGGAACTCTGTGGATTGAATGTCACCATTCCTCATAAAATCGGAGTAATGTTTTATTTAGATAAAATATCTCCCGAAGCCAAGGAGGTAGATGCCGTCAATTGCATCAAGATTATCAAGAGAAACCCCGTAGAATCGTTTTTTTGCGGAGAAGTGGGGGTTGATAAGGTTCAATTGGCAGGGTTTAATACCGATGTGTATGGCTTTGAAGAATCGTTAAAGCCGTTGCTTCCAAAGCGGCCTATCAAGGCGTTGGTATTGGGGGATGGGGGAGCCGCAAGAGCTGTATTTTATGTACTGAAGAAACTCCATATTGATTTCTCGGTCGTTTCACGTCGGGCTACCAGTAAGCAATTATCTTATGAACAGGTGAATCCTGAGGTTATCGCCCAGCATTTACTGATCATCAACACCACCCCGCTAGGAACTTTTCCAGACGTGGAAGCCTGCCCTCAGATACCATATGAATATTTAAGCAAAGACCATTTGCTATATGACTTGGTCTATAATCCTGCAGAAACAGCCTTTTTAAAACGTGGGGCCGCAAGGGGAGCTACGGTTAAAAACGGTATGGAAATGCTGGTTTTGCAAGCTGAAAAGAATTGGGAGATCTGGAATAACTAGGTGTAGCCTGGTAATATCGTAAATTAGCTATGAAATTAAATCTCAGTTTGGGCTATTTAGTAGCTATTTTATGGTTAATTGGCTGCAGGGGATCACACAATACACCCAAACCCCAGGCCTATCACCGCATTATTTTTCCTGAAAAAAGATTTCAGGCTTATCATGCCCCGTGCCATTTTTCCTTTAACTATCCCAGCTATGCAGGCATACAGTTAGATCAAAGGCATGCCCAGGAACATCCATGTTGGTTTGATATTACGTTCCCAAGCTTTAATGCGCGGCTTTATTTAAGTTATTATACTTTTCACACCAAAACAGAACTCGACCAATTGACTGAAGACGCTCATAGCCTAGCTTTCGCACATACCATAAAAGCCACGGCCATTGATGAAGGCCAGATCAGTATACCAGCACAGTCCGTGTATGGTATTTATTACGAAATTGGCGGAAATGCCGCATCAGCCATTCAATTTTACATAACTGACAGCACCAAGAATTACTTAAGAGGCGCTTTATACTTTAATGAACGTCCAAAACTTGACTCGGTACAGCCTGTAATCGATTTCATAAAAACAGATATTGACACCCTCATAAAATCTTTTCAATGGAAGTAAATATCGTATTTTTGTGCTATGCATATAAAATCATTTGTCTTTAATCCCTATCAGGAAAATACATACCTAATTTATGACCATGACAAATCTGCGGTGATTATTGATCCGGGAATGTATACCGTTAGGGAAGAAAACGAATTGCAGGAATTTATTACTGAAAACAGGCTCCATCCCGAATTACTATTAAATACCCATTGTCATATTGACCATGTTTTGGGTAATAAATTTATATACGACCAGTATGGTTTGCTCCCTGCTTTTCATGAAGGAGAGCTTCCATTATTGCTCGAAGTACAAAATTATGCCCCGCAAATGGGGATTCGATATGAAATGTCGCCCATTCCTGAAACCTTCTTACAGGAAGAAGGATTCATAAAATGGGGAAAGGCAAATACATTACACCTCATCTTTGCACCAGGACATTCTCCAGGGCATTT
This sequence comes from bacterium A37T11, assembly GCA_900109895.1. Classification (GTDB taxonomy): domain Bacteria; phylum Bacteroidota; class Bacteroidia; order Sphingobacteriales; family Sphingobacteriaceae; genus A37T11. The sequence continues at coordinate 51,329 of FOBR01000022.1, forward strand.
ATGTTTTTATGACCAGGAACATCAATTTTTAATTGGAGGTGATGTTCTTTTCAAAAACAGTATCGGACGTACGGACCTTCCCGGAGGAAATCACGAGCAATTATTGCAGAACATTCGTGAAAAAGTATATACCCTTCCTGTAGATACCATTGTATACCCGGGTCATGGACCCGAAACCACCATTGGGGATGAGAAACTGAATAACCCATATATACGTGCTTAATTGATAATAGAAGTATGAACACGGCCTTCTATATTGCGAAACGGTATCTGTTTTCCAAAAAATCGGTCAATGCCATCAATATTATCTCCATCATCAGCCTAATTGGCGTATTGGTAAGCAGCGCGGCACTAATCATCATTTTATCCATATTTAATGGTTTGGAGACCTTGGTACTTTCCATGTATAGTAGTTTTACGCCCGATATACGGATAGAAGCTGTTAAAGGAAAATATTTTGTGCCAGACAGTGCATTTTTAAAATACCTGAAAGAAAATAAAAAAATTGTATCCTACAGCGGTATATTGCAGGAAAAAGTACTCTTGCGTTATGGGAACAATCAGGTTATCGGTACCATTAAAGGCGTTAGTGATGGTTTCAAACCAGGGCCCGATGTGGATAGCTTGATGTATGACGGTGATTTTTTGCTTTATAAGCATCAAAAGGATGCGGCCGTGATTGGTGCCCAAATACAAATGCAGTTGGGAGTGAATTTAGGGGATACCCTATCGATTGATGTATATTCACCCCGAAAGGGAGTTCAGAATGCCATAAATCCTGCCGATGAATTTAACATCCGGTCTATTTTGCCAACAGGCGTGCTAAAATCTCAGCAACAGCTTGACCCACTCATCATCACTCCGTTAACATTTGCACGGGATGTATTGGGTGAATATGATCAGCTTTCGGCCATTGAAATAATAAGTAAGCATCCAGCGCAGGCAGCGGCACTACAACACGACTTATCTAATTTTTTAAAGGGCCGGTTTATTGTTAAGAACCGGGTACAGCAAAATGCCTTACTTTATAAAATTCTTAATTCTGAAAAATGGGCAGTTTTTTTTATCCTGACTTTTGTATTAATCATAGCAACCTTCAACATCATTGGTTCGTTAACCATGCTCGTTATTGATAAAAGTAAAGATATAACAGTGCTAAGAAGCCTCGGGGCAGCCAACGTGCTGGTACGCCGCATCTTTTTTTTAGAAGGAATGATGATCTCTTTGATTGGCTGCATACTGGGTATGCTTTTAGGGTGCAGTGTATGTCTTCTCCAGCAATATTTTGGCTTTATTAAAATGGGCGATAATAATTTTATTGATGCCTATCCCGTGGAAATTCAATGGGAAGATTTTACCACCGTATTCTTTACTGTCACTATAATTTCAGGTATCGTTTCGATTTTGGCATCCAGACTTAGCCTGCGCGGATCAGAACGCCTCCATTAATTTAAATTGACAGCCGAATAATCATATTTGCTGGTTTATTGCAGAAATCATATCCATTAAAAAACAATTCAGATGGCTTATCGCCAGCCCAACCTGCCAGTTTGCCCGGTTCCGTTTCTCCACATAATTAGAGATAGCCCTGATCTGGATAGCCGGAATACCTGTTTGTAAAGAGGCATAAAATACAGCAGCCCCCTCCATACTTTCAACTGTCGGGTTAAATCGTTGGATGGCGGCCTGGATGGACAAATCATTACCGTGCACACAATTTACGGTAATACCTTTAACCTTTAGCAATCCGTCCAGCGGCAATATAAGATGATCAGTCGGGGCTGGGGGTGTCAATGTATTTTCGCCAAAACCAAGCGATTTGACCGTCAAAAACTCATCCCCATCCTCTGCTCCCAATTCAGAAAAGGTATCCTCGAATACCGAAACAACTGACCCAAGAGCTATTTCACGATCAAAGCATCCGGCAATGCCCGCATTTATAATAAGGTCATATTGGTGGGTAGCAAGGCAGCCACCTAAGGCAAATGACGTAGCAGCTATTCCTACACCAGTTATCAGCACATCGGTATTCGGAATCCGTGCAGCATATTTATCCAAAAGCGGCGCAATTTCAGCATCAGTAGCGGCAACGATCAAAAATCTATTGGCAGTATTCATTTGCGTGCAAAATAACTATTTGACGATAAAGATAAAAACCAATGCTATTAAAAAAGCTATGAAGAGCATTCATCACTCATAACTCATAAGTAAATATTATCTTTGTAAACTATGATTTATATTACACGCAGGGAACGGTTTAATGCGGCCCACAGGCTGTATCGCACCGACTGGAGTCTGGAAGAAAATGAACGTGTTTTTGGCAAATGTTCCAATCCAAACTGGCATGGGCATAATTATGAACTTTATGTCACCATAAAAGGTGAGGTGAATCCCGAAACAGGATTTGTAATGGATCTAAAGGTTCTCAAAGATACCATACTTCATGAAGTTATCGATAAATTGGATCACAGAAATGTGAACATGGATGTTGATTTTATGAAAGGTAAGATGGCATCTACCGAAGTGTTGGCCATGGAGATTTTTAAGCAGCTTCAACCGCACATCCAGCGGCACCATGCACAATTGCATAGTATACGCCTGCACGAAACAGAGAATAACTATGTTGAATATTTGGGCGAATAGCATGAATCCGATAAACCAAAACACGCCCAATCACGATGAAGACATGGACGGATACATTAAAATTGACAGGTATAACGACGAAAAAATTAACCGCATAAAAGAACATTATACAGATATATTGCAGGTATTAGGGGAGGATCCGAGTCGTGAAGGATTGCAGAAAACCCCAGAGCGGGTTGCCAAAGCCCTTCAATTTCTAACTCATGGATATGACTTGGACCCTGCCGCAGTGCTCCATACGGCCATGTTTAAAGAAGATTATAGCCAAATGGTCGTCGTTAAAGATATAGAAGTCTTTTCCATGTGCGAACACCATATGCTTCCTTTTTTTGGAAAAGCACATATTGCATATATTCCAAATGGCTACATTGTTGGGTTAAGTAAAATTCCGAGGGTTGTTGATATTTATGCACGGCGCCTTCAGGTACAGGAGCGGCTCACGAATGAAATACGCGATTGCATCCAGGAAACACTTAAGCCAGCAGGCGTTGCCGTAGTTATCGAATGCAAACACCTGTGCATGGCCATGCGTGGCGTACAAAAGCAAAATTCAGTCACCACCACGTCGGCCTTTACCGGTGAGTTTGCCAACGATAAGACCCGGGCAGAATTTTTAAGATTAATAACTGCTAGCCTGCATTAAAAACAAACCACTGCGCATATTAAAATTATGAAGAGAGCATTTATTTTCCCCGGTCAGGGCTCCCAGTTTGTGGGAATGGGCAAAGAATTATACGCCCATAATAATAGTACCCAAGAATTATTTGAAAAAGCAAATGATCTTTTAGGATTCCGGATTACAGATGTGATGTTTCACGGTACAGAAGATGATTTAAAACAAACAAAGGTTACGCAGCCAGCCATCTTTCTGCATTCTGTTATCCTGGCAAAGGCATTGGGTGAGGGTTTTGAGCCAGCAATGGTCGCTGGACATTCGTTAGGCGAATTTTCAGCACTGGTTGCTGCCGGAGCGCTCAGCTTTGAAAACGGGCTGCAATTGGTAGCAAAACGGGCAAACGCTATGCAAAAAGCCTGTGAGATCCAGCCGTCAACCATGGCAGCCATTTTAGGATTGGATGATTTTACGGTGGAAGATATCTGCCATCGGGTGAGTGACGTAGTGGTTCCGGCAAATTACAACTGCCCGGGACAAGTCGTAATATCCGGAACCATTGCAGGGGTCGACAGAGCGTGCGAACTGATGTTAAGTGCCGGTGCTAAAAGAGCAATTAAGCTCAATGTTGGCGGAGCATTTCATTCGCCACTGATGGAATTGGCCCGGGTTGAGCTTCAGGAAGCCATTGAAGCTGTAACGATTCAGTCTCCCATTTGTCCCATTTACCAAAACATAGACGCATTACCACAAACAGATCCCTCAAAAATCAAATATAATTTAATCGAACAGCTCACAGGGGCCGTAAAGTGGACCCAGACGGTATTACACATGATCGAAGATGGATGTGATTCATTTACGGAGGTTGGTCCCGGAAATGTGTTGCAAGGCTTGGTGAAAAAAGTTGATCGGCAAAAGGCCACTCAGGCCGCCACAGTTTAAGAATATTCTATAGATAACAAATAACGCTGTGGTGATTAGGTTTCCGCAGCGTTTTTTGTTATTTTTTTATTAATTTTACTAAACTAATTGAGATATATTGTGTGAACACCTCCTTCAAAATACGGATATTACTGTTGCTGCTGACGCTCTGCTTTGCAGGAACAGCCGTTACCGTACGCCTTACCTTCCATAAAGAGGAGGTATTATTGCTGGACGCCCGCCACATTGAGCGTAACCTCCAGCAAAAAGAAGAAGTGGTCAAAAACTTGCTGGCAGACTCAGCCTGGTTTAATTCGCTTAGGCAAATCGATGAAAATAACGATCTGGCACAAGACATAATTAACAATCTTGGAGATAAACAATCCATATTTGTATACGTCTATTCAAACAACGAGCTGGTTTTTTGGGGATCAGATCAAATTGTACCAAAGACTGACGCCGGGATGCCGGATGGCATCAGTATGATCCAGGCAGACAATGGATGGTATACAGCTTTTAAAAAGGAAGGCGGGGGGCAATCTGTTGTTTGCCTAATTCCCGTTAGGACCAAATTCCCGCTACAGAATAACTATTTGCAAGACCATTTTTCGCCCGATATTTTAAAGTCACAAAATCTGGAGATTGCTGAAAATACGGACAGTACTGTTTATAACATACGTACCACAGATGGCCAGTACCTCTTTTCGGTTAAGTTAAGCCAGGAAACCACCAACACCTTTTATTCGGTTATTGAATTAATTATGTGGATGCTGGCAGTCATTACAGCGACCATTTTTGTAAATACCATCTGTGTGTGGATAGCCCAAAAAGGATATATATTGCTGTCCATCCAATTGTTTTTTTGCTATTTTTTAATCATAAGGTATATTGACCTAAGCAGTAATTGGCTGGCTGGTCACTTTTATGGCGGGTTATTTGACCCACGGAATTTTGCATCCAGTTTTTTCTTTCCCTCCATTGGAGCATTTCTCCTCAATGTCTTATCCTTTACCTGGTTCATGTGTTATGTTTTTGCCTATAGGTATGATCTGAAAATTTCGGATTCAAAACGGGGAAAGTGGTGGGGATGGGTTCTATTTGTGGTATTTGGATTTTTTATTTACGTCATTTGCCTACAGGTTACAAACATATTTAATGGCCTTATCGTCAATTCAAATATAAACTTTGACGTTACCAATATCCTTAACCTCAACTTTTATAGCTGGCTGGGCATCCTTATCTTGTGCCTTACACTGCTTGATCTTTATTTCTTGATCGAAGTATTACTTATAGGAATATGGCAATTCGGGTTTACAAAAGAAAAAGCGCTTTTTGCATTTGTTATTATGCTTTTGGTGCTTACTATTTTTAAAATAACCATCCATGATCTTTCCGTATCGTTTTTTCTTTTTTCAGCCATCGTTTTTTTAAGAGGATGGTTTAATTATCAAAATAGAGATTTCAATTTAGTCGTCTTTATTTCTATCTTGCTTTTATTTGCCACCATTGCTTCCATTAAGCATGCCGCCTTTCAGGCCCAAAAGCACTTGCAGGCACAGGAAGTAACCTTGCAGCGACTAAGTACATCAGACGACCCCAATGCCGTATTGCTTTTCTTTGATCTGGAGAAAGAAGTTTTAAAAGATCCATTGCTTATTGATTATTTCAGGTTTCCTAACTATGACAAGCTTCAGATATTAAATGAACACTTTCGAAAAGTATATTTAACCGGTTACTTGTCGCGTTTTGAGTGCAATATGTCTGAATACAATGCCGAATTCAAATCAATCGGCTCAGGATCTGAAGCAAAATTGCAGCAATACCTGGAGAAAGTAGTGGATGGTTCTTTCAGACTTTCTAAAAAACTCGATTTTTATCGGATCACAAACAGCATCGCCAGCATTGAATATTTCGGCCTGCTGCCCATTGTTTATCATAATGAAACCATTGGCACGCTGCTTATCACTTTAAATAACCGATCTTTCGGTAGGCGTACCGTGTCATTTCCGGACGTACTGGTGGACGGTAAGGTCGATAATTCAAATGAGCTGGAAAATTATGCTTACGCATTTTATCGGGATGGAAACTTAGTGAGCCAATTTGGCGATTATGTATACAGCCTTTCAGACAAATCCTATCCAAAAAGATTGGATAGTTTAACCCAATTTAATGAAAGAAACTATAGCCATTTGATCTATTGGCCAAATGCACATACATTGATCGTATTAAGCAAGCCCATCACAAGCACCTGGACGCAACTGGCTTCCTTATCTTTCCTGTTTCTTGTATTCCTGTTTTTTTCCATTATTGCCTATGGCTTAAAATGGATATTTAAAACCTTAAAAGATTATGACTTTAGCTTAAGGAACCTCAGGTGGTCTATCCTGATATCCCAGAGCAGGATTTTATATAGTACGCGTATACAAGCGTTCGTGGTACTGGCCGTAGTGCTTACTTTAATAATCGTGGGGATTATCACGTTTTTTAGCATCAGCCTGCAATATAAAAAACAACAAGAAGAAACAACAGTAAAAGATGTTACAGAAATTGCATATCGGTTAGAAAACAGGTTTTTCAACAATGATTTCTTAAAAAAACCCATTTATTCGACCAAAGAATTTAATATTGCCGCCGAAGCAAATGCCACTGATCTTAACCTCTACGACAAATCAGGAGAACTCATTTACTCTTCTCAATTAAGAATTTATGATTTAGGGCTGATCTCCAGATTCATGAATCCAAATGCGCTATTAAATATGCAGCGATTGCAACGATCTGAGTACTTTCATCGCGAACAAATCGGAAACCTGAATTATATTGTAGCATACGCACGTATTAAGAATGACCAAAACGAAACCATAGCTTTCTTAAGTCTTCCTAAATTTTCCAACCAAAAAGAAATTGATGAACGCATAGGTTTATTATTAAATACACTCATTAATATTTATGCACTGGTTATTGTAGCACTGGGTTTATTTGCTGTTTTTGTGGCTAACCAAATCACCTCACCACTCACACTGGTGCAGCGGAGCCTTGCCCGCACCACCATTGGCAGGATGAATGAACCAATTTTTTGGAAACGCAATGATGAAATTGGCAGTCTTATTAAGGAATATAATACCATGATCGTAGCCCTGGAGCACAGTGCAGAACGCATTGTACGGTCAGAGCGTGAATCGGCCTGGCGGGAAATGGCAAAACAAGTGGCCCACGAGATTAAAAACCCGTTAACACCCTTAAAATTAGGCGTACAGTTATTAGAACGCTCCTGGAAGGAACACGATCCAAAGTTTAATGAAAAATTTGAAAAGTTCAGTAAATCATTTATTGAGCAAATAGAAAGCTTGTCACGTATCGCATCCGAATTTTCTGATTTTGCAAAATTACCTGATACCAAACTCGATGATCTGAACCTACGTGAAATTATTGAAAAGGCCGTTGAAATCTTTAATAACAACGGGGCCGTAATAGCGCTGCATGCAGAGGATGGCGATACGCTCCAACTAAAAGGAGATCATGACCAATTGTTACGTTCGTTTATTAACTTGTTGAAAAATTCATTGGAAGCTAAACTAAGTCGCAGGAAGTGTGAGATCGATATATCCATCTTTAAAAAAGAAGACACCATTATCGTAACCATAAAAGATAATGGAAAAGGTATTGATCCGGATGTTCAGGCGCGCATTTTTCAACCCAATTTTACCACGAAAAGCTCCGGAACGGGGTTAGGGCTGGCTTTTGTAAAGAAAACCATAGAAAGTATGGGCGGTGCCATTTATTACGAAACAAAATTGAATGTAGGAACAACTTTTATGATCCATATTCCGCAACAGCCAGGAAAGATTACTTTGTCCTAAAGGCACAGGTAGTAAAACCGATAAGTTATTTAAGGGTAACACTACTGCGACCCATCAAGGAGTTGTCAGAGTAGAGAACAAAAGTATAAGTGCCTTTTTTTATTCTTTCGCTGGGCGTCCATGAAAAATTATATAACTTTCCGTCATTTGAAAAATAAATATTTGTTTTCAAGGTATACTGCATATCTTCATCTCCCAATTTAAAAACATTGTTACTATCGATGATCAGATTCCCATTTGGATCAATTATCCGCATATATAAATCATAATTACCTTTTTTAATCACCGGATTATCTGCAATGCTAAGTGAAATTTTGAATTGATCACAGCGCCTGGCGCGGGTTTCCGTATTTTCCTCTCCGTTACTATGCAAACTAACCCCGTTTACAGAAAATGAAGATATTTTGAGATAAGAAGCTATTTTAACCAGATCCTGTAACGATGACTTTTGGCTCTGGAGCTTTGCTACCTTTCCACGTGTATCCTTAATGGTGTTAAGCAAGCTATCGCGCTCCTTGCCTATTTGCGTGTTTTTTTGCTTTAATAATTTAATTGCAGAAATATGTTTGGATAATAATAATTGCAGTGCTTTTACGTCTTGCCACGCTTGATTGATTTCCTTCCTGTCCAGTTGATTTTTAGAAAGTTTAAAACGGAGCAGGGCAATTTTTGCCCTGGCAGTTTCTTCTTCAAGTTTCATAGAGGAAGTTAGTTGAACACCGTTATTGTAAGATGCCGAATTCAGATCAGACTCCATCCTGTCAATCACAGCCCCCACCCGGATCCTATCATCGCTTAACTCGGCAATGCGCGCATCTGAATCTTTATATTTAAAGTAAAAATAAATATTTGTTGCCAATAAAGCTGCAATAGCAACTAAAAAGAAATAAATTTTGCTCGAATCCTTTGGAGGGGGAGAATTTCCCGGTTTTTGTGCCTGCTCTTGAAAATCGTATTTCTTTAAAATAGCTTTCAAACTAAATTTCTTTACATTATTATTAATATTAATGCAAAAATTGTTCCAACCATAACTCTGGCCCTTTGACAGGCAAATTTTGTAATAATTTTTGCTATGTAGCCTGGTTGTTTATCTTTGCCGCCTGGCAAGATTGAAAATGAATAGACAAGTGCGTTACCTCACTAGCTTAATGCTGGCCATTTATTTGGTGCCGGTCCGGGCAGCTTTTTGCCAGCAATTAACTGAATTTCCAAAAAGAGAATTCAGGGGTATATGGGTTGCTACTGTTGTTAACATTGACTGGCCTTCAGCACCTGGTTTAAATCCGGAGACACAAAAACAGGAATTAATCAGGCTGTTAGATAATCATCAGAGAGCGGGCATTAATGCCATTCTTCTTCAAATCAGGCCATCTGCCGACGCGCTTTATGCCAAAAGCCGTGAACCCTGGAGCCGCTTTCTCACTGGTAAACAAGGTCAGGCCCCGCAGCCTTTTTATGATCCACTTTCCTATGCCATTGATGAAGCACACAAGCGCGGAATGGAGCTCCACGCTTGGCTAAACCCATACCGTGCCACTTTTGATTTAAACCCAGCCAATATAAGTTCCGATCACGTTACCCGTACCCATCCAGAGTGGTTTTTCATTTATGGTGGAAGAAAGTTATTTAATCCCGGTTTGCCTGCCGTACGCGAATACATTGTTAATGTAGTCATGGACGTAGTAAGAAATTATGATATTGACGGTATACACTTCGATGATTACTTTTATCCATATCCAGAACGCGGTAAACCGTTGTCAGATGAAGTAACCTATCAACTATATGGCAAAAATTTCCATAATATTGATGATTGGCGTCGCAATAATGTCGATCAGCTGATAGAAACACTGGCAGACAGTATCCATGCCGTCAAGAAATATATAAAGTTTGGGGTAAGCCCTTTTGGTATTTGGGATAATAAAAAACAACACCCAGATGGATCAGAGTCAAGCGGATTCAGCGGATACAGGCAATTGTATGCAGATGCCAGGAAATGGATGCAGCAAGGTTGGGTAGATTACATTAATCCACAAATCTATTTTCCCTTTAGCAATCGTTCTGCAGCATTTGATAAATTGACCGATTGGTGGAGCGCCAACACTTATGGTCATCACCTATACATTGGCCAGGCCCTTTATCGAGCTGAAGAACGCAGTGATGGTTGGAATGACCGCCGGCAAATACCAAATCAGTTACGTTACCTGCGTCAAAACAACCGTATTCAGGGAAGTGTTTTTTTTAGTTCAAAATCGTTAATGAACAATTTTGCAGGTTTAAGAGACAGTCTCCAATACGGCTTTTATAAGTACAAAGCGCTACCGCCCGCTATGAACTGGCTAGATAGCATAGCCCCCACTCCCCCCAGTAATCTTAGGGCCAGTATAACAGGCAAACATGCCATAACCTTAACATGGACAATTCCCGGGCCAGCAGCCGATGGGGATATGGCTTACGGATTTGTCGTATATCGGTTCATGGATGGAGAACCCCTCAACCTCCAAAAGGCAGAAAATATTTTAAATATTGGATACGATGGACAATATACACAGTTTACCGATAATTCATTAATGGCCAATCACAGCTATATATATGTGGTAACAGCAATAGACCGAATAAAGAACGAAAGTGAACCAAGCAGCCCTTTACAGATAATCCTTCGGTAGTTCCGCTTCCGTCTTGTTAATACCTAACAGATAATCGGGAAGTAAATGTTTCATACGCTGATCACGAAGATCATAAAAAGCGAATACATCAGGCGACAATGACAAAATATCATCCGGATTCAATTTTTTAAGGATTTCCATTTGTTTGGAAATATGCTGGTTGAATGCTGCCAGGTATTTACTCTCAATCGGTTCTGTTGGAGGGAAATATTGCCTTAATGCATCCACCTGCTTGCCGTTTTTCCAAAAGCGATAACAAACATGAGGTCCGGTTGCCAGACCGGTACTCCCAACATATCCAATTAACTGGCCTTGGCTCACGTGTTGTCCCTTTTTGGTCGCGCGGCGGCTCATATGCAGGTATTGGGTCGTATAGGTATCATTATGCTTAATCTTTACATAATTCCCATTAAAAGGACTAAATGCCGATTCAATAACCACCCCACTTCCTGTAGCAATAATAGGCGTTCCCTGCGGTGCAGCGAAGTCAGTGCCAAAATGGGCTTTCCATCGCATTTGTACCGGGTGAAACCGGCTTAACGAATACCTGGATGAAATCCGGCTATATTTAAGCGGCGCCTTCAGAAAACTCCGTCGCAGGCTTTTGCCCTGATCGTCATAATATTCTCCTGCTTTACTACTATCCGGCTGAAAATAATAAGCCTGAAATTCCTTATCATTCTGCGAAAATACGGCAGATAAAATTTTGCCAACACCTATTGGCTGTCCATTCACATACGATTGCTCATACTGTATCTTGAACCAGTCCCCGGCATTAAGCCGGTAAAAGTTTACGGCCCAACCATAAATTTCGGCCAATTGCACGGCCAATTCAGGGCTGGCATGCTGTTCCTGAAGCGTTTCATACAATGATCCATTGATCACACCCGCTACCTTTTCCACCCTTTTATCCACCGTTTTTTTTCCTGCATAGACCTTTAAGGAGTCTCGCAGGTCATAAACAATGTAGTCTACCTGATTAGGCTGATAGACCAGAAATGCAATTTTTGAAGTATCCGTATTGCTTTTGAAGATCGTATATGAATTGCCGGCAGACATCTTTCGTACATTAAATACTGGCATGGATTTCTCGGCAATTTCAGCAATACGGCTTAACTCAACATGCTGTTTTTTAAGAATTGCCGATAATGATTCATTGCGGGAAACAGTATATATCGAAGTTTTGTAGGGATCCATGGGAATACCGAAAAGTATTTCTTTTTTAGCAACAGGTATACGCTCAGGGCTTAATGAAATCTGTTCAGCATCATCAAAAAAAGAGGAGAAAAAAACAAATCCACCAACCAACAAAAATAAGAACAGTATTATAAGAGGGAGTGCATTTTTCTTTAGTTTCATGATTGTTTCATGGAATAATAAACATTTTATAACAGTTTAGGACCAAAAACATAAAATCCGGTTATTACAAAGAAAACATAATTTATTAAAGACTCCATGAAATTTAACAAATTTTAGCCGCCTTGAATAAAATAACCCATAAGAACGGGCCAAGTAATTATCTTTGCAATTATGCAAACCGTCCCACCCTTAAAGATATTAAAAGCCTCTGCGGGTTCTGGTAAAACATTTAGTCTCACCCTTCAATATTTGTTCCTTTTGTTGTCTGGCGAAAATAAATTCCGCGAGATATTAGCCGTTACCTTTACCAATAAAGCTACAGCCGAAATGAAACAAAGAATTATGGACGTTTTGGAGGCACTGGCCAAAGAATCGAGACTTACAGGCACTGACAAAGCCAGCAGCTACCGAACTTTTATTTTACAAGAATTCGCAACATGGGACGAAGAAATGCTGCAACAAAAGGCCAGTCATATTTATCGGCAGATCCTGCATGATTACAGTCGATTTTCAGTCAGTACCATTGATGGCTTTGTTCAAAGAGTGATTAGGAGTTTTACCTTTGAACTGGGCATAGATGCTTCCTATAAACTGGAGATGAACCTTCGAAAAGTCAAAAACGATCTGGTTACACGGCTTAACCAATTGTTAGATGAACGGCCGGATTTGCTGCAATGGATCATTGATTATGCGCAGTCAAAAATCGATAATGACGATCATTGGAACTATCGTTATGCACTCTCCGAGCTGGCAGATGAAATATTTAAAGAATATTTTCAAGATTATGACCAGGCCGTATCGCGCATTCCCGGACACGAATTATTTCAAAATCTGGATCAGTATACCAAAGAAACTATTCGTCAATTTGAAGAAGAATTTAAAAATACCCTTAATAAGGCAGCTGAATTAGTTCGCAGCTGGGCAATTGATGCCGCTGAGTTTAACCAAAAATCCAGGAATTACCTAAGCAAGCTGCATACCCTTTCACCAGCGGATCCAGCCGATGTTGTTTCAAAGACCAGAAAATATATTGATCAACCTCAGGAATGGCAAAATAAAGGGCTAACACAAAATATGGCAGCCCTATACAGTCAGCTAAACCCACTATTAAAACACCTTGATCATTTCTATCAGGAGAAGGGAGGCAATTATTACCTGGCGAAAGCCATTAATGACAACCTGTATTATTTAAGGCTTTTAAAAGAAATGAGCAACCTGCTGGCGGGCTGGCGCAAAGAAAATTCAGCTCAATTGATCAGCGACGCACAGATTTTGTTAAACAATATCGGTATGACAGAAACCGGAGATCCTACCTTTATCTGGGAAAAGACCGGACAGCGATACCGGCATTTCCTGTTTGATGAATTTCAGGATACCTCTCGCAAGCAATGGGAAAATTTCAGGCCTTTGCTTATCAATGCGCTCGGATCGGCCAGCGGTCAGCGTACCGAACATTTAATGGTAGGTGATGTCAAGCAAAGTATTTACCGTTGGCGAAATGGTGATTGGCGCATCCTGCTAGAGCGTGCTGAAAATGAAATTTCGATCGCATTTAACAACCCGATCCAAAACCAACTCTTTACCAATGAAACGTTGGATGTAAACTACAGAAGCCATGAAAATATCGTCGCCTTTAACAATCTATTGTTTCATTATGCCCCCGCATGGGTGCAAGATCGAATAAATAGCCGCATACTGACAGATCTCGGCGCAGAAACCTATGAAAAGTGGTGGCAGGCATCCGGTTTACATAATACCATCTTGCGGGCTTACCAAGATAGCGGGCAAGAAATGCCCCAACAGCATAAAAAACAGGGCGGTATTGTTCAGGTCGATTTTTTAGAAGTTGAAAATAACCTGCACCGGGCATCATCGGTAAAACAAGCAGCCATGGAGCGACTATATACCACGCTTGAAGAGTGGATGACCAGTGGCCGGTACCGGCCAGGTCAAATTGGTATTTTGGTGCGCAATAACCGCGACGCCAAAGAACTGGTAGCTTACCTTTTAGACCAGCGTCCTGCATTTGAAATTATATCTGCAGAAGCATTGTTGCTCAGCAATCATCCGGCCATCCAGTTATTGATCAATACCCTGTATGCGCAAAGCACAAGACCGCCTGATGACGGCCTTTACAAAGCCACAGCCATTTACCTGTATAACCGACTTAGCGCAGGCCATCAAATCACTGCCGACGATTGGATTTATATCAATGAACGGGATCCTGCACAATTGGCCGGTCTATTGCCTCAAGCACTGTGTGAACATTGGGAGGCATGGCAGCAGCTTCCATTGGCAGAACTCTGTGAACTTTTAATTCGGGAGTACGGCCTGCAGGACCATGCAGCCAGTCTTCCTTACCTTTTGGCCTTCCGCGACCTTATAGCTGCGTTTACTGCTGGCGGGGAGCGGGGCATACCAGCCTTTCTTACCTATTGGGCAGAAGAAGGAAGCGAAAAAGCCTTGCCTTCTGGCGGGCAATCAGATGCCGTAGAAGTAATCACCATCCATAAATCAAAGGGATTGGCTTTTGACGTGGTCATGATACCATTTTGCAGTTGGGAATTAGATGGGCGGCCAAATAGTAACTTTTGGGTAGATACGTCCAATACCCCCTATTCCATCCTAAACAAAGTGCCCCTAAAATACAAAGCAGATTTGGGCAAATCCGTCTTATACCGCTCCTTTTACGAGGAAATGCTGTATAACTACATGGATGCCCTGAATACATGCTATGTTGCAAATACCCGTGCCCGCCAGCATTTATACATTACCGCGCCAGGTAAAAAAGGCGATAATGATACCAAAAGTTTATTGGTGTCAGACGTTTTATTAGAAGTGCTAACCAATCATGCAGCAGCGCTAAACATCACGTTTACCGACCGGCTGCACTTTGATCAAAACCAAGAAGCAGCCACGGTTCAAAAACCTACTGAATCAGTAGAACAATCCTGGAAATTTACCCATTACCCGGTGTCAGGACATATACAACAGGTACTCATTGGGCAAGAAGAGCTGCAAAACCTGGATATCTTAAGCCGGGAAAAAGTGAAGAGACAAGGGCGGTTGTTGCACGAACTGTTAGCCCGTTCACCAGATGAATCACAACTGAGCACTATTGCCGATCAGCTAACCGCCGAAGGGTGGATGCATGCCGCAGAGCGTGCAGAGGTATTGCTTATAGCCAGCCAAACCTATCAGCACCCTACCTTGCAAAAGTTCATATCTTCCGGCAGCGGTTATCAGCAATTTAATGAAAAAAGCATTATCCTTCCGGGGGGCAAAACACTTAGGCCAGATAAAATATTGATTGGCCACCAAGAATTGATCGTCATCGATTTCAAATTCACCAGCGGGCAGGAGGCTGCACATATTCAGCAAATAAATGCTTATAAGCAGGCGCTGCAACAGCTGGGCCATCCCAATATCCGCGCGTATATCTATTACGGTTATGAAAAAGAATTAAAGGCAGTATGAAAGAAGAGTCCTTTTTAAAAAAAGTAGCCGCCGACGTATGGCACCGATATGGCGATAACCTGCGGGATATAGCCATTATATTCAATAACAGGCGGCCCATCATCTTTTTGAGGAAACATCTCGCAGATTTGTCAGCGCGACCCATCTGGAGCCCTTCTTTCTTTACGATTCAGGAATTCTTTTCACAAACTTCCGCCAATCCTGAAGCCAGCCACCTAACCCAATTTTTCATATTATACCATGAGCATAATGAACTGTTAAAGGCAGAGGGCCGGCTTACTGAAACCATTGATGAATTTTATCCACTGGCTGAGATCATTTTGCACGACTTTGCTGAATTGGATTATGAACTGGTAAATCCAGCCGAGGTTTATGCTGAAATTTATGATATTGCCTCGCTTCAGCAACAGTTTCCGCATCTTAGCCCGGAACAGCTAAGATTTATGAAGCTATTTTGGGAATCATTCTCAGCAAGCAAACAGTCGGCTGTACAGGAAAAGTTCCTACGGCTATGGGCGCGGTTACCTGCCCTTTATCAACGCTTCAGGCAACAACTTGCGGCCAGTAATTTAAGTTATACAGCCGGAAATTACCGCGACCTTGCCACAGGTTACGCAGCTAAACGAAGCATTATTGATGATTATACAAAATTGGTATTTGTAGGATTTAACGCATTAAATAGGTGTGAGAGCCTGCTCTTTTCCAAATGGCAAGACGAAGGGAAAGCCCTTTTTTACTTTGATGCCGATCCCTATTATCTGGATGACGAACGTCAGGAAGCCGGCCATTTTCTGCGATTAAACCTACATAAGTATGGACTGAAAAATGCCATGGGCCATTTCCCCGCCTATCTTGCCCAAAAAAAGCAGCCAATTCGGATCATTGAAACCACAGGCAAAGTAGCACAGGCCAAATTATTACATACCTTATTAAAACCTTCGGTTAGCCAAGCAGCCTCACCTGCAAGTATAGCCATCCTGCTGGCCGATGAAAGTTTGTTAATTCCTGTACTGCAGAGCCTGCCCGAAACACCCGGCGGATTTAATATCAGTATGGGATATCCATTAACACAGTCAGCCCTATTTGGCCTTTTAGACCTATGGTTAAACGTACAGCAATACTTGGTAGCCAATAAGGGAAAAGCAGTGTATTACCGGGATGTAGAAGTTTTTTTAATCCATCCGTTCAGCAACGTACCCCCTGCTATTCAAGCGCAGGTGAGGCAGCAGATCAAAGAGAATGAGTGGTTGGATGTGCCGGTCAGGCATTTAAGCGACATAAGCAGCGTATTTCCATCTTTTTTTGATTATAGCCGCAGCAGCTGGCAAATACCCCAACAACTACACCGCTTGCTCGAAGGCGTATTAATAGGCAGGGAACAGGAAGGCCAGCTCCAGCATATGGAAGCTGCATTGATGCTTGCAGTAAAAAAAGTCATCAATCAATTGCAGCAGGGCATTGCCGGAGACACCACATTATCCCCTGAATTTGTTATTCTATTACTGCGAAAAGCCTTGCAGCGTATCACTACACCCATCGAAGGCGAGCCCCTCAGAGGTATCCAAATCATGGGCCTACTTGAAAGCCGTTGTCTTGATTTTGATGAGATATATATTTTGGGAGTCAATGAAGGAATCTTGCCCAAAAGCAACCATGCCTCATCATACATTCCTGACAACATCCGGAGAGCCCATGGCCTCCCGGTAATGGAAAACCAGGATGCGCTATCCGCTTATTTATTTTATCGCTTATTGCAACGGTCACATCAGGTAACCTTGGTTTACAATAACCAGGTAGATGAACAAAACACCGGAGAACCCAGCCGTTTTATCAGGCAATTGCAGTTTGAAAGTTCTTTTACATTTAAAAAGACCGTGCAGCGGCAGCAGGTTATATCTGCAGACCTACCCGAAACGTTAATCATTCCAAAAACAGGTGCCATTTGGCAACAACTAAGCCAGTATCTCCAACCAGATCATCCAAAACGTCCCAGCATTTCGGCATCCGCCTTTACCACCTATCTGCAATCGCCGCTATTGTTTTTTCTTAAGTACATTGCCCGCATTAAAGAACCCCCGAGGCTAACAGAAGAATTTGAGATGAACAAGCTGGGGTCGGTGGTGCATCGGGCTATGCAAATCGCCTACGAAGAAATGCGGACAGCAGGATGGATTCAGTCACAACAAATTCGGGCAAAAATAAAAGAACTACCTCGGATTTGCCTTCAGGCTTTAAATCTGGAACTATTCAATAGTTCTGATAAAATCAGCCAGCCATCCAGCATGCAGCAAATTATGCTGCGTATCGCCGAAGAATATGCAGCAGTATACCTGCAGTATGATGCCAATGAAATTGCACCGCTACGTATTATAGAACTCGAAAATGAAAAAGATTACAGTACTGATTTTTCCATCAATGTAGGCGGGCAGGAAAAAAAGGTGCGCTTATATGGAATTATTGATCGTATTGACCAAGTAAACGATAAAATACGGATCGTTGACTATAAAACAGGGCGTGATGAACTTCGATTTCATAGTTTAGAAACCCTGATGGCCCCGGAAACCAACAAAAGTAACAAAGCCCTGATTCAAACCTTATTTTACACCCACATTTATGAACAGGTTAGTGGATTACGGTACATAGAGCCCAACCTTTATGCAGCCCGGAAACTGCGGGGAGAAGGCCCAATATTTTATACAGGCACCGGAGCAAAAAGAAAATTGGTTGAAAGGGAGTATCTGGAAGAGATCAAATCCGCATTTAGCGACTTCCTAAAATCTACCCTCGAAGAAATTTTTAATCCTGCTATTCCGTTCAGGCATAATCCATCTGCGCTTATGTACGAAAATGACCCTTATATGGAATTCCTAAAAGAAGGAAAAGGCCATCTATTTGAGGATAAAAGTGGCTTTGAAAGCAATTGATGGCTTAAAACAATACTCATAATTATAAAATATCAAAATTTTATGCTAGGTTTGCGTTCCAAAAATGGATGATAATTTAAAATGAGAGAAATACAGTTTAGGGAGGCACTTCGTGAAGCCATAAGCGAAGAAATGCGCAAGGACGAGAAAATATTCCTCATGGGAGAAGAAGTTGCGGAATATAATGGTGCTTATAAAGTGAGCCAGGGCATGCTCGAAGAGTTTGGCGCGAAACGCGTGATAGACACACCCATCGCAGAACTTGGTTTTGCCGGCATCGGTATTGGGGCTGCCATGAACGGTTTAAAGCCTATTATTGAATTTATGACCTTCAATTTCTCCCTGGTAGCCATTGACCAAGTGATCAACGGCGCAGCTAAATTGCGCTCGATGAGTGGAGGTCAATTCTCAGCGCCTATCGTATTTCGTGGTCCAACCGGCAATGCCGGCCAACTGGCTGCTCAGCACTCGCAAAATTTTGAAAACTGGTATGCCAATACGCCCGGATTAAAAGTGGTTGTGCCTGCCAATCCTTACGATGCAAAGGGTTTGTTGAAACAATCCATTTTGGATCCGGATCCCGTTATATTCATGGAATCAGAAGTGATGTATGGAGATAAAGGCGAAGTTCCGGAAGAAGAATACTACCTGGAATTGGGCAAGGCACAGATTGTAAAAGAAGGTAGCGACGTAACTATTGTCACTTTCGGTAAAATGTTGCCACGTGTAGTAGAGCCAGCAGTGGCCGAATTAACAAAAGAAGGCATCGATGTAGAACTCATCAATCTGCGGACGGTGAGGCCTATTGATTATGCCACCATCATTAACTCAGTAAAAAAGACCAACCGGCTGGTCATTGTTGAAGAAGCATGGCCCTTGGCATCCATATCTTCAGAATTGAGTTATAAAGTGCAGCGGGAAGCGTTTGATTACCTCGATGCACCGATCGTGCGGATTACATCGGCTGATGTACCGCTGCCCTATGCCCCCACTTTACTGGCGGCGGCATTGCCGAATATAGAAAGAGTTGTAAAAGCCGTCAAAGAAGTCTCTTATATAACAAAATAAAAAAAAGGTATTTATACTGTCTGGTGATGAAAAGGCCGCTCCATTTGGTTGGAGCGGCCTTTTTCAGTAATGACTTGCGGTTATTCCAGGCTAATTTGTCTTTTAATACTTTCCTCCAATGAAATAATGGTTTCCGTTCGTTGAATACCTTTCACCCCCTGTATGTCTTCATTTAATACCCGTCTTAAATGATCCGTATCGCGGCATATTAATTTTGCAAACATGCTATATTGACCCGTGCAATAATGTAATTCGACCACTTCTTTTACGTTTTTTAGCTGCTCAACAGCATTTTTATATTGAGATCCCTTCTCTAAATAGATTCCAAGGAAGGCGCAAACGTCAAATCCGATCTTTTGAGGGTTAATTAATAGGCTTGAGCCCTTAATTATCTCCAATTCTTCCATTTTTTTCATCCTAACATGGATGGTTCCGCCAGAAACTATCAATTTTTTTGCAATTTCAGTATATGGAATAGATGCATCATTCATTAATATCGAAAGTATTTGAATGTCCAGACTATCTAATTCGTAATTTTGATTCTTTTTTT
Source organism: bacterium A37T11 (assembly GCA_900109895.1). Taxonomy (GTDB): domain Bacteria; phylum Bacteroidota; class Bacteroidia; order Sphingobacteriales; family Sphingobacteriaceae; genus A37T11. The sequence continues at coordinate 71,404 of FOBR01000022.1, forward strand.
CCATTTTATGTTAAAAAAATATTATTAATTCATGTAAAAATCAGAAAATTTAATAAAAATCAAAAATTTTTTTAAAATTCTTTGTTTTTATTCCTAAAAATTTCCTACATTTGTATCAGACAATAAGAAAAAATAAAAATTTTAAAATTAATTGTTGTCACTTTAGTTTGTCCCCTCAGTTTAATATAGGTTTATAATTGGTTAGCGATGAAGCTCCTCTCCCAAAGGAGCTTCTTCCTTTTAATAAAATCATGATTTAAAGAACCCATAAAAAAATTGCTTATTGATGAACAAATTTTTAATAAAATGGTTTCATAATCGGATTTTTTTACAAATTTAATCAGAAAATTGAAATTGTCCTCATTTTTGTTCTTAAATCATAACCTATTTCATTGAATCATTTCCTTTTTCAAGCAACTTTAGTTAAGTTTGAAACAATGAATAATTTAAGAAAGCCACGTATTGCCGTCGATATGGATGAAGTGATGGCAGATACCCATGCCAAATTTTTGAACTTATATTTTCAGGATTACGGTATTCCGAAAAATATAGAGCAGCTTCCCGGAAAAGAGCTGCATGAAAACCTGCCCATTGAAATTCAGGACAAATGGTTTTATTATATCAATCAAAAAGGATTCTTCAGGGATTTACCAGTTATGCCAGGGGCTCAGGAAATCTTAAAGGCCTTGACTGAACATTATGAAGTGTATGTGGTTTCAGCAGCCATCGAATTTCCCAATTCAATGAATGATAAGCTGGAATGGCTGGAAGAATTTTTCCCGTTCATCAACTGGACACATATCCTGTTCACTGGTCATAAAATAGTCGATACGGACATCATGATCGATGACCGTTCTAAAAATTTCATTGGATTTAAAGGCAGGCCACTTTTATATACCTCACCCCATAACCAGTTACTCACCGAATACGAACGGGTTAATAACTGGCAGGAAGTAAAAAACAAACTGCTCTAAGCTTTTCGCTTTTATTTCACATTAAAAGCAACGATCCATTCAGCCCATATTAACGATACCTTTCCGTCTTTTGCAATCTGGATGGTAAATTTCTCGACAGGGATGTCACCTTTTGCATTCGGCACGGTTACCCTTAATGCGTCCTGTTTTTCATCATATTTATAAGCACCCCACTGCTGGCTTACTTTATTAAAAATAATGGTTGTCTGTGATTCACCGGGGATGGTAAATAACCCATACTTACCAGCAGGCAGCGCCTTGCCTTCAACGGTCACATTTTTACTAACCTCAAAGGTGGTAGCTTCGTTAGCGCCCGTCCGCCAAACCTTTCCGAAAGGAACAAAATCAGGAGAACCCAACTGCCTTCCTTTTAATGAAGGCTGGCTGTAGTCAATCGTAATTTTTGTGCCATTTGATGTAGTTTCGGTTACTGTGGCCGGAGGGCTTGGGCGTTTGCTCTTATCTTCATTTTCATGCTGAGCTTTAGTCGACAGCGCGATCCCGGTGCTCAAAACCAGCAATAGCATATACTTTTTCATCTTTTTGATTAGCTTTTAATGGTTAAAATAATAAATTAAATACGGCTAAGGTACGCATATTTTTGAATACCGGTAACACCAGTGCGTATCTTTTAAGTATATTTGCCCCGATTAGCGTGAATATTAGCGATATTTTAATAAAATACAGGCAGCACGAACCTGTAAAGGCATTGGCAGAGGCTTTGCAATCCAGTCATCCAAAGATCCATTTGAAAGGATTAATAGGTGCATCGGATGCAATGGTGGCTATATCATGCTATCAAATACAAGAAAAGCCTTTTGTTTTTGTCCTCCCGGATCACGAAGAAGCTTCTTTTTTCCTAAGTGATCTCGAAAATCTAATTGATCGGCAGGTGTTGTTTTTCCCCGCATCTTACCGTAAACCATTTGATTTTACCCAAGCAGATTCCTCGCATGTATTGCAGCGGGCAGAAATGCTCAGTGCCCTGAACCGGAACAGCGACCTGCCAAGAATGGTGGTAACCTATCCGGAAGCCATGGCTGAAAAGGTGATCAACCGAAAGGAATTGGAGAATAACACCCTTCAGCTTACCGAAAAAGCAAGGTTGGATATAGAATTCATCAATGAATTCCTTATTTCCTATGATTTTAACCGCGTTGATTTTGTGTATGAACCTGGGCAATTTGCTATCCGTGGAGGCATTGTCGATATATTCTCGTTTTCAAATGATTTGCCCTACCGGGTCGAATTTTTTGGAGACGAAGTAGAAAGTATCCGGACCTTTGATACCGAAAATCAGCTTTCGGTCAGTAAGATCCATACAGTGACTATTGTACCTAATGTGCAAGCCCGCTTCTTGACCGAAAACAATATCTCACTGCTTGAATACATAGATGCCGGCTCCGTTATATGGATGAAAGACGTAGCATTCACTTTGGATATTATTGAAAGCGGTTATAAAAAGTCATTGCAGCTTTGGAAGGCTCTTTCTGCAGCAGATAAGCATCAAAACCCGGAATGGATAGACCCTGTGTTTAATTACAGCAATGAAAAAATAATTGCTGATATGTTGCAGGGTTTTCCGATCATAGAGTTCGGAAAACAGTTTTTTTATGAAGCAGACCATACCATCAAGTTTGAGCAGCGCCCTCAGCCGTCCTTCAATAAAGACTTTAGCCTGCTTATTCATAACCTGAAAGAAAATGAAGAAGCGCGTATCCATAACTTTGTTTTCAGTGATTCGGTCAAGCAAACCGAACGCCTGTTTGCCATACTGGCCGATATGGACAAGGGCATCACGTTTACACCCATCCACATTGGTTTGCGCGAAGGGTTCATTGACCAGGAATTAAAAATAGCCTGTTATACCGATCATCAGATCTTTGACCGCTATTATAAATACAAGCTAAAAAAATCATATTCCCGCTCGCAGGCCATTACGCTGAAAGAATTGCGGGATCTAAAGCCTGGCGACTATATAACCCATATAGACCACGGCATCGGAAAATACGCAGGCCTTGAAAAAGTAGAAGTTAACGGGCGTGTGCAAGAGTCTATCCGGCTCATTTATGCCGATAATGACATGTTGTATGTCAATATCAATTCGCTCAATCGCATCTCCAAATATTCCGGAAAAGAAGGCAGCATTCCTAAGCTCAACAAATTGGGCACCGATACGTGGGATAAGTTAAAGAAAAGCACAAAAAAAAAAGTTAAGGACATCGCCCGTGACCTGATTACGCTTTATGCCAAACGCAAAGCGCAAACCGGCAATGCCTTTAGCCCTGACACCTATTTGCAGAATGAACTGGAGGCGTCTTTTATTTATGAAGACACGCCCGATCAGGAAAAAGCAACGGCCGATGTCAAGCGCGACATGGAATCGCCCCATCCCATGGACAGGCTGGTGTGCGGCGATGTAGGGTTTGGGAAGACCGAAGTTGCTGTGAGGGCCGCCTTTAAAGCCGTGGCTGAAAGCAAGCAGGTTGCCGTATTGGTACCCACTACGATCCTGGCCATGCAGCATTACCATACTTTTTCGGAGCGGTTAAAAGGATTTCCAGCCAACATTGATTATATAAACCGCTTTAAAACCTCCAAAGAGATTAAAGATTCATTGAAAAAGCTGGCGGAGGGACAACTGGATATTATTATCGGTACCCATCGCCTGGTCAGTAAAGATGTAAAATTTAAAGACCTGGGGCTTATGATTATCGATGAGGAGCAAAAATTTGGCGTAGGCGTAAAAGAAAAGTTAAAACACCTCCGCGCAAATGTCGATTCACTCACGCTAACAGCTACACCCATACCGCGCACCCTGCATTTTTCATTGATGGGAGCACGCGATCTAAGCATTATCAGTACACCACCACCCAACCGTCAGCCCGTTCAAACCGAATTGCATGTATTTAATGAAACACTCATACAAGAGGCTGTTACCCACGAATTGGAAAGAGGGGGTCAGGTATTTTTTATCCATAACCGAGTAAACGACCTTCCGCAACTTGGCGGATTGATCACCAAATTAGCACCCAAAGCAAGGGTAGGGGTAGCTCATGGCCAGTTAGAAGGAGACGCCCTTGAAGACGTCATGCTCAAATTTATTAACCATCAGTATGACGTATTGGTAGCCACTACCATTATTGAGGCGGGCCTTGATATCCCGAATGCCAATACCATTATTATTAACCATGCCCATATGTTTGGGCTTAGTGACCTGCACCAAATGCGCGGACGCGTAGGCAGATCCAATAAAAAAGCCTATTGCTATTTACTAAGCCCACCTTTGTCCACGCTTACCCCCGAAGCTAGGAAACGGCTTAGCGCCATCGAAGAATTTTCAGAACTGGGCAGTGGTTTTAACGTAGCCATGCGCGATCTGGATATACGGGGCAGTGGTAACCTGCTTGGAGCGGAACAAAGCGGTTTTATAGCTGAAATTGGATTTGAGATGTATCACAAGATCCTGGACGAAGCCATACAGGAACTTAAAGACGATGAGTTTGCCAATTTATTTGCCGACGAAAAGCCAAGGGAATTTGTTTCATTCACCCAGGTTGATACCGACCTTGAAGTATTAATTCCGGATGAATACGTCACCAGTGTTTCTGAGCGCTACAACCTCTATAATGATATGGCAAAGCTGGAGGACGAAGCCGGGTTGCAGCAATTTGAAAAAGGCATGACAGATCGCTTTGGCCCGGTACCAGAACCCGTACATGGATTAATGAAAACCCTCAGGCTGCAATGGCTCGGCAAAAAAATTGGATTTGAAAAGATATCCTATAAAGGCCAGGTATTGCGGGGATATTTTGTGAGCGATAAACAGTCAGCCTATTTTGAAAGTGAACAGTTTGGTCAAGTACTTCAATTTGTTCAAACACATCCCACTATTTGTAATTTAAAAGAGGTAAAAGGCACGCTTCGCTTGGGTTTTGAACGCGTTGGGCACATAGACGAAGCATTGATATTACTGGGCGAACTGGCAAAAGCACTTTAACCAGCAAGCACTAGATAAATAGAAAATTGGATTTCAGGGCAAATTTTTCTAAGTTTGGGGCCATGAAATATAAACGCATCCTGTTAAAGTTAAGCGGCGAAGCCCTGATGGGCAATCAGCATTACGGTATTGATATTGACCGGGTTTCTCAGTACGCACAAGATATAAAGGCTGTTCACAGTAAGGGAATAGAAGTTGCTATTGTCATAGGCGGCGGCAATATTTACCGAGGATTAAGTGCAGAAAAGGCCGGTATGGACCGGGTGCAAGCAGATTATATGGGTATGCTGGCCACTGTCATCAATAGTATGGCCTTGCAGGATGCGCTTGAGAAGGCCGGAATGAAAACACGCTTGCTCACAGCCATCAAAATGGAGCAAATATGCGAACCCTTCATCCGCAGGCGGGCTGTAAGGCATTTAGAAAAAGGGCGGGTCGTGATCTTTGGTGCTGGTACAGGCAACCCCTATTTTACCACCGATACCGCCGCTTCACTACGAGCAATAGAAATCAATGCAGATGTAGTCCTTAAAGGGACCCGCGTCGATGGCATTTATACCGCAGACCCTTTAAAAGACCAAACAGCCACAAAATTTGATGAAATCACTTTTCAGGAAGTATATGACCGGGGCCTCAGTGTAATGGACATGACAGCATTTACGCTCTGTCAGGAAAACAAACTGCCTATTATTGTATTTGATATGAATAAACCAGGTAATTTCAAACGACTTGCAGACGGCGAAAAGATCGGCACCCTGGTAAGGAACTAACATTTTTAATAGATATTATATGAACGATCTCATATCACTCCAATTGGAAGATGCCGCTGAGCAGATGGAAAAAGCCATTACCCGTACGGATGCAGATCTCACCAAAATCAGGGCAGGAAAGGCTAACCCATCAATGCTTGACAGTATTTTCGTAGATTATTACGGCGCATCCACCCCCTTATCGCAAGTAGCCAACATCAATACTCCTGATGCACGCTCGTTAGTGGTACAACCTTGGGAAAAAAACATGTTAGGAACCATCGAAAAAGCGATCATCGATTCGAACATCGGTTTAAATCCACAAAATGACGGCAACATCATCCGTTTAGCGATCCCCCCATTAACCGAAGAACGGAGGCGCGATCTGGCCAAAAGAGTAAAAGAAGAAGCTGAAAAAGGACGTATAGCGGTGCGCAACATTCGCAAGGAAGCCAATGACGCTATTAAAAAGCTGAAACCAGACGGCGTCTCAGAAGATGAGATCAAAGATGGGGAAGCGGAAGTGCAGAAACTAACCGATGCTTATATTATCAAAGTAGATAAACTGGCTGAAGCCAAAGAAAAAGACATTATGACCGTTTAACAACTGCATTTTTATTTTTTTCCGAGATAGGCTTTTTTATTTCAAAAACTTATCCCTACCTTTGCAGTCCTTTTGAATAAAGGACTTTTTTTATTATTATCATTTCAAAATTAAGCAAGTGAATACGTTAAGTTACAAAACTGTCTCTGCCAACAAGAAGACCGTTAACAAGGAATGGATCGTTGTTGACGCAGAAGGCGAGATCCTGGGGCGCTTGTCATCTCAGATCGCGAAAGTGATCAGGGGGAAACACAAGCCATCGTTCACCCCACACGTAGACTGCGGCGACAACGTGATCGTTATCAATGCAGACAAGGTGAAGCTGACTGGCAACAAGCTCAGCGAAAAAGAATACGTAAGCTATACCGGCTATCCCGGAGGCCAGCGGTTTATTTCTCCGAAAGAATTATTGGCTAAACATCCAACCCGCATTGTAGAAAAGGCGGTTAGGGGGATGCTTCCAAAAAACCGTTTGGGGCGCGCCTTATTTAAGAACCTGTATGTATATGCCGGCAACGAGCATCCGCACGCAGCGCAGAGTCCAAAAACTGTTAAATTCTAAGGAGAACCGACATGTCAACAATCACCAATACTTCAGGCAGAAGAAAAACAGCCATTGCCCGAATTTACCTGTCAGCAGGTAGCGGAGCCATCATAGTAAATGGCAAAGATTATAAAGTTTATTTCCCCACATTGCCTTTGCAATACATTGTGACGCAAAGTACAGAAGTTGCCGGTGCCACCGGAAACTATGATGTAAAAGTTAACGTTGCAGGCGGTGGAATCAAAGGCCAGGCAGAAGCTGTCAGGCTGGCGATCTCCAAAGCTTTAGTTGAGCTGAACCCAGAAGTGAAGCCAGCCCTGCGCGCCAAAGGTTTGGTAACACGTGATGACCGGATGGTTGAACGTAAAAAACCAGGACGCCGCAAAGCACGCCGGAAATTTCAATTTAGTAAACGTTAATTTTTTAAGGAGGATCAAAACATGGCAAGAACAACATATCAGGATTTACTGGATGCAGGTGTACACTTTGGCCACCTTACCCGTAAATGGGATCCGAAAATGTCTAAGTACATTTTCATGGAGCGCAACGGTATACACATTATTGACTTAAATAAAACGCTGAGCAAGCTTGAAGAAGCCGCTTCAGCTATCAAACAAATCGTCAAATCAGGGCGTAAGGTATTATTTGTCGCTACCAAAAAGCAAGCAAAAGACATTGTTGCTGAACAAGCCAAAAATGTCAATATGCCTTTCGTTACCGAACGTTGGTTAGGCGGTATGCTCACTAACTTTTCCACCGTACGCAAGTCCATCAAAAAAATGTCGAATATCGACAAGATGACCAAGGACGGTACCTATGATGTATTATCTAAGAAGGAAAAACTAATGATACAGCGTGAGCGTATTAAATTGGAAACCTTGTTAGGGGGTATTGCTGACCTTAATCGGTTGCCAGCTGCATTATTCATCATAGATGTTAAAAAGGAACACATCGCAGTGAGCGAGGCCTTGAAATTGAACATACCGACCTTTGCAATGGTTGATACCAATTCAGATCCTACGCACATCGATTTTCCGATCCCTGCCAATGATGATGCCACTAAATCAATCACCTTGATCACCAGTGTCATCACACAAGCGATCATCGATGGCTTAGAAGAACGCAAGCGCGATAAAGAAGACGAAGCTGAAAAAGAAGCTGCAGCTGCCAAAGCTAAAATAGACAATGGCCAAGAGGCCGATGCTGTTGAAGCAACCGGAGAAGCCCGTGCCGAAGGTGACGCAGGAAAACGTCCACGCAGGAATAAGGTAGAAGACGAAGCAACAGCTACCGAAGCAGAAGGAAAAGAATAAATAAAAAAAAGAAATAACATGTCTACAGTACAAATTTCTGCATCAGACGTCAATAAATTACGCCAGCAAACCGGTGCCGGTATGATGGATTGTAAAAAAGCATTGGTTGAAGCCAATGGTGACTTTGAAGCAGCTATAGATTACCTACGTAAAAAAGGCGCTAAAGTAGCCGCCAGCCGCCAGGACCGTGACTCCAATGAAGGGGTGGTCATTGCTAAAACAACGGATGATGGCAAGCGTGGGGTGGTCATTGAACTTAATTGCGAAACGGACTTTGTAGCCAAAAACGCAGACTTTATAGCATTCGCTGAAAATGTGGCGAATGTCGCTATAGCATCCTCTCCCACTACTTTGGAAGATTTGAAAGCCCTTGAAATAGGTGGTACAAAAATTTCAGACCTGTTGCTTGACCAGACTGGCAAGATCGGAGAGAAGATCGACGTTTCTAAATACGAAGTGATTACGGCGGATAAGGTTATCGCTTACATCCATGGCAATTACCGCCTGGGCGTATTGGTAGGTCTGAGCGCAGATGTAGCCGGTGCAGATGAAGCCGGTAAAGATGTAGCGATGCAAATCGCTGCCATGAGTCCAGTTGCCATCGATAAAGACGGTGTAGATGCCCGTACAATCGAACGTGAATTGGAAATTGCCAAAGAGCAGATCCGCGCAGAAGGCAAGCCTGATGATATGGTAGAAAAGATTGCCGCAGGCAAACTGAATAAATTCTACAAAGATTCAACCTTGTTGAATCAGGAATTTGTAAAAGACGCTTCAAAGAGTGTTGGTCAGTTTCTGAATAGCGTATCCAAGGGTTTGACCGTTACAGCATTCAAGCGCGTACAACTCGGTGCTTAAGAAATACTAAGCCCAACAAATTTACTTTATACTAGCCAATTAGCCCACCAGCTAATTGGCTAATTTATTTTCTAACCAGCCCAACCTTCCCTGTCCAAACTACGGTATTGTATCGCCTCTGCCAGATGTGCCGTGTTGATATGTGCTTCCCCATCCAGGTCAGCAATGGTTCGGGCTACTTTTAAAATCCGGTCATAGGCCCTGGCAGAAAGATCCAGGCGTTCCATGGCCATCTTGAGCAGTGACTGGGCCGCCTCATCGATCCGGCAGATTTCGCGTACTTCCTTGGGGCCCATCTGTGCATTATTATAGACCTTATCCATGGTTCGGAAACGTTCATCCTGTACCTTTCGGGCTGCAATCACCCGTTTCCTGACATCCGCGCTGCTTTCGGCGCGTTGAGCTGACGACAGGGCATTAAATTCGACGGGTGTAACCTCCACATGCAGGTCAATACGGTCTAATAAAGGACCTGAAATCTTGCTGAGGTATTTTTGCACCACACCAGAGGTGCAGATACACTCCCTATCCGGATGATTGTGATAGCCGCAGGGGCAGGGGTTCATCGAGGCAATGAGCATAAACCCGGCAGGATAATCGACGCTAAACCGTGCACGCGAAATACTGACAAGCCTTTCTTCCAGTGGTTGTCGCATAACCTCCAGTACCGATCGCTTAAATTCAGGCAACTCATCGAGGAATAAAACCCCATGATGGGCCAGCGAAATTTCTCCCGGCTGCGGGTTGGCGCCTCCACCCACCAGCGCTACATCGCTTATGGTATGATGTGGTGCACGAAATGGTCTAACGGTCATCAGCGAATCAGCTGCGGCGAGTTTTCCCGCCACCGAATGAATTTTAGTGGTTTCTAAGGATTCGGAGATACTTAAAGGTGGTAAAATAGTAGGCAAGCGTTTTGCCAGCATCGTTTTACCAGAACCCGGCGGGCCAATTAAGATGACATTATGCCCGCCTGCTGCTGCAATTTCAAGTGCCCTCTTAATATTTTGCTGCCCTTTTACATCCGCAAAATCAATATCGTAATTATTAATATGGTTTAGGAACTCCTGTTCTACATCGACAAGGGTCGTTGACAAATCACGTTGCCCGTTCAGAAAATCGACAACCTCCTTTAAGTTTTCTACCCCGTAAACGGCTAAACCGCTAACGATGGCCGCTTCGCGGGCATTGGCCTTCGGAAGAATAAGACCTTTATAATGCTCCTGACCAGCTTGTGAAGCAATTGGCAAAGCACCTTTAATGGGCAGAACGCTTCCATCCAGCGAAAGCTCACCCAAAATCAGGTATTGATCAAGACGGTCCGTGTTCAATTGTCCGGATGCGGCCAGAATAGCTATGGCAATCGCCAGGTCATAACCCGAGCCTTCTTTCCGGATGTCAGCGGGTGCCAGATTAACCACGATCTTTTGCCGGGGCATACGGAAGCCGGAACTTTGAATAGCACTTTCAATGCGTTTTAGGCTCTCTTTTACCGCATTATCCGGCAGGCCTACCATAAAATATTTGGTGCCCGTCGAAATATTAACCTCAATAGTGATGGTGGTGGCGGTTATACCATATACCGCGCTTCCATAAGTTTTTACCAGCATAGGCAGCTCTGGTTTTTAACGCGTCCGCGGCATGTTGCGCATCAACTTCGTCATGGAGGCGGGGTTTGAAAACTGTTTCATCATTTTGCGCATGTCGTTAAACTGCTTCATGAGCTTATTTACTTCCAGCAAATCCGTACCAGAACCTTTAGCAATACGTGCGCGGCGCTTCTGATCAATGGCATCAGGATTTTCACGTTCAAAAGGGGTCATTGAATTAATTATTGCTTCAATGGGTTTGAAGGCATTATCATCAATGTCGGCATCCTTAATCGCTTTGCCTACGCCCGGTATCATGCCCATCAAATCCTTCATGTTCCCCATTTTCTTGATCTGCTGTATCTGGCTTTTGAAGTCGTTGAAGTCAAATTTGTTCTTTCTGATCTTTTTTTGCAGTTCAGCAGCTTCCTTTTCATCAAATTGCTGTTGGGCCCGTTCTACCAACGAAACCACATCGCCCATACCCAGTATGCGCGAAGCCATCCGGTCGGGATAGAAAACATCCAGTGCCTCCATTTTTTCGCCCGTCCCAATAAATTTAATGGGTTTATTCACGACCGATTTAATAGAAAGTGCCGCCCCACCGCGTGTATCACCATCCAGCTTGGTCAAAACAACGCCTGTAAAATCAAGACGGTCATTAAAAGTCTGGGCTGTATTCACGGCATCCTGCCCGGTCATGGAATCGACCACGAAAAGTATTTCATGAGGATGGGTGGCATCCTTCACGGCCGATATTTCATTCATCAGCGCCTCATCAATGGCCAATCGACCGGCCGTATCCACAATGACCACATTCTGGCCATTCTTTTTCGCTTCGGCAATACCTTCTTGGGCAATGCCAATGGGATCTTTAGAAGCTATATTGGCATATACCGGCACACCCACCTGCGTACCCAGCACCTGTAGCTGGTCAACTGCTGCGGGCCGGTACACATCGCCGGCAACCAGTAAGGGCCTTTTTCCCTTCTTCTCTTTCAGAAATTTGGCCAGCTTTCCCGAAAAAGTTGTTTTACCGGCACCGTTCAACCCCGCTATCAGGATCACCGTCGGGTTTTGGGATATATTCAATTCCGTTGCCTCCCCGCCCATAAGGCTGGTCAGCTCATCGTTCATGATCTTAGTTAGCAGTTGGCCGGGGGAGATACTGGTTAGCACATTCTGTCCCAGCGCCTTTTGCTTTACATCATCTGTAAAGGTTTTGGCTGTCTTATAGTTTACGTCAGCATCTAAAAGCGCTTTGCGGATCTCTTTCATGGTTTCTGCCACGTTGATCTCCGTAATATTGCCCTGTCCTTTTAAAACCTTAAAAGCCCGGTCTAACTTATCCTGTAAATTCTCAAACATACTATTATGTGTTACCTTTTCGGAAGGCAAATGTACTAAATTGTGCTGAAAGCCTGAAACGTAAAATGTTATGTTGCCAAATTGAACAAAATAAAATAAGAAAAAAATTTGAAAATTATTATGAACAAATTTGTATATTTGCGCCCTGATCGTAAAAGGCGATCCATTAAGAGTATAAAATGAACATAAGCAGTTATTACATCGCTTTTGCATCGTATCAGGCCCCTGTAAACGGCCCGATGCCTGTTCACGAAAATGTGCCCCAACAAGGGCCTGTTCTTAATGTCCGACGACCCATGCTGCCCCGGGCTTGATCAAAGGGGCAGGCAATACCATCCTACAAATACAGTTTATTGGTCCTAGGGCTGTATTATTTAAATCACATTTTAATTAAATTTTATCAGATAGCAAACATCGGCACGATCACTGCTAGTTTGTTTTGTATTTGGGTCTAAAAAAGATGAACACATCAGACTTTGTTGTCATTCCGGCAGCAGAAAAGCATATGGGATACGCAGAACAGATCTGCGATGAAATGGCTGAATCAGCAAAAGCCCGTGGAACAGGTATTGCCCGCCGGAGCCCTGAATATGTAGCCACTAAAATGAAAGAAGGCAAAGCAGTTATTGCCTTACATAAGGATGGCACATGGGCAGGTTTTTGTTATATAGAAACCTGGAGCCATGGCGATTTCGTGGCCAATTCCGGCCTGATCGTTAATCCCGCCTTCCGGAAGTCAGGGTTGGCGAAAGCCATTAAAAAACGGGTTTTTGAGCTTTCAAGGGAGAAATATCCCAAAGCCAAGATCTTTGGCCTTACCACCGGCCTGGCAGTCATGAAAATCAATTCCGATCTGGGATACGAACCCGTGACCTATTCAGAACTTACGCAAGATGAAAATTTCTGGAAAGGTTGCCAAAGCTGTGTCAATTACGATATCCTCACCATGAAGGAACGCAAAAATTGTATGTGTACCGCCATGCTTTGGGATCCGGTTGAAAAAGAACGGGAAATCCGGGAAAAAATCCAACGCAAGGCCGAAGCCAAAGAGCGCCTTAAGCAGATTACCAAAAAATCATCCTTGCTCAAACGTATTGAAGCCAAACTCCGCAAGTCAACGCGAATGATCACAGCTTTTAGTAAGTTGTAAGTTTTACGTTAAATTATAAGTTTTAACAGGCTATGCAAGCACTTAAAACGTATAACTTATATCGTATAACTAAAAATATATAACTTAGCAGGCTGTGCACTTTACCTGTATAACTTATTACGTAATAACTCTATTTAATATAAATAATGAAGAAAAAAGTCGTATTAGCATTCAGCGGAGGTCTCGACACCTCATTTTGTTGTATTTATCTGGCCCAGGACAGAGGGCTTGAAGTGCATTCGGTTATTGTAAACACCGGTGGTTTTTCACTGGATGAACTGGAACAAATTGAAAAACGAGCCTATGAATTGGGAGTAGCCTCCCACGCTACGGTTGATGAGACCGATCACTATTATAACGACAGCATTAAATACCTCATCTTTGGTAATGTACTAAAAAATGCCACCTATCCATTATCGGTCAGTGCCGAACGGGTGAGCCAGGCTACAGCCATTGCCAACTACGTCAAAAAGATCGGAGCAGACTATGTTGCCCACGGCAGCACCGGTGCCGGCAACGACCAGGTACGTTTTGATATGATCTTTAATATCCTGATCCCCGAAGTAGAGATCATCACCCCCATAAGGGACTTGAAACTGAGCCGGGAGGCCGAAATTACTTACCTAAAAGACCACGGTGTGGAATACAGCGCCGAACGGGCAAAATACTCGATTAACAAAGGAATCTGGGGAACCTCAGTGGGAGGCAAGGAGACCCTCACTTCCAATGAAACCCTGCCCGAAAGCGCATGGCCTACCCAAATATCTGAAAGCGGAAGCCGGCGGATCACCATCGGATTTGAAAAAGGAGAGCCCATATCACTGGACGGCCAGTACCTGGGCCCAGTCAAAACAATCCAACAGTTGCAGGCCATCGCGCAACCATATGGCATCGGGCGGGATATCCATGTGGGTGATACCATTATTGGCATCAAAGGCCGGGTAGGTTTTGAAGCAGCAGCACCCATTATCCTCATCAAAGCCCACCACACCCTTGAAAAACACACCCTAACCAAGTGGCAGCTAAGCTGGAAAGATCAGCTCGCCGCCTTCTATGGTAATTGGCTGCACGAAGGACAATTCCACGACCCCATCATGCGCGATATCGAAGCCTTTTTGCAAAGCACCCAGGAAACAGTGACAGGAGAGGTGTATGTAGAATTACACCCTTATCGTTACCAAATTATTGGCATCCAATCAGACCACGACCTTATGTCCAATAAATTTGGAACGTATGGTGAAATGAACAATTCCTGGACCGGTGAAGATGTTAAAGGATTCTCGAAGATTTTTGGGAACCAGGTGATGATATGGCATAAAGTAAATAAGTAATAGGTTTTACGTTTTAAGTTTCCTGTGTAGTTTAAAAAGGGGAAAGTTAAAAGTTTGAAGCTTTAAGCGGGAAGCTTAAGAAGTTCGTGAGATGAAGGAAAAAATAAAAGTAGGGATCATTGGGTCGGCAGGGTATACTGGTGGGGAGTTGTTGCGGTTGCTGGTATTTCATCCGCAGGTGGAGATTGTGTTTGCGCATAGTAGCAGCAATGCTGGCAAGTGCATTTCCGATGTGCATACTGACCTGCTGGGTGATACCGATTTGCTGTTCAGTGCAACCACAACGCCTGAAATCGACGTATTGTTCCTTTGCGTGGGGCATGGGGATGCCCGGAAATACCTGGATGCGAATCCAGTTGCGCCACACATTAAGATCATAGACCTGAGCCAGGACTACCGGCTGAAAGCCAATACGGAATATCAGGGCAAACACTTTGTATATGGCCTGCCCGAGCTGAACCGGGAACAAATTCAGCAAGCATCCTATATTGCCAATCCAGGTTGTTTTGCCACAACGATCCAACTAGGTTTGCTGCCATTGGCGTCTGTTGGCCTTTTAATAGGTGATATCCATACCAATGCCACCACCGGATCTACCGGTGCGGGGCAAAGCCTCACGGCTACCAGCCATTTCAGCTGGCGGAACAACAACCTTTCGGCATATAAGATCTTTAATCATCAGCATCTGCAGGAGATCAGCGAGTCGTTGGAACAATTGCAGCCTGGTTTCCTGCCCTCATCCGACAATGGGGAAACCCTCATGGAGCGGGCAGCCAGTAAGATCCACTTCGTGCCGCAGCGAGGAGATTTCACCCGGGGTATCTTTGCCATCAGTTATTTGGATAGCTCCCTTACGTTGGAAGAAGCCTATCAGCTTTACGAAAATTATTACGCTTCAGCGCCCTTTACCCATATCAGTAAAGTCAACATTGACCTAAAGCAGGTCGTCAATACCAACAAATGCATCATCCACTTGGAAAAACACGGCAAGCAACTGCTGGTCATCAGTATGACTGACAACCTGCTTAAAGGTGCCAGCGGACAGGCGGTGCAAAATATGAATTTGGCCTTTGGTCTGGAAGAAACAATTGGATTAAAACTTAAGGCTGCAGCCTTTTAAAAAAATTAACGATGAACTTATTCGACGTATATCCATTATTCCCAATAGAAATTGTGAAGGCGCTTGGTAGTGCTCTTTGGGATAAAGATGGCAATGAATACCTGGACCTTTATGGAGGTCATGCCGTTATTTCTATTGGTCATACCCACCCGCGCTATGTGCAGCGGGTTACTGATCAGCTTAACAAGATCGGTTTTTACTCTAATTCTATTGAAAATCCGCTGCAAGTGCAGTTGGCATCTTTGCTGGGCAAAGTATCCGGCAAGGAAGATTATCAACTGTTCCTGTGTAATTCAGGGGCGGAAGCCAATGAAAATGCGCTGAAGCTGGCCTCTTTTTATAACGGACGGAAAAAAGTGATCGCTTTTACCGGGGCTTTTCATGGTAGGACGTCTCTGGCAGTGGCGGCTACACACAATCCCAAGATCGTGGCACCGGTCAATGAAACTGAAAATGTTATCTTCCTGCCGTTTAATGACGAGGAAGCCCTCGAAAAAGCGTTTGCCGATTATGGAGAAGAGATTTCGTCGGTTATTATTGAAGGTATCCAAGGCGTCGGCGGTATTCAGGTGGCAAGCATCTCCTTTTTACAAAAGATCCGTACACTCACCAAGCAGTACAATGCCGTATATATTGCAGATGCTGTACAATGTGGGTACGGACGGTCGGGCCGGTTCTATTCACACGATTATGCCGATGTCAATGCCGATATCTATAGCATGGCCAAAGGCATGGGCAACGGATTTCCGATAGGCGGCATTTCCATCGCCCCACACATCAAGCCATGGGCAGGCATGCTGGGCACCACCTTCGGGGGTAATTATCTGGCCTGCGCTGCGGCTTTGGCTGTATTGGAAATCCTTGAAGAAGAAAAGCTAATGGAAAATGCGAAACAAATAGGTGATTATCTGAAGCTCGAAATAGCTGGTTTTAATAACATCAATGAAGTGAGGGGCCGGGGATTGATGATCGGGATAGACCTTCCGGAAGAAATGAAAGATCTCCGCAAAAATCTTTTATTTAAACACCGTATTTTTACCGGCGAAGCCAAGCCATACATGATCCGCTTGCTTCCAGCGCTTAGCTTAAGCAAGGAACACGCAGATCACTTTTTGGAAGCCATGTATGAGGAAATAAAATGAGTTGCTTATAACTTAAAAAAAAATGGATCAATTTTTTTCAGTACAAGACGTAGACAATTTAGAGGAGATCGTAGCAGAAGCATTGGCGCTTAAAGCTAATCCATATGCATATAAGGAGTTGGGCAAAAATAAAATGTTGGGGCTGGTGTTCCTTAACCCGAGTCTGCGGACGCGCCTCAGTACCCAAAAAGCAGCCATTAATCTGGGTATGGAGGTAATGGTCATGAACATGGATAAAGACGGCTGGGCCCTGGAAACCCGAGATGGCGTGGTTATGAATGGCACAACCGTAGAGCACATCCGCGAAGCAGCAGCGGTAATGGGGAGTTATTGCGATATTTTGGGCATCCGTTCTTTTCCGGGGCTCAAAGACCGCGATGAAGATTATAGCGAAGACCTGTTCAAAAAATTTAGAAAATATGCTGCCGTACCCGTGATTAGCCTGGAGACAGGTACCCGGCATCCGCTGCAAAGCCTTACAGACTTGATTACCATCTCTGAACATACCGCTTTAACATCGGGCGAAATTGAAGATCACTTAACCAGCATACCGGGCAAACCTAAGGTTGTTTTGACCTGGGCACCCCACATCAAACCTCTTCCCCAGGCTGTACCCAATTCATTTGCAGAATGGATGAGCCGTGCCCAGGCTGAAGGATTGGTTGATTTTACCATTACCCATCCAAAAGGCTATGAATTGGACCCCCAATTTACCCAAGGGGCTTACATCACCCACCAGCAGGATGAAGCCCTGAAAGGAGCAGATTTTGTCTATGTAAAAAACTGGTCAAGCTATAGCGACTACGGGAAGATCCTGACTGACGGAGAGGGGTGGATGCCGACCAATGCCAAATTAGGACTAACGAATGACGCGATGATCATGCATTGTCTGCCAGTAAGGCGCGATCTGGAATTGGCCTCAGAAGTTTTGGACGGTCCAAATTCATTAGTCATTCAGGAAGCTGGAAACAGGCTTTGGGCAGCACAGGCGGTTTTGAAAAGGATGCTTGAAAGCTTAAAGCGAAAAGGATAAAAGAAATAATGTTGTATATAATAAAAATAGGGGGGAATATTATTGACAGTCCGGCTGCTTTAGGTCGGTTTGTGGCAGATTTTTCCCTGCTGCCGGGTGATAAGATCCTGGTACATGGGGGTGGCAAAATTGCTACCCAGGTGGCTTCGGATCTTGGGATCGCGGCAAAACTTGTAGATGGCCGGCGAATTACCGATGAGGCCATGTTGCGGGTGGTGACCATGGTTTATGCAGGGTTGGCTAGCAAAGACATTGTGGCCCGATTGCAAGCCTTGGGGGTTGATGCCATCGGGCTAAGTGGCGCTGATGCCAATAGCATTCGTACGGTTAAACGTCCAGTTAAGGACATCGATTATGGGTTTGTGGGCGATATAGAAGAAGATTCGGTTAATGTACAGGCCATCGAAACATTGCTTAAAGCTGGTTTTACGCCGGTTTTTTCTGCCATTACACATGACGGGAATGGGCAGCTACTGAATACCAATGCCGATACCATTGCCTCTGCATTGTCCATTGCTTTGTCTAAATCCTATGAGACTTCCTTGGTTTATTGTTTTGAAAAGAAAGGCGTGCTCAGGGATGTCAATGACGAAAATTCTGTGGTGAGGGAGATCCGTGAAGATGATGTGGACCAACTTATTGAAAAAGGCATCGTAGCTGGCGGTATGATTCCCAAGCTGCATAATGCCTTTCAGGCTATCAACAGTGGGGTTAAAGATGTCTACATTGGTCATGCCGATGAACTTGAACTATTAAAAACACAATCGTTCGGTACACGGATGCTGAAATAATTTATTCTAATCAGTTAAATACACAAAAACGTATATTATGAGTAAAATAGCCATCATCGGAAGCGGAAATATTGGATTGTCATTGGCAAGGGGCCTGGTCAGCAAAAATTATTGCCAGCCATCTGATATAATCCTCACGCGGCGCAACATTAAAAACATGGAGGATGAGCGTTCCCAAGGCTTCCAAACGAGTGAAGATAATAATGAAGCGGCCAAAAATGCACATATAATCGTGCTGGCCGTATTGCCGCAACAATTAAAAAAAGTATTGGAGCAAATAGCTCATTCCATTGATCCTAGCAAACATTTGGTAGTTTCGGTGGCATCAGGGGTGAGTTGTGCCGATGTCAGGAAAAGCCTCAGCGAGGATGTCGAGGTTATCCGCGCGATGCCCAATACAGCCATCGCCATCGGTCAGTCCATGACCTGTGTAGCCAGTGACCATGCCAGCTCGTCCAATTTATCTGAAGTAACCCGACTTTTTGAAACCGTAGGATCAGTTGTCGTCATCAATGAAGATCTCATGACTGCTGCCACCGCATTGTGCGCCTGTGGTATTGCTTTTTTCCTGCGCAGTATCCGGGCAGCCTCCCAAGGAGGGGTAGAAATCGGTTTCCATGCCCACGATGCCCTCAAAATGGCTGTCCAGACCGCCAAAGGAGCCGCAGACCTACTGCTGCTTCATCAAAGCCACCCCGAAAGTGAGATCGACAAAGTCACCTCGCCCAAAGGCTGTACCATCGCCGGTTTAAATGAAATGGAACATAATGGGTTTAGCTCATCGCTTATAAAAGGAATCAAACTTTCAGCTTTAAAAGCGGGAGAACTTTATAAGGACTGATATATTTACGATTTACGATTTACGAATAGAATTGTGATTTAAGATTTAAGCAATGAATATTTATCCAGAGAATGAAAAGAAAAACATTTTATTGAAACGAACGAAGGATTTTTTGATCTCTGTTGGTAAACTTATTCAATCATTGCCCTATAATATTATTAATAAAAATTATTCAAATCAACTGATCAGATGTTCAAGTTCAGTTGGGGCAAATTATCGCGCTGCTTGCAGGGCCAAATCAACGGCAGATTTTATTAATAAACTTAAAATTGTTGAAGAGGAATTGGATGAATCGATGTTTTTTTTGGAATTATTAGTGGAATTTAATATTGAATTTAAAGCTCAGATTGATGTTTGCTGGAAAGAAAGCAACGAATTAGTTTCAATCATAGTGGCATCTATAAATACACTTCGTAAGAAAATGCTTTAAAAAAATCAAATATGAAAACGATAGTGGTTGTCTATATTTAACATTTTAATTCAGGCAAAATTCGTAAATCGTAAATCATATGTTTGAAGATTATATCCAATTGCTCCAATCATTAATCACAGTTGCTTCCTTTAGTAAAGAGGAAAGCAAGACTGCTGCTATTATTGAGCAGTTTTTGCAGGAGCGTGATGTATTGACGCAGCGACAAATCAATAACGTATGGGCATATAACCGGCATTACGATAAAAATAAGCCTACCATTTTACTTAATTCGCATCACGATACGGTTAAACCCAATAGCGGTTATACCCGTGATCCATTTGCAGCGACCATCGAGGAAGGGCTGTTGTATGGTTTGGGTAGTAATGATGCTGGTGGCCCTTTGGTATCCCTCATTGCAACATTTCTTCATTTTTATGACCAGGAAGACCTTAAATATAATCTTTGCCTTGCTGCCACGGCCGAAGAAGAGATATCGGGCAAAAACGGCATTGAGTTGATCCTGCCAGAGCTGGGGTTACTTGATTTTGCCATTGTAGGTGAGCCAACGCAAATGCAGCTGGCCATTGCCGAGCGGGGGCTTATGGTGCTGGATTGTACCGCTCACGGTCGTGCCGGGCATGCCGCTCGGGAAGAGGGGGATAATGCCATTTATAAAGCATTGAAGGCTATCGCCTGGTTTCAGGAATATCGATTTCCAAAAGAATCAGCGCTTTTTGGTCCGGTTAAAATGAGTGTGACGGTCATTCATGCGGGCTCACAGCACAATGTAGTGCCAGCTACCTGCACGTTTGTGGTGGATGTAAGGGTGACCGATGCTTACAAGAACGAAGAGGTATTAGAAATAATCCGGCAACATGTGGATGTCGAAGTCGTAGCACGGTCATTGCGTCTAACTCCGTCGTCGATTGATCCACAACACCCTATCGTGCAAGCCGGTCTGGCTTTAGGACGGCAAACTTATGGTTCACCTACCACCAGCGACCAGGCGCTGTTAACTATCCCGTCGCTTAAATTAGGCCCTGGCGATTCGGCACGCTCGCACATGGCCGATGAATATATCGGTATTGCTGAAATCGAAGAGGGCATAAGTCTTTACATCCAACTACTGGAACAGGTGATCTTAGCGGGTTAATTGATGGCTGAATAGCCAGGACAGGAAATCGTGTTCCGCAAAAGCATAGTCCCAACTTTTATGGTCTGCATAGGGATAGAGGTTGAAGCGTGGGTTAGCCCCCAGTTCTTTTAAGCGTTCCATAATACGTATCGAATTTTCGGGTAAAACCACCACATCCTTTTCTCCGTGGAAGATCCAGAGAGGCACCTTTCGGTATTTTTTAACGTTATTCAGATTATCTGCCCCGCAAATAGCAAAAGCGGCCGCAAAAATTTTGGGTTTGCGACGCAGCATTTCGTAGGTTCCCATGGCACCCATAGATAGCCCGCCAATATACACCCGGTTTTTATCGACCGACTTATCCGCCAGCCAAACCTTTATAAGCTTTGTGAGGAGAGCCATCGGTTTTGTGGGTTTGCCGCCCTCCTTAAAGAAAAAATCCCGCTTTCCGTATGCATTGGTCTTAATATCCACGTTGCTCCAACTGCTGTTTAAAGGGCATTGCGGGAAAATGACAATGGCCGGATACTTTTGCCTTATTGAATCGCGAAGAAATAATTCGCTTCCATGTTTTAACTGGGCGAGATTGTCTGTACCCCTTTCTCCAGAACCATGTAAAACAAACAATATGGGGTATTTTATGGACGGGTCGTATCTTTCAGGGTATAAAATACGGTAGCGCAGCGTATCGAGTTTCACAATATACTCTTTAGCAATAAAGCCAATCCCGGTAAGTTGCCCCATGCAATTTAACGATAAGGACATTATAAAACAAAGTACCCCCAAATATCTTTTCATTTCCAACGGTAAATCTTTTAAATTGCATCATGGCAAAGAGCCAATTGCAAACCTAAAACAAAATTTGAATGCATGCAACATTTTATTTTTAACAGCGTCTATTGGGAAAGGTTAAAGCGGAAAGCTTAACGCTTAAAAAATATAGATTTGGAGGAAGCGGTATTCAGGGATCAGCATTATGAACTGGTGGCGTCCTGTAAAAAGGGCGATCGCAAGGCGCAGGCAAAATTATATAACCTGTATGCCAAAGCCATGTATAATACGGCCCTGCGTATTGTGGGCGACACAGCTGAGGCAGCTGATGTATTGCAGGACTCTTTTATTGACGCTTTCAGCCGTTTGGACAATTTTAGGCAAGAGAGTACTTTTGGCCTATGGATGAAACAGATCGTCGTGAACAGGGCCATTTCAGCCTTGCGCAAACGTCGGATGGAGTTTGTCGAAATAGATGATCACTTAGATCTGGTAGCTGAAGATGAAGAGATAAATGATTTAGAAGGAGAAGTGACCCGGATAAAAGAAGCAATTGCAAAATTGCCGGAGGGGTATAGGGTCGTATTGTCTTTGTATTTGCTTGAAGGGTATGATCATGAAGAAATAGCCCATATCTTGCAGATCAGTGAGGGTACATCGCGAAGCCAGTTTATACGGGGAAAACGAAAACTGCTGGCGAGTTTAAAAGCGTTTTAAGAAGGGAAGATATGAAGAAGGATATAACAGATTTTATTAGGCAGAACAGAACGGGTTTTGACGATGCCAATCCGCCTAAAGGTTTGTGGGACGGAATATCCGCGGCACTTGACCAACAGGAAAGGGCCAGGAGGCAAAAGAATAAGCTGAAATTTCTAAACCGTGCCGCCAGATTAGCGGCTGTGGTCCTGCTTGTTGGGGTGGGCTTGCTGTGGTTCGACAAGCGTCGGTATCCAGCAGGAGATTACAGTCACATCAGCCCTGAGCTAGCTTTGCAACAGGCCTCGTTCAATTCGCAGATCGAGGAGAAGAAAGATTCATTGCAATTTTTGGCCGCATCCAATCCCAAAATGTACCAGGAATTTTCAAAGGTAGTGGGCCAAATGCAGAAAAACTATGAACTTTTACAAGCGCAATTGACGCAAAGCCCCAACAAGGAGTTCACACTACAAGCCATGATCCGTAATTTACAAGCACAGATGGACGTACTTAGCCAGCAGTTGCAGGTATTACAAACCGTGGTTCAAAAAAAGGAACCTATTAACAAAAAAATATAGATATGAACAGTTCTAAATATATATTCGTTGTATTGACCTTACTGACGATGGTATCGGAGGTGAAAGCTACCGATTGGTCAGACAAAGAACGGCGCATCAGCAAAAGCTATAAAATTGACAGCCGCAACCGGCTGAACATAGAAAACAGCTACGGCCAGGTCAAAGTGATCAACTGGAACCGCAATGAAATCAAGGTAGACATCCAGATAAAAGTAGCTGATGCTACCGGAACCCGGGCAGATGAAGCTTTAAATGCCGTAAAAATAGAGGACGCGGTTACAGGTAGGGATATTTCGTTCATTACCCACATCTCATCGGGCGGATCGGGTGGCAGCTGGTGGTCCAAAATAATCCATATCGGCGACGGCGATCGGAATTTAGAGATCAATTATACCATCAGCATGCCCGAAGGGAATGACCTGGTCATCAAAAATGATTATGGTGAGATCGTCGTAGGCGACCGGAGTGGTAAGTTTACCGCTAATGTCGGGTATGGTAGTCTTAAGGCTGGCAATCTAAAGTCTGCCAGTAACCAGTTAAATATTTCTTACTCCCATGCAGCAATTACAGCGCTGCAAGGGGGTGGCTTGTCGGTTGAATATGGTGGTCTTACGATTGGATCCGCCAAAGATATTAACCTCAGTTTGTCTTATACCGGGGATGCCAGGATCCAAAGCCTTGCAGGGAAATCAAGCATTTCCATCGAGTACAGTAGAGGGTTTTCGGCGGGTCTGGCTGCAGCGATCAATTCACTCAACCTCTCTGCCGAGTATTCATCTGTTGCCCTGCGACCTGCTGCCGGGGCCAATTTTAACTTTAACGCGTCTATTGAATACGGTAGTTTTCAAACAGACCGAAACCAAGCGACGATCAGCAAACAGCATGAAGAAAATACATCGGCTAGTTATGTGGGATATTGGGGTAAAAAATCGGACAATACCATCAATATCTCCTCCGAGTATGGCGATGTTCGTATAAAATAAAAATATCCTGGCAGGGCAACCCTGCCAGGATATTAAACAGGTTCCTTACCGGGCGATGAGTGTGACCGCTTCGCTCCAGTCTCCTAAGCCACGTCCGTTGCGGGCCCTGACCCTTATCCGGTATAGTACGCCGGGCGTGACGGGCGCCAGGATGTTCGCCCTGGATGAAGTGGTGTTCAGCGGATTTCCCCAGATGGGGTCTTTGTTTTCATCTAACTCACTGCTTATGGCATACTCATATTCCCATGCCTCCTTCAAGGGATTAAAGTCCAGCCTGATCTGGCCGCTTTGCCGGCCATCCCGAAGTTTAACACCATCCGGCACCCCTGGCACCAGCATTTCTCTCGGTTGCGAATTCAGGCGCATGCCCGAGCTATAAAGCACCGGCGCGTTTCCCTGACCAATTTCGTTCACATAGAATGCCAATCGTCGCAGCAGGTTAAGCAGCACCTTGCGAGCTTCGTTTTTTAGGCTCACTTCCAGGGCGCTGCCCTTTCTGCTGGCCACTGCCAACTTTGCCCGGTAGTCTGTTGCTGCGGTTGTAAATTCAGGCAGCGTAGGATTGGGTTCCGGAAAGCTCGCATTGCCCGTAAGGGCGTCTTCCACGCCGCTGGCCAACATAGCCAGCTCGTCGTCTGTCAGCTTGTCGTAATTGCTGATCACTTTGTTTGTTCTCATTTTTTTTGTTTTTAAATGAATGAATTTTGATTAACGGAACAAAAGTAGGGCGAGGAGGTGGGGTGGCTTAAAATTTCAGGCAAAGCCGGACAAATTCGTACAATCGGAAATGGATGACACGGCTTCTGCCAACGGAAAATAGTATTCGGTATAACGTGCTGGATTAAAGTGAAAAGAGGCCAATTCATGCTGGAATAGATGGGGCATAGAAGCGCAATCCAGCGAGTTTCACGAAGACTGAAAAAAAAGGTTTTGGGTCAATAAAGGAGGCTGTTTGTTCATAATTGTGGCACTGTAAAATAGGCTGATACCGGTGTTGAACTACGAGATCAGGATGCGACGTTGAAAGGAAGTTAAAGTAGATAGTAAGGTGATTTAACTGTTTTATTTTCAGGCATAAGATAAATGATGAGGTATAAAGAAAGAGAATATACAAAGCTATCAGATTGATGTTAAAGCAGTGCGGTTTTTTCAAGTTATTAATACCAACAGAAACAAATCAAGTCAAAAAAGAAAAACAGCGCAAACGTCAAGCGCCGCGCTGTTTTTGATTTACGATATTAGATTTACGATTTACGAATGATTAATTCCGTGCCGGAACAAACCTAAAAACCCTAATCGTAAATCGTACCTCGTAAATCGTAATTCCTCAAACTTTCCCCTTTGGAACACTATACCATCGATACGCTTTTTCAACTTCCGTGCGGATGAGCCGTACCTGACGGTTTCGATAAACAGAGGTCAGCTCGCCTTTCTCCCTTAAGCGGCTTATCGTAAATCGGCTCACTTTGAGGTGGTAAACGGCTTCCTTCACTGTCATTAGCTCTTGCTCCGTATAGTAGCATGACGTTTCTTTTTTTTCTGATTGCATGGTTTCCTTCATCTTTTTTTTTGGCAAAGAAACATGAGTTATGATCTGAAAAAAAGTAGGTTTATGGTCTATGTATCCCTTGGAAATTAAAAGATTATTCTTACTTTTGTGCTGTAAAATATTACAAGGCGTCAGCTATTTAACAAGTACTGGAAACTACGAACTTCTAAGATGAACTAAGTTAAATAGACTGTTCGCCCGCGCTTTAGTGCGGGTGCAGTCTATCTTGTTCA
This sequence comes from bacterium A37T11, assembly GCA_900109895.1. Taxonomy (GTDB): domain Bacteria; phylum Bacteroidota; class Bacteroidia; order Sphingobacteriales; family Sphingobacteriaceae; genus A37T11. Next base: position 97,168 of record FOBR01000022.1, read on the forward strand.
TCAGGCTTCGTAGGCCTCCAGTATAGGATGTGGCGGCCCGCCCTAAAACGCGATTTATGAGTCCGGACGTTAACCACCCCATCCTTCAGCAACCCATCCATACCCTTCCGCTCAGCGCCGAGTTTAAGCTTGTCGCCGAAATGCTCGGCTTCCATACCTTAACAGATCTGTTGCAAAAACGCACAGCCGAACTAAAAAAAATGCCAGGCTTTACACAAAACCTGGTCATTGAATACGTTTATTTTTTAGAAACAAACAACTTAGGAGATTTAGTATGGCGCTAGAAAGGTACTTAAAACGTACAACTTAAAACGTACAACTTATTTCAGTTTCCTCACATACTCCAACATCTTCACCAATAACGCCTCATTATAGTCAATCACGGCCGGATCCTTGCCATAAAATTTGGATTTGATGCTGGCTGCTGAGAGTTCATCCTGTCCTTTGGTGCTGAAATTGTAAGCTACTTTTTCCGCATAGCTGTCCAGGTTTTCGTCCACATAGACCTCATTGTCCAATAACATCTTATTCCAGAAGGCCGATTGCAGGATGTTCATGCGGAATCGTAATTTCATAGTATTGAGCGGTAGTTGTAAAGGGCCTTGCGATCCGCTGGCCAGTTCTCCTTCTATCCAGCAGAGCAGCGTTTCTTTTAAAGATGGTGAATCAGGGTCAAAACCTGGGGCAGTCAAAGGCATCCATTGTTCAAACCGATGTTTATAGAGCGTCAGCAACTGTTTCCGGCCGTCATCACCCATGTCTTTTCCTTGCAAGGAAATGCGGGTAGAGATCCAGGCTTGGGTACGCGCATGGTTTAAATTTATACGTACCATGGTTTCCCAAATGTCTAACTCGTCTAACGCTATTTGCGAACCGCATTCTTCCAGGGCAGCTAAATAGCGATTCAGGTATTCGAGGGCCTGCCAGTTGGCCCGCCTTGCTGATTTGATAAATTGTCTTAGCGGAAAACCTAGCAACTCAATCAGCTGTTCGTCTACCTCGAGCAAGTTCAACTCGTGAGACACCTGCCTCCAATATACCCGCAGCCTGTTTGATTCCTTTTCCTGAAGCAGTGCTGGTAATGACGTTTCTGGTGCCAGATGAACGGCAACCGGCCGTCGCAGCATTTCTGACAGCTCCACCAGTAAAAGTGCTTCCGCATTTTCTTCCCAGTCCTGGCGGTATACTTTATTTGCCAAGGCGCTAAGTTTATCATAATGTATGGCCAAGTAAGTCCGCAATTGCACTTCCGTTTCTTGTTTGGCCAAACCCATCGGCAACTCCTGCTCCAACCTTTTCACTTCCGATGCGAAATCAGGGTGTACCTCTTCTGCGATGGGTTCATCAGTCAAATCTGCGCGCGCATCCGTTAATTTATCCAATTGTTCATATTGATACTTGTTATCCATATTCTTTTTGCTTCGTATTTCATTCCAAAAAAGGCCAATGACCTGTTCGATGGTTTTCTTCAGCTCCTGTCGGTCGTGCTCCCAGTTAATGTCGATTCCGCTTACCTTACTTCTATTGTTACGTGCATGCCATATGATGTAGTAACTGCCTCCCAGTATTAGGGCAATCACCCCGCGGAAATTCAGGCCGCTGCCCCTGAAAAATACATCAGTGAGCTTTAGCAAACGGTCACCTTCAAGCTCCCGCTGATCAGAAATGGCTTTGAGCAGAGCACTGCGTTGTGAAACCTGAGCCAGAATAATCTGCTGCATTTCCTCATCCCGGGCAAAGGCGTCGAAATTAGCCTGCATCAAGCCGGTAAATAGTTGCTCCAATTCTTCCGGCCCGGGATTTTCTCCGGGCCGGAAGCGGTCAAATATGGGTTTCCAGTAATCTTTGCTGTTTATATAAGCCTTGATTAATCCATTTAAGCTTCCAAAATGATGGTTGATCAGCGTTTTGGACTTCCTTAGCCAGTTGGCCACTTTATTAAGGGTGAGCCCTCCAAATCCCAATTCCCGCCAAATCTCTCCAACCGCCTGGATCAGTTCTTTTTTTGTTTCCTCCGCATCGCGTCTACGTTTAGCCATCAGCACTTTTTTTTAATCTTTCCTTTTAACTTTTCCCTTTTTAATAATCCATTCCCAAGCATTCAGCACTTTGTTAATGTGTGCTGAGGTATGCGTAGCCATCACGCTCATGCGTATTCGTGCATCCTTTTTGGCCACGGCCGGATAGTTGATCTGGTTTGTATAGATACCGGCCTCCATCAATAGTGTGCAGACTTGTGCATTTAGGATCGGGTCGCCTATTTTGACCGGAATGATGGCCGAAGCCGTTGTTCCGGTATCCAAACCCAGGCTGTCCAGCCCTTTTTTAAGCTGCCGGATGTTGTCCCAAAGTTTTGTACGCCAGCCCGGTTCTTCATCAATAAGATCTATGGCGATTAATTGACAATGAAGGATATTTACAACAGGCGTTCCTGACATATTATTTTAACCGGGTTAATCTTCCGAAAGATCAAGTAATGGAAATGATTAAAGAATTACCTTTAAAAATAAAAAATAGTATTATGAGTACATACGAAATGTTATTAGAAACGGGAGAAAAAAGGGGTAATGAAAAAAAGAATATCGATTTTGTTACCAATCTGATTTTGGATACTGATTTTGGAGATCAGAAAATAGCATCTCTTGCCACCGTCTCCATTGAATTCGTTCGTAAAATCAGGGCTTCTTTAGCCAAAAAACAGAAAATCTAAGGACTCACGCCTTTTATAGTATAGTTGAAAACCATCCATACCGGGTGGTTTTTGTTTTTTATATGGTTATGATAGAAGTATTAACCCGAGCCAGACAACTCACGTCTGGGATAACCACTTCAGGAGCCTCGGTTCGCATTTGGCTCACCGGGGTCTCCTTACGCTATTATCCCTAGGCCGTTCGCTTGCCCGGCTCGGGTAAAATTAGGTTATATGTATTGGGCTTTTATTAACCCAAGCCAGGCAACTCACGTCTGGGATAAGGTAATTAGTTACCCCCCTTCCCCCAAATAAAACGCTATTTTTCCTCCTTTCATTAGCTGCTGGTGCTCCAGGTAGTTTTTGGTGTAGGGTGCTCCGTCCCAGGTGATCTTTTTGATGTAAATGGATTTTTCTGTGTCTTTGTGGGTGATGATGTGCAGCTCTTTGCCTGCGGGGAGCTGTATGCGGATCTCGTCAAACAGGGGGGAGGACAGCTGATATTGTCCGGAAACCGGATCCATGGGGTAAAATCCAAGGGATGCGAAGACATACCAGGCAGACATCTGCCCGGAGTCATCATTGCCGCTCAGGCCGCCTGGACCGTCGCTGTATTCCTGTTGTAGTATGCGGCGCACTTCGCGCTGGGTTTTCCAGGGAGACGGCGTGTAGTTGTACATAAACGGGATTTGATGGCTGGGCTCATTGCCATGCCAGTACTCATTGGTGGCAAACAGGGTATCCAGGGCTTTTTCCAGGTAGGAGGGGCCTTTCATTAATTGCGCCAGGCCAGGGACATCCTGTGGCACGTAAAACGTGTATTGCCGGGGAGTGCCCTCGGTGATGTACGATTCTTTTTGATCGGGATGATAAGGCACCACCCAGCTGCCATCGGCATGGCGTCCACGCATGAGGCCAACTGCAGGGTCAAACACATTCCGGTAGTTCTTTGACCTGGCGAGCAGGGCCTCAAAGTCGGCCGTTTTACCGAGGGCTTTTGCCACTGTGGCCAGGGCATAGTCATCGTAGGCATATTCCAGCGTGCGGCTCACCTGCTCCCGTTGATGAAAAGCATCCCGTACGCTATCTTCCAGCGGGATGTAGTGGTATGGAAGGTAGGAGGCAAGGGCCCGCCTTCCCAAGCCGTTTTTGTAGGCCTCAGTAGGAGCCACTTCAAAAGCATTTTGACGCATCAGGCGATACCCTTCTGCCACGTCATAGCTGCGCAAGCCTTTGGCATAAGCAGATGCGATGAATGCGGTGGCATGGTCGCCTATCATAGCCGAGGTATAGTTATTCCAGCAGGGAAAGATGGGAAGCCATCCGCCCTGCTGTCCTTTTAGGATCAATGAACGCACTAAGTTATTGACCAGCTCTGGCTGCAGTATTTCCATCAGTGGCAGTTGTGCCCGATAAATGTCCCACATGCTGAAATCGTCGTAATAGCTACCGCTGTCAAGCCGGGCCGTTTGGTATTGCTGGCCAAACTTGGGGTAAAGCCCATCCACATCGTTGTATAGGCGGGGGTGCTGCAAGGCGTGGTACATCGCGGTGTAAAAGATCCGTTTATCTTTTTCCACAGGGGTTTTAACGGCAATCTGCCCCAGGGCCTTTTCCCAGACCGCTTTATTTTTGGCTATCAGGGCATCAAACTGCCAGTCGGCGACTTCAGCCGCCAAGTTTTTATAGGCTCCCTCCAGGCTGGTAAACGAGCTGCCGATGCGTACGCGCAAGGATTGACCTTTACGCAACCGGAAACCAGCATACACCCCATCATTTTTTTCTTTAAACGTGCCGCTGGTCAGGAAACCCTTTTCAAACTGGATCACAAAATAGCCGTTAAAGCCCGCGGGTTTGCCAGAACCCTGATAGATGCGGTAGGCTGGGTTGTATCCAATGATCTCCCCTTTCTTTGCATCGATGCTGATCTGGCCTTTCCCTTTTTCACTATTGGGCACCACCAACACATACAGGCTGTCGTCTTTTTCCAGCGTAAACTGCATCATGCCGCAGCGCAAGGTGCCCGTCAGCTCCGCTTTTAGCTGGTACTCTGGTAGCCCTATCTTATAGTAGTGTGGGGAAGAGACTTCGTCATCGTGCGAAAAAGTGGCCGCATAGTCGGCCAGTGACGTTTTTAAATGCCCGGATATGGGCATGAGGGTAAAACTGCCGTAGTCTGGAACGCACGAGCCGCTTAACCAATGCGTACCCCTGAAGCCACTCATCTTGGTGTCTTTATATAAGTAAGGTGGCACACACTTGGTCTCTCCAGGCTGCGTTTGCGGCGTCCATTGGATCATTCCAAACGGCAATCCGACCGCAGGGATGGTATTGGCATTTAGCTCGGTACCACCCCCATGCTTTATTGCCGCTTCGGTGGTGGCGGCTCCTGTTCCTGATAAAGGCTGTACATAGGAGAGGATATCATCCTTGCCTGACTGATTTATATGTTCCTGCTGCGTACATGTGAGTAGTAGGAAGAACAGTGGTATTTGGTTAAAGCGTTTCATTTAGGGAGGTAAAGGTAGATAAAAGTAGGAGTTGTTCAAAAAGGCTCTCTTTAATTTGCGTTGCTTTTGGGGCTTGATTATGGAAAGCGCAATGACCACACAGGAACTTTACACCATTCATGAAATAGAACTGATCTACAAGAATCCCTTTAAACCATCTGAACGGCCAAAAGTTCAGGAAGCAGGAAGTGCAGTTAAGCTGTTGATATCAATGTGGGATATGAGCAAGATAGAATTACAAGAAGAGGTTAAAATCAATAGTTAGTTAAAAAACCCACATAGTTAAGCGGCCTTAGTGCCATATAAAATAAGTTCTTTGACATGTTTTTGATTTTTCATCATTATCATTTGATTTTTAATGGCGATGAAGCTTGCTTGCGCAGGTTTAGGTAAGTCTGGGTTTATACCAAACTTGCTAAAAATTGTTTCTAATAGTAATGCATTGTGATTCATTGTCTTAATATCAGCCATTGAGAATGCTTCCCTTTCTTCTTTTGGTATGGATAGCCAATTGGCAGCCTTAGCAATATTTACTGCAGATAGAGCCATATTGAAGTGGAAGTCCAG
>FOBR01000043.1 GCA_900109895.1 bacterium A37T11
TCCAGGTCAATGGCTGCTATCCCTAAAATTTCCAACCCGGGCTTGGCTTTGCCAGCCTGTCCGGACCAGAAATAACCAACACCGGGAGTTGCCTTGCCTGCTTTGCTAACAAAACTGGGATCGGCAGCAAGCACACAATTGCCGCTTCCATGCTCCCGGAGCAGCTGGCTATTAAAGGACAGGAAGTCAAACTCCCGCTGAAATTGGATTCTATACCTTTGTTCCTTATATTTGCCATACCTCCCCAGCTGGAGAAAGTTGACACGACCTTTTATGCTCAGAAAGAGAATAAACGTCTCAATTAAAAAACGTTGCCTACATTTATTGATAGTTGACATTTTATTTAAAATGTTGATAATTAATACATTGTATATATTCTTGCCCTTGATGATCATACTTAACAGAATCGTGAGAAAATCCTATTAAGATACAGATTATCAAGGGTTTGTTATAATATTATTTCAAAAAGTTTTCCACATATTTACCTAACAATCAAAAACATATATTAAATTTTAACGAAGTATTGGTATAGATATTTTGAATAATCATCGCGTACATCATGTCCTTTCATTTGCTCTATTTGCCTGTCGGCTTCGCCTGGATCGATAGTGCCAGCCTCCTTGACATACAATAATTCAACTACGGGCGTGAGTGCAGGTTTGTATATATTACTGACATCAGTGTCGTAATAGCGTTGGCCAAATAAATACTTTTCCAGCTCAATGTAGTTGGCACTACTGATGGTGGATATATTTTTTAAGTCAGGTTTCGCGATGAGGGTCGTATTTGTGTTCAACTCTATGGTTGGCCTGTTACTTTTGCCCTTTTTGGTGGTAATGACAATCACGCCATTGCCTGATTGCGCACCCCAGATACTTGCGGCGGCAGCATCTTTCAATACGGTGACCTCGGAAATATCGTTTGGATTGATATTTCTAATATCTCCGTCATAGGGGAAATTATCAAGCACAATCAGAGGGGAGGCTTTTGCATATATAGTACTCCTACCTCTTATCAGTATTTCATCCGTTGCAGCAGCATCCCCGTGATTGAATAAAATTCCCGGTGTTAAATTTTCTATCTTATCCAGGATATTTGTACTTACTCGCCGGTTAAATAGTTCATTATCGATATGGTCAAAACTACCCGTAACACGTTCTTTCGGTATTTGCTGATAGCCTGTAGAAACCACTTCCACTTCGGAAATTGTTTCTTTACTAATTTGGAGGATGACGGTTAAATTGGACGTTATAGCAATTGTTTCATAAGCTTGATATCCCAATAAGGTAAAAGTAAGAATGGGATTTTGAGAGGTATTGAATGTAAATTTGCCAAAGCGATCGGTAATGGTGGCCTGATTACCGCCTTTAACCCGTACCGTGACGTTTGGCAAAGGATTACCTGTACTATCCACGACTACACCAGTTATATTCTCCCGCTTAATCCCCGTTACATCTTCTTTAACCTTTTTTGTCCTTCCTTTTGCCCGTATCATTACGGTATTCTTATTAATGGCATACTCCAAAGGTTGGGAGGCAAATATCAGGTCTAATACTTCCTTTAAGGGTTTGTTCTTAACAGACACGGTGACCAAGGACACGGTATCCAGCAATGTCGGGTTGTAAATAAAATCATAATAGCTTTGCTGGCGTAATTGACGGATGACCGTCTCCAGCTTAGCATGGCTGACATCCAAAGTAACTTGCTGGGCCTGACTTACCCTGATTTGCAGGATGAGCGAAGCGGTCAACAGCAATACCCATGTATACGGTCCGCATTTTAAATATTTATTCATATATTTGAATGATTGATGTAAATGTTGATGTATTATTTCCTAACCGGTCATACGTCACTGTATTTACCCTGCCGGAGATGGTACCAAGCATTTCCGGCTTGTTTTTTTACAGTAGTATGTAAACATCTCACTCTTTATTCGCTCACGGTCACCCTCCTTCCATTTATATTGAATTTAACCGGCTGGGTAAATTCAATAACGTGCAACACCTCGCTGAAATCGGCATCACGGTCTACGGAACCAGACAGTATTAAATCATCCAACTTGCCCTTGTAGGCGATATCCAAATTATACCAACGGGCTAGCTGCCGCATCACCTCCGGTACAGTCTGCCTGTCAAATACAAATTTTCCGGATTTCCAGGCCAGTGCCAGTGCAGTGTCGGCTTTGCTTATCCTGATCGGGCTACCATCCGACCATAGTGATTGTTGGCCTGGCTCTAATAAAATAGGGGATGCTTTTCCTGCTACTACCTGCACACTGCCCTGAACCAGGGTGGTCACAATATTTTCACCTCTATAGGCCGAAATTTGAAAGTTCGTGCCCAAAACCCGGACAAGCTGACCGGCGGCCATGACGTTAAACGGATTTTTTTCTGCTTGATTTATTTCAAAATATGCCTCGCCATCCAGCTGAATGGTTCTTTCAGCCTGATTAAATGGCACGGGATAGCGGATGGATGACGCTGCATTGAGCCAAACTTTGCTTTTATCAGGTAGGATAACCTGATATTGGCCGCCCATCGGCGTTGTAATGGTATTAAAAAGAACGCCGGCAGTTGGTTTGATTTCCTCTGCGACTTCATAAATAAGCTGACCATCGGCGGCTTTCGTGATTTTTAAACCTGTCTGGTTTGCAAGCAGGCCTACGCTTGCGCTATCGAGATGGATGGTTCTTCCATCGGCCAGTGTCAAGGTAGCCCGGTTGCCACCGGGTTTTATAAGGCCTGTAATGGGAGCTGTTGCTTGTTTCCTTTCAGAAAAGTACAACAGGACTGCTACTGACGTCAACAGCAATGCTGCCGCAGCGATTCCTTTATACCAGTTGATGGCTAATCTTTTTGGATGGGTGTGATGTCGATGGCGGATTTCCTCAAATACAGACTGGTCGTCAATCTTCTTAAGTTGGGCCAAATAGCCTTCCTTATGTGCACCGGTTGCCAATTCATCATATAACAGACGGTTCTCGTCGGATTCCTGTAACCATTGTTCCAATTCGGCCTCTTCACTGGCTGTTAATTGTCCTGCGAGTTTTTGGACAATTAATTGCCCCATACGTACCGCTTTATCTTCCTCTGGGTTTGCCATCTGCTGACTGCTGCTCTTTTATACCTATTACAGAGCGAAGGGCAAAAAGGATTAAAGGGAATGGAAATATTTTTAAGAAAATTTGAGTAACCGTTTTAAAGCTGATTAAAAATAACGGCTTAGGTAGAATGCGGCGGTTGCCGTACTTATAATAAGGAGCCGACCAAAATTGAAGATCGCCCTGAGCAAAGCAATGCCCCGGCGCTTTTGGAACTTGACCGTATTGACAGACAGGTCCAACTCATCGGCAGTTTCCTGATTTGTCTTTTCTTGCAGATAGGTCATGCTTATAATTTTACCCGCCTGTTCGGGGAGCGAGTCAATGGCTTTATATAATTGCATCATGACCTCTGCCCGTGTGATTTCATTGAGATAACTATCTTGAAAAGGTTCCTGTTTTTGGAGGAAGTTCAATTGCCGCTCAGCTGTATGGATAGCGGATACCTGATGGTTCAGGCAGCCATTGCGCACTGCATTGTACAAATACGATTTGACATGCCGAAAGCTGGCAAATGTCAAGTTACTTTCCCATAATTTCAGCATAACATCCGCAACAATGTCTTTGGCATCCTCAGTGTTAAGGTTAAAACGGGATGCAAAGAGGCATAAGGGCTTAAAATATTTGAAAAATATACTAGCGAAGACTTTTTCATCCCCCTCCCGCAGCTTTAACAGCAGTTCTTTTTCGTCCATTTGTGCTTCCTGGGGCATCTCCTTTTCAATTAACTAGCAATCCAAAAGCAAATATAGCATTTAGGATAGATATATCAAATAATTAAGTTATTTTCAGGTCAACCGTTTTGCGGCGATATAAAAGTTTTACTTGCTGGGCACACCGCTTCTGCCTTCATTTTTACCTGGCCAACAGAATAACGGTTGAAAAAGTTATAGAACGCTTGCACGAGCGAGTTATCGAGGTAGCTAGGGAAGGTAGGCGACGAAAACTGGAAAACGGTACTGTACAGCAAGAGCCACCTGCTCATTACCGACCTGCAAAGCGGGGCTCAGTATGAATTCAGTGAAAAGTTTTATACTGTGACCAAATAAAATGAGATGTACCCGAAATGTGAGGCAACCGGAAAAGGGCATTCCTATCCATGGAAAAGACCTTTTATACCCTGTATCATTGGAGAAAGCCTCCGCGTGATAAAATAACGGGCACCCGAATTAAACACCGCCGGGGCAGGGCGGTACAAAAAAGGATTTATAATTGCCCTTGTTGCGAAAGCTACCATATGACCAGATGGGTTTATTACCCATTCAAATAAAAATAACGCGCGTTTTATAGACAGGTATCGGTGCACCGTGACGTGCTACTGGTGACAATTAACGGTAAAAGAGTGAAAACGTTTTAACTAATCCTCTACCACTTTTACCGTAGCGAACAATTATCCAATAATTATTTCTTTAACCAAACCTGACAAGTTAGCAGATTAGCGCTAATAACCTAAAAACCGCCACTGCAATTTGTCAACCACCGCGAAGCAAAGAGCTAAAGGGCACTTTCGCTTGGCAAAAAGTAAATTAATTTAAAAAATTACAAAAATGAATTCAATTCAAAAATTAGCCTTAGGCATCCTGATAGGAGCCTGGGCTATCGGAGTTAGTGCGTTTAAAACAAATGATAGAAACGCGAGCAAAAATACAACACAAGCTACCTATTATTGGTTTGCCACTAATAACGATGGCACATCAGTGGGAGCAACTGCAAAATCAGATTCTCCCACTTCTGCAGACCCTGACGGCTGTACAGTTGGGCCTGTCTATTGTGGTTTAGGTTATCAGGAATCTAAAACCACAGTAAATGCAAGTGGTCATCGTATATTAGCCACAGGGATAGGAGCAACAAACAGAGATGTAATTTCGCAGCGAAATTAATTTCTGTAAATCCTCTAAGATGGTAGCCACGGATACCTAGATTTCAGTGGCTGCCTTCTTAATTAATAACTAATAATTTAACTTTCCGTTCAGTTTGTTTGAGCTGCAATCCATAACTTAAAAGCTGTTCATTTACAGCTTTTAAATTATAGTTTTTATACAACAAGAAAATATCAATATTATTATCTAAACCTGTCTCATCTATAATTGGTGGCCAGTCTGGGTTCTGTAAAACATTTACTAATGTCTTTACTGATTCGTTTCTTAAGGCAAAACCATCGTGTTCTGGGGTATTTTCAAAATTCCTAGCACCTCCTTTGGTTTTTAGTTTAGCAATATTATCTAAAACTGTCAAAACGAGACAATTGATAGTTTCTTCCTTAAATTCCGTTTGATGATTAAAATAAAGTTTGAGTTGAGTATTCATTAGAGAGAAAGCTTTGTCCTCATTGGTTTCCGGAGGTAAAATCATTTCGAAATTGTAAGCATACCTTTCCATATTTGCATAATAATTAGTGTCCCGGCTTGGATAAAAAAGTTTTGGACTGTCAGCACACTCGACTTTTAAAAACTTATTGTAATAATCGATATTGGCAGTATGATATATGCTGGCTTTGAATAAATTTACAATAGACGTGTTGGTGTAGTAAATCCTCGTTCGCAAGGAATCCCTGTCAAAGGTTACTAAATCATCATAAAGCGCTTTATTATATCGAGAAATTGTGATTTTGAATAGGGTATCAGACCTAGTTCGCATATCATTATTAACAAGACCAGTCCGTTGCTTTTTAAATTTTTGATTCATTTTACCCCGGACGTTGTTAGCAGATAAAGGAAGATTAACTGGTTTATTTTCCAAGATAGTTTTAATATTCTCTTCTGTTGCATAATAGGAATCAGTTATACCTATTACGATACCATACCTATTAATCCAGACCAACAACGGCAACGATGGATCGGGTGCCTGAAAAGTACTTTAAGCATATGGCAAACTCAACGGGTATATACGAAGTGCGGGTAGAGGTTGGCTCTGATATTTACCGGGTGTTTAGTTTCTTCGACAAAGGACAACTGATCGTCTTGGTGAATGGTTTTCAAAAGAAGACGCAAAAGACACCTAAAGCTGAATTAGAACTGGCAGAGAAACTTAAAAAACAATATTTCAATGAACAAGGTAACTAAAAAACTGACCTCATTTTCTGCTCACCTGGATGAGCAATATGGGAAAAAGGGAACTCCGGAAAGGGAGCTTTATGAAGAAGGGTTTGAAGCCTTTAAACTGGGTGTAATGATCCAGGAGCTTCGCAAGGAACAAGGCATGACCCAGGAGCAGCTTGCTGAAAAATGCGGGACTACGAAAACGTATATTTCCCGTATTGAGAACAACGCAAGTGATATCAGACTTTCCACGTTAATGCGGATCATCAGCCAGGGATTGGGTGGCAACTTAAGGCTAAGTGTAACCCATTAACAGCATACTGAACAGACCGGCCAAGCTTTGACCATGTGGCCCTGCACGGTAGCCTGGCCATTATTCAATTCGTTGGCTACCTCTTCATGGGTGCGCCCTTCAATTTTACAGAGCGTACAGTTTTAACAATTGTACAATATAGAAATGAGATTTGTAAAAATATTTTGAATTTGATGAACAATTGAAAAAAAAGGTTTGTGTTGCACTCACTGAATGCCTGAGATGTCGTGATAAGTGGATGTAAAATTTTCGAGTATGAAGAAAATTTTAAAGCCTTAGAAAAGTAATACATATATCTCCTTCAGGAAAATTAAAATGGAGCTTTGAGGATGGGGACCTTGGCTGTGTAGCAAGCTTTACTTCCTTTTCCTCCTAATCAACAACACCGTACCGGCGATCAGTCCCAATACCGGGATCAGTCCCAGCATAACCCATTTAAGCGGAACGACACTGTTGCCCTTAATCGTCATCGTATTATCGATCGGGTCAGGCCAGGTTGGTTCAATCGGGAACTGTCCATACGTAAACCAGCCCAAAAATCCCTGATAGAAATCAGCATTGCCCGTACCCGAATAACCATTAGCCAGTTCCGCATTACTCAGGAAATCAGCATCACCAGTCACCAGAATACGTTGTTCCTTACCTTTTATCTTCCGGGTCAATGCCAGGGCGGTAGGTATCGCGGCTTTAACATCGCCTGCTTGTGGGTTATACACAATATCGGCAGAGTCCAGCACCAGCTTGCCGGTCTTATTCCAGGTCTTTTCTGCATCGGTGCGCAGCAATTCGCGGATAGTAAAAGCACCGGAATCAGTATGCGTAAGTCCAGCAACGTTGCGGGTGCTGATAGGCTTTGCCAGCCGGAGCAAGCGCGTCACACTTCTACCAAACTCCGTACCCAGCGAAGTCACCAATGACTTGAC
>FOBR01000016.1 GCA_900109895.1 bacterium A37T11
TCCAGGTCAATGGCTGCTATCCCTAAAATTTCCAACCCGGGCTTGGCTTTGCCAGCCTGTCCGGACCAGAAATAACCAACACCGGGAGTTGCCTTGCCTGCTTTGCTAACAAAACTGGGATCGGCAGCAAGCACACAATTGCCGCTTCCATGCTCCCGGAGCAACTGGCTATTAAAGGACAGGAAGTCAAACTCCCGCTGAAATTGGATTCTATACCTTTGTTCCTTATATTTGCCATACCTCCCCAACTGGAGAAAGTTGACACGACCTTTTATGCTCAAGAAGAGAATAAATGTCTCAACTAAAAACCGTTGCCTGCATTTATTGATAGTTGACATTTTATTTAAAATGTTGATAATTAATATATTGTATATATTCTTGCCCTTGGTGATCATACTTAACAGAATCGTGAGAAAATCCTATTAAGATACAGATTATCAAGGGTTTATTAAAATATTATTTCAAATAGTTTTCCACATATTTACCTAACAATCAAAAACATAAATTAAATTTTAACGAAGTATTGTGTAAAATTATTCTGAAATACCCACAAACCGAAATACGATATTTGGATTTATTTTCTGGACCAGGGATTTATGAAGATAATATCAACACCTCTTCTACTGGCGCAAGCATGCGCCTCAGATTCCTCATTAGCCAAAACTGTACATCTTATGTTTAATGATAATATATACGGCGAGGCATTAAAACATAATTTTGAAGGAAGATTTCCTATTGGAACATTTTCTTTCGAACCAAGGTTCGGTAATAGAACAGTAGGACAGGATGAGCAAATCGAAAATTATTTAAAAAAAGAACCTCAAAAGACAAATCCAACTCCTGTTAGCTGCATGAGTGCGTTCCAGTGACCGGAGGTCACAATCGAAATGAAACAGGTTATCCTGCTTGAAACCTTGTTCCAAAAGACGATTAACAATGTTCCCACCTGCACCGCCAAGAGTCAATATCCTGAATACCTGTAATCCTTGTATCGCCATATTCAAAAATGATCATTTTTTTTCAATACCAATATGCCATTATACAATTATCAACTATCAGAATATCAAATATGTAATAATTAATTTTTAGTTACCGCTAGATGGCCAGAGTTTTTAATTAAAAAGCTTAAAAAAAAAGTCAGGCCTGTTAGTACAACTGAACTACTTCCCATCCCACCCCATTTAAACCGGTATATTCTGTAAATAATAAAAATTAGGATCCTCAGGGGTATGTTCTGGCTCCAAACGGAAACTTTCTAAGGCAGGGGAACTTTGGTAAGCTCCATCTACTAAATACTGAAACTTCCAGATCAATTTATCTGCCTTGCGCACATCTACCTCCAGCCTGGAACTCTCTGCAAGGGCTAACTTTAGTAACCTGATCGCCTCATATGGATCCTGGGTCTCTGTACACCACAGTCCAAAGCTAACTATAAACCTATCATAGCTTACTTGTACAATTATAATATCAAAACCGTGCTCATAATTGGAATAAATGATTATCCCTTCATTATGCTCAACATAAGACACATCGGGATACTCTTCCATTACAGCGATAAGCATGTTAGAAAAAGCAGGTGGTATCCATTCTTTTTGCTTCATAAAAATAGTATCAATTTTAAAAACAGATAAAAGTACCATAATTTTTTTATTCAAAAAGTAAATGAATCTAAAAACACATTGTTAACATTGCTGAGACTATAAACCTGTCCCCTTCACTCCGACTTTTTTTAATAGCTCCCTCCCCTTCCCTGTCAGCCTATACATTTGCTTGCTGCTGGTAGATTTGCTCTCAGTCATTTCAACTAGTTCTAAAGTTTCCAAAACTTTTAGTGATTTCTGGTGATTTTTATATAAATTACCATAATTAGCCAGAGAATAAATATCCTTTCGTCTAATTGGCCCGTCTTTCAAAGAAATTACCATTCCAGCCATTTTTCCATATGCCGGGGTAACATAGTTTATACTTTTTACTCTAACTATTTCTTCAAGTTGTATAGTTAAGAGTTCAAAAATATTATTATCATCGTTTAATATTTTCCTTGATTTTCTGAACTTTTGAGGGGATGATTTTTCATGCTTAACTTCCAACATATTATCATACACTAGACTATCTAATGCCATTAAAATACTATTGTAATCGAATGTCCAATTATATCTGGATTGAATATGATCAATGATGTTTTGGGTCGACTGAAAATCATTCATAAAAGAACTTTGGAGCACTCGATATTGAATAGCCTTTTTCTGTGAAGGAATTTTATTGATAGCCTGAAGTACTAAATCGTTGTTTCTGTGTGCGGAAAGCACCCTTCTTCTCAATAATTTCCAATCTGGAAGTTGTTTATTAAGACTATATAATTCTTCTTTATCTATTTGATAAAGGTAACATAGTTTATCAATTCTTTTTACAATAGCCGATGCAGAGCCATTTTCTAATCTTCTAAGTGTAGATGGAGGAATTTGTAAAATGTTAAATATATCATCAACTGTTAATAATAGAAGTTGTCTGATTAGATATAACCTGCGGGCTACTTTTAATTCTATGGATGTTGACATGTGAAAAATTACCCATATGTTGATTAAATTTTTATTTAAAATTTGGTTATTATTTTAATTTATAATATGTTTGCAATTAGTATTTCTGTCACTCATTTGAGCCAAAGAAATCAATAGGTGTTAACAATAAAAGAGTCTCGAAAGCAAATTCCGACAATTTGATTCAGAACGAGACGATAGGTTAATACCCATAGTTGCTTTTTGCGTACATTTGTACGACTATAGCGCTATGGGTTCTATCGTAAATCCGTTTCTGAAAGGCGTCGGAACCTTGCTTTGCGGTAGGTAGAACCCTAGCTATAGTTTTGTGTTCAATATACCTGAGACTCGTATCAATTGATACGAGTTATGAAAAGAAGAAACAAAACCAATTTCTGTAAAGTTCTTATCCCATTCCAAATTCGGAATCAGGAAGGTTGTGTTATTTCTAATCAACCAAAATCCCTAAAAAACCTATTCAAAAATATCATCAAAGCTCCAGTTTGATCTTGCTTCACCATCCGGACTGCCCATCTCTGCGGTAATCCATTTTCTTAATTCTTAATTTTTTAATTTAAAATGAAACAACGTGAAGCAAATTTTACGCTCAGGGGAGAGCTATGCCCTATCCCCTACCAAAAGAACCCTTCTTTATATATCCGTATATATAGGTATCCTTTTATTACCGGTTGTTGCCCCTGCTCAAAGTAAGACCCGCACCGTCACCGGAACTGTAGTATCAGCACCCGGAGGCAAACCAATAGCAGGAGCCCGGATACGGTTAGGCACAAACCCCGATACCACACGGATGGCACCAGCAGTCCGTACCGATAAGCAGGGAACGTTTACTACCCAACTAACCACCGATCTGGGTATCCCAGAAGGAGGGCTCAAAATAGGAGACACCATCCCAGAAGCCCTTTGGCATTTGCCGCAACGAGTAGTTAATACTTCATCAGGCAAAGACACAATCACCTTAAACGACATCCGTAACAGAAAACTAATCATTCTAGACTTCTGGTCAACTTGGTGTAGTCCCTGCATTGCCTCAATAGATAAGATTCATAAATTAATGGGAAAATATGACCAGACTGAAGTAGCCTTTCTTCCGGTTATGCTTGGAAAAAGTGAAGAAGCTGATAAGTTCATTAAAAAAAGAGGCTGGATTTTACCAAGTCTGATCAATGAATCTCCCAGCGACAAGGCCTATATTCCCAAAAAAAATATTATTTCGGCTTTTAAAAGGTATATCCAAGGTTTCGGTACCATTTGGATATATCAAAACAGACTGTTAGCTATACCATTCAGTAATAATTATATCAACGATAGCATTCTGAACATGGTATTAGCGGAGAAAAAGGTAAATTTTATTAATTTGAGGCGACAACAAGAAATTGATCCTAATAGGCCCCTATTTACCAAAGGAAACGCGGAAGCGCATATTATGTACCGCAATAAAAAAAGTGCGTCAATAGCCAGGTACTCACAGGATGTTTACCATGAAGGGTCACATGCGAAGCTTTTTATTAAAGGTGACAGCAGTATTCTTTATGCCACCAACCTAGCGTTGGAATTTTTGTA
Organism: bacterium A37T11; assembly: GCA_900109895.1. Classification (GTDB taxonomy): domain Bacteria; phylum Bacteroidota; class Bacteroidia; order Sphingobacteriales; family Sphingobacteriaceae; genus A37T11. The sequence continues at coordinate 4,119 of FOBR01000016.1, forward strand.
CTTCGAAGCCTTTAATCAGGAGATTTTTCCCGCTTTTAACTCTTGGGAAAGTGGAATTATTTGGGAAATAGGAGACAGTTTAAGACATCGAATTTTCAGTGAGTATCGCTATGTGCGAGCTAAAGCCACACTGCAGCATCAGATCCAGAGCCGAAAATGGCTGGAGAATAATCTATATGGATACCAACTACGTTTTCCCGAAAGGTTGCGGGAATCAGAAGCCCGCTATTTTATGCAGCAGGATCTGAATAAATTCTTTTCCTTGTACTTAGGTATACGTGCCAACATCGAATATAGGAATAAGCAGAAATATGCGGTGTTACGCCTCAGGGGTACTATGGAGGAAACGGAAAAGTTATTGACGCAAGAACCGGCTGGATTAAAAGATACGTTAAGGAAAAACCTGGAATACCGCAGGCTGGTGAACTACGATCAGCATTTCAAAGGTGACTTAAGCCGGCTGATTCAGCAAACAGCATCTGAACTACAGTTAGCTCCCTTAATAGACAGTACAGGCATCCAACTACCGGGTTATGCTGTCAATTCACTTCTGCCTAAGGGTATGGTAGTGGATCTGCCTTCAATCCAGTCCTGCTTGGCTAAATACAAATTATACGTAACACTAGAAGATAAGGCTGTGCCTTTACTAGTCGTGCGTGAAATCAGGAATCAACAACAGTTATCGGGTAAACCTTAATTTTTAAATATATGAAAACACTTTTATGCCTATCATGGCTAATTATATCAGCTGTTTGTACTGTATCTGCTCAGTCCATTACGGGCCGCGTTTTTACCACAGGGGAAAATGGGAAAACGATACCCCTCGTCGGTGCAAGCATTACCTTTAAAAATAGCCGTATAAATAGCCACAGTGATCAGCAAGGTTATTTCAAACTCCCTGCTATTTCTACAGCCGACTCCTTAAGGGTCTCTTTTGTCGGATATGTCACTTCGATACTGTTCGTCAAACCCGGCACTCAAAATATCCGGATCAGCTTGGTTCCTGAATCTGGTGAACTACAGGTAGTAGAAGTCAATACAGGCTACTACTCGGTACCTAAAGAACGGGCTACAGGATCTTTTACCCATATTGACAACGAATTGTTGAACCGCAGTGTGAGCACTAATTTATTAGAACGGCTGGAAGGGGTAACCAATGGGCTGCAATTTGATCGGCGAAGCATTACTGGAGAGGGAATATCGGCGGAGCCTGAACTAAGGGTACGCGGTTTAAGCACTATTGAAAGCAATTCCCGCCCGCTGATCATTGTAGATAATTTCCCTTACGAAGGAGAGTTATCATCCATCAATCCGAATGATGTTTACGATGTCACTATATTAAAAGATGCGGCCGCTGCCAGCATTTGGGGTGCTCGGGCGGGAAACGGGGTCATCGTAATCACTACCAAAAAGGGAAGTTTTAACCAACCTGCCAAGGTAAGCGTAACCAGTAATGTAACCATTAAGCAGAAACCAGACCTTTTCTACAACCAAAATGTATTACCATCGGCAACGATGATGGACATACAACAGGAGCTTTATGAACGGGGTGCCTATGCCGAAAATCCACAAACACCCATCCCATTGTATGTGGAGCTGCTCATCAAACAACGGGATGGCAAGATCTCCGAATCGGATTTTGATAGCCAGAAAGCGCTTATGCAACAAACGGATATTCGCGACCAAGCGTTGCAGTACTTATACCAGCCTGCGATCAATAAGCAATATGCACTAAATATAAGTGGCGGCGGCAAGGTATATAACTATTACCTATCTGCCGGTTATGACCGTGTCAGGGCACAGTTGGTAGGTGTTCAGGATAGACGTATAAATGTGAGCATGCAGAACTCGTTTAAAGTACGACCGAACCTGGAGCTAACGGGAGGGGTGTGGTATACCAATCAGCAGCAGCAGAACAATGGGGTAGCCAGTGTGGGTTGGGATACCCGGAATCCCTATGCCAGACTGGCTGATGATAATGGAAATGCGCTGCCTACTGTTAAAAAATACCGGATGGCATACCTTGAAACTGCCGAAGAGCTAGGTTTGCTGGACTGGATGTACCGGCCATTAGATGAGCTAAACCTGAAAGATAATCAGGCAACCAACAATCAATTACGTTTGAATGGAAGCTTTAACTACAGTTTTCTCAGCCATTTCAGGCTGGCAGCCAGTTATCAGTATGTGATGGAACGTTTAGATAGCCGCATTGTATACGATAAGGATAGTTATTATGTGCGTAACCTGATCAATGGATTGACACAGTCTAATGGTACCTGGATCATTCCGTTGGGTGGAATCCTGAAGGAGGGTACAACCGATGAAGGAAGTGCCGGCGACTCCCGTAGTCACTCAGGAAGGGTACAGGTTAATTATCAGCAAACGTTTTCCAAACTGCACGACGTTAATGTACTAGCTGGTGCTGAGATCTCTCAAAACATTACCAGAACATTACCAGGCAATGTCTTCTATGCTTATGACGAGAGTATTGACTATGGCCTCAATTCATTAACTTTTGGAAATACAGCCTATAAGGCCCGGCCAAATGGTTATGCAGTGGTTCCGACCTATGGCAGTGCTCCTTCCTATAGAACCAAGAACAGAAACCTCTCTTATTTTAGCAATGCCAGTTACGCCTATAACCAAAAATACATCCTATCCGGCAGTGCCCGCTGGGATGGCAGCAATCTGTTGGGTGTAAAAACCAACCAGCGTGGTACATCTCTCTGGTCTGTTGGTGGCAGTTGGGAGCTTAGTAAAGAAGATTTCTATGTTTTGAAAAAAGGGTTACCGTATCTCCGGTTGCGTGCCACCTACGGTAGTGCAGGCAATATCGATAAAAGCCAGAGTTATTACCCCACTATTCGCACCGATATGGATGAGGTGACCTTGCTGCCGGTATCCATCTTGGTCAGTCCGGGAAATCCAAGCTTGCGTTGGGAACAGGTCAATACTATGAATTTCGGAGTTGATTGGAAAACTGCCGTCAATCGTATCAGTGGAAGTATAGAATACTTCAATAAGGCGTCCAAATACCTGCTAGGAAATCGACTGAAAGACCCAACTATAGGTTTGGGAATATATGATAATTTTAAAGAGAATTATGGCGATATGGAAACCAACGGGGTGGATGTAGAGGTTCATAGTGTCAATTTAAAAGGAACATTCCGTTGGGAGACTAACCTATTGCTAAATTACAGCAATAACAAGATCACAAAAATTGATGACCAACCCTTCACAACATCTGTAGATAATTACTTTTGGGACATTGGTGTTTTACATCCCGTTAAAGGAAGATCGTTGGATGAAATCTATGACCTCCCATGGTACGGACTAAATCCCAATACCGGCCAGCCCCTTATTTATATGAACGGGGAAATAAGCAACGATTATCAAGCTTACTATGCAAGTTTGAAACCAGATGATCTGGTAATGGCCGGACTGAGTGTCGCCCCCTGGTATGGATCCGTAAGAAATATCTTTGAATGGAAAAATATTCAGTTGGATTTCCTGATTACATTTAAAGCAGGCCATATTTTTCAGCGTAGTTCCATGCCGTCAGGCGGAGAATATATTACAGGAACTTCAAAAGTTCATATGGACTATTTTGAAAGATGGCAAAAACCGGGTGACGAAAAATATACCAACGTTCCCTCCCGTACCGATACCTATGAGGAACAACGAGCCTGGGTCTATCAATACACTACGGCACTTATTACACCAGCGGATGTGATACGCCTTCAGGATATTAATCTAAGCTACACTTTCAAACACCGAGTTCCGGGATTGCCATTTCAGAATTTAAAGGTATTTGTTTATTCGCGCAACCTCGCGATTCTCTGGAGAGCTAACAAACAAGGTATTGACCCGGATTATCCCCATGCCAGCTATCCGGCACCTAAAAGTTTCTCCATCGGCTTGCAAACAAATTTATAGTTCGTACAAACTTATAAAGAAAGAAATGAAAAAAAACGTTATATACTTCATGATACTATCGTTTATTATGGTTTGCTGTGGGAAATCTTTCCTGGACGTGAAGCCTAGCCAACAACAACGTGTTCCTACGACGATCGCCGATTTTCAGGGACTATTAGATAACAAAGTGATGATGAACCAAAATTCTCCATGTCTTATTGGAATGGTTAGTGGAGATGAATTTTACATCAAATCAGAAGCTTGGCAAAGTTTTCCAAATGAAATCGCTTATCACAATTTTTATAAAAACGCTTATTTTTGGGAAAAGCAAATTTATGAAGGAGGTGAATTGTATACAGACTGGTCAAGGGGTTACATGGACATTCTTCAGGCAAATATTGTGCTGGATGGGTTAAAGTCAATTCGCCCATTTGATGATGAGTCAGAAAGTTGGAATATTGCGTACGGTGGGGCTTTATTTCAGCGTGCTTTGCGATATGACAATTTAGCTCAACTTTACTGTAAAACTTATGACTCCAGTAAGGCCAACGAGGAACTAGGTCTTCCATTGCGTCTAGAAGCTGATATAACTTTAAAAGTTCCTCGATCTTCTTTATACGAAACCTATCAACAAATAATAGCAGACCTTCAACAAGCATTTGACTTACTTCCCGACTACACAGAAAATAAATTCAGAGCCTCAAAAGTGGCAGCATTGGCACTGTTGGCAAGGATATATTTACAAATTGGCGATTATGAAAATGCCTTGAAGTATTCGGAAAAAACGTTATCCTATACCACACAATTAATAGACTTTAACAGTATTGACCTTACCGCCAATTATTCTTTTCTCCCTTTCGCCAAGGACAATCCCGAAGTTATTTTTATAGATCTTAGATATACCGATTCCGAGCTTCTCAGTAATTTTGATATATATTTTAATGTGGATACCTTATTACTCGCTTCCTATTTAACTGGAGATTTGAGAAAGAGTGCAAATTTTTTTATAACAGATAACTATAGAAATCTTTATAAAGGAAGTTATGGTGGCGATATGGGATTTTTTGTTGGATTAGCGACAGATGAAATCTTTCTTATCAGCGCCGAATGCAATGCGAGACTTGGAAATGACTTAGCGGCAATTAACGATCTTAATTTATTACTAGAGAACAGAATGAAAAAAGAAAGTTTCGTGCCTTTAGTGTCCGAAACGGAAAGTGATATTATGGATTTAATATTAGAAGAAAGAAAAAAAGAGCTTGTTTTCAGAGGGCTTCGCTGGGAAGATCTAAAGCGCTTAAATAAGGAAATAAAATATTTTACAACATTAAAAAGAAGGCTATTTGAAGTTGATTATTTTCTTACGCCTGGCGATCCTAAATGGGTTTACCCTATACCACCTGAAGCTTTGATATCAGGAAATTATGAGCAAAATGAACGCTGAAATATATAGTATAGTTTCATAATATTTGTAATTTGTAGATTTATTTGAAAAAACTGAGGTTCCATATATAATAAAAGTGCCAGTCTCTTTGTAAGAAACTGGCACTTCTTGTAAAAAAAAGTCTGTTAAAACTACATATTATTACAGACTGTGAGTATTGGATTATGGGTGACGTGCATAGCCATCTCCCGCTCCACTACTTTCACTATTATCTAACGTATAATTGTACGGGGAAGCCAACGCATCTGCCACAGAAATGCTATCAGGCAATTCAGGGGCAGTAGCTGGACGGTTTAAATGTACCGCACAGTAATTGCCAGAAGTATTGTTTTGAGCACAATCTGAGCCAGTAGTTGGAGGAGTAGAGATAGCACCTCCACCAATGATAAATCTACCGCTTTCACTGGTACTACTAGTAGAATACACACCGTACCATGCAGAGGCAAAAACTTCGGTTTCCTTAACTTCGGTTTTCTTGTCTGAATAGGCATTACGAGTATCCGCAGAGGTAAATGCATTTAATCCGACATAACCAATTCCGATAAAAGCTAAAACCGTACATGCTATTATACTATTTTTAAATTTTTTAGTCACTGTATGAACTTTTGTTTCCCTTATTTCGAAAAAAAGCATCCCAAAAAAATGTTAAATAAATAATTCTATTTGTCATAAGCCTTTCGAAGATGGCCTTGCTTGATGGGTGAACCGCTCCGAGTGCCCCAACGACGCCTTGACGCCCTTTATTTTATCCCACAGCCAACGCTGGAACAATGCATTTTTACGGTCATGAAAGATAATATGTTGAATTTCGCTAGCGCCAGATTTAGGACGGATTGGACTGTCTATTAAGTCGGTCCTCACCCTAGAATACTCATTAAGATTTATTAGTACAGTTATTAATTGGCAATGCGTGACCAAATAAGACATACTCATAAAAAACAGCAGCACCAAAAATAGTAGGAGGTGTTTACTGAACATAAACAGGTGCTTTTGCAGCATAAATATAGTTATCTTTTCCATTGCTGTTTTTATTTAACATTACAAATGTAACTAGGTTTTATAACTATCATTTGTAAATTTTCAAGCTTTATTTTTTGTGAAAATGTAAGCCTTTTTTATAATCTACACTTTCATATCTATTCCTAATTACACTGCAAATATAAACTGATATACAAATACTTCTGTTGTGAAAATTCAAGAAAAATTTTTTGTAAAAATGTAAGAATAACATAACTAATTTATTTTCCAATGGCTTTATAAAACTGAATAGGTGTCATCTCATATGCTTGCTTAAACTGATTACTAAAGGCCGCATAATCCGCAAAGTTTAAATGAGCCACCACATCATAAGGCGTATAATGGTATTCAACCATCAACCGTTTGCTTTCCTCCAACTTTGCCCGTATAATAAATTGGATAAGGGTTTCCTTCTTTTCACCCAGGAATTTGTTGTAATGATCCCATATATATTGCCGGTTGACCCCCATTTTTTTGGCCACAAAAGATACAGTAGGAATGATCGGTATATCCAACGCGATCCATTCCCGTACTCGTTTTTGCACATCCAAGGTAAATTGATCATCCCTAAGCTGTACATTCGGGTCCAATGAGGCCTTATCCGTTCTCCCAATACCCCGGTGCCAATCGGCCAAATGGCCAATGGGTTGCTGAATGTCGCCATCTAAGCCCATGCCCTCCCCTGTTTTTACATGTCTTACCACTTTTAAGAAGGAGTCCATCTGATCATCGATATCCTGTACCGTGGTATATAGGGTGCAGGGCAATGTCAACTCCTTACACCGGATCAGCATTTCTAATTGGCGGTTGATGGCTGGGGCATACCGTTTGGCCCACTTACCTTTAATGATATGCAACTGCAGAAAACTGTGTTCGGGCCAGATGTGCCAGTGACCACTGCATGGCTCACTATAGACTTGTGCATACTGACCCTCTTGTACAAATAGCGCCTGCTTCTCATGAAAACCTGTACGAGTAAACAGGCTCTGATTTTTGAGTTGGTATAACCAGAATAAATCGGGGATCTCCGTTTGAAAAGGGACGATCAGTTCATGCGCATTCCTGATCTCTACCGTGAGCACCAATACATCCCAGGCATCGTGCTCACTGATAATGGCGGCAAAGGCAGTCCCAACAAGGTATACCGGTGCATGCGTTAAACAAGCAAGGGTATAGGCCGCTTCAAATGGCGGTTCTTGTACCACCTGCAAATCCGGGCAGGCAGTTCTGAAGTAAAGAATAAGGTGGCTTTTCATACCGGTAAATTTCGGCATAGGTTTTCAGAAGTACTTGGACAAAACTTGACAAAATGCAGCCAACCCTAAAATAATAAGGCCGGCGATGAGCCATCCCTTCCAAGGGCTTTTCTTTTCAGTCTGGCTGCTGTCGCTTTTGGTCACTTGTTGCTGGGTTTCTTTGACAACATGTAGTTGCTGTTGGCTATCACTGCGGCTGCTGTCCACTTTTTTCTGTTGCCAGGTCATGGACTGGCGGCTGCCGCTTATCCAGATACTGGCCCCCGTTCCGATGATACCACTATCCGGATGCAACCGGTAGTTCCCTTCCGTACGGATGAGTATCCGATAGGCCTGGCTATCTTGGGCAATAACTTGCTGCAATAAACTGAATTGTTGTTGCTGGTGTTGGGTGTTTAGTTGAGTAGCGTGCTGTTCCTGCAAGCTCTGCTGGCTGCTGCTGTGTTGCTTGCTGCTTTTATAACTCGAGCAGCTGGTGAGGAGGAGGATAAATAAGAGCTTTTTCATTGTGAATAATATGTTGAATAATAGATAAGGGTGTATAAATAAGAGCGGCCAACATCGACCGCCCTAAAGTCGGACCTTCCGACTTTTAAACGTGCAGACTACCTGCCAATATAATCTAACGTGTAGCTCCAATCACTGGCACCATGTGTATTGAGGGCACGAACCTGCACGTAGTATAGTTTACCTGCTTCTACCGGTGAGATGACGTTGTTACTGGAGGAGGTGGTGTGGTACCGTTCTCCCCATAAAGGTTTGTTCTCTGCATCCACTTCAGAAGTAAAGCGGTACTCGTAAGCAGTAGCCGTAGGTACCGGGTCAAAGTCCAGCCTGATCTGGCCTTTTTGCCTTCCTTCCCGCAGCCGCAGATTTTTCGGGGCTTCGGGTGGAAGGCCCGAGGCCACCTGCATGTTCAGGTTAAAGCCTGAGCTCAGCAGGATGGTGAGCGATCCATTAGCTACGTTATTGACATAAAAGGTAAGCCTGCGCATGAGTTCTAGCAGCACCGCCTTACTGTCATCCTTAGCGCTTGTTTCCATCGGGTTGCCACGGCGGCGGGCGATGGATAGTTTCGCTTCAAAATCGTCCAGTGCCGCTTGTACATCGGCCAGCGTGGGATCCGGGGTTGCAAAATAGATGACCGCTTGCGTCAAGGCTGCGATAATGGTTTTTACCATGGTGACCAGCAAAGCGTCTCCCATTCGTTTAAAATTGTTTAATGCAAATCGTTTCATTTTTTTTATTACTTTATTTATTATTAAGTGGTTAATTAATGATTATCTACCCAGTTGGATACTTGATAGATGGTCTTCACCAGTCTTTTTTTTCGGTATACCCCCTCCCCTGGTCCGGCGCGTATAGGGTTGGTAGTATTGCCTTCGACCGTGGTGCACCACGTACCGTCCCAGCTTTCTACAAAACCACAATGGCCGATGCGCTTGAGGTTAGTGAAGTAGATTCCAAAGATGTCACCGGGTTGGGGAAGCCCTGCTACCAGCCGTTTCTTTGGAAATAACGCGGGGGCCCAGGCATTGCCGGGGTTTTTCAGCCCCGCCTCGTGGAGGCTCCAGTTGACAAAAGCGGCGCACCACGAGTTGCCAGGGCCCAAGTGGGTATACCGGAGGTATTTTTCTACTTCTGGCCCATCGTTATGACCGGTAGCTTCGTGTACTCCGATCTGAGAGGTGTAAATGTGGTGCAATTTGCTCCGTACGTTATTCATTGGAACGGTCTTGCCGGCTACAATAAAATAACAAACGCTCCAAAAAATAAGGAAACAAGCCCCCAAAAGGAGATGGTTAACAGTTTGGCTTCTAAACATGGTTTTACGTGTTGTCCCGTGAGGGTGTGACGAATGAATTGTAGCAGCAGCCAGGCGGTCAGTACAAACAGGCTGACCAATAGCAAGGCTAGAAACAGGGTGTTCAGCACGGCGATGTCGATGAGGACACCCGTGGTGGGGTCAAACCGCCGCAGCAGGGTTTCGCTGTTTAAGAACAGCACCATCCATACCAGCAGCTGGATGAGGGTAAGCGTGGTGACCCAGCCGCCTCCTTGTCTTTTCCAGACATAATTGATGTCATTTAGCATTTTTTTTACTCCTTTCTTTATTGATTTATGAAGCAAAATAATAGCATAATTAATTGATAACCAAAAATCTGACGGATTCTCACAGATTCTCACGAATGCTGACGGATTTTGACGGCTGGTAAGGGAAATTTCACGGATAAGGGGGGTTTTTGTACAGGTGCGAGCCGGTTTTGTATGAGCGCAAGGAGAGTTTGAACGGGTGCAAAACATTTTCAACCGGGTGCAAAAAGGTTTGGAGCGAATGCTGGGAGGTTTTGTACGGACGCAAGACGGGTTTACACGGACGCAAAGTCTTCTTGTACGGGCGCAAGGAGGTTTTGTAATAGCGCAATGAAATTTTGTACGAACGCAAAGGCAGTTTGTACGGTTACAAAAACGTTTTGCGCCCGCTCAAAGAGTGCTTGAGCGGGCGCAAAAACGCTTTGAGCGCGTGCAAAACAAAGAAATTACCGTACAAACAGCTTTAGTAGTTCCTGCTTAGAGTAGATGTGCCGCTGCCCGAACGTTTGCATGGGGAATAATTTTTTGTTCATGACGTGTTCTTTAAACGGGTTTATCGTCATACCCAAAAATTGGAGTACGGCATCGGTTTCCATCCGGTCGGCCAGGATCTGTTCTTCGTTTAAAAGGGTTGGTGTAACTACATGATGTTGTTGGATGTACCTGCGAATGAGCACGAGCTCTTCGTAGATCATGAGGATAAGGGACGTTTGCTCATTTTCCATATGGCTGTTAGTTAATCTATGTCTAAAGGTTTAGTACCGATTATTCTTACATAATTCCGTATAAAACTTTTGCTATTGGCATACCCAAGCTGTTGATAAAGCGTTGATACGGTAGCGCCAAAAGCCAGTTCTTCAGCGGCCCATTGCATGGTATAGTGCAACTGGAGGTATTTGGGTGGGTGCCCGGTGAGCTGCTTACAGGCCCTGGAAAGGCTAATGGGTGTGACATGCAAACGGGTGGCACTGGAGCCAACGGTTAGTTTGGTTCCAGTGCCGATATGAAGGTCCATGTCACGATAAAACATAGACAGCAACTCCCGATAGGTTTGTTGAAGATCCATCTTGCTTGCACTAATCACACAGCTTCCAGAATTCTACATTTACGCCATCCAGCGCATATTCCCGGGCACTATACAGTCCCTGTAAGTAATTTGCAAATTGGATTTCACGGGTAGCACCAACCGTCAGGTAATCTGAATAGACACTGACCACGCACGGAAGGTCACCAGGAAACTCACAGGGGTTTGAGGTAGATATATACTCCAAATAACGCCAGTTATCGGCGTCTTCATAGGCAGCCTCGGTATCACTGCAGCTAATGTACCTAAAATAAAGCAGGATGTACCGCTTGTGCTGGTCTGCAAACCCGGTAAATGTGATCATCATCGTCAAAACAGTCATCAATAATAAAACCTTTTTCATAAAAACCTTTTTTGGTGTGTAGTGATGCTTACTCGTTATTCGGGATTTTCAGCTTCCAACCCTGTTGCCAACGTAACGTCTTCCGGAATGGGCAATACAAACCGTGTATCATTGGCAGGCAAGGAATAACTATGTCCTTGCAGTACCCGGGTCAGGCCAATACCAGCTCCTGCTTGGTTCAGTCGTTTGATATCCATCCAGCGAACTCCGCGGAAGTAGAGTTCTTTCTTTCGCTCGGTCAGGATCAGCACTAGGGCTTCTTCGCTGGTGGCAGCAACGTGCCCGATAAATGATCCATCGTGCGCATACCGGTTTTGCAGCAACTCATTCAGGGATGATAGAGCGCCAGGCACATCGTTTATGCGCGCCAGGCATTCGGCACGTACCAGGTAGAGCTCATCGGTAGCTATCCCATTAAATGGTAGATAATAAGCTGTCGTGCCTGCATAACTGCCTTTGAAACGGTATTGATTTGCACCTGTTTGATAAAACAAGCATTTTTTTCGCAGGTCATTGGGCAAATAAGACTGATATAGCACAGAGTCAACTTTAGATTTTAGTGCAATGACACTTTTTGCCTTTAACGTGCTGTGGTAAATGATTTCTTCCGGACGGTAACTGCTAAAAGGCGTTTGCGCGTTTGGGTTAATACTGTTATAGTCCAATAGCGCTGAATGCAAAGCCAGGCACTGGTTTGCATTGCTTAGGGCCTGCGCATACCGGCCCATGGATAAATAGGTCCGCGATAGCCAACCATATGCTGCAGCCTGAGATGGCTGGATAACATGGGTGGGGTATATAGGCAGCAGAGTGATCGCTTCTGTAAAGTCATGGATAATCTGATCATACGTGCGCTGCAGGCTGGACCGTATTAATGGCTCCTCCAAACTGATGTCCAACCGCAAGGGGATGGCGGGTGTATTTGTTGCATTGCTCTCATCGTAAGCGGCTGCCCAGATCCAAGCGAGTTGCTGAAAAGTCTTGGCACGTATAAATAGGGCGCTTCCCCGGCAAATATCCCAGGCTGTTTCATCACCTAACGTGCGCTTAAGCCGGTTCAGCTCATACAGCACCACATTGCTGGTATAGACCATTCTGTACAGGGTAGCCCAAATATTGTTGGTGCCCGGTTCAAACACCGAACTTGTACCCCAGATGTACTTTTGCTGGTCATAGGCAGTTAGGCCCATGTAATCTGCATCCTGCAGGTAGTAACTGTCAGCACAGATTTCCAGCGTGGCTGGGTCGCTTTGGTTGATAAATTTATCATCATCCAGCAGGGCCTGTAGGTCCTGGATCTGGTCAGGCAACTCCAATTTCTGATCGGGCTTTTTATCCAGAAAATTACAGCCCTGGAGGGTGAGCAGCAGCAGGAAGCTGCATACAGTGATCGGGTGAAGTGTTTTTTTCATAGGTTGCTATAAATGAAAGATTGAACCAATACTGAGGCTTTGGACGGGGGCTAGTGTGGCATAGTCCGGGTCAAGGCCTGCCTTATTGGCGGTCCATAATAGTCCGGGCTGGTTGAGCTCAATAAAGAATTTAAACTGTTTTAGTGCGTAGTGCAACATCAGGTATTCCACCCGGATGTGGTCGCCTTTTTCGGCCAGAACCGTAGAGTAACTATAAAAATCATCCCGGGCTGTATAGAAAGGATAGACCATGGAAGGGATCTGTGTATGCCGTTCGTCACCCGGCTTTTGCCACCGCTTGCCATAGTCAGCATGCCCGCGCAATTGGCCAGCCAGGTCGTTGTAACGAATGGATGGCCGCCTGAAATAATAACCAAACTTATAGGACAAGAGTACGGTAAAAGTAAGGTGCCGCCAAGTAACCTGGTTGTGCAAAGATCCAAAATAGCGGGCTTGCAAAGGCCCGATGTACACCAGGTCGTTGACTGTATTTTTACTGAGGATAGCCCCATAGTTTTTGCTGACGGCGCCATTCAAATATCCTTGCGGATCGCCAGTTTGTGGATCCAGGCCGGCCCACCGATACGCGAAATAGCCAAATTGGGGGTAGCCCACCGTATTTAAAATGCCTCCCCCCGCAGGGATGCTGCCAGATGTTGTGGGGATATTGAGCCGCGTAACGCGATCTTGATAGCTATTAATGATAAAGGTGGTGGCCCAGGTTATGGGCTTCATAAGATTAAGGGTAGTGAGCTGGATGTCCACGCCGCTACCTTTCATGCCGCCTACGTTGCGTAGTACGGTGTTTTGGCCCAGGCCCAACGTGGCGTCGATAGGGCTAACCCCATACAGATCTGTCATGGTTTTGCGGTAATATTCAATACTGGCATTAATCCGCTTGTTTTGGCTGTGCACGTCCAGCCCCAGATTGGTCATGGCCACGTCTTCCCAGCTCAGGTCCGGGTTGGCAAAATGCTGAATGCGCGCAATGGGTGTGTTGGTGAGCGCATTGTTTACGGCATAGCGTATGGTGGTCAGGGCGACATTTTGAGGATCTATATTGCCTTGGTGCCCATGGGTTAAGCGCAGCCGGAGGCCTGCTTTTTTGGTGACCTCCCATTGGCTGAGTTCCCAGGCAACTCCCAGTGACCACAGGGGTTTTCCTTTTTTATTAGTATGGACGCCGAAGATGTTGGAGGCATCCCGTCGAATACTGCCAGACAGCGTATATCGGTGGGCATACTGGTAGGCGGCATTGCCATAAATGGATAAAAACCGGATGTTGGTTTGTTCATAACCAGCTATGTTTGGAATTTTGCTGCTGCCCCCGGTAAACAAGGGGTAACTGTGGGCAAAATCTGGTTGTGCAACGGTCAACAGGTCGGGATCATAACCATAGGCACGGGCGTTTTGCTGATGGTTTCGAAGTTCACTCCCTTCTGCCCCAAACAAGGCAGAAAGGGAATGGTTGCGCCAATAACGATCATATTGGGCTTGCGTGCGCAAGTTATGTGCGGTAAGCTGCTGATCGTAGGTGTCTAAAATGGCACCCGGTGGTACGGGAAAGAAAACGGTATCGACAGCCCGGTCCAGCTGGGCGTAGGTATTGACCAGGTCCCGCACCAGGTAGCTTTGCGCGCCATATAGATGATTGTTTTCAGTGTGTTGACTTTCGATGCGGTAGCGCACAATAAAGCGAAGATCTGGCACAGCTTGGTAGGCAAACCCAATGCTGGCGTTAACATCCTGCAATTTTGTGACATCGTGTTGCTGCCGGTAATCATCCAGTGGGTAGTATCGCCAATCCAGCAGCTTGCCTCCCCCTACGGTATCCAGGTAGCCGGATCGGTAATAGGTGGCTAGCGGCAAGGCGCTTCCACTGGCGCTGGCCAACAGGCTATAGATGGGGATATCGCCAGTTACGGTCGTGATACTGCCATATGCGGGCCGGCCTGTGGTTGCCTGGCTGTGGGTGTAATAAAAGTCAGTTTCTACGGTCAGCTTTTTGCCGGCCTGGTACTGGTGGCTTAGTCGGCCATGCAGGCGTTTATAACCGGCATGCAGCTCATCGCGGTTTTGGTCATAGGCTCCGGTAAAAGCCCATGCGATGCTGGCGGTACCCCCTTGGCCGGTCAGGGCATATTGCTGGTTAAATCCAGGCCTATAGCTATAAGTGGTAAAATCTTGCCGCACGTCATGCTGGCTAATAGCTTTAAGCTGGCTGGCAGCGGCGGCGGGGCTGATTTGCCCACGCCGCTGGCTGAACAGCACTTCGTAAACTGGAGAGAATGGAAGGTGGTTGCTGCTGACGGTATCTTTAAAGCGGTAGCCATGCTTAAATAAGGCTGTTTCTAAATCCACCAGATCTGCCGGTGCGATCGCTGGCAGCTTGAAAAGGTCTGGTTTGGCAAAGATGCTCACGTTGGCCTGGGCCTCAAAAGTGGCCGGCTGATTAAATACACCTTTTCGGGTGTTGATGACGATGACGCCATTGGCGGCTTTGGCACCCCATACAGCTCCGGCAGCGGCATCTTTGAGAAGGGTAACATCGTGTACATCCGCCGGGCTTAGGTTATTGGGATCTCCATGGTATTCAAAATGGTCCAATATAATCAGGGGTTTTTGGATACCCAGGCTAAAGGTGCTCAGCCCCCGAATGATCAGTTGGCCGCTGGCTATCGTGTTGAGCCGGTCTTGCATGTGCACGGCCCCGTTGCTGATGTTGGCCAGCCGATCAAGCACGTTGGTACTGACCGATGCATTAAATTGCTGGGTGGTAATAACGGTGAAAGATCCGGTGGTTTGCTCTCTGGATAACTGCTGGTAACCCGTGGATACAATTTCTACTTCATTCAACGAGGCGGTATGGGCGGTTAAGATAATGTTTTGCTGTCCACCGGTGGCCTGAACAATTTTGGGAGAGTAACTCAGGTGTGATATGTGCAGTTCACCATAGGTGGCCGTAGCGGGAAAAGTAAAGTGCCCGGCGGCATCGGTAATGGCATGGCGCGTATGGGATCCGTCTTTTAGGGATACACTGGCTCCTGCCAAGGGATAGCCAAGGCTGTCAGTGATGAGGCCATAAATGGGTGGAAACAGTGGGTTTGATGGGTTAGGCTTGGGTTGTTTCCGTATGACGATGGTGCGGTCTTCCAAATAATATTCCAACCCGGTGCCACGCAAAATGAAGTCCAATGCCTTTGTTAAAGAGGTATTGGTGAGGTGCACGGTAATCTTATCCGATCCACCTTCTTGCCGGTTGGCCCATAGGATGTGGTACCCGGTCTGGTCGCTAAGCTCGTTGAATACTTCTCCCAGGCTGATTTTGTAAAAATCTATGCTGACAAGCTGGCAATAACTACTATACGATATGCCCGTCAACAGAACGAGCAGAAGTATTGTTTTCAATATACGCTCACCCTCCTTCCTGCTATGCGAAAATGTGCCTCGCCTGTATGTTCAAAGAGCCGAAGCACCGTGTGCATACTGCTGGACCGCTCCAGGCTGCCTTCAAAGGTAATCTGCTTGAGTGCCTGGTTTTCAAAGGTCACATCGACGTCATACCAGCGCGCCAACTTTTTCATAATATTCTCGAGCGGTTCTTTTTTGAAGCTAAAGATCCCTTGGGTCCAGGCAATTTCGTTTTTGATATCGACGTTGACTTTGGTTAATTGATCACCAATGAGTAGGCCTTGCTCACCTGGAGACAGCATTAATGCTTCTCTCCTTGGGCCATTAACTTTAACCGCACCGGAAACTAAGGTGGTGGTTTGTACATTTTCATCCGCGTAGGCAGTGACGATAAACTTCGTGCCCAAGACGGTGATCGTTTGGTGGTTGGTATGGACGATGAAGGGGGAAGGATTATTATTTACTTCAAAGAAGGCTTCACCTTCTAAAAAGACTTCTCTGGTATCACCGCTGAAGCGGCTGGGGTACTTTAAGGTTGATGCGGCGTTGAGCCGGACTTTAGTACCGTCGCTTAATATGATTTGATATTGGCCGCCCTTCGGGGTGGAAAGAGTTAAAGAAGTGGGCAGAGATGTTTCCTCGCTCCCCGAGACTGCGCTCGGGGCAGGCAGGATGACGGCAGGAAGTTTACTCCCATCATTATATTTAATATCTTCGTCTTGAACAATAATACCGCTTTGAGCTGAATCCAGTTTGATGGTTTTTCCATTCGCTAAAGTTAGCGTGGCTTGGTTATAGCCGGGAGCTATTTCATTTACGATTGTAGAAGTTCGATTTACGATTAAGCTATGATAAAAGTATAGGGTAGTGGCTACCGCCACTATGAACAGGGCGGCGATGCTGACCAGTACCAGGTACCGCTTTTGGCGGTATTTGGTGGGCTGCGGAATAGCGGTGATCTTTTCGTGTACGCGTTGCTTAAGGGTGGTAAGATAGTCTTGAGAGTCACTTAGTTCGAGCTGCTGGAAAGCGGCGACATCGGTTAAGATGCGGTCCCCGTTTTTAACGTCTTCAACGTATTGGCGGAACACGGGATTACTGGCAGCCCATTGCTCCAGCTCAGCTTTTTCGTCATTCGTAAGTTCATCCAATAGGTGTTTGCTGAGGAGTTGGGCTATGTAGCGGGTATCTTCCATGTGTCTATTCGTTCTTTTTGGAATAAAAACGGTAAGGAGGAATAAACCTTAGTAAGAAAGTGAAAAAATTTATTGGATCGCTATCGTATCACGATCGTATATAATCGTATCAAATCGTATCATTTTTTAAAATAAGCAATAAATAAGAATCGTATCAAATCGTATAATCATACCCCATCTAAGATGGGGATAATATAGCTTGTTACCTTAAGCCTGGAAATGATGCTGGGCTAATAGCTGTAGCAGGGCAAGGTAGATAAGTAAATTTTTCCCCTTGAAGATAGCCTGCAAAGTTTTGAGGGATTTGGAGCGGGAGAAATAGATAGTGCTTTCCGTAGTGCCCAGCTTCTCGCAGATCTCTTCGGTAGTGAGCCCTTCCACATAGGTCATACGGAAAATGGCGGCTTGTTGGGCAGGCAATTTATCGATCTCCTGACTAATGAGCTCGATAAGCTCGCTGTGAATGATCTGACTGAGGCTGTCGGCATCCTGGCTAAGCAGCTCATCGGCCACTTTTCCATCCAAGTGTACTTGTTGCCGGGGTGTATCCAGGTAGTCCAGACAGGCATGTTTGGTGGCGATAAAGAGAAAGGCTTTGATCTTTTCCGGACTGGCAAAATCTTCCCGCCTCATCCAAAGCTTTAAAAAGGAATCAGACACAATTTCTTCGGCAGCTTCCCGGTCATGGATGATCTGTAGCGCAAAATACCGCAGTGATTTGCCATGCCCATTCATATAATGGTTAAGTGCAGCTTCCTTTCCGGCCCTGAAATCATTAAAGTAGGTATCCTCTGCTGCCATATGTGTGCGTTTTGTCATTACAAATATGTAAAAATCATTGGATAAAAACAAAAATTTTACCTTTCCAGTTCATTTTTTTATTGCCTTTGGAAGAACGTTAGTGATTAAAAATTCCTCAGCTGATGGTAATCCGTCAGCGGAGTTTTTAGCAAAAAGCTGTACTTTTGCCTCATGAACGAAGCTATCAGGGGCTTAACGCCCACTGCCGTCTGGAACCATTTTGCCGATCTGAATGCGGTACCCAGACCCTCCAAAAAAGAACAAAAGGTCATTGCTTTTATTAAAGACTTTGGAGCTAAACTAGGGTTGGAAACCACGGAAGATGCCGTAGGGAATGTCATCATCCGCAAGCCGGCGAGCCCGGGTATGGAAAACAGGGTCGGGGTTATCCTGCAATCGCACCTGGACATGGTGCACCAGAAAAATGCGGATACCGATTTTAATTTTGATACCCAAGGGATCGATATGGTGGTGGAAGACGGCTGGGTAAAGGCCAAAGGCACGACACTGGGTGCCGACAATGGGCTGGGCGTAGCGACCATCATGGCTATTTTAGAAAGCACAGACATCCCCCACCCTACCCTGGAGGCACTCTTTACCATCGATGAAGAAACAGGCATGACAGGGGCGCTTGGATTGAAAGGCGGCCTGTTAAAAGGGCGTTACCTGCTTAACCTGGACACCGAAGATGATGATGAGCTAACCATCGGTTGTGCTGGGGGCGTGGATGTGACCGCTGAACGAACCTATATTCAAGAAAACCTTCCGGCGGATGCGGTGGCTTACCGGATTACGGTGAAGGGTTTGCGCGGTGGCCATTCGGGCATGGAGATCCATCTTGGGTTTGGCAATGCCAACAAGCTCATGAACCGGTTGCTAAGTGGTCTGGAAAAAGTAGGGCTGCGGGTGGCTGAAATCAATGGTGGGGGGCTACGCAATGCCATCCCCCGTGAAAGTTTTGCCGTGGTCATCGTGCCGCAGGAACAAACGGCAGCATTGCAACAGAACTTTGACAACCTAGCCTCCGAAATCGACGCCGAATTTACCTCGTTGGAGCCGGGCCTGGTTATCGAACTGGAAAAAGCAACTGATCTTCCGGACAAGGTGATGGAGACCGAGGCGCAGGCCAAACTTTTGAAAGCGATCTATACGGCTCATAACGGGGTTTACCGCATGAGTCCGGATATCGCCGATTTGGTAGAGACGTCCAATAATCTGGCTCAGGTAGTGGTAAAAGATGGCAAAGCTCGCATTGCTAGTTTGACCCGGTCATCGGTTGAAAGCAGCAAATGGGACCTGGCTGGGGCATTAAAAGCAGCTTTTGAATTGGCAGAGGCCACCGTTAGCTTTACCAGTGCTTACCCGGGATGGGCTCCGGACGTCCATTCGCCGTTGTTAAAGCTGGCCAGGGAGA
Source organism: bacterium A37T11 (assembly GCA_900109895.1). GTDB lineage: Bacteria > Bacteroidota > Bacteroidia > Sphingobacteriales > Sphingobacteriaceae > A37T11. The sequence goes on from FOBR01000016.1 coordinate 23,506, forward strand.
CGTATATGAAACAAAACCATGAAGAACCTAAGGTTTTGGCTTGCCATGCTGGTTTGGAGTGTGGTATACTGGGCGCTAACTATCCGGGCATGAACATGATTTCTTTTGGCCCGACCATCAAAGGTGCACACTCCCCGGAAGAGCGTGCTTCTGTAGCATCGGTGCAGAAATTTTGGAAGTACGTGCTGCAACTATTGAAGGATATTCCTTCGGCGGATTAGAGTGCATATTCCCGGTAATGCATCGGCACAAAAAATCGTTCAAACAAGACGGCTGTTTTGCTGGGGTCTGCGGGTGCCTGCAATGGTATGGCATAGTATTCTCCCGTGAGTAAAAGGCCTTCGGGTTTCCGCTCAATAATGATGCGTAAAAACCCATAGCGGTTATCGCAATAGTTTTCTAGTTTTACGTGCTGAAAAATGGGGGTTTCGTCGCAGACGGTGAGGTCATCGGATAGGGCAATAGGGTGCAGATCTGCATGCCCTCCCGCCCCGGAAACAACAAAAGGTACAATGGTCCCGTCGGCATAGGTCCGGCTGAAACGCTGATAGTTATGCACGTGCCCGCTAAACACGACATCGGGCTTGACGCCGGCATCCTGAAAAGCTTTTTCTAAGAAAGCGATCATGGTCTCACTGGATCCATGGTTGGTATCGGCTGAGTATGGGGCTTGGTGCAGGCATACGATCAGGGCCTTATGACGCCTTTCTAATTGGGCGGCCTTTAGCTCCTGAACAAACCAAGCCGCCTGTTCTGCATCTATATAACCAAATTTAATGGTATTGCCATATAATCCGATGATGTTGGCTAAGGGTGTTTTTAGCGTCCAATACGTATTGGGTTGGGTCATGCTGAGCCGCTTGCTGCCCTCCGAAAAGGAAACGGGTCCGGCTTGCTGAGCACAAAAAACCTGCATATAGGCATCCAGGCTTTGATAGGGTAATTCACTTAAAGGGTTTATTTCAGCGTCATGATTGCCGGGTATGGCAAAGATTTGACCGGGATAGGATTCGTAAGGCCCAAAAAACTGCCGTGGGTATTCGTGCTGTTCCCCATAATTATAGACAATATCGCCTAGATGGTATAGAAAATCGGCGGGATGGCTGGACAACTCCCGTACTACCAATTCCTGGAAATCGGAAGGGCGCGGGCTACCAGTATCGCCTACCATATGCAGCGTCATCTTTTGGTCGATACCTGTAATAGGGCCTAATGCCTGTGTGAGGTCCAAATGATATGGATATGGGCCGCTGGGCTTTGGTGGCTCTTTTATTTTGTAGGAATCGTCTGGTACGTCAAGCCGTAACACGGGTTTCCTTCTCATTGCTTTCATTGCCGCAAAGCTAATGACATCAAATTAAATTACTATTAAATTAAGGTATTTGTCTTAAAAAATGCCAAAGATATTGTTTTATGCTGACAATGTTAACTCCCCATGTACGGATCTGTAATGGATTCCCGGCCGTTTTCAATATGCCCGGCAAAACGTTGAGAAAAGCCTGCTGATCCGGCTACCTGCACGGTGAAATCATACCAGCCATGGCTGTTTTCAAGGGGTATGTGTGTTTCGGTTTTTTTCCCTGAGTTCAGGTGAATGACTTTTTCAGGGTTCTGGTAGGCATTGTCCGTGATATGCACTTCGCAGGCTGCTCCAGAATGGTTCTCTAAGTAAAATTTAAGCTGACCGTTATTTTCCTGCTGGCACTTGATGCGGAGGGCAGGGTCGTTTTGGCTGCCCCTGAACTGGCGGAAGAACCCGTTAGGACCATGCAGGCAAAGGTCATAGCTTCCCTGGCCAAATTGGCTAAGCGACAACTGGTCTTCCAGGTATTTTCCGGCTGAAACGGCATAGTGCCAGGTATAGCCAGGCTCGCCCTTATAGTTGCCGGGGGTATATAGATGAAAAGGTGCACCTGTATCTAAACTACCTAGCCGCAGGATAACTTGCCCTTTTTCATGGTCTACCCAGCTGTCTGCTTGTAGCTGGTAGGGAAGCGCACAGGCTGGGCGAGTACCTTTTTCCTGCGTCAGGGCAAAACCGGCGTTGATCTTGGTAATCTCATCGGCATTTAGGGGTTCCGGGATGAGCTGCTTGGGTTTGGTTTTGGCCAGCTGAATATTGGTCACAACTGTTTCCCGTTTCAGAAAATCGGGCAATGGATAGGTTTCGCCATGATAGGGACGGAACACGGAGGTCAAGTCTCCACAGATGGTCCTGCGCCAGGAGCTGATATGCGGGTTATGGATTTTTTTTCCGGTTTTTTTATACAGAAATTTTTCCAGGAACAGCTGGGTAGAGGTATGGTCAAAGACCTGTGAGTTGACATAGCCTCCTTTGCTCCAGGGCGAGGCAACAATGAGCGGCACGCGATAACCCAGTCCGATCGGGTTTCCGGAGGTCCACTCAAAGTCTGCACTGATATCAATGCCGGGGGATACTTTACCACTTTCCGGATTGCGCGGATCAGGCACCACAAAGGGTGGTAGGTGGTCAAAATAGCCGTCATTTTCATCGTAATTGAGTATAAAAATGGTTTTTTTCCAGACTTCCGGGTTTTTGGTCAGGATGTTGAGTGCCTCCGATACGTACCAGGTTCCGTAAAACGGGGTACTGGTATGATCTGAAAATGCCTGTGGGGCCACTAGCCAGGATACGGTGGGCAGTTGGCCGCTGTCTACATCTGCACGGAATTGTTTGAAAATATCGTTTTTTGGAATCTGAACCGTCTGTTGGACACCTGCATCATCGGTAAAGGTGAAGGGCTCTAGTTCCAGATAGGTATCCTTTTCATCGATATTGGTGGTAAATGCTTTGTCGATGAGGTTTTTTTCTTGCGGCGATAGTTGGTTATACTTTTCCAGCACTTCTGCTGCGCTAAGCGGGGGGGTGACGGTTTTATCTCCGTTCTTACGGAAGTAGGCCGATAGTTTGACCCGGTGCCTGGTGACGTACTCGATGGCATTGTCGCCATAGTTTCCCAACCAGTAATCGGTCGGATCTGCCAGATTGGAGGTCCAAAGTTCGTTCTGATAGATCCGCCAGCTCACCCCGTGCTCTTCCAGCTGCTCCGGAAAGGTGCTCCAGTCAACATAGGCGTTGTCACGCGATTCTGCCATGGAATTTTGTACGGCTGCCTGGCTGGTGCCGGTGAGATCCGGACGGATATTGCCTGTCCAGAAGAACAACCGATTGGGGGTGGTACCGGTCAGTGAGGAGCAAAAGTTATGATCACACAGGGTAAAGGCATCGGCCAGCGCATAGTAAAAGGGCACGTCATGCCGGTCATAGTGGCCCATGGTCATCGCGGTCTTTTGCGGGATCCACTGATCATACTTGCCGCCGTTGCGCGCATTACCCTGATCGGGCCAGCCATGGGGCAAGCCTCCTTGCCAGGTAACCTTGGTTTTATTAATATCGATATGAAAGGGTGCAATGGCGTGCCCTTCTTTGTCTTTTTGAACCCATACTTTGTTTCCATCTGGTTGTTGTTTGGCCCTTGGGTCATGAAATCCGCGAACACCGCGCATAGTACCAAAAAGATGGTCAAAAGAGCGGTTTTCCTGCATCAAAAAGACAACGTGCTCGGCATCGTAAAAAGTGGTGCCCGGGTCTGCGCTGATGGCCATTGCTCGTTGTATAGCAGTGGGCAATACGCTGGTCAAACCAGCCGCCCCTGAAAGGAGGGCTGCTTTTTTTAAGAATTCTCGACGGGTGGTGTTCATGTGCTATTTAGTTAGAATCCACATGAGTTCATTCGGGGTATCTTGCCCATTATATTGCCTCTGCACCGCTTCATTAACATTATCGCCATTCCTAGTATATTCGTTTAACGGGTACATCCATCGAACTGGAATTTTATCTTTAACTTCATTTAAATTAGTAGCAGGATCAACAGGCCAATTTGGATATCCTGTCCTACGGTATTCATAGTAGGCTTCATATGGATTCTGCATAAACCGCATAAAATATTTTTGTTGCTGAATTTGATGAATTTGAGTGGTAGCATTGTTTGCAAACCGCACATAACTGCCGTTTAAATAGGTGCTGATATAATCGGATGTGATCTTTCTATTATGATGGTAAACTTCCTCATCAGGCGTGTTATTTGCCACAAATTGCATTGCAGCTTCAATTCCTTTGTCATAATAGCTTTTTGCATCTCCATCAATCCACCCTCTGACGATAGCTTCAGCTATCATAAAATTTTGTTCGGCATAGCCTATTCTTACCAATGGTTCACCTATTATATAATCTGTATAACGCAAATTTAGCAAACAAAATTTATCGGCAGTCCACAGGGCTTTTAAATCACTGAAAACCGCAGTCAAATCCACACCCAAATAAGCATCATAGTCGCTTGCTGACTTCCCTGCCGTATTGATTTGATAAGCCGAAGGATTGGCATAATAGAACAACCTATAATCATTAAACTTTTTCAAAGAATCAATCAAAAAACCGGTAATCATCGGATATTCGGTAAATTTATGAATGGTTTTGTTAAATGGATAATATTGGTTCTCCTTTTCACTATATTTTAACTGAAAATTTTCAGAATTGTCTTGCAACAAAAACCCTTCAGAAATAACTTGTTTAAATTTGTCTTTAATAGATAAATCTCCATCACTTTCCTTGTTTGATAAATGAAGCAGAACTTTAAGCCTAAACGCATTGGTCGTTCTTCTCCATAAGTCAGACTTACCACCAAAAATGGGATCCCCCGAAAAGTCCCCTGACTGCATAAAGGCATTATCAGCCGATTCAAGATCAGCAAGTACTTGTGTCATCACTTCTTTTTGGGTATCATACTTTGGTGTTGTCAATCCTTGTTCTCCTTGCAAGGCTTCACTATATGGAATATCACCTACGTCAAGCGACATATAGAATAATTTATAAGCTTTAATAAATAGCCCTAGCCCCTTATAGGCGTTTTTTTCGTCATCGCCTGCCACATCCACCATTTTTTGGACATTGGTTAATATACTGTAGTCCATAGTAGTTCGGTCAAAACTATTATATTGATAAGCATCGCCATTTTCTCCCCAAACAAGGTGCTTAGTGAGAACATTTGGTATGGCGAAACTTTTGCCGGAGGAGCTTTTTGCAACATCCAATATGAGCTTTGTTGCTAACATGGCCGATGTGACCTTTTCCGTGGCATCTGGATTGCTGTTAATTTCGTCAAATTTGGAACAGGCCGTTATTAAACAGGCCATTCCTAATAGATATATAGAAGATTTCATGATTGTTATTTAAAAACTAAATTTAATATTACCACCAATATATCTTACAGAAGGAGAATTAAGATCATCGCTGCCTACGTCAGGATCTGAATATTTAAATTCCTTTGTCCACATCAATAAATTTTGTCCTACTAAGCTAATTGAAGCTGTTTTCATACTAATTTTTTTGGCTATGTTCGTAGGCAAATTATAGGTTATAGTAAGATCCCGTAATTTTAAAAACGTAGGATCATAATAGTTTTGTATTCGCTTACTTCCGATATATGGATTCGTATTTTTCATATAACTTTCATAGGATACCGCAGCAGTATTAGTTTCAAAAATACGTGTATCTGTTCCGGGAAGGATATTTCCATACGTATCCTTTTCCACACTTCCGGATTTTACAACTACTCCTTGGCCTATATAATTATTTAACCCGTTTACTACTTGGTCATATCTATAGCTATTATCACTATCAATATGGGCTCCTGAATTCCAAAGTGCCTGATTCATGCTATTAAACATTTTGCCCCCAAACCGCCCATCAATAGTAAACGAAAAACCAAAATCTTTCCACCTAAAATTATTGGTCATTCCTGTGATCCAATCCGGATTGGAGTAACCCAATAAAGAGGGGTATTTACTGACGACAGGATAACCACCTTTATGAATAATGTTACCATTTGCATCCCTATCATAATCATAGATAGAAATCCAATCATAACGGCTTCCTTTAGTGATCCATGGATAATCAGACGAAAATTCGGGATCTAACTGATGGTAATATTTTTTATTGGTAGACCAGTTAATTATGATATCCCAGGAAAAATCCTTTTTTCTAAAAATTTGACTTCCCAAAGTGATTTCATACCCTTTAGTCATCAATTGTTCGTCTGTATTAATGTAGGTTGAATTAAACCCGGATGTACCGCTTACACTCGCCGATTTGATGTTGTCGTAAGAAAGATTTTGATAATAGGCTACATCTAAATTAATCCTGTTGTTTAAAAAGCCAGCCGCCAAACCGGTTTCAAACGATTTAACACTCTCTGGTTTGATGCCTTTGTCGCGAATAGTTGTTGGATAATTTGCGGCTGTGAGACCGTCCCATGCATTGACGGATAATGCATAGGTGGTATTAATATCATATATCTCTGGCGCAAATTTAGTTTTGGTCCATGAACCCCTTACTTTTAACAAATTAATGAGTTCTGGTAACTTAAAACTTTGGGACAAAACCCAACTACCAGCAACTGAAGGATAAAAATAAGATCTTTCTTCTTTATTTAAAGTGGAGTTCCAATCATTTCGTCCTGTTACATCCACAAAAACTTGGTCTTTCCAGGATAGGGACGCTTTTCCATACAACCCATTTACTTGACGCTGTGATTGCTTCTCTGTAGCTTCAGGTTGGTCTACGGAAGCATAAATTGAATAAAAGCCCGGAACACTCAGCCCATTCTTTGTACCAATATATGTTCGATTGTCGTTTAAATAAAATATGGAACCACCGACTAACCCATCAATTTTAAAATCGCCCCATGAATGATTGGCAGATAATATTAAATCATTATTCAAACTATAACCGCTATAACTTGTTTTTGAATAGAAACCTAGAACATCACCTACCGTACCAATAGGATCTCTACGTTTTACTTGTTGAGCATAGTAATCAATTCCTGATCTAAGTGTTGCATTTAACCACGGAAGAATTTTATAGTTTGCGGTGACAAACCCATTGGTCACATCGTAATCTTCACTATTTAGCATTTCATTCGCAATAAAATAGGGATTACTGTACCAAACCTTATCCATCCAATTCTGTTCTTGATCTTCCTTACCTTTGATCCAATAATTTTTATAATCCCGGACATCAAACTCAGAACCAGACCATACCACCAAATTGTAAAGGTATCCATTCCCGCCATATCCTGTTCCAATATTATTTGGGAAGTATCGCTTGTTATATGTAAAACCTGCATCCATATCAAAATTACCTGCTTTCATATTTCCAGCCAGGCTAGCAGTAAATTTGTTGAGCATGGTATTAGGATACTGTCCTTTATTTTTAACATACGTTATGGATGAACGTACGCCGCCATATTTCCCTTGTTGACTAATATTTATATTATTATTAGAAATATAACTTGTTTCCAAAAAATTAGAGAGATTATCTTTTCCTTTTGATACTAATTCCTGATCTTCCATTTCATAGGTATAGGGATTATACTGAGAGGCTGTTCTTCCTATATCCAGTTTATCTCCCCATACATAATCTCCTACACGGTATTTGCCCGAACTTCCACTACTATAAGATGTCTGTACTTTTGGGAAAGCCAAAAATCCGCTCGTAAACATGGTGCTGCTATTAAAACTGACATCTAATCCCCCTTCCTGATTGCCTCGTTTTGTCTGAATCATAATAGCTCCATTCCCACCTCTTGAGCCATAGAGTGCGGATGCCGTTGCTCCTTTTAAAACAGTAATTGAGGCAATATCATCGGCAGCTATATCATTGAGTGAAAGATTTTCAAAAGGAACTCCATCAATAACAAGCAAAGCCGATTCTCCACGCAATTCTATGGTAGGCGAAGCATTAAACTCAGTACTATTTTTCACATTTAGCCCCGCTACCTTACCAGTTAGTTTCGTGGCCACATCGACAGATTTAGCACTAACGAGATCTTTCGTGGCCACAGACTGAACAGAATAACCCAATGATTTTTCCTCTCTTTTTATACCCAAGGCTGTAACTACCACTTCTTCTAGCTGGCTATCGTCAGGATATAGCATTACGTCTATCTTATTAAAATTGTTGACGGGCTTTATTAATGTTTGGTAGCCAATAAATGAAAATATTAATTGAGCCCCGTGGTTTATGGATTTTAAATTATAATTGCCTTTGGCATCAGTTACAGCACCTTTTGAGGTACCCTTTATAAATACCGAAACACCCATCATTGGATTTCCTGATGTATCTGTGACTGTACCCTTTACTTGTAAGGTATCTTGCTGCCAATTAATTGTGACACGATTATCTTTGGCACTTACAGGTTTAATAAAGCATAGTAATAGGCATACAATCACTAAAACTTTACGAACCAGTTTGAGATTCCATTTTCGTATGAAATCCATTTTAAAATAGTTCTTTTCCATTTTTTAGCATGTTATTAATGTTTAGTATAAAATTGAAGCAATAAATCCATAAATTTTCTTAATAATTGTTGATTTAGTAGTGTTTTACCATTTTTTCTCTTGGTTAATTAATTGAATAGTTAGTCAATAAATATTTAAACAAACTTATATAATGAATTTCGGAATATCAATATTAAAATTCACGCAAACGATTGTTTTAATTTTACACAAACGTTTGTCTTATAATAAATAGATTATTTAATATTAAATGAACATTCAATTTATATGAAAAGCATAAAAGAATGGTGTCTTTTTGTATTTTTACCAAATTTATTTTTGAAAAATGGGCAGAAAAAGCTTAAAAAGCACTAGGCAGAAAGAAATTATAAAAGTATTTTATAAAGTAGCCAAAAAAATTGGCTTGGAAAATACATCTATTGCCAAAATTGCGCAGGAAATGGATATTAATCCCAGCCTGATCATGCATTATTTTAAAACCAAGGAGGATCTTACCAAAGGTCTTATCGATTACATTTTAGATAAGTATTTGATGATCTATGCAGTAAAATCCAGTGATAGTGCGATCGATCGGCTAAGGGGGGTGTTGGACAATTTGTTCTCAGCTAAATGGAACCGTTTGGTGGATGATGGTTTGTTTTATAGTTGCTATGCGCTAAGTTTTAGGGATAAAAAAGTAAAAGAGCTTTACAAGGCGTTGCATGATAGGCTCCGTGCCTCCCTAGCAGAACTGATTTTAGAGTGCAAGTTACAAAATGGTTTAAAGGTGGGAAATCCGGGACATGCTGCTCAGGTAGTATATGTGCTTGTAGACGGTGCATATTATTACTTAAAGCTAGTTTCAGACAAGGCAGAGTATTCCCAAAAATTGGCCATTTATAAAGAGCAGGCATTTCAGGTGTTGGGACTGGGTCTTCAGGTATAAGGGTGAATGATCTTCAGGTGTTTCAATAGCCCTACTACTCCTATTAACATCCATAGTATGTTGACGGCTATATTTGCTAGATCGTGATAATAGATAGCGCTTATTGCCAGACACAGACCTCCAACAATATTTGATGCTTGATACATCCAGGTACTGGGTTTCCAAATGTGAAAATTGAGTAAGGCATAGGCCAGCAATGTCAGTACCACCCCCACCCAACCTATTATATCAACATACATAGTGTCCATATGGCATTAACCTGGTTTTTGATCTTTAGGGATGGCCGATATAGTTAACCCGTTGGCGGTCAGTGCCCTATAAGTTAGTACCAACGCATCACTGGCTGCTTCGTCGGCAACGCCCACATCTATACTCCAAAAGGTAATCTTGACATCAAAACCGTGTTCATGAATGCCTATAAATAACACTTGGGGTTCTTTGGCTGCACTGATATAGTTAGATGCAACTATTGCGTTTTTAATAATGGTGGTGACCGCATCCATGTCTGTGCTACCGCTAATGCGTTGTACAAGCTCCTTTTGGCGTTGGCTGTTGGTCAGTGTCCAGTTGACGATTTTCTGGGATAGGATATCACCGTTTGGGATAATGACCTCTGCTCCTTCGCCGGTGAGCAGGGTGCTTGACCGCAAACCAATCTCACGCACTTTTCCAGTTTTTTCTCCAACTTCCACAATATCTCCGATCTGCAGCGGGCGGTCAAAGATCAGCACGATACCCGATACAAAGTTATTGACGATGTTTTGCAAGCCCAGCCCAATACCTACGCCGAGTGCACCGATGACAATTGTGATTTTATCAACCGGGATGCCGGATGCAGTTACGGCCAGCAGGTATCCCAAGCATAAAAGTACCAGCTTAATAATAAGCATCCGCGATCGTTGTTTTTTATCATGGACTTCTTCTTCGGTTTCAATGTCGCCAAAGAAATAGCCTACATACCGTTGTAACAGGTGTGCTACCCAAATAATCAAAAAGAAAAGCACAATGCCTCCAAAGGTAAAACTGGCATTTCCTATCTGACGTTCGGTATGGAGAAATCCGGTGATCATGTCTAACAGGGCGGTATATATGTTGAGGTTGTTGGTAAATATAATGGCCCAGATGAAGACGACTATAAAGAGGATCAGGCTGCGGAAACTATGTAGGATATGTGCGTAATCAAAATGACGCGTGATGCCAAGCCTGATGCGGCTGGCAATGACCTGGAGCTGGATGGACTCCATAAAGATCTGGCTAAATACAGCCAGGGCAATGCTTTGCATTAATGAAAAAATAGCTGCATTGCCTAATATTTGAGCAAGGGTAACCCGTCCCCATATATTGAATAAAATAGCCAGCACATTTAAGAAGTTATGCAGGACAACAACAAAAGTTAAAAATCCTTTGAAGGGCAGACTGCTGCTCATTTTTACCTTGTCCAATATGCGCAGCCCGAAGAAAACAGATCCCGTACTGAGCAATATAAGAATAAGTCGTTGCCCAATTCCGGGATCAGCCATGTGTTGAAAAAAGGAAAAGCAGCTATATAGGACAAACAAGGCTACCCAGTTCCAAAATAATTTTCGGGGCCACTTCTTCCAGCACATGCCTGTCAGGATAAGCAATAATAGAAATTCCATAAAGGAGATGTAGGTGGATGGGGCATGTATATCAAATAGTGGCACTACTGACAGGGTAACCACTAGTGAGGCTAGCCAAATGCCAGAGGTGAGGTAGGTAAATTTAAGTCCGCTTAGTAGTTCCCGATTTTGGGGGCGCTTCATTAATCGCAAATTGCGCATGACCCACCAGAAAAACAGCGCCCCAATAAAGAGTAATATTATCCGGGTGAGGTCACTGTCTTTAAAATAGTATTGTAATGCTTTTTTCTCGCCTTGGTATACCCGGGCAAAGGTGATGGCACTGGGTCCGGCCTGGGTGAGGGTATCACGTTCCCAAAGATAGTTGTATTCTTTGCCAAATATACGGACTGCCGCGGTAGTGAGTAAATCGTTTGCCTTTTCCTGCAACCTGACGGCCTTAATCATATTGGCTGAAACCTGGGCTTGCAGCTGATTGATGGTAGCGGTACTATTTCGGTATTTACGGGTGGTTTCTCTCCAGCTTTCTCCTAATTCTTTTAATTGGGATACAAATTGCATGCGTAGGGTGGTATCATGTACCAGCTTGTGCATAACGGTATCGGCTTTGAGCGTTTTGAAATTTGTCCGCAAGCTGGTCAGTTTTTTATCTGCACTGTCTAGAAAGGAGCGCTGACCATTTAGCTCTACCTGTATATTTTGCAGCAGGGTTTTAAAGACTTGCAGGTTGCGGATGTCTAAAGCACGGCTGTTGTGCAGGATATTGTCGCCGAGTACAGATAAAATGGAGTCTTCATTGGCAAGTTCATCCCGGACGGCATTGACAACCAAACTCAGTTCGCTATTATTGCTTATATAGTTAAAAGTAAGGTAGGTGTTTTCTATATGTTGCTGAAAATCGCTTGGGGTTAGCTGCACGGAGTCGCTAAATAAGTCTTCCTGAATTGGGTGATGCTGGCTGGTATCGATGGCTGATGAACGGACCTGGCCATAAGCAATAGCTGATATAAACAGAAATAATCCTATCATCAGGGCTAATACCACATAGCAAGTCCGCATCCATCGATTTAGCACTGTCAATAAATTCATATACAAAGGTAACTGGAATATCCTGATCGAAAAAATTAATGATGCAGTCCTTTTTGTTTCAGGTATTCCAGCATGCGTTGTGGGCGGTCAGTCTGGAGGATGTCTGCACCATGTTTAATAAGCCAGTCCCAGCTGTCTTTTTTATTGTTTTCTTCAACAGCTTTGTCATCGTCATGACCTGCGTTGAGGGATGGCCAAAGTGAATTGATCCATATTTTTGCGCCAGTTTTCTTTATCAGATCCATATGTGACCATATAAATGAGGTGTCCTGGGAAAAGACAAGTTCAAAGGCAAAGGGTTTCATGTGGGTCAGGTAATCTTGTATATAAGTTTTTGCACCTGATTTATCCAGATCAACGACGGGCATATACGCGATGTGATCAAGAAGATCCGGGTAGGTTTGCGATAATTTTTGATAAGTTTCTCCTGATTTGAACAACGCCTGATTTAGCGTGCCTGTTTCCTTTAAGATAGCATATGCCTCCCGATAATACGGAAAGCTTTTATCTAAATTTATTTTAACAGGACGGCCTTTTAGTGCCATCATCACTTCACGAAAGGTGGGAATATGATTGTTGGTCAAGTAGGTCATACCGCTTCGGAGCCTGAACTTTCTTAGTTCTGCCAGCGTGTAATCTGCTGGTTGACCTTTGCCATCTGTCGTTCGGTCAATTGTACCATCATGCATAATGACCAGCTCACCATCTTTGGTTTTAGCCAGATCAAGTTCTACAAAATCTACGCCCATATCTGCTGCATAGATAAAAGCTCGTAATGAATTTTCGGGAGCATTTCGCCAATCTCCGCGGTGTGCAGCAACCATAATTTTATTTTGTGCGTACAGGGAAATGACGGCTGATTGAACCAATACGGCTACTAGCGCGAGTTTAAAAAATGTGAAGTTCATATATAAGGCCGAATATACGCTTTATTGTGTAAATGACCAAATATTTACCTTAATTCACACCATTACATTGACATGCGGGGCTTCTTAATTCGAAATCGCCATACCAGCTTCATATACTCCACTAATTCGCGGGTGAGGCTCTCGCGCAGGTGTTGATCCCAGTCGGCTATAGCCATCTCAGTGGTCTCACCTGATCCGGTTACGATTTCTTCATCATCCACATCCGAAAGGCACCGAAAGGCCTTGCCTTCCTGAAATACTACGGGCTTAAACTCTTTAACCGATTCTGGCAGAAGGTGATCTTCGTAATTAACCTGTACCCTGATGGGTTCATTTGTACTAAAATGTTCATTCATGGCGCTACCATTTTTTATCCATGGTTACTTAACTAACAAACGCCAATGGAAATGGTTTTGCTACAGGAGGCTATTTTTTTTAAAAAATAACCTCCTGATATTTATGCTACCATGTGGTTATTTATCCACTTAATATAAGTTTTAATTGGTTTTAATGCGCTATTTTCTTCCCTCACCTATATTTTTTGCTTCAATAAAAATTCGGGTAACTTCCGGATAGGCTGTGCGGATTGATTTTTCTATACGGTTGATGGCATCGGCCAGTTGCTGCAAATCAATTGAGGGAATGAATTGCACGTCAAGATTCAGTAAAATTTCATGCGGGCTTAGCTGCATGGTGAGCGGCCAGTTCACTTTTTGCACCTCTGCATCTTGGCTGGCCAAGTTACGAATACCTAACACAATGGATTTGTTGGCGCTTTCGCCAACTAGTAAATTCTTGGATTCTTTAACAAGTATTACGGCTACCAATGCCAGCAAGATGCCGATAAGGACGGAAGCTATGCCATCAAATATGGAATTATTTAATACATGACCTAAAAATACACCTAAAAATGCCAACACAATACCTGCTACGGCTGCCGAGTCTTCATAAATCACCACAAATAGGGATGGGTCTTTACTGAGGTGGATCTCTTTCCAAAATCCGAGCTTTCCTTTTTGTGCATTAAATTCTTTGACAGCTACATATAAAGATGAACTTTCAATGATGCCCGAAGCGAGCAACACGATGTAATTCCAAATAGGATTTTCGACGGGACTTGGATGCCTGATATGAGATATACCTTCATAAATTGACATGCCTCCCCCCAGACCAAAAATAAGTACGGCAACCATGAGCGACCAAAAATAGAGTTCCTTGCCATGACCAAAAGGGTGATCTTCATCAGGTGGTAGCTTACTTCGTTTAATACCTAATAGCAAGAGGAGTTGGTTGCTGGTGTCTACAGTACTGTGAATTCCTTCGGAAAGCATAGCAGAACTTCCGGTGAAAGCTGCGGCAATAAACTTAATGACTGCGATGAGCAGATTGGCTGCCAATGCTCCATAAATTGCAATGTTTGATTGTCCGGCCATGTGTTCAGAATTTGGACAAAAATACATTTTTAGTAACTTTGTTTATTTAAAAGAATAAAATATGGACGAAAATAACGCTGGCGGAGCTTTTTTGGATTCGCTGAAACGTAACAATGCGAGAATTAGGGATGATAGGGCCAACGCGATTTTTGAAGATGCCCAATTGATTTATAAACGGGAAGCGGAAGACTTAGCGCTCACACTTAAAAAATTGAGGCGTGAACAGGAAAATATGCTTGACATGAGCCCAGCGGATGCAAACAGTTTGGTGCTGGCCTCTGATTTTGATGCCAAAGATTATGTAACCAAAGACCTGGAGCTGGCTGTGAAAATACGTAACTTGGAGATTAAACTGGAGCTTGCAGGAAAAAGGTATGCGTATTTGTTTGGTGATCATTTAAATTTGAAATAAGATGGGTGGTGGAAGATATAGTTATGAGGCTTTCTCACGATTAAAGATTAGTAAATCGTACGACAGTAAATCAAGGGATGAAATATTTACTGCTAATAATATAGATCCTGAAATGGATCCGAAGTTTATAAAAATCCGGGAATCCAGGGATTCTGAAGAACATCCGGAGTCGCTTTCTATTATCGTAGCGCTGGATGTGACTGGCAGCATGGGTTTCGTCCCGGAGGATATCGTAAAGAATACGTTGCCTGACCTGATGGGGTCATTGATGGAGGCGGGTATCCAGCATCCGCAAGTGTTATTTCTCGGGATTGGCGATTTTGTCTATGACAGTGCACCTTTGCAGGTCGGTCAATTTGAGTCTTCGGCAGAGCTGTTGGACCGGTGGCTGACCAAAGTTTATTTGGAAGGTGGCGGCGGTGGAAATAATCAGGAGGGATATAACTTAGCTCATTTGTTTGCTGCCCGCCATACGGCCATTGATTGTTGGGAAAAACGCAAACAAAAAGGCTTTTTGTTTACAATTGGTGATGAGCCGGTCTTTAACGACATTCCGGCTGATGTCATTAAACGGTTTACTTCTGAAGAAAAGGCATCTACCATTTCCACGAAAAACATCATCAGGGAAGCGGAAGAACGGTATCATGTTTTTCACTTGCACTTGGAGCATGATAACTATTCAAGCACAGATATCCGCAAAGGAAATTGGAAAGAGTTGCTTGGCGAACGCTTCATTACGGTGCCCGATTATAAGAAAGTGGCTAAACGAATTGCTGAACTCGTGATCCAGCATCACCAGGTGGCTAGCACTGGTTCCAGGCAGGTTAAGCCAAATACGGATGTGGAAGACATGCTGTAATTAATGGCCCGCTGCGCTATAGTAGTGGACCTGGGTTTTGGGGATGCCGGGAAAGGCTTGACGACCGATTACCTGGCATCCTTGCATCCTGATGAGAGCGTAGTGATTCGTTTCTCTGGTGGTCACCAAGTGGGTCATACGGTATGTACGGATACGTTTCAACATACGTTTAGTAATTTTGGCTCGGGTACTTTGCGTGGCGTGCCTACGTATTACAGCGAATATACCAGCATCTTCCCTCCTGCTATAGCGCTGGAGGCTGAAGATTTAACTGCGTTTGATCCGCGGCTGATCTTCCACCCGCTGGCGATGCTGACCACTGCTTATGATGTGGCTTATAACAGAGCCACGGAAAAATTGAATAAGCATGGTTCTTGTGGATTGGGTTTTGGAGCCACCATTGAACGGAATAAGGACGATGTTTTTTTCTTTGCCAATGACCTGGATTGGGATTGGATGGTGACGCAACGACTCAACAGCATTGCGCTTTATTATGAGCAAAAAATTCAAAAACTGGGTAGCCCTGATTTACTTGCTTATTATATGGAGGAATTGATGGGGTATGATGACGCAGATTATAAAAGGCACTGCCAGAAAATCCGTTCTTTATATGTGATCAAAAAATTGGAACAATTGGTTCCGGAATTTCAGCATTTCATTTTTGAAGGGAGCCAGGGTATTCTCTTGGATACCCGTCATGGTATTTACCCACATACGACCTGGAGTGCTACGACTTCTGAGCATGCCTTAACCATCATCCGTTCGTGTTGGAAAGTAGATCTTCCGGAAGTAACCCTCTATTATGTGACCCGTTGTTACCAGACCAGGCATGGAAATGGACCTATGAGTAGTGTGCATCCAGTTTCTTTGATAGGTGCTGCTGCTGAAACGAATGTGGAAAATGAATTTCAGGGGGTATTCCGCACGGCTGCCTTAGATCCCCAATTGCTCGCTTATGCTTTGAAGTCGGATGATATCTATCACGATAATTTTGCTATTTCAAAAAATCTGGTGATTACCTGCCTGGACCAACTGCCCAATTTCTATGCGGAGGACTTATTGACTCGCCTGCCTGTTAGTTTTAAAACGGTATATGGTAGTTATGGGCCTCGTGCTACTGATATTCGCCAAATTTATCCATAAAATAGCTATTTTATAATTATGTCTTATTCGTATAAATATCCGCATTTTGCATTGACGGTTGATGCCGTTATATTTTCTAAAAATGGGTCTGGCTTTTGGGATGTGTTGCTCATACAACGAAAGCATGCGCCATTTGAGGGTCAGTGGGCTTTCCCTGGTGGCTTTGTTGAGCCTGATGAGCTGCTGGATGATGCGGTTTTAAGAGAATTGAAAGAGGAAACGGGTGTAACGGGTGTTTCTTTTAAACGATTGGGAGTATACGATGCCTTGGATCGGGATCCGAGGGAGCGTACCATCTCGATGGCTTATGTGGGCCTTGCTGATCGGGATCTGATGTTGGTGCAGGCTGCTGATGATGCGGCGGATGCCCGCTGGTTTTCTGTGGATGCATTGCCTCTTTTGGCTTTTGACCATGCCCGTGTATTAAATGATGCATTGGGATTGGTAGGTGCATAGGTATGTAGAGCTTCATTCAAATGGGTGGACTATTCCTGAATTTAAATACTTGAAACGAAAATTAACCCGGGCCGGGCAAGCGAACGGCATAGGGATAATAACGAAAGGAGACCCCGGTGAGCCAAAGGCTAAACGAGGCTCCTGAAGTGGTTATCCCAGACGTGAGATGCCTGGGTCGGGTTAATGGTTCGTTAGTTTATTCGTTCATTGGTAGATTATAGAGCGCTATTCAAATGTGGTTGGCCGGAAAATTAACTGATGTCCAAAATAGCTTTTGCGAGTTTGATCATTTCAGGATCTCCTGTATGTTTGCCTGGCTCATCCGAAAGTTTGACAACAGGTGTCCAATGGCTTTCATCGGGGTGTGCTTCGGTCATTTTCATGACGATGTTTAGTGCTTCCGGGCCTGCATCGTTGGTAAAATCGGTACCAATACCAAATGAAATACCTATTTTACCACGACAATGATGGACAATGTCTTCTACCTTTTCATAATTAAGCCCGTCTGAAAATATGATGGTTTTTGAAAGCGGTTCGATGCCTTTATGCCGATAATGATGGATTGTTTTGTCGGCGAATGCTAACGGATCGCCGCTGTCGTGGCGAACGCCATCAAAGAGTTTGGCGAAGATCTTATCAAACTGACTAAAAAAAACGTCAGTCGTGTAGGTATCGGATAGCGCTATACCCAAATCACCCCTGTATACCGCTGTCCAATGCTCAAGACCTAACTGATTAGCCATTTTAAAACCGTATTTGGCTGCATGAAACATAAACCATTCATGCGCATGTGTACCGATAGGCTTGGTCTGAAACAACATGGCAAAATGCACATTGCTGGTTCCCACGAAAGAGCCATCTCCAAATTGTTTGAGCCCCTGCATGGTCAATTTATGCACTTGGTAAGAATGCCGTCGGCGTGTACCGAACTCAGCTACAGGAACAGCTAAGGCTTTATATTTTTTTATTTTTTCAGCTGCTACGGCTACAACCTCCTCATTCGATATGCGTGATATACCCTTCAGCAAGTAGTACAACTCACTTATTAGCGACAAGATGGGTACCTCCCACAAGATGGTTCGATACCAATATCCGCTTACTTCTACCGTCAAATCTGCACCTTCTTGCTCAATATGAACCTCCTCCGGATCGTAATGATAGCCCTGAAGAAAATCCAGATAGGTAGGGTCCAGATATGGGCAGGTACGAAATAAGTAGGCTTTTTCCTCGCGGGTTAGTTTTAATCCGGCCATCTGGTCAATTGCTTCCCTTAAGGCTTTGCCGAATCCAGGAGGAAACTTATGCGCACCCCTGTTAATAAACTGATAGCGTGCCTTGGCTTTTGGAAAAAGCTTGATCACGGCATGCTGCATGGTTATTTTATAAAAATCGTTATCCAAAATGGAGTTTAAGGCAACCGTATGTTCCATGGTCAAAGATAGTTTTTTTCGTTTACCTTTGTGACATGTCTTATTGCAGTGCTATAGAAAAGATGGCCGGGGAGCAGAAAGAACTGCACAAAACCTACCACGACAATCATTATGGATTTCCTATCCATAACGATAATGAGCTCTTTGGCCGGCTTATATTGGAGATCAACCAGGCAGGCCTGAGCTGGGAAACTATATTAAAAAAAGAAGCCGGTTTCAGGAAAGCCTATCATAATTTTGATATCAAAAAGGTTGCTGCCTACACTGAGAAAGATCGTGAAAGACTGCTCAATGATTCAGGAATCATCCGAAACAGGCTTAAGGTAAATGCGGCCATTGAGAATGCCAAAGTGATACAGCAGCTACAGAAGGAACAGGGTTCTTTTGAAAAATGGCTGGAAAGTCACCATCCGAAAACGAAGGAAGAATGGGTAAAATTGTTTAAAAAGACCTTTAAGTTTACCGGTGGGGAAATTGTTAATGAATTCCTGATGAGCATTGGTTACCTGCCGGGTTCCCATGCCGAAGATTGTCCAGTTTATAAAAAAATACTGAGAGCAAAACCGCTTTGGAATAAAGTCTAAAAAATATTTGCTTTATTCAGGAATCGATGTATATTTGCAGCCTCAAAACCATTTTGGCCCGTTCGTCTAGGGGTTAGGACGCAAGATTTTCATTCTTGAAACAGGGGTTCGATTCCCCTACGGGCTACAAATAGTTTAATATAAAAAAACATAGAAATCCTGCAAACTTACTATTTGCAGGATTTTTTTATTACTCTTCTTCAGCTCCTCCAGCAGCTTTTGACTGCAAGTAAAAGGCTCCTTTCAATGCTACTTTCACATTCTGCGGAAGCGGTTCGAGTGGTTTGATTTGGATGTAACCCAATTCTGTTACACCGGTGGCTACCTCCGCCTTTTTAAAAGTTATTGCATTGGTTTTAACATTTTCGGCCACCACAATAAAAATAAATTGCCTACCCTCCGAACGCACGACCGCGTCAACCGGTACGGCTGAAGTTAGCCGTTTCCCGGTACTGATAAGCGCGGTGACGTACATGCCGGGGATCAGGTTCTTTTGAGACTTGTTATTAATAACTGCATGCACCGTGACCCCTTTACTTTCATTTTCAAACGACTTATTGATACCATTGATGGTACCGGTAATGAGCTGATTGTCCTGATTGGTCAATTGGAAGTTTACCGTTTGGCCCAATTTGACATGCAGCAGGTCTTTTTCAAAAATAGTGAGATCGCAATGAATTTTTGAATTATCAACCACTTCCATAATGGAGGTTCCTGGCTGCACAAATGCTCCAGTATTTGAAGTGATCTGGCCAACGGTACCACCAATGGGAGAAAGTACCGGGAATTGCGACTCCGTATGACCGTTGCTTATTTTAGCCGCCGAAATGCCCAATTGGCTCAACTGGGTTTCATAGGAGGCAATGCGTGAGCGCTCGGCGTTATAAGTGGCTTCTGAAGCCTGAAAAGATTTTCCTGTACCTGCACCAGCCGCCTGAAGTTGTTTTTGCCGATCGTATTCGGCTTGTACATAGGAAAAATTATTTTTGGCTGCCAAATAATCCTGCTGTATTTTAATCAGATCCTGATTACTAATGGTAGCCAACAACTGTCCGCGTTTTACCTCCTGCCCTTCAATAACACTAATATGGCTGATGATACCGCCTGAAAGGATGCTCACATCCGCTTTATTTTGAGGAGGCACCGCTAGTTGCCCGTTTGCCTTGATAACCGAATCCAGGTTTTTTTGAACAATAGGGCCGGTAACAATGCCAACGGTTTCCATTTGTCCAGGTGTTAATACCAATTTAGCAGGCATTTCCTCTGCGGTTTCTGCCCCTGTGGGATCTTTTGATCCGGCTTCTTCATTTCCAGATTTACCTGAGCAGGATGCCAAGGCTAGCCCTATTATAAAGGTAACCGTGATCTGTTTATATCTTTGAAAATTCATGATTTATTCTCCTTTGATAAATTTTAGTTGAATGGCTGACTGATTTAAGCGGCTCAATGCTTCAATATAGGCTAGCTTGATCTGTACGGCTGCTGACATATTTTGGATATATTCTATGTAGCCAATTTCACCCAGGCTAAAGGACACTTGTGCTATGCGTAGTTGTTCATCTGCCTGTTTTAAACCGCCGGCCAAATAATAGTCTACAGACTGCCGGAAAGTTAAATAATGCTGCATTTCCTGCTCATATTGTAACCGCACCTGTGATTGTGTTTGCTGATAACTGGTTTGGGCGATCTGTGCCGAAAGCCGCTCGGATTTTATCCGCGCACGATTGGCACCATTAAATAAAGGCAAGGCCACACCTACCTGAATACCTGCGATGCGGGTGCCTGGTGAATACCCCCGATCAATACCCGCCGGGTTAAAACCGGAGACCACCAGTTGCTGACTATAACCTAATGTGAGGTCAGGCATTCCTTTAGCCTTTTCCACGGCAATTTTTGCTTGAGCCACTTCGATGTTTTGCAGGTCAACCTTTACTTGTGGATTACTGGCAACGTTGATGGTATCAGTAGGTACCTGGAGCATGATAGGTAATTTACTTTCAGCAATCACGACCGGCCCGGAAATGTTCATCGATTGTTTAAGGCTTAACATATTGCTTGTTAAATCTGCCTGCACGCCTAGTTTAAGTGCTACAATCTCCTGGTATTTATTTCGGGCGCTAATCAGTTCCAGCTTAGACGTTTCGCCGGTTTTAAGCCTCACCTCTGCCTTTTTAATAAATTCTTGGTAAACGCTATCCTGACTGTACAGGATGCGCAGCGTTTCCCGATTTAGTAAATAAGCATACCATGCACTGCGAACCTGCCGGATAATCTCTGCACGTGTTAGGTGGCCCGAACGTTCAGCCAACAAGGTTTGCTGGTGAAGCAATTTGCGCTGGTTTTTGTACAGGCCAGGCCAGGCAATATTTTGGCTTACACCGATGGCGTTATCCATATTGCCGCCACTGGTAGGGTCTTGCGTCAGCATCAATTCCGTTTTCGGGATATCTGTACCAGACTTTTGCAAGGCTCGGGCCTGTTCAAGGGTTAATCCTGCCGTGCGCATTTGAAGGTTGTTTTTAAGGGCCAAGCTAACGGCGCTGTCCAATGTGAGCGGATCACTGCTTTGCGCCTGTGCCGTATTATGGGAACAAACACCCAGACCGAAGGCCAGAAGCATTATAACCAATGGTTTGGGTATGTGGATGTTTTTAGCCTCTTTCCGGTTGAACAGCAGGTATAGACAGGGCAACACGAACAGCGTCAAAAAAGTAGCGGTGATTAGGCCCCCGATAACTACTGTGGCCAGCGGCTTTTGTACTTCAGCACCTGCACTGGCAGATAACGCCATAGGCAAAAAGCCTAACGAAGCCACGGAGGCCGTCATGAGTACAGGGCGCAACCTGGTTTTGGTACCTTCCAACACACGGTCATAGATATTGACCATGCCCTCCTCCTTTAATTGGTTAAAGTAACCGATCAACACAATGCCATTGAGAACGGCTACCCCAAACAGTGCGATAAAACCAACACCGGCCGAAATACTAAAGGGCATACCACGTAGCAACAAGGCAGCCACACCCCCCATGGAAGCCAACGGAACTGCCGTAAATATAAGCAGGCTTTCTTTGACAGACCGGAAGGTTACATACAGCAACACCAAAATAAATAACAGGGCAGCGGGAACGGCAATCAATAACCTGGCTTTGGCCGCCTGGAGGTTCTGGAACTGGCCGCCATAGGTAAGGTAATAACCTGCGGGTAATTTGAAGGTGTTATTTAGTTTATTTTGGATTTCTTTGACGGTCGATTCCACATCCCGGCCTTCCACATTAAAGCCAACGTAAATGCGGCGCTTGCCGTCTTCACGGGATACTTGTGCAGGGGCCTCTTTGAAGGAGATGGCGGCCACCTGGCTTAAAGGCACTTTATTGCCGGAAACAAGCGGAATAAGCAGGTTTTCAACGCTGGAGATGTTTTCCCGCAGATCGCGGTTGAGCCGCACCACCAAATCAAACCGTTTTTCTCCCTCAAACACAACGCCGGTTACACTGCCGGCAAAGGCTGTTTTCAGGATCATATTAACATCGCTGATATTTAATCCATACTGCGCCATTTTATCCCGGTTGTAAATTACCTGTATTTGCGGTAACCCACTTACTTTTTCGATATATGGCTTGCCCACGCCATCTATTGGTGCGATCAATTTGGCCAGCTTTTCAGCCTGAACAGCCAGCATATCCAGATCTTCCCCATAAATCTTGACCGCTACATCTTGCCTGATACCGGTCATGAGTTCATTGAAACGCATTTGCATAGGCTGCGATATCTCCACATTGATTCCCGGGATGGCTGATAGGGTCTCTTCCATCTTTTCGATCATTTCCTCTTTCGTTTTTGCCGATTTCCACTCCCCTTTCGGTTTCATGGCAAGCATCATGTCGCCCCGCTCAATGGGCATGGGGTCGGTAGGTATTTCAGAGCTGCCAATACGGGTGACCGCTTGTTTAATCTCCGGAAATTGCGCTTTCAGTAATTTTTCGGCTTTACCGAATGTGTTTACTACCTCTGTCAGCGAAGTACCCTGCATCATGGAAATCTCAACTGCCAGATCGCCTTCTTCAAGCGTGGGGATAAACTCGCCGCCCATGCGTACAAAAGCCCATATGGCCACTCCAAATAGCAGGAACACGATGGCTACCGTTATTGATTTTACTTTTAAAACGGCTATGAGTGCTGCCCGATAAATTCGTTGTAAAAAAGCAATAATGCGATCGGAAATATTCCGTTTATAGGAAGTTTTTTTACTTAAAAATAATGCACTCGCCATCGGTACATAGGTTAGCGACAAGATAAAAGCACCCAGGATGGCAAAAGCCACGGTTTCAGCCATGGGCCTGAACATTTTTCCTTCAATGCCTACCAGCGACAGCAGGGGCAGGTAAACGATGAGGATAATGATCTGGCCAAAAGCGGCCGATTTCATGAGCTTACTGGCGCTGTCCCTAACTTCAACATCCATTTGCGCCGAAGTTAGTTTTGCGATCCCCTCTTTTTTATACCTCCCGGTAGTAAGGTGGTGAACAACGCTTTCAACAATGATCACTGCGCCATCAACGATCAACCCAAAATCAATGGCACCTAGGCTCATGAGATTGCCCGAAACGCCAAACAATCGCATCATGGTAAAGGCAAAAAGCATAGCAAGGGGTATAACTGAGGCCACGACTAAACCCGCCCTTAAATTACCCAACAAGAGTACCAGTACAAAAATGACGATCAGGGCACCTTCTAATAAATTTCGTTTAACAGTATCGATGGCGCGTCCAACTAATTCGGTGCGGTCAATGAATGGTTCAATAATCACCCCTTCGGGTAGCGACTTTTGCACCTGGATCATCCGCTCTTTCACATTTTTGATCACTTGGCCAAAATTTTCGCCTTTCAGCATCAGGGCTACGCCGGAAACCACCTCACCCTCCCCGTTGCGGGTAACGGCCCCATAACGGATGGCGCTGCCATACTGTACCTTTGCAACATCGCGCACCAATATGGGCGAGCCTTTGGTATTGGCTACAACGATCCGACGGATGTCATCCAGGTTTTGAACCTGCCCCAGGCCGCGGATAAAGTATGCGTTACGTTGCTGCTCAATATAGGAGCCACCTGTATTTTCATTGTTTTTTTGAAGTGCTTCGTAAACCTGCGGTATGGTAATGCCCAATGAATTGAGCTTATCATTGTCTAGCGCGACCTCGTATTGTTTCACATAGCCGCCCCAGCCGCTCACTTCGGCCACTCCCACTGTTCCGGCCAGCTGGGTACGCACGATCCAATCTTGTATGGTGCGCAGGTCTGTGGCCGTATATTTATGCTCATACCCCTTCTTGGCATATATAACGTATTGGTAAATCTCGCCAAGGCCGGTAGTAATAGGGGCAAGGATGGGCTCACCCAAACCGGCAGGGATGCTGCTCTCTGCTTCTTTTAATTGGGCGGTTACCTGCTGGCGCGCCCAATAGATATCCACGTTGTCTTTAAAAACGAGGGTAACGACTGATATACCTGAACGTGAAATGGATCGCTTTTCAATGATCCCGGCAATATTGGCCATGGCCAGTTCTATGGGAGCGGTAATGAACTGCTCAACTTCCTGGGCGCCTAAGCTGGGCGCTTGTGTAATTACTTGTACCTGGTTATTGGTAATATCTGGTTGGGCATCCACCGGCAGGTGGTAGGCTGAATAAATACCAACCAACACCAAAACGAGGGTCATCAACCCGATAGCAACCTTGTTCCTGATGGAGAACGCGATGATCTTATCAAACATATGTGTTAAAAATTAATACGATTCGGAAATAAAAAAAAACGTATTAACCGAGTTGTGGAGGTTGCCAGATGGTAATTGGCTGTTGCCGGACGGCAGGGGTTTTAAGTTCAGGATAGTGGCGAACCACCATATTAGAAAATAAGGAAATGACTTGTTTTGAGGTTATATGTCTTGCTATTGAGCAGCAGGAACAGGTGCAAAAAGGCGAACAGCATCCATGCCCGCTGCTCTCATTGCAGGTATGGGCTGTTTGGATGACTACTTGCGAAACTTGCGCCATCCCATCTTGCCTGTCCTGACAAGGGAGCAGGGCAAGTATAGTCATATAGAAACTAAAAAAGATGGTGCAATACTTCATACCTTTGCAAAGCTACAGAAAATTTTTGGTCTTGCAAGGAGGCCGCAGCCTATGTGGGCTATTGGTGGTCTGGTTCAAAATCCAAACAAACTGAATTCATACAAAACCGCTTGTAAGTGGGTGCCGGGCCGTCATCAAAAATATGACCTAAATGAGAGTTGCACCGGGCACATTCTACTTCGATGCGTTGCATGCCATATGAATTGTCTGTTTTGTAGATGACTTTGTCTTTTCCGAGTGGTTCAAAAAAACTGGGCCAGCCGCAGCTGCTGGCAAATTTGGCATCTGAACGGAAAAGGGCATTGCCGCAAACGGCACAGTAATACTTGCCTTTGGCATCGGCATCCCAATATTTGCCGGTAAAGGCGCGTTCCGTACCCTGTTCCCGTGCTACGGCATAGAGTTCTGGAGAAAGTATTTTCTTCCATTCTTCATTGCTCACGGTTAGGTGTTTGGTATCTGTACGTGAGTAGTAGGGGTTATTTTTGACTGTTGTGCTCATGGCTTGAATAGTTGGTAATGATTTTTGTGCTTTTACAGGCATCCCCCAAAATGCCCATAAAGCCACGAATATTACTTGAATCTTTTTCATTTCTCTAATTCCTTTCGGGGTGCAGTACAAATATACAACAAACCAACATGGATTGCTATACTTCGATAAAATGATTACATTGCGATAGTATTACAGTTATGAACGAAATTAAAACAGGCAATTACCGATGGCTTATTTGTGGCCTCCTCTTTTTTGCCACCACTATTAACTATATTGACCGCCAAGTGATCGGTTTACTAAAGCCAACGTTAGAGAAAGCTTTTAACTGGACAGAGGTTGACTATGGCCACATTGTGATGGCTTTTGCGGCTAGCTATGCTATTGGCTACGTTGTTTTTGGTAACTTTATTGATAGAATAGGCAGTAAACTGGGATATGCCATTTCTGTTGGAGTGTGGAGTGTGGCGGCGATACTGCATGCGGCTGTTAAAACAACCCTTGGCTTTGGTGTGGTGAGGGCGGTGTTAGGGTTGGCTGAATCAGGCAATTTTCCTGCTGCGGTGAAGGCGGTGGCAGAGTGGTTCCCCAAAAGAGAACGGGCATTAGCTACCGGCATCTTTAATTCGGGCACGAGTATCGGTGCGGTAGTAGCTCCACTCCTGGTGCCCTTTTTGCTGGGGTCGTTTGGATGGCAGGAGGCATTTCTCATTACCGGGGCACTCGGCTTTATTTGGTTAATTCTTTGGTGGATTCTCTACGAAATACCTTCCAGGCAAAAAAGACTGTCGGCCGCGGAATATGCGTTTATTCACAGCGACCAGGAGGGGCTGGTTTCGCAGAAAAAAAGTGCATTCAAATTGGGCCAGCTGCTGAGTGCCCGGCAAAGCTGGGTATTTATCATTGGCAAACTACTAACCGACCCTATTTGGTGGTTCTTTTTGTTCTGGCTACCATCATACTTTGCCAGTACATTTGGTTTAGACCTGACCAAGTCAAGTGCACAGCTAGCCATTGTGTATGGTGCTACCACGCTCGGCAGCGTGGGCGGCGGTTATTTTTCTTCGTACCTCATAAAGCGTGAGTGGCCTGTGTTAAAGGCCCGGAAAACCACGTTGCTTATTTCGGCGTTTATGGTGTTGCCTATTGTATTGACACGCTATTCAACAGATATCTGGCAGGCAGTTGGGTTAGTAAGCCTGGCAGCAGCGGCACACCAGGCCTGGAGTGCCAATATCTTTACCATCGTTTCGGATATCGTTCCCAAAAAAGCCGTTAGTTCTGTAGTGGGCATTGGGGGCATGGCCGGAGCCCTAGGATCGGCGTTGTTTCCATTACTGGTTGGCTCGTTATTGGAACACTATAAAGAAGCCGGCCACATTGCGGCTGGTTATAATATTCTATTCATTATTTGTGGTATTGCCTATTTACTGGCCTGGATCATTATTCATGGTCTTACGGCTCGTATAAAGGCGATGGTTTTGGACTAGCTGTTCAAAAAGGACGAAATAATGCCTAATTTTCGGCTTGTTTATTTATCTTTACGACATGCTGATAGAAGCCTCCTGTTTACTTGATTTTACCTGCGATTCGCGGGTTCCAAGCATATTTATGCTACGCCCTAAGAGTGGCGTAGGACAATTCGTGGTGCGGGAGGATTTGCGGACAACCCCTTACCTTAGTATGACCGAGTTTGCTGACAATTATGGCAACTTATGCCAGCGGATTGTACTGCCCATAGGTACCTTTCAGGTAGAAAGCCGCGTGGTGGCCGATTGTGCAGATGAGATCGATGTTGACTACAATGCCTGGTGGGTACCTATTGAGTATCTGCCAGACTATATATTGCATTTTCTGCTACCAAGTCGCTACTGTGAATCAGATAAATTGGGCAATATGGCCATGGAGATCAGCCTGGGCAAAAAACCGGGCTATGAACAGGTAGAAAGCATCCGTCAATGGATCAATAGCCACATCCGTTATGAATACGGAACCACCAACAGTTCTACTTCGGCATTGGATATTGTAACTTCGGGGGTAGGTGTATGCCGTGATTTTGCCCATTTAGGCATTTCCTTGTGCCGGGCGCTGGATATCCCGGCGCGTATGGTAACAGGCTATTTATATGGTCTGAAGCCGATGGATCTGCACGCTTGGTTTGAGGCTTATATAGGCGGCCGCTGGTATTGTTTTGATGCCACTCAAACAGAGCCGAAAGGCAAGCGAATTCAAATGGCCTATGGGCGGGATGCTGCTGATGTGGCTTTTGCCACCCATTTTGGAAATGTGTATTTAAACAACATGATCGTGAAGGTGGAGGAATGTACCGATCTGAGTTAACATGAACGGGTTGGTTATTCGGAATTTTTCAAGTATCTTTGAATGATATACCAATCTATATTCAACTATTTAACGATGTCAAACATAGGAATGATCATTGAAGAAAGGCCTGCCGATATTGGCAACTTTATGGTGGGCCGCCTACTGCCTTTTAGGGGGAAACGCATGGTTGGCCCTTATATTTTTATTGATCACATGGGCCCGGTCAAACTAAATGATCATCAAAATATGGATGTACCTCCTCACCCGCACATCGGACTTTCTACCTTGACCTATTTGCTTGATGGCAGCATTCTTCATAAAGATGGGCTAGGTACAGAAGTGGAGATCACCCCCGGCGCAGTTAACTGGATGACCGCTGGAAAAGGAATTGTTCATTCGGAACGCACGCCAGCCTATTTACGACATTCTGACAAACACATGCATGGTTTGCAGATCTGGGTGGCATTACCCAAGGATCAGGAAGATATGGATCCCTCCTTTCATCATGTTGAAGCAAAAGACATACCGCAGTGGCAGGATGGGGGGGTCAGTTTCCGGCTTATTGCCGGGGAAGCTTTTGGCCGAAAATCGCCCGTGCCGGTTTATAGCCCACAATTTTTTGTTGAGATTAACAGCTCAACTACACAGCAGCTCAATATTGGCAGCCAACTTTTTGGAGAAGCGGGGATGTATATTTTGCAGGGCAGCATCGAAAGCGAAGGCCATACCTACGGTAATCGCCAGGTGCTGGTTGCCAAAGATGCCAACCTTTGTACCTTTACCATTCATGCAAACAGCAGCATTTATATTTTTGGCGGGCCTGTTTTCCCGGAAGAACGCTTTATATACTGGAATTTTGTATCCAGCAGTCGCGAAAAGATCGAAGCCGCAAAAAATAAATGGCTGAAACAGGAATTTGACCCCGTGCCGGGCGAAACAGAATTTATACCGCTGCCAAATCAATAACACTTATGAACGCAGACTACGAACCATTACCCTTGATAAAAAATACGGATGAAAGCCATTTTGAGCTTACAGTAGATGGTTACACCGCTTTTATTTTGTATAAAGAACGGCCTGGAAAGATCTGGCTAATCCATACTGAATCGCCTCCTGAA
The DNA here is from genome assembly GCA_900109895.1 of bacterium A37T11. GTDB lineage: Bacteria > Bacteroidota > Bacteroidia > Sphingobacteriales > Sphingobacteriaceae > A37T11. The sequence goes on from FOBR01000016.1 coordinate 52,780, forward strand.
TTAGCCGGCCGAGGGGTGGCTACGACCCTGATAGAAAAAACATTGGCTTACTTGGATGAAAATCATTTCAAGTTGGTGCCGCTTTGCCCAATGATCGTTGCTTACATTAAACGTCACCCGGAATGGAACAGGCTGGTGGTGGAATAGTTAGTGGTATCAATATAAAAAAAATTAAATTTTTTAAATTTTTCATAAATTTTTACTTACCTTAGACTTTTATAAGGATGACCTTATTGGTCATTAACTAGGTTGTAAATGGATTTGAAACAAAAATTTAACTGGTCTGAGGATTGCGAACCTCATAAAATGCGCACTAAAAAAATTATTGATCAGCATCCGGAGATCCGCGAACTGATTGGTAGAAACCCTTATACGTTTTTGGTTATCCTGCTTTGCGTAGGGATACAAATTACTATTTCCTGGTTATTGCACGATGCTTCATGGTGGTATGTATGGTTAGCGTCTTACTTTATTGGAGCCTTTGCTTGTCATACTTTATTTATTTGTATACATGAATGCTCGCATAACTTAATTTTTAAAAACCGTACTCTCAATACGCTTTCGGGAATCATTGCAAATTTGCCCTTGGTGTTTGCCAGTTCAGTATCTTTCCAAAAATATCATTTAAAACATCATAGCTTTCAGGGTATTGAAGAACTGGATGCAGATATGCCAAGCCATTGGGAAGCGAGGCTGGTAAAAAATTCTACGTTTGGAAAAGCATTATGGTTATTATTTTATCCGCTTGTTCAGGCATTGCGATTACCCCGTATGAGCAAGGAAATCCAGATGTTTGACAAATGGATTGCTTTAAACTGGCTTGTACAGATCGTTTTTATGGCCGGCATGATCTATTTATGGAAATGGAAAGCCGCTGTTTACCTGCTGGCTAGTTTCTTCTTTTCGGTTGGGTTACACCCCTTGGGTGCTCGATGGATACAAGAGCATTTTTTAACGCACGATGATGACCAGGAAACCAAGAGCTACTATGGCCCACTAAACGTGGTAAATTTGAACGTGGGTTACCATAACGAACACCACGATTTTCCTTCTATTCCTTGGAACCGGCTTCCGCAAATCAAAAAAATAGCCGGCCCTCATTACGACCGGTTAGGCTTCCATAACTCGTACACCGTATTGTTAATTCGTTTTTTGTTTGATCCCAAATTATCCCTTTATTCAAGAACTGCGCGGGACAACCGGGGAAAATCAAAAACTCCAAGCTCAAAAATTGCGAATACGGCGGTATGATGCCCCTAGCTGGTTGGGCTGTTTTTTTTGAACCGCTCTGCAATAATGTCCAGTTGATCGTCCTTTAGGTTAGAAGTATTTTTAAGGACGGCCAGGAAGGCATTAACCTCATCATTTGTAGCCGGACAGCCCATATTGCTGCCTTCAGGTTTTGCCGCCGTACGGTATTTTGAGTCAGCCAGAAATTTTCCATTGGCATCAAAGATCAAAAAGAAGGGTATGCCTTCCTTATCACCTTTGTACTTAGTGAGCAATTCTTGTGCGCCTGCATTTTCCAATTGTTTTTTACCGGGAGATTCAAGCACAGTAAGATGGGTTATGACATAGTTATCATTAAAAAGCTGCTTACAAACGGGATCCTGAATAGCGCTGTCCAATTTATGGCACCAGCCACACCAGGATGCGTGAAAAATAACGATCACATTTTTGTGTTCTCGCGCGGCTAGTTTATAGGCAGTTTTTAGTACCGCATCGGCCGTTGGGGTTTGCTGTGCCCTTATAGGTGTTAAAAATGCAATACAAATGGCAATGCTTAAAAATGCTCGCAACATACTTAACTATTTAATTTTTAATTTGCTTACAAACGTACGGAATCATCTTTTCTTTTTTTCTTCCGAATGGGCAAAACACTTTCATGTTCTTCATCTCCCAATAGCATGCCCCATGGGTTTAGGGATGGTACGCGGTCAAAAACCACTTTCATAACGGCTATGACCGGCAAGGCCAGCAGCATTCCAGTAATTCCCCACAACATTTCGCCTAACACTAATCCAATCAAAGCTATTAGGGTATTTATTTGCACTTTAGAGCCGACAATTTTTGGCATAATATAGTTACTGTCCACAAGGTGTATGGCGATAACCGCGATGATCACAAAAAGGACGTGCGATGCTGTCGAGGTAGCAAACGTGATCAGGATGGTTAATAATAAAGAACTAAAAATGCCTATGTACGGAATGATATTGAAAATACCCGTAATCAGCCCCAGCAAAAAACTATATTTTACGCCGATGATGCTATAAGCTGCGCAGGCCAAAATAGTCACTATAGTCATTTGGATTATTAAACCTATAATATACCTTTTTATAATATACTGTATCTGCTTCACAACATCTAGCACAACTGGCGCATAATTATCATTAAAAAGGCTAACTAAAAAACGTACAATTAACCTGCGGTGTAATAAGATGAAAAAACTGTATAAAAAAGAAAACAACAATAAAAATAAGACGGATGAAATTGATAAGATTGTTTTGCTCACGATAGTTGTTCCCGTTGAAAGCGATTTTGATGCTGCTTCATTTATGTAAGCCATCTGCTCTTTATTATCTACGTGAAAAGTATCAGAAATCCATAATTGCAGTTCAGAGATGGATGAAAGTAGTTGAGCTTTAAATGCTGGCCAATCATTGGCTAAGGAGGTAATTTGAGCGCCAAGTAAGGTAAATAGTGCTACTAAAGCGAGCAATAAGGCGACAGAAGATAGCAAAGAGGCTAATGATCTGGGCATGCGTAATTTTCTTTCAAAGAACGAAGAAAGTGGCAATAACAACACGGCACACAGGAAACCAATGAGAAATGGCGCCAAAATGGTATAACCTAATATGGCCAGGTACCCAAGTAGCAAAATGCAAATAAGTACACATGCAAGTTTCAAATAAAATGGCAGACTTAAATTTTTTAGCATCTTTTTTATATTTGCATTCAATTACCACCAAATCTGTACCAAAATATTAGTGGTAAGTTGTCTAATCGTAAACAAAATAAAAAAATATTAATACCTTTACTTCATGCTTACACCATTATATCTGCCGCGCTATCATTCAGCCGGTAAAGAAAAAGCCACCATATTGGCCGTAGATTTGGGAGGGACCAAAACAGCTGTTGGCCTTTTTATTATGAACGGAAAAAAACTTAAGCTTTTAGAGGAAGCTGCGTATCCATCCGTTGAATATTCTTCATTTGTAGACATCTTGCATCAATTTTTACAAGAAAAAGGGCAAACCATGCCCGATCGTATCTGTATTGGGGTGGCCGGTCCGGTCATGAACGGATCCGTTCAGCTCACAAACCTTTCCTGGGGACTGAACAGGAAAGAAATTTTAAAAGATACGGGGGTGAAAGAGGTATCGCTGATAAATGATTTAGAAGCAACCTCTTTCGGACTAGCAGGCCTATCTGAAGATTATCTGGCCACCACACATATCGGTAAACCACAACCTGGTGGCAATATGGCCATTTTGGCTCCAGGCACTGGCTTGGGTGAAGCTGGCCTTTTTTGGGATGGAAGCGCTTACCGGCCTTTTGCTACCGAAGGTGGCCATTGCAACTATGCCCCCCTCAATAAACTTGATATTGAACTTTACCACCACATTCAGGAAAAACACCCCATCGTGAGTTGGGAACACCTCATCTCTGGCAGAGGTATTTTCAGGATTTACCGTTTCTTGCGCGATGTCAAAGGATACAAAGAACCGGGATGGCTTACCGAAAAACTGGCTGAAGACGACCCTGCAGCAGTTATTAGCCATACTGCCATGCGGGAACTAAATGAAGCATGCACAAAAACAATGGAAATGTTTGTGAGCTATATGGCCGAAGAAGCCGCCAACCTGGTCTTAAAATTAAAGGCAACAGGTGGGTTGTTGCTCGGAGGCGGCATACCTCCTAAAATTTTTCCGTTGCTCAAAACAGATGCCTTTTATAAACACTTTATCAATAGTCATCAGATGCAGAACCTGCTTCGTGAGATCCCAATTAAGGTGATCTTAAACAGCAAGTCTGCCCTATTGGGTGCTGCCTATTATGGCGCTTACGGTCCTGAAGATTAATGTGCTACTGTACGCTGATTTCTTGCTGAGCTGCTATTAGCCCAGATGAGGAGGCTTTCACCCGGATTTTTCCTGCGTGGAAGCCACTTCGTATAATGGCTATGGCTTTTCCATAGTAAGTCTTAATTGCTGGAGACTGAAAAGACGCATGGCTGGTAGGATCTCCATTATCAGTAGCAGCCAGCTGTCCATCACCGATAACATTTATATTGACTGACTGGCTTGCCAGGGGTACTGCGTGCCCTACCTTGTCCACTAGTTGAATGGTCACGTAGGCTAAATCCTGGGCACCTTTATGGAGTTGCGTTCTGTCTGCAGTTAGCGCAATTCGATACGGTTCGCCCGCTGTATAGATTTCCTGGGTTTGTACTATTTTACCGTTTTTGCGGGTCACCGCCTTAAGAACTCCTGGTTCATAAGATACTTGCCACCTAACGTGCCATTTTCCTTGTTCTTTCCGGCGTTTGCCTAAAGAGCGACCATTTAGGTATAGCTCCGCTTCATCCGCTTGGTTATAATATGCCACTACAGGAACAATGTTTCTCTTTTTCCAGTTCCAATGTGGCAGTATGTGCAACATAGGCTTGTCTGTCCAGACACTCTGGTACAAATAATAACTGTCTTTGGGAAAACCAGCCAAGTCTACCAGTCCAAAATAAGAACTTCGGGAGGGCCACTCATACGGTGTAGGTTCACCTAAATAGTCAAATCCGGTCCATACAAACATGCCGGAGACTACTGAATTTTGTTCAAGGGCCTGCAGGCTTTCCTCATGGGAAGAACCCCAGGGTGTATGGATATGGTCATAGGAAGAAACTGCCTGCCCGGGGCTACCATCGGCAAGCGAAATATCCCACCGCTTGGGCCAGTGCCGCATGCTATCAGGAGAGACTTGTATGTCATAGTAGCCACGTGAAGAAAGCGCGGAGGTGCTTTCCGTGACGATCAGTTTTTTGCCCGGATAGTCCGTGTGGAAGGACGCCCATTTTTCATGGTTATAGTTGTAACCGATCAGGTCAAAGGCTCCCGATTGGATGAGCGGATTGTGCGGCCCAATTTCATTATTGGCGGTGGTAATAGGCCGGTTTTTGTCCAAATGCCGAACGATTGCTGCCAGTTCGCGCGCAATGTTTTTCCCGCTGGTATCACTGGCGTTGGCAGGCCACTGCTCTTTAATCTCATTGCCTACGCTCCAGATGATCACCGAAGGGTGGTTGCGGTCACGTTTCACTTGGTCCTCCAGATCGCGCCGATGCCATGCCGACCAGTCCAGGTGGTAGTCATAGGCTGTCTTTTCCTTTGCCCACATATCAAATGCTTCGTCCATGACTAAAATACCCATACGGTCGCAAAGATCCAGTAAACCCGGAGCAGGAGGATTATGGGAGGTGCGAATGGCGTTAACGCCCATAGCTTTCATAACCTCCAGCTGGCGCTCGGCAGCTCGCAGATTAAAAGCCGCACCTAAAGCACCCAAATCATGGTGCAGGCATACTCCCCTTATCTTCAAATACTGGCCATTGAGATAAAAACCGCTGTCTGCGTCAAATCGTATGCTTCTTATACCAAATGGCGTTTCATATGCATCTACCAGGGTGCCTTCATTATATACCCGGGTTACCGCTTTGTACATAACAGGGGTTTTCAAAGACCATAAAAGGGGATCCTTCACGTTAAACGTTGCCGTTAATACGGTATCGGCACCTTTTACCAAACGCGCTACCGACTGGCTTCCAGTACCAACTTCTTTCCCAGCAGTATCCTGAATGACCGTTTCTACCCGTATATCTTTTTGTAATGAGGAGGTATTATGCAGCGTTGTAGCCAGTACCACGTTAGCCAAATGAGCACTTACCCGCGGCGTTGCGACAAAGGTGCCCCACTCTCCAATGGCTAATTTGTTGGTCACCAATAAATGGACTGGCCTATAAATACCAGAACCCGAATACCACCTGGAATTTGGTTGATGGCTATTGTCTACCCTCACAACAAGTACGTTGGTTTTACCCGTATAAAGATAGGGGCTCAGGTCATACCGAAAGGAAATGTAGCCATTGGGTCTTTTTCCCAATAAATGTCCATTTAGCCATACCTCACTGTTCCGATACACACCCTCAAATGCTATATAAACCTGCTTGTCTGTCCATTTATCATCCCACTTAAACGACTTCTGGTACCAGCCAATGCCCCCTGGTAACGCACCGCCGCCATAGCCTGCTGGATTTTTAGCACTAAATTTCCCCTCTATACTCCAATCGTGCGGAAGGTTAAGCAAGCGCCAATCACTGCCGGCCAACTTAAAACGCCAGCCATCATTAAAAGGTATGTTTAGCCGGGGGGATGGCTGCGGGCTTTGGCAGGCCATAAACAGACATGCACTCCACATCAAAATAAGCCATCTCCTCATAGTGCAGCACTTATAATTGCTGTAATCGCATCCGTATTAACTGCCTCACCGGTAGTGCGGTTAAATAAACCAAAGCCATTGTTGCCCGTATTTCCGTTATCCCAATAGATGGGTACTAGTCCGTGCACTTTGGCTGATTTAGTAACGTAATTCAAATAATAATTACGGGCCTTGAGATGATCTGCCAAACCTGTCGTTAATGATGAGCGCAAAATAGCACCATACTCTCCCAAAATAACCGGGATACCTTTATCGATAAAATTTGTTTTCATACTGCTAAACGAGGCATCCACAGCATCTTCCTGGCCCCATGTGGACGTGTGACTGTTGCCCTTATAATCCTTTCCCCATAAATAAATGGAACTCGCTTCATCGCCACAAAAATCCCATGGATCATAAAAATGCACTTCTGCCATTTCACGGTTTGCTGTTGCGTCAACGGGCATTTTCAGGTAATCCCTGGCATACGTAATGCTGGTATTATAGGACTGAACGATTAAGTTCCGCCAGGCATTCTTCCCCCCGGTTGCCCGAACTGCATCAACAAACGTTTGGTTAAAGGATTGTTGTACGGTAATATTCTCAGTAGTAGGCGTTCCATAATTGGCGTGGACTTCATTCGTTCCTGCAAAAAGGAGATGCTCGTCATAATTACGGAAATTAAGGGCAATTTGTTGCCATAATGCCTTTTGCTTTTTGTTAACTACTTCCTGTTGTGCGTAAGTGGGATTATTCTCCAGCCAGCCACCATCCCAGTGGATATCGACAATGGCATACATACCATTATCTACGCAATAATTTACCACTTCTTTTACGCGGCTTAACCAATCGTCACTGATTTTATAAGTGGTAGCATCCACAATATATCCGCTCCAAGCGCACGGTATGCGTACGGTATTGAAACCTGCTTGTTTAACTGCATCTATCAAGGCTTTGGTTGTTGGGGGATTACCCCATAACGTTTCACTTGCTTCTGTATTGCTGGCAGCAGATTCAAGTGAATTTCCCAAATTCCAGCCTACATGTAGTTTCTGTGCCAGCGCAGGTGCATCGCTCTCCATTCCGGTCTTATCTGCTGCTATATTGGCTGGTTGTGCAGCTTGGTTGATACTTACTTCCTGCGTAAGTGTTCCGGCAGTAAAAAGGATAGTTCCCTGCCGACCTGCCAACCCTGGATTGGCCGCGATTTTAAACGTTTCTGTTTTTGTAGTTCCTGTTTGGGTTGATCCGCCTGCCACTTGACTAATCCAACCCTGCTCCGTGGATATCGTGTAGATCACTGAACTTTGCAATTCGACAGTGATTTGTTCTCCATCTGCCAAAACATCGACAGATTTTTTTGAAATTTCCAATACGATGGCTGGATCCTGGGTCACCTTGATCTGCTTACTCAACGAACCGGCAGTAAAGGTAATTTGCGCTTGCCGGCTTTCTGCAAGGGTGTTCTTTTCAGCTTTTAAACTTATCTCTACAGTTCCGGGTGATCCTGAGGAAGGTGTTACAGTACACCAAGCTCCGTCGCTGACTGCACTCCAGTTTAAGTTTGATTTGATATGAATGGCTTTGGTTTCTCCATCATTAGCCAATTTAAGCTCTTGTACCGAAGTGATCAGTTCCGGATCGGGGGCGGGCTCTTTTTTGGAACAAGACAAGCCCAGAAATGCTACCATAAAGCAGCATAGCAAGAAGGGCGTTATATATCGTATTTTCTTCATTAAAAGTGTTTTAGATTAATTTTTCAAAATATAGTGGAAAGCAAGAACCTCGTCTTTTGAATCACCTTTTGCCACTGAATTTGAAATCTTGCCTAACCAAAAACCATTGGTACTGATATTTGTTAGGTTTGATCCTCCATGGGAAACGAAATACCAATCGTTTGTACTGCCTGTTATGGATTTATCATTGGTGTTTCCCACCCAACTGGCCGCCGTTCCGGAATAATCAACTAATGGAATGCTAAAATTTAAAATGTTTTTAACCGGGTCTATAGTTACCGTACCGGTTGCATTATATGCGACTCCATTTATTGTCTGTTTTAAGGTTATTTTAAGGTCATTACCAACTGTGGAAAAGCTCAACGATGCGCTTTCCGCCACAGCGCGTACATTGGCGTCCCACACCCAGCTATTGGTAGAATAGTCAGATCCGAATGTACTCGCCGAAGTCCACCCTCCAGTAAAGTCAGGCGGAAAACTTAGCCAATCAATAAACCAGTTAACATCTGGGGTGAACGTTTTTCCAGAAAATGCTTTTTTCCAAGCATCCGCCGGATCTGCTGCCGAAGATGTCTGGGGAACAAAGTGATAAGCCGTATACTCATCTTTATCAGCAGCGCGCTGTCCTAACCACATACCTGAGATACTGCCGAGTGCGTCTAACTCTGTACTTAATAACCGCAAAGAATGATCAGCCGTGGTCGTTAAAGAAATTCCACCAGAAATGGTGAAAGAAATTGCTTTATCAAACACAATGTTGTTTTTATCATCGATGGAATAGCTTCCGCTGATGGGTGTGCCACTGCCGTTTGTGAAAACATAATCGCCGGTGGTAACTCCGGTCTTCGTTAATGATAGCGATATATTTTTGATTAGTGAGGCGTCATATGGTGCCCATCCGGTAGCGGCATAATCAGCTGCTGTTTTCCATCCATTTAAAAAACCGCCTGAAAGATTAGTCCAATCGTATGGATTATTTAAGGACATTGCCCACTTTTTAGTGGTTGTGGTAGAAGTGGTCAGGTCAGCATTGGCATCGCCACTGTACGGCGGCTCTGGTTCTGGCGTATCACCAGGCACCCAATTATCCCGGTAGTCTTTGGAAATGTAATTATATACGGTCATGGCTGATTTGTCACCATTAGGCACTATGCCCAGTTGCATCGCATCTTTAGTCAGGTACAACAACCGTACATTAGACCAATCAACTGCATCTTTATCCCGATTTTTGTCGTGTACGGGACGGGCATCTGTAAATTTAATCATGTGGTTTTCTACATCCAGCATGAATGATCCCTTGGTTTTTCCAAGCCCATATGCTTGCTGATCAACCACCACGTTTGCGGCATCCTTCAAATCAAAAGTCATTGAACCAAAATCGGCCTTTTCCGTCATCCATGAATTACCGGGCCAGTCAGCCAGCCAATACCATGCTTGTACGCCCGGCTGGGGTGCACCTGAAGCAGCTTTATCCACCCGTTCTAATGTGGGGAGGATTGCCTTTGTCCAATCCCAAGGGTTTGCGTCAATGTAGTTATCACCGGATGCTGTGTGCAATCCATCCCACGTATACCAATTATCAAAGAAGTACATGGGTCCCAAAAATTTTCTGGAAACACCCTCTGCATCTAAATCCAGAAACCAGGTTTTTTCATTTCCTGCACCACCAGCTAGTAATGTCCACATTTCATCGCTGATAAAGCCTGCATACAAGGCATCTACTGTAAACGTGGCTGGAGCGCCATATACGATACCACCTCGAGTTTCCACTCCAAATTTAACTTGATAGGTACCCGCAAAAGGAATTTTAAGGGTTACCTTTTGTGCTTGGCTCCGCCCTTGGGGGTGGTCCCACAAAGGGGTATATTTAGCATCCATCAAACTGGTGAGATAAACAATGTTTGGATTACTGGCATCGTGTTCTATTTTGAAGGCAATACCTTCTACCAGATCTTCTGGTTTAACACTGATATCTCCAAGTGCAAAATCATCTGGCGTGCATGATGTGCTCCACAAGGCTGTGAAAAATAGCATAGCAACTATGCCGAATATCTTTTTCATAATTTATTTTATTTAATAGGCATTAATTCCAACCATCGTTTTGTACCAACACACCCTTTGAAAGGGTGATCTGCGTATTCGGGATTTCCATAAAACCCCTTGTTTTGGTAATATTTTCGGCTTTGATAACCACCTGGTCATTTACCGATCCGCTCAACACAGTTTGGGTCTGGGCAATGGTGCTTGCAGCCACACTAAGTCCTTGCCTGAGTAAATCGTAAAACCGCAAACCTTCAAAAGCAAACTCAAATCGGCGTTCATTCCAAATATTTTGTAACGTAACCTGTTTGGTATTGAGCCCCGCACGTGTGCGAACTTTGTCATAATAATTCTGTGCATTTGGAGAGCCCAGCTCTGCAGCCATCAGCAAAATATCTGCAAAGCGTATCACAACATAATCTTGGTCTTGTGATAATTGAAAATCATTAGACCCTCCCGTATCTGAGGTGCCGTCGGGCAAGGCAGTAGGTGTATATTTTTTATTCGTGTAACCCGTATATTCCCGCTGATCTTTGAGATCGAAACCCGTAATCCCTTCGCCAACGATATCAATAATAGATGCTGTTTTGCGTTTGTCACCATTTTCGTAGGCATTAACCAACGTTGGATTTACTGTACACGCCCCCCATCCTTTTCCGTATGGTGACCAACTTAGATTGCGCATTCCCATCATGACCAGCCACCGATTTCCATCTATCATTCCACTGTAATTCTGGGTATTATTAAACTTTTGGACGAATACCGTTTCAATATTTCCCATACCGGCAAAGCCTGATTTATCCAGGGTGTTGTCTGCAGCGTTAGGAACATAACTTGCTGCTGGCCACAACGCTTTGTAGTTGTCCACCAGTCCATATTCTCCGCTTTGAATCACCTCTTCCAATCCTTGCAAAACTTCGGCTTTGGTTACGCCTAAATCATCCTTAGCGTAGTAACCTGTATAGAATAGATAAACTCGGGCCAATAATGCTTTTGCTGCATAGGATGTTACCCTTCCATCGTTCTGAGCCGCATTTGCTTTTGGATAGGCATCCGCTGGTATATTGGCCGCTGCAAATTTTAAATCTTCGACGATGAGTTTGTAGGTTTCTTCTGGTGCCGCTTGTGGCAAATTTTCAGTAGTTGGCTCTGTAAGTAGCGGAACTTTTTCAAACAAACGTACCAAATCAAAATACATGAGCGCACGCAAAAATCGGGTCTCTCCTTCTATCCTGTTGCGCGTAGTGGTACCCTCCTCAAAAGGAATACCATCCAATTTGCCCAAAAGTGTATTACAACGGAAGATTCCCGAATAATAATCAGTCCAGGTTCCATTAAATAAATTATTATCAGAAGGTGATTGGGAAATATCAAAACGGTCCATGGCTTGGTAGCCCCGTCCATCTGTATTGCCTGTACCGCCAAAGCAATTGTCAGATAATAGCTCAGCGGTTACATAGAAAGCCTGATTACCATTGGATGATGTGCGTTGATACCCGTCATAACAACCTACTAACGCCATTTCGGCATCGCTCACCGTTTTGTAGAAGTTTTGATCCAAAACACTGGTTTGCGGCGAAACGTTCAGAAAACTTTTTGAACAGGACAGCAGTGTAAGCCCTGCCCCACATGCGAATATATAAATTATGAACTTATTCATTATTTCTTATCATTTATTGTTAAAAAGTCACATTTAATCCGAAAAGGTAGGTTCTTGGCCGTGGGTAGTAACCCACGTCAATACCTGATACCCAAGCATCGGTACCATAACCGATCTCAGGATCCATACCGTCATATTTGGTAAATGTAAATGGATTTTGTGCCTGCGCGTATATCCGAACCTTGCTGAGGTATTTCCAGCGTACCAATTTTGAAAAGTCATAACCCAAGGTAATGTTGCTGATCTTTAAAAAATCACCATCTTGCAGATACAAGTCAGAGAACTGGTAATTGATATTGGTTTCGGTAACTCTCGGAATGCGGGAAGAGGTTCCTTCACCAGTCCACCGGCCAAGTATTGCAGTGGTGTAATTGGCTTGTTTATTGGCGTAATTGCGGTAAGATTGCACAATTTCATTTCCTGCTACGCCATAAGCATTGACGGAAAAATCGAACCCTTTGTAATCCAGGCTTACGTTAAACCCATAGGTCAAATCCGGCATCCCATTACCCAGGTTTGTTTTATCCAGACTGTTTATTTTACCGTCTGTTACCAGGTCTGCATACCTCACATCACCGGGCTTAACATCAGCTTGCAGAATGCCCTTTCCGGCAGCCCGCCAATCGTCAATTTCCTGTTGGTTCTGAAACAGCCCATCCGTTTTATACCCCCAGAAATAACCAATCGGGAAGCCGTTTTGGGCGCGGTAAAATTCATCAGAATTGTCATACAACATATTGGTCGAACCATGTATAATGCCATCTTCGTTGGGAATTTCACCCACTTTATTTTTATTATAAGCACCGTTCACTCCCAATTGGTAGTGAAAGTCGCCAACCTGGCTATTCCAAGTTAATGCCAACTCAACTCCATTATTTTTTACATTCCCTCCATTAATATAAGGTGCTCCTGCGCCTGCTGTGGCCAGAATGGGGGCTTGTACTAACCAATCCTTGGTTGTTTTGATGTAATAATCAGCCACTACGCCCAATTTATTGTTCAAAAACCTGGCATCCAAGCCAATATTAGTCTGCTCAGACGTTTCCCATTTGATATCTGGATTTGAGAGCCTGCTTGGATAAGCTCCGGGTACATTGGTTAAGGCAGTACCAAAGTTATAATATGCCGCAGGATTGCTGCTTGAATACCCTGTTGATGTATTTATGGGAGATGCGTATTGGAAATCGGAAATATTCTGGTTACCGACCTGTCCCCAGCTTACCCGAAATTTCAGAAAATTTAGCCAATTAGCGGCACTTTTAGCAAACTCTTCATTGGTTAAAACCCAACCTGCTGAAACTGATGGGAAATATCCCCATTGGTTACCTGCGGCAAATTTGGATGACCCATCCGCGCGTAGGGTAGCATTAAATAAATATTTTTCCTGATAGTTATAACCCAGGCGACCAAAATAAGAAGCCCTTCGATATAAGTTGTCTGGCCGGCCACCGACACTACGTGTTTCCACGAGGTTATCATCATCATCCAAATGCGCCTGACCTGTAGTGTTGTCCAGATATGCATGCGCAAAATCGTTAAATTGCGATAGCAAATTCCAGTTTGAGCCAGACAGGTAGGTGCCCTGGTACCTAACCGATTCCATCCCGATCAGTGCATCAAAAGCATGGTCTTTGGCTACCGTAAAGCTATAACTTGCCGTGTTGGTCCAGGTTAAGGTATGACCTTTACTCATATTTTGTGATGTAGTGGTATGGTCGTTATTAAAGGAATAAACCGAGAACTGATAGAGTGGCGTAAAACTCCGGTAATCGCCCGAGAAATAGTTGATCCCAAACACAGACCTGATCTTTAGGTTGCTGATAGGTTCAAGTTCTGCATACATATCGGCTTGCAGCTTTTGGGCCCCATTGCTGTTGTTAGTATTGGTCATCATGGAACCATAAGGGTTACCGTCGCCATTATACCAGGGAGAATTGCTCGTATCATTAAACGGATTGTCGTAAATGTTGTTATCACTATATACTGGCGATAAAGGTGAAGTGCCAAAAGCCCCTCTTAAGGTATTGCTGTATTGATTGCCTACACTGATCCCATTATTTTTGATATAATTGAAATTGAGGTGTTGCCCTACTTTAAGCGCATTTTGATAAAATTTGTGTTCACTATTGGTCCGGAAGCCATAGCGCTCATAATTTGAGACCGCTTTACCGCCCACGATTCCTTCTTGTGAAAGGTAGTTGAGGGATGTGGCATAGGTAGAGTTCTCAGAACCACCACTTAAATTAAGGGAATAGTTTTCGGTATTGGCATTATCCTTAAACATGTAATCCATCCAATTAGTATTGGATAATCCTTCCATGGCGTCAAAATCAATTAAACCAGCGCCTGAATTAAGAGCCTGCTCATTCATGATAGTTTTATACTGATCAGCATTCAGCATTTTTGCTTTGCGCGGCACGCTTTGAACACCTTTGTAACCTTCAAATGAAACTTGTCCTTTTCCTTTGGCGCCGGTTTTGGTGGTTACCAAAATTACGCCGTTGGCTGCCTGAGCGCCATAAATAGCTGCAGATGCTGCATCTTTCAGCACATCGATTGACTGAATATCCGCTGCGTTTAGTGAAGCGACATCACCTTCTATCCCATCAATAATATATAGCGGCCCTGAGTTACCGATGGTACCCAGACCACGGATGGTAACCTTCATGTCTGCACCCGGCTGTCCGGATGTGGCAGAAATAGAAACTCCCGATGCCTGCCCTTGAAGTGCCTGTAAAGGACTGACTTGATTTTGCCGTTGCAACGCGTCGCCACTGACCTGAAGGTTCGCTCCTGTCAGTAATTTTTTCTTCTGTACGCCGTACCCTACTACCACGACTTCGTCCAGATCGGCATTGGTGGTCTTTAATAAAATAGTCTGTATGCCTTGTCCGCTTATCGTGTGAATGGCGTCGGCCATCCCAATAAATGATACGGTCAGCAAATCCCCTGATTTTGCTTCTATGGTAAACCGGCCTTGGTCATCGGTTTGGGCTTGCTTGCCCGTACCATTTACTTTTATACTGGCGCCAGCTACAGGCTGTTGATCATCTGCCGACAAGACCACCCCGCTTATACGGGCAGTTTGCGCCCATGCTGGTATGGCCAGCAATAAGAACAAGCCGATAAGCCAAGCGTTCAAAAATTGTTGTTTGATTTTCATTTTAGTGTGTTTTTTAGAATTAATAATTGGGCATTTATCATAATGGTTATTTAATTAGTTATAAACGATAAGTTGCTGCTGCGAGCCGTGATACGTTAACTTTTTAGACGGGCTGCCTGGTTGATCAATACCCCCTGGCTGCTGAGGGTTTACAAAAATTACCCGAAAAACCCGGTCTTTGAGCATCCCGGGAAAACTTCCCTTGCGCTTCCCAATGGTCAGTTTATGCGTAGCCTCCTGGTAAGTAAATGACAGGGTACTATAGGCCCCTTTTTCATAGTGGTAGTTTACTCCTTCATCTTCATATAAAGTAAAGGAGCCGTCTGCACCCCCATATACATACAGCGTGATCTCCTTAGGTGCTTTTTCATCGGTATATTGCAGGGCTGGCCCCACCGGTATGATAGATCCTGCCTTGACAAACAAAGGCACCCGGTCATACGGTGCAGCAGCCTGAATGGTTTGTCCTCCGGCGAAATAGGCCCCTTTATAAAAATCATACCATCCAGCCCCTGCAGGCAAGTATACCGGGCGGGACAATAACCCTTTTTCTGTGACCGGGTTTACCAAAAATGCTGGGCCAAACATATATTGATCATTGATGTTCCACACCTTAGTGTCCTGGCCAAAATCCATGGCCAAGCCACGCAGCATGGTATAGTTTTTTAAATACGTTTGGCCTCCTAAGGAATAATTATATGGCAGCAAGCGGTAACGCAGCTGAATACTGTAAAGTAAACTTTGATAGGCGGGGTCGCCTTCTGGGGCTATGTTCCAGGGCTCCCTGTACGGGAACTGTCCATGCGCCCTGAATATGGGCAAAAAAGACGCATACTGAAACCAGCGTACATTCATTTCGCGCCATTCATCCAGGTCTGCGCCATTTGGATGTTGAAAACGATTCTCTACCAAAAATCCGCCGGCATCCATGGTCCAATAGGGAATGCCCGACATCGAAAAGTTCAGGCCCGCAGCAATCTGGTCTTTAAAGTCGTGCCAGCGGGAGGCAATATCTCCGCTCCATGTTGCCGCGGCATAGCGTTGCTGGCCGGCAAAGGCCGACCGTGTTAAAATAAATACGCGGTTATCAGGGTCGCTCTCCCGCTGCCCCTCATAGATCCCCTTGGCATTCATGAGTGGAAACGCATTATAATAGCGTGTGGAGGAACCGATGGATGGCTGAAATACGGACTTGCGCTCATCAATATTTAAATTAGAGTGAACATCAGGCTCACTGGCATCCATCCACCAGGCATCCATTCCTAATTTATACAACCGGTTATCCATCAATTGCCAGAATCCTTTTCGTGCCGCCGGATTGAACGGATCATAAAACGTGGAGGTGTATCCTTTACCGATCCAATCTTTTCGGCCTTCGGCTATGTTCCTGCCATACAACCAGCCTTTGTCCCTGAAATAAGGAAATACCTTCGATGCTTCATTGACCTTAGCCCATACAGATATCATCAGCCTGAAATGCTCGTCATGCAATTTTTTCACCATGCCAGCAGGGTCCGGAAAACGGGTACTATCAAAATCCTGGCTACCCCAGTCAGGTTCTTTCCAATAACTCCAGTCCTGCACCAGGTTATCAATAGGTATGTGCCGCTTGCGGAATTCAGCCGCCGTTTCAAGTACTTCCTGCTGGGTTTTATACCGCTCACGACTTTGCCAGTAACCAAAAGACCAGCGTGGCATGATGGGTGCCCTGCCCGTGAGGTATCGGTAGCCAGCGATCACATCATCCATCTGCTGTCCGGCTATGAAGTAGTAATCTACGGCATCGCCGGCTTCAGACTGAAAACTAAAAACGTTTTGCTGATCGGTGGGTATGGGCCGCTGCCATTTTACCGTTAAATATGACTGGTTACCTTCAGGCAGCCATTCCATCCGTATGGGGTACTTTTTACCTTTTTCAAGCAGTAGCTCCAATTCAAATGATCCTGCATTCCATGACTCCCGCCATCGGTTAGCCAGCAATTTTCCATCCACCCATACCTTCAGGTAGCCGGCATAATGAATAAGTAACCTGTGCAAGCCATCGTCTGGAGACTCTATGGCACCCTCGTAGCGCACCAGGGTGTTTGAAAGTTGAATATCCTGAGGCAGTCGCGCCAAGTCACTTAAATAGGAATATGAGATATCTGACTCAGGTCTGTGCAGCAGGAGACTGTCTGGATGGTCTTTTTTATAATAACTGGCCGTAAGCCATCCCTGCTGGCCATCTGCTGCATACAGCTTAAAAGCAGATAGGGGCATCAGCGGCCTTACGTCGCCCGCCTTGGTGATAGAATAGTTATGCCATAATATGCCGTAGTGGCGTGTTGACAGCAGTAGTGGTACAGCTACTTCGGTATTATATTGCAGCAAGGTTACCTGCCTACCCCGGTAGTTCATTTGTCCACCCTGGTGCTGCCCCAACCCATAAAGTGCTTCATCTCCGGCCAGTTCAAAACTTTGCTTTATCTGGTAAAAAGAATCTCCATTATACGCATCGGGCGTAAAACTTAACGCAGATCGTGGCTGTTCAGAGGTGAGTGTATTGCCCGCATGGTCAGTAAATGCAATGGCACCGTTTAACAGTGAAACTGAAGCTGTCAATGAATCGGTCTTAAGCAATAATTGATCGCCCTGTTCAAGCAGGTTCCAGGCGCCGGTATAAGCCTTCACTGTATCGGTCAGCATCAGTTCCGGACGGGAAATGTTCAAGGGTCCTGCCGGGAACGCTTCTACATGAATAATGCGTGCATTAATGACCGTTAAACGTAGTTGTTGGGCAGGTTGAGCGCCTGAATTTGCGAGGCTGATTTCTATGCCGTTGGCTATTTTGTTATAGATCGCCTTTTGCTGAGCCATCGTTGGCATAATACCCACTAGTCCTAATGCGAATAAAAAGAAGATCACGCGTGATTGTAACATAATACGTTTATATTGGCTTTGTTTCCGGAACAAAAGTAGGCTGGATTTTAACACATGAGGGTATTCAAATGTTAATTTTTAGTGCTGTTTTTGTTAACTAAACAGTTATTTCCGGTAGGCGGAAGGGAGTACTAGGTAAACCGACTTAAAATATTTACTGAATTGTTTGGGGCTGTTAAAACCCACTTCATAAGCCACCTCAGCTATACTAAGCTGCGATTGCTCTAATAATTGGGCTGCACGTTTCATGCGGATGTTGCGCATAAATTCTGATGGGGTATGTCCGCTCAGCAGCAGCATCTTTTTGTAGAGACCTACACGGCTCATACCCATTTCGCGCGCAAACTGCTCTACTGAGAAATTGGCATCTCCCAGGAAACGTTCGGTGACCTCCAGAGCCATCCGCATAAACTTTTCATCTGCGTCCGGAATGACAGCAGCATGCGGTTGCACACTTAGTTGTTTCTTGTAGGTTTTTTCAAGCGATGACTTTTGCCTTAGTTGGGTCTTAATCTTTGACAACAGCAACTCCACATTAAACGGCTTGGTGATGTAGTCGGCCGCGCCCGTTTCCAATCCCTCCAGCTGCGTTTGCTCATCCGTAATGGCTGTGAGCAAAATAACCGGAATGTGAGCTGTACGCGGGTCATTTTTCAGTTTTCTGCAGAATTCTATGCCGCTGCTTCCGGGCATACTGATATCTGATACGATCAGGTCTGGATGAATCGCCAGCGTTTTTTGCCAGCCGGCAGTGGCTTCAGTGGCCTCCTCTATCAGGTAGAACTCCCGCAGGTTGTCTTTCAGGTAAAACCTGAAATCGTCGTTATCTTCTACCAGCAGGATGCGTTGGCGGGCGTGAACACCATGGTCTGCCTTTCGCGCACGAGGCTGCGTATCCGTATTTTTACCCGGAGGATCTGTTACCGGATGCAACGGCAACATGACCGTAAAAATACTGCCTTGGTCAGGAATACTCTCCAAGCGGATATCTCCGCCCGCTAACAGCACATATTCCCTGGTAATGGAAAGCCCTATACCGCTACCCTGGTTTAACAACCCGGGCGGCGTGTCGTGCTGAAAATAGCGTTTAAAAACCTGCTCCTGTTTGTCAGCCGGTATGCCGATGCCACTATCCGATACTTGGATGTACAAGCAGGCCTCCGCTTGTTCATCATCCTTCTTTAGATTTAGTCGCACACCCACTTTACCCCCTTCGGGCGTAAACTTAAATGCGTTGGACAGCAAATTAAAAAGGACTCGTTCCAGCTTATCATGATCAAAGCTCGTATACCACTGTGTTATGTTTTTTTCATAAGTGTACTGTATCTGCTTTTTTTCGGCCATATCACTAAATGAATCCACATGCTGGCTGATGTTTTGGATAATATCTCCAGGCTGCGGGTGCAACCTGAGCTCCTGCTGATCCATCTTCCTGAAATCAAGCAGCTGATTGACCAAATTAAGCAGTCGCCGCGCGTTTCGCTGGATGAGGCTCAAATGCGTTCGCTGCTGCTCGTCTGCTGCATGGGTGATCAATTTATCAAGCGGACTTAGGATTAAGCTAAGCGGCGTACGGAACTCGTGACTTACATTGGTAAAAAACCGTGTTTTTAAGCTATCCAATTCACGTATGCGCTGCGCCTCCTCGCGTTCCTGCCGCAACTTATAAAGGTTTACCGCTCTTTGTTTCTCTATATGGCGTACCAGCAGCAGTGTACCCACTACCAATACAGCATAGAGCAGATAGGCCCATGGCGTTCTCCAAAATGGAGGGCTTATATGGATGCGGAGCAGTTCATAGGCATCACTCCAGGGTCCACTATTGGCAGACACCCGCACTTTAAAGGTATAGTCCCCGGCATCCAGGTTGGTAAAAGTAGCTATGGGATGGTTTCTATCGGCTTGCACCCAATTTTCATTAAAGCCTTCCAGCTTATATAAAAAGCCGCTGTGCTCTTTATTTAGAAAATCAAGGGAGGTAAAAGCAATACTAAACATGTACTGGTCATGCGCCAGGCTAATCTCTCTCAATAGTGCCGGTGAATGTTCAAGCAATACATGGCCATCCACCTTCTCCCCTATCCGGACGGGTTTGTTAAACAGCAGTATGTTTGTGATGATGGGAATGGGTTTATTGATGGGCTCCTTTAGCGTGTGCGGATCGATCAGGTTAAATCCGGAAGGCCCACCAAAAATGAGCTCGCCCCGGCTGGTCCGCAAGGCGGCATTTTCATTAAATGCGGTAGCCTGCAACCCATCGCTGCTATCGTAATTGAGAAAGACAGCCTTGCCCTCCTCACCTGCCGGGTATCGCATAGCTGAAATGCCCTTAAGCGTGCTAAGCCATAGTTTTTTGCTCCCATCTTCCAGCATGGTTAAGACCGTATTATCTGTTAAGCCGTCTTCCTGCCTAAAAATCTTAAAATCACCCGTAGCCTCATTATATAGGTTTAGTCCATCCCGCGTCCCTATCCAAATACGGTTACGGCTGTCTTGCTGAATATCATTGATATAATCATTACTGAGGCTATGGGGTTGTTTAGGATCATTTTGAATATGCCTGAAGTGGCCAGTGCGCGCATCCATCACGTCAATGCCCGTGGCACTACCTATCCAGATACGCCCTTGATTGTCTTCCATCAGGGCAGAGATATAAGAAGATCGCGAGCCATTGGTACTTCCATAGCCTAACCGCTCAAACCTGTTTTTTTCCCGGTCAAAGATACATAGCCCCCCAGATAGAGTACCAACCCAAAGCCGCCCCCGCGAATCTTCCATAAGCTCCCAAACGCTGTTGTCAGGAATGCTTTCCGGATTTGCCGGATCATGTAGGTAATGGGTAAATTGCTTCCCGTCAAATTTTTCGAGCCCCCCATGGTATGTACCGATCCACAAGATTCCCTGCTTGTCAAAGCACAGACTTACAATAACGTCGCTGCTGATGCTATGAGGATCAGTAGACTGATGCCTGTATAGCTTAAATGCATGCTTAGCGCGGTTATAATAGGCTAGCCCCCCTCCATTAGTCCCTATCCATAAATTGCCCTCACGGTCTTCTGCAAAACGATTTACATCGTCATACGGCAAACTAACCTGGTTGCCTGCCTTATGACGGTAGACGGGAAATTTGACCAGGTTTTCATGGTAGTAACTTACGCCCTTTTTGTAGGTACCAACCCAGATTATGCCATCACGGTCCTTATACAAATTAACCGTACTGTTCTGGGCAAGGCTGCGTTCATCAAACTCTTCATTGAGCAGATAGCTAACATTCAGCTTCTTTTTTTCGACGATATTAATTCCACCGTGGTCGGTGGCCAGCCATATTCGTCCGCGGTTGTCTTCGGTCACGCCGCTCACCAGGTTGCTGTTAAGCCGGCCAACCTGGGCATCAGTATGCAGGTGGTGGAATTGTGTATACCCTGGGGGAAAATAATAAGCCCCTGCCGGTTGGTTGCGGGCATAAACCCATAGCCCTTTCTCTCTGTCCATATACAGCTGCAATCCGGCAGCTGCATCCAGATCCTGCCGGTTTACTAAGGCTTGTGTTGAAAATAAGGGTTTAAAATTATCGGTCCGGATCTGTTCAATAAAGCCATTGTCATATACCAGCCACAGATCATTGTCTTTGCCGGTACTGATGCCACTGATGTGCCTGTTATGCCCAACCGTTTTATAGGGTTGCAACACGCGCCTTGCCGTATCAAAGCGAAATAGCCCACTATCCTGATCAAGTATCCAATAACGTCCGGCCACATCCCGTTGTACGGCCGTGACCCCAACTAAGGAGGTTTGAACCTTTAGTTGCCGGCTGATGCTGTGGTCAAACTTTTCTGTTTGCGCATCAAAGACATCAAAACCAGCACGATTTCCGACCCAAATTTGTCCATAAGGACCAACAAAGAGATTGTTTATGCTATTATCACTTAGGCTGCTGCTATCACGGCTGTTGTGGCGGAAGATGGTTACTTCCCTCCCATCGTACCGGTTAAGGCCCGCAGCCGTGCCAAACCACAAGAATCCTTGCTGATCTTTGACAATGGCCGTCACCTGATTGCTTGACAAACCTTTGTTGACATCCAATTGCAGGAATTGCACCGCAGGTTGCTGTGCATAGCTCGCCACTGAACACCCGACCATGACCCATAAAGCCCAAAGTTTCCCGATCTTAACCATTTTAGGTTTAAAACATCAAAGGTACTAGAGAATATTGAATTATGCGATCTCCGGCGGCATTAATTTATAGATTACTGGCGTCACAATACGTGAGAGTAAGGTGGAACTGATCAACCCCCCAATCATGACGATGGCTAATGGTGCAATGAGCGGATTACTTGACAATGCAATGGGGGTTAATCCACCAATGGCTGTGAGCGTCGTGAGGATGATGGGCAGGAAACGTATTTCACCTGCTTTCTCAATCGCCTCGTTTAGCCCCAGGCCCTCCCGACGCAGTTGATTGGTAAAATCGACCAGCAAGATCGTGTTTTTGACCTCAATACCTGCCAGGGCCACAATGCCGATGGTGGCCACAAACGACAATGTATTGCCCGTGAACAGCAAGGCAAGCACAGCCCCCACTACACCCAGCGGTATCACCGATAGCACAATGAGCGTACTTTTAAATGTTTTGAACTCCAGTACCAACACCGCTATGAATAGGAATACCGTGATCAGAATGATGGTACCAAAGCCCGCAAAAGACTGTTGCCTTGATTCGACCTCGCCACCCATGGCATAGGAATAGCCGGCCGGAAACTTAATCTGGTCCATCTGGTGGATTACATCGTTTATAACTTTATCGTTCAGGAAGCCATGCTGCACATAAGCACTGACCGAGACCGTGCGTATTTTGTTATAATGGTTGACTTGTGCGGCAGATGATTCGAGCTCAAGCGTGGCCAGCTGGCTTAGTGGGACCGGTTTATTTTGCACATTATCTACATATAAATCGTTAAATACGGTGATATCCGGATGCGAAGGGCGGGGCACGCTTATCCTGATCAGGTAGTCATTGTCTGTACTGGTTGGGTCGGTGAAAGTGGCCAGGTCGGCCCCTGCCAGGGCCATGCGCACCGTACGGTCTATATTGACCGTAGGAACTCCCATCGCTAGCGCCTTCTGAGTATTGATACGTACACGCAAGTCGGTTTTGTTATTCTTCAACGGGTTGTTTACATACATGGTACCCTGCGTTTTGAGCAATAGGCCTTCTCCCTGCCTGGCTAACCGATTTAGGGTATCCAGGTTTTCTCCCATGAGCCTTACCTCCACCGGTGCAATGACCGGCACCCCCTGTTCAAAGTTTTTTACTTCTACCTTCGCTCCCGGGTAAGGCGTCCAGCGTTTACGGAGTTTTTCAATGATCTCCGTTTTTTCATCCGGGCGGGTATTTGGTTGCAGTTGAACAAATATTTCCGCAAAATCTTCTGATTCATTGCGCTGCTGAACGTTATAATAGATCTGCGGATTGCCTTTACCTACGTTCGAGCTATAATAATGCACCACTTTCATCGTGTCCAGCTGGCGCTCAATTTGACGGGTAATACTGTCGGTATATTGGATGTTAGCTTGCAATGGGGAGGTGATGTCTATCATAAATTGCGGCTTTTCAGAAGCCGGAAATAAACTGAAACCCACGACCGGCATCAATGCCAGTGCACCCCCGAAAATCGCCACAGCCACCAGGATGGTGAGCCAGGGCTTTTTGATCGCTTTATCTAATAGTACGGCATAAGTGCCGTGTATGCCTCGTTGCAAGGCCCTTAACACCGCATTCCCTTCCGCATTTTCATGCGGTTTGAGTATCCGGCTTGACAGGAAGGGCACCACCGTCAGCGCCACTACCATAGAACCCAATACCGAACTGATCACCGCAATAGGCAAACTCCGTATAAAATCGCCAGACATTTCAGGCATGAACATAATGGGCATGAATGCAATGATCAGGGTAGCTGTACAACCTATTACCGCCAGCATAATCTGGCGGGTACCTTTTAAGGTGGCATCCAGCCGTGAATAGCCCTCCCGCATCCATCGTTCTATATTCTCGACCACGACGATGCTATCATCCACCAACAATCCTAATGCCACTACAAAACCCACGATGCTCAACTGGTTGAGGCTAAAACCCAGCGCGTTGATCAGCACGATCCCGATTGATAAGGAAAGCGGTATGGCAATCATCACTACCGCCGAAGCCCGTGTACCCAGTGGCAATAGCGTGATCAGCACCAGTAAGATAGCGATGCCAAAATCTTCACCCAGGCCTCCGAGACGACTGTTTACATTTTCGGCCTGGTCAAAATTTACGATCAGGCCGATATTGGCCGGCAAAGTCTTTTTATAAGCCTCGATCACCGGCAAATAAGCCTTTTGGGTTTTGCTAATATTTTCCCCCGGCTTTTGAGCCGCCGTTACTACGACACTCCGGAAATGGTTGAGCCTGGTGATGTGCGTCTCTGGCGCAAAATCGGGGTATACCGCTGCCACATCGCTTAGCAACACATTTTTGCCACTATTGCTATAAACAATTGTATTTTTGATCTCTTCAATGCTTTGGTAGTTGCCACTGGTTTTAACACTGAGGCTTTTACCTCCCGTTACCACACTTCCACCCGGTATATTGGCTGCCTCACTTTGTATTGCCTGCATGAGTGTCGACATCGGGATGCCTAGTTTGGCCAGTTTGTCTGGAGCTACATCCACGCGAACCAACTGGTCTGACAGCCCCGCTACTTTAACCTCTTTCAGTGCCATGATTTTTTCCAGCTCATCTTGCAGACCCTCCGCTACTTTTTTCATCTGCGCCCGGGAGGCATTTTCAGAAACAAGGGCTATTTGAAGGATATTAACATTGGTTGGGTCAACCTTCTGTACTTCCAGGCTGTACAAATCGGCAGGCAACAGGTTGCGTATGGCATTGGTCTCGCGTACCAGTTCCTGGTATTTGTCATCAACATTACTGCCATATTTATATTCCACTGCCAGCACCGCTACCCCATTAATGATGTTGGTTTTGATAGTTTTGATGTTATCCAGGTCATAGATTCTTTTCTCCAGAGGTTTGACCACCAATTCTTCCATATCCTTGGGGCTGGTACCCGGATAGATCGCAACTACCGGGAACACCGGTGGACGCGTTTCGGGATCTTCGGCCCGGGGCATATTCAGGATGGTACTGGCTCCAATCACAATCACCATGATCACCATGATCAGCGTAAATTGGTAGTTTTTTACCGCGTATTTTGAAATATCCATTTTAGTTGTAAGTTGTACGTTGTAAGTTATACGTTATAAGTTACCCTTGCGCTGGCCATTTGGGTTCTCTTTCATTATTTTACCACGATGGGTGAGCCGTCGGTTAGGTATGGGCTGCCGGAGATAATGACCGAGCCGGCATGTTCCAGGCCTGCGGTAACCAAAACGCCATCAGGTTTGATGCTGCCCAGCATCACCTCGGTTTTGTGGGCCGTTATCTTGTCTGTGGTCGTAAATACGTAACCCTTGCCGCCATCACCATCCAACAATGCATCCATGGGTATTAGCCATCCCTGCCCCTTTGATGAGGTGTGGATACTGGCCCGCCCAAAGATACCCGAAGCGACCGCCGGCGGAACCTTTCCTTTCAATTTTAGCTGCACTTGCAGCGTACCTGATGCCGGATCAACCCCTTCAGATTTTCGAAAAACATAGGCCGCCAGTGTCTGCCCCTGTAGGGCATCGGTTTGTATCGTAGCGCTATCGCCCACCTTGATTTGCGCCCATTGCCGGTCGCTGACACCCGTGTTTAACAACCAATCACTATCACCTGCCCCGTTTATCATGAGTACGGGGGTACCAGGACCAACCACCTGCCCTTCATTAGCGAGCCGACGCAACACATACCCACTGGTACTGGCCCTAACGGCCGTATACCCTTGGTTTACGGAAGCTGCGGTTAATTGTGCCTTGGCCACTTCCATGGCCGTTTTGGCATTTTGCATTTGCTCCAGCGTAGCCACGCTATCGCGAAATAGCTGGCTGGCCCGGGCATAGTCACGGTTTGCCTTGTCAAGACCCAATTGCGCCTGCTGCACCGCCGCATTGATCTCAGCGGTATGGACCGTAGCCAGCAGCTGGCCTTTTTTTACCGCATCGCCCTCTTTAACCAGCACCCGTTCAATGACCCCGCCGTTCTTAAAGGATAAGGTTGCTTCATCGTCTGTGCTGAACAAACCCGAGACCTGTACCACGCCGCCAGTTGCCGATGCCGGCTCCAGTTGAAGCAGTTTTACAGGGATTCGCTTTTCCTTTATAATGGAAGTTTTCTGGTCTTTGCCTCCGCAAGCTACCACCAGTAGCGCTATACATCCTATTCCGATTAGTTGATTTATCCGGATATCCATATACTTAGTTATTTTTTGTGGTCAATGAATACGCTGCCGTTTCGCGTTCAACACTGGCGGCTGCCTGTAATACGTTAAATTTATTGCCATTTAAAGCCAGTTTGGCTGTAGTAAGCTGGTTACGGGCATCGATGGTTTCTATATAGGTATTGGAACCCGCCTGATAACCCCGTTCAATAAGCCGCTGATAACTTTCGGCTGCAGCCAGCTGTTTGAGCGATGATTGGTAGGCATCCCAAGCTGCAGACAGGTTGTTTTGAGCCACACGACTGCTCAGGTTTAATTGCTGACCGGCCTGCTGGAGGTTGAGCTGGGCATCCTGTAAGGCCAGCGAAGTTTCCTTGACCTTTAACCGGTTTCTGCCACCTGAAAAAATGGGGATATCCAGTTGCACACCTACCATATAATAACGGCTTTGCTCATTAAACTTCCAATTTTGTGACTGCGACCCAAGGTCAACAAAACCACTCAGTTTGGGGATGGCCCAGCCTTTGTCCATTTTTAAAACGGTTTCATTGATCTGTACATATTCTGCCAATGACTTCAGCTCCTCCCGCCCCTGGGCATCCGGTTTCCGTTGTAGCAATAACAGAGCGGCATCCAGCGCTGCCTGTTGGTCAATAGGGACCTCTACCGACTCTTCGGCAGGCTGGTTTAGCAGCATATTGAAGTACATACGTGCATTTTCGGCCTGTTTGCGGGCCTGGCTAAGCTGCGCTTCCACGCCTGTTACCTCACTTTCAGACCGCAATACATAGGCCGGCAATCCTTTTCCATTCTCAAGTAATTTTTCGTTCACCCGCTTACCTTCCTTGGCCAATTTGAGTGCCGATTCCTGAATTTCTATGCCTTGGAGGGCTTTTAAATAGTCATAATAGGCCTGTTTAATGTTTTTTACCAACTCGCGCTTATAGGTATCCACCTCATAAGCCTGCAAATGCACCTGCCGTTCACTGACCTGTTTATTATAGTCAATGTCTTTATTAAACAAAGGCATGGATGTCCTTACTTTAGCATCGTAAAAATTCTTGGGAAAGAAATTAATAGACTCGTTTTTCAACTGCGGAAAATTTTGGGTACCCGTCAGCTGGTTTAGGGTAGCATATGCCCCATTCAGCAAGTCGCCCAGCGGCAATGGGATATCACGGCCCCCATCTCCAGACTGATAGGTGGTTTGAAATGCTATCGTAGGTAAATACATACTTTTGGCCGTTTTCAGTGCCAGCAAGGCCCTGTCAAGTGAGATGTTCTTTTGTTGCATCACGATGTTGTTTTCAAGGCCATGCTGTACATACTCATCAAGCACCGTTTGCTGCGCAAGCAATACCTGGCCTCCTAAAAGTATACTCAAACCTACCAAAAGTCCCTGTTTCAATAATAGCGTTCTCATTATTTACAGTGTTAACTTAACTTCAAAAAAATTATTTGACCTTTTCTAAAAATTGCACAAAACTGCCGAAGATTAATGGCAAAAGCGCCGTCGGCTCCAAGCCTTCTAACTTATGCCTAGCCACGTGTTCTAAATGACCATGCATCTGCAAGGTACAAAGACCGTGTACAGTAGCCCATATCCATAACGATATTATTTTGGTATCTTGTCCTTTAAAATAACCAATCCGCTGAAGATCCTCAACCGTATGGAGTAAAAAATCAAAGGCTGCGATTCCCTCTTCCCAATCCACATCCTGCCCGTTTACACAAAACGTATCTAAGTTGAGTAAGGGTTCTTTCATCACAAACATTAATTCATAGAATTCACTATTTTCCAGGGAAAACTGAATAAATGTCCGACCCATGGCCTTCAATCGTTCATACGGATCATCTACCTGCATCAAGGGATGAAATGATTTACCCAATAAAATAAATCCTTCCTTTTGCAGGGCATATAAAATGTCGTTTTTGTCTTTGTAATACAAGTAAATCGTTGTTGGGCTAAATTCTATCTCGGCTGCTATTTTGCGGATGGTGGTGGCCTCGTAACCATGTTTCATAAACAGTTTCTTGGCCGCATCCAGTATAGCCTGTCTCAAATCTTCCCGATGGCGTTCTTTTCTTTCTTTAATTCCCATTACGCTGCAAATATACTTAACACTGTTAATATTTTAAAAAAAATTATTTTTTTTAACTGCTTGCATTATTAAAGCCCATTCTGGTTAAAGAATGGGCCTATCGCATTGGTAAAAAAATCTAAGCACATAAACTTCAAACTGAAGTAGTGCAATAATTAACTATTAAATATATCTGTTAATTAAATTCTCCAAATATTCCTGCTTACCGCTAATGGTTGCGGGCTCACCACTGGCTTCGGCGATATTCCGCAGGTCAGTGAGTGTTAGTTTCCCTTCTTCAAACTCTTTGCCTTTGCCTTGATCATAGCTAGCATAGCGGTTAGCACGTATTTTTTTGTAATCAGAGCTTTGCAAAATGTTGTCTGCCGCTATCAGCGCCCTGGCGAAGGTATCGGCACCACCAATGTGCGCATAGAACAGATCTGCCTGGTCGGTGGAATTGCGGCGGATTTTGGCATCAAAGTTTGTACCGCCCCCACCTAACCCGCCAGCTTCCAGAATAATTAACATCGCTTCGGTCACATCGTTAAGGTTATTTGGAAACTGATCGGTATCCCATCCGTTCTGGTAGTCGCCCCGGTTGGCATCGATGGATCCAAGTACGCCTGCGTCGGCAGCTACCTGCAGCTCGTGCTGAAATGTGTGGCCTGCCAGCGTAGCGTGGTTCACTTCCAGGTTTAGCTTAAAATCATCCAGCAAGTCGTAATGGCGCATAAAGCCCAAAACGGTGGCTGCATCGTAGTCATACTGGTGCTTGGTGGGTTCACATGGTTTGGGTTCAATAAAAAACGTTCCGTTAAAGCCCTGGCTGCGGGCATAGTCTTTCGCCAGGTGCAGCATCTTGGCCAAATGTTCCTGTTCACGCTTCATAAGGGTGTTCAGCAGGGTGCTGTAACCTTCACGGCCTCCCCAAAACACATAGTTTTCGCCGCCCAGCGCGATGGTGGCATCCAGGGCCGCTTTGATCTGTGCCCCTGCATGGGCCAATACCTGAAAATCCGGATTGGTGGCTGCGCCGTTCATGTAACGCGGGTGTGAGAACACATTGGCGGTACCCCATAGCAGCTTTATGCCGCTTGCCTGCTGCTTTTCCTTCAAATAATCAACCAAGGTGGCCAGGCGCTTTTCATTCTCGGCTACCTGATCACCGTAATCCACTAAATCAATGTCATGAAAGCAGTAAAACGGGAAACCGATTTTGCTGATGAATTCAAAAGCGGCATCAGCTTTGGCTCTGGCACGGGTAATAACGTCCGTACTTTCATTCCACGGGAAAAATAAGGTAGGCCCACCA
The DNA here is from genome assembly GCA_900109895.1 of bacterium A37T11. Lineage (GTDB taxonomy): Bacteria > Bacteroidota > Bacteroidia > Sphingobacteriales > Sphingobacteriaceae > A37T11. The sequence goes on from FOBR01000016.1 coordinate 82,516, forward strand.
AAAGGGTCGCTGCCGTTGGCATTAAATGAATGCCAGTAAGCTACGGCAAAGCGCAAGTGATCTTTTAAGGTTTTGCCGGCTACCACACGGTTTTCGTCGTACCAACGGTATGCTAAAGGGTTATCACTTTCAGAACCTTCATAGTTTATTTGGCCAATGCCTTTGAAATATTCTTTTTCGCCAATAATTAGTTTTGACATGTGTTATATATTTAATGTAAATTAATTGCTTAACTGTTCGTTTAATAATCCGAGCCATTCCTGATAAAGTGGCTCGTATGGCGTGGTAGGCCCAGGTTCAATGGTTTTGATGGGAATTGCACCTTCAAATGCTTCTGCTGCCGAGTTGTAGGCGCCGACGCCTATGCCTGCCCCAATGGCTGCCCCCACACTACCATCGTTTTGGTACAATTGCACCGGAACGCCGGTTGCGTCAACAAAAATCTCCGTAAATAGTTCACTCAGGAACATATTAGCGCTCCCAGCCCGAATGACCGAGGGATCCATTCCGTTTTGGCGCATGATGTCAAGTCCGTAACGGAACGCAAAGGCTACCCCTTCTTGCGAGGCACGAAATACGTGCGAGCGACCATGCAGGTTAAAATCAAGGTTACGTATGTGCGCTCCCGGCAAGCGGTTCTCAAAGATACGCTCGGCTCCGTTGCCAAAGGGCAGGATACGCAATCCGTTGCTCCCCCTTTCCACAGACTTTGCCAAGCCGTTCATCTGGTCATAGCTTAATCCATGCCCAAAATGCTCTTTTACCCAGCGGTTGAGGATACCGGTGCCGTTGATACAGAGCAATACGCCCAATGAGGGTTGCTCAACCGAATAGTTGACATGAGCAAAGGTGTTGACGCGCGACTGCTGATCATAGATCAGCTGATCAGTAACGCCATAGATCACGCCGGAAGTACCGGCCGTGGCAGCAACCTCGCCAGGCTTTAGTACATTTAAAGATAATGCATTGTTTGGCTGATCGCCGGCTTTGTAGCTTACGGGGATGCCTGCTTTTAAACCCAGTGATCGGGCCACCGAGGGCACAAGCCGGCCATGTTCTGAAAAAACAGGCTTTATATCAGGGAACAAGCTGCGGTCAAAACCGAAATGGTTCAATATTTCTTCAGACAGCTGGTTTTTGCTGAAATCCCAGAAAATACCTTCAGAAAGGGCAGAGATGCTCGTTGAGATGTAATTGGTCAATTTGCTGGCAATGTAATCGCCGGGCAACATAAACTTAGCAATTTTACCATAGATAGCCGGTTCCTGCTGCTTAACCCAAGCCAGTTTGGATGCGGTAAAATTTCCCGGCGAATTTAATAAGGAGGAAAGGGTTTTTTCACGACCCAGGGCTTCAAAAGCCTCATTGCCGATATCTACGGCCCGGCTATCGCACCAAATAATGGCATTACGTAGCGGCTTGTTCTCTTTATCAACCAAAACCAGTCCATGCATTTGGTAAGAAATGCCGATGGCCCCAATATCCCGTGCATCATAGGTACCTGAAGCGTTAACATGGGCAATTGCCTTTTCCACATCAACCCACCATTGCTCTGGTGATTGTTCAGCCCAGCCCGGGAGCACTGAAAGGATGGACGACTCTGTATCTTCAGGCGACCGTGCAGATACCAGTACCTTTTGAGTTTCTGCATCTACCACAGACACTTTAATAGCAGAAGTACCCAAATCAATTCCTAATAATAACATAAAAAGACAAGATATATGGTTCGTTTATACAAATGGTGCTAACGTTGGCATAAAGATAGGGGCTTAATTTATAATTTCCAAAATTTTTGTTAAGTTTGGACAAAAAATAAGGTGGCAAAAGTAACAATTCTGGATATTGCCAAAGAGCTAAATTTAGCCTTTTCAACTGTGGCCCGTGCCTTGAACGACCATCCAGCCATCAGTAAGACCACTAAGGAAGCGGTGCGGATGACGGCTGACAGGCTGGGCTACCACAAAAATGAAATTGCTTCCTCATTGCGCTCAGGTAAGAGCAACATCGTAGGGATACTGGTGCCCAGCATCGATGTAACCTTTTTTAGCTCGGTGGTTCATGGCATCGAATCAGTCATGAATAAGCATGGCTACTCCATCCTGCTCTATCAGTCACAAGAATCAGTAAAGCAAGAAAACAAAGGCATTGAAACGTTCCTGAATTCAAGGGTGGATGGCATTATTGCTTCCATATCATTAGAAACTGAACATGCGGATGCTTTTAAAACGATTCAGAAAAATAATATTCCGCTAGCCTTTTTTGACCGTAAACTACCCAATTTTGAAGTGCCTTCGGTCACGATCAATGATTATATTGGGGGCTTTACGGCTACGGAGCATTTGATCAAAGCCGGGTATAAAAAAATAGTACATATTACTGAAAAACGGAATTTATTGATTTTTTCAGAACGTAAGCGCGGCTACGTAGATGCACTGCGGAAATATGGATTGCCCATTGAGGAGGAACGCATATTGAGCGGCCCCTTATCGATTGAATTTGGGCGGCAGGGCGTACGGGAACTCACAGCCAAAGGCATTGATTTTGACGCGTTCTTTACGCTGGAAGATTTTACGGCAATGGGTGTTATCCAGGAATTGAAAGCTATGGGACGTAAAATTCCGGAAGAGGTAGGCGTGATCGGATTTGCCAACGAGGCTTTTTGCAACCTGGTGACCCCTACCCTCTCAACCATTGATCAGCAAACCCTTAAAATGGGAGAAGAAGTGGCACTGCTCTTCCTTAAAATATTAAAAGACAAAGAGCTGCCCCCCGAAAACCGCCATATTGTGCTGCCCCCGCTACTTAAAGTGCGGGAAAGTACCAGCCGGGGCCTTTTTATTGAATAAGCTACTCGCCTTTTTTGGGGATGGGCAAATCCAGGCCAAAAGTCTTATTCACCTTTTCAATGAAATAAGCGGCCAGCAAGGGAGATTCCAGTTCCACATTTTGGTGAACAAAGAAATACAAGGTTTGCAGACCTTGGCTACGCCATTGCTGGATACGCTCCAGCCAGTCGTCCAGCCGGCTATAATCACTTTGATGATTAGCCCCTACATACCGTACAAAAGCAGATGGGGTTGTAAGCCGCATATGCAGCATGTCACGGCGACCGGCTGTATCTACAATAATATTAGCCCGTTTTTCTAATTGTAGCAAGCTGGCCAGCTCATCATTCACCTGTTGGTTGGCAAACCACTCCGCGTTACGCATTTCAACCCCCAAGGGTATAGCCTTTGGGTATGCTTTTATAAAGGTAACCAGTCGCTCAAAATCTTTTGGTTTGTAATTGTCATGCAACTGAAGGAAACTCATGCCCAGTTTTTCTTCAAATAAAGCGATGGCATCGGTAAAGGCGAGCGCCTTTTCACTGACGTTTAAAAGGCGGCGATAATGGCTAATGCTTTGCGGTACTTTCGGAAAGAACTTAAAATTGGCCGGGGTTTTTTCTTTCCAGGTGAGCACCTGTTCCTTATCGGGCGAATGGTAGAATGTGTTATTAAGTTCAATGCTGTTAAATTGGCTTGAATAATAGCTCAGCTCATCCTTGGTACCGCGCGGATAAAAGCCTTTCAGGTCTTTTTTGTTCCATTTGGCACAACCCACATACACCTCAAATGCCTTTTTATTCTTCCCAGCTTTTAAAACACCCGCCGTAGCCGGATGGTCAGGCGGCAGGGTAAAATCAATATTTGAGGGGTCGTCAACTTGTCCAAACTTCATAAATCAACTAGTTAGTTTAAATAATTAAGGCTTCAAATATAGGCAATCCTGCTCAAACATTCAGGCGTATATACTGTTTATAGAAACGAATAACCCTTCGCTCATTGCTTATGGAAAGTCGCTTATCCGTATTCCAATATCCAAGCCCTGTTATTGCCGCCGCCATCCATGATGGCCACTGGATGGATGATGAGTTTAGAGCTTTGAGCCTGTTGAGCGAGCATCAACGGATGCAGGAGGAAGACCCTTATACCGATTTTTTGACCGATTTGCCCGTAAACCGCATAGTCGTAGAGGTTTCCCGCTTTCAAACCGATTTGAACCGACCACGCGAAAAAGCCCTTTACTTAAAGCCGGAAGATGCCTGGGGGTTGCAGCTTTGGAAAAATTTGCCAACTGAAGAGATGCAAAAAAAGGCACTTGTGTTTTATGATGGCTTCTACGAACAAATGGGCTTCTTGTTAAAAAAGATTATTGGTGAGTATGGCGGTTTTGTACTGCTCGATATCCATTCTTACAACCACCGGCGGCAAGGCCCTGAAGTTAGTGCCCCTGAACAGGATAATCCGGAAATTAACCTAGGCACCGCCTATAACCGGGAAAAATGGCGGCCACTTACGGCCCTATTTATGGCTAGCCTTGCTGAGCCAGAAATCCAGGGCAAGCATCCGGACGTGCGCGAAAATATTAAATTTAAAGGTGGATGGCTCTCACAATGGGTTAATGCGCATTATGGACATGCAGGCTGTGTGTTTTCAGTAGAATTTAAAAAGACCTTTATGGACGAATGGACAGGACGGGTAGATATAGACCATCTCCTTGGGCTGAAAAAAGCCCTTACTGCCACGCTGCCATTGCTTAATTCTTCTTTTAAAGTAACCAAAATTTCTACCATATGACCCGTAAAAAGATCGCTGACCGCCTACTGGAGCAATTAACTAAGGGTGAAGCCATCCGCATGGAATTTCCCGGCAACGGCTTATTGGTGATGGAGCGGCCGGTACCCTTCCTGATAGCCTACCGCATCCCGGCAGACGGCAAAGATGATTTTACCTCTACCCTTTGCCGCACCGAATCGTCATACCTCATGGCTGCCGATGGCCCCGAGATGGGTATGGCATTCATTACCGGACAGCTGGCCAAGGCGCTATCCGATAAATTTGGGGGCTTTTTACTATTGGAGATCTGGCTATCAAATCAGGCACGCAACGATACATTCACGATACACCTGAATCAAAAAAGTGCGCTGCCAGTGGCTGAGAAACTATATACAGAGTTACAAGGCATTTCCATTGGGCAAACGCAGATCACCACCAGGCTCAACAAGGGTAAGACGCTGCCGCATCCGCCCCACTTCCATCCGCTGATGAACGATGATGAAGCCCGCAAGCATGAGATCATATTTATTGGCCTTGAAATAGCGCCCGTTTATATCAATATCCTTACCGGCACCCCATTTCCCATCTTTCTGCGTGAGCTGCGGGATGCCTTTAGCCGTGCTCTTCGCAAAAGTTTTTTTGAGTTTGTGCGGATGCGTACCTCCTACCACGTCACCCATTTTGAAATGCTGGGCACCACGGTACTGGAAAATAAGGTCTATGAAATTGACCACGAGCTGGCCGAGTACAGCAACCTGTTTGATTTTTTGCTGCTCGTTACGCCCATCAATGTAAAAGATGCCTGGCAGCATTTTGCCAAGAGTGGTTTTACAAAAGATCCGGTGTTTCATTACCGTCCGCTGCCGATAGACCCGGAAATCATTAAGCGCAAGATCTACAATTTGCCAATCGAAGATATTTCAGATCCTACTATTGCCTCGCTTTTCCGGGATAAACGAAAGGAAATAGACCGGATGCTCAATATGATGGCCGAACGCGACAAACCTGACTTTATGCACAGCAGCCAGCAGATTTTTGGCGGTGTGGAAGAAAATTTACTTGAAACTGCCCGGGCCATTTTGGTTGCTATTGGCGTGCCACCCCATGTGCCAAAAAAAGACATGCTGAACGCAGTTGAATTTGCAAAAATGGCCGAAGAGGAGCTGGCCTGGTTAAAAATACAAGAGCCTGAAATATCCACCGTGGTTCGGGTGAGGGATGATGTGGAAGGCATCATGGTATCACGGGGTATTTTGAACATCAGCAAAAACTATCAGGTACCCCGCAACCGGGCTTTTTCCTTGCTGCAGCATGAAATTGGCACGCACGTAGTAACCTACTATAATGGCAAGGCGCAACCCCTGAAACTTTTTTATATTGGGGTGCCGGGTTACGAACAGCTGCAGGAAGGTTTGGCGGTATTTGCAGAATATATGACCGGCGGGCTGAGCAATGACCGCTTACGAATTTTGGCGGCACGCGTGTTGGCTGTGCACCACATGGTGGCCGGCAACAGCTTTGCTAATACTTTTTTTATGCTAACAGAACATTATCTGTTTAAACCCGAAGTTGCCTTTCATATCTGTATGCGGGTTTACCGTGGGGGCGGCCTAACCAAAGATGCTGTTTACTTAAAGGGCTTGCTTCACCTGATTGAGTATTTGAAACAGGGCAATGACCTGGGGCGTTTACTTATCGGTAAGATACGGCAAGACTACCTGCCCATTGTAGAGGAGCTAATACACCGCCGTCTGCTAGTCATAGCGCCCATCCAACCCCGGTATATGCAGGAACCGTATTTACAAAAAATAGCCTCCATCCGCAAAAATGGCAGTGTTTTCAAAATGATCAATTAAGTTTAATCTCCGCAATATGAACATTGGATTTGTTGTAAACCAATTGCTTAAAGAAACGGCCGGCTACACCAGCACGGCCTTGGCCTTACAAGCGCATCAAATGGGGCATACGGTGCATTACATTGGCGTGGGCGACCTGGTTTATTTAGCGGATGAACACATGGGGGCACATGCCCGCACCTTGCCTGACAAACAATTTAGGAATACAACCACCTTTCTGGAAGCCGCCAGGGCTGTGGATAAAAAACTGATCAGCTCAAAACAGTTGGATGTGCTGCTGCTGCGCAATGATCCTTCAGCGGATATGGTCAACCGCCCCTGGGCACAGCATGCGGGCATTTTGTTTGGTAAATTGGCCAAGCAGCAAGGGGTATTGGTATTGAATGATCCTGACGGGCTGGCTAATGCTTCCAGCAAAATGTACCTGCAGTATTTTCCAAAGGAAGTACGGCCGCAAACGCTGGTAACACGCAGCGTGGCCGATGTGGAGGCTTTTTACCGCGTCCAAAAGCAGAAAATCATCGTCAAGCCCCTGCAAGGATCGGGTGGAAAAAATGTATTCTTGATCGATAAACAAGCGTCAAAAAACTTATCACAGATTGTGGAGGCTGTATGCCGCGATGGTTTTGCCATTGCCCAGGAATATTTGCCTGCGGCAAAGAACGGTGATGTGCGGTTGTTTTTGATGGATGGCAAAGTGATTCGGGTGGATGGCAAAGTGGCGGCTATTAACCGCCGCCAAAAATCGGGTGAAATTCGCAGCAACATTCACCAGGGCGGGTCGGCCTCGAAGGCCCGGATCACCAAAAAAATGCTGGAATTGGTAGCCATTGTTGGCCCTAAACTGCACGCTGATGGCATGTTCCTGGTTGGTTTGGATATTGTAGGCGATAAGCTCATGGAGATTAATGTATTTAGCCCCGGAGGGTTGGTGCATGCTTCTAATCTTTATGGAGTAAATTTTTTTGAACCCGTGATTAAATCGTTGGAGGAACGGGTTAGGGAATCTGGGAAATAAATCTTTATTGCTCCTCGCCGCTGAAACAAAACCGCTGCCCTTTGGTTGGGCAGCGGTATAATTTCCATGCGGCTGCTGGGCAATAAAGATTTATTTAATAAACAGATTTCCTTTGGTGGGGCAGTGGTATAATTTCCATGCAGCGGCTCGGAAATAAATCTTTATTGCTCCTCGCCACGGAAACAAAACCGCTGCCCTTTGGTGGGGCAGCGGTATAATTTCCATGCGGCTGCTGGGCAATAAAGATTTATTCAGTGGATGTACAATAATCTACTAAATATACAATAGATTCATAATTCTGGCCCGTAGCTTCTGCCATGGCTATTTCACAGGTTTTGCCTGTAGAGTAATGGCCTTCGTAGGCATGCTGATCTACTTCTGTAGCCTCGTGATGGGTAGCCGACCGGGTTAACTCGGGGAATAAAAACCCCCTGTCTCCTGCCATACCACAACACCCGGCCGTTACGGGGATGGTCACTTTTTCTGAAAAATGCTGGGCTATGCGAAGTAATTTGGGTTGAAGCCCCATTTTGGTGAGCGTGCATACGGGGTGGAGTACCACACTTTCTTTTTTGCGAAGCGCCTGCATGCGCGGCATCAGCACATCGTGCAAAAAATCAATACTATCCAGAATGCGCAGGCGGTCAAATTTTCCTTGATTTTCTTGGGTCAGAAACGTGCGGCTCTCCTGGAGACTGTGCGTACACGAGGTGACGTCGATCACTACTGGCAAAACTCCTTCTTCGGTCAGTTTCCAAAGGCGTTCGATCGTGTGGTTGGCGGTGTAATTATAGGCTTCCCCAAATCCCTTAGAAGAAAACAACTGCCCGCAACAAGTGCCATGCAGTTCTTGAGGTATGAACAATCGGACCCCTGCTTTTAAGGCAACTTCCCGCAGCGTATTCCGGATATCTTTTTGCCCGGGCTTGATGGCCCCCATCATGCTATTGATGCAGGATGGAAAATAAATGGCTTTTTCTTCCACCCCGGAATCCACTAGGTTTACATGACGGTCTGTTTGGATACTGGGTGCCGGGCGAAGTTCATTAGCCCAAAGCGGGAACGCTGGCAGAACTTTTCGTATGCCCGCTGTTAAACGGCGCATGCTGGTGGGGCCGAATATCTTATTGAGGGTTACGCCAGATGCCAGTGCAAAACGGGCGCCAGCACCGATGGCCTTAAAGTTTTTGGCTACCTGCATCGCAAGCCAATTTGCCCAGCGGGAGTGACTTTCGCGCCGTAAACGCTTAACGAGGCTACCGGTATTAATATCCACTGGGCAGGCAGATGCACATAACCCATCGACGGCGCAGGTATCAAGGCCGCTATACTGGTACTGATCCAATAATAACTTAAACTCCCGTTTTTCGCCACGCTTATCCAGGTTGCGCAGTTCCCTACGCACCACAATGCGTTGACGCGGTGTAAGGGTAATATCACGACTGGGGCATTTATGTTCACAATATCCGCACTCGATGCACTTGTCCACTTCTGACTCAACGCTGGGCAGCGGCTTCAGGTCGCGGATATGTGCATCGGCATGAGCGTTAATAATGACGCCGGGATTGAGCAGGCCTTCCGGATCAGCTGCCTGTTTTATAGCTTTCATGATGGCATAAGCCTCTCCACCCCATTCGGTTTCTATAAAAGGCGCCATGTTTCGTCCGGTACCGTGTTCTGCTTTCAGGGCTCCGTCATATTTATTGACCACCAAGTTAACCACTTCCTTCAGGAACGTGTCATAACGGGCAATTTCAGTCGGGCTATCAAAAGCCTGCGTTACTACAAAGTGGATGTTTCCGTCTTTGGCATGGCCAAAGATAATGGCTTCGTCATAGCCGTATTGTTTAAAAAGCTGGTGCAAGTCTAAAATGGCATCGCCCAACTTGGCCACCGGGAAGGCCACGTCTTCAAGGATGACGGTAGTACCGCTGGCACGCACGGCGCCTACGGCCGGAAACATGCCTTTGCGCACCTTCCACAAGAACGCCTGCTCTGCCGGATCAGTTGTAAAGACGGGTTCGTTTAGCATAGAAAGGCCACCTGAGATGGCCAGGAACTTGCCCGTTTTTTCATGCAGCGTTTCCTGATGTTCACCTTGGTATTCAATCAATAAGGCCGCAGCAGTTTCAGAAAGTGTTCGAATGATTGCTGGAATTCCTTTCATATTTTCCACAGAACGCAGAGAGGCCCGGTCCATCAGCTCAACAGCTTCAGCCCCCGAATCAGTAAGCGGGACAATGGCCTGGCAGGCGGCATAGATATCCGGAAAGTACACCATAGCCGTTGACTTAAAAGGAAGGTCAGGCACAGTGGTTAGCACGGCTTCCGCAATAAAACCTAAGGTGCCTTCTGCACCGATGAGCAGGTGCGCCATGATATCCAGCGGATGCTCGTGGTCTATAAACGCATTCAAAGAATAACCCACCGTATTTTTTGTCAGGTATTTGCTGCGTATGCGCTGGCTGAGTTCTGGTTGCTGGTGGATGCGGTTTCGTTGTTGCTTCAAAACTTGGTAAAGTTCAGGGCATTCCTGTTCAAACCGGGTATAATCGGCTGGTTTTTCAGTACTAAAAACTTGCCCGGATGGCAGCATGAACCGCACAAAGCGCGTGGTATGGTATGAATTTAGTTTTACACCGCAACACATGCCACTCGAGTTGTTGGAAAGGATACCCCCCATCATGGCTGCGTTAATACTGGCCGGGTCAGGACCGATCTTGCGTTTGTATTTTTTTAAGTAGGTATTGACCATTGCCCCGGTAATGCCTGGCTGTACCCGAACATAGGCCCCTTCGCTTTCTATAAAAATACCATCCCAAAAGCGGTTTAATACCACCAGGATGCCATCGGTAATTGATTGGCCCGAAAGGCTGGTACCACCGGCACGAAACGTAAGCGGAATATGGTTCTTACGTGAAAATTCAAATAGGGCCTGCACTTCTTTTTCAGAAGCCGGCAATACGACTGCCTTTGGCTTGAGATGATAAAAACCCGCATCAGCAGCGAATGCTACCAGGTCAATTAAAGATGTCTTAACGCGTTCTTCGGGTAAAAACCCTTCTAAAAGTTCTTTTATATTGTTCATTACCTAGTCAGGTCGTCCCGGCGAAAAGCCGGAATGAGCATGACGAAGGTACAATTTTTTTTACTGCAAACGAATCCTGGCTAATGCCCACCTGCCACCGGGCCGTTGTGCAATACTTTTCCCAGCTTACGTGCGCAAAATGCTCCGAAGAATACGATATACAAATAACAGCAGGCGGGGATAATGAACGAATAGCGTATGCCCACCACATCTGCCAAACCGCCCTGCAATAATGGAAGTAAAGCACCACCAAGGATACCCATAACCAGCAGGGAAGAACCCTGGCTGGTGTATTTTCCCAATCCGGTGATGGATAATGTAAAAATGTTAGACCACATAATAGAGTTAAACAAACCAATGGCCAGAATGGTCCACATAGCATATTCGCCAGAACCTGCAATGGTCAGCGCAATAAGGGCGATATTAACTAAGGCAAAAATCATTAAAGTACGTGCGGGGGCCGATTTCCCAATGGCGAAACCGATCAGGTTGATAAAAATAAAAATAAAAAATACACTGAACTGCGCGAAGGTTAAATCGACAATGCCAAAAATAATAAAGGCTACTGCCAATGCTGCCCCAACCATATAAAGCACCTTTTTGGCGCCCTGAATATTGGCATTTAATGAAATGGATCCTAAAAAGCGACCTATCATGGAGCCTCCCCAGTATAGCGCCAGAAAATTTTTGGCTACGCTTTCACTCAGGCCCATGATTTCCTTTTGCCCCAGGAAACTGATGATAAGGCTGCCAATGCCCACTTCGGCCCCCACATAAAAGAAAATGCCCAGCACACCCAGTTTTAACTGCGGGAATCCAAGGGCTCCTAGACCGCCCTTATCGACCTCTTCTGCCTGAAAACTGGGAAGTTTTACCTGCTTAATAAAAATGGCCAATAGGATAAACAGTCCCGAAAATATAAGGTATGGGATTTTTGTCGCTTCGGGCGTGATCTCGCCACCCTTGGCAAAGATCTCAAAAATGAGGTAGCCCCCCAAAATGGGCGCAATAGTAGTGCCTAATGAATTAAAGGCCTGGGCCAGGTTTAGCCGGCTCGATGCGGTTTCAGGCGAACCCAAAATAGCCACATACGGGTTAGCAGAAATCTGCAACAGGGTAAAACCTAATCCAAGAATAAATAAAGCCGCAAGGAACATGGGATACTGCGCCATGATCTCAGCCGGGTAAAACAAAAAACAACCTACAGCCGAAACAAGGAGCCCAGCAATGATCCCCCCTTTGTATCCGATCTTGTTAATGGGATCGCCTTTATAGTAGGATATCAAAAAATAAATGAGGGATCCAATGAAATAAGCCCCAAAAAAGGCAAACTGTACCAACATCGACTGCAAATAATTCAGCTGAAAAAGTGCTTTTAAATGCGGGATCAGGATGTCGTTCATGCAGGTAATAAAGCCCCACATAAAAAACAAAGAAGTCAAGGTCGCCAGAGAAACACCATACTTGGTTTCCCCACTTTTATTCGATATATCAGCCATAAATTTTATAATTGGCTAAATATTTATTTAGCTCATTTTTTATGCAACAAATATAAACAGGTATTTTATAAAAACAAGCTAAAACGTTTTAAAAAATAATTCAGAACTCTAAATTTTATTTTGTTTTAGTATATATCCACCCGCCTATCAAAACCGCTAGTATACCCGCAAGCCCCAAACAAGTCCATGTTAATGGCTTCGATTCCTTTGTTACTTCCAGTTCACGCTGGTTCCGTTCATGAACCGTGCTGTCAACTGCTTCCTTATGACTATTGGCAGCTAAGCGAAGGGATACAGTATCTTTTTCAAGCGAAAGCTGCTGGGTCTGGCGGTATACTCGCAGACTTCTGGCAGCGCCCCTGAAACCCGAATCAGGCCGGTACACAAAATTTCCTTCGGGAATGATCTCGGTGAACTCGAGCTGGTCATCGGACAAAAACTGAATGTTCAGTGACTGCGCCGTTAATTGAAGGCTATCTCGCCGCTCTATAGAATGGATGGTGAGATCTTTTTGGTAACTGCTGTTTTCCGTTTGGTGTTTGAAAACCGAGCAGGAAGTAAATAATAAGCTAATAAAGATTAATTTTTTCATCTTTTTAAAGGTTTTAGAATTAAAAAAACGCCATCCTGTTCCGCTTCCCGGGAAAGGATGGCGTCCAAAAGCACGTTTTGTTAACGACCTAACCAGGATACCGGATCGGCCCAGTCGCTCACCCCTTTTTTATTGCGTGCTCTGACCTGCACGTAATAAGTGGTGCCATAAATAACCGGCGAGATCACATTGCCGCGCGAAATGGGCGTGAAAAGCGATTCGCCCCAACTGATCTCTGTGCTCCCTTCGGGAATGGTGCCCACCTGGTATTCATACTCGTAAGCTCCCGGCACTGCCGCAAAGTCCATGCGCATCTGCCCTTTTTGCCTGCCGTTTGACAGCGTGATAAGCGTTGGCACATCGGGTATTTCCGATTCTTGCGGCTGCGATGCCAGCATAAAGCCAGAACTCAGCAACATGTTGGCATTGCCATCTGAAACCTTGTTGACCTCAAAAGCAAGGGTTTTCATGGCTTTTAACAAAGCTATCCTTGACAGTTTCTTGGCACTGTTATCCAAGGAACTACCGCCCTTGCTGGCTATCTCGTGTTTTGCTCGAAAATCGGTCACCAGCACACCGTATGGCACCAATTCTTCCTGCTGGTCCGGAAAAAATTCATTATTTGTCATGAAGCTCAGCGTTCGCCCCGCCAGGGTCGCCAACGCATAGTCGCTCCATTTTTCGTAACTTAATAATACTCTTTCAGTTCTCATTTATTTTTCTATTTATATATTTTATATTCAATTATTTGAAGATTTATCAGAAACCCAATCAGCGACTTTATAGAGAGTTTTGATCGGCCGTTTCTTTCGATACACGCCTTCTTGTGATGGGCCGGCGCGTATCGGATTGGCGGTGTTGCCTTCGACCGTGGTGCACCATGTTTCGTCCCAGTCGTCAACGAATCCGCAATGACCGATGCGTTTAAATTCCTGAAAATAAATTCCAAAAACATCGCCTGATAAGGGGGTCGTAAGTTGTAAGTTATCTAGTTTTCCCCTCTCCCATACCAACCTGTTTGCCGGAAACATTGCCGGGCTCCAGGCCGTCTTGGGTTCGCTCATACCGGCCTGATAAAATACCCAAGATATAAAGGCTGCACAGTACGAAAAATTGCCTCTCAGTTTTGTATACTGCAAATATTCCTGCACCCTTACTCCGTCGTTTTTGCCGCTGGCCTCACGCACACCGATCTCGGCGGTATAGATGTTACGGAGGGTTTGCCGGCGGGACGGTTCCGTATCGTTATCCCGTAGAGAAGCAAGATCTTGCGTCTCTACACCAGCACCCAAAATACCCAACAAAACAATACTAACAGCCCCCAGAAGGCCGTAAACATTTTTGTATCCAAACATGTCCTGAATTTTAGTGTGAAATTTTTGGTTAATTCATCCTTTACGTAGAATCCTGTTATTGTATCTCTTATGACCCTGACCAGCATCCATGCAGATAGCACAAAGGCATATACAATCAGCAGGTCGGCCAGCAATATGCTGAGTATGCCGGCATCCAGGCTGGCTGCGCCGGAGTCTATAAGCCGAAGCAGTGGGCCACTATACAAGAACAGCCACAGCATGGCCAATAATTGGAGGCTTGCCAAAAAGGGGTGCCACCCTGGCCATCGAAATAAACTTCCCTTGGACGGACCCTTTTGTAAATGCCGCACCTGCTCCAGATCCGCCATCCGTTCTTCTGTTTTTAATGCTTTCATGTTGTTCATTTTTTATTTGTTATGATCAGGACACAAAATTGTGTAACAAATTAATAATGAACAATTTATTAGGCATACTCAGGCAAATAACCCTAATTTTTGCAAAGATTGGGCAAACTTTTGAGGGGTTTTGCCCAAAACCCTTGTTGGAATAGGAGGATCGCATTCAGTACTTTTACCATCCTTATTATATTTGTCACATAGGAATTTCAGTACGCTACAAAGGGAATCTGTTTTTAAGCAAAATCCGTCCTCTTATCATATTGATTACCAGTCAAGAATGAATTACTGACCCTGATTGAACCATTGCCGAAAAGCCCCCAAGAAATGCAGCCGTCATTATTTCATTTCCATGGAAAGTATTGTATAAAGCCATCCGTAATTTCAACAAAAAATTTTTTCCTCTATTCCCTTCGCTTCGGGCATTTGCTAACATCAAAAAGAAAAGCGGGAAGGGTGTTTACTTTTTTGTAAAAACTAAATAACCGCTGCAAATCGTCACCATAATAGATCATAAAATATTATAAACGTGTTTGGTTACCGATCTCACATCCCGCTCTTCCCATAGGAAAACCAGCTTATATTCTACCGTCTGTAGCGTGTATAGATCTCGTAGGCCTCCTCCACATCCTTTCGGATCAGCCGTACATTCCGCTTGTCATATAGGGAGATCAGCTTACCTTCATCGCGCAATTGACGCAGCCGTTCCCGGGACATTTGGAGACGGTTGGCCGCCATTTTAACGGTCATCAGGTCGGCTTCTACATAATTGGACAACTTCCCGTCTTTATAGTAATAGCTATGTTTGGGCTGGGAAGTGTGCACCGTGGCAGGAACAGCCACTGTTGGAGCAGCCATGCCCAATTTTTCCAGGTTCTCATTTAATTTTTTCTGTTCCGCCAGGCATTGTGCCTGAATTTCCAATAATTGGCTATTTTGATTAATTTGTTCCTGATTTTGAGCAATCAGTCTGTCTAAACGTGCTAACATATACACATGGGTTAAGGCCAACGACAGCACCGACAAGCACACACCAAAATACACAGATTTACATCCCAAAAAGAAAAACATACCGGCCTTTGCTTTTCAGTAAATGCCCCACCGCAGATGGCGGGTTAAAAATAATATATGATGGTAAAGATAAGGGAAAAAGTTATTTTGAAATAATAAAATAGTTTCTTAATTTAGCGATCTGATGAGCACCAAGCAAAACCTTAGCGACACAGCCTTAATTAGCATGCTGGCTGAAGACGATCAGACTGCATTAAGTGCTTTATATGATCGCTATTGGCATACCTTGTTCTCCGTAGCTATGCACACGCTTGACTCAGTAGAAGATGCTGAAGAAATTGTGCACGATGTATTTTTAAATCTCTGGAAACTACGTCATTCACTTGTCTTGGAAAAAGACTTAAGCCATTATCTGGCTGCTGCCGTTAAATATCAAGTCATAAGTAAAATGCGCACTGAAAAACGTCGCCTGCAACTGGCAGAAACCCATTATAGCTCCAAACCTGTCACTATTGCTGAAGATACAACAGAACTTTGGCTGCGTGAAAAAGAGATGGTGGCCCAGATTGAACAAGGTGTGAGTAGCCTGCCTGAAAAATGCCAGCTCGTGTTTCGCTTAAGCCGTGAAGAAGGCCTTAGTAATAAAGAGATTGCCGAAAAACTGGAAATCACCGTGAATACAGTAGACACTCACCTCACAAAAGCCCTCAAATTATTGCGTCAATTTTTTAAAAGAGCGCTGCTTTTTCTTTTTTTATAAAAAAAGTTATATCCGCGTACTGGTTACTCTATAGTTGTGGCGTCTATACTGAAAAGCAAAGTAAGTAAATGGACATCAAAACCTCACAGCATATCCGGGAACTGGCAGATAAATGGCTGGCAGGTACTATCACTCTTGCAGAACAGCAGGAGTTTGATAGCTGGTACCAGCAATTTAACTTCAGCCAACTCGACTATGAGGGTACCGAAGTGCAAAGCCCTGAGTTGATTAAGGCTCGCATCCATGCCCGTTTACTGAGAACCCTTGCAAAAGAAACTCCCAAATCTAGTCGAAAAATCAAATTAATGACCCTGACTTATGGCGCAGCCACGGTTTTGATTGTGGTTTTGGCGACAATATACCTTTATCCACGCTTATTGTTCAATCACAAAAAGACCACCCCAAATGAGATAGGTCCTGGTAGCAATAAAGCTACCCTAACATTGGCAGATGGCACGAAAATAAAGCTTCAAAGCGACAAAGCGGGCATCCAAATCAATGGCAAGAAAATTATTTACAATGATGGAACATCCATTAGAGCTATTCATTCATCGTCCAACACTTTAAATTCATTGACTACACCACGGGGAGGTCAATATAAAATTATATTAAGTGATGGTACTAAAGTCTGGCTAAATTCTGCGAGTAAATTGGTCTATCCTGAGCATTTCGAGGGCAATATACGACAAGTATCAATAATTGGAGAAGCTTATTTTGAGGTTACTAGGCAAGCAGGAAAGACTTTTCAAGTGGTGTCAAAGGGTCAATTGATTGCCGTTATGGGTACTGAATTTAACATATCTTCTTATGAAAATGATGAAGAAATAAAAACAACATTAGTAAGTGGATCCATTGAGGTTTCTATTCCTAATAGCATTTGTAAAGAAAGGTTGCTGCCTGAACAAGAAACAATATTGACCGGAAATACCTTAAAGAAACACAAAGCAGATATCGCAAGTGCTATTGCCTGGCATCAAGGCCTTTTTCAATTTAATGAGGAGCCTCTAGGCAGTATTATGAAAAAATTATCGCGATGGTATGATGTTGAGGTTCACTTTGAAGATGATACTTTAAGAAATAAGTCTTTTTATGGTGTGGTAAATCGATACAAACAAATTTCAGCTGTATTGGAAATTTTAGAAGACGTGGGTGATGTCAAGTTTGAGGTTACCGGCCGTAGAGTTAACGTATTAAACAAAAGCAAATAAGTTACACATGAATCTAAAGTTAATAGGATGAAATAAACAGACAAAATTTACCAAAGTTGGAATTTTAAAAAGATCAGGAGCGCTGGAGACGCCCCTGAATCAGATTCTGGAAAACCAATAATTGCAGTTAACAATATTTACTAATTTTTAAACCAGAAAAAGCAAATGTATAAAAAATGCACTAGAATTGTTCATTGGCATAAGAGCCATTTAAAAAAATTAGGAATGATCATGAAGATGACGATCATTTTTTTCACAATTGGATTATTACATGTGAGTGCTGCCGGATTGGCACAGAACATAACTCTTGAGGGAAATAACATTTCGCTCAAGGATGTATTCAGTGAAATAAGCAAGCAAACCGGTTACCATTTTATGTGGTCTGCAGATAAAATCCAGAACAATTTGAAATTGGACGTCAGTCTTAAAAATGTTCCACTTGAAGATGCATTGACAAAAGTATTCAATGGATTATCCCTTAAGTACACGATTAAGGATAAAAATATTTTAGTGAAAAGGATCGACGAAAATGACATCTGGACGCATAAGGATCATTTTGAAGGACCAGACCCAAAACAACGAAATGGAGAATTTATATTTCATTCGTTACCACAAAAAATAGTCTTAGATATCAAAGGTAAAATAATTAATGAAAAAAACGAGCCCCTTGCCGGCGTTTCCATATTGATAAAAGGAACTAATAAAGGAAGTACAACTAATTCGAATGGTAATTTTAGCATTGCTGTCAAAGAAGGCGATATATTAATCATTTCGTTTTTGGGCTATTTGAGGGAAGAGATTACGGTACACGGAAAATCTGACTTGGTCATTAGATTAAAGGAAGGAACCTCCGAGCTTGACCAAGTTGTGGTTGTAGGGTATGGCACTCAACGAAAAGCGACCCTTACTGGTGCCATTTCCACAATCAGTGCAGAACAACTGGCCAATAGGCCGACAGCTCAAGTCTTAAATTCCCTTCAAGGCATTGTACCCGGTATGGTAATTACCCGTTCAGATGCGGGAAGACCAGGAGGAGAATCGATGTCTGCCACCATACGGGGTGTAACTTCAAGGACCGGTGCTAGTATTTTGGTAGTTATTGACGGAATTCCGTCCATGCTCGGAATTGGGGAACTATCCAATATAAGCCCCGATGAAATCCAGAGCATCACAATACTGAAAGATGCCCAGGCTGCAATATATGGTTCGCAGGCTGCTGCTGGGGTCATGTTGATAACTACCAAAAATGGAAAAAGCCTTAAACCTTTGATTGAGGTAAACAGTAATCTGACCATAAATACACCCGGCATAAAACGTAAACAGGTAAATATCCTCCAAGCCATTGATGTACTCAACCAGGCTTTTGCAAATGATGGTAACATAAATAATTACTGGTCTCCTTTTGTAAAATATATTAATACAACAGATTTATCTAAAACTACGACTATCACCCCTGGACCATTTTCCGACACTCACGATCTCACTTTAAGCAACAATGATTGGATGGACATCATATGGGGAAAGGCAATTCAAAAAAATGTAAACGTGGCCGTATCTGGAAAAACAGAAAAGTCCAATTATTACTTGTCTATGGGTTATTTGGATCAGCCTTCTATGATGCAATATGGAAAAGATGGGCTTAAAAAGTACACTTTTAGAGGGAAATATGGCTTTGAAATTACTAAATATCTAGCTGTAAGTACAAATATTGGCCTCTCTACCAATACCAGGACAGAACCAACTAATTATGGAACTATAGAAAACTTGGCAGCCACAAACATGTCGGGTATGGCTACTTATACACCAGATGGAAGTTATTATGGGTGGGGTGGCTATTTAAGTGCTATTGGGTATGCAGAAAAGGGCGGTCAACTAACCGATCACATTACAGAAGGAAATCTGCAGTTTCAAGGTATACTAAAGCCCCTTAAGAATTTAGAAATAACGGCACAATACAACACTAACCAATACATAGGTGATGATAGTAACAATCGTCTCGGTTTCATGAACTATTATATGGACGGAACGAAGGATTTTAATTCCATAGTAATGTATGGCGGCTATGAGTCAGTTAATGCTTATTATCTTAGAAGCCAGCAGAATACAACGAATTTATACAGTACTTATAAATATAATATTGGAGCTCATAATTTTAGTATATTAGGTGGATTTTCAAATACAACCTTTAGCACCAGAAACATCAATGATAGCCGGCGTGGGGACCCTTATTTGAGTAGCTCAAATCTTATTTATTTAGGGGCGGGTAGTGCAGATTTCCAGTTTACCAATGAATCTAAGTCATCCACCGGGTTAGTTTCTACCTTTGGACGCCTATCATACGACTATCAAGAAAAATATATATTTGAAGGAAATTACCGGACGGACATTTCTTCCAGTTTTGCTCCAGGCCATAGAGCTGCTTCGTTTTTTGGTGGGTCTGTAGGGTGGGTATTTACCAAAGAAAACTTTTTTTCGAGGACAGAAAATAGCAGCTATTTAAATTCAGGAAAATTAAGGTTATCGTGGGGACAACTCGGCAATCAGACAGGCATTGGTGCTTATGATTATGTCCAATTAATTGCTGCTGGCGGTTCATACCCTATTGGCGATCCCTTAGACCCAACATACGCGGTAGAGTATTACATCCCTTCCTTAAAAAGTGCAACCAGAAGCTGGGAAAAAATTGAAACTAAAAATATTGGAATAGATTTAATAGGATTGAACCAACGTCTTAGCGGAAGCTTTGATTATTTTATCAAAACAAATCCCAACATGTTTTATTCTTACGAATTTCCCAGTACATTAGGTATTAATCCTCCTTCCATTAACGGTGCAAAAATACAAACAAAAGGATGGGAAGTATCGCTTAATTGGCATGACCATATTATTAAGGATTTAAAATATAATGTCGGTTTCGTACTTAGCGACAATAAAAGTAAAGTGTTATCATTAGCCGATTCGCGCACACCCGGATATGGGCTTAATAATTGGGTTGAGGGCTATTCAACTGGCTCCTATTTTACTTATCAGTACGATGGATTAATAAATTCAGCCTCCGACTTGGCAAATTATAAAAGCACCATTACCTCTGGATTGCCGAGCAACCTTCGTACAGGGGATGCCAAATATAAGGATATCAATGGTGACGGTAAATTGACTTCTGTTTTATATAACCCCAAAGACCCGGCAAGCGGTGGAGACATGGTGTATTTGGGTAATAATAATATTAGGAATAGTTATAGTTTTAACATCGGATTTGATTATAAAGGTTTCTCTATAAATGCATTGTTTCAGGGCGTTGGGAAAAAAATGGTGATGGATAACACTACTGATAAGTATGCCTATTATAGGAATCCTTTACAATACTATTATAATAAGACCTGGACGGACGAACGTACTGACGCTTTATATCCAAAACTAACACAGGATGGAACGACTATTTCATATAACTATACCATGTCTGATGCACCATACATGTATGTAAATGCAGGTTATCTCAGATTAAAAAACCTCCAAATAAGCTATAATTTTCAGCCCTATATGCTCAAAAAATTACACATGCAAGGACTCCAGATCTATTTTAGCGGTACAGACCTGGCCGAATGGAGTAAAATACCAAAAGGGTTTGAGGTAGAAAAACCTTTCGTTGTATCTTCTACACCATTTCCAAGATCCTATACGATGGGCTTGAACTTCACATTATAATAATAAAATCATATATGAAATCGAGAACTAATTTCTTAATAATAATTTGCTTGTTGATGGAGACAATCTTGTTATCCTGTTCGAAAACATTGAACCTTTCGCCGGAAGATACCGTTTCTGAAGCAGATTTTTTTAACGACGCGAGTGATTTTGAGCTTTTTGCAAATCAGTTTTATTATTACATGCCAACCTACAATGATGATGACCAGAATTCTGATGTGGCTATGCCTATCAGTGGGGTCAGTTCAATCAGCAACAGTTCATACATTGCTCCTACAAGTGATAACATATGGACAACGGCATATAGCCAAGTCTGGCAAACTTCTTATTTGATAGAAAAGGTAAATTCTGCGTCTGCAAGTGTTCGTGCAGAAATATCCAGGTACGATGGAGAAGCTAGATTTTTCAGGGCAATGCAATATTTTACATTGGTTAAAAGGTTTGGAGACGTTCCCTTAATAGATACAAGATTAGATGTTTCTGATAAGGAAATTATATATAAGCCACGCAATTCCAGAAAAGAGGTGGTCAATTTTATCCTAAATCAATTGGATACGGCTATATCAGAACTTCCCTTGGAAAGTGGAATTGCCCTCGCAGATAAAGGCCGTATATCAAAAGGGTCTGCATTAGCTATCAAAGCGCGTGTAGCCTTATTTGAAGCCACATGGAGAAAATTTCATGAAACAGGAGATGACCCCAGTGAATTATTTACTGTAGCTATAAATGCCTGCAAGGAAATATTTTTCAGTGGTGAGTATCAGCTATTCGATAAAAGAAGTGTAATGGGAGATAGTAGCTATCGGTTTTTCTTTATTTTAGATAAAATTGCATCTAATCCTGCCGGGCTTACCAAAGCAGATCAAAAAGAAAATATTATGGTGAAGGATTACGATAGTGAAATTTCGGCTGCACCGGGTGTTACAACAGGACCTTCGCCCACCAAGACTATGGCAGACATGTTTCTTTGCATAGATGGATTGCCTATTGATCAGTCGCCCAAATTTAAAGGATATTCACTAGTTGCCAGTGAATATACAAACAGGGATCCTCGTATGACAAATGATTTGCTTATTCCACTTCAAAAATATTGGTCTTTTGGGCAGCCCGCTTATTACCGTAACTGGTCCAATCCAACCGCCGGAGGCCTGCAATACACTGTTACTTTTAATAGTATTACACAAACAGGATATGCAAGGCATAAATTTTCCCAGGAAATTCAATCGCCATTCAGCACAAATTATCCGGTGATCCGTCTGGCTGAAGTCTATCTCATTTATGCAGAAGCCACTTTTGAACTGGGTAGTAGTATAAGTGATGTAGACCTGGACTTGTCAATAAATAAATTAAGGGAACGGGTTGGGATGCCCGCCCTGACCAATTTGTTTGTTAATACTTATGGACTTGATATGCGTACAGAAATAAGGAGAGAAAGGACCGTAGAACTACTATTCGAAGGGTTTCGTTTTGACGATCTAAGAAGATGGAAAACGGCAGAAACAGAGTTATCAAAATCATTGAAAGGCATAAAATTTACAGGCACTCAGTATGCAACAGATTCAAGGTGGAGCAGCATGAATTTCACCACTGACGCCAATGGATTCATTATCCTGGAAGACGCCTCTAAAAGAACTTTTGAGCAAAAAAACTATTTATTTCCAATTCCTACCCGACAGATCGTGTTGAGTCCAAGCCTAAAGCAAAATCCAGGATGGGAATAGTCATGACAAGGATACTCCTTTTAATTGCACTATCTATGTGCTTAGTAAAATGTGGAAACTATTCTATAACTGCTGTGACGGACGCTTCGTCACAGCAGGAATGGAAAACGTTAGTGGACCATGAACTGCCACTATTTGGTCATCGAAATTGGATATTAGTAGTAGACAAGGCATTTCCTGCACTTACTTCCCCGGGAGTTGAAGTTTTATATGCTCATGAAGACCTATTAAGCGTATTGAATTATGTCGTTGGCAAAATTGATTCATCCACCCATATTCGCCGGATCGTCTATACAGATACAGAACTTCAATTTCTAAATTCAACTATTCAAAAAGGAATAGATACGTATAGGGACTCACTGAAACGAATCGTAAAGCAACCCATGAACTCCGTTCTGCATGATTCCCTATTTATGAAATTAAAGCAAGCCTCAAATCTTTTTAAAGTCCTTATCATCAAAACAAATGAAACCAGAGCCTATTCGTCGGTCTTTCTTCAATTGGATTGCGCCTACTGGAGTGCAGGCCAGGAAAGTGAGCTTCGTAAAAAAATGAAATAATTGTCAAAATAAGCTAATGCAACTTAAAAACCCACTTCTATGGTGCATCTGTATTACCTTATCGATCGCACAAACGAACCAAACAAATGGTCAGGATCTTCGTGCCCCAGCCTTTCCATTAATAACCCATGACCCCTATTATAGCATATGGTCATTTTCAGACACATTAAACAATCAAGCAACCAAGCATTGGACTGGAGAAGAACAACCTCTAAATATACTTGCACAGGTTGATGGAACCCTATTTCAATTAGCAGGCAGCACTTTTACCCAAATTGAAGACATTGTTCCTACCGGCCGCAAAGAGACTTATATGGCAAGATGCCTTCATCAGCCACCCCCGAAAGGTTGGGAAAAACCCAGTTTTTCGGACTTTTCATGGGAACTAAGCAACGGCCCCTTTGGAGATAATTCGGCTAGCAATCCCCTAAAACCCGCTACTTTATTCCAACGGGAAATATGGTATCGTCGGGAGTTTAACCTATCCAAAATTCCGAAAGATGTCAAGTTGCTTATCAGCCACGATGATGCTGCTGAAGTATTTCTAAACGGAGAACCCATCTATAATAATAGCAATTATAGGGCGGACTATACCCAGGAAGACATACCTGCCAAAGGATTGGCTACTTTAAAAGTCGGTAAAAATTTATTAGCTGTCCATTGCCTGAACACAGGCGGCGGAGCCTTTGCAGATTTCGGTTTGGTTTGCAACAAAAACTTATTGAGTACAAAAAGAGCCGTTCAAACAGGAGTCAAACTAACCGCCACCCAAACTGCTTATTCCTTTTTTGCTGGAGGCACCGCCATTTCATTAACTTTTACCTCACCATTATTACTGGATCAGCTAGCTATATTAGCAAGGCCAGCTTCATACATCACGATAAGCGCTAAGTCACAAGATGCCAAAAAGCATGCTGTGAAATGCTGGATAGCCCTATCTGGCAGGATTAGTGCTAATACACGGGAACAGCAAGTAGCTGCCAAAACTTATCAGGATGATCAATTGCTTATACAATCTGTCGGTACCCTGAGTCAACACACACTTGAAAAAAGGGGAGATAACCTACGTATAGACTGGGGCGAAGCATATTTAGCCATAGAAAAAAAAGTCGGAAACAGCGTTATGCCACATGAAACAATGGAATTTATCAAATCATTAAGTTCCCGCCAGCAAGTTTCTAAGGTCCAAACACATGGAGATGCCTCATCCACATGGATAGGCGTCCAGATAGATATGGGTCGAATATCAAAACAGTCTGTATCTACACACGCTATCCTGGCATATGATGATAAGTATTCGGTGCAATACTTTGGTGAAAACCTGCGACCATGGTGGCGACGCGACGAAAAAGTCACCGCTTTTGACATGCTTCATGCGGCCGAACGCGATTATTCAAGGCTGATGCAAGACTGTCGGGCATTTGACAATAAACTCACCGCAGATGCAAAAAAAGCAGGAGGTCAGAAATATGCACAGCTATGTGAGCTAGCATACCGTCAGGCTATTGCCGCACACAAAATAGTGGTTAATAGCCATGGTGAACTGCTGTTCTTCTCCAAAGAAAATTTTTCTAACGGTTGTATAGGTACTGTAGATGTGACCTATCCCTCTGCCCCCCTCTTTCTATTATATAATACGGAATTAGTTAAAGGACTATTACGTTTTATAATTGATTATTCTGAAAGTGGAAAATGGACTAAGCCATTTCCTGCCCATGATCTGGGAGTTTTTCCTCAAGCAAATGGACAGGCCTACGGTGCAGATATGCCTGTGGAGGAGGCGGGGAATATGTTAATCCTTATGGCGGCTATCGCAGTTAGGGATGGGAATGCCGATTTTGCAAAATCACATTGGGAAATACTTACCACTTGGGTCAAGTATTTGAAAAAGGAAGGATTGGATCCAGCCAACCAGCTCTGTACGGATGATTTCGCCGGGCACCTTGCTAGAAATGCCAATCTTTCGATCAAAGCCATTATGGGTATTGCCGCGTATGGGAAAATGGCACAAATGCTTCATAAAGATGAGATAGCAATGGAAAACATGGACGAAGCACACCTACTGGCCCGAACGTGGATGACGCTAGCTAATGACGGAGACCACTATGCACTGGCATTTGGTAATGTAAATACATGGAGTCAAAAATATAACCTAGTATGGGATAAATTATTAAAATTAAACATTTTCCCAAAAGAAGTAGCAGAAAAGGAACTAGCATTTTATAAGACAAAACAACAACCCTATGGCTTACCGCTGGATAGCCGCAAAACTTACAGTAAATCAGATTGGATCCTTTGGACAGCTACCTTAGGTATCGATACAGACTTTCAGGAATTCGTTGACCCAGTATGGAAATTTGCCAACGAAACAAGCGACCGGATCCCATTAAGCGACTGGTACGAAACAACCAATGGCAGGTCCATCGCCTTTAGGGCGCGTTCAGTTGTAGGAGGCTATTTTGTAAAAATGCTCGATAAATCTATGGAATAATTGTTTAGGGATATGCAAATATGAGGATAATAACGTTCGTGCCCTTCACTTTATGGTTTTGTCTGCCACTATTGACATTTTCGCAAAGCCCAAGAAATTCCCGCCTATCGTTTGACAAGGGCTGGCGTTTCCATCAAGGGGATATTACTTTTCCGGAGGTCAAAGGTCATGGCATGAGTTATATGAACGCCAAGGCGGGTACTTCCTGGGGTGCAGCAGCTCCCGACTTTGACGATACCAACTGGCGGCTGCTGGATCTTCCACACGACTGGGCCGTTGAATCACCATTTGATTCCACGGCCAATCTGTCTCAGGGTTACCGCAAACGCGGAATCGGTTGGTATCGGCGGGCCTTCAAACTAGACCCATCAGCACATGGTAACTATTTGGAATTGCAATTTGATGGCATTGCCACCCATTGTACCATCTGGGTAAATGGGATCCTTCTACATCGGAACTGGTGCGGATATACATCTTCTTATATTGACATCACCCCCATTGCAAAATATGGCAATGAGCTCAATATCGTATCCATTCGGGTAGATGCCGATGCACAGGAAGGTTGGTGGTATGAAGGTGCGGGCATCTACCGCCATACATGGCTGGTGAATCGTTCACCCGTTCACCTAATGACCGATGGGGTATATGCCCAGCCCGTCAAAAAACAACATTCATGGGAGCTTCCAGTGGAGGCAACCATTAAAAATTCAGGCAAAGAGCCTGGTAAGTTTGAAGTTGAAGTAAGCCTCCTGGATCCTAATAGCCATATCGTGGCATCCGCTCGCGCGCAGGCCTTTGTGCCTCCACTAGGACAAACAATGAGCAAACTATCACTTCCGGTAGCAAATCCACGGCTCTGGACACTGAAAGATCCGGTACTTTATCAAGTAAATACGGTGATCAGACAAAACGGTGTCAGTACAGACAGCCTGAAAACCAACTGTGGCTTCAGAACGATCCAATTTACCTCCGATTCCGGATTTTTCTTAAATGACGTACATGTGAAGCTAAAAGGGGTGTGCAACCATCAGGATCACGCCGGAGTTGGAGTAGCCGTTCCGGATGCCCTTTGGGATTTCCGACTGGATAAGCTCAAAGAGATGGGTGTGAATGCCTATCGATGCAGCCACAACCCTCCCTCTACCGAGTTTTTGGACGCCTGCGACCGCAAAGGGATACTGGTAATGGACGAGAACCGGAACTTCAACACCTCGCCTGAATACCTGAACCAACTGGAATGGATGATTCGCCGCGACAGGAACCATCCGGGTATTATCCTCTGGTCCGTGTTTAACGAAGAACCTATGGCGGGTACCGAAAGTGGTTATGAAATGGTCCGAAGGATGAGGGCAGTGGTAAGAACCCTTGATACGACAAGGAGCGTCACCGCCGCCGCTAGTGGCGGCCTGTTTGAACCTATCAATATTTCGCAGGCAGTCGATGTGGTAGGCTTCAACTACCAGATGGGTATTTATGACCGTTTTCACCAAGAAAATCCTGCTATGCTACTCACAAGTTCAGAAGACGAATGCGGGCTGATGACGCGCGGCGAATATGCTAATGACCAGGTAAAACACCTGGTGGAATCTTATGATACCCAAAAAGCAGGTTGGGGAGCTACGCAACGGGAGGGCTGGAAGGCTGTAGCAGAAAGGCCATTTATCGCTGGATGCTTTATTTGGACCGGGTTTGACTACCGGGGCGAGCCGCAACCGTTTAGCTGGCCAACGACGAGTTCCAGTTTTGGAGTGATGGATCTTTGCGGATTTCCCAAAACAGGCTTTTATATCCATCAGGCCCAGTGGATAACAGAAAAACCCATCCTGCAACTGGTACCTCACTGGAACTGGCCGCAGGACAGCATCGGCAAGAATATCCGGGTCATGGCGCTGAGTAATGCCGACAGCTTAAAGCTTCTACTCAACGGCAAGATAGTCGGCGCCGCACCGGTAGACCCCTACGAAATGAACACCTTTCATGTCGCTTACCATCCTGGCAGGCTGGAAGCCTTTGGGTATAAAGGGGGCCGGCAAGTTTCCCATTTTTTCGTAGAAACTACCGGCCAACCCCATAGCATCCAATTGATTCCTTACCAGAAAAGCATTGCGGGAGATGGTTGGGATGCCATTCCGATTACAGTCAGAGCATTGGATACTAAAGGAAGGCCGGTGGACACGGCTAACCTGCCCATTACTTTTGAAATCAAAGGCCCCGGCCGCATTATCGGGCTGGGAAACGGTGACGCCAATTCGCATGAGCCAGAGAAAGGCAATAAACGCAACTTATATAATGGATTGGCCCAAGTTATTGTGCAAAGCAATGAAGGCGGTGCAGGTCCACTTGTCGTAATCGCCCGCTCAAAGGGGCTGAAGATGGGGCAAACTGTCTTAGACATCCGGCAAACTTCCGAGTACCCGCTTGTCCCAGTGGTCAATACCGTGATGCTCTTGGACCATTGGCGCATGTCTCCCCAGAGCAACACGCGGCCAGATCCCAACCAATTCCTGGCAGACTATGATCAAAATAGCTGGTCCCCTAGCAAGCCTGGGAGCCTACAACCCTACACATCTCAGCATTTTGCCATTTATCGAACTCAATTTACGCCCTACGAAGGTCAAAGGGCTAACGGTGGCCACCTAGTACTCAAGGACGTTGTGGGTAAAGCAACCGTATATATCGATCAAAAGCAGGTCGGGGAAAAAAGAACCCTAGAGAAGGCGGACCTGTCCGTAGCATTCCCGCCAGGTGAAGGACAGCGCATCGTCAGCGTACTGATAGAAACCAGCCCTGGCACAGCTGCGGGATTAGGCGGTCTGACAACCGTAACCGAATAACATACATATAGCATACTAAAACTGACACAGCATACTTACATAACATGACAAAAAGCAGATTAAGGACCGGTGCATTAGTGGCGCTAGCCCTATTAACGACTGATAAGCTGGCCGGACAATCAGCCAGCAAGGATTGGCCCATATTAAAACATTATGACCAGGCCCATTTATCCAAAATAGTCCTCCCAATTGGCGGCATTGGTACAGGTACCGTCAACCTAGGGGGGCGGGGCGACCTTCGGCAATGGGAAATCATGAATATACCCGGGAAGCAGAATCCCGGAGGTCCCAATAAAAACGATCTGGAGAGCATTGCTCCCGTATTCTGTCTGTATACCAAAACCCCGGATGGAAAAACCATCTTCAAATCGCTGACGGGCCCTCTTGAATACTATCAGTATGAGGCCATGATGGGGCAGCCAGTAGAGAACCATGGATTGCCGCGGTTCAGGGAGGCCAGTTTTGATGCAGCCTACCCCTTTGGCCAGGTCAACCTAACAGATAAGGATGTGCCGCTGGATGTAAAGATCCAGGCTTTTAATCCACTTATACCGGCAGATGCCGATGCCAGCGGTATCCCCATCGCCATTTTCCGGTTTGTATTGACCAACAAGACAGATCAAGCCGTATTGGCGTCAGTATGCGGTGTAATGGACAATTTTATTGGCATAGACGGCAGCAAGGAGCGGGTTGAATGGAAAGGCGAACAAGAATTATACGGAGCCAGTAAAAACAAAAATACGTATCGAAATGCCCAGGGCGTGGAGGGTATCTATATGACCTCAGATGGAGTGGATAAAAATGACCCAGCCTGGGGAACCATGGCCCTGACCACCGAATCAAAAGACAGCATTACCTACAAAACATCGACCTCTTCCTTGGGATGGGGCAGTGAAATTCTGTCATTTTGGGATGATTTCCGCGCAGATGGCAAATTGACCAATACCCCTTATAACCAACCAGACAAGCCCACCGGCGCTCTGGCCAATATGGTTACAGTACCCGCTAAAAGTACCCGGGAACTCACGTTCTACATTACCTGGCACTTTCCCAACCGGTTTGCCTGGTCACCAACAAAAGTAGGCAATTATTACACCCAACAATACCAGGACGCTTGGGACGTTATTCAGAAAACTCACAGCCGCATTCCTGAACTGGAGCAAAAGACTAAATTGTTTGTGAACACCTTCTTGCATAGCGATATCCCGGATGATGTCAAGGAAGCGGCTCTGTTCAATGTCAGCACGTTGCGTTCACAAACAGTATTTCGCACGCCAGATGGCCACCTGTTTGGTTGGGAAGGTGTTTTTGATAGGGTAGGTTCCTGTATGGGTTCCTGTACTCATGTTTGGAATTATGAGCAGGCTACCCCCTTTTTATTTGGCGATCTGAGCCGCGGCATGCGCGGTATTGAATTTGGCATATCAACCGATAGCACCGGCTTAATGAGCTTTCGTACCAATCTACCCATCGCTACCGCCCAACGATGGGGAAAAGCAGCTGCTGACGGGCAGATGGGTACGATTATGAAAATGTACCGTGACTGGCAACTGTCTGGCGATGATAAATTCCTGAAACAATATTGGCCCATGGTAAAAAAAGCTATGGAATTCTGCTGGATAAAAAACGGCTGGGATGGCGACGTAGACGGAGTGATGGAAGGATGCCAGCATAATACTATGGATGTTGATTACTATGGGCCCAACCCGCAAATGGAATTGTGGTATCTCGTCGCATTAAGGGCCAGTGAAGAGATGTCGAAATATCTGGGTGATCATGCGTTTTCAGTAAAATGCCGCAAGTTATTTACTGCGGGCAGTGCCTGGACAGACAAAAACCTATTTAATGGCGAATATTATGAGCAGCAAGTACGACCTCCAATGAAAGCAGAGAATATAAACAGGCTCTTGCAGGCAGGTGCCGGTAGCCGTGACTATACCAATCCCGATTTTCAGTTAGGCAAAGGATGTTTAGTGGACCAATTGGTAGGTCAGTACATGGCGCACGTATGCGGCCTTGGATACCTGGTAGATTCGGCACATATAGCCACTACGCTAAAAAGTATCATGAAATACAACCACCAGGAAGCTATGTGGAACCATTTTAACCATTTAAGGTCGTATGTTTTCGACGATGAATCAGCTTTGCTAATGGGCAGCTATCCCAGAGAGCGGCCTGAGTTTCCGTTTCCTTATTACAACGAGGTGATGACCGGATTTGAATATGTAGCTGCCATTGGCATGCTCTATGAAGGCCAGACAGACAGCGGGCTATTGTGCATAAAAAATATACGTGACCGTTTTGACGGACAAAAGCGCAACCCGTTTGATGAGATCGAATGCGGGCACCACTACGCACGGGCCATGGCAAGCTGGGCAGGTCCGATTGCGCTGAGCCAATTTAATTATTCAGCGGTGAAAAAGACGATGACATTCACCTCCAAACCCGGCACCTACTTTTGGAGCAATGGCTATGCCTGGGGAAATTGCAAGATTGATGGAAAAAAAGCCACGCTGCAAGTACTTTTTGGGTCACTCCAACTCTCCAAATTTGAAATTACAGGCATAGGTTCTGTAAAAGTAAAAAATGGAATGCTGGATGCGGTTAAAAAAAATAATTTAATAATAGATTTAAAGAAATAAGAAAGAAATATAAATAAAAAATAGGCACTTATAGCAAAAATAGCTAAAAATTTGCAAATTATTTTTGATTATTTTTATATAGTTTTGTAATGGCAATCTCCACAGCTATGATAGACTATAAAAAATATACAGATCCTGAACTTTCTACCCTTTTAAACAAAGGTGATAAGTTTGCTTTTTCAGTTGTCTATGAACGTTATTTTGAATTGTTATTTCGTCACGCACTACGTATTTTAAAAGACAAAGAGGATGCACAAGATGTTGTTCAGGACGTTTATACAAAACTATGGGAGAATCACCATCTTATTAATATACAAAATTCTCTGCAAGGGTATTTATATACTTCTACACAAAACGCAGTATTACGTAAGTTACAACGTTCTAAGCAAGGGGAAAAATATATTGAACAAATACAAAAAACAGTATTTCAGGAACATGGGTCTATAGAATTGAAATTCTATGAAAGTGAACTGAAGAAGATCATTGAACAAGAAATAGGAAAATTACCTCCAAAAATGCGAAGAGTTTTTGAACTTAGTCGGTTACATTATCATACGACATCTGAAATAGCCGGAAAACTGGGTATTGCTGAAAATACTGTTAAGCGACAAATCAGCAATGCCATTCACATTTTGCGTAAAAAACTTACGGAGTGGAATGTTTTTTAGAACTAATTATTAAAAATTAATATCATTATATTTCAGTCATTTACGAAAATATATTAGTGCTATCTAATTCTTTGGGTGCACTTATGTATCTTATATATATTTATGCATAAAGTAGGTTAAATGACTAAACAAGAAGCAACAAGTTTAATAGAAAAATATTTGGCTGGTCAATGCAGTGAAGAAGAAAAATGCCTAATCCAAGAGGCTTATATGTCACTTGCAAAAAATGAAACAACAGAAATCAGTTCTGGAGAGATTGCTGCAATTCAAAAATTCACATGGGAGTCAATCAATGCCAATACCCCATCAAAACCTTATGGAATTATAAGCAAAATGCCTATACGGTACCTGTCTATTGCTGCTATTGCATTGATTTGTTTAGCCTTTTCTTTATATTTCTACAATAGAAAAGTTGCAGACAATATTCAGGAAAATCATATTATCATACAACCTAATTTTAACAAAGCCCTACTCACCCTGTCAACCGGAGAATCCATTAACCTTGACAGTAGCAAATCCGGCATCCGGATGGATACAGCGCATATTATATATAATGACGGAAGTACAATAAAAAATGTATCCATTGGTAAGTCAAATGGAGGGAATTCAGCCCCCTATTTATTCAAATTATCGACTCCAAACGGAGCGCAATACCAGGCAACCTTAAGCGATGGAACTAAAGTTTGGCTTAATGCTGCCTCTTCATTAACCTACCCCGCCACATTTTCTGGTATGACCAGGACAGTAAGAGTCACCGGAGAAGTGTATTTCAAAATAGCAAATAACCAAACAAAACCGTTCATCGTACTTTCAAAAGATCAGGAAATTCATGTATTAGGAACAGAATTTAATATTTCCGTTTTTGATGAATTAAATATGATAACAACTACTCTTGTGAGCGGCTCCTTACAAGTGATTAAAACGTTGGAAAAACGTG
Organism: bacterium A37T11; assembly: GCA_900109895.1. Lineage (GTDB taxonomy): Bacteria > Bacteroidota > Bacteroidia > Sphingobacteriales > Sphingobacteriaceae > A37T11. The sequence continues at coordinate 115,415 of FOBR01000016.1, forward strand.
ATGACGGTGTTGAGATGAATAGTAAAAACAATATCCTGTTAAAACCAGGAGAACAATCTATATTATCAAAGGATGGATCATTCATAAAACATCGTACAAATATAGAATCTGTCATTGCTTGGCGATACGGTCAATTTCGCTTTTATGATGAAACGCTTGAATCTGTTATGAACCAAATAAGCCGCTGGTATAATGTAGCGGTAGAATACCAAGATGAAAGTCTTAAAAAAGAAACTTATTCGGCCATTACCAAACGTTTTGACAAAATTTCCATTTTACTCGGGATGCTGGAAAAAACTGGTAAAGCCAAATTTGATATTAAAAATAACAAAATAATTATTTCTAAAAAATGACCAAATGATAAAAATAAATACCTCCTGACTCAGTCAACCCCGGGGCTTAAACAAAAAATCAGGAACAATTGCAGTGTCCCTGATCTATGCTTAGTTTAACCCCAAATTGCATGTCAAATACTTTTCAAAATTTAACTAAGCAAACAAATGTATAAAAAAATTACAGACAAAGATGCTATGCCCTTACAGCTGCATCAAAAAATTTTAAGGGTTATGAAAATTACTACCCTACTTTTGTTTATTATATGTATACAGGTGAGTGCGCGCAGTTTTGCGCAGCAGATCACGTTTGTTAAGAAAAAGGCCACATTCGTGGAAATTTTTCAGGAGATTAATAAGCAAACCGATTATAATGTGTTTTGGTCTCCAGGCCTACTTAGAGGCGTTAAGCCTGTGGATGTGAGTTTTAAAAATACAACTGTCACAGATGCCCTACGACAGGTTTTAACTAAACAAGGACTGGATTTTTCAATCGAGGATCACACGGTTTTAATTTCAGCACTTCAGAAGTCTCTGGTTGCCATACAGCCGAAAACGCTGCATGGAATAATTACTAGTGAAAATGGTGAACCCCTGATGTCTGCTAGCGTGAAACTTCAAGGTACCAATAAAGAAGTGCTTAGTAATAGGCTTGGCGAATTTAATATAGATGCCTCTGTAGATGATATCATACAAATCTCTTTTGTTGGATATGAAACAAAAAGTTATAAAGTAAGAAGCGAAAATAATATCCGGATAATCCTTGTGCCCATTTCCTCTGAACTTGATCAAGTTGTAGTCATAGGTTATGGAACTCAAAAAAAGGCCGACCTAACCGGTGCCGTGGGTGCTGTAAATGTGGAAAAAGCCCTTAATTCTCGTCCAGTTACTAATGTACAAGAATTATTGGCGGGCTCAATACCTGGGCTGAACGTGTCGAAAAGTTCGGGGGCAGTAGGATCTGGCGCATCATTAAATATCCGTGGTACCTCAACGATTGGTGGGAGTTCAGGGGTATTGGTATTGATTGACGGTTTTCCAGGAAATATTTATACACTTAATTATAATGATATAGAGAGTGTTTCAGTACTTAAAGATGCTTCTTCTGCAGCCATTTATGGATCGAGGGCAGCCAATGGTGTGGCCCTTATTACTACTAAAAAAGGAAAGTCTGCCGGAAAAGCCCAAATTGAGCTCACCTCATCAGTCGGCTTCCAAAAACCTCAATTTTTAGTAGACTATGTCGGGGCAGCCGATTATATGAAATTATGGGATCAGGCTCTTGTCAATGACGGAAAAGATCCACTATATGGACAGCAAGGACTTGATGACCTGGCTTCAGGTAAATATTCCGATAATAAATGGTATAAAGATATTTATAAAAAAAGCACGGCTATAACTGATCATTCTTTATCAGTTGCCGGTGGTAATGATGTCATTACCTATCGGCTTTCTGGCGCATATGATTATCAAGACGGGACACTTCCAACTAATAATTATAGCAAATATTTAATTAGGCCAAATATGAACATGAAGCTATCTGACAAAATATCTGTAGATGCAAATATTCAATATACAGAAACCTATATCCTGCAACCAGAAAAAGGAACGGAAAACTGGCAATCAGAGGCCACGCGTGCAGCTCCTATAAATCCGATTTATACTCCTTCAGGACAATATGCCATTGGATCGTCGATCGTTGGAAATCCAGTTGCTGCAGTTAATGAAGGAGGTTATAACAAAAGCCGGTATAAAGAATTATTTGGAGTGTTAAGCTTAAATTATTCGCCACTTAAAGACTGGAATATCAAAGGCAGTTTCTCCCGTTATACCTATGACCAGCGGACTACTGCCCGTGTTTCATCTTATAATCTTTACAATGATGACGGCAGTATAGCGGCACAAAAGAATATCGTAACCGGTATTCAAGAAACCTTAAACAGTCAATGGAGAAATACCTTACAAGCCACCACAGATTATTTTTACAATTTAAATAAACACCATTTTAAAGTACTTGGCGGGTATTCTCAGGAATACTATAAAACAGAAGGCTTCAATGCTTATCGGGATAATCTTCCATTTGATGACATTGATGTGCTGGATGTTGGTTCAGCTTCTAATATGCAAAACGGTGGTAGTGCAAGCGATGTAGCAATTCAATCGTTTTTTGGCCGATTAAATTATGATTTTGATGAAAAATACCTTTTTCAGGCCAATATCCGTTCAGATGGTTCCTCTAGATTTGGGGATGGACATAAATGGGGTACTTTTCCATCATTCTCTGCAGGATGGAATATCCACAAAGAATCTTTCTTTAAGGTAAACTGGATATCACAATTGAAGTTGCGGGCTTCTTGGGGTATTTTGGGGGATGCTGAAAAGGTAGGCTATTATGCCACTGCACAAACGTTAACCTATAATCCTAGTATCTATGGTTTCGGAGGTTCTGTAGTTGCTGGTGCCTATAATAGTTTAGCTATTGATCCAAATATTACTTGGGAGCGTTCTAAACAAACGGATATTGGATTGGACGCAGGCTTATTTGATCAAAAAATAAGCCTTGGCGTAGATTATTTTTATAATAAACGGGATAACATCTTGTACGCCCCACCTGTATCTGTGGAATTCGGTTTGTCCGGTCCTGTGCGTAACCTATTAAAAATGGACAATAAAGGTTGGGAATTTTCAGCAGGATATGAAGATAGAATCTCAGATTTTAATTGGGGTATTTCCATGAATCTGGCATTTTCCAAAAACAAAGTGACCGACTTGGGTGGTACTGGACCCTGGATTGCAAGTAATAGTTATTCTGATGTAGGTACACAATATCAAATGTCTTACGGTCTTATTAGTACTGGGTTGTTCAAAGACGATGCCGATGTTGCCAGTGTTGATCAAGGATCTAATATTTTTCCTGGAAATATAAAATACAAGGATTTGGATGATAATAGTGTTATTGATGGCAATGATCGTGCGGTGTTAAATGATAAAGTTCCATTGAATTATGGATCCGCGCTTCACTTTGGATGGAAACAATTTGATATTTCTGCAAACATCTACGGAAAATTAAATTATTATGGTTATGCTGAAAGTGTCGCCTTCGCAGCTTCACAAAATGCACGTCCATGGGCATTGGATAATTGGACACCTGATAATTTGGATGCCACGTATCCTAGACTTTCCAGTCAATACACTTCTAATGATACTAAATATTCAAGTTATTGGTTGAAAAAGGCTGATTACTTAAAAATACAAAATATGCAGATGGGGTATATTTTTTCAACTAATTTATTGAACAAAATAAATATAAATTATCTGCGAATATTTATATCAGTCCAAAATCTGGCTACCATTACTGGATACCCGGGGTTTGACCCTGAAGGAGGTGTTTACCCACTATCCAGAACTTATTCATTTGGCGTGAATGTTAAATTTTAATCAACATGAAGAAACAGATCATACATCTTACCACGATTGCCAGCCTTTTTTTAATAAGTGCGTGTAGTAAATTTCTCGATCGGGATCCCTTGTCTCAGGCTGCAGAAAATACCTATTGGCAAACGGCTGAGGATGCTTCAGCCGGATTGAACGCAGTATATACTACTCTTCCCAATTCAAGAGATTTCTGGCGGGATTGCGAAAGTGACAATTCTGCTATGACAAATGCTTACGGTGAAGGAGGGTTAGGATATGTCGGCATGGGAAGCTTTTCGGCTACCGATAATTACGTGTTGGAAGAATGGAAATACGACTTTATCCGTACAGAACTTTATTTTATTGACAAGCTAAAAGGCATGAATATCGATGCCAGCATCAAAACACAGTATGATGCTGAGGCGAGGTTTATGCTGGCCATGCGCTATTTTAGAATGGTTCAGCATTTTGGAGATGTTCCACTTATTAAAGAAAAGCCTGTAGACCTTGATTCGGCAGCTCTTCCACGTAGCCCCAAGCAAGATGTCTTGAACTATGCGCTCGAAAATGTAGAGACAGCCATCGCAGCCGGTCTTACTGACAAGGATGAATCCGGACATATTACCAATGCTGCCGCCTATATGCTTCGTGCGAATATTTATCTATATATGGCCAGTTATAAAAAATTTCATGATGGCACTGATAACCCTGCATTGTGGAAAGAAGCGGCCGCTTCGGCGGATAAAGTAACGGCTATGGGATATGCGCTGGAAAGCGATTATTCTTCCCTTTTCAAGCATGAGTCCAATAATAACAATAGTGAGGTCATCCTGGCCTATCAATATGTGAAGGACAAGATTACTCATATATTACCACTTTTGGCATCCCCTGCAGGAACGGGTATAACCGGTCAGGGTTGGGCCAGTTTTTGTCCTGGTAGAGACTTGGTGGATTCCTACGAATGTACGGATGGCAAATCCATTCAGGAGTCTTCCATATATGATAAGAATAATCCTTGGAATAACAGAGATAAACGCCTTAAACAAACCTTTATGTTGCCGGGAGTTGACGTGTTGCGGCCGGATGGTACTTATAGCCCTTACCAACCCCATCCATCGTATAACATGACCGAAAAAATGAATAGCGAAGGAGGTGGCCTTACCGGATTTATGTACCTTAAGTTCAATGAACCTACCTTTACACAACCTGATCTTAGCTATACCAACTGGCCCATATACCGGTATTCAGAAACGCTGCTTATTCTTGCTGAAGCCTTGAATGAGTATGACCCTACTAATCCAAGGATTGTTTGGGCCATAAATCAGGTAAGAACAAGAGCAGGACTACCAGGAGTAGATGCCTATTTGGGCAACCAGGAAATAATGCGGACGATTATCCGGAATGAAAGGAGGCATGAATTTGTAGCAGAGCACAAGCGTTATTTCGATATCCTTCGTTGGAAAACAGCAGAAGATGTACTAACTACTATATATGGTATCAACAGCAATGTGAGTGATGCGATAGGCGACTATACCAAGCCCAAATTTGTAGCTCAGGTACGTACTTTTAATGCTAGCAAACATTATCTTTGGCCCGTGCCCCAAACTGCAATTGATAAAAATCCGAATTTACTTCCTCAAAACCCAAATTGGTAACTGTCAGAAGAACAAAAATAACAACACCATAACAGATGAATTCCGAAAAAATAAATACCCAATCCAGCCGCAGGATGTTTCTTAAAGAAAGCGGGCTGCTTTCTCTGGCTTTAATTAGTACCCGCTTTCCGGCCTGGGGTAAAAGTGTCTTTTCTGCTGGTTATGCACGGCACAACATCCCTGCCGATAAGCAGATAGACCCTGCCTGGCTGGCTTCAATTTATAACCAGGAATCACCTACCACCTATCTGAAGAGCCGCAATGAGCTCGCTTTCATCGGCATGCCGGTAGGCGGCCTGCATTCCGGCACTGTATACATAGGCGGTGATGGACGACTATGGCTTTGGCAGATCTATAACCAGACCTTGGATAGCATTTACGAGGGCGTTGACCCTAAGAGCATTAATTGGAATGATGGCACGAATGTGCGCAGCCTAAAATCCAGGGATGGAGCTAATTATGTAGAACCCACCAATGCCAACAATCGGCGGGTGCTGGAACAAGGTTTTGCAGTGAGGGTTAATTACCAAGGTAAAACCTTCATCAAAGAACTGAATGAAGAAAGTTGGGACGAGATCCGTTTTGAAGCTTCCTACCCCGTGGCCACCATCCACTATGAAAGCACCGATTTTCCCGTCAGCGTTATCCTGCAGGCGTACTCTCCTTTTATCCCATTGGAAGCTGATCTTTCTTCCTTGCCTGCCACGGTACTGCGTATCCGTGCAGCTAACAAAACCCAAGAGGAATTAAGTGTAGACTTAATAGGATGGATGGAAAATGGCGTGAATAAATTAAGCGCTCAAAAGGTCGGTTCCTTCAGGGTGAATGAGGCTGAATCCTCAGCCGGCTTTACAGCTGTTCATTTCAAATGCCGGCACACTGATGCCGCATTAGCACAGTTGGCGGATTCAGGCAGCATGAGTTTGGTATTATTGCAAGGTCAGGGCCAGGTAAATACCGACTGCAACCCCTGGCCAATAGCTGCAGCCAATTTTGACATCCGCAAGGACCAACCCAGCGAAAAGGAAACACCGGAAAAGAGCGTTGCCAGCATCGGCACCAGTATCAAGATAACCCCCGGAGGCCATTCCCAGGCAGACTATGCCATAACCTGGTTTTTTAACCATCCGCATCCAAAATTGAAAGACTTTGTAGCAGATGCAGCGCAAGGCTACAATTATGCAACCCACTTTGCAGATGCCAGGGCCGTAGGACATTATCTGGCAGCTAATTTTGAACGACTGAGCAAGTTAACCGAGCGATGGCATACCGCCTGGCAAGATTCAAGCCTGCCTCATTGGTTTCTTGAAAGGACCATGCTGAACATAGGTACTCTTGCTACCGCTAATACGTATCGTTTTGCCGATGGCCGGTTCTGGGCGTGGGAGGGTGTAGGCGCTTGTCCGGGCACGTGCACCCATGTATGGCAGTACGCCCACACCATGGCCCGCATCTTTCCGTCTATAGAGCGCGACCAGCGAGAGCGGGTAGACCTGGGTATAGCCCTCAACCCAGAAGGAGGTATCATCTTCCGGGCAGAGAATGAAAGCCGTCCTGCGATCGACGGACAGGCAGGTACCATTCTGCGTATCTATCGTGAACACCAGATGAGCGCCGACGACAGCTTCCTGAAGCGTAACTGGCCACACATCAAAAAAGCTGTCAGCTTTATGCTTGCCCAAGACAAAAACGGGGACGGCATGACGGATACGCCTATGGAAAACACATTAGATGCCGTCTGGGAAGGGGAGATTGCCTGGATCGTGGGATTATGCATTGCCGCTGCCAGTGCAGGGCACGCCATGGCTACGGAGGTCGGGGACAAGGCATTTGCCAAGACTTGCCTAACTTACGTAGAAAAAGGAAGCAAAAACATGGAAAGCGCACTGTTTAATGGCGAATACTTCATTCACCGGCCAGATGCAGTACAGGGCCGTAAGAAACTTGGTTCGTATAACACCTGTCACATTGACCAAGTGTATGGGCAAAGTTGGGCCTTTCAGGTCGGACTACCCCGTATACTGGACCAATCAAAGACCTTGACAGCTTTGCGTTCCCTGTGGAAATACAACTTCACGATGGACGTAGGCCCCTATATCCAGACACACACCGGCGGACGGCCCTATGCCGTGGCGGGCGATGGGGGCATGGTTATGAACACCAATCCCAAAAACGAGCCCAGGCCATACGGCGACAACGAAACCTGGCAGCTGGGTTATTTTCATGAATGCATGAGTGGCTTCGAGCATCAGGTTGCAGCCCATATGATGGCAGAGGGTATGGTTGATGAAAGCCTGATATTGACACGGAAAATCCACGATCGTTATCACGCTGCCAGGCGCAACCCGTATAACGAGATCGAATGCAGCGATCATTATGCTCGTGCCATGGCCAGTTTTGGCACGTATATTAGTGCCTGTGGGTATGCTTATCACGGACCAAAAGGATATCTGGCTTTCGCCCCTAAGGTAAATCCGAAGCAGTTCAAAGCAGCCTTCACCACGGCCCTTGGATGGGGTAGTTATGAGCAACAAGCGAATGCGAATGAACAGGCACACCAGCTCACGCTATTATATGGCACCTTAAGGTTAACAGCATTTGGCTTAGAAAAGTTGGATGACCAACCAGTCGGCAAGCTCACAGCGGCCCTAAATGGAAAAGTTATTGCTGCAAAAACAAGCAACGAAGGGCGGCAATTAACGGTCCATTTCAAAAATGACATCCACCTTAAAGAAAATGATGTACTAACAATCCAAGTGTCATAAAAATAACGTACGCTAATGCATAAAAATAACCTATTCGGCCTTCTAGTTATCTACCTTTTGCTTTTCATCAGCCTGCAACCGGCTATTGCCCAGCGCAGCCACGTCAGCTTGACAAGCCCAGACAAAAACATCACTTATAGCCTGCAGATCGTGGGTGGGCAAGTTCACTATTCCATCAGCAGAAATAAACAGCCGGTACTGGATGCTTCGGCTATGGGAATGACGGTCAATGACAGTGAGGTAGGAAAAGGCCGTTCTTTCACAGAGATCAGCAGGACAAGCGTGCAGGAAATTTATCCCATCACGGGCGTGCACAGCACTGCACACAATCAATATAAGGAGCTCATTGTACAGGTAAACGGGGATCGTCCTTTTCAGGTAAATGTCCGGGTCTTTAATGATGGGGTCGCTTTCAGGTACCGGATCCCGAATCCTGGAACTGCCAACATCCAGGCAGACCAAACTGATTTTTGCATCCCTGCGGGAAGTACCGTCTGGAGCCAACCCAGCATCAGTTATTATGAGGGGGACTATCAGCAGCAGCACATTGAAGACGTACCGAAAGGTCAGCTGGCCGGGCCACCGCTCACCATTCGGCTGCCCGGGAAACTGGGGTATGCCTCGATCACTGAAGGCGGCCTAACTGATTTTGCCGGCATGTCTTTGCGCGCCACGGGTTCCCGCACCTTCTGTGCCAACCTGACTGGACTTACAGAGAAAACAGGAACCATAGAAAGCCCTTGGCGGGTGGTGATCATTGGGGGAGATCTGAATACGTTGGTAAATAGCGATATCATATTGAATGTATCCCCAAAACCTGACCCACTGCTCTTTCCGGAAGGCCCGGCCACAGAATGGATAAAGCCGGGTAAGTGTGTCTGGTCGTGGCTGGCAGATAACGGCCCTGTGAGTCTGGAGAACATGAAGCGCTTTTCTGACTGGGCCGGCGAACTTGGTTTCCCCTACAACCTGGTAGACGAAGGTTGGTCTGGTTGGCAGGAAGCCGGCAAGGATAAATGGGCTATGTTGAAGGATCTGGTAGACTATTCCAGCAAAAAAGGCGTAAAAATTTGGTTATGGAAAGCCTACCCAGACCGCAATGGGGTGCCGGGTCTGAAAGACAGCACGTCAAGGATTGCTTTCTTTGACAAATGCAGGGAACTGGGCATTGCCGGCTTAAAGATAGATTTTTTTGATGCGGAATCGCAGGAAGTCATTCAGTTTTACCAGCATGCCTTAAAGGATGCTGCGGCAAGGCACTTGCTCTTGGATTTCCATGGCGCTAACAAACCTACCGGAGAAACCCGCACTTGGCCAAACGAGCTTAGCCGGGAAGCTGTGTTGGGACTGGAATATGGAGCGAAAGGCCCCAAACATGCTCTCACCCTATTGTTTACCCGATTTTTGGCGGGCCACGCTGATTTTACACCACTTACGTTTAACGATAGAGCAAAAGGAACGACACTGACACACCAGGTGGCTACGGTAGCTGCTTTTACCTCTCCTTTCATGTGCCTCGGGGTTGATCCGGAGCATCTACTCACCAGTGAGGTAAAAAACATGGTGCAAAATATCCCAATTGTTTGGGACGAAACGGTGATCTTACCCCCAAGTGAAATCAGTAGTTTAGCCATCATGGCTCGCAGAAGCGGTAAGGATTGGTATCTCGTTGCACTGAATGGGGAGAATCCCACCAGTCTGCCCATCGACCTGAAGTTCTTGGGGAAAGGAACCTATCAGGGTTCATTGCTTGAGGATGCGGCTGGCAACCCCGGGCAAACCTCACAAAAAACCGGCAGCTATACGAGTCTTAGCAAATTGTCCATCAGAATGCCTCCAGGAGGTGGGTTTATAGCCCGGTTTACCTTAGATAAGGCTGGTAGCTTTGCGAGCATTGGACTGCACGATACTCCGGCAGATATTCTTTATAAGGCAGATCACATTGTTCCCTCGCCCAGGCAGTTGCGCTGGCAGCAACTCGAGTTGACAGCTTTCTTTCATTTTGGCATCAATACTTTTACAGACAAAGAATGGGGAGATGGATCAGAGGATATATCACAGTTCAACCCGGCCGCATTGGATGCCAGGCAATGGGTCAAAACAATGAAAGAAGCAGGATTTAAGCAGGTTATCCTTACGGCCAAACACCACGATGGTTTCTGCTTGTGGCCCAGCAAATATACCGCGCACGCCATTCAAAACACGCCCTACAAAAATGGTAAGGGTGATATTGTGAAAGATGTGGCTAAGGCCTGCAAGCAGGAAAATATAGGTTTTGGGATTTATCTGTCGCCCTGGGACCGCAACTCAAACCTTTATGGCGACAGTGTGCGTTACAATGCTTACTTCGTAAACCAGCTTACCGAATTACTGACCCAATATGGCCGGGTAGATGAGGTGTGGTTTGACGGGGCAAATGGTGAAGGCCCAAACGGAAAAAAGCAAGTGTATGGTTTTGACGCATGGTACAAACTGATCCGCAAGTTGCAGCCTCAGGCTGTTATCGCTGTAATGGGGCCGGATGTGAGGTGGGTAGGCACGGAGTCTGGCGTGGGCCGCGAAACGGAATGGAGTGTATTACCCGTAGGAGAACAGAGTCAACAGAAAATAGCGGCCACGTCTCAAAAGGAAATGATGGTTGTCCCAGCGGTGCTGGGTGACAGCCATGATCAGGACCTGGGAGGGCGAAGCCACATCATGCAGGCCAAGGGACTGATATGGTACCCTGCTGAAACGGATGTCAGCATCCGGCCAGGATGGTTTTACCACAGGAATCAGGACGCCCAGGTGAAATCACCCCAGCAACTGCTAAAGACTTACTTTACTTCCGTAGGCCGCAACGGGGTGTTGCTATTAAATGTGCCTCCAGACAAAAATGGCCTCATCAGCGATGCCGATATCAAAAGCCTGCAGGGTTTTAGCCAATTGATGAAAGCTACTTTTTCAAAAAACCTGGCAAGCGATGGTCGCATGACTATCTTAAGCAGCAGTGACACTAGCACTATCCTGGAGATAATACTGAAAGGTCCTAAAACCATAAATGTGCTGATGCTGCAGGAAAATATTGCGGTAGGGCAGCGAGTAGAGTCCTTTACGGTCGAATACTTTGACGGTAGCGCATGGAAACTCCTTACGGGTGGTACTACCGTGGGTTATAAACGCCTAATCCAGTTTGAGCCGGTTTCTACCACAAAGTTCAGGGTGCACGTATTTGCCAGGGCAAAACCTGAAATATCAAAAATTGGCCTTTATAAGTTAGCGAAGGAGTGATTACTTCATTCATTGTTAAAAGGAAAACCTTATCCTGGCTTATGCTGAAGTAAGGGGAAGAGTAACGGATTCCTTAGGGAAACCCTTAGCAGGGGCTTCTGTACGTGTCAAAGGCTACAAACTTAGCACCAGCACCGATAAACAAGGTTATTTTACCTTAGCGAATGTTCCCAAAGATGCCATTCTTATTATTAGTTTTATAGGTTATATTCAGAAGGAAGTTAACGCACAATCAGATATTGGTGTGGTGAGCCTGAAGGCCATGAGTTCTGAACTTGAACAGGCTGAAGTATTAGTAAACACGGGCTACCAACAATTGCCAAAGGAAAGAGCGACGGGTTCGTTTGCGGTTGTAGATAACAAATTATTTAACCAGCAGGTAAGTACGGATGTGTTGAGCCGTCTGGAAGCCGTTGCCAATGGGGTCGTGGTAGATCGAAGTTATTCTTCCACGCCCACCCTGATGGTGCGAGGCTTGAGCACTATTCAAGGGCCCCGTGAAGTCCTGATCGTTGTAGATAATTTTCCATACGAAGGCGAACTAAAAAATCTTAATCCAAATGATATTCAAGATATTACAATTTTAAAAGATGCAGCAGCGGCTTCAATATGGGGTGCCAGGGCAGGCAATGGAGTCATTGTTATCAGAACCAAAAAAGGACAGTTTAACCAGCCAAACAGCATCTCTTTCAATACGAATGTGACCATTAGCAATAAACCCAATCTATACAAAATAAAACAAGTTAGTTCTGATGCATTTGTTGAATATGAAAAGTTTTTATATGAACGTGGCTACTAAAACTCGAATATAAATGCTACCCCAAGTACCTTCATTCTGTCGCCCGTTGTTGAATTATTAATTAAGAAAGATCATGCGACCTCCGATGAAGAAAAAGCAAAAATTGATGCCCAAATTGACCAATATAAAACAATAGATATACGGGACGATATGATGCGTTACCTCTATCGTCAAAAAGTAGATCAGCAATATGCACTTAGCATGACGGGTGGCACTGACCAGCTAGCCTGGGCAGCTACAGCCAATTATGACCATAATGTTGACGAATTGCACGCCAAATATAATCGGTTAAATTTGAGTTATAAAAATGTATTTAAACCGGTCAAAAATATAGAATTAACAAGTGGTATTTATTATACACAAAGTATGACCAAAAGCGGCGCTGAAGGATATGGATTGATAAAGCAGATTTATAATGGCTTTTATCCCTATACCCGCATCGCGGATGATGATGGAAATCCCGTAGGTATTACTAAAGATTACAGGGAAGCCTGGACCGATACGTTATATCCTGGCAAACTACTGGATTGGAAATATTATCCGTTAACAGATTATAAAGACAATTATACAGTCGACAAAATCCAGGATATGGTTTTTAAAGGAGGTATAAATTACCGGTTTCTACCCGTATTGGCATTAGATATTAAATACCAATACGAGCGGCAAACGCAAGCTTCAACTAATTTGTGGGGAGTAAATAGCTATACCATGCGCAGCACAATCAATATGTATAGCCAGATTCAAGAAGACGGCTCAGTACAATATGGTTATCCATATGGTGGCAGGTACACTTACGATAATAGCACGATGGAATCGCACCAGTTACGTGCCCAATTGAACCTGGAAAAACATTGGAAAAACCATCAAATAGTAGCCATTTTCGGCAGTGAAGTCCGTACCCTTACGGATAAAAGCAATGGCGGAGGTGTTTATGGCTATGATGAAGATCTGCTTACTTATACGACCGTAAATTATGAAGAACAAATACCTAGTATTACGGGCTCAGGCTATACTACCTTAAGTGACTTAACCTCCACAATTAGTGACAAAACCACCCGATTTGTGTCATTTTTCGGAAATGCCGCTTATACTTATTTATCAAAGTATACCCTTTCATTGAGTACGCGGACTGATGCTTCCAATCTGTTTGGTTTAAAAATAAACGATCAATGGAATCCCTTTTATTCGGCCGGGTTGAGCTGGAACATTTCTGATGAAAATTTTTATCGTGTTTCATGGTTACCAAAGTTAAAACTAAGGTCTACCTATGGTATCAGCGGAAATATAGATCCGGCCATGACTGCTGTCACTACCATTGCCTATTCTTACTCTAATAATACGTACAATAATGCAGTACAAGCTAATTTCAATCATTACTATAATCCGGAATTACGTTGGGAAACATCCAGGCAATTCAACCTTGGAGCAGACTTTTCAACAGCTAATAACCGAATTAACGGAAGCTTGGAGTATTTCTACAAACACGGAATCCATCTATTTGGAAATGCGCTATTGGACTACACGGCAGGTGCCGGATTATCCATCACTAAAAATGTAGCCAGCATGAAGGGTAGAGGATTAGACCTTGAATTAAATGCCATCATTCTTAATCACCAGTTTGGTTGGCAATCCAAACTAAATTTTAGCATTTATCACGATAAATTGACGGATTATTACTTAAGTTCAAAAGCAGGAGGTGATTATATAAGTATTCCTGCAGCAAGACAGGGAAGACCTTCTAAAGTTGGCTACCCAGTCAACTCGGTGTTTTCATATAAGTGGGCGGGGCTTGAACACGAAACAGGTGATCCACTTGGCTACTTACATGGAGAAATCAGTAAGGATTATGCAGCCATGTACTCTGCGACAACACTCGATGACTTAGTATTTAGTGGCTCCTCCATCCCTACCCGTTACGGTTCGTGGATCAACAGTTTCAGCTATAAAGGGCTGGAGTTAAATATGGCCATTAGTTTTAAGTTAAACTACTTTTTTAGAAGAGAAACAGTCGATTTTGAACAGATAGCCCGCCAGGCAATTGGTCACAATGATTTTGAAAAAAGATGGAAAAACCCGGGAGATGAAAAGTTTACCAATATCCCTTCATTGGAATATCCATTTGATAATTATAGATCAGCTTTTTATAGAGGATCAGAGGCATTTGTAGAAAAAGGAGATCATGCCCGCTTGCAATACATTCAGTTAAGTTATACCTTAACTAAAAAGCAATTTCCAAAATTACCCTTTAGTGATATTCGTATTTACGGGAACGCAAATAACCTTGGGATCATTTGGAGGGCCAATAAACTGGGTATTGACCCGGATGTCATCTATGGCTATGAAAATTATGGCTTACCCGCTGTGTCTTCTTATTCTTTAGGATTGAATATAACATTTAATAAATAAAAATCCATGAAATACTTGCAATTAACCATTCTGTCATTAATAGGATTGTTTATTTTTACAGGCTGCGAAAAATTTTTAGCTGAAAAATCAGATAAAACGCTGGTAGTACCTAATTCCTTAAAGGATTTACAAGCCCTATTTGATAGGAATCAAACAATAAATGCATATGGAGCATCATCAGGTGAGATGTCGGCGGATGATTACTATGTTACTACAGCAACGTATAATGGACTCCAGGATCAGTTTTCAAGAAACTTATATCGCTGGAACGGAGCCCAGGTTTACGCGGAAAACTATAATGATTGGTACTACACATATCAAGCTATATACTCTTCAACATTTGCGTTGGATAAACTGAAAGAAATTAAAAGAACAGTGCAAAACGAAAGACAATGGGATCTAGTAAAGGGCCAAGCACTTGCCCTTCGGGCATTTCGTTATCTTTCAGTTGCCAATATATGGTGCAAGGCTTATGACGAAACCACTTCAGATACTGATTTGGGTATTCCATTACGGATGGAAAAAGATTTTAGTGTACCTTCTCACCGCGTTACCGTCAAAGAAACCTACGACGAAATTATAGCTGAATTGGAAGAGGCTATTCCCCTTCTTCCGAACGTTCCGGATGGCATAACGCGTTCTGGCAAACCTATGGCCTATGCCGTGCTTGCCAGAACCTTACTTTTTATGAGAAAATATGAAAAAGCTGGTTTGTACGCAGATAGTGCGCTCCAAATAAATAGTGTTTTATGGGATTACAACGAGTCTAAGGCGGGAAAAATATTCCCTAAACCACAATTTAATCCGGAGGTTCAGTTTTATTTATATGGAAACAGTTCAGGACAGCTCCTTAACCTCGCAATCAACCGGGTAGATTCCGTTTTATATAATACCTTTCAGGAGGGTGACCTCCGCAAGCTTTTATTTTTTCAAAAAAACACAGACGGTACCTATAGTTTCAAAGGAAATTATTCTGGAAGCACAAGTACAAAATTCTTTGGAATTTCAAATGCAGAAAATTACCTGATGCGAGCTGAAAGCTATGCCCGGGCTGGAAAAATAGCGGAGGCTATGGCTGATTTAAACACTTTATTAATTAATAGGTGGGATAAATCAAAATCCTATATTCCTTTAACAGCATCGTCCAAAGAAGAAGCACTTAGGATTATTCTGCTTGAACGCAGGAAGGAGCTTATGTTCCGAGGTATCCGCTGGCCAGATATCAAACGGTTAAATAAAGAAGGTGCCAATATTGTCTTGAAAAGAAATATTAATAACGAAGAATACACCCTCATGCCGAATGATAATAAGTACGCGCTGCCCATTCCAGATGAGATCATTGCATTGTCGGGTATGCCGCAAAACCCACAATAATGTGATTCAATTATTGAAAAAACATCTAAAATTCGCATTTTTTAGTAAATTTACTGCAAGAAATCTTCGAATTCTGCCAGGTTATCTTGTTTAAGAGCTATTTAAATAAATCCATATACGTTGAACATAAAAAAAGAACTCCTTTATTTAGCAATTTCAGGCTCTATACTGACGAACGCCTGCGCGCAGCCGGAAAACCCTGACTGGCAACACCTTGATCTGGAAAATGACGGGGTGTTTGGCATCAGCGATGACCGGGCTTATGTTGAATTGCTTCGTGGCAAACCAGCCAATCCGGTCATTGTTGCGGTGCTGGACGGGGGCATTGACATCCAGCAGGAAGACCTGAAATCCGTGTTGTGGGTAAACAAAAAGGAAAAACCCGGCAACGGGGTGGATGATGATGGCAACGGTTATGTGGATGATGTGTATGGATGGAACTTTGTGGGTACGCCCGACAGCACACAGCAGTATGATAACATGGAACTTACCCGTCAGGTTCGGCTGGGCCGTCAACGGTTTGGCCGCTATAACTTGGATAAGTTACCTGCCGATTACCGAAATGCGTTTACCAACTTTCTAGCTTTGCAAACGACGCTGGATAACAAGCGGCAGGAAACCAAAGACCAGTTAGAAAATCTGCAGAAACTGAAGATCACCATCGATGCGGTCGTTAAACAACTGGGCAAAGAGGCGCCTACACTGCAGGATTTCCTGGATTTCTCTCCCAAAAATGATGGCGAAAATCAAGTCCGCTCATTGGTAAATTTAAAAATGAAGCGGAAAACCTTTGCAGAGTTTTATCAGGAAGATATCCTGGACATCATGGAGCGGATGCAAAATGATTTAGATTACCATTACAGCCTGAATTATGTGCCGGCTGAAACACACGCCGGCAATGCGGATGTGACTGGCCCGGATGCCCTGCATGGCACCCACGTGGCTGGCATCATCGCCGCCGACCGTAATAATTCGGTAGGCATACACGGCATAGCCAATCATGTGCAGAT
>FOBR01000044.1 GCA_900109895.1 bacterium A37T11
GGGGTAGATCTTTGGGCCGTGTGGGGTGTAATAGAAGATATTCTTCCTGAATTTGAACAACAGGTCAATCAAATCATTTCAGAGAGCTGATAAGTTAAAAGCCAGAATTTAATAAAGAAGATAATTTGTATAAATACAACAAGATTGACAGATGAAGATTCTGCATACATAATACCTATGCTTAAAAAATTAACTGGTAGGGTTATTAACAATAAAGGTGCCCAATCTCCATCTAAAATAGGATCTTATTGGCCTTAACAATGATTTCTAGGCTTAAATTTATATTGTCCCAAGCACGTAGATGGTCGGGTAATGTTATGGAATATTCCCGCTTTTTTCATCTCAGTGGAAAGAGGGATATAAACTGAAATATTATGGCAGAATTAAACACAGGTCATCTTTCTTGCTCTACTTAATTTCTTTCAATAGCACTTCACCCTCATGGGCTTTATTTATGATCAGGATGGCTGTGGGCCTGGTTGTAAAGCTCTGCTTTTCGCCGGTCTTTACTTTGTAATTTACTTCTACCTGCCCCGATCCAGTATTTTTGTGAACTGAAATATCTTCAATCGCTGTGGCAACATCGGTCTCGTCCAGTACGATGGCCACCGCATATTGTTTGTTGAAATCGATGGGGGTTGGGTTTCCTCCATCGCCCATGACTGCTGCTGCTCCGAAAACTTCATGGAAGGTCTTTTCATCGGCTATTTTTGGATGATCAACCTTAGCAACGTTATTTTTCACAAAATAATGATTGGCGAGGGTGTAAGGGACTTCTTCTATCTTGTTCTGGCAGGCTGCCAAGCACCCTGCTATGATGGTCAGTAATACTATTTTTTTCATATATGTATGGTACTAAAACGCCATTTAGCGTTAATTTATCTCAATTCACCCGGCTTCTGGCCGGTAACCGCCAATAAGTATAATTTCATGGATTGTCCCTCTTCTTGAATCCACCGTTCATAATCATGGATGGCCTGAACCCGCAATTCTTCAGCCATATAACCGTCGGCCACGAGCTGCTGCCCCCTGGTTTCTGCTACTTTGGTCCAGATTGAGGCTTCTGCTTCAAAACCGGTGATTTGTTTCTGGCTGACTTCGGAATGATCTTCCAGATGGATTTGGGTGAGCCCATGATCGGTAAATATTTGGCTGAGGCGATCTGCAATGGTATTGTCCATGCCTGCTTCTGTACGCCATTTTAGAAAGGTGTCGTAAAATAATTGCATGCTTTGCGGAGGCTTGGGTTTCCACTCGATCTTACAGTGATTGTAATCAAGAACGCTGAGCCAGCCTCCTGGCCGAACAAGTGACACCATATGGCCGACTGCTTCATCTGGATGGGCTAGCCATTGTAATACGCGTGCAGAACTGACCACGTGAAAGGGTTCAGAACTAAGGTAGTGACGGAGTTCTGTCGCTTCAAAATGAAGATTTGCTAAATGGCCATATTGTTTGCGGGCAAGTTCAATAAGATGGCTGCTGCTGTCGATGCCTATGACCTGACCTGTTGAGCCCACTATTTCTGCTATGCCAGCGGTAATACTACCGGAACCACAACCTACATCCAACACACATTGCCCTTCTTTAAGAAGTGGTAAAAGGTTACGGTTTGCGTTAAATAGGGTTCTCCGGTCCAATACGGCCTGAGTTCCTTTAGGCATTTGCGCTCGTTGCTCTGCTGTTGACATAGGGTAAATATAAGCTTATTTTTGACTCAGTTGTAAACAATGAAGTTGTTTTTCTTTAAAGTGCCTTATTTTATTTTTTGCCCTGATAACCCGGACGGCCAATACCACGATGCAGGGCATCCACAACGATGGACCAAACCGTCACCGGATGCCGCTGTTCCTCACGCCCGAGCTGGAGCAAGCCTGGATCAGTGAGATCACCGAGGATGACATGACGGAAATATTCCACTTTGAGCTGCCAGAGGATGGGTTGTTTTACCAACCGGTATACTCGCTTCGTGGTGGAGCCGTTCGCCCGGACGGCAAGCATAAATTTGATTATTGGGATTGGGAAGGCTTGCCCCCGCTAGGGGATGATAACCCAAGGGAATTGCAGGCTAGTTTGTTTTGAAACCTCCATATAAATAACTCCCTGCAGCGCATCCTCGTCAATGGTGAGCGCTTCTTCAATCACTAATTTATAAGGTTCGGAAAGGGGGGATATACCAGTCTGGTGTTTAATTGAATTTGTTTGTGACATTCTTTCTTTTGACTGGAACTGGAAGAAGATAAGGCGCCCGTTTAGGCGATAAAAAAATAGCATGGAAGACAAAGCGATTTTGTTTGATGTCCAGATAGAGATGCTGAGTGAGGGAGATCTTGGATACTCCGGTTCGGATAGTGCCAGCTATTTCGGTCGGATGATGCCAAGTTAGTTTGATAGTGATTGTTGGGATAACGGTTCGAACGGTGCCACTATCGACTATGTGCCTACAGGACTTTTAGTATAAGTTATAGCACAATTACGGTTCGTTTCGTGCCACTTTGAGAGCTCAAGCATTACCTTGTCGCCGTACATAAATATAGCTACATGGCCAATATACTTGATCCGATGGACTTGAAACAAATAATTACTTTACACCTTGATGGTGTCAGCAACCGCAGGATAGGTTCGATACTGGGAATTTCCCGGAATACGATGAATACTTAGAAGCAGCTGTTTGCCGAAAAGGAGTATGTGGGGGTCAACAAAGCCCGCAACCACCCCGGGTTTACATTTTTGCACCACTACCAGCAATACGTGGGTCAATCATATCACCGACAAGGAAACCGGGGAGCTTATTGATGTAGAAGTATTTGTTGCGATTCTTCCCTGAAGCCATTACACGTTCGTTCAGGCCTGCATGAGCCAGAATTGGTTGAGAAGACCCAAGGCCAGGCGTAGCCGGCTACCATACGTGCTAGTTTTTCCTGCTGGTTCTTTTGCTTGATGTGATTTATGTGTGCCTGCAGGCTATGAAATTGTTTGAAGTCGTAGTCGTTGAGCTTAATGGGCTCCTGCCCTTTGGGTAGACGGCCAAGCAATAGTTGGGTGATGAATCGGACGTAGCGAGGGCCTCCACGCACCCTAAACTGCGAATCGAGCAGCTTGGTTTGGGTCTGGGTTAACCCGTTGCCGAAGGCGGTGAGACTCGTCTACAAAAACGATGTCATACTTATTTCTGGAGAGGTCTGCTGGCCCGATGACCATGGAGGGTTGTAGCCCTTTGACCTTGAAGCGTGCCTCGTAAAGGCAGGTGAGGGAATTCAGGTATATTAGTTAGAAATTAAGTAAGTAATTATTTGCTATATAGTTCGTTCTCCTTTATTGATTCATCAAAATGTGCTTGTTTCAAGGTATCTTTACCTTGTATAACCGCTGTTTTAGCGGCATCATTTGCTAACTTGACAACCAGCGCTGCCGAATAGTCCTCCATCTTTTCTGCAAGCCCAGCCCAATTAATCTTTTTATCCACCTCCATGGAAGCCAAGGTACTTTTCAGTAGTTGGATGATCTCATCTTTGCCGGGTTTCGGCATTTCAATGATGTCGTCAAAGCGGCGGAAAAGGGCTTTGTCCAAGGTGCCTTCGAGGTTAGTGGTGGCAATAATAATGCCCGGGCCATCGTAATCTTCCAATACATTCAGGAGGATATTGACCAAGCGGTGCATTTCGCCGACATCCTGTTTGCCTTCACGCGACTTGGCTATAAAGTCAAATTCGTCCAGCAGCAGCACACAGGGATATTGCTCTATGGCGTCAAAAAGGGATTTCAGGTTGCTGGCTGATTCTCCAAGATATGAAGATATAATCGCTTCAAAACGTACTTTCAGGAAGGGCAACCCTACATTCCAGGCGACCCGTTCGGCGCTCATGCTTTTTCCGCAGCCGGGCGCGCCGTGAAACAATATGCGTTTTTTTGGTTTGAGGCCAAATTGGGCAAGGCGTTCCCGCGCTACATACTCCTTCTCAATCCGGTTTATCTTTGCCTCAATTGCCGGAGGGAGGATCATCTCATGCCGTAGTTGTACCCTTGGGACCCATAGAGGATTACTATACGGTGAATGACGATAAAGTGATTTTTAATGGTGCTTTTATAAGCACATTGTTAAGCACATCTTACTCAACATTTAGGGGGGTACTTACAGAAAAGTGTGGCTCTACCGTATTAAAGCATTTTATATTGCCCATCATAGACCCCAATAAACTGCTGGAAGCCCGTATTACGGACGCTAATTAAAGTGCCGCGCGCCACTTTAGCTGGCGTGTTGTCTGTGAATCTCACACGTCATTCCACTCCTTTTAATGACATAATAACTCCGGGATATATGTTGTGACCTGCACCAATATAGCGCAAATCCACACCTGTTATATCTTCTCCGTTAGCTGCTTGTTTTAATAATGTATAATTCATCTTTTCCACATGTTCATCCCAATCTGCTTCAGATGTTGGTTTTATCGGTTTTAGATTTTCCATGTTGAATATGGCATTATTGACCAATTTTTTTGAGCGTTGTACAAATACTGTATCACCTGCTATTTTCTTAATCTTCACCCAACCGTAAGGTAATTCATTCATATTATTGCCTTTGGTATCGGTAAAAAAAGAGGCGCCATAGAGTTGACCAGTTTTCAATTGTTGTACGGCTGTGGTAAGATTTTGCCTCTCGCTGCGGTATTCTCTTCCCTCCAAATATAGTTTAGTTCCATATATGACAAATCCAATAATGGCCAAGAAAAGCACAAAAAGATAACCTTTCCATAATTTAAAATAAGGAATTTTTAGCGTTTTTTTTAATGCTTTTACTTCTTCTTTAATTTCCGGTGAATAATTTCTGGCGTGAATAACTTTACCATCCGAATTGACTAATCTGGATAATTTAACTAATCCGCCTCCAATGGGTATTCCTAGAAATTTTACAGCTGGGGTAATGATACGCAGATTGAAATTTTCTTTGTGTGTCTGGTTTTTTAATGAACTGATGATTTGTTTGCTCCCTAAAACGTATTCGTAACGTGTATATAAAAATAACATGAAATAATTAATATAAGCTATTAGGATAATTAAATGATATGTGACAAATTTAAGCAAAAATGTTAATAAATGTAAAAAGGCTAACCCGGGATCATTCAGTTGGCTAAATAAAATTTTTAACCTTTATAGTATGTCATTGGCGGTTTGGTGACTGCTGCTGTTTATAATGCGATGAATTGGGAAAAGATGTAAAGTCGCTTTTGCCACCTTTAAAAGCAAAGATCCCATAGACATTTTGTTCTGCCAGGTGTTTGGCAGGATTATGGCTGCTATACAGTCAGGGGGATAAAAAGCTTATTATTCCCGCTATAGAGATTATTAAATGACGCTGGCAGCAACCATTATAGACAGACGAAAATTATGTGTTGGGATATAAGCTTACACACCGACATTGAATTAACAAAAGCAGCTTTCCCGAATCTGAAAATCCGTAGCAAGATACAGTGGAACCCCAATATGGAGGACGTTTGGGCCTTAGGTCATCCGGAATACCCGATCATCATGCGGGAAGAAAGTGGCCTGGCCCTGGATGATGCGGAATGGGGGGTGGATCCGGTATATCTGATGAAAGACCCGAAGAAATATGCAGATATGCGTAAGAACATGGTCAATGCACGTTCTGAGCGGATACTGGAGGATAAGCGCTCGATGTGGTACCGGCTGCGCAAGAATCGTTGCCTGATCCCTGTAAGTGGTACGTTTGAACACCGCCATATAAATGGTTGGAAGAAGAAGGTTCCTTATTTCAT